>NZ_PDWW01000009.1 GCF_010093445.1 Pseudoxanthomonas japonensis | reverse complement strand
GCAAGGGAGTGGGGGGCTGCGGGGTCATGTCGACGGGCTCTCCGGCGTCGGGGGCATCCGCCGCATCCTCGGGAGCAGCATCCTCCACCCAGCGGCGCCAATGGTGGGCCGGTGGTGTTTCGGCGCGCAGGCGCGAGCGTGAGGGCTCATCCTGCGGGCGGGATGTGGAATCGATGGCGGACATCAGGCTTCCCCAAGCTGAGCCCCATTATGCGATGAAGTTCACGGCCGAGGCAGGCTTCATGATCCCCGATGCACCGGTCCCTGTCACGGGCCGGAGGTCGGGGGTGGCGCATCCGCGAGTGGCGCCGCCTGCAGCAGGCGCTTCAGGCCGCGCGACACCTTGCGCCACACCCACCACACGGCGACCGCGATCAGCACCGAGGCCCCGATCACCAGGAACAACGCAATCCAGGGGTGCGCGAAGGCCAGGGCCAGACCGCCGACCACCACGGCATCCTCGGTGATCGAGGCGGCCCAGTTGCTCACCGGCTCGGGCGACGTGTTCATCAGGGCACGGGAGCCGCTCTTCAGCACATGACTGGTCAGGGCGACGCCCGCCCCGGCGGCCAGCACGCCGCCGCTCAACTGGCCGTCGGGCGATAGGGTGGCGGCTGCCAGGAAGGCGCCCGCCGGCACGCGAGCCAGTGTCTGCAGCAGGTCCCAGCCGGAATCCACGCCCGGGATCTTGTCGGCGAAGAACTCGGTCAGCGCCAGCGCGCCGGAGGTACCCAGCACCCACCAGGATTCGGTGGCCTGCAGCGCGGGCGGCAGATCGAGCCAGCCCAGGGCGCCGGCCAGCCCCACCCCGAAGACGGTGAGGTAGACCCGGATCCCGGCCATCCATGCCAACAGGATCCCAATTACGAAAAGATGCGCTTCGGACATCCCGGCCACTCCCGTTAGACTCAAGGGCTCGCGCCACTGCGGCGAGTATAGGGGTCCCGTCTGGCTGCCGGCTGAGCGCCGCCTGCCGCCTGTCCGTCATGTCAGCGCCTGTTCCCTCCCGCTTCCGGATCGTGCCGCGCGACGTGGCCGTCCGCCGCCGAGGTGCCTCGTTGCTGCTCGCCCTGGCATGGGTGGTCGCAATGGGAGCCACATGGTGGACGGCCACCTACACGGCGGCGCCCAGGCTGGCGAGGGCCGCCGCGGCGCTGGCGAAAGCCGAGCGCGACATCAAGGCGGTGCAGTCCGAATTGAATTCCCTGCGCCAGCGTGAATCCACGCTCGCGCGGTCCGACCAGATCAGCCGTGCCGCCAACGCCGAGGTGCAGGAAGCCCTGGCCGAACGGGACGAGGAGATCGCGGCACTGCGGGCCGATGTCGCCTTCTACGAGCGGCTGGTCGGATCGACCAGCCAGCGCAAGGGCTTGACCGTTCACGTGGCCGAGTTCGCCCCCGAGGACGGCGGCACCTGGCGCTACCAGATCATGCTGACGCAGACGATGAACCGCGGCGCGGTCAGTGAAGGCCAGATGCGCTTCACCGTCGAGGGCGTGCGCGGCGGCAAGCTGGCGGCCGTGCAGTGGGACGAACTGCACCAGCAGCGCAGCGCGCCGGGACAGGCCTATTCCTTCCGTTATTTCCAGCAGTTGGACGGCAACGTGATGCTGCCGCCGGGGTTCACGCCGCAACGCGTCAAGGTGACGCTGCACGGCGACGACGCGGCGGTGGAGCAGGCCTTCGACTGGAAGACCGCAACTGCCGCAGGAGGCAAGTGAGATGTTCAAGACCAAGCCCATCCGCCCCGACGTGGGTGCCATCGACACCCTGATCGGCCCGCAGGTGACCATCCGCGGCGATGTCGTGTTCAGCGGCGGCCTCTACGTGGAAGGTCATATCCAGGGGAAGGTGATCGCCGAAGCCGGCGGGCGCGCCGTGCTGACGCTGGCCGAACAGGGCAGCATCGAGGGCGAGATCCAGGCGCCGGTGGTGGTGATCAACGGGCGCATGGTCGGCGACGTGCACGCGCTGGAGCGCATCGAACTGGCCACCAAGGCGCGCGTGCAGGGCAACCTGCACTACAAGGTCGTGGAGATGAGCGCGGGCGCGCAACTGACCGGTCGCCTGGTGCACGCCGATGCCCTGGCCGCCGAGCACGCCACGCATGACGCCGGCCCGGTGCCGGAAGCCTGGGCGGCCGCCGACGCCTGATCGGCTCATTCAGAGCCGGCTGGGAACCGCCGCGCTATCCTGCGGCAATGAACGCCAGGCCGCTCCCGCCGACCGTGCCGCCGCCCCGCTTCAGGAGGGGGCCGGTCATCGCCGCCGTGGCACTGGCCCTGGTCGTCGTGGCCGGTGGATGGGCCGTGTGGCGCTCGATGGCCGGCAGCACGGGCGAAGGACCTACGCCCGCCCAACTGCGCGGCCAGCAGGAGCGCATCGAATCGCTGGAACAGCAGGTCGCCACGCTGTCGCGCTCCGACCAGATCAGCCGCGACGCCAACCGCGACCTGCAGGCCACGCTGTCCGAACGCGACGAGGAAATCGCCGGCTTGCGCGCCGACGTCGCCTTCTACGAGCGGTTCGTCGGCGCCACCGCGCAGCGTCGCGGCCTGTCCGTGCACGAACTGACCCTGCAGCCGCAGGACGAGCAGGCGTGGCACTTCACCGCCACCCTCACCCAGAACCTCAATCGCGGCGCGGTGAATGCCGGTCGCCTGCTGGTGTCGGTCGAAGGCACGGAAGCCGGCAAGCTGCGTCGCCTGGCCTGGGCCGACCTGCGGCAACAGCCGAATGCGCCCGGGGTGCCCTATTCGTTCAAGTATTTCCAGCAGGTCGAGGGCGACCTGTTGCTGCCGCCGGGGTTCAAGCCGGTCCGGGTGATCGCCCGCCTGGTGCCGCAGAGCGGCCCCGCCGTGGAACAGTCGTTCCCGTGGACGCAGGCGGCCGCGAAGGAGGGCGCGGGTGCCGGCGCCGGCACGCCCTGACCTTGAACTGCCTTCCCCCAGCCCTCATCCTTTCCGCATGACCACCGTCGTTTCCCTGCCCACCGCGGCGGCCGCGCCCGACTACCAGTCCATCGACCGACCGCTGAACTTCACGCCGGCTGCGGCTGCGAAGGTGCGCGAGCTGATCCAGGAAGAAGGCAGCGACGGCCTGGCGCTGCGCGTCTACATCCAGGGCGGCGGCTGCTCGGGCTTCCAGTACGGCTTCGAGTTCGACGAGAACCGCGCCGAGGACGACGTCGCCGTCGACACCGATGGTGTGTCGTTGCTGGTCGATCCGCTGAGCCTGCAGTACCTGATGGGGGCGGAAGTGGACTACAGCGAAAGCCTGCAGGGCGCGCAGTTCGTCATCCGCAATCCGAACGCGAAGACGACCTGCGGCTGCGGCAGCAGTTTCAGCATGTGAATCCCGGCCTGCCGCGTTCCGTGACAGGTCACGCCTCTCTTCCTGGGCCTCTTTCCGGCTTCGCCTTCGCGGGCGATACGCTGGATCGTGCCGATGCGCTGCGCGACGACGCGGAGGCGCTGGCGCGCCTGTGGCCGTCCGCGCGCGTGATGATTCTCGACGAGGAAGGACGTGCGCTCGCGCAGGCGGACGGCACGTTGCTCGCGTTCGAGGGCGCTTCGCTCGGTGGCGGTCCCGGGGCGAGTCTTTTCCTGGGGCGTCGTGACGACGTGGCCTGGTTCGCCGCGCATGCCCGTCACCACGCCGTCCAGGCACCGGCGTGGCTCGATCTTCGCCGTGCCGCCGCGACATGGCCTTCGTTCGAGTCCGGTGTGTTCGCGATGGCCCGGGCGCTGCTGCACTGGCAGTCGTCCACCCGCTTCTGCAGCGTCTGCGGCGGCGACATCACCTTCCGCCGTGCGGGCTACACCGCGCATTGCACGCAGTGCGGCAAGGACCACTATCCGCGGGTCGATCCTGCCGTGATCGTCGCCGTCAGCGATGGCGAGCGCCTGTTGCTGGGACGCCAGGCATCGTGGCCGCCGCGACGCTACTCGGTGGTCGCCGGGTTCGTGGAGCCCGGCGAAACGCTGGAGCAGACCGTCGTGCGCGAAGTGCAGGAAGAGACGCAGGTGCGCGTGCGCAGTTGCCGCTATCTCGGCGCGCAGCCGTGGCCGTTCCCGGGTGCGCTGATGCTGGGATTCTGTGCCGATGCCGAGCCGGATGTTCCCCAGGTCGACGGCGAACTGGAGGATGCCCGCTGGTTCACCTTTGAGGAGATCGACGCGGCGCTCGCACGCGAGGGCAGCGACGACGGCGAAGGTCTGCTGCTGTCGCCCTCGATCTCGATCGCACGCGCATTGATCGAACACTGGCACGCCGGCATGCGCGCGCGCAGCGCGTGTCCGCCGGCGGAGACCGGGCGTTAACGCGCGCCCGCGCTAGAATCCGGTATCCGGAGGAGCCGCATGTCGATCACGCTCGTTGCCGTCGTGCTTGCGCTGGTGCTCGGCCATGTCGCGCCTTCGCTGGTCGCGTCGTTCCGCCAATACGGCTGGTACGACGCCTGGATGCACTGGCTGGGCGAATCGGCGCGCGATGGCGGCTTCTGGAAGGAGCGCTACGGCATCGCATTGGCGCTGGTGCCGGTCCTGCTGGTCGTCGCGCTGTTGCAGTGGTCGCTCGATGGCCCGGTGTACGGTCTCGCGGGCCTGTTGTTCGACATCGCGGTTCTGGTCTATGCGTGGGGACCGCGCGATCTCGATGTGGATGTCGAAGCCGTCATCGATGCGCACGACACGACAACGCGTCGTGCCGCCATCGCGCGGCTCGGGCTTACCGGCGAAACCGCGGCGCTGGACGGTCCTGCCCTGGTCGGGGCCGTGTTCACCCATGCATTGCGGCGATGGTTCGGCGTGCTGTTCTGGTTCCTGCTGCTGGGACCGGTCGGCGCGATCCTCTACCGGCTGGCGGTGCACAGCGCCGCGGCGACGGCGCTGCCCGAGCGCAACCGTGCGGGGGCCCGCGCGCTGCGGACCGCACTGGAATGGCCGGTCGCGCAATTGATGACGCTGGCGATGGCGCTGGTCGGCAACTTCGACACGGTGTTCTCCACCTGGCGCGACGCCGGTGGCGCGCGCTTCCGGCTGGACACGGGATTCCTGGCCCAGGCGGCACGCGCCAGCGTGCGCGCCGAACTGGCGGAGGAAGCCGAGGAATATGCGGAAGAAGGCATGGTGCAGGCCATGCGGGAACTGCCCGAGCTGCGCGATGCGATGAGCCTGGTCTGGCGCATCCTGCTGCTGTGGCTCGCCGTGCTGGCGCTGTTCGTGATCGGGGGCTGGGTCAGCTGATCCGTCGCCGGGCGCGAGGTCGCCGCTGCCGCGGCGCGGAAGCGGGGATCAGGGTGGCGCCAGCAGCGTGAACGGAAACCACGGCAGGTTCCGCGCGATCCAGTAGGCCGGCAACAGGACCAGCCAGAACGTCGGCGCCAGCAGGACGCGCATCAGGGGTTCCAGCACGCGCGGCTGCCAGCCTTGGCTGTGGGCCACCATCAGCGGGATCACCGGCAACAGCAGCACGCCCAGCGGGTTCATCGCGAACGCCCGCGGCAGGTCGCCGTGCACCAGCGCGTGCAAGGCGCGCGTGAGCCCGCAACCCACGCAGAGGTAACCGGTCAGCGCCCGGAACATGCAGCCGGGGAACGGGCTGTCCGCCGCGTTGGGATCGAAGTTCAGCAGCAGCCAGACGCCGACGGCGGCCACCAGGGCCGCCGCCGTCAACGCAAGGTAATGCAGGGGACGCAGTGCGATCACTGCATCTGCTGCATCTGCTGCATCATCTCCATGTACTGCTCCATGCCGCCGGTGGCCAGCATGACGATATTGAGCAGCAGGCCGATGATGGCGAACGCGGTGGCTACCCAGCACCAGGTCTTGGCGTTGGCGGACGAGCGACGCGCACCTTCCAGGTCGCCCTGGTTGAGCTTGGTGTTCACCTGCGCCGAGAACACGATCGCCACGATGCCGATCAGGCCGAGCGGACAGCACAGGCAGGTCGCGAGCACCGTGGACACGATGGCCCAGGCAAGATGGTTGGGGACACTGCCGGGTGCGGCGGATGACGGCGGCATGGGAGGTACGGCGCTCATGCAGGCTTTCCTTGTACAGGGATGGAGGGGCGTGCGAGTCGGCGTGCATGCCGCTCAGGCCGCCCAATAGTGCCAGACCTGTGCGAAAAATGAACCACGGCACCGCCATTCGCCGCATGCCTGCACGTCAACCTCCCTCGGAAGCGAGGACGACGCCCGGTCATCTCACGCAGCATCGCCTCGCAGCGACCGGACCCTGGCTTCCAGCTGATCCGCGTCCACGGTCGCGCCGTCCATCGGCTCGCCCGCCATGACCTCGATGTGGGCGCGGAACCGTCGCGGCACCCGCATGCGGCCGAGCCGCGTATCGCGCCGACTCCACATGCTGGCCCACATGCCCTTCAATGCCATCGGCACCACCGGGACCGGACGCCGTTCCAGGATCTTCTCCACGCCGGACTTGAAGGCGGCGATCTCACCGTCCTTCGTCAACGCACCTTCCGGGAAGATGCCGACGATCTCGCCCGCCGCCAGCGCCGCGTCGATCTCTTCGAATGCGCGGCGCATCAGCTCCGGATCCTCTTTGGCGCCGGCGATCGGGATCGCCTTGGCGGTGCGGAAGATCCAGCTCATCACCGGGATCTGGAAGATCCTGTAGTACATGACGAAGCGCACCGGCCGCGGGATCGTCGCCGACAGGATCAGCGCGTCCATGTAGCTGACGTGGTTGCAGACGATCAGTGCCGGTCCTTCGTCGGGCACGTGCTTCTCGATGCCGTGCAGGCGCAAGCGGTACAGGGCGCGCACCAGCAGCCAGCTGAGGAAGCGCATCAGGAATTCGGGCACGATCGTGAAGATCCAGATCGCGACCACGGCATTGGCGATGGCCAGCGCGAGGAAGATCTGCGGTCCGCTCCACCCCAGTGCATGCAGCGCCAGGCCGACCAGCGCGGCCAGCACGATGAAGCCGGAGTTCTGGATGTTGAGCGCGGCGAACACGCGCGCCATCTGCGAATTGGGCGTGCGGCTCTGGATCAGCGCGAACAGCGGCACCACGAAGATGCCGGCGAACATGCCGATGCCGACGAGGTCGATCATGATGCGCAGGCTGCCGGCCTGGCGGACGAAGTCGCCCACGCTGAGCCCGGTGACCGGCGCGATACCCGGCCGCGCGAAGTACAGATCCAGCAGGAACGCCGTCATGCCGAACGCGCCCACCGGCACCAGGCCGATCTCGACCGTGCGGCCCGACAGCCGTTCGCACAGCAGCGAGCCCACACCGGTGCCGATGGAGAACAGCGCCAGCGCGAACACGTACAGCGTCGACGAGCCGTCCACCGCTCCGAGGTGCAGCTTGGCGTACGCCGGCAGTTGCGAAGTCAGCAGCGTGCCGAAGAACCAGAACCACGACACGCCGAGGATCGCGTTGCGTACGGCCAGTTGCTGCTTGGCCATGCGCAGCACGGCAAGCGATTCCGGGATCGGGTTCCAGCGGATCACCAGGTCCGGCGCCCCGGCATCCATGCGCGGGATGAGGCGCGACATCACGTTGCCCAGCACCGCCAGCAGCACGATGGCGACCGCGGCGGCCTGCGGCCCGTACGCGCCCGCCACCTGGAAGATCATGCCGCCGGCGATCATGCCGCACAGGATCGAGATCGACGTGCCCATCTCGACCAGCCCGTTGCCGCCGGTCAGTTCCTCCGGCTTGAGGATCGAGGGCAGCACCGAATACTTCACCGGTCCGAACAGCGTGGACTGCACGCCGGTGCAGAACAGCGCGACCAGCAGCAGCGGCATGTTCTGCAGCAGGAAGCCGACCGCGGCCAGCGACATGATCACGATTTCCATCGTCGTGGTGATGACGATCAGCCGGTGTTTCTCCAGCTTCTCGGCGAACTGCCCGGCGATGGCGGAGAACAGGAAGTACGGCAGGATGAAGATCGCCGGCGCCAGCGTGGCGTACAGCGAGAGCTGGTCGTCGCTGGCGCCCAGGAAGAACAGCAGCGCGATGATCGCCTGCCGGTAGACGTTGTCGTTGAAGGCGCCCAGCGCCTGGACGGTGAAATACGGCAGGAACCGCCGTTGTGTCAGCAGCGAAAACTGGCTGTGGCTGGACATGCGCCCTCCGTGGGTTGCGCGCAGCCTAGCAAATCGCGATGGCGGTGCCAGCCGTCGCGCCCGACAGTGTTCCGTCGATGGCGTTGATGGACCTGTGGCGCAGGCGGATAGTGGCCGCCCCACGTCGTCCGGTCCTTGCCTCATGAGTCGCCTGTTCTCGCCCCTCTCGCTGGGGCCGTTGCCGTTGTCCAACCGCATCGTCATCGCGCCCATGTGCCAGTACTCCGCCGACGAAGGTCGTGCGACCGACTGGCACGCCTTCCACTGGCCGAACCTGGCCCAGTCCGGTGCTGCGCTTGCGATCATCGAAGCCACCGCGGTCGAGCCGCGGGGGCGCATCAGCTGGGCGGACCTTGGCCTGTGGGACGACACGACGGAAGCCGCCTTCGCCCGCGCGCTGGCGGCGGCACGCAGGTACTCGACGATGCCGATCGGCGTGCAGCTGGCGCATGCGGGACGCAAGGCATCCACGCACCGCCCGTGGGAGCATCACGGCGCACAGATAGCACCCGACGCGCCGCAGGGATGGCAGACGGTATCGGCGTCGTCGTTGCCCTATGCCGAGGGGCAGCATCCGCCGGGCTCGTTGGACCAGGCGGGCATCGACGCGATCATCGCCGCCTTCGCCGACAGTGCGCGTCGCGCTGTGCGACTCGGGCTGGACCTGATCGAGATCCATGCCGCCCACGGCTACCTGCTGCACCAGTTCCTGTCGCCGCTGAGCAACCGGCGCGACGACGCCTACGGCGGCGCGCTGGAAAATCGCATGCGCCTGGTGTTGCAGGTGTTCGATGCGATCAAGGCCGTGGTGCCGGCGTCGATGGCGGTCGGGGTCCGCATTTCCGCGACCGACTGGGTCGACGGCGGCTGGGATCTTGCGCAGAGCATCGCACTGGCGAAGGCGCTGGATGCGCGTGGCAGCCACTTCATCCATGTGTCGAGCGGCGGCCTGCATCCGGCGCAGAAGATCGCGCTGGGGCCTGGCTACCAGGTGCCCTTCGCAGCGGCGATCAAGCGTGAAGTCGCGATGCCGGTGATCGCGGTCGGCCTGATCACGGAGCCGCAACAGGCGGAAGACATCCTGCTGCAGGCGCAGGCCGATGCCATCGCCATCGCGCGCGCCGTTCTCTACGATCCGCGTTGGCCGTGGCACGCGGCGGCGGCCCTGGGCGAGACGATCGCCATCGCGCCGCAGTACCTGCGCAGCGCACCGCGGGAGGTCGCTGCGAGCTTCGTGCAGGCGACGTAACGGATCAGCCGTTCGTGCGTTCGCGCGCGATCGCACGCCAGCCGATGTCGGTGCGGTGGAACTCGTGGGTCCAGCGCACCTTGTCCACGCCGGCATAGGCGTGTCGTTGTGCATCGGAGACCGATTCGCCCAGTGCGGCCACGCACAGCACGCGTCCGCCCGCGCTGACCACGCGACCCTCCGCGTCCAGCGCGGTGCCGGCATGGAATATCTTCGCCGTCGCCGGCACCTCGTCCAGGCCGGCGATGGCATCGCCGGTCACCGGCGTTTCGGGATACGGCGCGGCTGCCATCACCACGCCCAGCGATGGACGCGGATCCCACTGCGCTTCGGTCGTGGCAAGACGTCCATCGATGGCGGCCTCGACCAGATCGACCAGGTCGGACTGCAGGCGCAGCATCACCGGCTGCGTTTCCGGATCGCCGAAGCGCACGTTGAATTCGATGACCTTCGGGGCGCCGTGGGCGTCGATCATCAGGCCCGCATACAGGAAGCCGGTGAACGGCACGCCGTCGGCGATCATGCCCTGCACGGTCGGATTGACGACCTCGCGCATCACGCGCGCATGCACCTCGGGCGTCACTACCGGCGCGGGCGAGTACGCGCCCATGCCGCCGGTGTTCGGACCGGTATCGCCATCGCCGACGCGCTTGTGGTCCTGGCTGGTCGCCATCGGCAGCGCGGTCGTGCCGTCGACCATCGAGATGAAGCTGGCTTCCTCGCCGTCGAGGAATTCCTCGATCACCACGCGCGCGCCCGCATCGCCGAACGCGTTGCCCGACAGCATGTCGCGCACGGCGTCCTCGGCTTCCTGCAAGGTCATCGCCACGATCACGCCCTTGCCGGCGGCCAGGCCATCGGCCTTGACGACGATCGGCGCGCCCTTCTCGCGGATATAGGCGAGCGCGGCGTCCACCTCGGTGTGCACCGCGTAGAACGCGGTCGGGATGCCGTGGCGTGCAAGGAAATCCTTGGCGAATGCCTTGCTGCCTTCCAGCTGGGCAGCGGCCGCGGTGGGGCCGAAGATGCGCTGGCCGTCCGCGCGGAAGCGATCCACCACGCCCGCCACCAGCGGCACCTCGGGACCGACCACGGTCAGGCCGATGCCTTCGGATCGCACCAGCGCCAGCAGGCCGTCGATGTCGGTGACCTTGATGGCGACGTTGCGGCACTTCGCTTCCGTCGCGGTGCCGGCGTTGCCGGGCGCCACGATCACCTCGTCCACGCGCGGCGACTGCGCCAGCTTCCACGCCAGCGCGTGCTCGCGACCGCCGGAACCGATGACCAGGACTTTCAAGGGGCGTTCCTCATGGCTGCGCCGACGGCTCGGCAGGCGGATTCGCGCAGTCGCGCGCAGGGAGTTCGACGTCGAAGAACAGCGCGTCGTCGCGGTCCACGAAGCGGCGCGCGAGCACCGCGTCGGTATCGAGCAGTGGTGCGATCTCGGGGAGGCCGCACAGGTCGTGCAGCGCTATCTGCTCGCTTTCCTTCAATGCATCGAAGCCGGGCGCCTCGCGCGTCTTCGCCGCGTCGCCCGCCGGGCTGCGGACGGTCAGCACCAGGCGCTGGCCATCGACGGCGACCGATTCGGTCACCAGGTCCTCGAAGTAGGGCGCCGGCAGCGTGGCCGCGATCTTCGTGCGCGCCTCATCGAGCCGCCCACGCGTGTCCGTGCAGCCGCCCAGCACGAGCAGCGCGACCGACGGGATGGCGATGGAGAACGCGTTGCGCAGGCGGTTCATGGCGGACTCGTACTCCCGGGCAATGGGCTGCGATGCGTCAGTGGCGGAAATGGCGGACGCCGGTGAAGACCATGGCGATGCCGTGCTCGTCCGCAGCCGCGACGACCTCGCTGTCGCGCATCGAGCCGCCCGGCTGGATCACCGCCTTGATGCCGGCGGCGGCCGCGGCGTCGATGCCGTCGCGGAACGGGAAGAAGGCATCGCTCGCCATCACCGAGCCCTCGACCACCAGGTTGGCATCGGCGGCCTTGATGCCGGCGATGCGCGCCGAATACACGCGGCTCATCTGGCCGGCGCCGACGCCGATGGTGCGGTGATCCTTTGCATAGACGATGGCGTTCGACTTGACGAACTTCGCCACTTTCCACGCGAACAGCAGGTCGGTGAACTGCGCGTCGGTCGGGGCGAGCTTCGTCACCACCTTCAACTCATCGCGCGTGACCACGCGGTCGTCGGCGGTCTGCAGCAGCAGGCCGGAGCCGATGCGCTTGGTGTCGATGAAGCCCGGCGACACGGGCGCCATCGGGATCTGCAGCACGCGCACGTTGGCTTTCTTCTTCGCGTAGTCGAGCGCGCCTTCCTCGTAGTCGGGCGCGATCAGCACTTCGACGAACTGGCGGTCGAGGATGACCTTCGCCGTTGCCGCATCCAGCGTGCGGTTGAACGCGATGATGCCGCCGAACGCGCTGGTCGGATCGGTCGCGTACGCGAGTTCATAGGCATCGCCGCAGGCCACGCCGACGGCCACGCCGCACGGGTTGGCGTGCTTGACGATCACGCAGGCCGGCGCGTCGAACTGGCGCACGCATTCCCATGCCGCGTCGCTGTCGGCGATGTTGTTGTAGCTCAGTTCCTTGCCTTGCAGCTGCTGGAACGTGGCCAGCGAGCCGGGCGCGGGGTACAGGTCGCGGTAGAACGCGGCCTGCTGGTGCGGGTTCTCGCCGTAGCGCAGGTCCATGACCTTGACGAAGCTGCCGTTCGCCTGCGCGGAGAACGCGCTGCGCACGGGCACGTCGGACGAGGTGTCGGTGACGGCGGACAGGTAGTTGCTGATCGCGGCGTCGTACTGCGCCACGCGGTTGAACGCGGCGACCGACAGCGCGAAGCGCGTCTTCGCCGACAGCGCGCCGTCGTTGGCGTCCAGCTCGGCCACCAGTCCCGCGTACTGCGAGGGGGCGGTGGCGACCGCGACGCGGGCGAAGTTCTTCGCCGCCGAGCGCAGCATCGCGGGCCCGCCGATGTCAATGTTCTCGACCGCGTCCGCCAGCGTGCAGTCGGCCTTCGCGGTGACGGACTCGAACGGATACAGGTTCAGCACCAGCAGGTCGATGGCGCCGATGCCGTGCTCGGCCATCACCGCGTCGTCCGTGCCGGCGCGACCCAGCAGACCGCCATGTACCTTGGGATGCAGCGTCTTGACGCGCCCGTCCATCATTTCGGGGAAACCGGTGACGTCGGCGACATCGCGCACGGCGAGGCCGGCGTCACGCAATGTCTTCGCCGTGCCGCCGGTGGACAGCAGTTCGACGCCGCGGGCAGCGAGGGCGCGGGCCAGCTCGAGCAGGCCGGTCTTGTCGGAAACGGACAGCAGCGCCCGGCGCACGGGCTGGAAATCGACGGTCATGGGAGAGGCGTGGCGAAGCGGGGCGCGAATTATAGCGCGGCGCAGCAACGCGACCGCGGGCCTCAGGCCAGCCCGTAATCCTTGAGCTTCTTGCGGAGCGTGGCGCGGTGGATGCCGAGCAGGGCCGCTGCGCGGCTCTGGTTGCCTTCGCAATGGTTCAGCACTTCCACGAACAGCGGGATTTCCATCTCGCGCAGCACGATCTCGTAGACATCGTCCGCATCGCAACCGTCCAGGTCGCGCAGGTAACGCCGCACCGACTGGGCAACGTGCTCGCGCAGCGGCGGGCGCGACGCGGTGCGTGGCGTGTCCTGGCGTGTCGTGGCAGCGTTCAATCGGATCCCCTGGGTGCTACGGATTCAGAAGCCCGCCTTGTGCTTGTGGGTATTCGGCGGGGGGAGGAGTCTAGCGCCTGATCGTGGCGTGCGCATCCGCTTTTTGATGAATCCGCGGGGCTTAACGAAAGTCGAAGGAAAACGCGACGACGCTGGCGCTGGGTTCGCGGATGCGCACGGCCATCTGTGCGCTCTGCCCGGGTTCGATGGTGGCGAGCAGCTGGTCCTCGGGCAGGTAGTCGACCGGTTGCAGCGCCCGCGCGCCGAGGGTTCGGCCGTCGGCATCCTTCAATGTCAGCAGGATCACCGGCCACGCCTGCGGCCAGCGGGCTTCATTGCGGAACGTGGCCTGCGCCTGCAGCGTGCCGGGCGCATCGGGCAGCGGACGTACGTCGCGGCTGAGCATGGTGAACGCGGCGGGCTCGCGCCACGTCGGTACGTCGCAGCGGAAGACGGCGCACAAACCCAGCACGACGGGACGCCAGCCGGCCTGTGTCGCGAGCCGGGCACGATCCGCGACCACCACCTGGATGCACAGCAGCAACGACAACGCCGCCGCGACCACCCATTGAAGCCGCACGCGGCGCGTATGCACCGGCGTGGTGCGCGCACGCTGCAGGAAGCGAGGCCCCGTTGTCTTGCGGGCGAGGAGCGGTGGGGACGCGGCCGCCTCAACGGAGGCAGGCGTCATGACATCGGGCGACGGCGTGTCGCTTGTCGCTGCGGCGGCGTCGGGCACGATCTCCTCCGCCGGTGCGGCATGCTCCTCCGCGGTATCGGCAGGCGCGGAGAGAGCGGGTACTTCCGATGGTGAGGCGTGCGATGCATCGACCTGCCCGTCGATGGCCAGCGTTGCGGCAGGAACCGACGCCGCCGGTGGCGGTGCGGCGTGCAGTAGCGTGGCCAGGCTGGGCGCCGGCGCCGGCGCGTCGTCAGCCGTCGACAGGGGCTTGCCGCAGCGCGGGCAGTCGGCAGGCGCTGCATCCGACCGCGGGTCGCGGCTGACAAGGAACTGGCAGTGCGGGCAGGCGGTGAACATGGCGGCTATTCAACCACGCTCGCCGACAGGCGTGTTGTGACGGGGCGGGGCGATCATCGCGTCAGCGTCGCACGCCGTTGATGCGCATCCAGTCGCCGTCCTGCGTGGCCGAGAGGTGGTCGAACCACGTCGCGTAGCGGACGAGCAGATCGCCTTCCTGTCCCTTGAGGATGCCGGACAGGGCGATGCGGCCGCCCGGCGCGACGCGTGCGGCGAGGGTGTCGGCGAGCGCGTCGAGCGCGGACGCGAGGATGTTCGCCACCACCACCGGATACGTCGCCACCGGTTCGTCGTCGGGCAGGTAGACGCTGAAGTCCGCGCCCACCTCGTTGCGTTGCGCATTGTCCGCACTGGCCAGCAGGGCCTGCGGATCGTTGTCGACGCCGATGGCATGGGCCGCACCCAGTTTCAGTGCGGCCAGCGCGAGGATGCCCGACCCGCAGCCGAAGTCGAGCACGCGCTGTCCCTGCAGCCGCCCCTCGTCCGCGAGCGCGTCGAGCCAGCGCAGGCACAGGGCGGTGGTGGGATGCGTGCCTGAGCCAAACGCCAAGCCGGGGTCGAGCCGCACGATCGCCGCGTCCTCGCCCGCTTCATCGGGGACCTCGTGATTCCACGGCACGATGAAGGTGCGCGCGCCGAAGCGCATCGGCGTGAACTGGTCCAGCCATGCGCGTTCCCAGTCCTCGTCCTCGACCTTGCGGAAGCCGACCTGCGTCCAGTCCAGCCCGGGATCGAACGCTTCCAGTGCAGCCAGCAGCGTCAGCGCATCGGCGTCGGCATCGAACAGCGCGGTCAGCACCAGCGCCTTCCACAGCGGCGTCTCGCCGACGCCCGGCTCGAGGATCGCGCGTTCGTTGCCGGTGTCGGCATCGGCATCCAGCAGCGTGACCGACAGCGCGCCCACGTCGTCCAGCGCGTTCTCGTAGCGCGGCTGCTCGGCTTCGGTGCAGCGCAAGGAGAGTTCGAGGTAAGGCATGAGGGGCCGGATGAAGATGAACGGGCGAGGATTGTCTCACGCACGCCACCGCGGGTCGGCGACGAAAGGACGTGGCCGGGGCGTCAACGCGCACGCATTGCATTGAAAGGCCGGCGGGGCGCCGGGATAATGACCGCATGCCCCGCAAGCTGCTGCTGCCGATGATGCTGGTGGGCCTGCTGGGGGCGCTGGCGTGGATACCGCTGCGCCAGGCGGGCTGGCTGCCGCATGCGCCGGTGCCGGCCATCGAAGCCGGCGTCGAGTCGGGCCTCGCGTTTTCTCCTTCTTCATCCGTGCGGCCGCAGCTGCGCCCGATGGCGGTGCGGACGGTGCCCGCGCTGTCGCCGCTGCGGCGTGCATTCGAAGACAGCGCCGACCTGTTCGCCTATTCGCGCGAACTGATGGCGCTTGCCGCCGCCGGCGATGCCGATGCGATGTGGCTGTTGAGCCTGGTGCAGGATCACTGCGCCGGGTTCGCGGCCGATCCCATTGGCTATGCCCAGGACACGCGTGTCATCGCAGGGCTGGGCCTGTCCAACGGCCGGGCCATGCTGTCCGCGCGCCAGCGCATCCAGCAGCGCTGTGCGCGTTTCGTGCCGCAGGATGGCTTCTCGCTGCCCACGCTCATCACGCAGCGCATGCAGGCCGCGCGCGCCGGCAGTCTCGCGGCCGAGGCTTCGCTGCTCGCGATGGACCAGCCGCTGCAAGATGGCGACGACTACCGGCGCGACCTGGTGCAGCGCGTACTCGATTCGGGCGATCCCTTCGCGTATCTCGCCATCGCGCCCGCGATGGGCACGATCGGGAGCGGGCGGCGGGACACGCTGGGCGAGGTGTCGGGCAGCGACCTGAGCGAGATCGCATGGCGCATCGCGTCATGCCAACTGGGCATGGATTGCAGCCCCGACGGTTCGATGATGACGAGCTACTGCGTGAACGGCGGTATCTGCTCGCAGGACGAATCGCAGGATTTCACCACCTTCGCACGGGACGCCGGTGTCCCGCGCCAGGGTGCGGACAACGTGGACGAGATGGTGGGCACCTTGCTGGCCCGCCCGGGAGTGGACGGATGAAATACAAGCGCACGCGGCCGGGAGTGAATCTCCTGGTCTGGGGACTGGTGGTGGTGGCCTATGCCGCCGCGGCCGCCACGATCGTCATCGAAACGCGCGACCCCGGCTTCCGGGACCTCTCGCGGATCGGGCACATGACCATCCACGCGCCGGACGATGCACGCCGCCTTGGTGCCTCGCAGGTCGCCGCGCTCTACCGCGCGCGCAGCGGCACGCCGTTCTCGACGCTGTCCCCCGGCAGCACGATCAAGGTCGTGTGGCCTGACGGCTCGTCGGAAGTGGTGAGGATCACCGATCCTTCCTCGCCGCTCGGCGCGACACCGGTGCCGGGTACGCAGCAGGCGCCGGAGTGACGACGGCGTAAGCGTTACCGCTCGAAAAGCGAGGGCCGGGATGTCGCCATCCCGGCCCTTCTTTTTTTGCATGATGCGAAGGCTTCAGACCAGCGAGATCGCCTTGTTCTTGCGTTCGGCGAGGCGCTTTTCCAGGTAGTGGATGTTCTGGCCGCCGGCCTGGAAGCCCTGGTCGCGCATGATGCGCTGCTGCAAGGGGATATTCGTCTTGATGCCGTCGATGACCATCTCGCTCAGCGCCACGCGCATGCGGGCGATGGCGGTCTCGCGGTCCGGCCCGTGCACGATGAGCTTGGCGATCATCGAGTCGTAGTTCGGCGGCACGCGATAGCCTTCGTAGATGTGCGTATCGACGCGCACGCCGGGACCACCCGGCGGATGGAAGTGCTGGATCAGGCCCGGGTGCGGCATGAAGGTGTCCGGGTCTTCCGCGTTGATGCGGCACTCGATGGCGTGGCCACGCAGCACGATGTCGCTCTGCTTGATGGTGAGCTTCTGGCCGGCGGCGATGCGCAGCTGTTCGCAGACCAGGTCGATGCCGGTGATGCGCTCGGTCACCGGATGTTCCACCTGGATGCGGGTATTCATCTCGATGAAGTAGAAGCGGCCATCCTCGAACAGGAATTCGAACGTGCCCGCGCCTCGATAGCCGATGCGGATGCAGGCTTCCACGCAGACCTTGCCGATCTCGTTGCGCAGTTCCTCGGTGATGCCGGGGGCCGGCGCTTCTTCCACCACCTTCTGGTGGCGGCGCTGCATCGAGCAGTCGCGCTCGCCCAGGTGGATGGCGTTGCCCTGGCCGTCGGCGAGCACCTGGATCTCCACGTGGCGCGGATTCTCCAGGAACTTCTCCATGTAGACCTCGCCGTTGCCGAACGCCGCCTTGGCCTCCGACTTGGTGGTCTCGATGGCGGCTTTCAGCGCGCCTTCGACATGCACCACGCGCATGCCGCGGCCGCCGCCACCGCCCGCGGCCTTGATGATGACCGGGTAGCCGATCTCGCGCGCGATCTTGGTGTTGGCGACGATGTCGTCGCCCAGCGGACCGCCGCTGCCCGGGACGCACGGCACGCCGGCGGCCTGCATGGCGCGGATCGCTTCGACCTTGTCGCCCATCATGCGGATGGTGTCCGCCTTCGGGCCGATGAAGATGAAGCCGGACTGCTCCACGCGCTCGGCGAAGTCCGCGTTCTCCGACAGGAAGCCGTAGCCGGGATGGATGGCCTGCGCGTCGGTCACCTCGGCCGCGGCAATGATCGCCGGGATGTTGAGGTAACTGTCCTTGGAGGCGGCCGGGCCGATGCAGACCGATTCGTCGGCCATGGCCACGTGCTTGAGGTTGCGGTCGACGGTGGAATGCACCGCGACCGTACGGATGCCGAGGGTGTGGCAGGCGCGCAGGATGCGCAGCGCGATCTCACCCCGGTTGGCGATAACGACTTTGTCGAGCATGGTTTAGGGCCGGCAATTGGGAGTGGGGAATCGGGAATGGAGAGTGCGATGCATCGTCATTCTCTGCGGTTATCCAGTGACTTCATCAATGCTGTCAGACGCGCGAAAATAGTGTCGATCAAGCGATCAGTCTCGATGGTCGTGGCCTGGGCGTAGCCGAGCCGTCGCGCGATCTGTAGCTGCGTGCTTGCCTCCGATAGGGAGCCGCGTGCGATCGACAGGAAGCGCAGGTATTCCGCCGTGGAGCGACGTGCCGCGCCTTCCGCGATGTTGGAAGGGATGCTTATCGCGGCGCGGCGCAACTGCGGCGTCAGGCCGAATCGTTCGGAGCGCGGGAATCCGTCGGAGAGCCGGTAGATCATTTCAACCAGGTCCATGGAGTCGCGCCACACATCGAGCCGTTCGTGCGGCCGCTTTGGCGATTCCCCATTCTCCATTCCCGATTCCCGAGCTTCAGCCGATCACGAACAGCGGCTGGTCGAATTCGATCGGCTGGCCGCTCTCGGCCAGGATCGACAGCACGGTGCCGGACACGTCGGCTTCGATGGGGTTGAACATCTTCATGGCTTCGATGATCGCCAGGGTCTCGCCGGCCTTCACCGACTGGCCGACGCTGACGAACGACGGCTTGTCCGGCGACGGCGAGGCGTAGAACGTGCCGACCATCGGCGCGCGCACCACATGGCCTTCGGGCAACGCATTGCCTGCCTTGGCGGTGCCGCCGGTGGAGGCTTCGGTCGGCGAGCTCATCGGCATCGGTGCGGCCGGGCGCGGTTCGGCGTAGGGGACCGGGGCGGGGGCTGCCGGCGCCGCGTAGCCGCCCTTGGGCGTGCGCGCCAGGCGCACGGATTCTTCGCCTTCCTTGATCTCGATTTCGGCCAGGTTCGACTCTTCCAGCAGGTCGATCAGTTTCTTGATTTTGCGGAGATCCATGGGAGCCTCGTGGTTGAACGCGGTTCCCCGCAGGGAACCAAAAGAAGGGATGTCAGGCCGGCAGCCGCTGCAGGGCGGCGTCCAGCGCGTAGCGGTAGCTGTCGGCGCCGAAGCCGCAGACCACGCCCACCGCCTTGTCGCTGAGGTAGCTGGTGTGGCGGAAGGGTTCGCGGCTGTGCGGGTTGGACAGGTGGATTTCGATGAAGGGCAGGGCCACCGCCGCCAACGCGTCGCGGATCGCGACCGAGGTGTGGGTGAACGCGGCCGGGTTGATCAGGATGAAGGCGGTGCCGTCGGTGCGGGCGGCCTGGATGCGGTCGACCAGCGCATGCTCGGCATTGGACTGGAACGCCTCCAGCTGGTGGCCGGCGGCCTGCGCCTGTGCAACCAGCGCCAGGTCGATGTCCGCCAGCGTCGCATGGCCATAGACCTCCGGCTCGCGGGTGCCGAGCAGATTGAGGTTGGGGCCATGCAGGACCAGCAGCTTCGCCATTCGGCTCTCCAGCGGAAGGGCGGCAGTCTGCGCGAAGCGGGCAATGCTGTCCAGTTCGCCGAAGTTCGCCATGATTTAAACGAATGTTTGATTTCTGGCGGGTTCGTCCCCGGATCGCGCAATCGTGGGCGCCGTGCGCGGGTTACGGGTTGGGCAAGGGCAGCGTCCTTCCGCGCGTTGACGGCTGGTTCGCCGACGTTGCGGCTTACTGGGCCCAGCCGCTGATCTCGCCGTGGACGAACGGACCGATCTTCTGCCGCTCGATGCGCCCGTCTGCCCCGACCAGCACGGTGTAGGGCAACACGCCCTTGGCGTTGCCCAGCCAGACGCTGGCGTCGGCGGGACCCGGCGTATCCAGCACGATCGGATAGCGCACGGGGATCTTCGCGGTGAAGTCGCGCACGCCGTCCGGGGTGTCCAGCGCCAGCCCGATCACCTGCACGCCGTCCGCGCCCTGCGAGGCGGCGAAACGATCCAGTTCCGGCATCTCCTCGATGCAGGGGCCGCACCAGCTCGCCCACACGTTAATCAGCAGCCGCTTGCCGGCGTAGCGCGTGCGCAGGTCGACGACGGTTCCGTCCAGTCCGGGAAGCGCGATCGCCGGCATCGGATCGCCGATCCCGGCTGGGGTCACGCCCGCAGGCGGTGTGGGCGCTGTCGCGTTCGTGGCGGCCTGCAGGGCGCGTTCTCCCATCAGCGTGCGCCAGAACGGATTGCCGTTGAACCAGACGCTGGCCGCCAGGCCCAGTCCGCCAGCGAGGATCGCGACGGCGACGATGCGCGGCGTGGTGATCTTCAACGCGCGGCCCGTTCGAACGCCTGGCGCATGGTGTCGCGGGTCAGCACGGTGGGCAGCACCTCGCCTTCGCCGCCGTTGCGCGGATACACCACGTACAGCGGAACACCGACGGCCTTGTGCTGTTCGAGGAAGGCGGTGATGGCCGGATCCACGTTGGTCCAGTCGCCCGTCATCATCACCGCCTCGTGCGTGGCGAGCAGGTCGCGGAACGCCGCGGTGTTGAGTACGGCCTTTTCGTTGGCCTTGCAGGTGACGCACCAGTCGGCGGTCATGTCGACGAAGACGATGCGGCCCTCGGCGCGCAACGCCGCCAGGCGTTCGGCGGAATACGCCACATGGCCTTCCGCCGTCGGTGCAGCGGCGGTGGCCACCGGCAAGCGGTGCACCATCAGCAAGGGCACCAGTGCGGCGGCGGCGAGCGCCAGCGCCAGCACGCGAGGCAACGGCGACGTGGCGAAGCGCACGCGCTGGAACCACCACAGGCCCAGCGCCAGCAGCACCAGCCCGACCAGTGCCAGGCCGACCGCGTCGATGCCGCGCTGTTTGCCGAGCACCCACAGCAGCCACACGGCGGTCAGGTACATCGGGAAGGCGAGCACCTGCTTCAGCGTCTCCATCCATGCACCGGGCCGTGGCAGACGGTTCGCCAGCGCGGGGACGAAGCCGATCAGCAGGAACGGCAACGCCAGTCCCAGGCCGAGCACCGCGAACACCAGCAGCGCGAGCGGCGTGGGTGCGGTGAAGGCGTAGGCGAGCGCCACGCCCATGAAGGGGGCCGTGCACGGGCTGGCCACGACCACCGCCAGCACGCCGGTGAAGAAGTCGCCCACCGGACCGCGTCGCGACGCCAACCCGTGCCCGGCACCGGCCAGCCGATGGCCGACCGCGAATACACCGGACAGACTCAGGCCTACCGCGAACATCACATAGGCCAACAGGCCGACCAACCATGGCTGCTGCAACTGGAAGCCCCAGCCCAGCGCCTGACCGGCGGCGCGCAGCGCGATGGCCAGCGCGCCGACGGCGACAAAGCTGACCAGCACGCCGGCGGTGTACCAGAGCGCACGCCGACGGGCGTCGCCTTCGTTCTGCCCGCTCTCGGCCAACGATAGCGCCTTCAGCGACAGGATCGGCAGCACGCACGGCATCAGGTTGAGGATCAGGCCGCCGACCAGCGCCAGCGCGAGTGCGACGAGCAGCGACGTGGCGCCGCCCTGGTTGCGTGCAAGTACGTCTTCGGGCGGACGCGTGCGCTCGACCTCGGCCGCGGCGGGTGTGGTCGTCGCGGCTGCGTCCGGCGCCGCGGCCGGCGTGCTGTCGGGTGTCGTCGCGCTCGTTGGCAGCGGCGCGACGGCAGCAGGAGCGGGTACGTCCGGGGTGCTGTCCGGCGTCACCGTGCCGGCGGGAATCGACAGCTTCACGCGCCGCGTCATCGGCGGATAGCAGATGCCGTCGGTCTGGCAGCCCTGGAAGGTGACGCGCAGCGTGGCCTGCGTGGCGTCCGCACGGTCGCGTCGCAGCGGCACCGGCACTTCGGCCTGGTCGAAGTAGACCGTGACCTCGCCGAAATGCTCGTCGCGGTGCGCCTTGCCCTTCGGCCAGCGCGGCGCCTGCAGCGCGATGCCCTTGGCGCCTTCCAGCGCCATCGAGGTGCGGTCGCGGTAGACGTAATAGCCGCGTGCCGGCGTGAAGCGCAGCAGCAGTTCGTTGCCGTTGAATGCGATCGCCTCGAAGGCGAAGGCCTGCTCTGCCGGCAACGGCAGCGCGTCGATGCCGGCCTGCGGTTTCTGGCCGAGCAGGCCGCCGGTGAGCGCGCCGGATCCCAGCGGGACGAAGGCGCCGCCGTCCGCGGCTGGCGGCAGCGCCACCTTCAGCGTGCGCGTCTGCGGCGGGTAGCAGATGCCGGCGTCGGCGCAGCCCTGGTATTTGATCTTCAGGGTGACGCTGTCGGTCGACGCCGTCGGTTGGCCGGGCAGGGTGGCGAGCAGTTCGTCGCGGTAGGTCTCGACGTCGCCGAAGAACTCGTCGCGGTACGCCTTGCCCTTGGGCAGTTGCAGCGGCTGTGCGGCGAAGCCGGCATCGGCCTCCACGCCAGTGCGATGGCGGTAGAGGTAGTAGCCGTCGGTGATCTTCCAGCGCACCTCGATGCGGTCGCGCGTCGGCGCGGTCGCCGTCAGCACGAAGGCCTCGTCCACCGGCAGCAGGTCATCCTGGGTGATCGCGGCGGACGCGGCCGGCGCGATCAGCGAGGCGAGGAGCAGCAGGCAGGCGAACAGGGTGCGGATCGGCGTCATCGGGTCACTCGGGGGCGCGGGCGTCGGCCCGGGTTTCGGCGGTCACCCAGTCCAGGTAGGCGGGCAGGCCAGCGGCGGTTTCGACCGCCAGGATCTCCGGCAGTTCATACGGGTGGAGTTCGGCCAGCCGGGCGATCAGCGCATCGCGCCGGTCCCCGGCGGTCTTGGCCAGCAGCTGGACTTCGGTCGCCTGCTCCACGGCGTCCTGCCAGCGGTAGGTCGAGACCACGCCCGGCAGCAGGTTCACGCAGGCCGCCAGCCGTTCGTCCACCAGCGTCCGCGCCAGCCGCTGGGCGGTGGCGGCGTCCGGGCAGGTGGACAGGATCAGGAAGACGGGCATGGGCCGGCGATTATCGCAGACCGTCCGGTCCGGCCCTCCCGCAAAAAAATCTGCGGCCCGGCCCTTGAAAGCGCCGCGGGCCCTCCCAACATCGGTCGGCATCCGGCGTTGCCGGGTTTTTGTGTCCGCGACGTTGGCAGTCCCCCGAGGCGAGTGCTAACATCGCCGCCCCTTTCCTAGTCCAATCAATCACTTAAGAGGATTGACATGAGCAACATCAAGCCGCTGTACGACCGTCTGGTGGTCAAGCCGATCGAAGCCGAAGAAACCTCCCTCGGCGGCATCATCATTCCCGACGCCGCCAAGGAAAAGCCCACCAAGGGTGAAGTCGTCGCCGTCGGCGAAGGCAAGTTCGTCGAGGCCACCGGCAATGTCCGCGCCCCGAAGGTCAAGGTCGGCGACAAGGTGATCTACGGCCAGTACTCCGGCTCGGCCTACAAGCAGGACGGCGTCGAGTACAAGATCATCAAGGAAGACGACGTCCTCGCGATCCTCGGCTGAGTGCGTGGGAATCGGGAGGCGGGAATGGGGAATCGTTGAAGCGGTTCCCTCGGTCCTCGCCTCCGATCCCCAGACGACGCTCCCGCTTTCGACGATTCCCGATTCTCAATTCCCCATTCCCGGAGTTCCACACAATGGCAGCCAAAGATATCCGTTTCGGTGAAGACGCCCGTACGCGCATGGTGCGCGGCGTGAATGTCCTCGCCAATGCCGTCAAGGCCACCCTCGGCCCGAAGGGCCGCAACGTCGTGCTCGAGAAGAGCTTCGGCGCCCCGACGATCACCAAGGACGGCGTCTCCGTCGCCAAGGAAATCGAACTGGCCGACAAGTTCGAGAACATGGGCGCGCAGATGGTGAAGGAAGTCGCGTCCAAGACCTCCGACAACGCCGGTGACGGCACCACCACCGCCACCGTGCTGGCGCAGGCGTTCATCCGCGAAGGTTCCAAGGCCGTCGCCGCCGGCATGAACCCGATGGACCTGAAGCGCGGCATCGACCAGGCCGTGAAGGCCGCCGTCGAAGAGCTGAAGAAGCTCTCCAAGCCGACCGCCGACGACAAGGCGATCGCCCAGGTCGGCACCATCTCGGCCAACTCCGACAGCAACATCGGCGACATCATCGCCGAGGCCATGAAGAAGGTCGGCAAGGAAGGCGTGATCACCGTTGAGGAAGGCTCGGGCCTGGAGAACGAACTCGACGTCGTCGAGGGCATGCAGTTCGACCGCGGCTACCTGTCGCCGTACTTCATCAACAACCAGCAGTCGCAGCAGGTCGAATTCGACGACCCCTTCATCCTGATCCACGACAAGAAGGTCTCCAACGTCCGCGAACTGCTGCCGGTGCTGGAAGGCGTCGCCAAGGCCGGCAAGCCGCTGCTGATCGTGGCCGAGGAAGTGGAAGGCGAAGCCCTCGCCACGCTGGTGGTCAACACCATCCGCGGCATCGTCAAGGTCGCCGCCGTCAAGGCGCCGGGCTTCGGTGACCGCCGCAAGGCCATCCTGGAAGACATCGCCACGCTGACCAACGGCACGGTGATCTCCGAGGAAGTCGGCCTGCAGCTCGAGAAGGCCACCATCAACGACCTGGGTCGTGCGAAGAAGGTCGTGGTCTCGAAGGAGAACACCACCATCATCGACGGCGCCGGCGATGCCGAGCGCATCCAGTCGCGCATCAAGCAGATCAAGGCGCAGATCGAAGAGACCTCGTCGGACTACGACCGCGAGAAGCTGCAGGAACGCGTGGCCAAGCTGGCCGGCGGCGTGGCCGTGATCAAGGTCGGTGCCTCGACCGAAATCGAAATGAAGGAAAAGAAGGCCCGCGTCGAAGACGCCCTGCACGCCACGCGTGCGGCGGTGGAAGAAGGCGTGGTCCCGGGCGGTGGCGTCGCGCTGATCCGCGCGCTGCAGACTATCGGCAACCTGAAGGGCGCCAATGAAGACCAGAACCACGGCATCCAGATCGCCCTGCGCGCGATGGAAGCCCCGCTGCGCGAGATCGTCACCAACGCCGGCGAAGAGCCGTCGGTGATCGTCAACCGCGTCAAGGAAGGTTCGGGCAACTTCGGCTACAACGCCGCCAACGGCGAGTTCGGCGACATGATCGAGTTCGGCATCCTGGACCCGACCAAGGTCACGCGCTCCGCGCTGCAGAACGCCGCCTCGATCGCGGGCCTGATGATCACCACCGAAGCGATGGTGGCCGAGGCTCCGAAGAAGGACGAGCCGGCGATGCCGGCCGGCGGCGGCATGGGCGGCATGGGTGGCATGGACTTCTAAGAAGTCCGCGTCCGCTGTACCGCAGTACCGGGAACCCCGCCGCAAGGCGGGGTTTCTTTTTGCCTTGTCGTGATGCGGGTCGACCGTTAGCCTGCACGTCATGCATACCTCGCTTATCGTCGTCGACGACTTCCTCGGCCAGCAGGACGCGCTGTCGTTGCGCGAGGCGGCGCTCAAGCTGACCTATCCCGACCTGCGTGGTCCCTTCCCGGGCCGCAACTCGCTGGAGCGCATCGAGATCGAAGGCCTGTCCGAGATCGCCTCGCATCTCACCGGCGAGCGCCTCAAGCCGATCAACCCGCTGCAGTCGCACGGCAAGTTCCGCATCACACTGGCCAGCGATGTCGGCAGCGCGAAGGTGCACATCGACCAGGCGTACTGGTCGGGCATCCTCTATCTGAGCAAGCCGGAGGATTGCCGCGGCGGTACGGAGTTCTTCCGTCATCGTCCGTCGAACCGCGACCGCGCGCCGCTCAACGATGCGGAGCTCGCGGAGATGGGGTTCACCTCGCATGCACAGATGCACCAGGAGATCATCGAGAAGCACAGCAACGACGACAGCGTGTGGGAACCCACCATGCAGGTGCCGATGCGATTCAACCGGCTGGTGCTGCTGCGTCCCTGGCTGTGGCATACCGCCGGTCCCGCGTTCGGCAGCACGATGGAGGACGGACGGCTGGTCTACCTGATGTTCTTCACCGCCGCGTGATCCTGCGGCTTCCGTTGCCGATGAAACATTCGACAAGCCTCTCCATGCGTGGCTCAATGGCCGCGTGAACACTGCCCGCGCCCGCTTTTGGTTCTGGTATTACCGCGATCCTTCCGCGGCGGCGAGGCTGTGTTCCTTCTAGCGAAACACCAGAAGAATCCCCTTGAAGCCGCCAGCGAACCTGGCGGCTTTTTTGTTGACCCGGAGAACCCCGATGGCCCCCCATACCGACGACCTGCGCATCCGAAAACTCGATGAGCTGGTCACGCCCGCCGCCGTGATCGGTGAACTGCCGTGCGACGACGCGGTGTCGCAGACCGTGTCCGGATCGCGCGCCGCGCTGCACGACATCCTGCACGGCCGCGACGACCGCCTCGTGGTGGTGATCGGGCCCTGCTCGATCCACGATCCCACGTCGGCCATCGAGTACGCCAAGCGCCTGAAGCCGCTGCGCGATGCGCTGGCCGATGATCTGGAAGTCGTGATGCGCGTGTATTTCGAGAAGCCGCGTACGACGGTCGGCTGGAAGGGGCTGATCAACGATCCGGCGCTGGACGGCAGTTTCGACATCAATCGCGGACTGCGGCTGGCGCGCGGCCTGCTGCGCGACATCAACGCGCTCGGCCTGCCAGCCGGCTGCGAGTACCTCGACACCATCTCGCCGCAGTACATCAGCGACCTGGTGGCGTGGGGCGCGATCGGGGCACGCACTACCGAAAGCCAGGTGCACCGCGAAATGGCCAGCGGTCTGTCGTGCCCGGTCGGTTTCAAGAACGGCACCGACGGCAACGTGAAGATCGCGGTGGATGCGGTCGGGGCGGCCTCGCATCCGCACCATTTCCTGGCGGTGACGAAGGAAGGCCGCTCCGCCATCGCGGCGACCGCGGGCAATCCCGATTGCCATGTGATCCTGCGCGGCGGCAAGGCACCCAACTACGATGCCGCCAGCATCGAGGCTGCCAGCCAGGTGCTGGCGAAGTCGGGACTGCCGGCGCGCCTGATGGTCGATGCCAGCCACGCCAACAGTGCCAAGAACCCGGACAACCAGCCGGCCGTGATCGACGATATCGCCGCGCAACTGGAAGCCGGCGAACAGCGCATCGTCGGCGTGATGGTGGAGAGCCACCTCGTTGGTGGCCGCCAGGACCTGATCGATGGCCAGCCGCTGACGTACGGGCAGAGCATCACCGATGGCTGCCTTGGATGGGACGCCTCGATGCAGGTGCTGGAACGACTCGCCGCGGCGGTGCGCGAGCGCCGGCAGCGTGCCGATGCAGTGGAACAGGCGGCGTAAGCAGGAAGTGACTTCCGGCAGGTCGAAGAGATGACGGCTGGCAACTGACCGGAGCGGGGTGGCGGACGAGACTGGCCGCACACCCGCCACCGGAGTCCGCCATGTCCCGTCCCAGGCACTACACGCTGCCGCTCTCCCTTGTACTCACCTGTTGTGCCGCCCTGCCCGCGTGGGCGGCCGACCTCACCGTGACGCTGCACGATGTGCGCGCGCAGACCGGCCTGCTGAAGCTGGCGGTCGTCGACTCACAGGCTGGCTGGGATGGGCAGGCGAAGCCCATACAGGCCGATGGCGCTCCGCCGCAGGGCAACGTGGCGACGTTCGTGTTCAAGGATCTGCAGCCGGGTGCCTATGCCGTGCTGGTGACCCATGACGAAAACGGCAACGGCACGCTCGACAGCAACATGATCGGCATGCCGGTCGAGGCCTACGGCTTCAGCAACAATCCCAACGTGATGCGCAAGCCGACCTGGGACGAAGCCCGGTTCGAGGTCGGCGCGCAGGATGCCGCCATCGACATCACCCTGCGTTGAGGAACTGGCCATGGATCGCCGCCGCTTCCTGCGCACTCTCCTGTCCGGTGCCACCGCACTGGCCGTCGCGCCCGCGCTGCTGCGAAGCGAGCACGCTTTCGCCGGCGACCCCGCTCGCTTCGCAGCGGGTTTGCGGGAACAGCCATGGCTCGCGGGCTGGAAATCCGTGCAATCCGAAACGCTGGGCCCGGCGACCGTGCCGCTGGAAGGACGGCTGCCGGCAGGTTTCGCGGGCACGCTGTACCGCAACGGACCCGCATGGACCGAGCGTGCCGGCTTCCGCTACGAACACTGGTTCGATGGCGACGGCATGGTGCACGGGTGGCGCTTCAATGGCGACGGCACGCTGAGCCACCACGCGCGCATGGTGGCCACGCCCAAGTTCACGCGAGAGCAGAAAGCCGGGCGCTTCCTGTATCCGACGGCGGGCACGTCCATTCCCGACATGCAGCCGATCCGCAACAACGATGACGCGAATACCGCGAATACGTCGGTCACGATGATCAACGGCCGCCTGTTCGCGCTTTCCGAAGCGGGCTCGGCATTCGAGCTGGATCCGGACGAACTTACCACGCTCGGTCCGGTGACCTGGCGTCCCGACCTGGCCGCCATTCCGTTCTCCGCGCACCCGCTGGTGGACCGCGACGGGTCGATGTGGAATTTCGGTTCCATCTCGATGATGGGCGGCAACGGGCTGGTGGTGTGGCATCTCGGCCGCGACGGCGCGCTCGCGTCGGCGGACGTGCTGGAGACGCCGGTGCCGGGCTACCTGCACAGTTTCGCGATGACCGACCGGCATCTGGTGTTCGCGTTGATCCCGTTCCGCTACCTCGAAGGCAAGGGCGCGTTCTTCGAACGCCTGCGCTTCCGGCAGGACCAGCCGCTGCGCGTGGCGGTGGTCGACAAGGCCACGCCGTCGAAGGCGCAATGGTTCGAGACGGACTTCGCCGCGATCTACCACTTCGGCGATGCGTCCGAGCGCGACGGCCGCATCACCGTGCGTGCCGTGCAGCACCTGGACGTGGAAGAAGCGCGCTCGCCGATGAAGGCGGCCATGAGCGGCGACGGTCACGCCGATGTGCACGGCGGCAAGGGTCCACTGCGCGACCTGGTGCTGGACCTGCGCAGCGGCAAGGCGCAATGGGAGGACACGGGTGTCGCCGGCATCGAGTTCCCCGTGTTCGACGCACGCACACCGTCGCGCGACGCCGCGCGCCTGTACGCGCCGATCCATGCCGACGGTTCGACGGCGCCGTACTTCAGCCGCATCGGCGCTTTCGATCTGGCGCGCGGCCGTCGTCAGGTGCACGACTACGGGCGCGACGTGCTGGTGGAAGAACACCTGTTCGTGCCGTGGCCTGGCAGCACGCGCCCCGACGACGGCTGGCTGGTCGGCACGCTGCTGGATGCGGCGAAGGGCCGCAGTGGCATCGCGGTGCTGGATGCGCGGCGGGTGGACGCGGGTCCGCTGGCGCAGGCGTGGCTGCCGTACACGGTGCCGCTCGGCTTCCACGGGCATTTCGCCGCGCGCTGATGCCCTCCGTCGGCACCGGATGCGGCATCCTGTGCGGATGGAACGGATCTTCTTTCGCAACAGATCCCTGCGCTGGCTCGCGGGAACGCTGGTCGCCCTGCTCGCTACTTATGTGCTCTATCTGGTCGCGGGCAACGTGTTTCTCAACACGTCGCTGGGCGAGCAGGCGGTGAACCGCAAGCCCGACCGCTTCCAGATGCAGTGGGCGTCTGGACGGACGTGGTGGCCGGGTCGGGTCAGCCTGCGTGGCGTGACGCTGCAGGGCCAGTCACGGCGCATCGGCTGGGAGGCGAAGGCGGACCGTGTTGAAGGACGCATTGCACTGTTGCCCTTGCTGTCGCGGCGCCTGCATGTCCCCGAGTTACGTGCGTACGAGGTGCGCGGTGGGGTCCATCGCGTTGCCAGGGAACTGGCGCCACCGCCGCCCCGCGACGGCGGCTGGGAACTGCAGTTCGACCGTATCGCCAGCGACTCGATCCGGCGGGGCTACTTCGGCGGGTTCGAACTGCTTGGCACGGGACGCGGCGAGGTGGGTTTCTACAAGCAACTGCGCGGCGGGCCGATGGAACTGATGCCCTCGGTCGTGGAGTTCACCGGCGCGCGGCTGGCCCGGGATGGCAAGGAAGTGCTGCGCGAAGCGACGCTGGAGGCGCGGTTCGCCATCGACCGGCATCGGCGCGAAGAGGCGGCCGGCATCGACAAGCTGCTCAAGACCCGCGTCGACGTGAAGATGGGTGGACGGACCGCTGGCTTGAACGTTGCCGTCGGTCCGCGTGGTGGCGTGGTGGTGACGCTGGTGCCCGGGGAAGGGCGCGCCGATATCGACCTGGGTTTCGAACGCGGGCTGCTCAAGCCGGGCGGTCGCGCGCAATGGACGATGGCCGTCGGCGGCAACGACATCGCCGGCGCGGCGCGCAACGACATCCTGGGCATCGACGTGGCGGTGGACGAGGACATCGTGCTGAAAGCGACCGTACCGCCACAGGCCGACGGCAGGCTGGCGGTCGACGCCGACCTGCGCCTGCGTGGCCGGCAGGTGCCGCTGCGCGACGTCGCCAGCCTGCTGCCGCGCGCGTCCGGCAATGTGGTCGGCGTCTGGCACTTCGATTCGCTGCGCTGGCTGTCGGACCTGTTCCCGCAGGCGCCGTGGCTGAAACTCGATGGTGCCGGTTCGGTCAGCGCCGACGTGCAGGTGGCGGAGGGCCAACTGGCGGCCGGCAGCCGCATCGCGGTGCCCGAGGTCGACGCGGTGGCCGAGGTGATGGGTAACCGCATCCGCGGTCTCGCCCGGGCCGACATCCGGCTGGATGCGGGCAAGGACGGGGCGCTGGTGCCACGGCTGCAGGCGACGATGGATCGGTTCGACGTGGCGTCACTGAAAACGCCCGGCACCCCCTACGTGCAGGGACGGCACCTGGCGCTGTCGATCAACGCCGAGGGTCCGCTGGCCCAGCTGCGCGATGCGTTGCAGGCGAGGGTGGTGTTCAAGGATGCGCGCGTGCCGGACCTGCGCGTGTACAACGCATTCCTGCCGCGTCGGCAGATGCGCTTCGACGCCGGCGCGGGCGTGCTCAGCGGCGACCTGTCGCTGGACGCCGCAGGCGAAGTGGGGCGCGGGACCGTACGCATCGCCGGGCGTGGCACCCGCATGCAGATGGCGGGGGTGCAGTTGCGGGGCGACATCGACCTCGACCTGAAGCTGCGCCGCGCCGACCTGAAGCGGCGGTTGTTCGTCGCCGACGGCAGCACGGTGCAGGTGCGCAACGTCGGCTTCACCGAGCCCGGAGGCGAATCGCGCCGGGGCTGGTGGGCGCGGGTGACGCTGGACCGCGCGCGGCTGGACGCGGACCGGCCGATCAGCGCCGGCGGTGGTGCGGACGTGACCATGAAGGATGTGGGCTTCCTGCTGGCGCTGTTCTCCCGGCAGAAGGAGTGTCCGGCCTGGGTGTACCGGCTTGTCGACGATGGCCAGGCACAGGTGCAGGGCCGCGTGGAATGGCGCGACGACGTCCTGATCCTCGACCGGATGCATGCGCGCAACGACCGCTACGACATGCTGGCGCGGCTGCGCCTGCAGGGCGGTCAGCGGCAGGGCGATCTTTACGCCCGCTGGCGCGCGCTGAGCGTCGGTATGGAAGTGCAGGGGGACCAGCGCAAGCTTCATCTTGTCCGCGCCAAGGCCTGGTACGACGGGCGTCCCCACTACCTCAAGTAGACGGCTGGCGAACGCATTTGCGCCGGAACGGTGCGCCACCCCTGTTCAGGTAAACAGGGTGAAGAACGTAATGGCAATTCTGACGAGTGGCACGGAAATTGGTCTGATATCGGTAACACGCAGCATTGGCGCGGGTTTTGCTCGCATTCATATTCGTGACATCACAACAGTGGCGAGTGAACCGTCCGGTTCTGTTTTTGCAGTGCAGCGTGCAACACCTGTAACCCACCCTTCACGATGGCCCCGCATCCCGACGTGGGGGAGGGAGCAAGCCCGCAATAGCCTAGCTGTTGCGGGCTTTTTTATTCCTGCGCCGCAGGAACAAAAACCCAAGGTCCGCTGCGCAAACCTCGGGCCCCGAGCTGCGCCGCCACACCCCGCGCCGTTGCCGCGCCCCCTGACTCAGGGGGCTTCGCCCCAGTCCCATCTCTCGCGCCTGTGGGGTTCGTGCCGAGCGGAGGCCTGCCGGTGAAAGCGGCTAGAATTACCTCATGGCCGATACCCCCGCACGCGTGATTCCCCTCCAGGTCGTCAGTTCCGTTCCCGCACCGCTGGAAACGGGCGCCAAGCAGCTCGGTGGCGACAAGATCGCGCGCTCGCCCGTCCAGTTCGCCGACGCGCCGGTGCTGCGCAAGCCCTCGTGGATCCGCGTGCGCATTCCGTCCGACGGCTCGGTCGCCAAACTGAAGGCCAAGCTGCGCGAGAACCGCCTGGTGACCGTGTGCGAAGAGGCCAGCTGCCCGAACATCCATGAGTGCTTCGGTCATGGCACGGCCACTTTCATGATCCTGGGCGAAGTCTGCACACGTCGCTGCTCGTTCTGCGACGTCGCCCACGGCCGGCCGAAGCCGCCGGATCCGTCCGAGCCGCTGAGCCTGGCGAACACCGTGGCCGACATGGGCCTGAAGTACGTCGTGGTGACCAGCGTGGACCGCGACGACCTGCGCGATGGCGGTGCCCAGCATTTCGTGGATTGCATCAGCGCCATCCGCGAGCATTCGCCGGCCACGCGCATCGAGATTCTGACCCCTGATTTCCGCGGCAAGGGCCGCATGGACCGCGCGCTGGAGATCCTGGCGGTGAATCCGCCGGACGTGTTCAACCACAACATCGAGACCGTGCCGGAGCTGTACACGAATGTCCGCCCGGGTGCCGACTACCAGTGGTCGCTGACGCTGCTGCAGCGCTTCAAGCAGCAGCATCCGCACCTGCCGACCAAGTCCGGGATCATGCTGGGACTGGGCGAGACCATGGAGCAGGTGCAGGGCACGCTGCGCGACCTGCGCGCGCACGACGTCGACATGGTCACCATCGGCCAGTACCTGCAGCCCACGCCGCACCACCACCCGGTGCTGCGCTACTGGACGCCGGACGAGTTCAAGGCGCTGGAGGACTACGGCATGGCGCTGGGCTTCAGCCATGTCGCCTCCGGTCCGCTGGTGCGCTCGTCGTACCACGCCGACCAGCAGGCCGCGCAGGCCGCCTTCACCGCCCGCCAGGCGGGCTGAACCGGATTCTCCGGCGCGTGCCCGGTGTCTGGCCGTGGCACGGCCGCGGTTCACCTTTCCCTACATCGTGGCGCTTAGGCTGCCGACAGGCAGATGACAACGCACGCAACTTTGTGCACTGTCCCTCTGTCGAATCCGCAATCCGTTCCAGCCTGACGGGCCTCCGGGCCACGAGTACGCAATGACACTGAAGAAAGCCCCCCTGCTGCTGCTTGTCCTGGCCCTGTCGACCCCGCTGGCGCTGCTCGCGCGCGGCGACGGCGATGCCATCACGGTGGCCCCCACCGCCGACCAGGCCAACACGTCCAAGCTCGTGTACGGCCTGCTGTCTGACAGCCGCTACGCGTACCGGCCGCGCCCGCTGGACGACACGCTGTCGCAGGACGTGTTCAAGCGGTACTTCGAAGCGCTCGACGGCGGCAAGCAGTTCTTCACCGCGGCGGATGTGGCGCGCTTCGCGCCGTACAAGACCAGGATGGACGACGCCATCCGCTCGGGCGACCTCGCCCCAGCGTACGAGATCTTCGCTGTCTACAAGCAGCGCGTCGGCCAGCGCGTGGCGTTCGCGCGCGCGCTGTTGAAGCAGGACTTCGACTTCGCCGGTGACGAGCGTTGGGAGTACGACCGCAAGGACGCGCCGTGGGCAGAGGACGGCAAGGCGCTGGACGCGATCTGGCGGAAGTCCGTGATGAACGACTGGCTGCGACTGAAGCTGGCGGGCAAGAAGCCCGACGACATCCGCAAGACGCTGGACAAGCGGTACGCCAACCTGCAGCGGAGCATCAACGAGCTGAAGACCGAGGATGTCTTCCAGACCTTCCTCAACGCCTACACCAGCGCGATCGATCCGCACACGGATTACTTCACGCCGCGTACCGCCGAGAACTTCAACCAGTCGATGTCGCTGTCGCTGGAAGGCATCGGCGCCGTGCTGCAGCGGCAGGACGATCTGGTGGCGATCCGCGAGATCGTGCCGGGCGGCCCGGCCGACCTCAGCGGCAAGCTGAAGATCGGCGACCGCATCGTCGCCGTCGGTCAAGGCAAGTCCGGCCCGATGACCGACGTGATCGGCTGGCGCATCGACGACGTGGTGGCGCAGATCCGCGGCAAGAAGGACACGCAGGTCCGCATCGAATACATCCCGGTCGAAGCCGGTATCGACGGCAAGCACGCGCAGGTCACCATCACCCGCCAGAAGGTCAAGCTGGAAGAGCAGGCGGCGAAGGCCGAGACCATCACGCTGCCGGCCACCGGCGACGAGCCGGCGCGGCGCATCGGCGTGATCAAGCTGCCCGCGTTCTACCAGGACTTCGAGGGCCGTCGCCGCAATCCGAACGACTTCAATTCCGCGACCCGCGACATCGCCAAGCTGCTCGCCCAGTTCAAGTCGCAGGGCGTGGACGGCGTGGTGATGGACCTGCGCAACAACGGCGGCGGTTCGCTGGACGAGGCGGTGGAACTCACCGGCCTGTTCATCGACAAGGGGCCGGTGGTGCAGGTGCGCGAATCCGGTGGCCGGGTGACCGTCAACAGCGACCGCAAGCCTGGCGTGGCGTGGGACGGTCCGCTGGCGGTACTGATCAACCGCGCGTCGGCATCGGCGTCGGAGATCTTCGCCGGCGCCATCCAGGACTACGGTCGTGGCCTGGTGATCGGCGAGACCAGCTTCGGCAAGGGCACCGTCCAGAACATGGTCGACCTGGACCGCTGGCCGGCGAACGAAGCGCCGCGCTTCGGCTCGGTCAAGCTGACCATCGCGCAGTTCTTCCGCGTGGCCGGTGGCAGCACACAGCACAAGGGCGTGGTGCCGGACATCGCGTTCCCGGTCAGCGTCGACGCCACCGAGTATGGCGAGAGCACCTACGACAACGCCTTGCCGTGGACGCGGATCGCCGCCGTGCCGCATACGCAGTACGGCAATTTCGCGCCGCTGCTGCCGAAGCTGGAGGCGCTGCATGCGGCGCGCTCGGCGAAGGACAAGGAGTTCCAGTGGTGGTCCGAGGACGTGGCGCAGTTCCGTGCCGAAGCGGCCAAGAAGTACGTTTCGCTCAACGAGGCCGAGCGTCGCGCCGAGCGCGATCGCCAGGACACGCAGCGCAAGGAGCGGCAGGCCGAGCGCAAGACGCTGGGGTTGGCGCTGGACCCGCTGGCCGAAGACCTGGCCGATGACGGCCTGGGTGCGTCCGAGCGCGACATCGTGAAGGATGCGCAGCGCGAGAAGCTGGCGGACAAGCGTCCCGATCCGCTGCTGCGAGAGTCCGCCGCCATCCTGTCCGACGCCATCGACATCCTGGGCCAGGATCGCAAGCTGTCGGCGCAGGTCCTGCCCGATTCGCCGGGTCCGGGTCGCTGGGCGCAGTAAATCCTCTGTAGGAGGGGCTTTAGCCCCGATGCTCTTCGACCAGCGTCGCGTGGTCTTGAAGTGCGGTCGGGGCTGAAGCCCCTCCTGCAGAATCCAAGCGCAAGATCCGGATAGCCTGCCCGATGCGCGCGCCCTAGTCTGGGCGCATGGACACCATGCCGCGCCGATCGTTACCCACGTCTTCCGCCATCTCCACCGATCCGCTGGAGCTGGCGCGCCGCCTGCTCGACGAAGGTGAGCCCTCGCTGTCGGACCTGGCCGCTCGCACCGGCCTCAGTGCGTCGCATCTGCAGCGGCGCTTCCGTGCGCGTTTCGGCCTGAGTCCTGCCGAGTACCTGGCCCGCAAGAAGCTGGGGACGCTGAAGAGTGCGCTGCGCGAAGGGCGCGACGTCACCACCGCGCTGTACGACGCCGGCTACGGCTCGCCGTCGCGCCTGTACGAGCAGGGCGCGTCGAAGCTCGGCATGACGCCCGCGACGTATCGCGCCGGCGGGCGCGGCGTGGCGATCCGCTGGACGCTGGTGGACACCGTGCTCGGCCGCACGCTGGTGGCCGCCACCGAGCGCGGGATCTGCGCGGTGGAACTGGGCGGCGACGATTCCGTGCTGGAGCAGAAGCTGCGTGAGGAATTTCCGCTGGCGCAGCTCGAGCGCGTCGAGGCCGGACGCGACGACTTCCTCGCGCCGCGCCTGCGTGCGGTGGCCGAGCGTCTGGCGGGCGGCGATGCCGAGGTGCCTGTGGACCTGCTCGGCACCGGTTTCCAGCAGCGCGTCTGGGATGCGCTGATGAAGATTCCGGCGGGCGAGACGGTCAGCTATGCGGGCCTGGCGCAGTCGCTGGGCGCGCCACGCGCGGCACGGGCGGTGGCCAGCGCCTGCGCGCACAACCGCATCGCCGTGGTCGTGCCCTGCCATCGCGTGATCCGTGGCGACGGTTCGCTCGGTGGCTACCGCTGGGGATTGCCGCGGAAGCAGCAGTTGCTGGCGCGCGAGCGCGGCTGACCGACCACATCCGGTAGGAGCGCCCCCTGGGCGCGATGCTTTTTCTATGAGCTTGTCGACGCACAAGCATCGCGCCCATGGGGCGCTCCTGCAGTTTCCAGGGATGTGGCTTGAGCGGTGTTCAAGCCTGCCCGGAAAGGTTTCAAGCAACCGAGGGCATTGCGGCCACGCCGCGGGTACGCGACTGGCCTAGAATTGCACCACACCGCATTCCCTCCGGTTCCCCCCATGACGTCCTCCGTTTCCGCCGCGCCCGCGCGTGGCGGCCTTGCCGTCGCTGCCGCCCTGGCCATCGTCTACGTGGTCTGGGGCTCGACGTACCTTGGCATCCGCTTCGCCCTGGAAGGCGGCTTTCCGCCGCTGCTGATGGTGTCGGGCAGCCGCTTCGTGGTCGCCGGAGGCGTGATGTTCCTGTTCCTGCTGTGGCGGGGCGTCGCGCCGCCCACACGCGCGCAGTGGAAGAACGTGCTGGTGATGGGAGCGCTGCTGTTGCTGATGGGCAACGGCATGGTCGTGCTGGCCGAACAGACGGTGTCGTCCGGCCTGGCCGCGGTGGCGGTGGCGTCGATGCCGTTGTGGATGGGCCTGTTCGGCGCGATGCGCGGACAGCATCCGACGCGCGGCGAATGGCTCGGCATCGTCGTCGGTTTCGCCGGTGTGGTCTGGCTCAACGCCGGCAGCTCGCTGACCGGCTCGCCGGTGGGCCTGGTGTTGCTGCTGATCGCGCCGATCGCGTGGGCCTACGGCTCGGTGTGGTCGCGTGGTCGCGACCTGCCATCGCCGTTCATGACCGCGGCGGCGCAGATGCTGGCGGCCGGCGTGATGCTGGTCGTTGCCGGCCTGCTGCATGGCGAGCGTTTCGATGCCGCCGGCTGGACGCTCACCGGTGGGCTGGCGGTCGCGTACCTGGCGGTATTCGGGTCGATCATCGCGTTCACCGCCTACGTGTGGCTGCTGCACCATGCGCGCCCGGTGCTGGTCGGCAGCTACGCCTACGTCAATCCGGTCATCGCGGTGGCGCTGGGCGCCTTCATCGCGGGTGAAACCTTCACGCCGCATGATCTCGGCGCGATGGCGGTGATCCTCGCTGGCGTGGTGGTCATCACGCTGGCACGCGCACGGCAGTCGAAATGAGCGTATCGCCCATCGATCGCAAGGGGCTGGCGATCACCGCCGGCACGTTCCTGATCTGGGGCGTGGTGCCGCTGTACTGGCACCTGCTGAAGGCCGTGCCGTCGTTCCAGATCATCGCGCACCGCATCGTCTGGAGTGCGGTCCTTGTCATCGGCTGGCTGCTGTTGAAGAACGGACGCACGTGGTGGCGGCAGGTGCGCGCCCAGCCACGCGCGGTGCCGCTGCTCGGCGTCAGCAGCCTGCTGATCGCGTTCAACTGGGGCTTGTACATCTGGGCGGTAAACGCGGGGCATGTGGTGGAAACCAGCCTCGGCTACTTCATCAATCCGCTGATCAATGTGGTGCTCGGTGTGCTGGTGCTGCGCGAACGGTTGTCGACCGCGCAATGGATCGCCGTGGGCTTTGCCCTGGTGGGCGTGGCGTGGCTGACGTTGCAGGCGGGTTCGCCGCCGTGGATCGCGCTGGGGCTGGCGTTCTCGTTCGGCCTGTACGGACTGGTGCGCAAGCTGGTCGCGGTGGATCCGGTGGCCGGTCTGGGTGTCGAGAGCCTGTATCTGGTCTTGCCTGCGCTGGCCTACGTGATCTGGGGCGAGTTCGGCCATGGCGGTGGCTTCGTCAGCGGCTACGGCTGGAAGAACGACCTGCTGCTGATCTTCGGTGGCGTGGTGACGGCGGTGCCGCTGATCGGTTTCGCCCACGGCGTGCGCCGCATTCCGTTGTCGGTGGTCGGCCTGCTGCAATACATCGCGCCCAGCATCCAGCTGCTGATCGGCGTGCTGGTCTTCAAGGAAGCGTTCGGCATCGAGCGCGCGATCGGCTTCGCCGCCATCTGGATCGGCTTGCTGATTTTCGCCAGCGATGGACTGTGGCGCGCGCGCCGCCGCGATGTGGCGGCGGCGTAGAGCGGAGCTTGCTCCGCTGCTTTTCCGACACGAGATGCGCACGCCGGACGAGCCCGGCTGTACGCGGTTGTGGACGCGTGTGCCCGTCTAGCCTTGTCCAGCGGGCGCGGGGCAGGGGCCGCCGGCCTCCTTCCAGGTCTTGAAGGCGGCAACGAACTGGTCGTGCGGCACCGGCACTGGCGCACGTTCGCCGCCGGGGTTCCAGCCCCACAGCACCAGCTTGTCCTCGGCGACGTGCTTGAGCAGCGCGTCGAAGTCGCGACCACCGTTGCGCTTCTTGTCCTGGATCATCTCGCACAGCTGGTCGGCCGGCAGGCCGATCCACGCCATCTTGTGGTCCGGCGGCGGCAGCTGCCAGTGCGGCGCGCCGGGCGGCGCGTGCGGGCCGTAGCTCGCCGGCGCGTTCTGTTCGGCGTGGCAGGTGGAACAGGGCAGGCCGGGCGCGCCCTTGCCGTCCGGTCCGCGTGCGACGTTCATCGCGTGAGGCGTCTGCGTATCGAACTGCAGCGGCGCGTCGCCGGGGATATGGCAGTTGCTGCAGCGTGGGTGCTGGAACACCTGCTCCACGGTGGCGAAGGCGGTCAGCGCCTGCGCCCGCTGCTCCTCGCTGATGCGGGGCTTGCAGGCCACCAGCAGGAGGACGGTCAACGACATCATCAGGATGCGCATGGCGGGCCTCAGGCGGCAGGGGTGGAGGAGGCGGGCGTCGGCAGGCGCAGCGGCAGTTCGCGCAACCGCTGCCCGGTCAGCTTGAACACCGCATTCGCCACCGCTGGTGCGATCGGCGGCGTGCCGGGTTCGCCGACACCGCCCATCTTCTCGGTGCTCGGCACGATGTGGACCTCGACCTTGGGCATCTCGTGCAGGCGCAGTACGCGGTAGTCGTGGTAGTTCGACTCCTGCACCTGACCTTCCTTCAGCGTCAGCGCGCCGTGCAGCGCAGCGCCGAGGCCGAACACGATGCCGGACTCCATCTGCGCCTCGACGGCGCCCGGATTCACTGCCACGCCACAGTCGATCGCGCAGACCACGCGATGCACGCGGATCTGGCCATCCTCGACGGAAACCTCGGCCACCTGCGCGACATAGCTGCCGAACGATTCGTGCACGGCGACGCCGCGTGCGCGACCCTGTGGCGCGGGCGTGGTCCAGCCGGACTTCTCCGAGACGAGGTTCAGCGCCGCGAGATGGCGCGGATGATCCTTCAGCAGGGTGCGGCGGTACTCCACCGGATCCTTGCCGGTGGCATGCGCCAGTTCGTCCACCAGGCTTTCCATCACGAAGCCGTTGACGCTGTGGCCCACCGACCGCCACCACAAAACAGGGATGCCGGTCCTGGGCGAATGCAGGTCGACGCGGTGCGCCGGCGTGCCGAGCACGTAGGGCGAATCGGCGACGCCTTCCGTCGAGGTGGCATCGATGCCGTTCTTCACCATCATCGCTTCCATGAAGGTGCCGGCCATGATCGACTGGCCCACCATCACCTGGTGCCAGGCGACCGGCAGGCCGTCCTCGCCCAGACCAACCTTGGCTCTCTCGACGAAGGCCGACCGGTAGTAGCCGCCGCGCGTATCGTCCTCGCGCGTCCACACGGTCTTGACCGGCGCCTTCGCCGCCTTCGCTACTTCCACGGCCTCCGACACCACGTCCGAGGTGGGCGTGGCGCGGCGACCGAAGCCGCCACCGAGGAACGGCGTATGGATGCGGACCTTCTCCGGCGCAATGCCGAGGATCTTCGCTGTGCTGTTCTGGTCCAGCGTGGGGAACTGCGTGCCGCACCAGATATCACACTCTCCGTCCGCGATCTTGACGGTGCAGTTCAGCGGTTCCATCGCGGCATGCGCGAGATAGGGCACGGCGTATTCGGCATCGACGGTTTTCGCGGCCTTGCTCAGGGCGGCGATGACGTCGCCGGCGCGTGCGGCGGTCGGGCCGTCCTCGGTCGCCAGTTGCGAGAACTGCTGTCGCAGCGCAACGCTGTCCAGCGTGGCGCCTTCGCCGGCTTCCCACACGACCTGCAACGCATCGCGGCCGAGCTTGGCGGCCCAGAAATGATCCGCCACCACGGCCACGCCGCTGGGGACCTGCACCACGTCGCGCACGCCGGCGACGGCGCGCGCCGCCGTGGCGTCGAACGACTTCACCTTGCCGCCGAATACCGGCGAGCGCAGCACCACCGCGGTCAACAGGCCATCGAACTGGATGTCCATGCCGAACTTGGCCTTGCCGGTGATCTTCTCCGGCGTGTCCAGGCGCCTGGTCGCCTTGCCGATCAGCTTCCAGTCCTTGGGGTCGCGAAGTGTCAGCGACTCCAGCGCGGGGGGCGTCTGCTTGCCGGCGTCGTCGGCGAGTTCCCCATAGCGCAGCCGCGTCGTGCCGGACACGACGGCGCCGTTCTCGGTGCGCAGCTGGTCGGCGGGTACGTTGAGCCGTGCAGCCGCCGCCTGCAGCAGCATCGCGCGCGCGGTCGCGCCGGCCTGCCGGTAGCGGTCGAACTCGGACCACGTGGTCGTCGAGCCGCCGGTGCCCTGCATGCCGAATACCGGGCTGGTGTAGGCCTTGTCCGCGGGGCCGTGCTCGACGCGGATCTTCGACCAGTCGGCGTCGAGCTCTTCGGCGATCAGCATCGGCAACGTGGTCCAGATGCCCTGGCCCATCTCGGCATGCGCGAGCAGCACGGTGATCGAGTCGTCGGCCGCGATGCGCAGGAAGGCGTTGGGCACGAATGCGGGCGCCGCGGCGGCCTGCGCCTCCTGCGCCCAGGCGAAGCGGCGGGCACCGGGCACGGCGATGGCGACGACCAGGCCGCCACCGACCAGCGCGGTGGAGCGCAGGAAGCCACGACGCGAGGATTTCAGTTCAAGGTTCACGGACACGACCTCCGTCGAACATCGGATCGGAGCCACGGCAACGCATGCCGCGGCGGCGTGGGGTTTAGGCTTTGCCCAGCTCGGCCGCACGATGCACGGCGGCGCGGATGCGCTGGTAGGTGCCGCAGCGGCAGAGGTTGCCGGACAGTGCGTGGTCGATGTCGCTGTCGGTCGGCGCCGGGACCACCGCCAGCAGCGCGGCGGCCGACATGATCTGGCCGGACTGGCAGTAACCGCACTGCACGACATCCAGTTCCGCCCACGCCTTCTGCACGGGATGCGAACCGTCGGCCGACAGGCCTTCGATGGTGGTGATCTTCTTGCCGGCGACGGCGGACGCGGGCGTCACGCAGGCACGCAATGGCGAGCCATCGACGTGCACGGTGCAGGCGCCGCATTGCGCGATGCCGCAACCGAACTTGGTTCCGGTAAGGCCCATCAGGTCGCGCAGGACCCAGAGCAGCGGCATGTCGTCGGTCGCGTCGACTTCGCGCTCCGACCCATTGACGTTCAACTTCATGGTGTCTCCCTGGCGGCGGCGTGGGACCGGTCGACGATACTCCGTGCCTGCGTGGGCTGCCAGTGAAAACGGGCGATGTCGCTTGCACGATCCTGCGGAATGCTTGCCTGATGCCCCGGACGGCATCCGGGGCGTTGCCTTCGGCCCTACGCTTGCGCCATCGTGGTGCGCATGTCGGTCCATCGCCACCCGCTGGAAGTGTCCGCGCGCGCCAGCGAGGCCGGCGATGGCAGCGCACTGGTCGTGGTCGTCGCCACCGAAGGCTCGACCTACGTGCGGCAAGGGGCGATGGCCGTGTTCGCGGCGGACGATACGCAGACGGGTTGGCTGAGCGGCGGTTGCCTGGAGCCCGAGATCGCGCGGCGCGCACGACATGCAGTGGCCGGCGGGTATCTCGACGCGATGGAGATCGACACGCGCGACGACGAGGATCTGCTTGCCGGATCGGCGGTCGGTTGTCGCGGGCGCCTGCATCTGGCACTGCTGCCGCTGGATTGCCTGCCTGGCTGGTCGAAGGTGGTGCAGACGTGGTGGCAGGGCGCAGGTCCGCTGTCATTGCAGCTGACCGCCGACGGTGGGGTGTCCGCGCGCGCTGGCGATATCGAGCGGGCATGGTCGCTGCCCGTGTCGGCCTCCGCGACGGCAGACATCGCCGGCGAAGCGACGGTGTCGCCGCCGCCGCGCGTGGCGATCTTCGGCGCGGGCCCCGAAACCCGGATGCTGGTGGCGTGGCTGCGTCAGCTCGGCTGGCACGTCACCGTGGTGGAGCGGCGCGCCCGCTGGATATCCGTGGATGAGCTGGCCGACGACTGGCGGATCCATTCGCCGGAGGAAGCGCTGCAGATGCTGCATCCTTCGCCCGATGCTGCGCTGGTGATGCATCACCATTTCGAACACGACCGCGAAGCGCTGGAAGCGCTGGCGGCAACGACGATTCCCTTCGTCGGCCTGCTGGGTCCGGTGCGTCGGCGCGAGGATCTGCTGCGGGTGATCCCGTCCGTGCTGCATGCCTCGCTGCTGTCGCGGCTGCGTTCTCCTATCGGCTTGAAGCTGGGCGGGCAGGGGCCGGAAGCGATCGCGCTGAGCATCGCTGCGCAATTGCAGGCATGGCATCACGGCGAGCCGGCATGATCGCAACGCACGCGGCGGTGGTGCTGGCAGCCGGTGGCAGCACGCGGCTGGGACGACCGAAGCAATTGCTGACGCGTGATGGTGAAACGCTGGTGCATCGTGCCGCGCGGCTGGCGTTGGAGTCCGGCGCGTCGCGTGTGCTGGTGGTTGTCGGCGCGTATGCGGACGACGTCGCTGCAGCGGTGCGCGACTCGCCCGTGGAGCGCGTGGTCAACGGGCGATGGAGCGAGGGGTTGGCGGGCAGCGTACGCATCACCGCGGAGTCGCTCGCGACACATGCCCACGCGACGCTGCTGCTGACCTGCGACCAGCCTGCGTTAGAAGTCGACCACCTGCAGTCCCTGCTCGACGCGTCCCGGCGGGCGCCATCAGGCTCCGCCGCAACGCGTTTTGGTGACCGCGTGGGTATTCCGGCCGTCGTCGCGCCGACGCTAATGCGTGCCGCGCTGGCCGTGCAGGGAGATCGCGGCTTGCGTGATGTGCTGAATGCGGAGGGCGCCGGCGTCATCGCCTGCGATGCGCCCGACCTCGGTCTCGATATCGACACGCCGGACGACGTTGCCGTGGCCGTGTCGCGGGGGTGGCTCGATCCACTGGGGTGACAAGGATGCCGGCATGCGCCGGCATCCCCTGAACATGCCTCAGATCGCGCGCAGCGCCTGGGTGATCGGCAGGCGTGCCGCCCGCAACGCGGGGAACAGCCCGCCGACCAGCCCGATGCCGAGCGCCCACTTCAGCCCGCTCCACAGCAGTTCCGGCGTGACCTTGAACTGGAACACCACCTGGCTGAAGTTGCTGCCCAGCGTGGCGACGCTGTAGCCGTTGAACACGACCCAGGCGATCAGCCCGCCCAGCAGTCCACCCAGCAACGCCAGCAGCATCGTCTCCAGCATCACCGCCATCACCACCGGCAGGCCGCGGAAACCGATTGCCCGCATCGTGGCGATCTCGCGCGCACGTCCGGCGACGGCGGCGTACATGGTGTTGAGCGCACCGAACACCGCGCCGATCGCCATGATGGTGCCGATCACCGTGCCGAGCACCTTGATCAGCGTGTTCAGGCCGGTCGACTGCTTGGTGTAGTAGTCGCGCGTGGTCAGCACGTCCAGTTTCAGGCGCGGGTCGTTCTCCATCGCCTGCTTGAACTGGTCGAAGCCTGCCTTGCCTTCGGTGCGCACGGTGACCGACTGGTAGGCGCGGCGATCATAGGCCGACGACAGCGTGTCGATGTCGGTCCACAGCTCCGAGTCGTGCGCATCGCCGGAGGCGAACACGCCGACCACCGTCCATTCCTGGTTGCCCAGCTTCAGCGTCTTGCCGACGTCGAGGCCGCGGTACTGGCCCTTCGCGCCCTGGCCGACCACGATCTCGCGCACGCCGACGTTGAACTTGCGGCCCTCGGTCAGCTTCACCTGCGGACGGATCGCCCAGGCGGCTTCGCTGACACCGCGGAACTGGGCGTTGGCGTCTTCGCCGGTGCTGGCGGTCGGCAGGTTGACGATCTGCGACAGCTCCGGCGACAGCAGCGCGCGGCCGTCCTTGCCCTTGGCGACGCCGGCCAGCGTGGAGATCAGCGGCACCTGGTCGCGGCTGATGACCGAGTTGGTCTCCGCCTGCGAACCGCCGCGCAGCACGATGGCGGTGTCCTCGCCGCCGGTCTGCTTGAGCGTCGCCGAAAAGCCTTCGCCCATCGCCAGCATCGCCACTAGCACGCCGACCACGCCGGCGATGCCGACCACGATCACCGACGACGCGCCCCAGCGCTGCGGCAGGCTGGCGATGCCGATCTTGGCCGCTTCCAGCGACAACCGTCCGCTGCGGGTGAGGAACAGCCACAGCATCAGCGCCACCGCGATGCCGAGTACCGCGAACCACGGCAACACGATCCACACGCCCAGGCCGACGACCAGCGCCACGATGGAGATGAGATTGCCCAACCATTGCTTCTTCATGTCATGTCTCCTGTCAGCGGCCGGCCAATGCATCGACGATCTTCAACCGCATCGCACGGGTCGCCGGCAATGCGCCGACGATCAGTCCGATCGCCACCATCAAGCCCAGTCCCATGCCCCAGGTCTGTGCGGGGATGGAGGGCAGCGCGATCATGCCGTTGCTGGCGCCGCTGACCACCGGAATGATGGCCGAGGCGATCGCCATGCCCAGCACGCCGCCCAGCACGATCAGCAGCACCGATTCCACCAGCACCAGCACCAGCACCGTGCCGTTCGTGAAGCCCAGCGTCTTCAGCACCGCGAGCTCGGGGACGCGCTCGCGCACCGCCTGCGCCATGGTGTTGCCGGTCAGCAGCAGCAGGGTGAAGAACACCGCCGCCATGATCGCGGTGACGATCAGGCCGATGTCGGCGAACTGCTTGGCGAAGGACTGGTTGAAGGCCTGCTCGGTCTGCGTCTTGGTCTCGTGCGCCGAGTTGGCCGAGATCGCATCGATGGCGTTGGCCACGCGGGTGGCGTGGTTCACGTTGTCCAGCTTCACCATGTACCAGCCGATCTGGCCGTTGACGTACTGGTTGGCCTCGTCGAAGTACTTCCAGTGGAACAGCAGCTGGTTCTCCTCGCCCTTGCGCTTGCTGTCGGCGAGCTTGAACGTGCCGCGCAGCGTCAGCGGCCACGCGTTGCTGCCGTCCTTCTGCGGGAAGATCGTCGCCTGCAGCGGGATGGTGTCGCCGATCTTCCAGCCGAAGCGCCTGGCCAGGTTCTCGCCGACGATGGCGCCGGTGCGGTCGGCTTCCCAGGCCTTCAGTTGCGCGGGGTCGATGATGTATTCCGGGTACATCTCCATGTAGCCGGGGCCGACCGAGAAGTTGGGGAAGAAGTTCTTCGGGTCCTTGTAGATGCCACCGAACCACGCGGCATAGGCGCTCTTCTTCACGCCCGGCGTCGCGTCGATGCGGGCCGCCAGGCTGTACGGCAGCATCTGCGTGATCGACAGCCGCGAGGCCACGACCAGGCGGTCCGCGCCGGCCACGCTGCCGCCGGAGTTGAACGCCACGCGCACCGAGTCGAGCAGGCCGAACAGCAGGAAGGCCGCCACCACCGAGAGCAGGGTCAGCAGCGTCCGCGTCTTGCTGCGGAACAGCGCCGACCATATCAGCGAGAAATATTTCATGGTCGCCTCCGGTCAGTGCGCGCCGGCCGGAGCGTCGGCCAGTTCGCCCTTGTCCAGGTGGATGGTGTGGGTGGCGTACTCGGCTGCCTTGGGATCGTGCGTGACCATGATGATGGTCTTGCCGTGTTCCTTGTTGAGCATCTGCAACAGGTTGAGGATCTCCTCGGCGGACTGGCGATCAAGGTCGCCGGTCGGTTCGTCGCAGATCAGGAAGGTCGGGTCGGACACGATGGCGCGGGCAATGGCCACGCGCTGCTGCTGGCCGCCGGACAACTCGTTCGGCCGGTGCGACTTGCGGTCGGCCAGGCCGACCAGCTGCAACGCGATTTCCGCATTGTGCTTGCGCTGCGCGCCACCGAGCTTGGTCAGCAGCAGCGGCAGTTCGACGTTGCGCTGCGCGGTGAGCGTGGGCATCAGGTTGTAGAACTGGAAGACGAAGCCGACGTGCGAGCTGCGCCAGTGCGCAAGCTGGCCGTCGTTCATGCGGTCGATGCGCTGGCCCTCGATCTCGATCTCGCCGCCGCTGGGCGTGTCCAGGCCGCCGATCAGGTTGAGCAGCGTCGTCTTGCCCGAGCCGGACGGCCCCATCAGCGCGACGAAGTCGCCGTGCGGGATGTCCAGGTCGATGCCGTGCAGCACCTGCACCTTCTCGGGGCCGCGCTGGTAGGTCTTGGTGAGGTTGCGGATGGAAACCAGGGAAGACATCGGCAAGGTCCTTGTTGGAGGCGGAAAGGCGAACGGCGATGGTGCGGTTCGAACAGGGCGGATCGTGTCCCCGATGGACACGGTCCGTCCGTGGGACGACGGATGGCGTCGTCCGGGATCGACACGCGCCGGTGGGGCGGCGCGGATATTCCGGTGATTCGCCGCGCGGGGAAGATCCTCACGCGGTGGAATCCTTACTCGGCGTCTTCGGCCAGCACGACCTTGGCGCCGTCCTTCAGTTCGGCCGGTGGATCGAGCACGACGGTTTCGCCGGCCTGCAGCCCGTCGGTGACGTGGACGTCGTCGCCCAGCTTGCCGGCGACCTTGAGGCTGCGCTGCTGCACGGTGTCGTCGTCGCCGACCACGAAGGCCACCTGCGCGCCGTCGCGCTCGACCACGCCGGCGCCGGGGACGCGCACGCCCTTGGGCTGTTCGGCCAGCTGCGGCTTGGCGGCTTCCAGGAAGCTCACGCGCACGCCCATGTCCGGCACGATGCGCGGATCCTTCACGCCCAGCGCCACGCGCACCTTGACGGTCGCCTTGCTGCGGTCGGCGGTCGGGATGATGGCGATGACCTCTCCCGGGATCTGCCAGTCGGGATAGGCGTTGAGCGTGGCCTGGATCGGCATCTTCGGCTGCACGCGGCCGATGAAGGATTCATTGACCTCCACTTCCACTTCCAGCGACTCCATGTCGACGATGGTGCCGATGCCGGTGCGGGTGAAGCCGCCGCCGGCCGACAGCGGCGAGACGATCTCGCCCGGCTGCGCGGCCTTGGCGATCACCACGCCGGCGAACGGCGCGCGCACGATGGTGTTGTCCAGGCCGATGTCGGCGATCTTCAGGCGGTCGGCGGCCGTGCGCTCGTTGCGCTGCGCGGTCTGCACCTGCGCACGCAGCAGGTCGCGCTGGGCGACGGCCTGGTCGTATTGCGCTTTCGACACGAGTTGCTGGGCGACGAGCGACGAGAGGCGGCGCGCGTTCGCTTCCGCTTCCACCAGCTGCGCCTGCACGCCCGTGGTCTGGCTGCGGGCGGCCTGCAGCTGGCTCTGCGACAGGGCGCGGTCGGCGTCGGCGTCGATCGGCTCCAGCCGCGCCAGCACCTGGCCGGCCTCCACACGCATGCCTTCCTCGATCAGCACTTCCTGCACCTTGCCGGTGACCTTGGCCGACACCGTCGCCATGCGGCGCGCGACCACATAACCGGACGCGTCCAGCACCGAGGCGGACGCGGCGTTGTTGCCCAGCGCGACGGTCGGCGCGGTGCGGACTTCCAGCGGCTTCTCGCGGCCGAACACGGCCCAGCCCGTGGCGGCCAGCGCCAGCAGCACCACCACCACGCCCAGCGTGATCCCCAGGCCACGGCGCGACGGCGGGGCCGGCGGCGGCGCCTTGCGGTCGATACGGAGTTCCTTCAGCAGGTCGGCAGACGTGTTCATGCGTATCCAGACGGTGAATGCGGGGAAGTGTGACCAGCAAGGGTAACGGAAGCCTAGTTGCCGGAAGTCACTTCCTGCGGCGATGGCGGGCCACGGCCTGCCACGGGGCGCATCGTGGGCCAGTCGTGGCCCACATCCCAGTGACAACTGTCAGGTGATTCGCCTGAGGGGCCGCACTCATCACCGGGCCGGCGGGCCGGCAGCATGGCCACACCCTCCGGCGAGACCGTCGCATGAACGTCGCAAGCCTTACCACCGCACCGCTGGCCCGCCTGCGCGGCGTGCGCCACCACTATGGCAAGACCTTGGCCCTGGACGGCCTGGACCTGGCGCTGCCTGCGGGGCAGGTGCTGGCGCTGCTCGGCCCCAACGGGGCAGGCAAGAGCACCGCGATCAGCCTGCTGCTGGGCCTGCAGCGCGCCGACGCCGGCACCGCCGAGCTGTTCGGCCTGCCGCCGCAGTCGCTGGAGGCGCGGCGCCGCACCGGCGTGATGCTGCAGTCCGCCGCGGTGCCGGACACGCTGAAGGTGCGCGAGCTGATCGACCTGACGCGCGCCTACTACCCGCAGCCGCGCAGCGTCGCGGACCTGGTGGCCTTGGCCGGTCTCGACGGCCTGATGGCGCGCCGCTACGGGCAGCTCTCCGGTGGCCAGCAGCGGCGCGTGCAGTTCGCGATGGCCGTCTGCGGCCGACCGGAGCTGCTGTTCCTCGACGAACCCACCACCGGCCTCGACATCGATGCGCGGCAGACGCTGTGGAAGGCGATCCGCGAACTGCGCACACAGGGCTGCGCGGTGCTGTTGACCACGCACTATCTGGAAGAAGCCGAGGCGCTCGCCGACCGCGTGGTGGTGGTGAACCACGGGCGCCTCGTCGCCGAAGGCACCGTCGCGCAGATCCGCGCGCATGTGGCGCAACGCCGCATCCGCTGCATCAGTGCGCTGCCGGCGGAGCGGGTGCACGCCTGGCCGGGCGTGCAGTTCGTCCAGCGCGACGGCGCCAGGCTGGAGATCGTCGCCGAATCCGCCGAAACCGTCGTCCGCCGCCTGCTGGCCGAAGACGCTGCCCTGTCCGACCTGGAAGTGCAGCGCGCCGGCCTGGCCGACGCCTTCCTCGCCCTCACCCGTGATGCCGCCGACCAGGAAGCCGCCTGATGGACACGATCGCCGCCGTTCCGTTCTCCTCCCGTCGCGCCTACCTGCTGGAAGCGCGCTACGAATTCCTGCGCCTGCTGCGGACGCCCTCGTTCTCGCTGCCGTGCCTGCTGTTCCCGCCGGTGTTCTACCTGCTGTTCGGCGTGCTGCTGGGGGGCAAGGGCGGGCCCGCCGCCGCGACCTACCTGCTGGCGGGCTACAGCGTGTTCGGCGTGATGGGCGTGGCGCTGTTCGGCTTCGGCGTGACCGTGGCGATGGACCGCGAGCAGGGCCTGCTGACGCTGAAGCGCGCGCAGCCGATGCCGCCGGGCGCTTACCTGGTCGCGAAGATGGCGATGGCGGCGCTGTTCGCCGCGATCATCCTGGCGTTGCTCGCCGTGCTGGCGATCGGCGTGGCCGGTGTGCGCCTGTCGGCGCTGCAATGGCTGGCGCTGGTGGCGACCTGCCTGGTGGGCGTGCTGCCGTTCAGTGCGCTCGGCCTGTGGCTGGGCACGCTGGTCAGTGGCCGGGGCGCGCCTGCGCTGATCAACCTCATCTACCTGCCGATGGCGTTCCTGTCCGGCCTGTGGGTGCCCTTGAACATGCTGCCTGCGGTCCTGCAGTCCATCGCACCTGCATGGCCCGCGTATCATCTGGCGCAGATCGCACAGCAGGTGATCGGCGTGGATGCGGGGCGTCCGCTGCTGCTGCACGTCGCCGTGCTGGCCGCCATCACGGTCGTGTTCTTCCTGCTGGCGCGCCGCCGGCTGTTGCGTTGAACGCGGCATCCGCCGCAAGGAGTCGTCGATGAACCTTTCTTCCCCGCGATGGCTGCGCACGCTCACCCGGTTGCGCGATGCACTGGTGCCCGAAGCGCTGGGCCTGGGCTGGATGCCGGTGCTGCTGCTGGGCTATCTGCTGTTCCTGTTCATGCCGGTCCTGGTGCCGTCGGACAGCAACTGGGGCGACAGTCTGCCATGGCGCCTGTGGCCGACGCTGCTGTCCATCGTGGTGTTCCTGCCGATGTACTTCCTCGCATACCGCGGCAGCGCGATGACGCGGGTGCTGTGCACGTTGGGCATCGCCGCGCTCGGCTGCGGACTGATGGCGTACAACGCCTTCTCCAACACCTACATCATCTATGCGGCGGCGTTCGTCGCGCTGCTGCCCGGCACGCTGTGGACGCGGCTGGTCGCGCTGGCGGCATTGCTGGGGACGTACTACGGCCTGTCCGTGTGGCTGGGGTTCCCGGTGTTCGTCCCGGTGTTGACCGCGATCATCTCGGTGGCGGTGTTCACCGGCAACTATTTCCAGTCCGAGACCGTGCGCAAGCGTGCGGAGCTGAAGCTGTCGCACGAGGAAGTCCGCCGCCTCGCTGCGCTCGCCGAGCGCGAACGCATCGGCCGCGACCTGCACGACCTGCTCGGCCACACGCTCTCGCTGGTGGCGTTGAAGTCGGATCTCGCCGGTCGCCTGATCGAGCGCGATCCCCAGGCCGCACGCAACGAGATCGTCGAGGTCAGCCGCGTCGCCCGCGATGCGCTGGCGCAGGTCCGTCGCGCGGTCACCGGCATCCGTGCCGCCGGCCTGGCGGCCGAACTCGCATCGGCGAAGCTGCTGCTGGAGTCGGACGGCGTCACCCTGCGCTACGACGCACAGGAGGCCGTCGTGCCGCCGGATCTCGAAACCGTCCTTGCCCTGGCCTTGCGCGAGGCGGTCACCAACATCCAGCGCCACGCCCGCGCCACGCTCGCCGAGGTGTCGCTCGCATCGACGGACGAGCATGTGCGGCTGCGCATCCGCGACAACGGCGTCGGCAGCGCCGCCGTGCCGGGCAACGGGTTGAGTGGCATGCGCGAGCGGGTCGAGTCGCGCGGCGGTCGCCTGCGCATCGATTCGACGCTGCGGCAGGGGACGTGCGTGGAGATCGTGCTGCCGCTGCCGTCGCGGGAGGACGAGCCGGCACGCACTGCGACGCAAGACGAAGGCACTGTAGGAGCGACGTAAGTCGCGACCGCATTGCGTCGGTTCCAGTGAGGACGATCGAAGCGGTGCGGTCGGTTGCACACGGATACCCCTTCTTTCCGCCGGTATATCAGAGAGCTCAAGCCTTGCGGTCGCGACTTACGTCGCTCCTACAACGAGCGGTCCACTTCATCTCGATGATTTGCTAGCGTGTCACCCGATCCTTCCCTTCCGGCCTCCCGATGATCCGCGTACTCCTCGCCGAAGACCAGGCCATGGTGCGTGGCGCGCTTACCGCACTGCTGGGCATGGAGACCGACATCGAGGTGGTCGGCAGCGCGCCGGATGGCGAGACCGCCTGGCGCGAGTTGCAGCGGCTGAAGCCCGACCTGCTGGTCACCGACATCGAGATGCCGGGCCTCAGCGGCCTGGAACTCGCCCAGCGCATCCAGCGGCACGAACTGCCGTGCAAGGTCGTCATCGTCACCACGTTCGCGCGCGGCGGCTTCCTGCGGCGCGCGCTCGATGCGGGCGTGTCCGGCTACCTGCTGAAGGATGCACCCGCCGAAGACCTGGCCGAGGCGCTGCGCAAGGTGCATCGCGGGGGGCGCGCCATCGATCCGCAACTCGCGCTGGAAGCCTGGTCCGACGCCGATCCGCTCAACGACCGCGAACGCCAAGTACTGCGGCTCGCCGGCGAAGGCCAGTCGGCGGGCGATATCGCCAAACAGCTGAACCTCTCGCAGGGCACCGTGCGCAACTACCTGTCCGAGGCGATCGGCAAGCTGGGCGTAGCCAACCGCATCGAGGCGTACCGGCTCGCACGCCAGCGCGGGTGGCTGTAGCCCGGCGAAGATGTGCCGTGGTTGGCAGTTCGGGCGTGCGCCGGGTTGTCCCGCGGTACGTTGCCACCTAGTCTGCCCGGGAACTCTGTCGCGTCCCCCACGGAATGCCCCAGCGTCGTCGTCTTGCCAACCGTCTCGGCCTGCTCGCGGCCGCCCTGATCTTCGTCGCGGTCGGCGTGGGCGTCGTGCTTGGCGCGCAGCGCTTCATCGTCGACGCCAACCGCGTGTCGCACACCAACGAAGTGATCGCCCTCGTGGTCGCCATCGAGGCGCAGCTGCGCGATGGCGAAGCTGCGCAGCGCGGCTACCTGCTCACCGACGACGTCGATTACCTGGCCGACTACCAGCGCAGCCGCGGCGACCTGCCCGAACTGCTGGCGAAGCTGCACGCGCTGGTACGCGACAACCCCGACCAGAGCCGGCGGGTGCTGGCGTGGAAACTCGAGATCGAGCGTCGGCTCGGACAGATGGATGCCACGCTGGGCAACTACGCCACCGGCGGGCTTGTCTCGGCGCAGCGGTCCATCGGTCAGGAAGTGCGGCGGACGTCGGCCGCGCTGCGCGCGCAGGCCCGCCAACTGGTGGCCAGCGAGCAGCAACTGCTCGTACAGCGCGCGGAATCCAGCCGCAGCAGCGCCAACCTGCTGCGCGCACTGGCGATCCTCGGCATTCCGCTGGGCCTGGTCATCATCGCGGTGGTCTACGGCTGGCTGGTCGCCGAAATCCGCCACCGTGCCCGCGCCGAGGCCGATGGCGACGACGCGCGCGGCGACCTGCTGCGCAACATCCAGGCGCTGGAACAGCATGGCGCCGACCTCAATGAACTGAGCCGCTACGGCGGCATGCTGCAGAGCTGCGTGCGCGCCGAAGAGGCCATCGGCCTGGCCACGCAGTACTTCTCGCGGCTGCTGCCGGACACCGGCGGCACGCTGTATCGCATCCGCGCCTCGCAGGACTACGCGGAAGAAGTCGCGCACTGGGGCGAGCACGCGATCAACGGACCGGCGATGTTCCCGCTGCCCGATTGCTGGGCGCTGCGTCGCGGCCAGCCGCACGTGCATCGCGCGCATCACGAATTGTTGCCGTGCAGCCACGTGGCCACGCCGTCGCTGGGTGCCACGCCCAGCTACGCCTGCGTGCCGCTGATCGCGCAGGGCAGCCAGCTGGGCCTGCTGTACCTGTCCAGCCACGACGATGCCTTCCTCGCGCGGATGGATCTGGTGAAGACGGCGGCCGAGCAGCTGTCGATGGCGCTCTCCAGCCTGGAGCTGCAGGCGCGCCTGCGCGTGCAGTCGATCCGTGAGCCGCTGACCGGCCTGTTCAACCGCCGCTACCTGGAAGAATCGCTGGCGCGCGAACTGGCGCGCTGCGAGCGCCGGCACATGCCGCTGGGCCTGATGATGCTGGACCTGGACCACTTCAAGCGCTTCAACGACCTGCACGGCCATGCCGGCGGCGATGCGCTGCTGTCCGAGTTCGGTCGCCTGCTGCAGGCGCTGTCGCGCGACGAGGACATCGCCTGCCGCTACGGCGGCGAGGAGTTCACCCTGATCCTGCCCGAAGCCGACCCGATCACCGTGCAGGCGCGCGCCGAGGCGATCCGTGCCGGCGTGGAAGGCATGCGGGTGACGCACCTGGGGCAGGAACTGCCGCCGGTGACCGTGTCGATCGGCGTGGCGATGTTCCCGCAGCATGGCGGGCTCGGCGAAAGCCTGATGCGGCAGGCCGACGCGGCGCTGTACCGCGCCAAGCGCGCCGGCCGCAACCGCGTTGAAACCGCAACGCTGGACCCCGCCGGCGATCAGTCGGCCGCGTAGCGCGCCTTCAGCATCGCGTACGCACTGCGCAGCGCCAGCGCTTCGCCACCGGCCGGGCGTCCGGCGCGATCGCTGTCGTTCCACGCGTAGACGTCCAGGTGCGCCCACGCCATGCCGTCCGGCACGAAGCGTTCGAGATACAGCGCCGCAGTGACCGCGCCGGCCATGCGCGATCCGGCATTGGCCAGGTCGGCGATGCCGCTGGTGAGATAGCGCAGGTACGGACGCCACAGCGGCATGCGCCACACCGGGTCGCGCATGCGCTCGCCGGCGGCGATCCAGTCGTTGGCCACCGCGTCGTCGTTGGCGAACAGCGCCGGCAGGTCGGGGCCCAGTGCGATGCGCGCCGCGCCGGTGAGCGTGGCGAAGTCCAGCAACAGGTCGGGCGCCTGCTCGCCGGCGTAGGTCAGTGCGTCGCACAGGATCACGCGGCCTTCGGCATCGGTGTTGTCGATCTCGACACTGACCCCCTTGCGCGTGGCGATCACCTCGCCGGGGCGGAACGCGTTCGGCCCGATGCTGTTCTCCACCGCAGGCACCAGCAGGGTCAGCCGCACGGGCAGGTTGCGCGCCATCACCAGTCGCGCCAGCGCGATCGCGTGCGCCGCGCCGCCCATGTCCTTCTTCATGTGGCGCATGCCGTCGGCCGGCTTGATGTCCAGGCCGCCAGTGTCGAAGCACACGCCCTTGCCGACCAGCGCCACGTGCGGCCGCGAGGCATCACCCCAGCGCAGCGCGATCAGCCGCGGCGCGCGGTGCGAGGCGCGGCCCACCGCGTGGATGGCGGGGAAGTTCTGCGCCAGCAGCGCGTCTCCGGCAACGACCTCCACCTCGGCGCCATGGGTGGCGGCGAGGTCGCGCACCGCGGCTTCCAGATCGTCCGGACCCATGTGCTCGGTCGGCGTGTTGACCAGGTCGCGCACCTGCAGGCTGGCGGCCAGCAGGTCCAGCGCTTCGGCATCGGCCTGCGGCAACACCAAGCGCGCCGGCTTGCGCGGCGGCTGCTTGTAGCGGTCGAACCGGTAGCTGCCCAGGCCCCAGCCGAGTTGCAGCGCGGTGCGTGCCTCGGCGGACAGGTCGCTGGCGACCTGCCAGTCGCCCGCAGGCAAACCGAACGGGGCATGCGCATAGGCATACGGATCGAGCGCGTCGCCGATGCCGATCACCGCGCCGGCCAGGCCGTTCTCGCCCGGCAGCGGCAGCAGCGAGCCGGGCGACGCGGTGAAATTCTGCGCGTCGATCCAGGCGTTCACCGCCGGCGACTGCGTCGCGCGCCAGGTCGCCAGTTGCGCGCGTTCGAGCACATGCAGCGGACGCGCGTTGGGGGAGGAATCGGTATAGGCGAGGGCAGCGCTCATGCGGCGGCGTGTTCCGTGGCGAAGTCGGGGTGGGCGTCCAGCCAGTCGGCCAGCGCGGTGAGGGTGGCGAATTCCAGATCAGGACGCAGCGCGTCGTGCGGCCATGCGCGTGGATGCCCGCCGTGGTCTTCCGGACGGTTGATCCAGCAGCTGCGCAGGCCGGCCTTCAACGCGCCGACGGCATCCATTTCGATATGGTCGCCGACGTGCAGCACGTCGCCCGGCGGCACGCCAAGCAGGTCGCAGGCGGCGTGGAAGATGCTGGCATCGGGCTTCGCCGCGCCGTGCTCGCGCGAATGCACCTGGTGCACGAACAAGTGCCCCAGCCCGATCCGCTGCAGGTCGGCATTGCCGTTGGTCACCGCGGCGATGGGCAAGCGTGCGGCGATGCGCTGCAGCGCGTCCAGTGCGTCCGGGTAGTACTCCACCTGGTTGCGCGCGGCGTAGAAGGTCTCGTACGCCGGTTCCAGCAGGGCCATGTCGGCACCGCTTTCGCGCAGGGCGTGTTCCAGCGTCAACCGGCGCAGGCGGCTGAGGTCGTGGAGGTACTGCGGGTGGGCGGCGAAAATGTCTTCGCGCAAGGCGCGCATGCGTTCGACGGGGAACATGGCGGCGGTGGCGGGGCTGTGCTCGCGCAGCCAGTCGTCGAGGACGCGCTCGATGCGTGCGCCGATGGGGGCGAACGGCCAGAGGGTGTCGTCGAGGTCGAGGGTGATGGCGCGGACGGGGAAGCTCATCGGCACAATTTTACACCCGGGCGGCCGGGGGCCTTTCACCGGGCCCGGATAGAGCCCCTCTCCCTGCGGGAGAGGGGTTGGGGTGAGGGCCAACGAAGTCCGTCGCCTGCGCGGACATTGCGCCTTTCCAGACGCGCGCTGTCGCTTCCTGTTGCGTGGCCTGGCGGGGGGCTCTGTAGGCTTGCAGGCATGGTGCCGCTGGCCGCGGGGGCCCTACTTTTCTTTGCTTGTGCAAAGAAAAGTAGGCAAAAGAAACACACCCCGGCGGTCCGCCCGTCGCTGCGCGACGGGTGCGCAGTTCCGGCGTGAATTTTCGTGCAGGGCATCCCCGTATCGAGTACGGGGCAGGCTCTGCCCTGTACGAAAACGGCGTACATCCTTGTGCGCCGCCCTGCGGGTTTTACACGCCGGGCCTGCCGGACCTCAGGGGCCCCAAGAGCCACGCCTGAGACCTCCAGACCGCTGCTCTGCTTTTGTTTGCCTTCGGGCCCCCATGAGGCACGGCGAGTGGACCGGGTACAACCCGAAGGGCGCCGTCATGGATGACGGCGTTTTCGTATGGCACATGGATGTGCCTTACGTAGTTCCCGGCCTGCTCGCGGACCCGGAGCGCGCAGCGCGGAGGGCGTGCCGCCTGGGGTGTGTTTCTTTGATTCTTTCTTTGCACAAGCAAAGAAGCGGTTTTCAACAGCCGGATGGCTGGTCAAGAATGCCCTCCGCGGCGAGCGGCGCCATGCGTGAGTAAAGAGATCCATTCCGCAAGGCCATGGAACAGAAGAGCCATCGCGGATGTTGGGAAAACCGGGCAGATTGAGGAAGCGGGCTTCGTCGCCCCTCACCCCAACCCCTCTCCCGCAGGGAGAGAGGCTTAGCTCACTCCAGCAGCCGTGCCCATCCTTCCATCCCTTCCACCCGCGCCAGCACCAGCTTCACGCACACCAGCAGCGGCACCGCCAGCAACAACCCGATGATTCCCCACAACCAGCCGAACAGCATCAGCGCCAGGATCAGGATCAGCGGCGACAGCGCCATCCGCCTGCCCAGGATGATCGGCGTGACGATCTGACCCTCGATCGTGTGCAGCACCAGATACGCGATCGCCGGCAGCAGCGACTGGAACGGCTGTTCGAAGCTGATGAAACCCACCAGCAGCATCGCCACCATGCCGATCAACGGTCCCACGTAGGGCGCGAAGTTCAGCAGCGCCGCCATCGTGCCCCACAGCAGCGCCTCGGCCAGCGGCAGGCCCAGCAGGTACAGCACACCTGCGAACACGAAGCCGACCACCGTGTTGATGATGCTGATGGTCAGCACGTAGCGCGACACCTCGCGCTCGATCGAATGCAGGATCTCCACGGTGAACTTCTTCTGCTGCCGTCCGGGCAGCAGCGCGATCGCGTTGCGCTGCAGGTTCTCGCCGTAGACCATGAAGAAGAACGTCAGCAGCACCACCGCCAGCAGCGAGGCGACCACGCGCGGCGTGGCCAGCAGCTTGCCGTACGGGTCGTCCGGCCTGGCCTGCACGATCTGCGGCTGCCGTCCGGTCTGGCTGCCGGCGGCGGCGCGGGCGAAGTTCTCGGCGGCCTTGTTGGCGTCCTGCACGGGCTTGGTCAGTTCGCGCAACTTGGGCGCCAACTGGCGCATCTCGCGCGGCGCCTGCTGTGCCCATTCCATCGCCGAGGGCAGCATCTTCTGCGCCAGCAGCCCGGCCACGGCCATGCCACCCACCAGCACGATCAGCGCGCCGACGAAGCGGGGGATGTAGAGCTTCCGCAGCACGCGGATGATCGGGTTACCGACCAGGGCGAAGAACATCGCCAGCAGCACCGGCAGTAGCACTTCCTGCGCGGCCCACAGCGTGTAGCCCACGGCCAGCGTGGCCAGCACCAGCAGCGGCGTCGACGCGCGCGGGCGTGAAGGCGGCGGCGTGACCGGGGCGGGCGGTGTGTCGGGTGGAGCGGGTGTGCTCATGGGCAGGTGGCCGCCTGGAAGGATGCGCGATTGTGGCGGCAATCCTGTGGGAGCGACGTGAGTCGCGATGGGCGCGGAAGGTCGGGCGTGTGGTGCGTTCACCCGCGCGCTAGGCGGGACACGGCCACATGAAGAGCTCGCGACTTACGTCGCACCCACAACGCTGGACCTCAGCGCTCGGACAGCTCCGTCGCCGCTTCGGCCGGGCGCGGGGCGGTGACCACGATGTCGTCCTGGTCGAAGGCCTCGTCCACCAGCGGCTCCTCGTCGGCCTGCACGCCCTCGGCCTGTTCCTGCATGTCCTGCGCGGTATCGGCTGCCTGCTCGGCGGTGTCGGCCGCGGCCGCCGCCTGCGCGCTCGCCACGAAGCTGGAGACCGCGGTGAACATCTGCATCCAGCGTGCGCCGTTCATCGCGCGCAGCGGTTCGGCGCGCCCGGCCAGGAAGCCGCTGACCACGCCGGCGATGACGATGCGGCCCGGCGTCCAGCCGTCCTTCCATGTCTGCTTGAGGATGGTCCAGTACAGCGACGTCTGCGCGCCACGCAGTTCCACCCGCTTCTCCGCGCGCTCCACGTGCTGCTGTAGTTGCTCGAAACGCATCAGGCGCCTCCGTTGCCGGCGGGGGGCGGCGCCGGCGGATCTTCCTCGTCCGCGCGGTCCTCGTCGAACAGGCCCAGCTTCGACAGCTGCCGGCGCGTGGCGTGCATGCCGGTGTAGTCGAAGTAGCGCCCCACCTTCCAGGCCGCCAGCGCGGCGACCGCCAGGCTGAGCAGCGCCGCGAACGACAGCGACTGCAGCCAGGAGAAACCGAAGCGCTGCATCAGCGCGATCAGCGCGCCGGTGACCAGCAGCCAGGCCGAGGCGCCGAACACGATGGCCACGCCGGCCCAGGCCAGCGCGCGGCCGAAGGCGCTGCGCGCCAGCCCGAAGTCGGCCGACACCAGCGCGCGCATCGCGCGGCCGGTGTCCTTGGCCGAGCCGTACGCGGCACGGCCAGCCTCACCGACCTCCTTCAGGCTGTCGATGAGGTCGGGCGGTGGCGGCGTCTCGGTGTCGCGGGGCGCGTCGCTCACGCGGCGGGCTTACTTGTCGCCGCCACTGCGCGCCAGCTTGGCGATGATCCAGCCCGCGGCGAAGGCGACGCCGAACGAGGCGATCGGGCGCTCGCGGATCAGGTCGGCGGCGCTGTCGATCAGGTCGCGGCCCTTGTCCATCAGCGCATCGACCTGCTCGCGGGCGGCGCCGCCGCCCGCTTCGGCCGCGGCCAGGCCGGACAGCGCGCCGTCGGCAAGCTCGGACTTGATGTTCGCCTTGCCCAGGCGCAGTTCGTCGCCGGCGGCGCTGGCCGCGCCCTTGATCGCTTCGCCGGCAGCGGCAGCGGCCGAGGCGAGGTGCGATCCGGCTTCGCCGAGGTTGGACTTCAGGGCATCGGTGTTGGTGGGCATGCTCATGGGTGTCTCCTGCAGGCGGGGGATGCGGTCACTCTAATGCACGGGAGTGAACGGGCTGTTAGGTGGAGCAGGGAATGGGGAACGGGGAATGAGGCGATATCGTCGCCGGAAGTCCGGCGACTTTCGGCGGACGCAAGAATCCATTCCCCATTCCCCATTCCCGCGTCATCTCCCTCACTGCATCAGCAGGCGACCGGTGCCGCGTCCGCGAAGGATGTTCAGCACCAGCTGCGCAGGCTTGCGTTCGAAGCTGGCGCGGAAGCCCGGCAGGTCGCCGAACTCGCCGCTGCTGCTGGCGACGATGATGTCGCCCGGCCGCAGGCCGCTGTTCCAGGCACGGCTGTCGCGCACCACGTTGCCGACCTGCACGCCGCCCTGCGCACCGCGGATCATGCTGCGCAGCTGCTGCCGCGCCGATTCGTCCAGCTCCTTCAACGTGGCACCGGTCAGGCGCGCATCGATCGTCGCGCCCTCGGCGTTGCGCACGCCTTCCTTCAACGCGACGCTGAGCTGCAGCGGCTTGCCGTCGCGGCGCACGTCCAGCGCCACCTGCGTGCCCACCGGTTGCAGGCCCTCGAAGTTATGCAGGGCGGCGCGGTTGTCGACGCGCTGGCCGTTGGCCGACAGCACCACGTCGCCCGGCTGCAGGCCGGCGGTGGCCGCGGCCGAACCCGGATACACGCGGGTGATCAGCGCGCCGCGCGCCACGTCCAGCCCGAGGCCGCGCGCGGTGCGCTCGTCCACGTCCTGCGATTCCACGCCGAACGTGCCGCGCCGGACCACGCCGTTGTTGGCGATCAGCTGGTCCATGATGCCGCGCGCCATGTTGATCGGGATCGCGAAGCCCAAGCCGATGTTGCCGGCCATGCTGCCGCGCGGGTTGAAGCTGGCGGTGTTGATGCCGACCAGCCGGCCCTGCAGGTCGACCAGCGCGCCGCCGGAATTGCCTGGATTGATCGACGCATCGGTCTGGATGAAGTTCTGGTAGCCCGCCACCGGAATGCCGCTGCGTCCCACCGCCGACACGATGCCCGAGGTCACGGTCTGGCCCAGGCCGTAGGGGTTGCCCATCGCGACGACGAAATCACCGACCTGCAGCTGGTCGCTGTTGGCCATCGGCACCGCGGTCAGGCCCTGGGTCGGGATGCGGATCAGCGCCACGTCGGTGTCGGGGTCCGAACCGATGAACTCGGCTTCCACCTGGCGGCCGTCGTTCAACGTGACCGACACGCCGTCGGCGTTCTCCACCACATGGTGGTTGGTCAGCACGTAGCCGCGCGTCGCATCGACGATCACGCCCGAGCCCAGCGCGCGTTCGACGCGTTCGCGCGGCATGTCGGGAATGCCCAGGATGCGGCGGAACACCGGATCGTCGCCGAACGGCCCCAGCGGGCTGGCCACGCGCACGGTCTGGCGGCTGTACACGCTGACCACCGCCGGGGTCACGCGCTTGAGCATCGGCGCCAGCGACGGCAGCACCTGGCCGTCCACGGCGGTGGGCAGGGCGGCGACGGTCGGGACCGCGGCGGCGGCGTTGGGCGCGGCCTGGGCGGGTTTCTGGAAGAGGTCGTTGAGGCCGGTGGCGGCGAACCCGCCGAACGCGGCGGCGGCGGACAGGGCAAGCAGGGTGGGGAACGGGCGCAGCGTTTTCTTCATGGTCGGTCGGCAGCTCGTTGCGAAGGAGGGAGCGGGCCGGCGGCGCCGCCCGCGAACCTGAATGAGTCTGCTGACCGACCCCTAAACCTGCAATGAAGTTCACCGGTTGCGACCGTCCGTCGCGGTTCGCCGCGTGATGACGGACGGTGGGGTCGCTGCCATGCAAATGTCATGTCAATCCGGTTGACAGGGGGCACCCCCGGGCGTAGTTTTGCCACTTCGTGCTGACACAAGATGTTGCGGTCCAGCACGAAGCGGACCCAAGTGCTGGTGTTTTTTCGGGCAACACGCCTTGGGAAATCGGGCGCCTTTGGGGATTGGCGCATGAGGGCGAGGGAAGCAGTGGGCACCACGGCATCGGCAGGGTCCACGTCCACAAATCGGCAACCGGTGTGGCGCACGTCGTGCGGCCGCGCGCGGTGTCGTCTCCGTCGTCCGGCACCGCAATGAGTACCGGGGTGGGCCACGGCTCGCCCGCCACCACAGTCAATGACGTTCCAGTCGTTCAGGAGAACAAGACAACCATGAGTACGGTGCGCCTCGAGGCGATCAAGACGGAACAGCCCACCCTGGTCCCCATGCAGCCGGCGTCCCAGGACATCTGGGACAAGAAGTACCGCCTGAAGACCAAGCAGGGCGAGGCTCTCGACGCCGACATCGACGGCACCTACCAGCGCGTGGCCCGCGCCCTGGCCGACGCGGAAGCCACCCCCGAGAAGCGCGCCTACTGGTACGAGCGCTTCGTGTGGGCGCTGCGCCGCGGCGCCATCCCGGCCGGCCGCATCACCTCCAACGCCGGCGCCCAGCAGCACAAGCCGGCCACCAGCACCATCAACTGCACCGTCTCCGGCACCATCGAGGACTCGATGGACGGCATCCTGGACAAGGTCCACGAAGCCGGCCTGACCCTGAAGGCCGGCTGCGGCATCGGCTACGAATTCAGCACGCTGCGCCCGAAGGGCGCCTTCGTCGCTGGCGCCGGCGCGTACACCTCCGGCCCGATGTCCTTCATGGATATCTACGACAAGATGTGCTTCACCGTGTCCTCCGCCGGCGGCCGCCGCGGCGCGCAGATGGGCACGTTCGAAATCTCCCACCCGGACGTCAAGGACTTCATCCGCGCCAAGCGCGAAGACGGCCGCCTGCGCCAGTTCAACCTGTCGCTGCTGATCACCGACGGCTTCATGGAAGCGGTCGACACCGACGCCGACTGGCCGCTGGTGTTCCCGGTGAACGTCAAGGAGAAGGGCGACATCGACGTCGAGGACGCCGCCCAGGTCGTCTGGCGCGAGTGGCCCACCCACAAGAACTACATCGTCCGCGAAGACGGCCTGGTGGCCTGCAAGATCTACGGCCACATCCGTGCCCGCCACCTGTGGGACATGATCATGGTCTCGACGTACGACTACGCCGAGCCGGGCTTCATCCTGATCGACCGCGTCAACGAGATGAACAACAACTGGTGGTGCGAGACGATCCGCGCGACCAACCCGTGCGGCGAGCAGCCGCTGCCGCCGTACGGCGCCTGCCTGCTGGGCTCGGTCAACCTGACCACCTTCGTGCGCGACCCCTTCACCGACCAGGCGCGCTTCGACTGGGAGGAATACAAGGAAGTCGTGCGCGTGTTCACCCGCATGCTCGACAACGTGGTCGAAGTGAACGGCCTGCCGCTGGAACAGCAGCGCCAGGAAATCCTGCGCAAGCGCCGCCACGGCATGGGCTTCCTGGGCCTGGGCAGCACGCTGACCATGCTCAAGCACAAGTACGGCAGCGCCGCGTCCTGCGAGTTCACCGAGGCGATCGCCCGCGAGATGGCCGTGGCCGGCTGGGAAATGGGCCTGGCGCTGGCCAAGGAGAAGGGCGCCGCCCCGATCATGGAAGAGCGCTTCGCCGTCACCGCCGCCATGCTGCGCCAGCGCCCGGAAATGGCGACCGACGGCTGGAAGGTCGGCCAGGAGATCCCCGGCAAGGTGCTGCACGCCAAGTACAGCCGCTACATGCAGCGCGTGGCCACCGTGGCGCCGGAGCTGGTCGATGAGCTGGCCGAAGTCGGCAGCCGCTTCACCCACCACAGCTCGATCGCCCCGACCGGCACCATCAGCCTGTCGCTGGCCAACAACGCCTCCAACGGCATCGAGCCCTCGTTCGCGCACCACTACAGCCGCAACGTGATCCGCGAAGGCAAGAAGTCCAAGGAAAAGGTCGACGTCTATTCCTACGAGCTGCTGGCCTACCGCGAGCTGGTCAACGGCAAGGCCATGCCGTTCTCCGACGACCCGGACGCCAAACTGCCGGAGTACTTCATCGCCGCCGACGACATCTCCCCCAAGGAGCACGTCGACGTGCAGGCCGCCGCGCAGAAGTGGGTGGACAGCTCCATCTCCAAGACCGCCAACGTGCCCACGGACTACCCGTACGAGCAGTTCAAGGACATCTACCGCTACGCCCACCAGCAGGGCCTGAAGGGCTGCACCACGTTCCGCTTCAACCCGGCCGCCTTCCAGGGCGTGCTGGTGAAGGAAGCCGACCTGGAGAACACCACCTACCGCTTCGAGCTGGAAGACGGCAACGTCATCGAGGTGAAGGGCAACGAGCAGATCGAGTACGACGGAGAAATGCACACCGCCGCCAACCTGTTCGACGCGTTGAAGGAAGGGTATTACGGCAAGTTCTGAGGAACGCGCTTTGTTCCTCTCCCCCATTGCAGGGGAGAGGAAAAGAAAGAGGGACCGGCTTTACGCCTCTCCCCGCCTGCGGGGAGAGGATGCCCGGAGGGCAGGTGAGGGGGAGCGAGCGTAGCGAGTTGCTTTTGCTTCTCGCGAACAGCGGCCCCTCATCCGGCCTCCGGCCACATTCTCCCCGCTTGCGGGGAGAAGGGAAAGAAAGAGGGACCGGCTTTACGCCTCTCCCCGCCTGCGGGGAGAGGATGCCCGGAGGGCAGGTGAGGGGGAGCGAGCGCAGCGAGTTGCTTTTACTTCTCGCGAACAGCGGCCCCTCATCCGGCCTCCTGCCACCTTCTCCCCGCTTGCGGGGAGAAGGGAAGGAAAGAGCACTGGCTGTACCCCTCTCCCCTCGCGGGAGAGGGTGCCCCGAAGGGGCGGGAGAGGGGAGGCGAGCGCAGCGAGTTGCTTTTGCTCTCAGCCAACAGTGCCCCCATCCCAACCTTCCCCCGCACGCGGGGGAAGGGGCAGCTCCAGGAAGTTGAACCACCGATTCACCCGCTTCACCGTTCCACCCCGCGCCATCGGGTATAGCATCGGCAGCGTCAAACCAACCTCGCCCACAAGGAGGGCAACATGAGCAACGGTAATGGTGTCACGGCGACGCTTTCCGGCGCAGCCGAAAGCGTGAAGGAAACAGTGGCGGGGATCGGGGAAGCGGTCGCTTCCACCGCCAGCGAGACGGTCGCCAAGGCCAAGAAGGCGGCCAAGAAGGCGCGCAAGACGGTGACCGCCGACATCGCCAAGGCGAAGAAGGCCGTGGCCAAGCGCACCGACAAGGCCACCAAGGCGGTGAAGAAGACCGTCGCCAAGGCCAAGAAGAAGCTGGCCGCCGCCAGCACCGCCGCCAAGGCCGAAGCCGCCAGCCTGCAGAAGAAGGTCACCGGCAAGAAGGCCGCCAAGAAAACGGCGAAGAAGGCAGCGAAGAAGACCACCAAGAAGGCAGCGACCAAGAAGACCGCGGCCAAGAAGGCGGTCAAGAAGGTCGCCCGCAAGGCCGCCGCCAAGAAGGCGCCGGTCAAGAAGGCCGCCAAGAAGGCAGTGAAGAAGGTCGCCAAGAAGGCAGTGAAGAAGGTCGCCCGCAAGGCGCCCGTGAAGAAGGCGGCGAAGAAGGCCGCTCCGAAGAAAGCGGCCAAGAAGGCCGTGCGCAAGGCAGCCCCGAAGAAAGCCACCAAAAAAGCGGCCCGTAAGTAAGACCTGATGCTTTACCCCTCCTCCCCCGGGTCCGGGGGAGGATTGGGGTGGGGGCCGGCCCGGAAGGCCAGGCGTCCACCCATCGACGACAACTTTCAGATACGAACAGGATTCCACCGTCATGGCCGTCAAGATCGACAAGAAAATCAAGGGCTACAGCGTGCTCACCCCGGAAGACAAGGCGCGCGAAGCCGCCGCTGCCATTCCGACGGCGTCGGTGCCGCGCGAGACGGTGGAAAAGGAAACCCCGCAGGACAACATCATCCAGATGCACGAGCGCATCGAGCGCCCGGAAGTCCTGATCGGCAGCACCTACAAGATCAAGTCGCCGCTGGTGGAGCACGCCATGTACGTGACCATCAACGACATCGTGTTGAACGCGGGCACGGAGCACGAGCTGCGCCGTCCGTTCGAGATCTTCGTCAACAGCAAGTCCATGGAGCATTTCCAGTGGATCGTGGCGCTGACGCGCATCATGTCGGCGGTGTTCCGCAAGGGCGGCGACGTGACGTTCCTGGTGGACGAGATGAAGGCCGTGTTCGATCCGCGCGGTGGCTACTTCAAGGCCGGTGGCGTGTACATGCCGTCGCTGGTGGCGGAGTTGGGCGCCATCGTGGAAGAACACATGAAGTCGATCGGCCTGATCCACGATCCGGAAATGAGCGCGCACCAGCGCGCCATCCTGGCCGAGAAGCGCAAGCAGTACGAAGACCGCGCAAAAAAAAACTCTGACGTAAGCGTCGTTCCTTCTCCCGCACCCGCGGGAGAAGGTGCCCGGAGGGCGGATGAGGGCGCCTCTGCCGTGAAGTCCCCCGGCTCCTCCGAAGACATCGCCGTGACCGGCGATGGCGCCAGCTTCCCGCCCTCCGCGACGCTCTGCCACAAGTGCAGCACCAAGGCCCTCGTCATCATGGACGGGTGCGCGACGTGCTTGAACTGTGGTTATTCGAAGTGCGGGTGACCTTGAGGTTATGGCGCTAGTCCGCCCCCGCTTTACGGATCACTACGGAGTCTCACTGGCGCAGTCAGACTTGGACTTCGCAATACCGCTTCTGCAGGAAGACATACCGCTCTATTTGGATCCGTTCTTGCTGTGGCGATCGCCATCGTTGCAAGATCAGGCCCTCCATACCTCGCTAGTAAATTCGTTCAATCGGCTGAACTGGTTGCTTCAAAAAGGCAGGGAGAGCGAGGCGGTTAGTAGCTTAATTCTCGCAAGTGAGTGTGATGAGGTTGGATTGGGCGTGTCCGCGACCAAGAAGGGCAAGCGGATAGGCAGTCGGGTGGCGACAAGTACGCTGAACTTGTTTCGGCATGTTCCAGAGTATGGTCGCCATGGATTCAACCACTTCGAAGAAATTCAGTTATACGTTGACGGCATCTCGCGTGACCGCATTAGCGATATCGCATGCAATTTCCTCAAGTCATTTCTAATCGACTACACGGTAGATCAATGTCTTGGCTTGGGCATTCCATTGGTCAAAGTGGTCCTTCCTTCGCTTTACGATTACAGGAAGTACGAATTCTCCGCTGATGTATCAGTTGATCTTCCTGTAAATCCAGAAACGAACCAGCCAATTTTGCTTGTCCCTAAGAGGTGGCTTCGCTTTGTCCCTTGGATAAATTTCGATGACTACTTCGCCAGCTCCTGCCCGAAAGATGATGTAGTCAACCAGTGTGGCGATGACGGTCGCGTAAGCGTTCTTACGTACAATCGATCAAATTATGATGCGGTCGCGGGATACATTGCCGCAAAAGAGCGATCGGCCGACGATTGCAGGAACGACCCGCTCTTCAAGCAAATTCCGGTGATCTCAGCTAAGAGGAAGTTTGCTGAGATCCAGAAGCTCCCCACTGGCGTAGGGGATAAAGCTGACAAAAAATACGAAGCGGCGGCTACGCAGTTATTGTCGTCTCTGTTGTATCCACACCTTGATTTCGCGGCTACTCAAAGTCGCTCTGAAGGCGGTTCTACCATTCGGGATCTCGTTTTCTACAACAATAGATCCGTGGACTTTCTTGGTGAGATACTTCAAGACTACTCGAGTCGCCAGGTTGTCATGGAGTTGAAAAACGTTCGGTCCATAGAGCGTGATCACATAAATCAGTTGAATCGCTATCTGCTGAATGAGTTCGGAGCTTTCGGTGTCTTCGTGACTAGAAATCCGTTGTCTAAAGCCATGTTCAAGAACACTATTGATCTGTGGTCCGGCCAGCGAAGGTGCATCATCTCTCTGACTGATGAGGACCTGGAGTTGATGGTAAATGTCTTCGAGAGTAAGCAAAGGCAGCCAATAGATGTCCTGAAGAAGAAGTACATTGATTTTCGACGAGCATGTCCATCATGAGGTGATGAATATGGATGTTGACGAGTTCGAGAAGGTTAGTGGGCAGCTTGATGGTGTGTATCAAGAGATTTCTGTTCTGGTGAAGAAGTCGCCGAACGATGCTGTTAATTCCTTCAAGATTGGACTTATAAACTCCACAATCAGAAGGGCGAATGATTTACTTGAAGACAAGTATCGACCTTTTCAGGAGTTCTCAGAGTTTTCCTCGGATGATCTCCCAACGAATAGCGATGTTGCCTTGATCGTGTCTCAATACATTGAGTGTATGGAGAAGCTCAGGGCCGATAACATCTACCAAGAGATGGGCAACTGGTACTGGCGAGTAGAAGGGCGGAGCATCCGCACGTTGGCTCCACGCAAGCTACGGAGGAAGTAGGATTTCTATGACTTCAGTTAAAGCTCGCGGTGCTCGTCACGACGAACTGATGCCGTTGTTGGAGGCAATGTTTCGCGAATTTCAAGATGCAGCGAAGAAGAAGCCCGACGGAGCGTTGAACAAGAAAAAAGTCCAGATTGTCAACAGATTGCTCGAGTCTGTTTTTGAGATTCTGGATGGTGAGGTATCTCGTAGTTATCTCGATCTTCTGGATGAGGATGATCTTCCTCAGAACAGTGATGTCGTTCTGATGCTGGGGCAGGCCGTTGCTGCGATGAAGGCTTTTCACAAGAAAAATTACGGGTTCTCCTCTGCGCGCGGTGCTTATGGTTGGGGGCTAAGGGCCGATTGATGTCGGCGATAGGTTGCGTTGATCCGAGAGCAGGGGGGAGTGCATCCCCATCTAGTGGCGGCGTTCTGAAATTTAGTCAGCCCTATGTTGTTGGCGTCTACCTGCTGTTCTTGCTCCCAGACTGCTTGGCAGACTGTCCATCCTTTCTTGGCCAGCGGGCCGCAACATCGTCGCGTCCAACTTCTAGAGCAGTCTTCCTCGCTGGTCCGACTAGCGTCACTTCATTAAGATTTGTTCGGAATAGTTCTCCAATAGTTTCTTCTCTGATCTGATTTCGCTGTTGTTCAAAAAGTTGGAGCATTGCCCTGAAATGGGGTTCTGCATCTCTCGCGATATCTCCGCCTAGCGAGATGACACGGGGATTCGTTGGCTCTATCCCTATCTCGAAGGGATGCCTGGGGCGTTTATATGGCAATCCGATCGCGACTTGTTTGCACTCGCCTAGGGCATCGTCGTGAGCAAACATCTTGTCGCGAAGAGTGATCAGGTAGTGATGGAAGTCGCGCATGCTCTCAGTTGCTTGAGTGCGCACCAAGTTTCCGGCATCAAAGGTTCGACGCGCGTGGTTAGCCTTGAACGGTTTGCTGTACTGGATCACAGCGCCCACCCATAAGCCTTGCTCTAGCAAGGGATGCAAGTCGTCTAGGTCGTTACGGCAGCATTGTTCCATCATCTCGTGGGCCGAATGTAAGTCGCGAATAGAGAAGACTAGTTCGTGATATCGCTGAACTGATGGAGAAATGACCTCGTAAGTACCCGCCTCGTTGATCGTATAGACGCCAGTCTCATCGAAGACTGGGCGGGGAAACTGTGTTGATCTGGGCATGTTGGCCTCCAAGGGGGGGGCTAGCTTAATTAAGGTGGCTTGACCGACAGGTGGGACGCGTAGAGGGTAAGGATGGACCGAACGGTCTGATTGAATCAGATTCGCGGGTGTCCGAATCGACTTTAGAATTCGCAGTTTCGGATGCCAGATCGCCATGGAGTTGTCCGTAAGATTTCCGTCAATCCTGTTTCGGCGAAAGAAAACCCTATGAGTGAGACCTCACGCAGTGTCCAAGTTTTTTTCGAGGAATGCCTGCGGGACCATATACGCTACAACGATGAGCATAACTGTCTTCCCAGCGAGAGTGCGGTTGCATATCGCCTACTTGGTAGGAGTGGTGAGCTGGCTCAAGTGTATGAAGAGATGCATGCCAAGCTGCGCGGGGAGACGCCAAAGCGAGTTCTAATGGCTTGCTTCCTTTCCACGGGAGCTTTTTGGTCGCCGGATCGGATAGCTAAAGATCGCTCGGACCGTGATGAGCTCGTCGCACTAAACTTGGCGATCTCAAAGGTCGCTTATGAACTAGCAGGCCTCCTGGTGCAGCGGGACGAACTTCACAACAGCTCTGGTTTCTACAGTGATACGCACTACGACATAGTGCAAGTGATCGATGAGGCGAGCGCAGATAACGGACGCTATACGTACTATCTGAAAGAACCTCTAGAGCGGCTCGGCGGCAGGTTCGATATGAAGTACTGGCCTGCGTTGGATGCAATCGTCCGAACTATCGCGGAAGATGCGCGTAGGGCGCTGGTTGTGGCATCGGATCCTCTTACAGAAGGTGCCACGCGCAGTAAGCGCCCCTCGACGGCTGACTTCACCCGTGCGCTGGAGGCGGCTATCCTTGAGAATCGCGCGGGTTTATCTAGTGGTATTCCAAAGGACTTCATGCTGTCAGATCAGGCGATTGCTAGTTTGGTCAATGTTCTGATTGATCTTCCCGCCGATAAGATGGTTGATCCTGTGCACGTGAAGAACACTCGGAGCAAAGGAAAGAAGCTGAAGCCAAGTTTGTGGGAACAGGGGTCATAGTACATTTCGGCATACCCCAGTGAGTCGATTAGGCCCCAAGACAACGATCAAGGAGTGAGCGTCCATGTCCACCCACTTCGATGCGGACGCCGTCAAACAGCAGTACCGCGAGTACGAAACCGATCGCCTGATGCGCATCGCGCTGGCGACGACGGACGAGTACGGCGAGGAAGCGATCGACCTGGCGCGGCACGAACTCATCGGGCGCGGCATCCAGGACGCGCGCTTCGACACTCCGCCGGGACGCTCACCGCCGCCCATCCCCGGCGCCAAGCCGACCGACACCCTGCCGCTCGTGCTCAAGGTGCTGTGCGTCCTGCTGCCCGGCATCGTCATCTTCCTGGCGGCTGGCTACCTGATGGCCGGCAGGAAGAAGGCCGCTGGAGAAGGCCTGTTCTTCATGATGATCGGCTGGTTCTTCTGGCTGCTGCTGTTCAAGGCGTTGGGCAACTGATGCGGTAGGGTGGGGTGGGCGCGTGAACTCCTCGCCTCGGGAACGACCCCCATGCCCCACACCCTCACCCTCGACGGCGCCCGCATCCGCGACATCCCGTCCTTCTACGACGAGATCAACCGCGTCTTCATGACCGGCGTCGACTGGACGCTCGGCCCCAGCCTGGATGCCCTCGACGACATGCTCTACGGCGGCTACGGCGCACTCGATGGCGCTGCCCCGGTAACGCTCGTCTGGACCAACTTCGCCGCCAGCCGCGACGCACTCGGCGTCGACACCACACGGCAATACCTGCTCGCCAAACTGGCGCAGCCCGAACGCTTCAACAGCGCACACTTCCAACGCGCACTCGATGCCCTGGACGCCGGCCGCGGACAGACCTACTTCGACATCGTGCTGGAGATCATCGCCGCACACCCGAACATCACCCTGGTGCCGGACGAGCGCGCGTAGACGCGTAGCCCGGCTAAGCGCAGCGCACCCGGGACGCCTGCCACGTGACCCGTCCGTGCCCCGGGTGCAGCCTTTGGCCTTACCCGGGCCACGTTCCCGGGTGGTGCCATTTCCATCGGTGCTCCGCTGGCCACTGGTGGCATAGTTCGCGGCAGGGGATAACCACAAGGAGCGTCGGGGATGGCTGCACTGGCAAGCATCGGGTCCAAGACCCAACACCTCATCGAACTGGCCGCCAAGCTCACTGTCATCGGCGTGCCCGCGCTGTACTTCGCCGGATGGGCGTACCTGGATACTTACTGGGGCGAGTTCGGTATCAGCGACGCCCTGTTGGGCTATTCCAGCGTGGATTACATCCGCCAAGGCGCGTTGGTGCTCATCCTGTCGATCCTCGGACGCACGTCGTGGGTCGCGTGGTTCGCGGGCGTGTCCGTCGTGACTCTTCTCATCGTGGCCTGCATCAGGACCTTTGGCATTCCCCGCCTGTCAGGTATCGGCCGGAAAGTCAGAAAGTTCTTCGTCGAGATGAATCGGCGAATGCAGGTCGCACCCCGACATCGCGCGCTCGCCGATGCCGTCGATGCCGGATTCGAGAATCTCCAGGTGGGTGTGCTCGGTTTCCTCCTGCTGTTCCTGTTCGCCTTCGGCCTGATCTATCTCGGCGTAAAACCTGCTTCGACCAAAGCGAAGCATGATGCGGAGAAAGAGCGCGCCGCGCTGTCCAAGCTCGCCACGCTGGAACGCAACTGGGTGCTGGGATACACCGAAGCGGAATCCGCCCGGCCAGCGCTGGTCATGCAATGCGGCAGCGAGATGTGCGTGCTGCTGCGTGGCGACAAGACCGACATCATCCCGCGCTCGGCGGTGACTCGCATGGAGACCTGCCGCCGGGTGAGCAAAGCGGACGACGGAAGCATCCATTGCATCGCCAGGACGGCATTGCTTGGCTGAGTGGCCGACCAGGAAAGATCGATATGAAACGTTGGTTCAACTTCTTTAGAAAGAATCGGAACGAAGTCGTTGGACGACCAAAGCTTGCTGCCGAGGCTGTCGATGAGCTCAACCTGGCGATTCGCCGCGGAGACATCGAAGGTGCCCGTTCCGCACTCGGAAAGGGAGCTCCGACGGACGCATGCACCTTCGACAACGAGGGCTATCACACGCCCCTGGAACTGGCGGAGAAATGGGGGCGAACGGAGATTCTTGAGCTACTTGGGGCAACGAGGAGGGAGCGCAGGCAATCAGTTCCTGAGCTCCCTGACGAGACGTAGCAATCGGTCGTTGTCCTGCCTGGCGAGGGCTTCGCGGGCTGCTCCACGAACCTTCAGCAGGTCAACCGAACCCTCGGCCATGCCGGCGAACATGGGACTTGCCAGCGGCTCATTGAAGAGAAAAGCCACGCCGCTCGCCCAGCCATTGTTCTTGTCCATGGAGGCTTCGATAGTCCCGGCCAGGATTTCGGTGAACGTCTTCTCAGCGCTTCTGCCGCCCTTGGCCCATATCCAGACGGCCAGCTTCATGTTCCTTTCGCTGGACTCGTAGATACGCGCGCCAACCTCTGCCTTGAAGGAATCCTTTCCTCCCCGGCGGGGCTGAAAATGCAGATTCAGTTGCCATGGATCGCTGGATCGCTTCCGCATTACTTTGAACGGACTTCCTTTCCGGCAGAGTTCAGCCTCGATGTCGTGCTGGATGCCGCCAAGGAGAAGCAGCGCGTCCCGCTCTGCGGAGGTGATCACCTCATTCACCATGTCTCCGAATCGTTCGTTCGAACGAATGGATTTCAGCTCTTCCGGAAGATCATCGTCCTCCTCCACGTTCAGCAGTTCCATCGCCCAGCAGTGTTTGGCCCAGAAGCCCAAGGCTATCGAATCGGTCATTTGCGCTCCGTCAGTAGCCGCTCGATATCAACGGCGTTGTTCTTTGCTAGCAGGTCGATCAGGTCCGCCCCGCAAGAGATCCCGCAGAGCTCCTCCAGGAGCCCTGACAGGTAGATGCGCAGGAACGCATGCCCCTCGCTTTGTCCGAGTCCGCGGTAGGTCGCCAGGAACTCCCTCGCGATGTCCAGGTAGCTCATTCGTGCCCATGCGGACCCAAGCGCAGACGACTTTCCGGATCGGCCGTCTTCGCTGAGGAATACACGGAGGACCTGGACATCCGACCACCCCTGCCTTGCGCGACGTTCCAATGCGCGGTCGTAATTCAGGAGCTGATCTTTCTGCTCCTCCGCGTCCACCTTCGCTTCAACCACCACTGCCCAGCGGGTCCCGTTCTTGGCATGTCCTTCGATCAGGACATCCATCCTGCAGTCACTTGATAACCAGAACTCGGATGCGACGTTCGTGACTCGAGAGGATGGGTCAAGGATCAGGCTTTTGAGGGAGCTGGCGGGATCCTGTTCGCCGGAGACATTGATCGCGCGAACGAAGGCTTGGCAGAGCGCCGACTCAAAGCCATGCGGCTGCCTGGGATCAATCAGCCACGACAGCGTGCCCGTATGTATGGTCTCCTGGCGGATCATGCCGATCGCGCGAAACAGCGATATCCGGCCAAGAAGAGGACTGTCTGGAACGTCCAGCAAGTGAGCATCCAGCAGCTTGCGCGCTTGGCGTTGGACCAAGACAAGCGCTTCATCAAGTGCTTTCCCGAGATCCGCGAGTCCGTCATGCGACAAGACGTCGGACTCTCGCGGCCAGTGCAGGGTGGTTCCGATATGTGGAGCGATCCGTTCCAGATCAGCGACGAAGTCGTGGCGAAGCACCTATCCCCCTGTTCTATGCCCCTTCGAGCACGTTCGAATATAGCGGACCGGTCGCGCGGGCTCTATCCCGCGATCATGGACCTTAGCCCGCGCGGTGGGCCAAGGCCCACCCTACGCGGACGGCATCCGTCGCCGTAAGTCCTGCGCTTCCCATCCTGCTGCCCTGTAACCGATCATGCCGGGACCATCCACAAGGACTGTCCCATGCCGCGATCCCTCATCGCCGCCGCCCTGCTGGGCGTGATCGCCATGCCTGCCATGGCCACCGTGCCCGCCGCTACGCCCAACGCCTGGCTGGTTGGCGACTGGATGCTCTGCAAGGACCCGGACAAGAGCGCGAAGGACACGTTGCGCTTCGAGCCGGATGGCACCGGCTGGGTGCTGCGCGAGAAGGGCAACATCGAGACCGTCTACCGCGTGCGCGAACAGCGTGTCGAACTGCTGGCCAATGCCAACGGCCGCGCCATTCCCATCACGCTGACCTTCACCGCCACGCGCGACGTGCTGCAACTCCATAGCGACAAGACGGGCTCGGATTCCACCTACGTCCGCAAGGACGGAAAGCGCGTGGGCGAGTGCGACGCGTAACGCGGCCGCCCGGACAAGCGCAGCGCACCCTGCCGCACGGGCGATAGACTACCCACCACGAATCCCTCATCCTCAAGGAACACCCCATGCCCTTCACCACCACCGCCTCCGGCCTGCAGTTCGAAGACACCGTCGTCGGCAGCGGCATCGAGGCCAAGCCCGGCAGCAACGTCACCGTGCACTACACCGGCTGGCTGTACGAGAACGGCGCGCAGGGCGCCAAGTTCGATTCCAGCAAGGACCGCGACGAACCCTTCATTTTTCCCCTCGGCGGCGGCATGGTCATCAAGGGCTGGGACGAAGGCGTGCAGGGCATGAAGGTGGGCGGCCAGCGCACCCTCATCATTCCCGCCAGCCTCGGCTACGGCGCGCGCGGCGCCGGCGGCGTCATCCCGCCCAACGCCACCCTGAAGTTCGACGTGGAATTGCTGGGGACCTGAGCCGCGCGACGTATTCGCGTAGCCCGGGTAAGCGCAGCGCACCCGGGTTGCTTTACCCGGAATGCTTCCGATCCCCGGGTGCGGCCTGCGGCCTTACCCGGGCTACGGGTTTCCGTTATGGTCGCGGCATGGTCAGGTATCGCCGCAATCGGATTGCAGGCGCAACGTACTTCTTCACGGTCACGTTGCGGGACCGCAGGAGTGATCTGCTCGTTCGCGAGATCGATGCGTTGCGTGCCGCGTGGCGTGTTGCCGCCAGACGCATACCGCATGTGGTGATCGCCGCCGTCGTTCTGCCGGACCACCTGCATGCCGTGATCCGCATGACGGACGCGACCTCCAACTATCCGCGGCTGTGGCAGGACATCAAGAAGGGGTTCACGCGGCGGGTTGTTCCCGCCGGGGCGCCGTCACCCTGGCAGTCGCGCTACTGGGAGCGAACCGTTCGCGACGAGGAAGAGCTGCAGGCGCTGGTCGACTACGTGCACATCAATCCTCTCAAGCATGGGCTGGTCGAGACGGTAGCGGCCTGGCCGCATTCCAGCTTCCATCGTTACGTGGCGCGGGGATGGCTGTCGCGTGAGTGGGCGGCAGATCGTGATGTCGCGGGTCGGTGGGGCGAACGGTAAGCGAGTATCGGACCCTGATGCGGGTTCAGCAAACATGCGTAGCCCGGGTAAGCGCAGCGCGCCCGGGGTGCCTTGCACGGAGCGTGTCCGAGACCCCGGGTGCGGCCTGTGGCCTTACCCGTGCTACGTGGCGCGGCCAGCCATTGCACGCGATCGGTACCCATCAGTCGGCGGGCTTGAGCCCGCCCTACGACGAACGGCGCAACGCGGCCAGTTGCGCTTCCAACTCGGCGATGCGCGCATCGCGCTCGGCCAGGGCGCGCTGCACGTCCTCGGCTTCGAAGCGCACCGGGATGTACTTCGGGCAGTTCCAGTCGAAGGCGTCCACGTGGATCGTCATGGTGCGTTCGGTGCGCGCCTCGCCCGGTGACTCTTCCACGCTCAGCCGGCCCAGCAGCTTCAACCGTTGCCGGTGCGTGTAATCCATCAGGATCAACGCCACGCGGTCGTCGTTGGCCACGTTGCCCACGCTGATGAACTGCCGGTTGCCGGGCAGGTCGGTGAACGTCAGCGTCTTCGCATCGACCACGCGCAGGAAGCCCGCCGCGCCGCCGCGATGCTGCACGTACGGCCAGCCCGTTTCCGACACCGTCGCCATGTAGAAGCTGCGCTGCGCGTGGATGAAGGCCGCCTCGTCCGGGCCAAGCTCGGCATTGCGCACCTCGTCGCCGGACTCGAAGGCGCGGGCGTACTGCGCGCGGCTGCCGTCGCGTGCCTGCGCGTCGCGGACGGCCGGGGTGAACGCGATGTTCGCGAATGCATGTCTCATGTCGGTCTCCAGATCCGTAGGGCGGGCTCAAGCCCGCCATCGCGCACCATCGGCCATCCCGCACGGTGGGCCAAGGCCCATCCCGCGATGTCACTCCCTCACCCGCATCTGCGCCGGCCCGCCCGTGACCTTGCCGCGCGTCTTCGCAGTCTCGCCCAGGTAGGCCAGGGCGAACTGGGTGAACTTGACGCTGTGCTGCGCGGACTCGCCCATCGTGGCCAGCGTGTCGTAGGACGTGTGGATGTAGGGGAAGCTGCCGCTCGGGCTGCCGCCTTCGAACATCATCGCCGCGGGATATCCCGCGTTCGTCCACGACGCGTGGTCCGAGCAGGCGTATCCGCATGCGGTGGCGCTGCGCGTCAGGCCCATCGGCGCCAGGTAGGTGTCGAACAGGGTGACGAAGAAGGTCTTCAGGTCGGTGTTGGAGTAGTCGCTGATCAGCTTCATGTCGCTGGTCGCGCCCGCCTTGTAGTTGGTCATGTCCACCTGCAGCACGCTGACCACGTTGACGCCGCTGGCGCGGAACGACTGCGCGATGGCATTGGAGCCGCGCAGGCCGACTTCCTCGGCGGCATAGCCCATGAACTTCACCGTACGCCGCGGCTGCCAGCCGTCGGCCAGCGCGATGCGCAGCGTCTCGGTGAGCGTGGCGATGCCCGAGGCATCGTCGTCGGCGCCGGGTGCATGCTGGTTGGGGTCGTACGGATTGCTGGCGTTGATCGAATCCAGGTGCGCGCCCAGCACGACGACTTCATTCGGCAGGTCCCAGCCGCGGATGGTCAGGATGACCGAGGGTTGCGTGCTGCAGTTGGTGCAGGCGGTGAACAGCTCGGTGGTGACGTCGCTGCGGCCAGCGGCCAGCGATTGCCAGTGGTTGCGGATCCAGTCGGCCGAGGTCCTGCCATGGCTGCTGGCGAAATAGCGGTTCTGGTAACTGGAGAGGTGGTTGATGGTGTCGTAGAGGCGTCGCTCCTGCACCTGCGGCAACCAGCGGTTGACCGTGGCCTGGTTGTCGAGCGTGTAGCCCGCGAGCATCGTTTTCGCCATCGCCTGCTTCGCGCGGTCGGCCTGCACGAAGGCCTCGGCCCGCGCGCGGGTGGAGAAAGCGAAGTAACCGCCGCAGCGCTTCTCGTTGACGTGCACGTAGTGGCTGATCTCGCCCAGCCTGTCCGCGCGCGATTCGGCGATCACCAGCGGCATGCCCGCACTGTCGCGACGCGCGACGGCCTGGCGCGTCAGCCCACGGATGCCCTGCCAGGTGGCCTGCGAGGTCACGAGGTACACCGGCGCGAACGGGTCGGCGGGCGAGGGTGCCGCCGCCGCGGGCGCGGCGATCGTCATGCCGGTTCCAGCACGAATCGGGGAAGGCGCATCCGCGGGATCCACGGCATGCGGCGCAGACGAACGGATCACGAAAGACACGGCCTGCGTGCGTACCGCCGCGGCGTGTGTCGCGCGCCGCGTGTCCGACCGCAACAGTCCCGCGCTGACCAGCACGAGCAGCAGCATGATCGGCCCCAGCCAGAACAGTTTCATCGTCGCCTCCCCCGGATGCCGGCCCGCAGCATTACGACCGCCACGCTACCACTTCCTCGGCGCCACCACGTCGCCGTAGGGCGGGCTCAAGCCCGCCATCGCGCACCCTCCGCACAGGGGCGCGTCGGATCGAGCGACGCAGCCCGCGCAGGCGCAGCGTTCCCGCCGGCCAGTCGACCGTCCGGCCCCGGATGCGGCCTGCGGCCTTATCCGGGCTACGCTTGGTATCCGAAGCACTGTCGATGAACCCCACGTCCATGCAGGCGCCATCGTGAGCGACGCATCCAATCCCTACGAAGCGCCACGCGCATCGCTTCCCGCGCCTGACGGCACCTCCATGCCGCCCGCGATGTTGGCGATCATCGCGTGTTACCTCGCGCATCTGGCGCTCGAGATCCTTCCGCTGTATGCCACGCCCATGGCGCAGTTCGAACTCTTCACGCCCTCGATGGTGGTCATCGGCCTTTACGGCGTGGCGATGTCGGTCGCGCTGTGGCGAAAGCAGCCGTGGGCCAGGGTGTGGCTGGTGCTGACGACGGTGATCGCGGCATTCCTGCTCGGGCGGCTGCTCTGGCGGGGTGTCTCGATCGCGCAGTGGCCCGCCGTGGCGGCCGGGATCCTGCGGATCGCCGTTGGCGCGATGCTGTTCCTTCCTTCGGTTCGCCGCTGGTTCGCGCAGCGTCGCGCCTGAGGTTGCCCGCCATGCCGTCGGTGCGGCCCGCAACCTCCGGGACCATGCGTTACCCGCCGGCTTCACGCTCCTGCGAATAGGCTGGAACCCTTCCTCCACGAGACGACACCATGGAACCGACCGTCCACCCGTTCTCCGACCTGTTCGCGCAGTTGGGCCTGCCGAACGACAACGCCAGCATCCAGCAGTTCATCGCCACGCATTCGCCGTTGCCCGATGACGTGCGTCTGGAAGAGGCGCCGTTCTGGTCGCCTGCGCAGGCGCAACTGCTGCGCGAAGAGCGCCTCGACGACGCCGACTGGGCGATGGTGGTGGACCGCCTGAACGTCGCGCTGCACGACACGCCCACCGCGTAGGGCGGGCTCGCGCCCGCCGCCGCGACGTCGAGGGCCACGCGTGCGGAGGCGTGCATCCGGTCGGCTACAGGATGCCGTAAGCGGAACACGCCACACCGGCTTTCCCCTCAGGACCTCCATGCGCCCTTTCCTCCTGTTCGCCTTCGCCCTGCTGCACGCCGTGCCCGCCGTCGCCGACGCCACCCCACTGGACGGTGCGTGGGTGGTCGATCTGTCCACCGAGCCCGGCACGCCGTATACGCAGCCGATGCAACTGACGCTCAATGCCGACGGAACGGTCGCCGGCCGTTTCTACAACAGCACGATCGAGGCGGGACGCTGGAAGCAGAGCCGCGGCCGGCTGTGCGCCAGCTTCCGCACCACAGACGGCGTGGGCCCGTACCACACCTCCGTCTGTCTGACCGGCGACACCGCGACGGGACAGACCTGGGCCGAGCATCGTGGCTTCCTGTTCAACTGGAACGCAGTGCGCGCCACCGTGGACACCGTCCCGCCTGCGGGCACCTGAGCGGCGCGACGCGCGCTCCGGCGCTCTATCATGCGCAGGCATACGGCAAGGGGATGCCATGCAGCCCGATACCGCCGGCCCCGGCTCGCGTCCCGAGCCGAAGGACCTGCAGTTCCGCGCAAAGGATGAAGACACACGCCGGGTCGCGCAGCTCCGGCGGCGATGGCGATGGCTCGCCTGCGTCCAGGTACTGGTGATCGTGTCCGTCACCGGCTGGGTGCTGTTCACCCAACATCACCCCGGCCTGGACATGTCGGCATCCATGTACCTGCTGTGCCTGCTGGCGATGGCGGCGGGCGGCATCAGGATGGGCGTCACCGCGTTCCGCGACATCGACGACGACCTGCACCTGCAGCGCGGCACCGTGGCGAACGCGGAATACCTGCAGCTGGCGCCGCTTGCGGGACTGGTTGGCTGGGCCGCAGGCCTGGTGCCGTTCTGGCGTTACCTGCATGGCTGGGAGCCGGGCAAGGCGGCGCTGCTGGTCACCAACCCCTTCGGACTGTACTTGCTGACGCTGGGCGTCAGCTTGCTGGCGATGCCACTGATCGTGTCGCCGCTGGTGGACATGATCGACAGCCTGCGGAGCGACGACCACGCGCATGATCGATGAGGCAATGCCGCTGCTACCATCGCGACGCCGCAGCGGGAACGTCGTCGTCCTCGCCCTCCTGCGCCGGCGCACCCTCCCTACAGGAGCATGCCGCTTGAAACCCGCGATCCTCTGCCTGCTGCTCGCCGCCGCGTCGCTGCCAGTGCGCGCCGACGCGTGTTCCTGCATGCGTCCCGGCACGCCGGTCGAAGAGAAGACGCGGCACACGCGCGTATTCCTGGGGCAGGTGCAGGCCATCGAGGACGACGCCCACGGCGAGCCCCGCCGCCGCGTCCGCTTCCTCGTCCGCGAGACGTTCAAGGGCACCCCCGTGCGCCGGCTCTCGGTGGAGACGGGGATGGGCGGCGGTGATTGCGGGTACCGCTTCAACACCGGGCAGGACTACGTGGTGTACGCGTGGGGCCAGGACGATGCGCTGGCGACGGGCATCTGCTCGCTGACCGGGCCGGCGTCGGATCCGCGCAGCGGACTGGACGTGTTGCGCGGGGCGCCGTGATGTCGCGTGCCGAAGCGAGGCGGCATGCAAGCGAGGCCGTCTTCCGCGATCCCCTGGCCGTACGCAAAGGAGTGCCATGCTCAGGCACCTGACCCGCCTCTTCTCACGCCCGCAGGCCACGCCGACGGCAGCACGTCCGCGCGTCGCGGTGGACATGGCCTGGTTCGCCGATACACGGTTGCCGATCGTGGACTGGGAACGCCTGGACGCGCAGGCCGGCGACCTTGCCGGCGAGGCGGCGCACGCGTTCTGGGACTCGGCCGCGCAGGCGTGGCTGGAGGCGCTGCGCGATGCGCTCGGCACGCATTACGGCATCGCCGCGTCGCAGGATTTCCTGCTGCTGTCCACGCTGGAGGCGCGTCCCGCGCAGGTGTTCCTGGCGACCTGCCAGCGCATGCGCGCGCGCATCGTGCGCAACCTCGGGTCGCTGGCCGACCAGGGCGGGTGGGGGCGGCACGTGGTGATGGTGTTCGACGATCCCGACGACTATTACGACTACGTCGGCCACTACTACCCGGACGGTGGCGAGTACGCGATGTCGTCCGGCATGTTCATCCAGGCGGGCTACGGGCATTTCGTGATGCCGCTGGAGCAGATCGACGCGATGGAACCGGTGATCGCACACGAACTGACCCATTGCCTGCTGACCCACCTGCCCATCCCGGCGTGGCTCAACGAAGGGCTGGCGGTGAACACCGAGCACACGATGTTCCCGCAGCTGGCCGCACCGCAGGCGCAGCTCTACTTCCCTTACGAGGTCGCGGCGCAGCATGCGGCGTACTGGAACGCCGACAGCATCCAGGCGTTCTGGTCGGGCAGGTCATTCCTCGCCACCGACGAGGGCAACCGCCTGTCGTACGACCTGGCGAAGAAGATCACCGCGCTGGCGGCGCGCGACGAGCCGGCGTTCCGTGCGTTCGTCGCCGCCGCGCACCTGCAGGATGGCGGGCTGGCCGCCGAACACCACCTCGGCTTTCCCATCGCGCATCTGGTGGAGGCGGTGCTGGGCGAAGGCCCCTGGCAGCCGCAGCCGGAGCGCTGGCGCGACGGGATCGAACGCGGGCAGTTCCGTTCCGGCTGACGCACGGCCGCCGGTGGTGGCCGGCGCGCGCGCGGGGATGCGTGTCGAGGGATGAGGTCCTCGCGACGGGCGATGGATCGTCCGCCACCCCGGACACCGGAGGTTCCCCATGACGGTTCCATCCTCATGCGCGTGGCTACGCGCGGCGCTGCTGCTCGCCGTGGGCCTGGTGGTGGTCGGCTGCACGACGCGCGGACCGGTGCGGTCGTCCACGGGCGACGAGGCGAAGCGGATACCGAGCCGCGTGCCGCACGATGCCGCCGTCCGTCCGCACTTCGGTGGCGAGGCGGCCACCACCATCGCCGATGCCATGGGATCACCGCTGATGGCGGGCGACGCCGCCTTGCCTCCACCGCCGCCGCCGGAGACGGCGCGCACGGCCATGGCGACGACCGCCGCGACCAGCACGGCCACGACGCAATGCCCGTTCGGCGAACCGGTGCCGCGGCGCGGGCTGGACTTCGGCGACACCGAGCGCGTCGTGCGTGCAGGCTATGCCCTGCTGCACAGCGCCGACCTGAAGACGCCCTACTGGGTGTGCGAGACCTATACGACGGCATCGCTGCGCAGCAACGTCGAGCGCGGGTCGCTGTCGTTCAAGGCCGACCCGCAGCTACGACTGGCGCGTGCGGTGCCGCGCGACTATGCCGGCTCCTCGCAGCACCGCACGCGGGCGGGCCTGTTCCCAATCGACATCGGCCACATGGCGCCGGCCGAAGCGCATTCGAGCAGCGCGTCGCGCATGCAGGACACCTTCTATCTCTCCAACGCGGTGCCGCAGCACCGGTCGATGAACCGCGGGCAGTGGGCGCGGCTGGAAGCCTGCGCACGCACCACCGGTCCGGTGCGCGGCGCGAAGTGGGTGATCAGCGGCCCGATGGTCTATACCGAGCGCGATGTCGCGTTCGTCACCGTCGACACCCTCGGCGACGGCGTGGTGATCCCCACGCACACTTGGAAGATTCTCGTGTACCGCACGCCTGCCGACGAACTGCGCGCATGGGCCGCAGTGATGCCGAACGAGGTGCTGCCGGAGAATGCCCAGCTCGACGACTTCGCCACCAGCATCGACGCCATCGAGGACGCGACCGGCTTCGACTTCCTGCCCCGGCTCGACGCCGCCGAACAGCGCCGGCTGGAGGGCACGGTGCAGCCGATCCCGTGCCAGTGATGGAGGTGGACCGCCTGGGACGTACCGGGTGCGATGCGGGGCGAAGCGGTTACCGGCGGATCAGTCGACCAGGCGGAGCAGGTGCGCGGTGGCGGCGGCCTGGGTGCGGTTCTCGACGTGCAGCTTGCTGAGGATGTTGGCGACGTGCCAGCGCACGGTGTTGACCGAGATGAAGAGCGACGCGCCGATCTGCGTGTTGGACGCGCCGTCGGCGAGCAGGCGCAACACGCGGATCTCGCGATGCGTCAGCGATTCGGTGATGCCGTTGACGACGAACGAGGTGGTGGCGCCTGGGGCGAACGGCACGGCGTCGTCTCCGACGGCCTCGCCTGTGCCGCCGGACGCGCAGATGCGGGCGAGATAGTCGGCTTCGACCGGTGGCAGGTGCGCCACGCTCGCCTTGTCGCGCGCGAAGGCGGCGAACGTCTCGCCGGCGGCGCTGCCCTGGTCGAGGATGCTGCGGATGAAGCCTTCCTCCGCGCCCAGCCGGAGGACGCGGCGTGCCGCGACGAAGGCGGCATCCTGCTGGCGCGTCTGTACGAAGGCGACGATGAGCAGGGACAGCAACTGGATCTCGCGCGCGCGGCGGTCGGCGGCCTGGGCCAGCACGATCAGGGCCTGCAGCGGTGCGATGGCGGCCGCGGCCTGTCCTTCGGCGATCAGCAGGCGGCACTGGCTGGTGGCGCGCAGCGCGGGCAGGCGCGACCACGCGGTGGGCAGCACGATGGCATCGTCGATGCCGGTGTGGCGCGCGAACCGCCGCGCGCCGGCCACGTCGCCGGCCGCCAGCCGCAGCCGGATGCTCTCGCCGTGGGCCAGCGCGCAGGTCCGTTCGAACGCGGCCTCGACGTTGATGGTGACCGCCTGGTCCAGGTAGGCAAGGGCGGCATGGGTCTGGCCGCGTGCGCCGAGCACGCCGGCCATGGCCAGGAAGCCGCCGGTGCGGATGTCGACGTAGGCGCATTCGTCGACGAGCGGCAGGTCCTCCTCGAGGATGGCGTAGGCGGCGTCCAGCGCATCGGCCTCGTAGTCGAGCATGGCGATCAGCACGCGCGGCATCGCCGCATTGAACGAGCGAGCGCCACTGCCCTGTACCGCGACCTCGCGCGCGCCAAGGAAGTGGCGGCGCCCTTCGGACAGCCGTCCCTGCGCCACGTGGGTGAGGCCGATGATGCAGCGGCTGTAGCAGACCCCGTACACGCAGCCCGAGTCCGCGTGGAAGTGCCCGGCCCGTTCCGCCGACACGATGGCCTGTGCAAAATCGCTGCGCGCCAGCGCGGCCAGGCCGGCGACGTTGTTGAGGCAGCCTGACAGGAACTGGTAGTCGGGCGTATCGGGCAGGCGCAACGCCGACAGCGCCTCGGTACGCTCGATGTCGTCGGCCATCAGCGCCACGATGGCGCGCAGGGTGTGGATCTCCGCGTGCAGCATGTCGCGCGCGTCGGCGGAGCCGGCGCTAAGGGTGTCGACGGCACCTTCCACCCGGCGCAGCAGGTGTTCGGCCTGGTGGACCTGCGCCATGTGCGCCACCGCCCAGCACTGGTACAGCGGCAGGCGCGGATTCTGTTCGAGCACGTACGCGGGGAAGCGCTGGATCCAGCGCGCCACCTGCGGCACGTGCCCGTGCTTGATCATGTCGATGGCGAACTGCTCGACCAGGTGCGCGGCGTGGTCGTAGTCGTCGGCGTCCAGCGCCATGTTGACGGCTTCTTCCTGCAGTCCTGCCTGCGCGAACCAGGTGCTCGCGCTGCGGTAGAGCGCCGGCACGGCCGCAGGATGCAGGCGCTTGAGCTGCGCGCGCAGGAAGTCGCGGAACAGGTGGTGGTAACGGTACCAGTGGCGCCGGGCATCCAGCGGAAGCAGGAACAGGCCCAGCGCTTCGATGCGTTCCAGCATGGCCTGCGCGTCGTCGCGACCGAGCAGCGCGTTGCAGATGTCGGCGTTCATGCGGTCGAGGATGGCGGTGTGCAGCAGGAACCGCTGGACATCCGGTGGCTGGCGCTGCACCACTTCGGCCGCCAGGTAGTCCGCGATGTCGCGCGTATCGCCCGACAGGCCATGCAGCGCGTCCTTCGGATCGCGACTGTCCTTCAGGAAGAGGCTGGCCAGGTGCAGCCCGGCCCCCCAGCCTTCGGTGTGGCGGAGCAGCAGGTCGAGTTCGCGTGGGGCCAGGTTCAGACGGTGCGCCTGTACCAGCAGCGCATGCGCTTCGGTGCGATTGAAGGTGAGTTCGCGCGTGCCGACTTCACGCATCGCATTGCGGGCCCGGTAGCGTGCGATCGGAAGCCCGGGGATCGCGCGGCTGGTGATGACCACGTGCAGGCGCGCGGAAGAACGTTCTATCAGGCAGTGGACCAGGTCGTTGAACTCCGGCGTCTCGGCCAGGTAGTAGTCGTCGAGGAACAGGACACGGTCTTCCTCGAGCCGGTCGAGGTCGTTGGCGATGCGGAGGGTGACTTCGTCCTTGTCCACCGTGGCGGCACGGCCTTCCACGAAGCTCTCCGTGGCCAGGGAAATGACCGGCCGCGCGCGGTTGAAACCGGCGATCAGGTGGCGGAGGAAGACGAAGGGGTCCTGGTCGTTGCGGTCGAGCGACAGCCACACCGCCTGGTCGCCCATGAGTTTGTGACATTGCGCGATCAGCGTGGTCTTGCCGAAGCCGGCAGCGGCCGTCACCAGCACCACCTTCGGCAGTTCGCGCACCAGCCGCGCGGTCAATCGGGGCCGGTCGATCGCATCGGCGAGCTGCGTGGGAGGACGCAGCTTCGTGGACAGGATGTGCGATGCGCCCGGCGGCATGGCCATTCCTTCTCTGGTACGCCCCTGGTGTGGCGAGAGGCGACGACCCGTTGTCGAGCGACGGCATGTCGCCGTCGCGATCCTTTCCCGATGAAGCGTCCGACGTGAATGTGACACGTGCGATGGTGCCGATTGAGGGACCGTACTCCTTTTGCGTCTTGACCGCATTTGTGACAGCAGCCATGCGCGTTGCGCGAGCAGAACCGTCCTTTAGGACGGCGACGGTGCACCGCCTTTCGATCAGAGTGCCGTCAACACGCACACGGGAGATCGCCATGAACGCCCTGGAGATGCAGAAGCGCTGTACGGCTTCCACCGAAGACGCCGCGGTGGCGCGGAGCGCGAACACCGTCATCGACGCCTGCGGCGTGCAGCACGACGGACACGGCGACCATGCGCTCGCCTGTCCCGGCGGCGCCTACCTGTGGGACCAGCGCGAGGGGCGGCTCGGCAGGATTTCCGCTGCCGTGATCGGGCTGGGACACGCCGGGCTGCCGGTCGCGATGGCGATGGCGCGCACGTTCCCGACCATCGGTTTCGACATCGATGAGATCCGCATCTGGATGCTGCGCCGTGGCGTGGACTGCACCGGCGAAGTGGCGGAGGCCGATCTCGCGCGCACCCGCCTGGAGCTGCGCGACGACAGGACGGCGCTGGCCGATTGCAACTTCTTCATCGTGGCGGTGCCCACGCCGTTGACCGCGGGCGGCAAGCCCGACCTCGCCTGCCTGGAGTCCGCGTGCGCGCTGGTGGGCGAGGTGATGCGGCCCGGGGCGGTGATCGTCTTCGAGTCCACCGTGTTCCCCGGCGCCACCGAAGAGATCTGCGGTCCGGCACTGGAGAAGGCCAGCGGGCTCGTCTGCGGCGTGGACTTCAAGCTCGCCTACAGTCCCGAGCGCGTCAATCCTGGCGACCCGGAACACACGCTCGATACCGTCACCAAGGTCGTCTCCGCACAGGATGCCGCGTCGCTCGACCTGGTGGCCGAGGTGTACGGGGCGATCATCGGGGCCGGCGTGCATCGTGCCAGTTCCATCAAGGTCGCCGAAACAGCCAAGGTGCTGGAGACCACGCAGCGCGACGTCAACATCGCGCTGATGAACGAGATGGCGAAGATCTGCGCGCTGGTCGGCATCCGTACCGCGGACGTGCTGAAGGCGGCGTCGACCAAGTGGAATTTCCTGCCGTTCACGCCCGGACTGGTGGGCGGCGGCCACCACATCGGCGTGGAGCCGCTCTACCTCAATGCCAGGGCGGAGCAGCTGGGCTACCACCCGGAGATCATCCTGGCCGGGCGCCGGATCAACGACAGCATGCCGGCCTACGTGGCCAGCCGCATCGTGCTGCAGCTCGCCGCGCAGGAGAAGAAGGTGCGTGGTGCGCGCGTGGGCGTGCTGGGCATCACCTTCAAGGAGGGGATCGCCGACCTGCGCGACTCGAAGGCGTTCGAGCTGGCCGAAGCGCTGGGTATCTACGGAATCAAGGCACGCATCGCCGACACGCGCGCCGATTTCTACGAGGCCCGGCGCGAATACGGCCTGGACCTGGAGGACGTGACGGGCTGGAACAATCTGGATGTGCTGGTGCTGGCGGTGCCGCATCCGGAATACGTCGAGGGCATCCACGCGCTGATCGGCCAGGCCTTGCGCCCGGGTGGTCTTTTCGTCGACATCAAGTCGGTCGTCGAGCCGGCCAGCCTGCGCGAGGACGTGGTGCTGCTCGCCCTGTAGTGCGCGGCCACCGGCGCACCGCGGCATCGCCCTAGCGCGGCAATGCCTGTTCGACGGCGATGCGCAGGTCGCGCGTGCCCTCGGTGCCGTCGTCGGGACGCTGCGCCATTGCGGCATGGAGAACCTGCAGCGCCGGCGCGTCGAGGTCGCCGCGCAGCACCGCTGCCAGCAGGGTGCCGCTGCGCCATCGCTCCAGCAGCGGAAGCACGAAGGCGACGCCGCGATGGGCGATCACCGCCCGGACGGCGCGTCGCTGCAGCCACAGGTCGATGGCGCTGAAGGGCGACGTGGCGCCGGGGGACGACAGGGCCAGCAGGAGCAGGCGGTCGTCGTCCGGCGCATCGCGGTGCAGGACGTCGAGTGCGGCGGACAGGCGCGGCAGGCGTTCGTGCAGCATCGTCTCGTCCCAGGCGGGCGCGAGGGCATGCGGCACCCGGAGCCAGCCGGCGAGGTAGGCATCGAGTTCGTCCCGCGCGATCGCCAGCGGCAGCGGGCAGGGCGCGGGCGCTTCGTCGCGCAGCCATGTCCACGCATCGGGAAGATCGAGCGAGGCGAGCCAGTGCTCGAGCCGCGCGTGCAACGCAGGCGCGAGGACGTCGCGCAGCGACGCGCGCTCGCCCTGCATGAGGCGCGCGCAGGCGGCACGGCACAGCGCGATGATCGCCAGCACCAGGTCGCCGCCGCCGGCGACGGTGCTGGCCACCTGGCGCCAGTCGCCGGCCTCCTGAAGGTGGACGGGGAGCAGCAGCGGATCGGGCGATGCGGCGCCCCATGGCGTCGGCGTCGCCAGGCGTTCGGCCAGCGCGGCGCGCTCGGTGCAATGACCACACATGGCAGGGCTCCAGGCGCCGGGGAATCTTCTGCCTTTCGTGTCAGGGCGTTTTCACCGGACGTCGTTATCGCGTCACTCGTTGGACGCGATCGTGCCGGTCCTGTCGAACGTCGCCAGCAGGTGGCGCATCGCACGGGTCTGCGCGTGCTCGTTTCCGTACGTGGCCTGCGTGTACGCGACGGCACTTTCCAGCGCGGTGCGTGCCTGTGCGCGGCGGCCATGGCGCAGGTCGAGGTCGGCGCGCATCACCAGCACGTTCGCCCACCATTCCGGCCGCTGGTTCGTGGCCGGTTGCCGGGGCAGCGTCGCTTCGAGCGACGACACCAGCGCGTCCGCCTGGTCGAGGTCGTCCGCACGCAGCGCCAGGCGCGCCTGCAGCAGGCGGTTCAGTAAGCCCCAGATGAAGTCGGGCGCATAGGCCTGCAGCAGTTCCGTGTTCTCCTCCAGCAGGCGGCGCGCATGCGCGAGGTCGCCCGGCGCGTTCCGTTCGATCAGGCCCTCGGCCAGGCTGATCCGGTGCAGGGGAGGCAATGGCAGGCGGTTCTGCCGGCTGTGCACCAGCGCGGCTTCCAGCATGCCGATGGCTTCGTTCACCTGCTGGCGACGGACGACGGGCGTGGGGGCACGCAGGGTGAGCAGGCGGCGGGCCAGCATCGAAGCTACCCGTTGCACGTCGTCGTGGTCCGCGGGATAGGATGCACGCAGGATCGTGTCCGCCCGGCGCAGCAGCGCGATGCCATCGATCGGGCTGTCGGGGTCGAACAGCGAAGCCAGCGCACGCACGCGCAGGACGTCGGCGTACTCGGGATGTTGCTCGCCATAGTGGCGGCGCACGATCGCCTCGGCGCGGTCCAGCCCGTCCTGGCATGCGCGCGACGCCCCGAGCGCGCAGTCGGCGTGCGCCAGCATGCGCCAGGCGCGGCCGACCAGCGGGTGCGACTCCCCCAGCTGTCGCCGGTAGTCCGCCAGCACTTTTGCCGCCAGATCGCGCCCCTCTTCCACGTGACCCAGCGCCATGAGGTTCTGGGCGACGAGGAAGCGGGCGCCATCGGCCACCAGCGGCGCGCGGTCGCGCGACAAGGCGATCGCCGCCTGCAGGTCGGCGTCGGCTGCGGCGAAGCTGAATTGCCGCAACGCCCACTGGCCTCGCAGGGTCAGCAATTCCGACTGCGCGATCGCATCGCCGTGTGTCCGGGCCAGCGCCAGCGCCGCGGTCAGGGTGCGCTCCGCCTCGTCGCGCTGCAGTTGATGCCACTGGCTGCGCGCCTGTTCGGTCAGCAATTGCAGCCGTGTGGATGCGGGCACGTCGTCGCCGGCCGCCGCCAGCGCGCTGTGGGCCACGCGGCCGGCTTCGGCGGGCTTGCCCTGCAGGTTGAGCAGCGCAGCCAGGGTGGCGGCGCTGCCGGCGGGATCGTCCGGCTGCAGCGCACTCGCTTCCTGCGCCAGCACCGTGGCGCGTGCGTAGTCGCCGATGGCCATGTAGTTGCGCGCCAGCATGGCAAGTCCGCGGGCCTGTACGCGGGGATGTTCGTGCAGGTCCATCGTCCGCATGCGCAGTTCGGCATCGGCCAGCAACTGCTGCGACGACAACGGCGTGGCGCCGAGGCTGGACAGGGTCGCGGTGCCGAGCGTCTGCTCGAACACCTGCGACAGCGCCTGCGCTTCCGCCACCTCGTGCGCCAGTTGCCGGCCATGCCAGGCGACGATGCCGCCGCCCGCCGCCAGTGCGAGCAGGCACAGGACCGTTAGGGCGGTGGCGATGCGATGGCGCGCGAACGCACGACCGATGCGGTACGCCAGTCCGCCTGCGCGCGCCTGCACGGGCTGTCCGTTCAGCCATGCGGTCAGGTCGCTTCGCAATGCGGCCACCGACGCGTAGCGTGCCTCCGGCAACGGCGCGGTGGCGCGCAGTGCGATGGCGTCCAGGTCGCCGGCCAGCTGGCGCGCCAGGGATGCCGCCGTGCGCGCACCGCGCATGCGGGCCGAGGCGACGGGCATGCGAGCGGCCAGCGACGACATCGTCGGCGTCTCCGCATCGGTGTCCGCCATCGCGGGCCCGACGAACTGCAGGGGCGATCGCGGCGGCGGCAGCATGCCGCCCAGCAGGGAGTACATGAGTCGGCCCAGCGACCAGATGTCGGCGGTGGCCTGCGGGTCGGCGGACGACAGGGCTTCCGGTGCGGTGTAGCCCTGCGACATCGCCAGGCGTGGCGCGCTGCCGGATGCGGTGAGCGAGGCGGTCAGGCCGAAGTCGAGCAACTGCACCTGGCCTTCGTCGGTCACCATCAGGTTGGACGGCTTGATGTCCTGGTGCAGCACGTGGCGCGCGTGCGCGTAGGCGACCGCATCGCAGGCCTGCACCAGCAGTTCCACCCGTCGCCGCAGTCCGCTGCGTCGACGGTCGCACCACGCATCGATCAGGTCGCCCTGCACGTAGCGCATGGCGAACCAGGGATTGCCGTGCGGATCCAGCCCGCCATCGATCAGTCCCGCGATCCCCGGGTGATCGAGCGCCGCCAGCGTTTCGCGCTCGCGCAGGAAACTGGCGACCAGCGGTGGCGACGACAGTTCGCGATGGATGCACTTCAAGGCCACCCGCTGCCGGTACTGGCCATCGTCCCGCTGCGCTTCGTAGACGGTGCCCATGCCGCCGAGGCCGATGACGCGCTCGATGCGCCACGGACCCAGGCGCTGTCCCAGCAGGGGATCGCGCGCGGAGGCCGACGACCGGGTGGGCGCGACCAGGGTCTCCGTCACTTGGTCGAGCAGGTCCGCCTGTTCGCCGGCATCCAGCGCCATGTCCGATGCCAGCAGGCGCTGCAGCATGCGGTGGGTGTCCGGATCTTCATCCTGCAGGGAAGCCAGCGCGGTGGCACGCCGTGCGACCGGCAGCGTGAGGTACTCGTCGAACAGCGCCAGCGCGCGGAGGGTGGGGGTATTCATGCCGGACGGACGCCCTGTCCGGCATCTGCACGCGGAGGTATCGGGGAGGAGGGGCGACGCGTGCACTTCATGGGACGAGGTTCCCGGCGGGCGGTGTCATGTGAGGTGACATCGGCAAGGCGAGCGTCGACAGGACGCGCCCCGGGCGGCGCATGCGGGTTCGCCGCGACGATGACATGGCGCACACGCCCGCGCGGCCAGAATCGGGCCATCAGACAGGAGAATGCCCATGACCCATCCGACCCGCGAAGACGTCATCCTGCAGCTGGATCGCGTGGATACCGCGCTGGAAGCACCGGACGCCGACAAGGCGGCGCTGATGCGGCAGGCAGTGGATTGGCTGGCGGAGAATCCGCCGAAAGTCGCGGCGGATGCGCTGTACTACCGCGAGCGCCTGCAGGTGATCCGCGAGCGCCACGGCGTCGCGTAGCGCACCACCGGCTTACGCCTGGTACTGCTTCTCTTCGATGAAGCGGGAGCCGGCCAGGCGGTTGATCGTGTTCTTCACCGCGATGCGTTCGCCATTGCGCTGCGCGACTGCGCGCGCCAAGGTGACGAATTCGCCGTCGAAGGCCTGCGCGGCTTCCTTGGCGCGCAACGCGTCCTGCACGTCCCACATGCGCTCGTTGATCGCGCGCAGGTCGCGCTTCAGCGGGGCGAGTGCTTCCTGCGCGCTTTCCAGTGGCGCCCACAGTGCGCGCAGCCCCTCCAGTTCGACCTGCACGTGCGCGCGCTTGCCGGCATCCTCGATGCGCTCGGCCTTGATCTCGAGGATGGTCAGCTTGTCGGCCAGTTCGCCGATGGAGACGGGGATGAGGATGGTGTTCATGCGGCCATTCTAGCCCTGGTGAGGCCAACGACGGCGTGCATGGCATGATGCCCCGTCATCCGTGGCCGGAGAACATCCGCATGCTGCAGCGCCTGTTCGCATCGATCCTGATGCTCGCTCTCTCTCCCCTGGCGCTCGCGGCGCCATCGCAGGTCCGCATCGTCCAGCAGGACGGCGCACATGTCCTGCTGGTCGATGGCGCGCCGTTTCGTGTGAAGGGCGCGGGCATGAGTGGCGACCGCCAGGAAGCGCTGGCCGCGCGCGGGGGCAATTCCTTCCGCACGTGGAGCACCGGTATGGACGAGGCCAGGGTGCGCGCGATGCTGGACCGTGCACAGCGCAACGGCCTGAAGGTGGCGATGGGCATCGAGGTGGGCAACGAGCGCCACGGGTTCGATTACGACGATCGCGCCGCGGTGAAGGGGCAGCTCGAGCGTATCCGCCGGGAGGTCGGTCTCTACAAGGATCATCCTGCCGTGCTGATGTGGGTGGTCGGCAACGAACTGAACCTGCACTACAGCAACCCGAAGGTGTGGAATGCCGTCGGCGGCATCGCCGACATGATCCACGCCGAAGACCCGAACCATCCGGTGATGACCACGCTGGCCGGTTTCGACAGGAAGCTCATCGACCTGCTGAAGGCGCGCGCGCCGTCGCTCGACCTGATCGGCATCCAGCTGTATGGCGACATCGGTGCGTTGCCGGAGAAGCTCGAGAGCAGCGGCTGGACCGGACCGTACGTCGTCACCGAGTGGGGCCCGACCGGGCACTGGGAAAGTCCGTTGACGACGTGGAAGGCGCCCATGGAGGACGACGCCTCGCGCAAGGCGGCGTTGCTGCAGCAGCGCTACGAACAGGTCATCGCCGCCGACACGAAGCAGGGACTGGGCTCGTACGTGTTCCTGTGGGGCGACAAGCAGGAGCGCACGCCGACGTGGTACGGCCTGTTCCTGCCCAGCGGCGCGAGCACGCCGGCGGTGGACGCCATGCAGTACGTCTGGACCGGTGCGTGGCCGGCGAACCGCGCGCCTTCGATCCGGCCATTGCGGCTGGACGGCCGCGTCGCGACCGACAGCATCGTGCTGGCGGCGGGGAAGTCGTACGCCGCGCACGCCGATGCGCAGGATGCCGACGGCGATGCCGTGACGTACACATGGACCGTGCTGCATGAGAGCACGGCCACCAGCATCGGCGGCGACCGCGAGGACGTGCCCGACGAGGTCGAACTGGTCCTGCAACAGGACGGTAAGGGCGGCATGACCCTCATCGCGCCGGACGCGCCGGGTGCCTACCGGCTGTTCGTCGAAGTCCACGACGGTCAGGGGCATGCGGCCTACGCCAACCTGCCGTTCCTGGTGGCGCGCCCCTGATCCGTCGCCCGCAGCGTTCCACCCGCAAGGTCGACCGCCAGTGCTGCGGCGCAGCATAATGGCGACATGGATGTCGCACCGCCCCCCACTTCTCTCCCCTCCGTCGCCGATGAACTGACCGCACGTCAGGTCGGCCTGATCCTGTTCGCGCTGACGCTGGGCGGTTTCGCCATCGGCACCAGCGAGTTCGCCAGCATGGGCCTGATGCCCAACATGGTGGCGTCGTTGGGCGTGACCGAGCCGCAGGTCGGGCACCTGATCAGCGCGTATGCGCTCGGCGTGGTGGTCGGCGCGCCGTTGCTGGCGATCCTCGGCGCCGGCTGGAAGCGCAAGACCCTGCTGCTGGCCCTGATGGGCTTTTATGCGCTGGGCAACCTGGCGAGTGCGCTGGGTCCGACTTACGAAAGCCTGCTGGTGTTCCGCTTCATCGCCGGCCTGCCACATGGGGCGTACTTCGGCGTCGCCGCGCTGACCGCGGTGGCGATCAGCCCGCCCAACAAGCGCGGCCGTGCGATCAGCCTGGTCATGCTGGGCCTGACCCTGGCGATCCTGATCGGCAATCCGCTGGCGACCTGGCTGGGCCAGATCATCGACTGGCGCTGGGTGTTCGCCGCGGTGGCGCTGGTCGCGTTGACCACCGCCACGCTGCTGGCGATCTGGTTGCCGGCCGGCATCGACGGCGCCAAGGCGCACCCGCTGGACGAACTGCGTGCCTTCAACCGGTTGCCGGTGTGGCAGGCGCTGGCCATCGGCGCGATCGGGTTCGCCGGCATGTTCTCGGTCTTCAGCTATCTGGCACCGACGATGCTGGAGGTGACGCGGGTGTCGCCGGCCTGGATTCCGCTGGGCCTCGCCGGCTTCGGCGTGGGCGGCGTGATCGGCAATTTCGTCGGCGGCTGGTTGTCGGACCGGTTCCAGTTGCGGGGCGCGTGGATGGTGCTGGCCTGGGCGATGGTGGCGCTGTTGCTGTTCCCGCTGCTGGCGAAGGGCTTGCCGACGATCCTGCTGGCCACGGTAACCATCGGCCTGATGGGCGCGCTCGGCCCCATCCTGCAATCGCATCTGATGGACGTGGCAGGCGATGCGCAGACGCTCGCCGCCGCCTCGCACCACGCCGCGTTCAATACCGCCAACGCACTCGGCCCCTGGCTTGGCGGCATGGCGATCACCGCAGGGTACGGGTGGACGTCGACGGGCTATGTCGGTGCCGCGATGGCGGTGGCCGGCCTGCTGATCTACCTGTGGGCGCAACGGACCTTGCGCGGCGCGGCCACGCCGGCCGAGGTCGCCTGCGATGCGGCCTCCTGATTCGCGGCTTACGCGTTTCGCGCCCGTAATCGTCTGACGCGGCGGGGCCTTACTCCGGTGCGGAGGCGGCCGGTGGCGAGCCCGAGCGCCAGCGCCGTGTGGTGCGCTGGAAGAACTGGCTGTTGGGGATCTGCAGTACGGTGTCGCCGCGCAGGGCGTCCTCTTCCAGCAGCGTGGTGTAGAGCAGGTTGATATCGATCACGCGGCCGCGCAGGCCCGGCTTGTCGCCGTTCTCCAGCACCTCGATGTGGTCGTGCACCCGGAACGGTCGCGTGGTCAGGATCAGCACGCTGCAGAAGATGTTCGACAGCACGCTCCAGGCGGCGAAGAACGCGACGGCGGCCACCGCGGTGAAGCCGGTCAGCGCGGTCCACAGCACGCTGCCCGATACGCCGAGCCGGCCCAGGGCCAGCATGCCTGCGGACATATAGACCAGGACGCCCAGCAGCCGCCGCGCGCTGACCGCCACCTGGGCCGGCAGGTGGTAGCTGTCGCAGATGCGGCGCACGATGATGCGCAACACGCGTAGCAGCACCCATGCGCCCAGCAGGATCGCGAGCGCCTGGGCGATCGGGATGGCGACCGCCGCGCCTTCCTGCAGCCAGCCGTTGAATGCGGGCCACGACATCAGCAGGCCTCCGTGGAGACGGAAGACGCGAACTGGAGGGCGGGAGAAGCGTGCTGGATCATGCCGGAAGGGTGAGGGCGCGGATGCGCAGGGTCAACCTCAGGGTTCGAACGGATGCGCCTTCCCGCAGGCGAGGACGTGGTTGTAGTCGCTGGACATGCACTGGTAGAAATCGCGCCGCACGCCGCTGGCGGATTCGCAGTCCTGCAGGCTCAGTGCGGCGAGCAGCGAACGCAGGGCGGGCGCCATGCCATCGTAGGCGGCCTGGGTCATGTAGCCGGCCCGCAGGTTCTTCTCGCCGACCTCCAGCATGGTCTCCACGCCGTACCGTGCATTGTCGACCGCCTTGCCGCAGGCGAGCATGGCATCGGCGTCGTTCACCTGCGTCAGGTGTCCGGCGATCGCCTCGACATCGGCCTGCACATCTGCCGGCAACACGCGGGGCGGCGCGCCGTCGTCTGCGGATGCGCCGGCGGCGAGCGAGAGCAGCGCGACGGCGGCGGTGATGCGGAACGACGGCCGGGTCTCTTGCATGGCGGTGGATTTGACCTCTGTTTGAAGGAAGAACGCGATTCTAGAGCGCAATGTGCTTGTGATGCGTCGTCCGACCTTGCCAGAATGCGGTGGGGACGGACCCCGGCGGTCGGAAGCATGACGCGTGGCGTCCGGGATGCCCGCTACTTCCACTTTGTGAGGACCACATGACCTACAAGCTACTTGCCGCCATCGCGCTCGCCCTGTCGAGTGTGGCGCCCGCCGCCAGCGCGGGTGAATGCGAGGACAACTTCAGCAAGTCCGGCAGCATCTTCTCGGGCAACGATTTCTCCAGCCGGGTCACGGTGCTGGACCTGTCGGTCAAGGACGCGATGGGCCAGATGCGCGGCATCATGATCGGCGAGAAGATGGACGTGATCACCGAGGATGTCGACACTGGCGCCATGCTGGTAGAACAGCGCTCCACCGGCAGCACGCGCGCGATCCCGACGCTCATCAACATCAGCGACGAGGGCGGTGCCGCCGTCGTGCAGATGACGGTGAAGACGGAAAAGGGCCAGTTGGCCAAGCAGGATGCGATGCGGCCCTACATGTGCGAGATCCTCGCCAAGATGAAGGGCGGCAAGGAAGGGCGCGCCGCGGCGGCGCAGGGCGCGAAGACGCAGAACAACGCCGACGTGACGGTGAAGGACGTCTACGTGTTCTCGCGCGAGATCGCGCGGGAAGCCAAGGGCAACGCGGTGGCCGTCACCGCACGCCACAAGGGCCGCAACTACGCGCTGCGCGGCCGCGTGGACTACGTGCAGGAGGATGGCGAGGACTACAACGTCTCGTTCGAGATTCCGCAGCCGGGCACGGGCCTGCTGCAGGTGCCCGGCGACAACGAGCCGCGCGTGGGCGTCGCATGCCTGTTCAAGCCGAACCAGTTGGCCAACGTACTGACGTTCCGCAAGGGCGACCGTGTGGTGTTCAAGGGCCAGTTCCTGCGCTACGACGACTTCAAGCGCGTGCTGTGGCTGCAGAACTGTGTGCAGACGCGCTGAGGCCGAATTGCCACGGACGATCTCCGTCCGGTTTTCCGCAAGCAGAAAGGGCGCCCTCGGGGCGCCCTTTCCGTTCGGCAGGCCGGATCGCTGCCGACCGAGCGGATGACGTCAGCTGTCCTGCCGGCGGAACACGCCCACGTTGGTATAGCTGCGGCCATCGCTCAGGTGGCCGCGCATGCGGATGACCAGCGTGTCGGCATCCACCAGTTCGCGTTCGGACCACTGCACTTCCTGGCCATCGCGCCAGGTGGTCGAGTGGAGTTGCGTGGGCGATACCGGCTCGAAGCTCAGCGCATCCGCATGCGGGGTGTCGTGATACGGGTAGGGCGTGCCGTCGGCCCTGCCGTCGAAGGCCGCGCGGTGGCGCTTGCCGTTCCTGCCCAGCCATTCCGACGCGATCGACAGCGCGCCGTCGTCCGCGCACGCCAGCCGGTAGTGGCCGGCGCGCGGTGCGCGGCCGAGCTGGTAGTCGCACTGCTCGGGCAGCAGCTGCCAGGTGCCGGCGAAGGCGGCGGCGGCATGGATCGTCATCTGCACTCCTTGTGCGGGCAGGGGTTCGACAGCAGGGCTCCATGCTAGCGAGCCCCCCCGGTGGGGCGGCTGCCAACGCTGTCTCAATTCCAGATCCGCGCTTCGCGCCGAAGGCAGGAGAGTGACCGGATGCCGCGACGAGTGTGATGCGAAGTGCGACGCATGCCACAGCGCAGCGCCGGTCATCGCGTCCGCGGGTCAGCCCCGCGTCGTGTCGGTGCTGTCGTGCGGCAGGTCAGGGAGCCCGACCGCCGCCCGAGCCGAGGACGGGCGTCCGTGCCAGGGCGGCGCATCGAGCTCGTGCGTCAGCGCGTCCGTGACCAGCAACTGGACCAGCGCGTCGTGAACCAGGGGGTCGATGGTCCTGAGGATTGCCAGGGCGCCGGCCTGGTCGTCGTCCGACATCTCGCTGTACACGCTGAACAGGTCCATCGCCAGTGCCGTGGCCTGCTTCATGCGCGTGCCGTTCGGGCTGTGGCGGCATGCCCCTGCATCGGCGCCGGCAAGGACGCGGCACGGCAGAGGAACGGCGAAGGGGGGAGTCGGCGGTGCACGTCTGAGCATTCGTTGCCGGAAGGTCTTTCCGGACGTGCCCCCGCAGCGCACTGCCGCTGGACTCAGACGGGGTCGGGCAGTTCGCCTTCGCCGAGATGGCTGAACAGGAAAGCGCGCGCTTTCCGCCAGTCGCGGCGCACGGTGCGTTCGGTCACCTTCAGGACGCCCGCGATTTCCAGTTCGCTGAGCCCGCCGAAATAGCGCATCTCCACCACCTGTGCCAGCCGCGCATCCAGCTTGGCCAGGTCGTTGAGGGCCTGGTCGAGGATCAGCAACTGCTCCAGCCGTGAGCTCTGGCCCGGTTCGGTGGTTTCGTCCAGCGGCAGCAGGTCCATGCCTTCGCCCCGCTTCTCCGCGAGCGTGCGACGGACCTCGTCCAGCAGGACGAAGCGCATGGCGCGCGCGACCAGCGCCACCAGGTGGGCGCGGTTCTCCACGCTGAAGTCGGCACTGGCCAGCTTCAGCCACGTCTCGCTGATCAACGACGTGGGCGAGCGCACATGGCCGCGCCGCTGTTGGCGGATCTGCGACCGGGCGATCTGGTGCAGGTCGCGGTACAGCAGCGCGTAGATGCGGTTCCAGGCGCCGGACTCGCCCTTCTCGACCTCCCCCAGCAGCTGGGTGACGGAATCCGGGTCCGCGGGCGGTATGGCGGCCACGTCGAGCGAGCCCGGCAGGTCCTCCGCGCCGGCTCCGATCCCCTCAATGTCCCGCCGCCCTGTCATGTCCGGAATGTGCCTGTCATCACGATCTCGTTCCTTACATATAAACCCCTCCCGGGGCCGTCAAGCAAGCCGTAACCCCTGCTTCGTCCGCCGACATGCCGGGAACGGGGGGCAGGGAGCCGGGAATGCGCGGTGCAGGTATCGGAAGAGCGGGATCCACAAGAGGACGGCATGGGTAGTTCGAGGAAGGTCTGTGCGGTAGTGGCGTCGGCAATGGCGCCGATCGGGACGGGGGACATCGCCGCGGCGGAAAAGGGAGCGACCCATGGTGCATGAGGACGCGGTGGATACTGCGCGGAAGGACGGCGATGCGGCGGATGAGCCGCAGGCGCTGGCCGTTGCGCTGCCGGCGCACTGGCCCCTTCCTCAAGGCGTCGGTCCCAGGGCGCTCAGCCAGTGGCCCATCACCGAGCGCCTGACGGCGGAGGAGTGGAAGCAGCTGATGAATGCCTTGCCCGGCCGCGTCGGCGCGCGGGCGCGCCATGGCGGCAACGCGCGCCGGTTCATCGAGGCGGTGTTGTGGGTCGCGCAGACCGGTGCCTACTGGTCGGATCTGCCACGCGACTTCGGTTCCTGGCACGGCATCTATGTCCGTTTCATCCGGTGGGCGCAGGACGGCAACTGGGCCCAGGTGCTGGCGCATTTCGACCCGCAGGACCAGCGCGCCCTCGATCTGCATGCCTTGATCGAACGCTACCTGCATCGCAACAACACCAAGTACCTCAGCCGGGCGATGCGCGCTTCCTGAGCATGTCCTGTGACGTGCAAGGCAGTGCGAATAGGTAGGGGACGTTGCTGCAGAACACGCGGAACGGCGTGCCGGAGGCGGAAAGCCTCTCCACGACCTCATCCGCAGACCGCTATCCGCGGGCGTACCCCCGTCCGCGGCTAGGTGGGTCCACTCCGATCCCCATCGGGTGTGCCCATCGCCGTCCATGCCCGACACATGGGCGGCGTCGCGCTCAGGCGCCGAGGGGAGGTGCAATGCCTCCCCTCTCTTTTTCCGGCTTCCACGGATCGATGACATTCCGCTTCGATGCGCTTAACACGCGATGGCCTATCGTCGTGGCCCGATCCCTGCACGCAGGAGGCCCCATGACCACGCATGTTTTCACCGCCGAGGATTCCGCAGGCCGTCGTTGCCGCATCCAGGTGATCCGGAGCGGCGACATTGGCACGTCCGGTGGCAGCGGGCCCCAAGCGCCCGCCTATGTGCTGGAAGACGGCAGCCATGTGCGGCGTGTCGACAACGACACCTTCCAGATCATCGGCACCGGTGCCTACATCACCCGCGTGCCGGACTGACCGGGCACACTGCGGGCCGCGGCCTGCGAGCGGTCAGTAGACCGCCGCCGCATGCAGCGGAGCGGCGTGGTCCCAGGTGGCGCGTGCCGCCAGGAAGCCCAGTTCCACCAGCACCCCGGTGCCGACGACGAGCGCGCCTTGCCGTTCGACCAGCTGCACCGCCGCTTTCAGGGTGCCACCCGTCGCCAGCACGTCGTCGATCACGATGACGCGCGCGCCGGCGGGCATGGCATCGGCGTGGATCTCCAGGCGGTCGCGTCCGTATTCCAGTCCGTAGTCGAGTGACAGCGTATGCCCAGGCAGCTTGCCCGGCTTGCGCACGGGCACGAAGCCGACGTCGAGTTCGCGTGCCAGCGCAGCGCCGAGGATGAAGCCGCGCGCCTCCACGCCCACGACTGCGTCCAGGCGGATGCCGCGCCAAGGCGCGGCCATCGCCGCGACCGCCTCCGCGAAGGCGCCCGCGTCCGCCAGCACGGGCGTGATGTCCTTGAACAGGATGCCGGGCTGGGGAAAGTCGGGAATATCACGAAGCAGGTCGGTCCAGGCGGACATGGGAGGCTCGCAGGCGGGAGGGCGCCGATGCTACCGCACACCGCCCGCCTGCCATGGGATGCATTCTCCCGGCAATGCCTGCTAATCAGGATGCGCACTGGCGACTATGCTTCCGCGACCTTCACTTCCTGACCTTCCCATGAGCGCTCCCCTGTCGATGTACCAGGCCTCCGTCCCCGCGTTCCTGCGGGCGTTGCGCAACCTCCGCCACATCCTCGAGAAGGGCGAGGCGCACGCCCGCGAACATGGCGAGGACGCGGGCGCGCTGCTGCAGGCCCGCCTGTACGAGGACATGTTTCCCCTGGTGCGGCAGGTGCAACTCGCGACCGATACCGCGAAGTTCGGCGCGGCGCGCCTGGCCGGCGTGGAGTCGCCACGCTTCGAGGACGTGGAAACCACATTCGAGGCGCTTTACGCGCGCCTCGACGCGGTCGCCGACTACCTGCGCACGTTCGACGAGGCCGCGCTGCTGGGCAGCGAAACGCGTGCGGTCACCCTGTCCACGCGCACGCGTGGCGATCTGCAGTTCGACGGGCGCGGCTACCTGCTCGGTTTCGCGCTGCCGAACCTGTTCTTCCACGTCACCACCGCGTACGCCATCCTGCGCCACCGTGGCGTGCCGCTGGGCAAGCTGGACTATCTCGGTCCCGCCGCCTGATCGCGCAATGCAGTGTCACCCGGCGATGCACGCCTGCGCGCGCGCCAGCAGCAGGGCCTGTTCGCGTTCGTTGCGCGTCATGCCTGCCGCACGCTCGAACTCGGCGCGTGCTTCCTCGCGGCGGTCCAGCTTGAACAACAGGTCGCCGCGCACGCTGGGAAGCAGGTGGTAGTGCTTCATCGCCGGCTCGTCGAGCAGCCGGTCGACCAGCGGCAGCGCGCTTGCCGGGCCGCTGGCCATCGAGACCGCCACCGCACGGTTGAGTTCGACCACGGGTGACGGGTTCACCTGCGCCAGCGCGGCATACAGCGTCGCAATGCGGTTCCAGTCGGTGGCATCGGCGGTGTGCGCACGTGCGTGGCAGGCGGCGATGGCGGCCTGGAGCGCGTAGGGGCCGAACGCGCCACCCAGACGCTCGGCGCGCGCCAGCGCCTCCAGGCCGCGCTGGATCAGCAGGCGGTCCCAGCGGTTGCGGTCCTGGTCCAGCAACAGCACCGGTGCCCCGTCCTTGCCGACGCGCGCGGGCAGGCGCGAGGCCTGGATTTCCATCAGCGCGATCAGGCCGTGCACGTCCGGTTCGTGCGGCGCCAGCGCCGCCAGCATGCGGCCCAGCCGCAGCGCTTCCTCGCACAGCGCCGGGCGCATCCAGCCGTCGCCGCTGGTGGCCGAGTAGCCTTCGTTGAACACCAGGTAGACCACGCCCAGCACCGAGGCCAGTCGCTCGTGCAGTTCCTCGCCACGCGGCACCTCGAACGCGACATCGGCATCGGCCAGCGTGCGCTTGGCCCGCACGATGCGCTGCGCCACGGTCGGCTCGGAGGTCAGGAATGCGCGTGCGATCTCGTCCGTGGTCAGCCCGCACAGCAGGCGCAGCGTCAATGCGACGCGCGCCTCCATCGACAGCACCGGATGGCACGACACGAACACCAGCCGCAGCAGGTCGTCGTCGATGTCGTGGTCCAGCGCATCCTCGTCGCGCGCACGCCGCTCCTCGTGCGCGTCGTCCAGCTCGCGCGCCAGTTCCTCATGCTTGCGGTCGAGCAACTGCAGCCGGCGCAGCCGGTCGATCGCGCGGCGCTTGGCGGTGGTCATCAGCCATGCCCCCGGGTTGTCGGGCACGCCGTCACGTGGCCAGGTCTCCAGCGCGGCGACCAGCGCGTCCTGCGCCAGTTCTTCGGCCAGGTCCAGGTCTCGCAGCATGCGCGCCAGACCGGCGATCACGCGCGCCGATTCGATGCGCCAGACGGCGTCGATCGCGCGATGGGTAGGAGAGGTCGACATGCCGTGCATCACACCACGGCACCGCGGCGGGAAAAAGCCGCAGTGCAGCGGGCAGGGGCGTCAGCGTACGCACGACATCCCCGCGCGGGCATCACGCATCCTTCTCGCAGTTGATCATCCACGGCACGCCGAACTTGTCGACCAGCATGCCGAAGCGCACCGCCCAGAACGTCTGCCCCAGTGGCATGGTCACCTGGCCACCGGCCGACAGCGTGCCGAAGATGCGCTCGGCGTCCGCGATGCTGTCCACCGACAGCGACACCGAGCAGCCCTTCACGCCCTCGTACGCATACGCCGGATGGTTGTCCGAGCCCATCAGCACGGTCTGTCCGAAGGTGATGTTGGTGTGCATGATCTTCTGCTTGTGCTCGGGAGGAAAATCCTCGCAGCCCTCGGCGCCGTCGAAGCGCATCATCGGCCCCAGCTCGCCGCCGGTGGCCTGGGCATAGAAGGTGAAGGCGGCTTCGCAGTCGCCGTTGAAGATCAGGTAGGGATTGACGTTCATGTCGTGCTCCTTGGGTGGTGGGTGTCGCGGTGGCGCCGGACGACGCCGGGATGGCCTTCCTGTACGCGACGATCCGGTGGGCCCGGAATCGACATGTCGGCAGGCGGGATTTCATTCGCGGAAGCGGCGCTCAGCCGGTCGGGGCGTCGTCGGCCAGGATCGCCGCGCGCTGGCGCCTGGTCAGCCGGTCCCAGGCGTAGCCGTAGGACCATGCCACCAGCGCCTTCAGTTCGGTGGTCGGTACCGAGGCGACGTCCACCACGGTGATCCAGCGGTGGATGCCCAGCCAGCGCGCCGGCTTGATACCGGGCTGGTCGGTCAGCTCCAGGAAGCGCTCCGGCGCCACCTTGAAGCTGAATCGCCAGCGCTCCGGCTCGCTGGTCTTGAAGTAGGCGAAGCGCTTGCCGCCCACCGCATAGGTCAGGATGTTCGCGGGGTCTGCATAGCGTTGCTCGACGCTGCCGGGCAGGGAACGGCAATGGCGTTTGAGGGCGGCGACATCCATGCGTGCATGCTAGCCCCGTGGGGCGTCGCGCGGATGTCATCGATGCGTCGTTGCGGACAGTCACGGCCCTCGGGTCGCATCGCGCATCCCGTCGCCGTGCAGCCGCGCTTTCACGCCGGGTTCGCGTTGTCCTGCCGCAAAGTCGGTCCATGACCGAACTCAGCATTCTCTACGTCGACGACGACGACAGGCACCGCACCATGGTGGCCGAAGCCCTCGAACTGGCCGGCCACCGCGTCACCCAGGCGTCCTGCGGCACGACGGCACGGGCGCTACTGCAGCAGCAGGTTTACGACTGCGTGGTGACCGACTACGACATGCCCGGCGTCACCGGCGCCGCGGTGGTGTCGGAAGCCCGGCGCCTGCAGCCGGCCGTCACCGTGTGCGTCGTATCGGGCCATGCCCGCGAGCACATGAGCGACCTGCCCACCGGCACGCTGCTGATGACCAAACCCTTCAGCGTGCCGTTGCTGCTGGACGTGCTGTCGCCGCGGTGAGCGGAGGCGGTTGCCGGCCTGCAACGACGCCGTTACACCCTCGCGTTCGGATCGGCGACACTCCGCGAACCCCACCGAGGAGCGCGCCATGGCCCAGCAGTCCGCCTTCACCCGTCTCGCCAAGAAAGCCTCCACCTTCACCGGCCGGCCATCGTGCTTCGCGCTGGCGCTGGGCATCATCATGGTGTGGGCGATCACCGGGCCCCTTTTCGGTTTCAGCGATACGTGGCAGCTGGTCATCAACACCGGCACGACGATCATCACCTTCCTGATGGTCTTCCTGATCCAGAGCACGCAGAACCGTGACACGGAAGCCATGCAGATCAAGCTGGATGAACTGATCCGCGTCTCGCGCCGTGCCGACGACGCGCTGCTGGATCTCGAGGAACTGGAAGAAGCGGAACTGGACGCGTTGCGTGCCCGCTACGAAGACATGGCCCGGCAGGCGCGGGACGCGCGTGATGGGCGGAGGATGCGATGATCCGCGGGGAAGGATTTCAAGGATGACGGAGGCGGCATGAAGACGGCCTGGTTCTTGCTCGCAGCGATAGGGTTGCCAGTGACGGGGGAGGCGCAGTCCCCTCCGCAGGAAGGGACATTCCATTTCGTGGAGGGCGGAGAAGCCGGCACGCGCGAGATCTTCGTGGGCGAGAAGACGGCGGCAGATACCCTGGTGCTCACGTACGGAGGATCCGGTTGTGCCGACCTCGGCAAGTATTGGCTTCCGCGGTTGGCCGAGGGCATGGGCATCAAGGCGCGTTACCTGGCACTCAACAAGCGCCATGTGGAGAAGGGTGCCGTCGGCGACGGCGTAGGAGCATCGTGCTCGACTGCCTTCAACGCGCGCAATACGCCACGCCAGTGGATGGCGGACTACATGGAGTTCATCTCGCGCACGCTCGACGAAGAACCGCGGCGCTGGAAGAAGGTTGTGCTGGTAGGCGGTTCGGAGGGCGGGGCGCTGGCGGTTCGCGTTGCGCGCTCACGGTCTGACATCACGCATCTGGTCATCGTGGGCGATGGCGGCTGGAGCATGCGCGAGAACCTGTCTGCCCTGCTGGGCACCGAAGCCGTGGACGCCGCATGGAAGGACATCGCGCGTTATCCCGACAGCACCGGCAAGATGTGGCTTGGCCACCCTTATCGGTACTGGTTCGACACGTTCGACCACGCTCCGCTCGGCGACTACCTGGCGCTGGATATCCCGGTGCTGATCGGGATCGGCGAGCGAGACCGCAGTGTGCCGGCCGCCTCCGCGCACGAGGTGCTGCGTGCGGCGCAGGCGGCGGGAAAGAAGAACATCGGTCTGGTGGTGTATCCGGGCGCGGATCACGGCCTGCAAGCCGATGGGCACGACCATCTGCAGGACTTCCTGCAGGGCGCCGGGCAGGGCATTGCGTCCGGCCTCGTGGAGAGCTCAGGCCATTGACCCTGGCCATGTCGAAGGCGGGTATGGAGCGCAACGCGATCCCCGCCGGCAAGGCGCCTACAGCCTCTTTTCCATCCGGTAGTTGTGGATCGCGACGCCGCCCAGCAGCAGGTCATTGCGTCCGAGCACGGTGAAGCCGCGGCGTTCGAACAGGGGGCGGGCGAGTTCGCTGGCTTCGACAAAGATCAGTTCCATGCCCTGCTCGCATGCATGGCTTTCGATCGCGGCGTACAGCAGCGAGCCGACGTGCAGGCCCTCGGCTTCCGGTGCGGCGTACAGCATGTCCAGGTGGCCGTCGGCTTCCAGGTCGCCGAAGCCCAGCACGACACCGGCGTCATCCTGCGCCACCCATACCTGGCGTCCGTCGTTGCATCGCGCCGCTGTGCGGGCTACATCCGCGGTCGCTGCCCACGCCGCCACCTGGGCCGGGGTGTAGGCGCGCGGTCCGTAGTGCCGCACGGAGCGGGCGTACAGGTCGGTCAGGGCGATGGCGTCGGCGGGATGGTACGGGCGAAGGGCAGGCATGGGCGGCAGGTGTGGACGGTCGGACGGTCGTGGCGCGTTCCCGCAGGGCCCGCATTCGCCTTCATCGACCTCGATCGCAGGGACCGGAACGGGCTGCGATTCTCTCATCGCGGATGTCGCGAGGACCAGAAAGCCGCGCAGCTCCCGCCTACGCGTGTAACCGTGCGGCAGGGTCAGCGGTGCACGAGATCCGCCAGTGCGGTCTCCAGCGTCGGGAAGCGGAATACGAAGCCCTCCGCCAGCGCATGCGCTGGCAGGATGCGCTGGCCGGTCAGCAACAGCTGCGCCATCTCGCCCAAGCCCGCCTTCAGCGCGAAGGCCGGTGTCGGCAGCACGGCGGGTCGGTGCAGGGCCCTGCCCAGCGTACGCGCGAAGTCGCGGTTGGTCACCGGCACCGGCGCGGTGCCGTTGTAGGCGCCGCCGGTGCGGTCATTGTCGAGCAGCCACGCGATCATCCGCACCAGGTCGTCGCGGTGTATCCAGCTCATCCACTGGCGGCCATCGCCCATCGGTCCGCCCAGGCCCAGGCGGAACGGCGGCAGCATTTTTGCCAGCGCACCACCGTCCATGCCCAGCACGATGCCGGTGCGCACGCGGCAGGTGCGCACGTCCAGGCCTTCGGCCTGCATCGCCGTGGTCTCCCAGTCGCGGCACAGCTGTGCGGCGAAGTCGCCACCCGGTGTCGCGGATTCGTCCAGCGCTTCCTCTTCGCGCGGACCGTAGTAGCCGATCGCCGAACCGGAGACCAGCACGCGCGGACGTACCGATTGCCTGGCCATCCACGCGATCAGCGCCTGCGTGGTTTCCAGGCGCGAGCGACGGAACTCGGCCTTGCGCGCCGCATTCCAGCGGCCGGCCATCAGCGGTTCGCCGGCCAGGTTGATCACCGCTTCCACGTCGCGCGCCTGGTCGAGGGTCGCCAGCACACGCGCGGCGGCCGGTAGCCGTGCGCGGGCGCTGGCGGGATCGCGCGTCAGCACGCTCGGCGCATGGCCGGCCTGCAGCAGGTGCTCGCACAGGGCATGGCCGATGAAGCCGGTGCCGCCGGTGATCAGGACGTGCATGGCGCGCCTCGTGGGGAATGAGGGCCAGCTTACGCACGGCGGCGTGTTGCGGATGTGGAACGGACCGTGGGCGGCGATCGCCGGTCAGTCGGGAGTCGGGTGACTACACTACGCACATGGCGTCGCTTCCCCTGCTCCTGCTCCCCGGCCTGCTGTGCGACGAGCGCCTGTGGCGCGATCCGGCGGCCGAACTGGCCGATGTCGCGACCGTGCACCACGCCGACCTGACCAGGGACGACAGCATGGCCGGCATGGCGGCGCGGGTCCTGGCCGCCGCGCCGCCGGTATTCGCGCTGGCGGCACTGTCGATGGGCGGCTACGTTGCGTTCGAGATCCTGCGGCAGGCACCGCAGCGCGTGGCGAAGCTGGCCCTGCTCGACACGAGCGCGCGGCTGGATCCACCCAAGCGCAGGCTGGTGCGGCAGGCCGGCCTGGCGATGGCGGAGGCCGGACGCTTCGCCGGCGTCACCCGCAAGCTGTTGCCGCAGCTGGTGCACCAGAGTCGCGTGGAGAGCATCGTGGGCGAAGACGTCATGGCGATGGCGCAGCGTGTCGGTCGCGATGCCTTCCTGCGCCAGCAGCGCGCCATCATCGACCGGCCCGATTCGGAGCCGCTGCTGCCGGCGATCGCCGTGCCCACGCTGCTGGGCGTGGGCGAGGACGACCGCATGACGCTGCCGGAGGAAACCCGGCTGATGCACGACCGCATTCCCGGCGCGCGGCTGCACGTGTTCGCACGCTGCGGCCACCTGCCGCCGATGGAGGTGCCGCAGGAAACCGCGGCGGTGCTGCGCGACTGGTTGACGGCGGCATGACGCGTGCTCCGCGCACGCCACTGCAAGCAGACGCGCCCGCAAGCGCGGACAATGGCGGCCATTCTTCTTTTCTTTCAGACAGGCGGGAGTACACATGGAACTGGCGATGATCGGACTGGGGCGCATGGGCGCCAACATGGCCGAACGGTTGGTGCGCGGCGGCCACACGGTGCGCGGCTACGATCCGGGCGACGCGGCCCGCCAGCAGGCCGAGGCGCGCGGCATCGTCCCGCACGCGACCCTGCAGAACGCCGTGTCGGCATTGCCCTCGCCGCGCGTGGTGTGGCTGATGGTGCCGGCCGGGCAGGTGGTCGACGACACGCTGGCGCAGTTGCGTCCGCTGCTGTCGGCCGGCGACATCGTCATCGACGGCGGCAATTCCAACTACAAGGACAGCCAGCGGCGCGCGGGCGAACTGGCCGACGCCGGCATCCGCTACGTCGATTGCGGCACCAGCGGTGGCGTGTGGGGCCTGGCCGAGGGCTACAGCCTGATGATCGGCGGCGACGCCGAGGCCGTGGCCACGTTGCGGCCGGTGTTCGCCACGCTGGCGCCGACCCCGGAGACAGGCTGGGGCCACGTAGGGCCGAGCGGCGCCGGCCACTTCGCCAAGATGATCCACAACGGCATCGAGTACGGAATGATGCAGGCCTTCGCCGAAGGCTTCGCCATCCTGAAGAAGAAGGAGGCGATGGACTTCGACCTGGGCGCGCTGGCGGAGATCTGGCGGCACGGCAGCGTGGTGCGCTCGTGGCTGCTGGACCTCACGGCCGATGCGTTGAAGAAGAACCCGGACATGGCCGGCATCGCGCCCTTCGTCTCCGACTCCGGCGAAGGCCGCTGGACGGTGGCCGAGGCGATCGACCTGGACGTGTCGGCGCCCGTCATCACCATGTCGCTGCTGGAGCGCCTGCGCTCGCGCGAGCACGACTCCTATGCCGACAAGCTGCTGTCGGCGATGCGCAACGAGTTCGGCGGCCACGCGGTCAAGACGCAGGACTGATCACCCGGTCTTATCGTCTTCGCCGCTAGGGTGGCGGCTCTGATTCTGGGAGCCGCCGATGAAGATCCTGATGGTGCTGACCTCGCACGACCGCCTGGGCGAGACCGGGCACAAGACCGGCTTCTGGCTGGAGGAATTCGCCGCGCCGTACTACGTGTTCAAGGAGGCGGGTGCGGACGTCGTGCTGGCCTCGCCGAAAGGCGGCCAGCCGCCGCTGGATCCGAAAAGCGATGCGCCCGATGCGCAGACGGCCGCCACCGTACGTTTCAATGCGGACGCCGACGCGCTGGCGGCACTGGCGACGACCCGTCGCCTGAAGGACGTGGTGGACGACACGTTCGATGCGGTCTTCTATCCCGGCGGTCATGGCCCGATGTGGGACCTGGCCGAAGACGCGGACTCGATACGCCTGATCGAACAGACCTTTTCCGCCGGCAAACCGGTGGCGGCGGTCTGCCACGGTCCGGCGGTATTCCGCCACACGCACGGTGCGCTCGGCGAGCCGCTGGTGAAGGACAAGCGCGTCACCGGATTCTCCAACGAAGAAGAAACCGCCGTGGGCCTGGCCGACATCGTGCCGTTCTCGCTGGAAGACGTGCTGACGCAGAACGGCGCGCGCTACGAGCGTGGTGCGGCGTGGCAGGTGCACGTCGTGACCGATGGTCGGCTGGTGACGGGACAGAATCCGGCGTCCTCGGAAGCGGCAGCCGAAGAAGTGCTGCGTCTTCTGCGCTGACCGCATTCACGGCACCTTACCCTTGGCAGGCTAGGGTGCGTCACCGATAGAGGGGAGCAGGACATGACGGACGGGCCGGAGCATCTTTACACGCAGCAGGCCGACATCGCCCGCATGGAAGCCCTGATCCGGCAACTGCCCGACGAAGCGAGGGTAGAGATCCGCTTGACCGACGGCGGTGCGATCACCGGCGTCGTCCCCGCGCGTCCCACCGTGCAGGTGTTCCGCGATGCGGACGGCCAAGAGGGATTCAATGCGGTCGTGCGCATCGACGACCACACCCGCCCGGACGTGACCCACTACCTGTGGCTGGACCGGATCGCGTCGGTGACCGCACTGGGATCGGCCTGATGCCGCCGCTGCCGACCGCCGACATCGCCTGCCCGTACTGTGGGGAGACCATCACGCTGGTGGTCGACGATTCCGCGGGCGACCAGCAGTACATCGAGGATTGCCATGTCTGCTGCAAGCCGATCGAAGTCAGGGTAAGCGTGGATGAAGACGGCGCCGTCGACGTGGTCGCGTGGGGTCAGGACGACGCCTGACAGCGCATCGCGCAGACCGTAACGCCCGTATCGCGGCACGCGGCGCTATGCTCCGTCCCGGTCCCACACTGACCCTGGGGAGGGAAGAAATGACGACCACGACGGGTACGAAGCGCTCGATGGGGTACTGGATCGTCGCGGTATTCGCGCTGGTCTGGAACCTGATCGGGGTGGCGATGTGGTATCTGCAGGTCAACATGACGGCCGAGCAGCTGGCGATGCTGCCTGAAGCGCAGCGACAGGTTTACGAAGGCACGCCGGGTTGGATCAACATCGTCTTCGCGGTGGCGGTGTTCGCGGGCGTGCTGGGCGGACTGGGGCTGCTGCTGAAAAAGCGGTGGGCGAGCACGATGTTGCTGGCGTCGCTGGCGGCCCTGCTGATCCAGATCATCGGTACGTTCGCGGCGACGCCGGCGTGGGTCGCCTATGGCCCGACGGGACTGGTGATGCCGGCCGTGCTGGTGGCGATCGCGCTGTTCCTGCTGTGGTACGCCAACAAGGCGAAGGCGCGCAGCTGGTTGTCGTGACTTGTCCCTCTCCCTGCGCAGCGGGGAGAGGGTGGCCGAAGGCGGGTGAGGGGCGACGAAGTCCGCATTGTCGATGTGAACGGATCGTTTCCAACGTCGGAGACACGCGAGTATCGGCCTGACATCGCGCTCGCCCCTCATCCGGCCTCCGGCCACCTTCTCCCCGCCGCGCGGGGAGAAGGGAATTCAGACCTCCGCATCCTCCAGATCCACGCCGATGAAGCCGCCGGACTGCCGGCGCCACAGCGCCGCATACAGGCCATCCTGTTGCAGCAGTTCCTCGTGGCTGCCGCTCTCGATCACGCGGCCGCCGTCCATCACGATCAACCGGTCGAGCACCGCGATGGTGGACAGCCGATGCGCGATGGCGATGACGGTCTTGCCTTCCATCAGCGCGTACAGCTGCTCCTGGATGGCGGCTTCGACTTCCGAATCCAGCGCGGAGGTCGCCTCGTCCAGCACCAGGATCGGCGCGTCCTTCAGCAATACGCGGGCGATGGCGACACGCTGGCGCTGGCCGCCGGACAGCTTCACGCCGCGCTCGCCGACCTGGGTGTCGTAGCCGCTGCGGCCCTTGGCGTCGGTCAGGCCCTGGATGAAGTCGTCCGCATGCGCGCGCTGCGAGGCTTCAAGCAGTTCCGCTTCCGTCGCGTCCGGGCGGCCGTAACGGATGTTGTCGCGGATCGAGCGGTGCAGCAGCGAGGTGTCCTGGGTGACCATGCCGATGTTCCGGCGCAGCGATTCCTGCGTGACCTTCGAGACCTCCTGGCCGTCGATCAGGATGCGGCCGCCTTCCACGTCGTAGAAGCGCAGCAGCAGGTTGACCAGCGTCGACTTGCCCGCACCGGAACGTCCGACGATGCCGACCTTCTCGCCCGGCCTGATCACCAGCGACAGGTCGTCGATGACCTTCGCCTCGCGACCGTAGTGGAACTGGACGTGGTCGAAGCGGATCTCGCCCTGAGTGACGTCCAGGTCTTTCGCGTCCTTCGCATCGGCGATGGCCAGCGGCTGAGCCAGCGTGCCCATGCCGTCCTCGACGGTGCCGATGTTCTCGAACAGGCCGGCCACTTCCCACAGGATCCAGTCCGACATCGAGCGGATGCGCATCACCAATGCAATGGCGACGGCGATCGCGCCCATCGAGATCGACGACTGCAGCCAGGCCCAGATCGCCACGCCTGCCACGCTGGCCAGCAGGAAGGCGTTGAGCGTGTGCAGGGCGACCGTCAGCTGGGTGACCAGCCGCATCTGCGCGTGCACGGTCACCATGAACTCGTCCATGGCGTTGCGTGCGTAGTCCTGCTCGCGCATGGTGTGGGCGAACAGCTTGATGGTCTGGATGTTGGTGTAGCTGTCGACAATGCGGCCGGTCATCTGCGCACGCGCGTCCGACTGCGCCATCGACACCTTCTGCAGGCGTGGCACGAAGTGGAACACCAGCACCAGGTAGCTGACCAGCCAGATGACCAGCGGCAGCACCAGCCAGAGGTCGGCCTGCGCGACCAGCACCACGGTGCCGACGAAGTAGACGACGACGTAGACGAACACGTCCATCAGCTTCATCACCGTCTCGCGGATCGACAGCGCGGTCTGCATGACCTTCTGCGAGATGCGGCCGGCGAATTCGTCCTGGAAGAAGCCCACGCTCTGCCGCAGCAGGTAGCGGTGCGACAGCCAGCGGGCGATCATCGGGTAGTTGCCGAAGATGGTCTGGTGGATGACGAGTGACTGCACCAGCACCAGCAGCGGATAGGCCACCACCACCAGCAGGCCCATCCACAGCAGCTTCTCGCCGTGCACCTGCAGGAAGCTGTCGCGGCCGGTGCTGCCCATCCAGTCGACCAGCTGGCCCATGTAGTCGAAGAAGGTGATCTCCAGCGCGGAGATCACGCCGGTCAGCACCGACATCACCACCAGCCACGGCAGCAGCGGGCGCGAGTAGTGCAGCAGGAACGGCAGCAGTTTCCGCGGTGGCGTGGTCGGCTCGCCCTTCGGATACGGATTGATGCGGGTTTCGAAGAATCGGAACATCGGGTCGGTCCATCGTGGGCGCGCATCGGCGCGCCGGAAAAACATGCCGGCTCAGCCGGCGGGGTAGGGCCATGCGGCGCGCGCCTGCCTCAGCGCATGCCCGAACCAGGCGAGCTGGTCCAGCATGCGCCGCGCGGCGCGTTCGCTGGCCTCGGCCGCATGCGGACGGCCGGTGGTATCGAAACGGTCCCACGCCTGGCTGAAGTACACACCGTCGCGGACGGGTACCGCGTGCAGGCCGGAGAACACCTGCCGCAGCTGTTCCGCCGCACGGACGCCGCCGCTGTGGCCCCCGTAGGCGACAAAGGCGACCGGCTTGGCCTGCCAGTGGGCCTGGACCGAATCGATCACGAATTTCAGCGCTGCCGGATAGCCGTGATTGTACTCCGGCACCACCACCACGAAGGCGTCGGCGCGCCAGATGCGTTGCTGCAAGTTCACCAGGTCGGCGCTCGGCGCGCCGCCGTGGCGCTGCGGCAGGTCGAGCAAGGCGGGGTCTACGGCATCGACGGTGTAGTCGCGTCGCAACGCGAGCTGCGCGCGGAGCCAGTCTGCGACGGTGCCGCAGAAACGGCCTTCGCGGGTGCTGCCATACAACAGTGCCAGGTGCAGGGGATCGGACATCGGAGGGGGCTTGCGGGAGAGCGGGAGGGCAGGGTAGAACCTCAAGCAATCTTGAGGTCAATGCGCCATGCCGGGAAAACAGCATCCCCCCATCGAAACGGAGCTCACTGTCGGCCAGGTCGCCGCGCGCGCAGGCGTCGCAGTGTCCACGCTGCACTTCTACGAGGCCAAGGGCCTGATCCACAGCTGGCGCAACAGCGGCAACCAGCGTCGCTATCCGCGCGAAGTGCTGCGTCGCGTGGCGGTGATCAAGGTCGCGCAGCGCACCGGCATCCCGCTGGCGGAGATCCAGTCCGCACTGTCGTCGTTGCCCGAGAACCGCACGCCCACCGCCGCCGACTGGAAGAAGCTCTCCGCGCGCTGGCGCGAGTCACTGGATGCGCGCATCGCCAGCCTTACCCGCCTGCGCGACCAGATGGATGGCTGCATCGGCTGCGGCTGCCTGTCGTTGAAGGTCTGCCCCCTGCGCAATCCGTGGGACGAACTGGGCGAAGAGGGGCCGGGCGCGCGGCTGCTGGAGGACGCGTGACGGTGGACCTCGCCCTGTTCGATTTCGACGGCACGCTGACCACGCGCGAGACGTTCCCCGATTTCATGCGCTACGCCGTGCCACGCCCGCGACTGCTGGCCGGCGCTGTACTGCTGGCGCCCATCGTGTTCGGCTACCGGCGCGGTTGGGTGGCCGGCAACCCGACCCGGGCCAGCATCGTGCAGGTGGGTTTGCGGGGCATGGATGCAGCGCGCCTGCGCGCGCAAGGCGAGGCGTTCGCGCGCGACGTGCTGCCGGCTGCGCTGCGGCCCGATGCGATGGCGCGGCTGCAGTGGCATCGTGAGCGGGGAGACCGCATCGTCGTGGTATCCGGTGGGCTGGATGTCTACCTGGCGCCGTGGTGCGCCGCGCAGGGTCTCGAACTTGCGTGCTCCGTGCTGGCTGAGCGCGGCGGGCGCATCAGCGGCTACGCCGGACCGCAGTGCGTCGGTGATGAGAAGGTGCGGCGCGTACTGGCGCTGTGCGATCCGCAGGCGTACGCCGCCATCCATGCCTACGGCGATACGCATGAAGATGGGGCGATGCTGGCGATGGCGCATCACCGGACGTATCGCGGACGGGCGGTGACTTGAGTCGGCGTGCGCTGTTGTAGGAGCAACTGTCTTTTAGCTGGTTCGCCACTCGGTCTGTTCGCGGACCATGGCATTGAGGCGGATGAGCAGGACGCGCATGCAGGCGGTGATGGCGACTTTGGCGGCCTTTCCCTGCTGGCGTAGTCGCTGGTAGCGCGCCTTGAAGTCGGCTTGCTTGCGGATCACTGACCAGCACGCCATGTACAGGACACGGCGGATCGCGGCGCGTCCGCCGCGGATGCGGCGTTTGCCGGCGTGTTGTCCGCTGTCCACGTTGTAGGGAGCCAGTCCGGCCAATGCAGC
>NZ_PDWW01000008.1 GCF_010093445.1 Pseudoxanthomonas japonensis | reverse complement strand
GGGGAGGGGCGCATCGGGGCTAGACTATACCGTCCAGTTCAGAATTTTGACAGGCTTGAAAGCCCGGTATTTCCGTGCACAGAACGGCGACAGGTCTTGTAAAGAATGCGTGACGATGCGCAGCACGCATCCGCGCACTGCCGAACGTGGGTGCCGTTCTCGTCGATCCGCCGAGCGGCACACAACCATCTGCTCCGCCTGGCGTGCGCCGGAGAATCCTGCGTGCGATTGCAAGCCGCGCTTATGACGCCTCGCAGCAAGTTTTGTCATGGCGCCCGGAGATACAATGACCATTCGACTACCACTTGTTGAGTCATTCTCTGCATGAACGCTGCACGCAGCCCCAAAAAAGCCTCGAAAAAGACGTCCAAACCGGAAGCCGCAAAGGCCACGAAGTCAGTGAGCCCCAAGGCGACGCCCACCAAGAAGGTGGCTGCCCGACCGGTGAAGGCGGCGAAGGCCGCGGGGGAGCAGGGCAAGGCAGTGGCGAAGTCGGGCGACGCGTTCTCGCTGTCGCCCATCCTCGATGCGATTCGCAAGCGTGTCGCCGGCGCCACCGCGCAGGAAGAAGCGCGTACGTTCGCCGACGCGTTCTACAAGCGCATGGAAGAGGACGAGTATCCGCACCACAGCGCCGATGGCTGGGCCGCGATCGCGGCCGACACACTGGCGTTCGCGCGTACCCGCAAGCCCGGTACCGCCAACGTGCGCATCTTCAATGCGTCGCAGAAGACGCACGGCTGGGAATCGCCCCACACCGTGCTGCAGATTGTCAACGACGACATGCCGTTCCTGGTCGATTCGGTGAGCATGGCGCTGGCCGAGATGGGCGTGGGCGTGCACGTGCTGGGCCACCCGCTGGTCCGCTTCACCCGCGACAAGGCCGGCAAGGTTTCCGCGGTGGGCGAGGGCAAGCACGAGTCGTTGATGCTGCTGGAGATCGACCGCCTGCCGCCGGAGGAGATGGCGCAGGTCGAGAAGCGCATCCGCACCGTGCTGGACGAAGTGCGCGCCATCGTGCGCGACTGGTCCAGCATGCGCGAGAAGATGCTGGCGCTGGCCGACGACATGGCCACCCGCCGCATGCCGGTGGACGATGACGGTCGGCGCGAGGCGCAGGAGTTCCTTCGCTGGGCCGCCGCCGACCACTTCACCTTCTTCGGCTACCGCGAATACCGCGTCGAGAAGAGCACCGGCATCCTCGCCGCCGTCGAGGACAGCGGCCTCGGCCTGCTGCGCGAGGGCGACACTACCCCGCCGCGCAACATCAAGACGCTGGCGGCGCACTACCTGCCGCAGGGCGGCTCGGTCGATGCGCTGATCCTCACCAAGACCAACCGCCGCTCCACCGTGCACCGCCCGGGCAACATGGACTACATCGGCGTGCTGGAGTTCGACGCGCAGGGCAATCCGATCGCCGAGCAGCGCTTCATCGGCCTGTACACCTCCAGCGCCTACAACCGCCGCCCGTGGGAAATCCCGCTGGTGCGCGAGCGCCACGAATACGTCATGCAGAAGTCCGGCCTGTCGCCCAGCGGCCACAGCGGCAAGGCGCTGCGCCACATCCTGGAGACTCTACCGCGCGAGGAACTGTTCCAGTCCAGCGACGAGGAGCTGTTCCGCACCTCGATGGGCATCTTGGGCCTGCAGGAGCGCGTGCGCAGCAAGCTGTTCCTGCGCCGCGACCGTTACGGCCGGTTCTATTCGGCGCTGGTCTACATCCCGCGCGAGCGCTTCAACACCGACGTGCGCCTGCGCATTGAGTCGCTGCTGAAGGACGCCATGCGTGGCGAGTACGTCGACAGCAGCGTGCTGCTCGGCGAATCGCCGCTGGCCCAGCTGCACATCACCATCCGACCGAAGGCCGGCGAGCAGGTCGAGGTCGACACGTCCGCGCTGGAAGCCGACATCGCCCACCTGCTGCGCAACTGGCAGGACGACCTGCGCGAAACCCTGATCGGACGGCACGGCGAGTCGAAGGGCCTGCTGCTGGCCGGCGGTTATGGCCGTGCGCTGCCGGCGGGTTACATCGAAGTCGTGTCGCCGGAAGGCGCCGCGCGCGATGTCGAACACCTGGCCGCACTGTCCGGTGCCGACGACCTGCGCCTGAGCCTGCACGAGTCGCGTCGCAAGCGTCCTGGCCAGGGCCGCCTGCGCCTGAACCTGTACCGGCAGGAGACCGACATCCCGCTGTCCGACGCGCTGCCGCTGATGGAGAACATGGGCCTGCGCGTGATCTCGGAGCACCCGTTCCGCCTGGAGACCGCCCAGGGCGCGCGCTATATCCAGGAGTTCGAGGTCGAGCCGGTGGGCGGCGACGTGGACGTCGAGCGGCTGGCGCCGATGTTCGAGGATGCCTTCGCCCGCGTGTGGCACGGCGACGCCGAGAACGACGGCTTCAACAAGCTGGTGCTCTGCGCCGGCCTGGCCTGGCGCCAGGTCGCGCTGCTGCGCGGCTACTGCAAGTACCTGCTGCAGACCGGCGTGCCGTTCTCGCAAAGCTATGTCGAGGAAACCCTCAACCGCTATCCGCTGCTGGCGCGCCTGCTGGTGGAACTGTTCGAAGCCCGCTTCGATCCGGCGACCGGCAGCGAGAGCAAGGCGCAGGTCAAGGAGGGCCAGGAGCGCTTCGCCGCACAGCTGAAGCCGCTCGCCGGCAACGACGAGGCCGCGCAGAAGACGCTCGCCGCGCTGGTCGATGCCCGAGGCGGCAAGCGCGAACAGCAGGCCGAGGCGGCGCACCAGGCACTGCTCAAGCTGATGGACCGCGTCTCCAGCCTGGACGAAGACCGCATCCTGCGCGGCTTCATGGGCGCGATCGAAGCCACGCTGCGCACCAGCTTCTACCAGGTCGGCAAGGACGGAAAGCCGGCGCACACGATCAGCTTCAAGTTCGATTCGGCCAAGGTCCCGGACCTGCCGAAGCCGCGTCCGTACCGCGAGATCTTCGTCTACGGCCCGCGTGTGGAGGGCGTGCACCTGCGCTTCGGGCCGGTGGCCCGTGGCGGCCTGCGCTGGTCCGACCGCCGCGAGGACTTCCGCACCGAGGTGCTGGGCCTGGTGAAGGCGCAGATGGTGAAGAACACCGTCATCGTGCCGGTCGGCGCGAAGGGCGGCTTCTTCGTCAAGCGTCCGCCGGTGGGCGGCGACCGCGATGCCGTGCTGGCCGAAGGCATCGCCTGTTACAAGCTCTTCATCCAGGGCCTGCTGGACATCACCGACAACATCGTCGGCAACAGGATCGTGCCGCCGGTGGACGTGGTGCGCCACGACCAGGACGACCCGTACCTGGTCGTCGCTGCCGACAAGGGCACGGCGACGTTCTCCGACATCGCCAACGGGCTGGCCATCGCGCATGGCTTCTGGATGGGTGACGCGTTCGCCTCCGGCGGTTCGGTCGGCTACGACCACAAGGGCATGGGCATCACCGCGCGTGGCGCATGGGAGTCGGTCAAGCGCCATTTCCGCGCGATGAACCGCGACAGCCAGACCGAGGACTTCACCTGCGTCGGCATCGGCGACATGTCCGGCGACGTGTTCGGCAACGGCATGCTGCTTTCCGAGCACATCCGCCTGCTGGCCGCGTTCGACCACCGCCATATCTTCCTGGACCCGAATCCGGATGCGGCGAAGTCGTTCAAGGAACGCGACCGCATGTTCAAGGTGCCGCGCTCCAGCTGGGCCGACTACGATGCCAAGCTGATCTCGAAGGGTGGCGGCATCCATCCGCGCAGCGCCAAGTCCATCGAGATCACCCCGGAAGTGCGCGCCGCGCTCGGCATCGCCGACGGCGTGAAATCGATGACGCCCAACGAGCTGATGAGCGCCATCCTGAAGGCGCCGGTCGACCTGCTGTGGAACGGCGGCATCGGCACCTACGTCAAGGCAGCGAGCGAAACGCATGCCGACGTCGGCGACCGCGCCAACAACGGCCTGCGCGTCGACGGCCGCGACCTGCGCTGCCGGGTGGTGGGCGAGGGCGGCAACCTGGGCCTGACCCAGTTGGGGCGCATCGAAGCCGCGCAGCATGGCGTGCTGCTCAACACCGACTTCATCGACAACTCCGCCGGCGTGGATACCTCCGACCACGAGGTGAACATCAAGATCCTGCTCAATGGCGTGGTGCAGGCGAAGAAGCTGTCGATGGACGCCCGCAACAAGCTGCTCGCGGACATGACGGGCGAAGTGGCCGACCTGGTGCTGTGGGACAACTACCGCCAGAACCAGGCCATCAGCCTGATGGAGCGCATGAGCGTGACGCGCCTGGGTTCCAAGCAGCACTTCATCCAGACGCTGGAGTCGCAGGGCCTGCTGGACCGGCAGATCGAGTTCCTCCCGTCCGACGCGGAACTGGCCGAGCGCAAGGCGCGCGGCCAGGGCCTGACCCGTCCGGAGCTATCGGTGCTGCTGTCGTACTCCAAGCTGGTCGCGTTCCAGCAGCTGCTGGAATCCGACATCCCCGAGGATCCGTACCTGTCCAAGGAACTGCAGCGCTACTTCCCGCTGCCGCTGCAGAAGAAGTACGCCTCGGAAATGGAGAAGCACCGCCTGAAGCGCGAGATCATCGCCACGGCGGTCACCAACACCACCATCAACCGCATGGGCGCCACCTTCCTGCTGCGCATGCAGGAAGACACCGGCCGCTCGCCGGCGGAAGTCGCGAAGGCGTTCACCATCACCCGCGAAACACTGGATGCACGGGCGCTGTGGAACCAGATCGACGCGCTGGATGGCCAGGTGCCGGAGTCCGTGCAGATCGATGCCCTGCAGGTCATCTGGCAGGTGCAGCGCAACTTCACCCGCTGGCTGCTGACCCGCCAGGGGCCGATCCCGGCGATCGCCACGGCCGTGGAGCGCTACCACGACGGCTTCAACGAGATCCGCGCCGCCGACGGCGTGCTGCCGGATTCGCTGCGTCCGGCGTACAACGCCAGCCTGCAGGCGTGGAAGGACAAGGGCCTGCCGCCCGCGCTGGCCGGCCAGATCGCCGCGCTGCCGTACCTGGAGCCGTCCTGCGACATCATCGAACTGGCGCGTGCGCGCAAGCTCAAGCCGGTCGAGGTGTCGAAGGTCCACTACCGCCTGGGCGAGGCCCTGCACCTGCCGTGGCTGCAGGACCAGATCGAGGCCCTCAAGGTCGACGGGCGCTGGCATGCGGTGGCCCGTGGCGTGCTGCGCGACGAACTCGCCGCGCACCAGCGCACGCTGGCCAACCAGGTGCTCTCGCTGCCGGGTGGCAACGCCGATGCCAAGGTCAAGGCGTGGCTGGGCCGCGATGACGCCGGCCTGCGCTTCACGCTCAGCATGCTCAACGAGCTGGCGGCGCAGAAGACGCTGGACTATCCGACGGCATCGGTCGCGGTGCAGCGTCTCGGGCAGTTGGCGTCCCAGGGCTGAGGTTCGCTCACTCGCAATGGAAACGGGGCGGCCTTCGGGCCGCCTTTTTTGTGTCCGCCCTCCATGGCAGCAATCCGTTGGGCCAACGCTGCGCACTGGCGAAAAGCGCTCCCGGCGTTTTTTTCTGTACGCTGTGCAGGCCCGACGATGGAGTATCGGATGTCCGACCCCCGCATCGCCTTTCTCGCCAGCCCCACGCCAGAGGCGCAGGAGGCGCTGGCGACGCTGCAGCGCGAACACGGCGCGCATGCGCCCGACCAGGCCGACGTGCTGTGCGCACTGGGGGGCGACGGCTTCATGCTGCAGACGCTGCATCGCCATGGGGCGCTAGGCAAGCCGGTGTTCGGCATGAAGCTGGGCACGGTCGGATTCCTGATGAACCACTACCGCTCCGATGACCTCGTTGAGCGCATCGCCGCCGCCGAACCCGCCAAGCTGCGGCCGCTGGAGATGCAGGCGATGACCGAATCCGGTACCTCGACCTCGTCGCTGGCCTACAACGAAGTCTCCCTGCTGCGGCAGACGCGGCAGGCGGCACACATCTGCATCGACCTCAACGGCGAGACACGCCTGGACGAACTGATCTGCGACGGCGTGCTGACGGCCACGCCCGCGGGCAGCACCGCGTACAACTTCTCCGCGCACGGTCCCATCCTGCCGCTGGGTTCGCACACCATCGCGCTGACACCGATCGCGCCGTTCCGTCCGCGCCGCTGGCGGGGCGCCATCCTGAAGGCCGATACCGAAGTGCGGTTCCGTGTGCTCGACCCGTACAAGCGTCCGGTCAGCGCCACGGCGGACTCGCACGAAGTGCGCGACGTGGTCGAGGTGACCATCCGCGAGTCGCGCGACCGCACGGTCACCCTGCTGTTCGATCGCGAACACAATCTCGAAGAGCGCATCCTCAGCGAACAGTTCATGACCTGAGTGGTCATGTCCCGGGAGACAGTGCGGTTTCGCCGCGCTGCGGCTTGCCCCGTCATGTCACGCATGTTATCCAGCGCCCCGTAGCGGTTCGGTTCGCATCCACCCGGGGAGGGGTCCCGATGCCATTGAAGTGCGCGGTGGCGCTATGCGCCCTGTTGGCCGTGTCCGACGCGGTCGCCTGCAACCTGTCGACCGGCGTTACCCCGTTCGCCAAGGGCCAGGCGACGACGGCCATGGACGATGCCGGCCTGAAGCCGCCGGTGGTCGAAGTGGTCAGCCTGACCCGGGGCGTGGACGGACGCGCATCCTGCGACGCCAGCGGTCTGCTGACGGTGCGCGTGGAGTGGCCGCGTGGCACGGACTACAAGATCCGCGACCTGGGATTCGAGTTCCGCGTGGTGGGCGAGGATGCCCTCGCGATCTTCCCGTCCGCACCGGTGGTCGGGTCCGTGGACGGCAAGCGCAGCGAGTTCGTATTCCTCTGGCGTGATGGGCCTCCTGCGCAGCAGGCCCCCATCGACCTGATGGTGGAAGTGCGCGCGGTGACCGCGGACAACCGCCGCGGACCGCCCACGCAGCTGCGCATCGCCGCGGCGCCGGGAAGCTAGCCGGCTGTCTCGCCTCCTGCGCCATGGATCGCCGATACTGTGCCCATGGCCGACAACACCCCCCGCCTGCTGACCGTCGCCGTCACCTCGCGCGCCCTGTTCGATCTGGAAGAAAGCCACGCGCTTTACGAGCGCGAAGGCGTACAGGCCTATGCCGATTTCCAGCGCACGCACGAGGACGACGTGCTGGCGCCGGGCATCGCCTATCCGGTGGTGCGCAAGCTGCTGGCACTCAATGCAGGCGCATCGTCCGAAGCGCCCAGGGTTGAGGTGATCCTGCTGTCGCGCAATTCGGCCGACACCGGCCTGCGCATCTTCAATTCGATCCAGCACTACGGGCTGGGCATCGTGCGTGCCACGTTCACCGCGGGCGAGCCGACCTGGCCCTACGTGAAGCCGTTCGGCACCGACCTGTTCCTGTCGGCCAATCCCGACTCGGTGCGTCGCTCGCTGGAGCACGGCATTGCGGCGGCGACCATCCTGCCTGCCGGCGCACCGCAGCTGCGTCACGAGCACCAGTTGCGTATCGCCTTCGACGGCGATGCGGTGATCTTCGGCGACGAGAGCGAACGCATCTCGCGCGAACAGGGCGTGGAGGCGTTCGGCAGGCATGAGCAGGAGCGCGCGCGCGAGCCTCTGTCCGGCGGCCCGTTCCGCAACTTCCTGTCGGCCCTGCACCAGTTGCAGCAGGTGTTCCCGGCGGACGAGCGCTCGCCGATCCGCACCGCGCTGGTCACCGCGCGCTCGGCACCTGCGCATGAGCGCGTGATCCGTACGTTGCGCGAGTGGGGCGTGCGCCTCGACGAAGCGCTGTTCCTCGGCGGACGCCACAAGGGGCCGTTCCTGGAAGCCTTCGGCGCCGACATCTTCTTCGACGACTCGCAGCACAACATCGACAGCGCCCGTCACCACGTCGCTGCTGGTCACGTTCCCCACGGCGTCGCCAATCCGTGATGCCGGTCGCGCACGGCCTGTCCGGCCGGTGCGGAGCACCCCGATAGCTTGAGCACAAGCCGCTTCGCAGTTCCGCGGGGCGCTGAATGGGGGGTGTGCCGTGTGCCTCGAAGAGCGGGAAGGGCGCCTGCATCTGGTACATCGCAGGCGTGAGTGGGGAAGCCAGCGCGTCATGGAGGAGAAGATCTACGATCTCGACCTGCCTGCGCCCACCAGTCGTGTCGTCAGGCAGGGTGGGGAAGGGCCGGATTTCTGGGCCTACGTCGATGATGGCCGGCACCTGCATTACGTGAGCTACTGGTTGCCCAACAAGATCCGGGTGATGCGCGCCGCGCATGCGGCATCCGGCAGTTTCCAGGTGTTGTCGCCGCACTTCGCGCGCCTGGGCGGACGGGTGTACTGTCGCGGCGCATGCGTCATGGACGCGGACGCCGAACGGTTCCAACTGGTGCCCGACACCCGGTTCGCCCGGGATGGCCAGCGCGTCTACGCGTTCACGATCACCGAGGGGCTGGACGTGCTGGAAGGGGCGACGGGTCCGCTGCGCTTCCTGCCGCGCTGCGAGCATTTCGCCCACGGCGACGACTTCTACTGGCAAAGCAGCTGGACGAAGCGCATCGAGCCGGTCAGCGGGTACACGCGCATCGATACCTACGAAAAGAAGAATGTCCTGCTGGCCCAGGTATGGGGCGATACCGATCCGCGGGACGACGAAGAGGCGGCGGCGCGTGCGGCCGTCCTCGACGGGGTGAGAACGGTGGCGGATCTTTTCCGGCTGGCGTTGCCCGATGCCACGGGATAAGGGGCCGGCGCGGCACTCGCACACGCGTGAGGCAGCGCGATCCGGGCGGGCTCAGAGCGGCAGGCGGATATCCGTCAGCCGCCACCGCAGGCCTTGGCGGGTGATGACGAAGACGACCGGATCGCCATCGGCGTCATGCACGGTGGCAGTGAAGCGCGACAGCGATTCGTAGCGGTGCTCGGCTTCCTTCAACGGCTCGGCCGGTACCGCGGGCGCATAGGTGTCCCCACCGACGGTGTCGCCGATGGCGCGTTTCCACGTTGCGCGGCCCTGCAGGAGGGCGGCGATGCCCATCGGCGTGACCAGGGTGTCGACGCCGCGTCCGAGTACCTGGTTGGCGATCGAGAGCGCCGCGGCGCCGAACAGGTTGGACGATACGTCCGGGCCGGCACGCCGTGCCAGATAGTCCTCCACCTGCGCGCGCAGGTTGACGCGCAGCGCGGGGAAATCGACATGCCGCTGGAGCTTGGCCGTGTCCTGCTCCGCCAGGGCGGTGCGGATGCCGTGGATGGCCAGGTAGGGACCCGCCACCACGTAGGCGCAGAGGCCGAGTACCACCGCCAGCAGAACACCACCCACAACCCACTTCTTCATCGGCGAGCCCTTCATCGGTAAGTCCCCAGGGTCAGAATTCCAGATCCAGCGCGGCGCACAGGTAGTCGACGAACGGTCCCAGTGTCTTCAGGTCGCCGGCCAGCGTCTGGCGCAGGCGCGGTCCGGTCATCGTGGCATCGTCCAGCGAGCGCCAGAACACGAAGTTGCGGTGCTTCAGGTCTTCGATGAACTCGAAATCGGCGGGAAATCCGCGTGGCGGGCGCACCAGCTTCTCGCTCTCCTCGAAGTCGAAGCGGCGCCGGAAGGCCGGATCGTGCGCGGCCTTCTTCCAGCTGCCCGGGTTGTCGAGGATGAACTGGCGCACGCGGCGCTGCGTGTCCGGTTCCGGATGCCACAGGCCGGCGCCGACGAAGCACTCGCCCGGCTGCAGGTGCAGGTAGAAGGACGGTGCCGGCACCTGCTTGTGGCGCTCGTGGTACAGACGCGCGCCCTGCCACGACTTGTAGGGCGACTTGTCGTTGGAGAAACGCGCATCGCGGTAGATGCGGAACAGCGAGCCGCCGACGGTCTTCGGGTCGGCGCGGAAATGCAGGCTGACCGCGGCCAGGTCCGGTTGCAGGTCGGTCAGCAACCGCAGGAACGGCTGACGGACGTGGTCTTCGTACTGGGCCTTGTGGTCGGCGAACCAGGTTTTGTCGTTGTGGCGCGCCAGCCCGCGCAGGAATTTGAAACTGGCATCGGAGAAGTAGGTAGCCATGCCCGGCATTCTAGACAAGCCGGTGTCATGGCATCGACAAGGCTGCCCTCGATGTCGGTTTACAGGGTCGCCTGGATCCCGTCGCGCCACTGCTGGATCCTGTCCAGCAGCGCCAGCCGGTCGGCGTTTCCGGCCTCCGCCTGCCGCAGGTGCGCGATCTCGGCATCGAAGGTCTCGAAGCTGTACTCCGACAAGCCGTTGTCCATCGTCAACCGCTGGCGGCGGTAATCGTCCCAGCGCTGGCGTTCGTCGTGGGACAGCGTGTCGGGCCAGTTGCGGGCGCGGTAGCGGAACAGCAGTTCCGGCAGCCGCACATCGCGGAAGCCGAAATCGCGCTCGCCCAGCAGCGCGGGGGGCGTGGTGCGAACGTCGGTGAAGCGGCGCTTGTCCGCGTCGGCCAGGAAGCCGTCGTACAGCGAACCATCGACATCGCCCGCCTGGAAACTCCGCTCGGTCGAGAACACGCGGCGCACCGTTTCGGCCAGATCGGGCCCGGCTTCGCGCAGGATCGCGGCATGGCGCTCGCTGCGTACCGGATCGATGCCCAGGCGCTCCATGTCGGCCGGACGCAGGTGCGACCAGGCCACCAGCGCCGGCGCACGGTTCAGATGCACTTCCTTCAGCGGAATGCGTTGCTCGCCTTCGGGAAGATCGGCCGCAGGCGTGTAGAGACGGTCGGCGATGTCCTCCGGCGACATCGACAGCAGCGGCGTGGGATCGCTGTCCAGGTCGAATACGACGACGCGGTTGTCGATGCGGGGATGCCTCGCCAGCGGCAGCACCGGTGCCGCGCACAGCCGGTGCGCGGGATAGCGCTGGGAGACATGCAGCACCGGCAGCATGGCCGTCGTGTCGAGCAGTCGCGCGGCGAAGCGCTTGTCGCGCAGCTGCAACGCATACTCCCAAAGCCGCGGTTGGGACTGGCGCATCAGCCGTGCCAGGCCGATGGTGGCATACACGTCCGAGAGCGCCTCGTGCGCATCGCCCTCGCGCACGCGGTTGGCGAGGGCGAGGTGTTCCAGCTTGAACGAGGTGGCGCCGTCGTCGCGCTTGGGCCAGATGATGCCGTCCGGCCGCAGCGCATGCATCAGCCGCATCACGTCCAGCAGGTCCCAGCGCGAATTGCCGCCGCGCCATTCACGCTCGTAGGGTTCGTGGAAATTGCGGAACAGCCCATGGCGCACGAACTCGTCGTCGAAGCGCAGGCTGTTGTAACCCAGCGTGCAGGTCTCTGGCCGTCCCATCTCGTCGGCGATGCGGGCGAAGGCTTCGGCCTCGTTGACGCCCTCGGCCACCGCCCGCTGCGGGGTGATGCCGGTGATCAGGGTGGCGACGGGGGAGGGCAGCAGGTCGTCCGCTGGCTGCACGAAGAAGCTGATCGGCTCGTCAATCACTTCGAGGGCCGGCGTCGTGCGTACCGCCGCGAACTGTGCCAGCCGGCTGCGGCGCGGGTCCGCGCCGAAGGTCTCGAGATCGTAGAAGAGGAAGCTCGCGCTCACCCCTCGATCTCCTCCAGGACCGGCAGCTGCGCATGCACATCCGCATCCACCGCCGCCCAGTCGACGCCATCGAGCGATGCACGCCCGGCCGTATGCCGCACCAGCAGGTCGCGCTGCACGTGGCTGCGGTGCTGCGCCAGCGCGTACGGGATGCGCATGAAGCTGACCATCGTGTAATGCGGGACGAAGCGCTGCGGATGGCGCTGCTGCAGCGCCAGCTCCAGCTCGCGCTGCAGCAGGAAGCCGCTGTCGTCCACCTTGTCGCGCATCTCCACGTAGTTTTCCAGCGCCATCTCCTGGATGGCGAGCGCGTTCGGCTTGCGCTCGGCCTCGAACGCGGCGAACGCGTCGGCCAGGTCGTCGGTTGCCTCCAGGTGGCGCGCGAGCGAGACGCAGTCCTCGAAGGCGCAGTTCATGCCCTGGCCGTGGAACGGCACCATCGCGTGGGCGGCATCGCCCAGCAGCACCGCCTGGCCGCCGAGGTGCCAACGGTCCAGGTACAGGGTGGCGAGCAGGCCGGTGGGGTTGGCGTCCCAGTCCTGCTCCAGTTCGGGAATCAGCGGCACGGCATCGGCGAAATCGCGCAGGAACAGCGCTTTCGCCTCTCTGCCGTTGCGCACGCTGGCGAAACTGGGGTCGCCCTGGTTGGGCAGGAACAGCGTCACCGTGAACGTGCGTTCATCGTTCGGCAACGCGATGCACATGTAATGCCCACGCGGCCAGATGTGCAGCGCGTTCGGCTCCATCATGAAGCCACCGTTGGCGGATGGCGGGATTTCGAGTTCCTTGTAGGCATGGTCCAGGAACTCGGTGCGCTCGCCGAGATTCTCCTCGCGTTGCATCGCGCCACGCAGCGACGATCCGGCCCCGTCGGCCCCGATCAGTGCGGCGAATCCGATGTCATGGAAACCGCCGGCTTGCTCATCGGCGAAGCGGGCGACGGAGCCGTCGAAGTCCACGGAATCCAGGCGACGATCGAAGTGGAGTGTCGCGCCGGCCTTCTGCGCCAGGTCCAGCAGCGTGATGTTCAGATCGCCGCGATGGATCGACCAGATCACCTCGGAGTCGTCGCGACCGTAGCGCTGCAACTGCAGCCGCCCGTCGAGCGCATGCACCATGCGGCCGCGCATCATCACCGCCTGCCGCATCACCGCGTCATCGGCGTCGGCCATCCGCAGCGCATGGCGACCGCGTTCGGTCAGCGCCAGGTTGATCGAGCGCCCGCCCGCATAGCCCTGCACGCGCGGGTCGCCGCGCTTCTCGAACACGTCCACGCGCCAACCGGCGCGCGCCATCAGCGTGGCCAGCAGTGCACCGGCGAGGCCGGCGCCGATGATGGTGATGTGTCGCAATTCTCCGATGCTCAATTCAATACCCCGTCATCCCCGCGCAGGCGGGGATCCAGTGACTTAGCGTTGTCCGATGATGTAGGGCCAGAGATCGTTCCAGTAATGATTGGATGCTTCGATCAGTCTGATCTTCCATGCACGATTCCACTTCTTGATGCGCTTCTCTCGTGTAATCGCCGCTTCCATGGTCGGATGTAGTTCGTACCATACCAACCGGGTCGCACGATAGCGGTCTGTAAAGCCAGGTACAGCATGCGTGCGGTGTTGCCAGATGCGTCCAATGAGATCGCTGGAAACTCCGACGTACAACGTGCCATTCCTGCCGCTGGCCAGCATATAAGTGGCGGGCTGCTTTTCCATAAGCAATCCAATCGAAACAACGTCACTGGGTCCCCGCCTTCGCGGGGACGACGAATCACTGGCTCACCGTCAGAACCCCCGCCACGTCTCGACTTCCTCGACGAAGCGGTGGACGTCCATGTAGCGGTTGTATAGCGGGGCGGGCGAGATGCGGATCACGTCCGGTTCGCGCCAGTCGCCCACGGTGCCGACCGACAACAGGTACTCGAACAATTCGCGCCCGCGCTCGCGTCCGCCGATCACGCGCAACGACAGCTGCGCACCGCGCTGGGCGGCGTCGGCCGGCGTGATGATCTGCAGAACATCCGACAAGCGTGCCTGGATCAACGCCTCGAGCAGGCCGGTGATCTTCAGCGACTTGGCGCGGATCGCCTCCATGCCGCCGGCCTTCTCGAACAGTTCCAGCGACGCGCGCAGCGGCGCCAGGCCCAGGATCGGCGGGTTGCTCAGCTGCCAGCCTTCGGCGCCCGGTGTGGGTACGAACTCCGGCGCCATGCGGAAGCGGGTTTCCTTCTCGTGGCCCCACCAGCCGGCGAAGCGCGGCCGGTCCGTATGCGCGTGGCGTGCATGCACGAAGCAGCCCGCCACGGCGCCAGGACCGGAGTTCAGATATTTGTAGTGGCACCACACCGCGAAATCGACGCCGCTGTCGTGCAGGCGCAACGGCAGGTTGCCGACGGCGTGGGCCAGGTCGACGCCGACGACGGCGCCCTGTGCGTGGCCCAGGCGCGTGATCTCGGCCAGGTCGAAGGCCTGCCCGGTGCGGTACTGGATGCCGGGCCACAGCACCAGCGCCAAGCGCGGGCCGTGCTCGGCGATGGCGCGCTCGATCGCGGCCATCGACAGCGTGCCGTCGGGATGGTCCGGTTCGACCTCGATCAGGTCGGTGGCCGGATCGAAGCCATGGAAACGCACCTGCGACTCCATCGCGTGACGGTCGGACGGGAACGCACCGGCCTCCATCAGGATCGCCGGCCGCTCGGAGGTCGGGCGGTAGAAGCTGACCATCATCAGGTGCAGGTTGGTGGTCAGCGTGTTCATCGCCACCACCTCGGCCGGTTCGGCACCGACCACGCGCGCCAGCGGCTCGCGCACCAACTCGTGGTAGGTCATCCACTGCGCGTTGCCGGTGAAGTGGCCTTCGACGGCTTCGTTCGCCCACTTGTCCAGGGCCTCGTTGAGGTGGACGCGTGCGCCCTTCGGCTGCAGGCCCAGCGAGTTGCCGCAGAAATAGATCTGGTCGTTGTGCTTGTGACGGGGAATCAGGAACTCATTACGCATCGCACGCAGGGGATCGGCGGCGTCGAGGGCGATGATGTGGGTACGGGACAACGGGTCGGTCATGTGCGTCGATGGACTAGATAAAAGGGTGTGGGAGCGACGTAAGTCGCGACGAAGCGTCAGCGATGGCGGCTGATCGCGACTTGCGTCGCTCCCACAGGTAGGGCGTCACAGGAACCTCGCGGCGGACAGGCCCAGCCATTCCAGCGCGGTCCCGTGGTACAGGCGCGCTTGCTGTGCGTCGTCCAGACCCAACGCGGCGATGCCGGCGCCAGGTTCCTGTTCGCCCAGCGGGAACGGGTAGTCGGTGCCGAGCATCACGCGCTCGTGGCCTACCGTGTCCAGCAGGTAGCGCAGGGCGCGCGGATCGGCGACCCAGGAGTCGAAGTACACGCGGCCCAGGTAGTCGCGCGGATTGCGCGGGTTGTCGGTGGCGACGAGGTCGGGCCGCATGTTGAAGCCGTGCTCGATGCGGCCAATGGTGTACGGGAAACTGCCGCCACCGTGCGCGAAGCAGACCTTCAGTTGCGGCACCCGCTCCAGCACGCCACCGAAGATCAGGCTGCACGCGGCGCGCGACTGTTCGGCGGGCATGCCGACCAGCCAGGGCAGCCAGTACTTCGGCATCGACGCAGCGCCCATCATGTCCCACGGATGCACGAGGATCGCGGCGCCCAACTCGCTGGCCGCCTGGAAGAACTCGAACAGCTCGGGTGCGTCCAGGTTCCAGTCGTTGACATGGCTGCCGATCTGCACGCCCTGCAGGCCCAGCTGGTCCATGCAGCGTTCGAGCTCCTGCACGGCCAGGCGCGGCGACTGCAGCGGCACCGTGCCGATGCCGGCGTAGTGGCGCGGGTAGTCGCGGCAGGCCGCGGCGGTGTGGTCGTTGAGCGCCTGGTGCAATTCCAAGGCGTGGTGCGGTTTGGCCCAGTAGCTGAACATCACCGGCACCGTGCTGATCACCTGCACCTGCACGCCGAATTGCGCGTAGTCGGCGATGCGTTCTTCCGGATCCCAGGTCTTGGGCCAGATCTCGCGGAAGAACTTACCGTCCTTGTAGATGCGGTGGCGACCGTCTTCGCCGTGGTGGATCACCGGGAAGCGCACATCGCCGTACTTGGCCGCCAGGTCGGGCCAGTCGCGGGGCAGGAAATGCGCATGGGTGTCGATCTTCAGCATCGTCGGATTGTAGGGGCTGCCTGCCGGGGATTCGCGCTGCAGTGCCGCGATGTAACAGGAACGTGTGCAGCGTCGACGTTCATCGTTCCAGCGCGTCGGAGACGCGTTCGCAGGCGGCGATCAGGTCGTTGACCAGGCGGCGGTCCACCTCGACGTGGCCTTCGTACTCGGCCAGGTTGCGCAGGTCGTGCGCCTTGGCCAGCACGCGCCAGACCTCGGGGCCGAGACCGAGCGTGTGCGGCAGCACCTGGAAGACGATGTAGCGGTGGCGCGCGCGGAAGCCCGCACGGCGCAGCGCCGCCAGGCTCAGCGCATGGGCGGCGTTGTAGGCCAGGTCGAAGCGGCTCTCCAGCGACAGCGCCTCGTTGTGGGCGTCGGCCAGCCGCGCCAGCCCGGAGCGCAGCAGGCCGGCGGTTTCCTTCCTGTCGGGCGGTTCGGCGCTGAGCGGGCCGCTGTGGGTGGCCAGCTTCTCAAGCGGCGAGGTCATCGTCGCCCCCGATCAGCCATTGCCGCGGCTGCTCCAGTACACGGGTGACGAAGCTGTTGCCGCCTTCGATCCGGCTGCGCAGCTCGTCACGGTCGTAGACGGTGGGATTGATCTGCCTGCCCAGCCGTTCCGCCACCGGGTGCAGCGCCAGCATCACCTCGGCATAAGCCAGGTCGTCCGCGATCACCATCAGGTCGATGTCGCTGCGGGCGGTGTCGCTGCCCTTGGCGATAGAACCGTAGAGGAATGCGGCATGGATGCGGTCGGCCAGCGGTGCCAGTGCTTCGCGCAGCGGTTCGGCCAAACCGAAGGTCTTGCGGACGATGGAGACCAGTTCGTCGTGGATCGGGGCGTCGGGATTGGCGCGGTAGCGCTTCTGGTTGCCGACATGCTCGACGGTCAGCAGGCCGCTACCGGCCAGCCGGGCCAACTCGCGCTGGACGGCGCCGCTGCCGGCGCCAGTGGCCTGGATCAGCTCGTTGACCGCGTAGCTGCGGCCGGATTCGCCGAACAGGCAGGCCAGCACGCGCTGCTGGGTAGTGGTGAACAGGGCGCCGGACAGGCTGGCGGTGGCGTAGCGCGCCGCCGCCTCACTGACTCGCCCGGATTTCGATGAATTGTTCATGCCCATATCGGGCACGATAATGCCCAGATTGGGCAAGCGCAAGCTCAGGTGATGTCGGCCTGCGAGTCCGCCTGCATTTCGTAGCGGCTCGGGCGCGGGTTCAGGTGGCCGCAGGCCTTGCAGGTGCGCAGGTCGTCGTTGCGGTAGAAGGCTTCGAAGACGCGGAAGAAGTCCTGCTCGATGTCGTTGAGGTGGAAGTACTCCTCGTACACCTTGTGGTTGCAGCGCTCGCAGAACCACAGCAGACCATCGTCCTCGTGCGGGAGGCGCTTGCGCTCGATCACCAGGCCGACCGAGCCCGGCATGCGCTGCGGCGAATGGGGTACGCGCGGCGGCAGCAGGAAGATCTCGCCGGCCCGGATCGGGATGTCGCGGACGGCGCCGTCTTCCTGGATGCGCAGGACCATCTCGCCTTCCAACTGGTAGAACCACTCGGGGCCTTCGTCCCAGTGGTAATCGGTGCGCGCATTCGGGCCGCCCACCACCATGACGATGAAGTCGCCGTCGTAGATGACCTTGTTGCCGACCGGCGGCTTCAGCAAGTGGCGGTGTTCGTCGATCCAGGCCTGGAAGTTCAGCGGATTCGGCAACATGTCAGCGGCGCTCCGGGAGGTGCGCGATGCACTTCAGTTCGATGGCGATCGGGGTTGGCAGGGAGCCGATGCCCAGCGTAGTCCGGCAGGGAGCGGTCGCTGCGTCGGGGAAATACTCCGCCCATACCTGGTTGTAGGTCTTGAAGTCGTGGTCCATGTCGGTGAGGTATACCGTCACATCCACCAGGTCTTCCCAGTGAGCGCCACTGGCCTGCAGCACCGCACGGACATTGGCGAAGACGGCACGGCATTGCGCATCGATGTCGTAGCTGATCAATCGGCCATCGGCATCGTGCACGTTGCCCACGATGGCATTGCTGACCGGATCGCGCGGACCGATGCCGGACAGGAACAGCAGGTCGCCCACGCGCCGCGCATGCGGGTAGTGCCCCACGGGCTTCGGCGCGCCACCGGCCTGCACGGCCTCACTCATCGCGCTTGCCCTTCGGCGGCACGCCGGCGAGGGCGCGTTGGTAGGAGGGCTGCAGTTCGTCCTGCGCCGCCACGTCCATGCCCAGCTCGCGCACGCGGCCGTCGAACAGGCTGTATACCCAGCCGTGGATCGCCAGCGGCTGACCGCGCGCCCATGCGTCCTGCACGACCGTGGTCTGGCAGACATTGAACACCTGCTCGATGACGTTGAGTTCGCACAGGCGCGCGTGGCGCAGCGACTCGGTGTCCACCTGGTCCAGCAGTGTCTGGTGCTTCAGTGCCACGTCGGCGACATGACGCAGCCAGTTGTCGGCCAGGCCCACACGCAGGCCGGTCATGGCCGCATGCACGCCGCCGCAGCCGTAGTGGCCGACCAGCAGGATGTGTTCGACCTTGAGGATGTCCACGGCGAACTGGATCACCGACAGGGCGTTGAGGTCGCCGTGCGACATGACATTGGCGATGTTGCGGTGGACGAACACTTCGCCCGGGTCCAGGCCCAGGATCTGGTTCGCCGGCACGCGCGAATCGGAGCAGCCGATCCACAGGTAGCGTGGCGACTGCTGCTGCGACAGCCGCTTGAAGAAGCCGGGATCCTCCTGCTTTATGCGGGCGGCCCAGTCGCGGTTGTTCTGCAGCAGCTTCTCGAGTTCGGATTGATCAGACATCGTGTGTATTCGTCCTCAGCGCAACGCCACGCAGACGTTCTTGGGTTCGGTGAAGAAACGCATGGCCTCCAGCCCGCCTTCGCGGCCCAGGCCAGACGCGCCCGTGCCGCCGAACGGCGTGCGCAGGTCGCGCGTCATCCAGGTATTGATCCAGACGATGCCGGCGCGCAATTGCGCGGCCAGGCGATGGGCGCGGTCCAGGTCGCGCGTCCACACCGTCGCCGCCAGGCCGTAGTCGCCGGCATTGGCGAGTGCAAGCGCATGCGCCTCGTCGGTGAAGGGCTGCAAGGTCACCGCCGGCCCGAAGATCTCTTCCCGGTTGGTGGTGGCTTCCGGTCCCAGGCCCTCGATCACGGTCGGCGCGATGTACCAGCCCGGCCGTTCAAGCGCGTGGCCACCGGCGAGGACACGCCCGCCTTCGAAGCGCGCACGCGCGATGCACGCCAGCACCTTGTCGAAGTGCGCCTGCGACACCAGCGCACCGAGACGCGTGCCGGGATCGTCGAGCGGGCCGGCTTTCAGATCGTGAACGCGTTCCAGCAGGGCCGTACGGAATTCGTCGTAGATCGCCTGCTGCACCAGCAGGCGCGAACCGCACAGGCAGATCTGACCCGCATTCTGGAAGGCCGAGCGGAGCAGGGTGTCCAGGTGCGAGCGCCAGTCGCTGTTGGCGAACACGAGCGTCGCATTCTTGCCGCCCAGTTCCAGCGACACTTTCTTGAGGTGCGGCGCGGCCTGTCCGGCGATGCGGCGGCCCACCGAGGTGCTGCCTGTGAACGACACCGCCTTGACGGCAGGATGCAGCACCAGCGGCTCGCCGACTGCCGGTCCGGTGCCGTGCACGATGTTCAGCACGCCGCGTGGCAGACCGATCTCGGCAGCCAGTTCACCGAGCATCGTGGCGGTAGCCGGGGTGATTTCAGACGGCTTGCCCACGACCGTGTTGCCGGCCGCCAAGGCGGGCGCGATTTTCCAGGTGAACAGGTAAAGCGGCAGGTTCCACGGCGAGATCGCCGCGACCACACCCAGCGGTTGTCGAAGCGTGTAGTTCAGTCCGGCCTCGCCGTGGTGCGATTCGCTGGCGAACTGGGTAGCGGCGTGTGCGAAGAAGCGCAGGTTGGCGATGGCGCGGGGGATCTCGATATCGCGCGCCAGCGCGAGCGGCTTGCCGGTGTCGCGTGATTCGGTGGCGGCGAACACCTCGCGCCGTTGCTCGAGCGCATCGGCCAGGCGTTCCAGCCAGCGCGATCGTTCGCTCGTCGTCAGTCCCGACCAGGCGGGGAATGCCGCTTCGGCCGCCTGCACGGCCAGCAGCGCATCGTGTTCGCTGCCATCGGCGACCTCGGCGTAGACCTCGCCCGACGCCGGTTCGTACACGGGACGCCAGGCGCTGCCGGGGCGCGGTTCGCCGTCGATGAAGTGGCCGAAGCGGTCCATGCCCATTAGCTTAACCCGGCTGGCAAGCCCCCCGTCCCGCCGGGTCAGATGGATTGCATGCGGCCGCCGTCGACCGCCAGGCTGACGCCGCTGATGTAGCCGGCGGCGGGGGAGGCGAGGAAGGCGATAGCGGCGGCGATCTCGTGCGCTTCCGCGAAGCGGCCGGCCGGGACCGTGGCGAGCATCGTGGCGCTGACGGTGGCTTCGTCCTTGCCCGTCGCCTGTATGCGGTCGTGAAGGATCTGTTCCAGTCGCTGCGTGCGCGTGTAGCCGGGCAACACGTTGTTCACGGTAATGCCGTCGGCACCCAGTTCCCTGGACAGCGTCTTGGCCCAGCTCGCCACCGCGCCCCGGATGGTGTTGGAGACGCCGAGGTTGGGAATGGGCTCCTTCACCGACGTCGACACGATGTTGACGATGCGTCCCCAGCCGGCGGTACGCATGCCGGGGACGGTGAGCTGCGCAAGCGCCTGGTTGGCCAGGAGATGGCGCTGGAATGCTGCCAGGTAGTCGTCGGCGCCAGCATCGAGGGCGCGACCGCCGGGCGGTCCGCCGGTGTTGTTGACGAGGATATGCACCGGCCGCGTCGCCACGAGGCGACCGACGGTCTCCCGCAGAGCCACGGCATCGGCCACATCGAGGGCGATGGTTGCGTGCTGCTGGCTCGCGACGCGAGGCAGTGCAGCAGCCACCTCGGCCAGCGCCTCGGGGCGTCGGGCCAGCACCGTCACGTCCGCGCCCAGCAGGGCCAGCTCATGGGCCGCCGCGCGGCCGATGCCCTCGGAGGCGCCACAGACCAGCGCGTGCCGGCCGGCGAGATTGAGGTCCATGCATCGTTTCCAGAAGGTCTTGTGCGTCGAGTGTAGCCCTGCATGATGTCGGGCGTGGGAGCGACGTAAGTCGCGATGCTTTTTTGCCGCGCCGATGTGCGGGACAGAGATCCCGCTTCGCGACTTACGTCGCTCCCACATCCTGCTTCCGACGGGTCAGGCGCTCAAGCATCAGCTCGGATACCAAGGTGTTGTCTTCGCCGCCCAGTCGCTGCAGCGCGGCCGCCGCCCTCTCGACGTTGGCGACCGGATGGTTCTGGCTGAGCTTGAACTTCAGCTCGACGCGTTCGACGTCGAAGCGGAAACCGACGATCCCGCGCAGCTGGCGGACGTGGTCTTCGCGGTCGTGCCCGAAGCGCCAGTCGTTGCCCACATGGGCCTCGTTGACCTGGCTGAGGCGATCCACGATCGAAGCCAACGCCGTGGTGTCTTCCGTGGTGTCGAGCACCCCATGCAGGTGCGCGACCGCATAGTTCCAGGTCGGCACGCGCGCGGCTTCTTCCTTGTCCGCGTACCAGCCCGGGGACACGTAGGCATGCGGGCCGTGCACGATCAGCAGGGCAGGGCCCGTATGGCGCGCCTGTGGATTCGGCTTCGCCCAATGGCCTTCGATGACGATCCGGTCGCCGTCGCGTGCATAGAGCACGGGCAGGTGGCTGACCACGGGCACGCCGTCGGCGACGGTGACCAGGGTGACGAACGCGTCGCGCGCGATCAGCCGGTCGAGTTCGGCCAGATCGGTGTCGACGAACGCGCGCGGCGTGTACATGGACGTATCAGGCGCGGGCGCCGAGCGACTGCACCATCTGTGGCACCAGCGCGGCATCGTCGTCGCCCTGCGGGGGCTGTACGCCCGCGAGCGAAAAACCGCGCGCCAGCGCATCGTCTTCGTCCAGACCGTCGAAGGCGACGAACTCCGCGTCGAACAGCGCCGCACGGGCACTGTCCTCGCTGTCGTAGGCCAGCGTATTGCCGTCGCTGTCCAGCACCTCGGCGGTGCCGGCCTCCAGCAGGCGCAGGCGTGCCCAGATCAGCGTGCGGCCGAGCGAGGCGAGGTACCAGCCTTCACGGAGGAACGGATTCATGCGAAGGCCTCCGCCCACAGCGCCAGCAGGCCGGCCATCGTCAGCCCGAACATGATGACGCACAGCGAGATCCGCGCCGGCGTCGCCAGGCCGGACAGCGAGGTGTCGGTGATCTGCCGGTAGTCGCCAGACAGCAGCCAGCGCAGTGCCACCGGCTTGAGGAAGGCGCCTTCGCCCCATTGCGCGCCGAGTGCGCCATGGCGGTCGCGGATGTGCACCAGCGTCAGCGGCCAGAAGATGACGAAGGCGCAGAAGCCGGCGATGGCGACACCGACGAAGCAGAGGGCGAAAAAGAGGATCACCGAAGGTCACTCCCGAGAGGATTTCCGTCATCCCAGCGAAGGCTGGGATCCATGTTGCTTGTGCCATGTAGACTCTTGGCGGCAAGCGGAAATGGATTCCGGCGTACGCCGGAATGACGAGGTTGTTCAGAACTCCGCGTTGCCAGGCGCGCGCGGGTAGGCGATGGCGTCGCGGATATTGCTCAGGCCGCAGACGTACACCACCAGCCGCTCGAAACCGAGGCCGAAGCCGGCGTGCGGCACCGAGCCGTAGCGGCGGAAGTCGCGGTACCAGCCGTAATGCGCCGGATCCAGACCGAACTGGGCCATGCGCGCATCCAGCACATCCAGGCGCTCTTCGCGCTGGCTGCCGCCGATGATCTCGCCGATGCCGGGCGCCAGCACGTCCATCGCGGCGACGGTCTTCCCATCGTCGTTCAGGCGCATGTAGAAGGCCTTGAAGTGCTCGGGATAGTTGGTCACCACCACCGGGCGGCCGACGTGCTGCTCGGTCAGCCAGCGCTCGTGCTCGGTCTGCAGGTCCAGGCCCCATTCGACCGGGAACTCGAATTTCTGCCCCGACTTCTGCAGCAGCGAGATCGCATCGGTGTAGTCGATGCGCTCGAACGGCGAGTTGACGAAGGCTTCCAGGCGGGTCAGCGCGGTCGGTTCGACGCGCTCGGCAATGAACGCCAGGTCGTCGGCGCGCTCGCTCAGCACCGCACGGAACAGGTATTTCAGGAAGTCCTCGGCCAGCTGTGCGTTCGCGGCCAGGTCGTTGAAGGCGACCTCGGGCTCGATCATCCAGAACTCGGCCAGGTGGCGCGTGGTGTTGCTGTTCTCGGCGCGGAACGTCGGGCCGAACGTATAGACCTTGCTCATGGCCAGCGCATAGGCCTCGGCATTGAGCTGGCCCGACACGGTCAGGAAGGTTTCCTTGCCGAAGAAGTCGCGCGAGAAATCCACCGCGCCTTCCTTGTCGCGCGGCAGGTTGACCAGGTCCAGCGTGGACACGCGGAACATCTGGCCGGCGCCTTCGGCATCGGACGTGGTGATGATCGGCGTGCTGATCCAGAAGTAGCCGTTCTCGTGGAAGAACCGGTGTACCGCCTGTGCCAGCGAGTTGCGGATGCGGGTGACCGCGCCGAACAGGTTGGTGCGCGGGCGCAGGTGGGCGAATTCGCGCAGGTACTCCAGCGAATGCTGCTTGGGCTGCATGGGGTAGGTGAGGGGATCTTCCACCCAGCCCACGACCTCGACGGACGAGGCCTGGATCTCGAAGCTCTGGCCCTGGCCCTGCGACGCGACCAGCGTGCCGGTGGCGACGACCGCGCAGCCGGTGGTCAGGTGCTTGATCTCGGATTCGTAGTTGCCCAGCGAGTCGGGCGCCACCACCTGGATTGGCGCGAAGCACGAGCCGTCGCTGACGTTGACGAAGGACAGGCCCGCCTTGGAATCGCGCCGCGTGCGCACCCAGCCGCGCACCGTGACTTCGCCGCCGGCCGGGAGCTTGCCCGCCAGCGCATGTTCGACGCTCACCACCGTCATGGCTTGAATCCTTCGATAACAGACTTATTAATGGAACGCGGAGTTTACAAGAGCCGCGCAGGCCTCGGCATGCCGAAGGCTATAATCGTCAGCGTCGCACAGGAGACACGCATGGCCATCACCCTGACCCCGGTCGCACTCGAGCGCGTGCAGCGCTTCGTCGAGCAGACCCCGGCCGCGCTGGGCCTGCGCTTCGGTGTGACCCGCACCGGCTGCTCCGGCTGGGGCCACGTGGCCGACCTGGCCCGCGACGAGCGCGAGGGCGATACCGTGTTCGAGTTCGCCGGCGTGAAGATCTACGTGGACGCCACCAGCCTGCCGCTGGTCGACGGCACCGAGATCGATTTCGCCAAGCAGGGCCTGTCCGAGACCTTCATCTTCCGGAACCCCAATGCCGCGGCCGAATGCGGCTGCGGCGAGAGCTTCACCACCACGGCCGACGCCGCCTGACGCGTCCGCAGGGGCAGGTTGCCCCTAAGTGGTTGACCTGTCATACTTTCCTGCTCCCGGAGGCCCGTCAGGCCCCCGGTTCCTCGCCCCACCGTGTCCGATCCGGTCATCGGGGGGCTGTCCAGTCCGGCCTTTTTCGTGGCCGGACCCACATCCGAAAGGTAAAAACGATGCGTCACTATGAAGTCGTATTCCTGGTCCACCCGGACCAGAGCGAGCAGGTGCCGGCCATGATCGAGCGCTACAAGGCGCTGATCGAAGGCGGCAACGGCACCATCCACCGTCTGGAAGACTGGGGCCGCCGTCAGCTGGCCTACCCGATCCAGAACCTGGTGAAGGCCCACTACGTCCTGCTCAACATCGAGGCCGACCAGGCGGTGCTGAACGAGCTGGTGGAAAGCTTCCGCTTCAACGATGCGGTGCTGCGCAACCTGGTCATCAAGCGCGATGGCCCGGACACCGAGCAGTCCCTGATCATGAAGAACAAGGACGAGAAGGGCGACAAGCCCGAGCGTGGCGAGCGTCGCCGCCGTGACGACGACGAGGCCGGCAACGAAGCCGCCTCGACCGATTCCGACACCGCCGAAGCCGCCTGAGGAGCACCCCCATGTCCAAGTTCTTCCGTCGCCGCAAGTTCTGCAAGTTCACCGCCGAAGGCGTGAAAGAGATCGACTACAAGGATCTCAACACCCTGCGCCAGTACCTGACCGAGAACGGCAAGATCGTGCCGAGCCGCGTCACCGGCACCAAGTCCCGTTACCAGCGTCAGCTGTCCACCGCGGTCAAGCGCGCCCGTTTCCTGGCGCTGATCCCGTACACGGACAACCACGACGTCTGAGCGGAGAAGTGAGTGGCGGCTCGCGCCGCAAGAAGTGAGAAGTGAGTGGCTTTCCCTCACTTCTCACTCCTCTCCGCTCACTCCTGGCTTCAAAATCCCGTCCATTCGGACAGCAACCAGTTGCGGTCGCACGGCGGCCGCTAACGAATTGGAGATACACGATGGAACTGATTCTTCTGCAGAAAGTGACCAACCTGGGCGTCCTGGGCGACAAGGTCAACGTGAAGCCGGGCTACGGCCGCAACTTCCTGGTGCCGCAGGGCAAGGCCGTGCCGGCCACCGCCGCCAACGTCGCCGAGTTCGAAGCCAAGCGCGCCGAGTACGAAGCGAAGGCCAAGGCCGTTCATGACGACGCCGAAGCCCGCGCCGCCAAGCTGGAAGGCGCCAGCGTCACGATCACGGCCAATGCCGCGACCGAAGGCAAGCTGTTCGGCTCGGTCGGCCCGCGCGACATCGCTGACGCCTTCACCGCCGCCGGCCTGCCGCTCGAGAAGAGCGAGGTCATCATGGGCGAAGGCGCGCTGCGCAACATCGGCGAGTACGACATCGTCGTGAAGCTGCACGCCGACGTGCAGACGACCGTCAAGGTCGTGGTGCAGGCCGAAGCCTGATCCACCCCGCGCATCATCCGTGATGCCGACAGACGGGCGCCGCAAGGCGCCCGTCCTGTTTTCAGGGGCCGAACGGTGTCTCACGCGGTGAGATTCCCACCGGTTATCCACACACTTATCTGCAACACCCCTGGGCATGGACTGCCTACCATGTCCGGCCGTGCTGGCGTTCGCCACGCATGCGCCGCAGGAGTTTGCCCCGCACATGTCAGCACGCACGAGCTTCCGTTCCGATCCCCATGACGCGCGCATCGAACAGCTGCGCGTACCGCCGAGTTCCATCGAGGCGGAACAGGCGGTGCTGGGCGGACTGATGCTGGCGCCGGAGGCCTACGACCGCATCAACGACAAGCTGACGCCGAACGATTTCTACCGGCGCGACCACCAGCTGATCTACCGCGCCATCGGCGAGCTGGCCGAGCGCAATCGTCCGTTCGATGCGGTGACGCTGGGCGAGTGGTTCGAATCGCAGGGCCAGATGGAGCTGATCGCCGGCGGCGCCTACCTCGTCGAATTGGCCAGCACCACGCCGTCGGCCGCCAACATCACCGCCTATGCCGAGATCGTCCGCGACAAGGCGGTGATGCGCCAGCTGATCGAGGTGGGCACCGAGATCGTCAACGACGCGTTCCAGCCGGATGGCAAGGAAAGCGACGAGATGCTGGCCGTGGCCGAGCAGAAGGTGTTCGCCATCGCCGAGCAGGGCGCGCGCGGACGTACCGACTTCGTGGCGATGAACGACGCGCTGAAGGACGCCTTCGAGGTCCTGCGCGTGCGCTCGGAGAGCGGCGGCACGGTGACCGGCCTGCCGACGGGCTACACCGAGTTCGACCAGATGACCGCCGGCCTGCAGCCGACCGACCTGGTGATCCTGGCCGCGCGCCCGGCGATGGGCAAGACCACGTTCGCGCTGAACATCGCCGAGTACGCGGCGATCAAATCGAAGAAGGCCGTCGCGGTCTTCTCGATGGAAATGTCCGCCGGCCAGCTGGCGATGCGCCTGATCTCGTCGGTCGGTCGCATCAACGCCACCCGCCTGCGCACCGGCGCGCTGGAAGACGAGGACTGGAGCCGCGTGACCAGCGCCATCCGCATCCTCAAGGACCAGGCCAAGGTCTTCATCGACGATACGCCCGGCCTGTCGCCCGACGTGCTGCGCTCCAAGGCGCGCCGGTTGAAGCGCGAGCACGACCTGGGCCTGATCGTCATCGACTACCTGCAGCTGATGTCGGTGCCGGGCAACAGCGAGAACCGCGCCACCGAGATCTCGGAGATCTCGCGCTCGCTGAAGGGCCTGGCGAAGGAGCTCAACGTCCCCGTCATCGCGCTGTCGCAGCTCAACCGCTCGCTGGAAACGCGCACCGACAAGCGCCCGGTGATGGCCGACCTGCGCGAATCGGGCGCCATCGAGCAGGACGCCGACATGATCGTCTTCATCTACCGAGACGATTACTACAACAAGGAAACCTCGCCGGACAAAGGCCTGGCCGAGATCATCATCGGCAAGCAGCGTTCCGGCCCCACCGGCTCGTGCAAGCTGCGGTTCTTCGGCGAATACACCCGCTTCGACAACTTAAGTCACGACAACATCGGCGCGTTCGAGTAACGGCCCCTGCGGCCTCCGCCACGGCACCGCTACAATCGCGGCATGCCAGGTGCCAACCTTCCCGACATGACGGATCCGGCGGACTCGTTCCGCCCCGAAGCCAACGACCGGCCCACGCGCATCCGCGTGGATCTGGACGCGATCGGCCACAACTTCCGTGCCCTGCAGGCGCATGCCGGCGCGCCGGTGATGGGCATCGTCAAGGCGAATGCCTACGGGCACGGCCTGGTGCCGGTGGCCCTGTATTTGCAGGCGCAGGGCATCGGCCAGCTCGGCGTGGCACTGGTGGAGGAGGGGCTCGCACTGCGGCGCGCGGGAGTCACTGTGCCCGTCCTCGTCATGGGCGGTATCCACGCGCCGCAGGTCAGCCAGTTCCTGGCCTGCGATCTGGAGGTGACCGTGTCGTCGATCGCCAAGCTGCGGCAGGTCGAGCAGGCAGCCGAATCGCTTGGTCGCAAGGCGGTGATCCACCTGAAGGTCGATACCGGCATGGAGCGCATCGGCGTGCACAGCGAGAACGCGGGCGCCTTCATCGACGCCGCGGTGTCGTCGCGCTGGTGCGCCGTGAAGGGCATCTACTCGCACCTGGCGTGCTCGGACGATCCGGCATCGCCGATGACGCACGAGCAGTTGCAGCGCTTCCTGCACGCCTGTAGCTACTTCGACCGCATCGGCGCGCCGATGCCGGTCCGCCATCTGGCCAACTCGGGCGGTGTGCTGCATTTCCCTGAGGTCTGTCTGGATATGGTGCGTCCGGGCATCGCGCTGTACGGCGTGATGCCCGATCCCGCCTCGCGTCCGACGGTGGCGTTGAAGCCGGCGCTGTCGCTGGTGTCCAAGGTGGTCTACTTCAAGGTGGTGAAGGCGGGCCGCACCGTCAGCTACGGCGCCACCTGGACCGCGAGCGAAGACACCCGGGTGATCACGGTGCCCATCGGCTACGGCGACGGTTATCCCCGCTCGCTGTCGTCGCGCGGCGAGGTACTGGTGCGGGGCGAGCGCCACCCCATCGTCGGCCGGGTCTGCATGGACCAGTTCATGGTCGATCTCGGCCCGGCAGGTACGGCGTACAACGAGGACGAGGTCGTGCTGATCGGTCGCCAGGGCGACGACGCGATCACCTGCGAGGCGGTGGCTTCGACGGCCGGGACGATCCCCTACGAGATCCTGACCGGACTCAATGCACGCATCCCGCGCGAGTATGTCGGCGGTGCATCCATCCCGAGATCCGCCACGTAAGCGGTCCGGTCCCGCCAAGAGCTTTCCTGCATGCCCAACGCGCTCGTCTGGTTCCGCCACGATCTCCGGCTGGACGACAACCCTGCGTTGCGCGCCGCGCTCGATGGCGGCTTCACGCCCATCCCGGTGTACGTGTTCGCACCGGAAGAGGAGGGCGAGTGGCCGCCGGGTGGGGCATCGAGGGCTTGGCTGCACAAGTCGCTGGCGACGCTCGATGCCAGACTGCAGGCGCGCGGATCGCGCCTGCTGCTGCGCCGGGGGGGAAGCGCCGCTGCACTGGATGCGTTGATCGAGCAGACCGGCGCTGAGGCGGTGTTCTGGAACCGCAAGTACGAGCCCGCCACCCAGCCGCGCGATGCCGCGCTGAAGAAAGCCCTGCGCGAACGCGGACTGCAGGTCGAGAGCTTCAACGGCAGCCTGCTGTTCGAGCCTTGGGATCTCGCCACCCAGCAGGGCAATCCTTACAAGGTGTTCACGCCGTTCTGGCGCTCCGCCCTGGCGCAATGGCGCGCACCGTCGCCGTGGGAGGCGCCCGACCGGTTGCCGTCCATCGATGCCGCGCTGCAGAGCGATCGGTTGGACGACTGGCGCTTGTTGCCAGACCTCGGGTGGGATGCCGGCTTCTGGGATGCCTGGACGCCGGGCGAAGCCGGCGCGCGCGAGGCGCTGGAGGTCTTCGTCGATGGCGCACTCAATGGGTACCGCACCGACCGCGACCGTCCTGATCGCGTCGGTACCTCCCGGGTCTCGCCCCACCTGCATTTCGGCGAGATCGCGCCCTGGCGTATCGCCGCGGAACTCGAGCGCGCCCGCACCGCCGCCAACAGCGCCGACATGGACGGCTATATCCGCGAGCTGGGCTGGCGCGAGTTCGCCTACCACCTGCTACACCATTTCCCGCAGACCACCACGCAGAACCTCAATCCACGCTTCGAGCACTTCGACTGGGCGAAGGTCGACCCGGTGGCGCTGGAGGCCTGGCAGCGCGGGCGCACCGGCGTGCCGATCATCGATGCCGGCCTGCGCGAACTGTGGACCACCGGCTACATGCACAACCGTGTGCGCATGATCGTCGCCAGCTACCTGACCAAGCACCTGCGCTACCACTGGCTGCACGGGGCGCGCTGGTTCTGGGACACGCTGGTGGATGCCGACCTGGCCAACAACACGCTGGGCTGGCAGTGGGTCGCCGGCACGGGTGCCGACGCCGCGCCGTACTTCCGTGTGTTCAATCCGGTGACGCAGGCGGAGAAGTTCGACCCCAAAGGCACGTACATCGCCCGCTGGGTGCCGGAGCTGGCCGACATCCCGGTGCCGCTGCGCTTCGCGCCATGGCAGAAGCCCGACGTGCTGGCGAAGGTCGCGCCCGAGTATCCACGCCATCCCATCGCTGACCTGGCCGCCGGACGCGACGGCGCGCTGGCCGCATATCGCAAGACCGGCGACTGAGCCGCGTTGACGCCTTTCCGCGCCGCGTGCTTCACTCGGCGTGGGAGAGGAGGGCAAGCATGGCCACGAAGAAAGCGTCGGCGAAACCGCGTCGCGAGCCGATGTCGCGGGTGGATACCGCCTGGTTGCGGATGTGCCGTCCGACCAACCCGATGATGATCACCGGCGTGCTGATGTTCGACGAGCCGATGACGCTCGACACGCTCAAGCAGGTGATCAGGAAGCGCTTCCTCGCCTATCCGCGCTTCCTGCAGAAGGCGGTCGACACGCCCGCGGGCGCCTCGTGGGTCACCGATCCGGACTTCGACCTCGACTGGCACGTGCGCCTGTCCGCGCTGCCGGGCCGGCACGACCCGAAATCCGAGAAGAAGGCGCTGGAACGCTTCACCAGCCAGATGGCGTCCACGCCGCTCGACAAGACCAAGCCGCTCTGGCAGTTCCACCTGATCGAATGCTATGGCACCGGCTCGGCGCTGGTCGCGCGCATCCACCACAGCTACGCGGACGGCATCGCGCTGGTGCAGGTGCTGCTGTCGCTGACCGACACCAGCCGGAAACCGGACGCGGGCAAGGACCTGCGCTCGGCCTGGCTGAAGAAGGATGGCGCGGAGGTCGTCCGCCGCGTCGGCGCCATCGACCGCTATGTGCAGATCGGCGGCAAGGTCCTCGGCAAGGGCATGGAGATGATGCAGGACCCCACGCTGGCGACGATGCTGGCGAAGGAGGGTGGCGAGATCGGCCGCGAACTGCTGCATGCGCTGTCGCTGTCGGACGACCCGCCGACGCTGCTGCGCGGCAAGCTGGGTGTCAGCAAGCGCGTCGCCTGGGCCGAGCCGCTGGATCTGGAAGAGGTGAAGGCGGTGGGGCGCGCCTGCGACTGCACGGTCAACGACGTGCTGATGGCCGCCGCGGCGGGCGCGCTGCGCAGCTACATGCTGGAACGTGGCGAACAACTCGATGGCGTGACGCTGCGCGCCACGGTGCCGGTCAACCTGCGTCCGCTCGAACACGCCCGCAAGCTCGGCAACCATTTCGGGCTCGTGTTCCTCGACCTGCCGGTCGGCGAGGACAATCCGGTCCGCCGTCTCGAGCGTGTCGCAGAGTGCATGCGCGACCTGAAGAATTCACGCCAAGCCGTTGTTGCGTTTGGACTTCTTGCCGCGCTTGGCATGGCGCCGTCCGCGATCCAGGGCGTCGCGCTTGAGCTGTTCTCGCGCAAGGCGACCGCCGTGGCGACCAACGTCCCCGGTCCCCAGCAACCGCTCTACATGGGCGGCTCGCGCCTCCGGGACATGATGTTCTGGGTGCCGCAGACGGGGTCGATCGGCATCGGCGTGTCCATCCTCAGCTACAACGGCCGCGTGCACTTCGGCCTGATCGCCGACGCGAAGCTGATCCCCGATCCGGATGCGGTGATCCGCCGTTTCGGCCCCGAGTTCGAGAAGCTGCTGTACCTGTCGCTGATGGGCAGCTGGGAACAGACCCTGGATGCGCCGGCGGCCAGTGCACTGCTGTCCTGATCCCCGCCGCCACCTGAATGAACAGGGCTCAAATCGCGTGTTGTGAACATTTCGCTGGTTAGGCTTGCCCCCGTTCCGCTCCACCGCAAGCCACCCAGGAGAAACCCATGAATGCGATGCTGAAGACCGGCGCCCTTGCGGCGCTCACCGTGACGATGCTGGGCGGCTGCGCCAGCTACACCGGCCAGACCAACGATCCCAACGACCCCAACCGTACCCAGCGTGGCGCGCTGATCGGCGCCGGCATCGGCGCGGTCGCCGGCCTGCTGAGTGGCGGCGACGCCACCGAGCGCCGCCAGCGTGCGCTGGTGGGTGCCGGCGTGGGCGGCCTCACCGGCGGCGCCATCGGTGCCTACCAGGACCGCCAGGAAGCCGAACTGCGCCGTCAGACCGCCGGCACCGGCATCGATGTCAGCCGTGACGGCGACGTCATCAAGCTCAACCTGCCCGACGGCGTGACCTTCGACTTCGGCAAGGCCGACCTGAAGTCGCAGTTCTATCCCGCCCTCAACAACGTCGCCGCCACGCTGCGCGAGTACAACCAGACCATCGTGGAAGTCAGCGGCCACACCGACAGCGTCGGCTCCGATGCCGTCAACCAGCGCCTGTCCGAGCAGCGCGCCGCGTCGGTCGGCAACTACCTGATCGGCCAGGGCCTGCAGCGCGAGCGCTTCGAGATCGTCGGCATGGGCAAGCGCTATCCGATCGCCAGCAACGACACCGAGTCGGGCCGTGCGATGAACCGTCGCGTGGAAGTCCGCGTGCTGCCGGTGCGTTCGTAAGCCTTCGCCACAGGTAGCAGGAGCGGGCCGCGAAAGCGGCCCGTTTTCTTTTGCGAGGCCGATGCGCGCTGTCAACCCGTTTCCAGCGCCGCCATCCGTTGCCACAATCGGCATCCCTCCCGGTCCATCGGGATTTCCAGTACGGACGCAATGCAAGACCGCAATCCCCAGATCGCCCAGCACATCGCCGCCACCATCGCCGCTGAGATCGGCGCGCAGACCGCCCAGGCCAAGGCCGCCATCGCCTTGCTCGACGAAGGCGCCACCGTGCCCTTCATCGCGCGTTACCGAAAGGAAGTCACCGGCGGGCTGGACGACACCCAGCTGCGCAACCTCGAAACGCGCCTGACCTACCTGCGCGAACTGGAAGACCGCCGTATCGCCGTGCTCGCCAGCATCGAGGAGCAGGGCAAGCTCACCGACGAACTCCGTGCCGACATCGAAGCCGCCGACAGCAAGGCGCGCCTGGAAGACCTGTACCTGCCGTACAAGCAGAAGCGCCGCACGCGCGCGCAGATCGCCCGCGAAGCCGGCCTGGAGCCGCTCGCCGACGGCCTGCTCGCCGATCCGACCCAGGTGCCGGAAGCCGCCGCCGCCGCTTACGTCGATGCCGAAAAGGGCGTCGCCGACGCCAAGGCTGCACTCGACGGCGCCCGCGCCATCCTGATGGAGCGCTGGGGCGAGAACGCCGCGCTGGTGGGCGAACTGCGCGAGTGGATGACCGGCGTCGGCGTGATCCGCGCCAGGGTGGCCGAAGGCAAGGAGAACGAAGGCGCGAAGTACCGCGACTACTTCGACCACGCCGAACCGCTGGCGAAGATCCCCTCGCACCGCCTGCTGGCACTGTTCCGCGCGCGTCGCGAAGAGATCCTGCTGCTCGACCTCGATCCCGGCATGGAGGCGGAGACCGGCCATCTGCAGGCCGAAGGTCGCGTGGCCGTGCACGCCGGCGTGTCGGCGCAGGGCCGCGCCGCCGACAAATGGCTGCTGGATGCCTGCCGCCTGACCTGGAAGGCGAAGCTGCACATGCACCTGCTGCTGGACCTGTTCAACCAGGCGCGCGAGAAGGCCGAAGCCGAGGCCATCACCGTGTTCGGCGACAACCTCAAGGATCTGCTGCTGGCCGCGCCCGCCGGGCCGAAGGCCGTGCTCGGCCTCGATCCCGGCCTGCGCACCGGCGTGAAGGTCGCCGTCGTCGACCGCACCGGCAAGCTGGTCGACACCGCGACCATCTATCCGCACGAACCGAAACGCCAATGGGACCAGTCGCTGCACGTGTTGCGCGCGCTCTGCATCAAGCACCAGGTCGACCTGATCGCCATCGGCAACGGCACCGCCAGTCGCGAGACCGACAAGCTGGCCGGCGACCTCATCAAGCAGGCGTCCGAGCTGAAGATGGACAAGATCGTCGTCAGTGAAGCGGGCGCGTCGGTGTACTCGGCGTCCGAGTTCGCGGCGAAGGAATTCCCCGACCTCGACGTCAGCCTCCGTGGCGCGGTGTCGATCGCGCGCCGCCTGCAGGATCCGCTGGCGGAGCTGGTGAAGATCGAGCCCAAGGCGATTGGCGTCGGCCAGTATCAGCACGACGTCGACCAGTTCCGCCTGGCGCGTGCGCTGGATGCGCGCGTCGAGGACTGCGTCAACGCGGTCGGCGTGGACGTCAACACCGCCTCGGCCGCACTGCTGACGCGGGTGTCCGGCCTATCGTCGACGGTGGCCGAGAACATCGTGCGCTTCCGCGACGAGCACGGGGCGTTCCGCACGCGCAAAGCGCTGCTGGGCGTGCCACGTCTGGGCGAGAAGACCTTCGAGCAATGCGCCGGCTTCCTGCGCATCGCCGACGGCGACGAGCCGCTGGATGCTTCCTCGGTGCATCCGGAAGCCTATCCGGTGGTCGAGCGCATCCTGGCCGGCAGCGGCCGGCAGGTGAAGCAGATCGTCGGCGACATCGTCTTCCTGCGTGGGGTGAAGCCCGAGCAGTACACCGACGACAGGTTCGGCGTGCCCACCATCCGCGACATCCTCAAGGAACTGGAGAAGCCCGGCCGCGACCCGCGCCCCGAGTTCAAGGCGGCGCGTTTCGCCGAGGGTGTGGAAGACATCAAGGACCTGCGTGAAGGCATGATCCTGGAAGGCGTGGTCAGCAACGTCGCCGCGTTCGGCGCCTTCGTCGACATCGGCGTGCACCAGGACGGCCTGATCCACATCTCCGCGCTGGCCGACCGCTACGTGAAGGATCCGCGCGAGGTGGTGAAGGCGGGCGACATCGTCAAGGTGAAGGTGCTGGAGGTCGACGTGGCCCGCAAGCGCATCGCGCTGACGCGCCGCCTGGACGACGCGCCCGCGCCGCAGGCGCCACGCGAGGCGCGCGGCAACGATCCGCGTCCGCCGCGCGGGCAGGACCGCGGCAATCCGCGCGACCCGCGGCGTGGTCCGGCACCCGCGAAGACGACCGCTGCACCGGCGGACAACGCGCTGGCCGCGGCGTTCGCCCGCGCCCGCGACAAGTCCTGACAAGACCGCGGGACACCGGCATCTGCCGATGTCCCGCGACCCGGCTCAGCGCTTCTTGCGCGGCTTCTGCGCCGCCGTGAACTTCGACACCGAGGCCAGCAGCTCGGCGGACGCGACCATCGATTCCAGTGCGCGCTGCACGCCCGTGCCGGCACCTTCGCGCAGTACTTTCTCGATCTGCTCGCCTTCCAGCTTGCGCACCGTCTTCTCGTCGGGCTCCGGGAAGGCTTCGCGCAGTGCCACCAGTGCGCTGCCGATGGCGATGTCGAACAGTTGCGTGCCGTCCAGCCATTCCACGCCATCGAACTTCTCGCGCAGCGGGTCCGGCTCGGGCCACCACGGATCGATCTCGGGAATCAATGGCGGCAGGCGTTCGTACAGCAGATCGAGCGCCAGGCGAACGCCCTGGCAACGCCCGGCGAAGCGGCCGAGCACGTCGCGCGCATGCTGGCCGATCAGGCGGATCGCGCCCAGGTCGAGCTTGGCCAGCGGAATGTCGGTCGCGGTCAGCACCGCTTCCATCACGCGCTCGTCCCACAGCAGTGTCCAGTACAGACGCGAATTCATGCAGCGGATGCGCTCCGGCCGCGACAGCCAGACCGCGAGGTTGCGGTAGTACGACTTGATCTCCTCGAAGTGCGCCTGTCCGCTGGCCGACGACAGGAAACCGTTGCGCCACACGTGCCCGGGCGTCAGGCCGCTGTCATTGAACAGGCCGATCAGGTTGACGTTGACGAAGTGGTGCCATGTCGCATCGGTGACCACGCGGCCGATGCCGGCGCGGTGGCCGTCGTAGGCGCAGATGCCGCCGAAGGTCTGCGACTGCGTCGGGTCCTTGCCGGAGCGCGTGCCGCCGAGCACGCTGTTGGTGGAAATCAGCTCCGGCAGCGGGCGCGGGCCGCCGTCGATGGCGGCCGGATACTCCGCGCCCAAGGCGCCACCGAAGTTGAGATTCGCGCCGGTCGCGGAGGGCTCGACGCATTCGCCTTCGTGCGGATGGTCCGGCATCACCCGGATCACGCCGCGCGGTCCGCACAGCAGCGGGTGCGGATAGGTGTAGCGGAACAGGCCGTTGCGCCGCGCGTACATGCGCGGCTGGATGGTCTGCGGCACGTCGTCGGACTGGTCCGAGAACGAGGACGTGCCGGGCGGCCGATTGGTGTCGTTGCGGCGCGCTCCGCCCATGCTGACCTCATCCAGACCGCCGACGCCGGGCGTGGACTGCCACAGGCGCATGCCGCGTGCGCGCGGGATCGCATGGCACAGCGCACGTCCCAACGAACCGTGATCGCCCGTGGCGAAGACACCGCCACCGGCATTCATGAACTGCGTCACGGCACGCAGTTCGTTGTCGGACAGGCGATCGGACGGATACCCGGCGCCGCGACTGCCAAAACTGCTGTCGATGCCGAACAGGAACACGGCGTCGTACATGCCCGTGCCGAAATGCGCGGCATTGTCGAACTTGAATGACGGAATGCGCTGGGCGACGCGGGTTTCGGCCGACATCAGCTGGCTGCCGGCCACGTTGTTGATATGCGCCAGCGTGATCTCGAAGCGCGCGTGGCGCCCCGGCATGGCGAGCAGCGAGCGTACGAAGGTGGACAGGCCGAAGTCGCCTTCGGAGAAATCAAGGCCGCCGTCGGCGACCAGCAACAGCTTGACCGTACAGGGACGCAGGAACGGCCAGTAGATCTCGGGGTTGAGGCGCCAGTCGTCGCGGAAGCGTTCGCGCAGCTCCAGGTGGCGCAGGTTTTCTATCGTCAGGGGTGTATCGATGATGGGCATGATGCTGTCCTTGGCGGTGTGGCTGGGGATCCCTCCTGCATGAAGGACAACGCCCGGATATCCACACGACGGACATGCAGCACGGCGCGATGCGCCCTGTTCACGAAAAATCAGGCTTTTCCTACAGTGATGCGCCGTGCGAGGCCGATGCAATCGTCGGCCTCACCGGTCAGCGCCGTTCAGCGTGCGGCGTACGGCGCCAGGTAGCGGTTCAGTCCACCGGCACGCAACGTCGTGGCCGCGGCGGTCCAGTCGACCGGCGTACCGGTCTTCAGCGCGTCCAGCACGGCGACCACCGACAGCTCCACTTCAGGCAGGCCGGACGCGCCGGCGGCGTTGCGCCGCTGTTCGATGGCCTCGAACAGCACCGCATTGGCTTCCGCGTAGGACAACGGCGCGGTCGTGCCGTGCGCATCGCGCCATGCCGGTGTTTCCAGCACACCGTTGACGTGCGAGAGGATCAACCACGTCGCGCGCCCGATCAACTTCAGATTGCCCGGCTGCACGCTGGTCATGGTGTTGCCGACCACGCGCCCCTGCTTGGCCATCACGCCGGTGGAATGCGCGTTGAGCAGCATCTTCAGCACGATGGTCTGGTTGAGCTCGAACGCATCGCGCTGCGGCACGGTCACCGCGATCACCGGCACCGGACGGGGCAGGGCGGCGACATCGCGCAGCACGTCCGAATCCAGCGGACGCGCGGACACGGAGAACAGTACCAGTTCCGCGCCAGCCGCAGTGGCGGCGTCCAGCCACTGCTGGTTGGCCTGCTGGTGCGCTTCATCGCCGAGCAGGATCAGTGCGCCCGAGTCGCCCGCGGCCGGTGCATTGCGCTGCATGTTCGCCGCCGAGTACGAGAGGTCGTACAGCGCCTGCTGCTCATCGCCAGCGTTGGACAGGCCGCGAAGCGCGGCTTCGCGCAGGTAGGGGTCGGGAATGCCGGTCTCGAACGGTGGCAGGTACAGCGCCTTGTCCAAGCCATGGAAGGGACGGTGCAGCAGCGCCTGCCAGGCCTGGGCGCCGTCGGTGGCTGGGGTCCACACCTGGATCCAGGAACGCCGTTCGCTTGCGTTGACCGGATCGAGCGGGCCGAGCCGGAACGTCGGTGCGCGCTCGGTGACGTCCACGAACACCGGCATCAGCGCACGCGTGGCGAGGTAGGTGGCGCGGCGGCCGTTCGCGTAGCTGGCGGCCTCGCGGTCGGTCCATGCGGCGAGCTTCGGCGCCGCCACCGCTGCGGTCTGCTGCAGCGTGGTAAAGCCGCGCAGGCGGTCGGCGATACTGGCATCGTTGAAGCCCAGCGCCGCCAGTTCGTCGGTGGTCAGCAATTCACGCAGCAGTGCGCGGGTGGCGTCTTCCAGCACCACGCCCAGCACGTACAGGCTGGTCGTCGTGGCCTGCATGCGGGTGGAGCCGGTGATCGCCTGCGGTCCGGTCGGCAGCGGGATCTTGGTGATGCGCGCGTCGTCCAGCACGCGGCGGCTGCGTTCGAACGGGCGCAGCACCTCGTCGGGATTGTTGTAGACGAACCACGTGCGCCGCGCGTCCGCGCCGGCCTGGTCGGCGGCCGCGAGTGCGGTGCCGATCACCGCGGAGGTTTCGCCGCCTTCGGTGACGGCGAACACCAGGTCCTGCGGCTGGATACCGTTGTCCTGAAGCTGCAGGCGACCGATCTCGGGAATGTCCTCGAAGCCTTCCAGCGAGGCGATCAGCGCACGGTCGCCGCCGGTGATCTCGCCACGCACGCGCTCGCCCAGACCGGGGTAGCGCGCATCGATCTTCGCCATCACCGGCGAGGTCGCCGTGCGCTGCCAGAATGGACGCCACAGGCCGCTTTCGATGGTCTCGGCCAGGCGACCGGTGGAGCCGGTGCCGTAGAAGTACAGGCGATGGCCTTCGCGCAGCGCACGGGTGATCTCGCGCGATGCGGCCTCCAGCGCAGCCAGCCGCGCGGGATCGTCGGCGACGCCCTGCAGTGCTTTCGCAATGTCCTCGTCCACCGCCAGCAGGGAGGACAGGCCATCGGCGGTGTCGGCGGCGATGCGGGCGCTCAGGTCGAAACTGCGCGGATGGCGCTGCTCGGTCAGCAGGCTGTGCAGCTGGAACTGCTGCTTGTTCGCCACGAAGTCCTGCGACTGCGCCGAGGGCGATACGCCCAGCCGGTTCGATGCGGGCTGGGCCGCTGCGGGGGCCAGTACGCCGGCCATGACAAGGAAAGACACGCTGCGCATGATGCGTTTCGCCGTACGGGACATCGGATTCCCCACCTGACAACGGAAGAATGCGGCGCGACCGGCATGTCGCACGGTCGCGGACGCAGGCTGCTATCGTCGTGACAACGATAGCAAACGGTGACGGCACTATGCCCCGGTTCCTGCGTCCGCTGCACGCTGCACTGCGCCCCACGGTCCATGCGACGGCACTCGCGCTGCTTTGCGCCAGCCTCGCGGTGCCCCTGCCGTCTGCGGCGATGGCCGCCACGGATGGCGCCTGCTGCGCGGTCGATGCGCCGCGCCTCGGCATCGACGTGCTGCTGGAGGATCGCCTGGACCTGCTGCGTGGCAAGCGCGTGGGGCTGGTGACCAACGCCACCGGCGTGGACGGGGAGTTGCGCAGCAGCGTGGACCGCTTCGCTGCACAGCAGGCGTTCGAGCTGGTGGCGCTGTTCGGCCCCGAACATGGGGTCCGCGGCGACGTACAGGCCGGCGACAAGGTCGCGTCCACGCGCGATGCCGTCACCGGCCTTCCGGTGCACAGCCTGTACGGGGAACATCGCGAGCCCACGCCCGCGATGCTCGACGGCATCGACGTGCTGGTGTTCGACATGCAGGATGTCGGCACGCGCTTCTACACGTATCCCTACACGCTGGCGGGCGTGATGCGCGCAGCGAAGCGCGCCGGCATTCCCGTCGTCGTCACCGACCGTCCCGATCCGGTGGGCGGCGACCTGGTCGAAGGCCCGGTGCTGGAGCCCGCGCTGGCCTCGTTCGTCGGCATGTTCCCCATCCCGCTGCGCCACGGCATGACGCTGGGCGAACTGTCCATGCTGTTCAACAGCGAATTCGGTATCGGCGCCGACCTGCACGTGGTGACGATGCAGGGCTGGCGGCGGGGCGACGAGCCGCTGCGTGGCCCACTGCCGTGGGTGCCGCCGTCGCCCAACATGCCCACGCCCGACACCGCGCTGGTCTATCCGGGTACCGGTCTGCTCGAAGGCACCAACGTGTCCGAAGGACGTGGCACGACGCGGCCGTTCGAGACGCTGGGCGCCCCCTGGGTCGACGCGCCTGCGCTCGCGGAGCGACTCAACGCCATGCAGCTGCCTGGCGTGCGTTTCCGTCCCACCTGGTTCACGCCCACGTTCTCCAAGCATGCCGGCTCGGCCTGCGCAGGCGTGCAACTGCATGTCACCGACCGCGCCGCCTTCCGTCCTGTGCGCACCGGTATCGCCGTGCTGAAGGCGCTGCACGATCAGCATCCGAAGGATTTCGCGTTCCTGCCCGGCGATCCGCCGTTCTTCGACCGGTTGGCTGGGGTTCCCTGGCTGCGCGGTGCCATCCTGCGCGGCGACAGCATCGAGGCTATCGAGGCGCGCTGGCAGCCGGGGTTGGCGGCGTTCCAGGCCGTCCGACAGCGTCACCTGCTGTACGAGGCGCGGTCCGCCCGTGTGGACTGACCCACACGCATTCCTACGACGACGGAACGTCCACGAATACGGTGAGTGTGCGGATGCGGTCGGCTTCGATCTGCGCAATGTCCATGCCGGTGACGGCCACCGGGCCGCCCGCGGGGCCGGCACGCCACGCCAGCCGACCGACACCGTGATGACCGCTGGCCGGCCCCGCTGCGGTGAACACGAAGGTGGGCGGCAGGCTGGCGAGCAGGGCGGTGACGGCATCGCAGATGGCGTCATGTCCGCGCACGCTGGCGTGTGGTTCGTTCAGGACGGCATCGTCGGCATACAGGCCGCGGATGGCCTGCAGCCGCAGTGATGCATCGCGCTCGCCGAACACGCGGGTGAGGTTGGCCTGCATCAGGCGTTCGTAATCGATGGCGGCGTCGGGGGAGGCGGGCATGCGTGCTCCTGGTTGGTGGGAGGGACGGCGGGAACGGACGAAGCCGCGTCGCCGTCCGGCGCGCTGCGGACCATGTACTGGTGCGGCGTAAGGCCGGTGGCGGCGCGGAATGCACGGGTGAAATGGCTCTGGTCGAAGTAGCCCAGGCCGCCGGCGACCACGGTCGGCGCGTGACCGGCGTGGAGCAGGCGCCTGGCCTCCACGATGCGCCGCCAACGGACGTACTGCATCGGACTCAGACCCACGTTCCGGCGGAACATCCGCGCGAAATGGAACTTGCTCACATGCGCTTCCGCTGCGATCCGGGCCAGCGAGAGCGGCTCGCGGAAATGGGCTTCGACGTACGCGATGGCGCGGGCGACGGAACGCTCCCTTGATCCCTGTTGCGCTGGAGCGATGTCGTTCTCGTCATGCCCACATCCGTACATTCGCCGCCTTGTTTAGGGAAAGCACAACCTTGTCACTCCCGCGCGCGTCGCGGTAGCACCATTCCACGACGAGCTGTGTTGCGGTTTCTGGAACGCGGGCGACGGGCGACAGCGGGGTAACCTGTCGGGCGGCGGCACTGAGCGGCGGTGTCGCAAACGTTCGCGGCCCCGTGTCGGGCCGCATCACCGACAGACAAGGAGATACAGACGATGGCCCATGTGCAGGTGGTATCGACGGCAACGCCCTACGCGCACCGGATCACCAGTCGCGGACATGCCCTGACGGCCGACGAACCGGTATCGCTGGGTGGCGGGGACCAGGGCATGGCGCCCTTCGATCTCTACCTGGCCTCGCTGGCCGCCTGCACGGCGATCACCCTGCGCATGTACGCCGAGAAGAAGGGATGGGAACTGGGCGAGTTCAGCGCATCGCTTTCCTCGCAGCGGGACGAGACAGGCAAGCTGCATGTACATCGCGCACTGGGCGCCTCGGCACCACTGACCGACGCGCAGTGGGAGCGCCTGCTGGACGTCGTCGCCCGCACACCGGTGACACTGGTGATGCGCGAAGGCGCCGTCATCACCAGCGCACGCGCATGAGGGAACGCCCGCCGGCGCTTCGGTGGTAATGCGCGGCCTGTGTTCTTACTGGGAGCGCAGCGCGGCAGGCGGGTGGAACGGACCTCAGGCGCGGCGCTTGCGCGTACGGCTGCGCCCGGCGGGCTTGACGGAGTCCGAGGCTGCGGGCGTTGGCGCGCCGAGCTGCGACTGCAGACGCTCCAGCGACGACAGCGTGTCGGTGTAGGCAATGAAGTGCTGCAGGTAGCCCGGTGAGACGCCGCGCATGAGATGCAGCGCCCGATGGACCAGCATGCCCGAGTTGAGCGGACCGGCATCGGCGGGCACGTCGTCGAGCGAAGCGCGCACCTGGCTGTCGGTGCGCACCTGCGTCCACACGCGGCGGGCTTCCTCCAGCACGGCCGGTGCCTGACCCGCCGGCGTACCGGCATGCGTGTCCGCGGGTGGCTGCGCGGGACTGCGCGACTGCAGTGCGGTCACCAGCAGACGCAGTGCGCCGTCATCGGATGGCGTGGTCTGGCGTGATGGCGTCGGCGTCCATGCCGCCAGATCGGTGGTGTAGGTCGCGACCAGGCCGGACAGGCGCGCGTCCAGCAGGCGGCGGGCCGCGCCTTCATGCGCCAGTGCACGCGTCGCCAGCGCGTCGAGGAAGGCGAAACGCACGGGATCCATGCGCTCGGCGCCGCGCGCGCGCCAGGCTTGCAACTGCGCGGCGACGGGCAGGGCGTTGCCGTCCATCAGGGGGCTGCCTTGTGTTTGGCGGGGCGGGGGATGGGCGCGATCTCGACACGGCGGTTGCGTGCGCGGCCGTCCTCGCTGTCGTTCGCACTGACCGGTTGTTCGGCACCGAACGCGGCGGCGAACACCGACGACGACGGCACGCCGTCGGCGATCAGCGTACGGGTGACGGTCAGCGACCGCTGCGCCGACAGTTCCCAGTTATCGGCGAACTGGCGGTTGTTGCCGCTCACCTGGCGGGCGTCGGGGAAACCGCTGACCATCAGGATCTCGTCGCGCGTGCGCAGGTAGCGGGCCAGCGGCGCGGCCAGCCCCTTCAGCAGCTCACGGCCTTCCGGCTGCAACTGGTCCGAATTCAGTGCGAACAGCACGTTGCCACGGATGCCGATGCGGCCGTCCACGATGGTCACGCGGCCTTCGGCCAGCGGTTCGGCGAGGGCCTCTTCCAGCGCCTTGCGCTGCTGCGCTTCCAGCTCGCGCCGCTTCACTTCCTCGTCCAGCCGCTGCGACAGTTGCGCCTGCACGGCGATCACGCCGACCAGCACCAGCACGAACGCGCCGAGCAGCACCGACATCAGGTCGCCGAAGCTGGCCCAGACGGGCGCGCCAAGGTCGGTGTCGTCTCCGGTCTCGACGCTCACGCGGCTTCCGCCGGCTGCGTGCCGCCCAGTTGCTGCAGGTCGAGGGTGATCTGCCGCTGCGCGGACAGGCTGAGGTCGATGACCTCGCGCGCCTGCGCCACGTAGTAGGCCAACTGGTCATCGCTGCGCGCCAGCGAGCGGTCGAGCGCGCCTTCGATGGCCTGCAGGCGCACCAGCAGTGCCTCGTTCGACTGGCCGAACGCCTGCACGGCGGTGCCGAGCGCATCGCCGAGGCTGGCGACTTCGGTGGCACCGGCGGCGACCTGCGCGGCGATGCCGCCAAGCTTGCCGGTCTCGGCTTCGACGTGGTCGGTGAAACGGGTGCCGACGCGGTCGAGCAGGTCGGCCGAGGTGGCGACCAGCGCATCGATGGCGCTGCGCTGTTCGGTGGAGGCGTGATTCACCGCATCGAGCAGGGTCTGCAGCGTGCCCATCAGCTGGTTGCGCTCCTCCAGCATGGCGGTGTCGCGGACCATGCTGTCGGAGAGCTTCTGCCGCAGTTCGGCGATGACGTCGGCCGCCGCGCGCGGCGCTTCCGACGCGACCTGCACCAGTTGCGAGATCTCGGCGATGGTCTGGGTGGAATGCGCCTGCGCCTGGGTGGTGATGTCCTGCGCGCTGCGGGCGAGGGCATCGCAGATCTCCTGCTGCAGCTGCGCGGTGCGCGCGCCGGCCTGTTCCCACTGGGTCTGCAGGGTGGCGCCGGTCGCGGCCAGCCGTTCTGCCCAGGCCGCAAGACGCTGTTCGTCCTGCGCGGCGAGCGCCCGTTGGACATCGGTATGCGAGGCGGCGATCGCGTCGAGCAGCGCGGTCGCATGGCGCTGCACCTCCGCGGCGTTGGCGGCCAAAGCCTGCTCGTTGCGCTCGGCGATGCCGGCATGGCTGGCGTCCTGGCGCGACAGGACCTGGTCCCAGCGTTCGGCCAACGCCGACGTGTTGTCTTCCATGCGCGACGCGACCGTGTCGACCAGCGCGGTCGAACGCTCCTCGAAGGCGGTGGCGAGGCGATCGGCCAGCGTCTGCATGTTCGACGACAGATCGTCATTCGATTGCCGCTGCTGCTCGAGCGCCGTAGCCCAACTGGCCGCGGCTGCGTTGGTGGCGGCGCCGAAGCCGGCGCTCAGGCCATCCAGCTGGCGCTGAACGGCCTCGGTGACCGTGGCTTGCATCGCGGCGCTTTCGCGGGCGAGCCCAGCGAGGGTCGCTTCGGTCGACGGCTGCAGGGCGGCAACGACGGCCCGCGCGCTCGCATCGACACCGGTCTTCAGCACGTTCTCCAGCATGCCGGCCAACTGCGCCTGTGCGGCTTCGCTGCGCTCATGGAAGGCGCTCTGGCTGGCCACGAGCCGTTCGCCGGCGGCGGCGTTCTGCGTTTCGATCGACGCCACCATCGCCTGCAGGCGTTCGACCAGATCGGGCATCAGTGCAGCCTGTTGCTGCAGCAGGCGGAAGGATTCCTCACGCTGGAACGCCTGCGAATGCGTGTGCAGCGAGGTGGCGATTTCCGCATCGAGCAGGTGCACCGCGTGCAGCCGCTCGCGTCGGCAGAGCGCGGCGAGCAGGCCGAGCACGGCCGAGGCCGACACGCCGGCGATCGAGGTGCCGAACGCGAAGCCCAGGCCTTTCACCGGCGCCGCGAGCGAGCCGCGGATCGCGTCGATGTCAGTGGCGCTTTCCAGCGCCAGGCCGGTGCCGCGCAGCGTGGCCATCATGCCGAGCAGGGTGCCAAGCATGCCCAGCAGCACCAGCAGGCCGACCAGGTACGGCGTGAGTGCGGGGGCGGGCAGGGCGACGCGTTCGCCCTCGATCCGCTGGCGCACCGACGGACGCAGGCTGGCATGCAGCGACGACAGCCACGTGGACAGACCGTCCCTGGCGGCGGAGGTGTCCGCGACGGCACGCAGCAGGGTGTCGGTCGCCTGCCGGTAGCGGTGCAGTTCGATCGCGCCAGCGACATAGCACGCGCCGATCACCAGCGTGACCACCACGCCCAGCGCATGCGTCCCGACGTAGCCGGCCCCGATCCAGGTGACAATGGCGAGGCCCAGCAGGAACAGGGGCGCGAGGAGGAAATGTCGGTTCATGGTGTTCCGGAAACAGGGGAAGAACGAAGCGCGGCGAGCAGCGCGTCGATGGGATGGAAGCGGACATCAAGCTCGGCGAGCAGTACGTCCTGCAGGTCGCAGCGGAACTGGCCGAGCCAGGCATCGCCGGGAGTGTCGGCATTGGCCTGCTTCAACCGGTCGAAATGCTGGCCGAGCAGGGCAGGGGTGGCGGCCAGCAGCGATTGCTCGCGCGGGCTCAGCGTCATCTCCATGACCGCATCCACCTCGGCCAGGCGCGCCTGCTCGGCCGAGCCTTTCGCCAGCGCGTCGCGCAGCGGGCCACGCAACTGGCCGGTGGACGCCTGCATTGCGCGCTGCAGGTCCAGGCATTTCCGCCGGAACGGCGCGAAGTCCGCCTCGGCCGCGATGCCGGCGGCCTCCGGGCGCGTGATCGCGGCGACAAGGGTCGCCCGCGCACGCACGCACGCTGTTTCGGCGGCGGCGGGATCGGACGGCGTACCGGCGGACGGGGTCGAATCGAGCGCCCGGGACAGCGCGACGGCGCGGTTCCAGTCGAGCCACTGGCCCAGCCGGTCGGACAGGCCGGGCCCCGAGGGAGGCAGCTCGACCTCGCCCAGACGCGCGAGGCGCCGGACGAAGGCGGGGGCCGAGACGGCCGCCCGGGAATGCGGTAATGCCACGCTGACGCTCAAAAAAGACGACGATTTTACAGGAAGCGCCAAGCGGGCTGGCCCGCATGTGGGCCAATCTGAGGTGAGCGCGGGACGACAGGCAAAGAAAAAGCCGGAACCTTGCGGTTCCGGCTTCCTGAATGGTGGAGGTGGGCGGAATTGAACCGCCGTCCGAAGGCACTCCATCCCCGGTACTACATGCTTATCCCGCCGTTGGATCTCGTCCTGCGACAGCACGGTGGGCGAAGCGCACCGCAGGACCAGCCTGTTTTAGGTTGACCGGGTGCTGACAGGCAGCCACTCCCGGCGATTCCGTGATAATGACCTTACGCTGCGAGCACGGACACAAGCAGTTTCAGGGCTTACGCCTTAAGCGGCGAGAGCGTAGTTGTCGTCGTTGGCAACTAGAGTTTTGCCGCTGGATTTACGAGGAAAGCTGCCCCCTCGGCATGCACCAGGCAACTTCGCAACCCCCGTCGAAGCCAGTGCACCCCCGGGAGTCAGAAACAACCTGACGATACGGAGTGTAGGGGCGGGGTGGGGCCGAGACAAGGTTCGGGCTGAGTCTGGGTCAACCAAGCTTCACTTGGCCGGGCCCCGATGTGGGAGCGACGTCAGTCGCGAGCTCTTGGTCGAAGACCCGCGAGAGATCGCGTGTTTCGCACGTTAGTCAGCCGGCAGGAAGCGATCGCGACTGACGTCGCTCCCGCCTGACCCTCACGCATCTTTATTGTGCTGGCGCATCACGCGGGACTTCTCGCGTGCCCAGTCGCGGTCCTTCTCGCTGGCGCGCTTGTCGTGGGTCTGCTTGCCCTTGGCCAACGCAATCTCGGCCTTCACCTTGTTGCCCTTCCAGTACAGCGAGGTCGGCACCAGCGTGTAACCGTCGCGCTCGACCTTGCCGATCAGGCTGTCGATCTCGTTCCGGTGCAGCAGCAGCTTGCGGGTGCGACGGTCGTCGGCCACCACATGGCTGGAGGCCTGGATCAGCGGCGTGATCTGCGCGCCGAACAGGAAGATCTCGCCATGGCGGATGATCGCGTAGGCCTCGGTGATGTTGGCGCGGCCGGCACGGATCGCCTTCAGCTCCCATCCCTGCAGGGCGAGGCCCGCCTCATGGCGCTCCTCGAAGTGGTACTCGTGCCGGGCGCGCTTGTTCAGCGCGATCGTGCCCGTTGCTTTATTCTTGTCCGGTTTCTTTGCCATCCGTCCTATTGTCGCCGAAGGCGGAACCCTACGCGAGTCACATGCATACGATCCGCCGCAGCGCCCTGGTCGACCACTCGGCCACCCTGATGTTCGACCTGGTCAACGACGTGGCGGCGTACCCGCGCCGGTTCGACTGGTGCAGCGCGGCCGAACTGATCGAGCAGGGCGAGGCGAGGCTGGTCGCGCGGCTCGACCTGGGGCTGGGCTCGCTGCGGACCTGGTTCACCACCGAGAACACGCTGGACCGCCCGCACCGCATCGACATGGACCTGGTCGACGGGCCGTTCCGCAAGCTGCACGGCCGCTGGGATTTCCACGCCCTGGACGAATCGGCCTGCAAGGTCACACTGACGCTGGAATTCGAGCCGTCCAGCCGCCTGCTGGCGCCGGCGATGGCGCTTGGCTTCCAGGGACTGGCGGACCGGATGGTCGACGATTTCGTGCGCGCCGCCGACCGGGGCGAATGACGTGCGGGTAGAGGTGATCCGGGCATGGCCGCACCGGTTCGAGTCGGCGGTGCTGGAGTTGCCGGACGGGGCCACCGTGGCGGATGCGCTGGCGGCCAGCGGCTTCGCCGATGCCGGACACACCGGCGTCGCGGTGCACGGCGTGAGCGCCACGACCACGGCGGTGTTGAATGAAGGCGATCGCGTGGAAGTGCTGCGGCCGTTGCAGATCGATCCCAAGGAAGCGCGCCGACGTCGGGCGCGCGGTTGAACTCAGCGGCGGCGGCCGCCCTTCTTCTTGTCCTTGGCGAGGTTGGGACCGAACTTGCGCACGTCGCGCGACAGCTGCGAGTCGGCTTCGGGGAAGTATTCGCCTTCCCAACTGGCGAGCGTGCCGTTGTTGAAGATCAGGGTGAGGTTCTTGATCTCGGTGGTGCCGCGGCGGTTGGTGCGGTTGCTCGCGGTGTAGTCCCAGCGGTCGGCATGGAAGGGGTCGGCGATCGACGGACTGCCCAGCAACGACTGCACCTGCTGCTTGCTCTGTCCTGCCTGCAACTGGTCCACCGCCGTCTTTTCGATCAGGTTGCCCTGGTAGATCGGCTGCTTGTAGAGGATGCCGCAGCCAGTGGTGGCGGAAGCGAGGACGGCAACCAGCAGGAATTTGCGCATTGGGACAGGTACGGTGGGAAACCGGGCCGATGATACACTCCCGCGGACCGCCGCAACCGAGCTTCAGGCAGCTGGCGCTAAACCGAGAGTGAACGGAGACGCCATGGAATCGCAGGATCTACGCAAAGTCGGCCTCAAGGTCACCCACCCGCGCATGCGCATCCTCCAGTTACTGGAGCAGAAGAACGCGCAGCACCACCTGAGCGCGGAAGACATCTATCGCCAGCTGCTCGAACACGGCGACGAGATCGGCCTGGCGACGGTATACCGAGTGCTGACCCAGTTCGAGGCGGCGGGCCTGGTGCTGAAGCATAATTTCGAAGGCGGCCAGGCCGTCTATGAACTCGATCGCGGCGGCCACCACGACCACATGGTCGATGTCGATACCGGCAAGATCATCGAGTTCGAAAGCGCCGAGATCGAGAAACTGCAGCGCGAGATCGCCGCCAGGCACGGCTACATCCTGGAAGAGCATTCGCTGGTGCTCTACGTGCGCAAGAATCGCTGACGGTCGGAAATTTCCTGCTTCAGGATGTGGAAGCGACGCAAGTCGCGAAGCAGCATGGGTAATGCCTCATCGCGACTTACGTCGCTCCCACATTAAACAGCAGAGTGGTCAGACCGCGTTCGCCAGCAGCCGTTTGGCCGCCGCGTGGGCTTCCTTGCTGACTTCCACGCCCCCCAGCATGCGGGCGAGTTCCTCTTCGCGCTGTTTCGCGTTGAGCTTCTCGACCGCGCTCTGGGTCATGCCGTCCACGGGCGCCTTGCTGACCCGATAGTGGGCATGACCCTGCGCGGCGACCTGGGGCAGGTGGGTGACGCACAGGACCTGCCGCTCCGCGCCGAGCGCGCGCAACTTCTGCCCGACGATCTCAGCTACCGCGCCGCCGATGCCGGTGTCCACTTCGTCGAAGATCATGGTGGGCACGGCATCCAGGCCGAGCGCGGCGACTTCGATCGCCAGCGAGATGCGGGCGAGTTCGCCGCCCGACGCGACCTTGCGCAAGGCGCGCGGCGGCTGGCCGGCATTGGCGGAGACCAGGAATTCGATGCGCTCGGCACCGGTCGGGTCGGGCCGTTCGCCGTCCTGCGGTTCCAGCGCGATCTCGAAGCGGCCGCCGCCCATGCCCAGTTCGGCGATCAGTGCGGTAGTGGTGTCCCCCAGCGTCTTCGCGGCGCGCTGGCGCGTGCGCGTCAGCGTGGCGGCGGCATCGCGCCACTGCGCCCTGGCGGCGTCGATCTCGCCGTTCAGCAGCAGCAGGCGCTCGCCGGCGCCGCGCAGCGAGTCCAGTTCAGCGGCGAGGCGGTCGTGCTGCTCCTGCAGGCCGTCCAGTGGCACGCGGTGCTTGCGCGCGAGGTCGTGCACCCGGGCGAGCTTGCGCTCCAGCGCATCGAACTGCACAGGCTCGGCGTCAAGGTCGTCGCGCACCTGGCCGAGCAGGGACAGGGCTTCCTCGATCTGGATAGCGGCACCGTCCAGCAGCGCATCCACGTCGCGAAGGCGCGGTTCGTGTTCCGCCTGCCGGGCGAGATCGGCCCGGACCTGCTGCAGCTGACGGGTCAACGAGGGCGCTTCGTCGCCCGCGAGCTGGCCTAGCGCGGCATCGCAGGCCTGGATCAGACCGGCCGCGTTCGCCTGCCGGCGGTGGCTAGTCACCAGCGCTTCAAGCGCGGCGGGCGCAAGGTCCTCGCGCTGCAGTTCCGCCAGCTGGTGTTCCAGGTAGTTGATCCTGTCGGAGACATCGCCCTGGCCGGAGAGCTGTTCGCGTTCGCGCAGCAGCGCGGTCCATCGGCGGGCTGCCTCGCGGACGGCGGCGCGCTCGCCGTCGTTGCGGGCGAAGGCATCGAGCAGGTCCAACTGGCTGGTGCGCGCGAGCAGGGCCTGGTGCTCGTGCTGGCCGTGGATCTCGACCAGCCGGCCCGCAAGCTCGGCCAGTTGCGACAGGGTCACGCTGCGCCCGTTGATCCAGGCGCGCGAGCCGCCGTCGGCGCGGATGACCCGGCGCAGCTGGCATTGGCCGTCGTCGTCCAGCTCGTTGTCCGCCAGCCAGGCCTGCGCGGGCGACCCGGCGGCGGCGGCGAACTCGGCGGACAGTTCCGCGCGTTCCGCGCCATGGCGGACGACGCCGCTGTCGGCGCGCAGGCCGGACAGGAAGCCGAGCGCGTCCACCAGCAGCGACTTGCCGGCGCCGGTTTCACCGGAAATGACGGTCATGCCGTCACCGAACTCCAGTTCGGCGGCGCGGACGACGGCGAAGTCCTTCAGGGCGAGATGTCTGAGCATGCGGCGGATTGTAAGCGCAGCCGGCTCACCGACTGAGACACCCTTCCGGCTTGCAAAGGCGACGGCGCGACGTTATCTAGCTGCGATGAACACGCCATCGCCCCCGCTGGATCCGCGCGCCCGCCAGCTGCTGCGCACGCTGATCTCGCGGTACATCCGTGACGGCGAGCCGGTGGGGTCGCAGACGCTTGCCCGCCATGCAGGGCTGGAAGTCAGCCCGGCGACCATCCGCAACATCCTGTCGGAGCTGGAAGAGGTCGGGCTGCTGAGTTCGCCGCACACGTCGGCCGGGCGCATCCCGACGGCACAGGGCTACCGGGTGTTCGTGGACAGCCTGGTGCAGGTGAAGTCGCTGGGCGACGGTGAGGTCGCGCGCCTGCGTGCCGAGCTGTCGGCCGGCGCCGGCACCCAGGCGTTGCTGGGGAACGCGTCCGAGCTGCTGTCGGCGATGACCCATTTCGTCGGCGTGGTCAGCGTGCCCCGGCGCGAGCAGTTCGCGTTCCGCTACATCGACTTCGTGCCGCTGGACGGGCAGCGGGTGATGGCCATCCTGGTGTTCGCCGACAACGACGTGCAGAACCGGGTTATTGAAACGAGGCGCCCATACGAGCGCTCCGAGCTGGAGCGCATCGCCAACTACCTGAATACCCAGTTCGCCGGCCGCCCGCTGTCCGAGATCCGCGCCAACCTGCTGCGCGACCTGCGTCGGGCGCAGACCGAAATGGAAGGGTTGCTGGCCGAATCCATCGAACTGGCCGAGCAGGCGCTGACGCCGCCGGGCGACGATGTGGTGCTGGCCGGCCAGACCCGGCTGATGGGCGTGCAGGAGCTGTCGGACCTCGAACGGCTGCGCGACCTGTTCGAAGCCTTCGCCCGCAAGCGCGAGATCCTCCAACTGCTCGAGCGCACGATCCGCGCGCCCGGCGTGCGCATCTTCATCGGCGAGGACACCGGGCTGGCGCCGCACGATGGCGTGTCGGTGGTGACCGCGCCGTACATGGCCGGCGGGCAGGTGCTGGGGGTGCTGGGCGTGATCGGTCCCACGCGGATGGCCTACGACCGCGTCATTCCGGTGGTGCAGGCAGCGGCCGATGTCCTAGGCGCGGCCTTGAATCCGGATTCCGCGGCCCCATAGGTTCCCGGGTCGGGCGGCCGGACCTGCCGCCAGGGAACCGAAATGAACGAACAGCACGATCAAGACACCGCTCAGGGCCAGGCGCCCGAGCCCACCGATACCGACGCCGCCCTGCTGGCCGAGCTGGAAACGCTGCGCAACGAGCTGGACCAGCTGCGCGCCACCACGCTGCTGGAGCGCGCCGACCTGGAAAACCAGCGCAAGCGCGTGGCCCGTGACATCGAGCAGGCCCGCAAGTTCGCCAACGAGCGACTGCTCGGCGACCTGCTGCCGGTGTTCGACAGCCTGGATGCCGGCCTGGCCGCCGCCGGCACCGAGCCCAGCCCGCTGAAGGACGGCCTGGAGCTGACCTTCAAGCAGCTGCTCAAGGTGGCCGGCGACAACGGCCTGAGCCTGATCGATCCGACCGGCGAAGCCTTCAACCCGGAGCATCACCAGGCCATCAGCCAGGCCGATGCCCCCGGCGCCGCGCCCGGCAGCGTGGTGCAGGTGTTCCAGAAGGGCTACGTGCTCAACGGCCGCCTGCTGCGCCCGGCGCTGGTCGTAGTCGCGAAGCACGACTGAACACCCTCGCGACGGCGCTTGAACCGCGCCATCGCATCCCTATATCGGGACCATCCACCCGGCCGATCGCCGGGTCCAACATCAGCATTCGCTAGGGAGTGAGATCCATCATGGGCAAGATCATCGGCATCGACCTGGGCACGACGAACTCGTGCGTGGCGATCATGGACGGCGGCAAGGCCCGCGTCATCGAAAACTCGGAAGGCGACCGCACCACGCCCTCCATCGTGGCCTACACGAAGGACGGTGAAGTGCTGGTCGGCGCCTCGGCCAAGCGCCAGGCCGTGACCAATCCGAAGAACACCTTCTACGCGGTGAAGCGCCTGATCGGCCGCAAGTTCACCGACGCCGAAGTGAAGAAGGACCTGGACCTGGTGCCGTACGGCATCGTCGCGCACGACAACGGCGACGCCTGGGTGCAGACCAGCGACGGCAAGAAGATGGCGCCGCAGGAAATCTCCGCGCGCGTGCTGGAAAAGATGAAGAAGACGGCCGAAGCCTTCCTGGGCGAGACCGTCACCGAAGCGGTCATCACCGTGCCGGCCTACTTCAACGACAGCCAGCGCCAGGCGACCAAGGACGCCGGCAAGATCGCCGGCCTGGACGTCAAGCGCATCATCAACGAACCCACCGCCGCCGCGCTGGCCTACGGTCTGGACAAGGGCGAGGGTGGGGCGGACCGCAAGATCGTCGTTTACGACCTGGGCGGCGGCACCTTCGACGTGTCGATCATCGAGATCGCGAACGTCGACGGCGAGAAGCAGTTCGAAGTGCTGGCGACCAACGGCGACACCTTCCTGGGCGGCGAAGACTTCGACAAGCGCGTCATCGACTACCTCGTAGAAGAGTTCCAGAAGGACCAGGGCATCGACCTGCGCAAGGATCCGCTGGCACTGCAGCGCCTGAAGGATGCCGCCGAGCGCGCCAAGATCGAGCTGTCCAGCTCGCAGCAGACCGAAGTGAACCTGCCGTACGTGACGGCCGACGCGTCGGGCCCGAAGCACCTCAACATCAAGCTGACCCGCGCCAAGCTGGAAGCGCTGGTCGAAGACCTGGTGAAGAAGACGATCGAGCCGTGCCGCATCGCGCTGAACGACGCCGGCCTGCGCGCCAGCGACATCGGCGAGGTGATCCTGGTCGGTGGCCAGACCCGCATGCCGAAGGTGCAGCAGGCGGTGGCCGAGTTCTTCGGCAAGGAGCCGCGCAAGGACGTCAACCCCGATGAGGCCGTGGCGCTCGGCGCCGCGATCCAGGGCGGCGTGCTGGCCGGCGACGTCAAGGACGTGCTGCTGCTGGACGTGACCCCGCTGTCGCTGGGCATCGAAACGCTGGGCGGTGTGTTCACCAAGATCATCGAGAAGAACACCACCATCCCGACCAAGGCGTCGCAGACCTTCTCCACCGCCGAGGACAACCAGTCCGCGGTGACGGTGCACGTGCTGCAGGGCGAGCGCGAGCAGGCCCGCTTCAACAAGTCGCTGGCGAAGTTCGACCTGTCGGGCATCGAACCGGCCCCGCGTGGCATGCCGCAGGTGGAAGTGTCGTTCGACATCGACGCCAACGGCATCCTGCACGTGTCGGCCAAGGACAAGAAGACCAACAAGGAGCAGAAGGTCGAGATCAAGGCCGGTTCGGGCCTGTCCGAGGACGAGATCGCGCGCATGGTCGCCGACGCCGAGGCGCACCGCGAGGAAGACAAGAAGTTCCAGGAATTGGTGCAGGCGCGCAACCACGCCGACGGCCTGCTGCACGCCACCCGCAGCGCCATCGCCGAGCATGGCAGCAAGGTGGGCGGCGACGTGATCGGTCGCGTGGAAGCGGCGATCGCCGAGCTGGATACCGCGATGAAGGGCGACGACAAGGCCCAGATCGAGGCCAAGGCCAAGGCGCTGGAAGAGGCTGGCCAGTCGCTGTACGCGGCGGCATCGGCCGACCAGGGCGGTGCCGGCGGCCCGGCCGGGGGCGCGTCCGCGCCCGCCGACGACGTCGTCGACGCGGAGTTCACCGAAGTGAAGGACGACAAGAAGTAATCCCGACCCACGGGATGCGGCGGACGGGAGACGTGGCGTGCCACGGCCTCCCGTTTTGCCATCCGGCGCCCCAGCGAGATCAGCCTGACAGCACATGAGCAAGCGCGACTACTACGAAGTCCTGGGCGTGGCCCGCGACGCCAGCGATGAAGACCTGAAGAAGGCCTACCGCCGCTGCGCGATGAAGCATCACCCGGACCGCAATCCCGGCGATGCCGCCGCCGAAGCCGCCTTCAAGGAATGCAAGGAGGCCTACGAAGTCCTGTCGGACGGCGCCAAGCGCCGCACCTACGACGCCCACGGACATGCCGCATTCGAGCATGGCATGGGCGGCGGCGGTCCCGGCGGCCCGGACATGGGCGACATCTTCGGCGACATCTTCGGCAACATCTTCGGTGGCGGCGGCGCGCGTGCCGCGCGTCGCGGTGCCGATGTCGGCTATGTCATGGAGCTGGACCTGGAAGAGGCCGTCGCCGGCGTCGAGAAGCGCATCGAGATTCCGTCGCTGGCGCCCTGCGAGCCCTGCAACGGCTCCGGCTCGGCGGACGGCAAGATCGAAACCTGCACGACCTGCGGCGGACGCGGCAACGTGCGCATGCAGCGCGGCATCTTCGCCATGCAACAAGCCTGTCCCGCCTGCGGCGGGCGCGGCCAGACCATCAAGAATCCCTGCACGCACTGCCACGGTGCCGGCCGGGTCGAGGAAGAGAAGGTCCTGTCGGTCAAGATTCCGGCGGGCGTGGACAACGGCGACCGCATCCGCCTGACGGGCGAGGGCGAAGCCGGTCCGCCGGGTACGCCGCCGGGCGACCTGTACGTGGAAGTGCGCGTGCGCGAGCACGACATCTTCCAGCGCGATGGCGACGATCTGCATTGCGAAGTGCCGATCCGCATCTCGCAGGCGGCGCTGGGCGACACCGTCCGCGTGCCCACCCTGAAGGGCGAAGCGGAGATCCGCATTCCGGCCGAAACCCAGACCGGCAAGCTGTTCCGCCTGCGTGGCAAGGGCGTCAAGTCCGTGCGCAGCCGCAGCGAGGGCGACCTGTACTGCCGCGTGGTGGTCGAAACGCCGGTCAACCTGACGTCCGAGCAGCGCGAGTTGCTGGATAAGTTCGAAGCGACCTTCAGTGGCGAAGAAGCGCGCAAGCACTCGCCGAAGTCGGCCACGTTCCTCGACGGCGTGAAAGGATTCTGGGACCGCATGACGTCCTGAGGTTCCGCGGTTCCGACATGCTTCTAGAATAGGGCTCCCTCGTGGAGCCCTTTTCGTGTCCGCACCCCTCATTGGTATTGTCGGCATCGCCGGCGCCTACGGCCGCTGGCTGCAGCAGTTCTTCCGCGCCCGGATGGGATTGGACGTCATCGGCCATGACCCCGCCGACGCGTCGTCGACGGGCGAGTCCGAACTGGTGCGTCGCGCCGACGTGCTGGTGTTCGCCGCACCCATCCGCCACACGGCGTCGCTGATCGCCCGGTATGTGGCGCTGGCGGACGGCAGCGAGGCCGGCAAGTTGTGGCTCGACGTCACCTCGATCAAGTCCGCGCCGGTGGACGCGATGTTGTGCTCGCATGCGGAGGTCGCGGGATTGCATCCGATGACCGCGCCGCCCAAGGCGCCGACCCTGAAGGGCAGGGTGATGGTCGTCTGCGAGGCGCGCATCGGGCGCTGGCGCCCCTGGCTCGACGACCTGCTGCATGCGCTCGAGGCCGAGTGCGTACACGCGACGCCGGTGCAGCACGACCGCGTCATGGCGCTCGTGCAGGCGATGGTGCATGCCACGCACCTTGCGCAGGCGGGCGTGTTGAAGGAGCAGGCGGCGCAGGTGGGGGACCTGGCCGCGGTGATGCCATTCCGGTCGGCATCCTTCGAAATGGACGCGGCGATCATCGCGCGTATCCTGTCGTTGAATCCCGCGATCTACGAGGACATCCAGTTCGGCAATCCGCACGCCGGCGAGGTCCTGCAGGCACTCGGCGCGCAGATCACGCGCATGGCCGCACTGGTGGGCGAGGGCAGCGATGCGGCGCGCGCGACCTTCCGCGATGAATTCCTCCACGACAACCGCAGCGCGATCGGCGAGGCCACGCTGGCCGCCGGCAACTACAGCTACGAACGGATCGGTTACCTGCTGGCCGATCTGGCGGCCGGCCAGGCGCTCAGCGTGCACCTGCCAGAGGATCGCCCCGGATCGCTGCGCGCTTTGCTGCATGTTTTCGAGCGGCATGGCGTCAGCCTGTCGTCGATCCACTCTTCGCGTACTCCCGGCGGAGACGTGCACTTCCGCATCGGATTCGACGACGTTGATCGCGTCGCCCTGGAAAGAACCGTGTTCGACATCGTGGCGCAGGGACTCGGTCGCATCCTGCCGTAGCCGCGCGTCTGGCGATCACGCGAAGCCCGACACGTGGTAAACCCGTTTACTCGACAACTGTGAGATGAGGGGCCTAGCATCGGTCCCATCGGGGTGCGTGGACGCGTGCGCATCCATCATCATCCGCAGGGAGCGACGGACATGGCACGCAACCACAAGCTGATTCCGATCGCGTCGGCCCGGCCACCGGTCCCGGCGATGACCGATGAAGATGCGGTCGCGTTGCTGACGCGGATCGTGGCGGCTCAAAGCGAGATCGCCGCCGCCGGGCCTGACCCGCAGGATGTCGTCGATGCGATCACGTACCGCGCGCAGGAACTGACGCGATCGGCGGGTGCCGTGCTGGAGATCCAGGATGGCGAGCACATGCGCTACTGGTCGGCCAGCGGCATCGCGGGCAATCAGGTCGGCTTGATGTTGCCGGTGAAGGGCAGCTTGTCGGGACGGTGCCTGGAGGAAGGGCGCGTCATGCGTTGCGACGACAGCGAGACCGATCCGCGCGTCAACCGCGAAGCCTGCCGCAGCGTGGGGCTCCGCTCGATGCTGGTGGCGCCGCTGTATTTCCGCCGCCAGGCCGTGGGCGTGCTCAAGGTGGTCTCGACGACCCCCGGCGCCTACGGCGACACCGACCAGCGCACCCTCGACCAGCTGAGTACGCTGGTGGCCGCCAGCCTCTACAACGCCATCGAGCATGCGCAGATGCGGGCCGCGCTGGAACAGAGGAAAGGCCAGGGCGATCGCGACCGCCAGCAATCCCGCGAAGGACGTGAACGCTTGGAGGCGGTGCTGGAGGGCGCGCAGCTCACGGCTGCCCTGCAACCCATCGTGCGCATCGCCGATGGCGTGGTCGTCGGTTACGAGGCGCTCGCGCGCTTCCCGGTGGAGTACGACCTGTCGACCGGTCGCTGGTTCGAGGAGGCCGCACGGCACGGGATGAGCATCCGGTTGGAGTTGGCGGCGGCCCGGGTCGCACTGGACCAACTCGCCCGGATTCCGGCCGACGCCTACCTGGCGATCAACGCGTCGCCGGAAACGGTCTGCAGCGACGAGCTGAAGTCGATGCTCGAGGCCCACGACATGCGCCGTCTGGTGCTGGAGATCACCGAGCACACCCCGGTGGAAGACTACGGGCGACTCAATGCCTGCCTCTCCGCCCTGCAGGCGCTGGGCCTGCGCATCGCCGTGGACGATACCGGGGCCGGCTTTTCAAGCCTGCGGCACGTACTGCGCCTGGCGCCGGACATCATCAAGCTCGACTTCACGCTGGTGCGCGAGGTCGACCAGCGGCCACGCATGCAGGCCCTGATCGCCGCGTTGCTGACGTTCGCGCGTGGTACGCAGGCCGAACTCGTGGCCGAGGGCGTGGAAACCGCGGAGCAGCTGCAGACGCTGAAGACGCTCGGCGTGCCCTACGCGCAGGGCTACCATCTGGGTCATCCGCGGGTTCCCTGATCCCGGGAGCGCACCCAGGCGGTCGCCAGCCCGGCGGACCGCGGCTACCATGCGGCCATGAACACCTCACCGACCCGTCTCCTGATCCATGGCGCATCCGGCAGGATGGGCCAGGCGTTACTCCGTCTTGCGGCTGCCGAGCCCGAGCGCTACCAGGTGGTCGGCGCCGTGACGCGACGCACACCGTCGCCACGCGTCGTCGATGGCGTGCCGCATTTCGCAGCCAGCGAACTGGCGGGCGTGCCGGCGTTCGATGTCGCCATCGATTTCAGCCTGCCTGAAGGCTTCGATCCGGTCCTCGCACTGTGCGTCGAGCGCAAGGCGGCCCTGGTATCGGGCACCACCGGCATCTCGTCCGCGCAGCAGTCCGCGCTGGCGGCGGCGGCTACCACCATTCCTCTGGTCTGGGCGACCAACTTCAGCCTCGGCGTCGCCGTGCTGGCGGAACTCGTGGAGCGTGCGGCATCCGCGCTGCCCGGCTGGGACATCGATATCGTGGAGTCGCACCACGTGCACAAGAAGGACGCACCGTCGGGTACCGCGCTGACGCTGGGCCAGGCGGCCGCCAGTGCGGGCGCGCAGGTGCACTACGCCAGCCTGCGTGCAGGCGACATCGTCGGTGAGCATACGGTGCAGTTCGCCGGCCTGGGCGAGCGCATCGAGCTGGTCCACCGCGCGACGCATCGTGACGTGTTCGCCCGCGGCGCCTTGCATGTGGCGCGCAAGCTGCTCGACCGGCCGGCCGGCGACTACCGGGTGCGTGACCTGCTGGACTGAAGCGGCGGGAACGCGAACGTTATCCCGGAAACTGAACACGCATGCCGGCAGCGGTCTGCCAATGGTCTGACGGGTAAAAAAACGGTGGCGCTGAACAGGCCGTTTCCGTACAATTCCCGCTCGCCTGTTACCCATCGCCACGGACCGGATCAACGCCGCGTTCGCGGTTTCTTGCAGCCGCAAGCCGGTGGGACAGGGTTCCTCCACCCCAAGGCGAACCCCGTGACACGACCCGCAATTCTCGTACTCGAAGACGGCACCGTATTCGAGGGCGAATCCGTAGGCGCAGACGGCCTTTCGGTCGGCGAAGTGGTGTTCAACACCGCGATGACCGGCTACCAGGAAATCCTGACCGACCCGTCCTACGCCCGCCAGCTCGTCACCCTGACGTATCCCCATATCGGCAACACCGGCTGCACCGACCAGGACGACGAAGCGTCCAAGGTCTGGTGCGCCGGCCTGATCGTGCGTGACGTGCCGCGCCGCCCCAGCAGCTGGCGCAACCAGCAGGCCCTGCCGGAGTGGCTGTCCACGCGCGGCATCGTGGCCATCGCCGGCATCGACACCCGCAAGCTGACCCGCATCCTGCGCGAGCGCGGCGCCCAGAACGGCGCGCTGATGGCCGGCGACGATGTCGATGTCGAGAAGGCGCTCGAAGCCGCACGCAAGTTCCCCGGCCTGAAGGGCATGGACCTGGCCAAGGTGGTCACCACCGACACACCGTATCCATGGCGCGACGGCCAGTTGGATCTGGACCGCAACGCCTTCGTGCAGGCGCCGGCGACGCTCAAGGTCGTGGCCTACGACTTCGGCGTGAAGCACAACATCCTGCGCATGCTGGCCGAGCGCGGTTGCGACGTCACCGTGGTACCGGCGCAGACCAGCGCCGCCGACGCGCTGGCGCTGCAGCCCGATGGCGTGTTCCTGTCCAACGGCCCGGGCGACCCGGCGCCGTGCGACTACGCCATCACCGCCATCCGCGAGTTCATCGCGAAGAAGATCCCGACCTTCGGCATCTGCCTGGGTCACCAGCTGCTGGCGCTCGCCGCCGGCGCGCAGACCATGAAGATGGGCCACGGCCACCACGGCGCGAACCATCCGGTGCAGGATCTCGACAGCGGCCGGGTGATGATCACCTCGCAGAACCACGGCTTCGCCGTCGATGAAGCCTCGCTGCCGGCGAATGTGCGCGTCATCCACCGCTCGCTGTTCGACGGCACCAACCAGGGCATCGAACTGACCGACGCGCCAGCGTTCTCGTTCCAGGGACATCCGGAAGCCTCGCCGGGTCCGCATGACGTTGCACCGTTGTTCGACCGGTTCGTCGCCTGCATGGAGCAGACACGGTCATCGTGAGGGGGATGGCGCCAAGCCATCGAGTGTCCGTACGGGGTCGCAGTGGATGCCGCCCCATCTCAGGGAGTGGAAGATGAAAGTGATGGTCCGTCTGTTGTTGCTGCTTGCGCTGTTGCCTTTGCAGGGCTTCGCGCGTGAGGTGCCTATCCAGGACTTCTTCAAGGATCCTGAGTTCACCTCCATCAGTGTATCGCCGGACGGCAAGCACATGGCCGTTACGGTGCCGCAGGATGACCGGACCGTGCTGGCGGTGCTGCGCGTCTCGGATCAAGGCGTCGTCGGCAAGTGGGATTACGGCGAGAATAGGCACTTCCGGCAAGTTCTCTGGGCGAACAACAATCGCCTGCTGTTCTTCGTGACCTTCAAGACAGGCCGCTTCGACTTCGAGACCTCGAAGGGCGACCTGTACGCTTCCAACATCGACGGCACGGGTCGGCTCGATATTCCCAACGGCAACTACTACAACATCGTCGACCTGACGCCGGAGGATCCGGACACCATCCTGGTCGAACGGTCCGTCGAAACGTCGTTCCTGTTCAAATTGAACGTCAACAATGGCCGGACGACGACCGTTGCGACGGCACCCGTGGAGCAGGGCAGCTTCCTCGTGGACCATGAGCGGAAAGTCCGTTTCGTATCGGGCGCCATGAACGATGGCCGCAACGTCACCTATCGCCGGGACGGCGACAAGTGGACCCTTGTCCATGAGAGCGAACGCAACGGCGCTACATATTTCCCCCTCGGTTTCGACGCCGAGAACAAGCGCGTCTACATGGCGAAGGGCGAGCAGGGAAAGCCGGAAACCATCGTGCTTCTGGACCCGGACACGCGCTCGGAGACTGTCCTGTCGAGCAATGGCATCGTCAGCCCGTCGGCCTACCTGTGGAGCAGCGACGAGAAGACGCTGCTGGGCGTGTGGTACGAGGATGGCGTTCCCTACTGGGACTGGGTCGCACCAGACCATCCCGAAACCAAGGTTTACGCGGGACTGGTGAAAGCGTTTCCGGGCAAGGCGGTCCGCTTCCTGCGGCCGTCGCAGGATGGGCGTTACTTCGCCATGCGCGTCTACGCAGACACGATGCCTTCCGAGGCTTACCTGTTTGACCGTGATGCCGGCCAGGCGAAGTTTCTCGCCGCCAGCATGGACTGGATCAAGCCCGAGGAAATGTCGCCGATGAAGCCGATCGTGGTGAAGGCGCGGGACGGTCTTTCGCTTCACGGCTACATCACGATCCCGAAGAACAGCGAAGGCAAGAAGCTGCCTCTCATCATCAACCCGCATGGTGGCCCGCACGGCCCGCGCGACGATTGGGGATTCAATCCCGAAGTCCAGTTGTTCGCGAATCGTGGGTACGCCGTTCTGCAGATCAACTATCGCGGCTCGGGCGGCTACGGCAACGCGTTCGAGGGCATGGGCTACCGCAAGTGGGGTACCACCATGCAGGACGATCTCACCGACTCGGTCCGGTGGGCGGTTGCGCAGGGCATTGCCGATCCCAACCGCGTCTGCATCTACGGCGCGTCTTATGGCGGATATGCTGCGTTGATGAGCGTGGTGCGCGAGCCGGATCTTTACCGCTGCACCGTCGGCTACGTGGGCGTCTACGACCTGGATGCCCAGCGTAGTGCGGACTTCATGGAACACGAGAGCGGTCGCAACTACCTGAAGGACGTCTACCCGCCGACCGCCGCCGAGCGCATGGCGCAGTCGCCTGCCTACGGCGTGGAGCGCATCAAGGCGCCGATCCTGCTGGTCCACGGCGAGAAAGACGTGCGCGTGCCGATCAAGAACATGCACTTCCTGATTTCCCAGTTGGCCAAGGTGGGCAAGAAGCCCGAGGACGTGATCGTGGAGAAGAAGGAAGCGCACGGATTCCGCGACCTGCAGAACAACGTCAATCTCTACACCAAGATGCTGGCGTTCTTTGACAAGTACATCGGGCCGAACGCGAAGACCGCCTCGGCCCCGTAACCCTGGAAGCAGTCCCCCATGCCCAAGCGTCAAGACCTCAAGACCATCCTCATCATCGGCGCAGGCCCGATCGTCATCGGCCAGGCCTGCGAGTTCGACTACTCCGGCGCGCAGGCCTGCAAGGCGCTGCGCGAGGAGGGGTACCGGGTGGTGCTGGTCAACAGCAATCCCGCGACCATCATGACCGACCCGGAGATGGCGGACGCGGTGTACATCGAGCCGATCAACTGGCAGACGGTCGAGAAGATCATCGCCAAGGAGAAGCCCGACGCGCTGCTGCCGACGATGGGCGGCCAGACCGCGCTGAACTGTGCGCTGGACCTGGCCGACAATGGCGTGCTGGAGAAGTACGGCGTCGAATTGATCGGCGCCAAGCGCGATGCCATCCGCATGGCCGAAGACCGCGAGCTGTTCCGCGTGGCGATGGGCGAGATCGGGCTGGAATGCCCGAAGGCCGCCGTTGCCCATACGCTGGAAGAAGCGCTGGAGATCCAGACCCGCGTCGGCTATCCCACCATCATCCGTCCCAGCTTCACGCTGGGCGGCAGCGGCGGCGGCATCGCCTACAACCGCGAGGAACTGGTCGACATCGTCACCCGCGGCCTCGAACTGTCGCCGACTACCGAAGTGCTGGTGGAAGAATCGGTGCTGGGCTGGAAGGAATTCGAGATGGAAGTAGTCCGCGACACCGCGGACAACTGCATCATCGTCTGCTCGATCGAGAACCTCGATCCCATGGGCGTGCACACCGGCGACAGCATCACCGTCGCGCCGGCGCAGACGCTGACCGACAAGGAGTACCAGCGCCTGCGCGACGCGTCCATCGCCGTGCTGCGCAAGATCGGCGTGGACACCGGCGGTTCGAACGTGCAGTTCGGGATCAATGCGCAGACCGGTCGCGTCGTCGTCATCGAGATGAATCCGCGCGTATCGCGTTCCTCGGCGCTGGCCTCCAAGGCCACCGGTTTCCCGATCGCCAAGGTCGCGGCCAAGCTGGCCGTGGGCTACACGCTGGACGAACTGAAGAACGAGATCACCGGCGGCCTGACCCCGGCCTCGTTCGAGCCGGCGATCGACTACGTGGTTACCAAGATCCCGCGCTTCGCGTTCGAGAAGTTCCCGCAGGCCGATGCGCGCCTGACCACCCAGATGAAGTCGGTGGGCGAGGTGATGGCGATGGGCCGCACCTTCCAGGAATCGCTGCAGAAGGCATTGCGTGGGCTCGAGACCGGCAAGGTCGGCCTCGACCCCACGGGCCTCGACCTGGCCGACGAGGATGACCTGGCCACGCTGCGGCGCGAACTGAAGGCGCCGGGCCCGGAACGCCTGTTCTACGTGGCCGATGCGTTCCGCGCCGGCATGACGGTGGAGCAGGTGCACGCGCTGTCGTTTATCGACCCGTGGTTCCTCGACCAGATGGAAGAGATCATCGCCGCCGAGCAGCAGCTCGCCACCGACGGCCTGGGCTCGCTCGACAAGGCGCGCATGCGTCGCCTGAAGCGCATGGGCTTTTCCGATGCGCGCCTGGCGCAGCTGGCCGGCACCGACGAGGCCGCCGTGCGCGTGCTGCGCAAGGCGCTGGGCGTGAAGCCGGTCTACAAGCGCGTGGACTCCTGCGCGGCCGAGTTCGCCACCAGCACCGCCTATCTGTATTCGACCTATGAGGACGAGTGCGAGGCGCTGCCCACCAACCGCGACAAGATCATGATCCTCGGCGGCGGTCCCAACCGCATCGGCCAGGGCATCGAGTTCGACTACTGCTGCGTGCATGCCGCGCTGGCGCTGCGCGAGGACGGGTTCGAGACCATCATGGTCAACTGCAACCCGGAAACCGTCCCCCCCGACTACGACCCCCCCGACCGCCTGTACTTCGAGCCGCTGACGCTGGAAGACGTGCTGGAGATCGTCGAACTGGAGCAGCCGAAGGGCGTCATCGTGCAGTACGGCGGTCAGACGCCGCTGAAGCTCGCGCGTGCGCTCGAGGCCAATGGCGTGCCGGTGATCGGCACCAGCCCGGATTCCATCGACCTGGCCGAGGACCGCGAGCGCTTCCAGCAGTTGGTCGACAAGCTCGCGTTGAAGCAGCCGCCCAACCGCATCGCCCGCAACGACCAGGAGGCGCTGCTGCTGGCGCGCGAGATCGGCTACCCGCTGGTCGTGCGTCCGTCGTACGTGCTGGGTGGCCGCGCGATGGAGATCGTCTATGGCGAATCCGACCTGGCCCGCTACGTGCGCGACGCGGTGAAGGTCTCCAACGATTCGCCGGTGCTGCTGGACCGCTTCCTCGACAACGCGGTGGAAGTGGACGTCGACATCATTGCGGACGCCGAGGGCAACGTGCTGATCGGCGGCGTGATGGAGCATATCGAAGAGGCGGGCGTGCACTCGGGCGACTCCTCGTGTTCGCTACCGCCGTACTCGCTGTCGGCGAAGACGCAGGACGAGCTGCGCCGCCAGGTGGTCGAGCTGGCCAAGGCCCTGAAGGTCGTCGGCCTGATGAACACCCAGTTCGCCATCCAGCTTGGCGAAGACGGCAATGACGACATCATCTACCTGCTGGAAGTGAATCCGCGCGCCTCGCGCACGGTGCCGTTCGTGTCCAAGGCCACCGGCATGCCGCTGGCGAAGATAGCGGCCCGCTGCATGGCCGGCAGGACGCTGGCCGGGCAGGGCGCCACCAGGGAAATCGTGCCGGACTACTACTCGGTCAAGGAAGCGATCTTCCCGTTCGCCAAGTTCCAGGGCGTCGACCCGATCCTCGGCCCGGAGATGCGCTCCACGGGCGAGGTGATGGGCGTGGGCCGCAGCTTCGGTGCGGCCATGGCGCGTGCGCAGGAAGCCGGTGGCATCAAGGCGCCGCCGGTGGGCAAGGTGTTCATTTCGGTGCGCGACCCGGACAAGAAGCGCGTGCTGCCGGTGGCGCAGGAACTGGTCGGCCGCGGCTACAGCATCGTCGCCACGGCGGGCACGGCGGCGTGGCTGGGTGAGCACGGCATCGCCTGCGAGCAGATCAACAAGGTGCTGGAAGGCCGCCCGCACGTCGTAGACCTGATCAAGAACGGCGAAATCGTGTATATCGTCAACACCACGGAAGGACGCCAGGCGATCGCCGACTCCTTCTCCATCCGGCGCGAGGCCCTGCAGCACCGCGTCACCTATTCGACGACCGTCGCCGGCGCCAAGGCGCTGGTGCATTCGCTGGAATACCGCGGCACGGGCCCGGTGCTGGCGTTGCAGGAACTGCACAAGGAGCTTCAAGGGTGAGAGCCCCATTGACCATGCAAGGCGCGCAGCGCCTGCGCCAGGAACTGGATCTGCTGAAGACGGTCAAGCGTCCCGAGGTGATCACGGCTATCGCCGAAGCGCGTGCGCACGGCGACCTGAAGGAGAACGCCGAGTATCACGCTGCGCGCGAGCAGCAGGGTTTCATCGAAGGCCGCATCAAGCAGCTGGAAGGCGAGCTGTCGCATTCGGAGATCATCGACGTCAGCAAGCTCAACGCCGGTTCGCGCATCGTGTTCGGCGCCAAGGTGGTGCTGGCCGACGTGGATACCGATGAAGAAAAGCGCTACCAGATCGTCGGCGACCTGGAAGCCGACATCAAGCTGGGCCTGATCGCGATTTCCTCGCCGCTGGCGCGCGCCCTGATCGGCAAGCACGAAGGCGACAGCGTCACCATCGATGCGCCCGCCGGCCAGCGCGAGTACGAAATCGTCAGCGTCTCCTACGCCGACTGACGGACCGATGGCCCAGGCCACCCTGCTGCTGCCTGCGCGGACCCGCCTGGTCGGGCAGGTGCTGCCGCCCGACATCGCCAAGGCGCTCGGACGTGCGGACCGCGCGGAAGGCGAGGCGGGCGAGCGCGCGCAGCTGCGCCGCCAGTTCCGGCTGGTGCCCGACCATTGGCCGGTCGCGGCGCTGACCCGGCAACGCGACGCGCGCGATGCGGCCGGTGCGACCTGGCTCCGCGCCGATCCGGCGCGCGTGTCGCCCGACATGACCGGCGCGCGCATGCTCGCCTACGGCGAAGCGCTCGCACTCACGGACGACGACACCACGCAGCTGCTGCCGGCCTTGAAGCCCCTGTTCGGCGATGCCGGCATGCTGCTCGATGCGCCGGACCCGTCGCGCTGGTACCTGCGCTTGCCCCTTGACGCGAAGCTGCCCGCATTCGCGCCGGCCAGCGAGGTCCTCGGCGACGATCTTTTTGCGCACCTGCCGGAAGGCGATGCTGGCCGGCGTTGGCGTGCGCTGCTCAGCGAAGCGCAGGTGCTGCTGCACAACCATCCGTGGAACGCGCAACGTGCAGCGCTGGGCAAGCCGCCGGTGAACTCGCTGTGGTTCTGGGGCGGCGGCGTGCTCCCGGACGCTGTGAGTACCGGCTTCCGCCAGGTGAAGGGTAACGACGTGCTGCTGCAGTCGCTCGCGCAGGTGGCTGGTGTCGAAGCCACGCATGCCAACGGGGAGGGCGGTGTCGATGCCCTGATCGACCTGCGCCACCTGCGCAATCTCGATCTGCTGTGCACCGATGCGTTGCGCCCGTTGCTCGATGCGCTGCGCAAGCGCGAACTGGATGCGCTGAACCTCGACTTCGAAGACGGCGCCCTGTTCTCCCTGCGCCGCGACCAGCGCTGGCGCCTGTGGCGCGGTGCGCTGCAGCGACTGGAAACGGCGCGCCCGGACCACGTTCCGGCATGACGCCATCCCCGCGTATCCGCCGTCGCGCCATCGTGGCGGGCGGGCAATGGCCGGACAGCGTGCCGCCTCTGCTGCGCCGGATCTACGAGGCTCGCGGCGCGCTGTCGATCGACCAGGCCCAGCCGCGGCTCGCGCAGTTGCTGGCCCCGGATTCGCTGGGTGGCCTGGATGCGGCCACCGCGCTGCTGGCCGATGCGATCGCGCAGGACCGGCACATCGTCATCGTCGGCGATTTCGATTGCGACGGCGCCACCGCCTGCGCGGTCGGCGTGCGCGGCCTGTGCCTGCTCGGCGCGCGCCGGGTGACGCCAGCGGTGCCCAACCGCATGGTTCACGGCTACGGCCTGTCGCCGTCGCTGGTGGACGAACTGGCGGCATTGCAGCCCGACCTGCTGGTGACGGTCGACCACGGCATCGCGTGTCATGCCGGTATTGCCGAAGCGAAAGCGCGTGGCTGGCAGGTGCTGGTCACCGACCATCACCTGCCGGGAGATCGACTGCCGCCAGCGGATGTCATCGTCAATCCGAACCTGCGTGGCGATCCGTTCCCCAGCAAGATGCTGGCCGGCGTCGGCGTGATGTTCTATGTGCTGCTGGCGCTGCGCCGGGTGCTGCGCGAGCGCGCCGCGTTCTCGGGCGCTGAGCCGGATCTCTCCACGCTGCTCGACCTCGTCGCCATCGGCACGGTCGCCGACCTGGTGCCGCTGGATGCCAACAACCGCGCCCTCGTCGGCGCCGGCCTGCGACGCCTGCGCGCCGGACAGGGATGCGCCGGCCTGCAGGCACTGATACGCGTGGCCGGACGCGACCCGGCACGCCTGACCGCCGCCGATATCGGCTTCGCCATCGCGCCGCGCCTCAATGCGGCGGGACGGCTGGAGGATATGGCGCTCGGCATCGCCTGCCTGCTGACCGACGACGCCACCCAGGCGGATGAGATGGCGCGCGTGCTCGACGGCATCAACGCCGAACGGCGTGGCGTGCAGCAGCAGATGGTCGACGAGGCGCATACGGCGCTCGCACGCATCGAAAGCACCGACGGCGCGCCGGTGCCGCTGGCACCGTGCCTGTTCGATCCGGAGTGGCATCCCGGCGTGGTCGGTCTGGTCGCCTCCAAGATCAAGGAACGGCTGCATCGGCCGGTGATCGCGTTTGCGCCCGCCGAGCCCGGCAGCACCACCCTGCGTGGTTCGGCTCGCTCGATCCCGGGCTTCCACATCCGCGACGCGCTCGCGGCAGTCGATGCACTGCATCCCGGCGTGATCCAGCGCTTCGGTGGCCATGCGATGGCGGCGGGGCTTTCGTTGGACGAAAGCGCACTGCCGTCGTTCCGCGCGGCCTTCCACCAGTACGCATCCACGATGCTCGACGAGGATCTGCTGCGCGAGGAGATCCTGAGCGATGGCGAACTCTCGCCCGTTGAGCTCGATCGGACCCATGCCGACGTACTGCGTGGCGCCGGTCCGTGGGGGCAGGGCTTTCCCGAACCGGTGTTCGATGGCGTGTTCGACGTGCTGGATTGGCGGGTCGTGGGCGAGAAGCACCTGAAGTTCTCGCTGCGGCCGCCAGGTCAATCCTCTGCGCTCAACGCCATCCACTTCAACGGTTGGCAGGACGTGCCGCCGCCGGCGCGCATCCAGGCGGCCTATCAACTGGATACCGACGACTGGAAGGACCGTCGCGGCATCCAGTTGCTGCTGCGGCACTGGCTGCCGCTCGCCTGAGCCTGGCTCACGGCCGCTCCGCGACCGCCGCCGCTGCCTCCGCGCGCGGCGTCTGCTTTTGCGCCAGACCGAACAGCGGCCGCAGCCAGCCGACGCGCCGGATGCCTTCGTAGCCGGCGAAGCATGTGGCGAAGGTGATCGCGACCAGCAGAGGACCTTCGACCAGCGGCGGAATCGCCAACGGTTTCAGGTGATGCGCCACCACCACGATGACGGTCTGGTGCAGGATGTAGACCGGGAAGACGGCAGGCACCAGGTAGCGCAGCACGCGACTGTCGCCCGGCTGCCAGTGGTGCGCGAAACCGAGCACCGCGACGATGGCGCACCACTGGTTCAGCGCCCAGGCCAACCGCATCGCCATGCGCAGCGTGTCCGGCGGATCGACATCGGCGAAGCGGGTGAAATAGGCGATCAGTCCCGCCCAGCTGGCGAGCCAGGTCACCAGCGCGGGCCAGCGCAGCCGGTCGATCGCCTGCCATACCCCGTCGGCGCGCGCGACGAGGAAGCCGAACAGGAACACGCCGAAGTACTGCGCATGGTTGTACCAGTCGTCGACCAGCGCGTGTGTCTGCTCGAAGCGGCCGACCAGCAACACCCGGGCCACGCCCAGGAACAGGACCGGCCAGATCAGCACCCCCAGCCCCGACAGCCGCGTGGCGAGCAGGTGGCGGCTGGCGTCGAGCACCCGCGGCGCCAGTCGCCACAGCAGCCACAGGACCACGGTATAGACCCACAGGTAGGCGACGAACCACAGATGGTTCCAGGTCGGGATCCTGAGGCAGCCGTCGGCGTCGCAGAAGCCGTCGTAGGCGGTGAGGTAGCGTCCGTAGAACGCCATGTAGCCCTCGTGATAGCCACCCGGCAGCTGTTCCACCACTTCGTAGTAGGCCTGCGGGGGCACGATCACGAGCATGCCGAAGACCAGCGGCACCAGCAGCCGCCAGGAGCGGGCGCCGAGGAAGCGGGTGCGCGTTCCCGTCGCGTCCGCTGCCTGACGTGCCTTGCCGAGCAGGAAGGCGGTGGCCGCACCGGATACCAGGAACAGCAACGACAGGCGCCACGGCGAACTGAGCAGCATGAACGGCTCCAGCGCATCGCTGGCGTCCGGGCTCTTCACATGCCAGTCCCAGGTCACGTAGTACATGCCGACGTGGTAGAGCACCAGCAGCCCGAAGGCGCAGACGCGGACCCAGTCCAGATCGTGGCGGCGTTGCATGATCGTCTCCTTGTGTTGTCGGCGGCCAGCGTCCGATGCCGGGCTGCGCGCTTCCACCGCGAAGGGACGCATGGCGGTCGCGGAGGGGCCAATGGCCGGCATCGAGGGACGGATCGCGGAGGGTGCACGCCGGGGCGACCGCTAGAATGCGTGCATGACCGAACGTGCCACGCTGACCTACGAACGCTATCTGCCCTGGAAGCGCTGGGCCGAGGCCGGCTTCTGGGTAGCGATGATCGGGGCGAACTGCATCGCCAACAGCATCACCACGCTGATGGACTTCCGGCGCGGCGAATCCGGCGTGCAGGCGTGGGAGCCGGCGGTCTGGGAGGCCAGCAGCGCGGTGATGTGGCTGCTGGTCGTGCTGCCGGCGATGGCCTGGTTTACCCGCCGCTTTCCCTTCCTGTGGGGCGACTGGCGCCGACAGATGGCGCGGTATGTCGGTGCCAGCCTCGTGGTCTGCGTGGTGCATGTGGTCGGCATGGTGGCGCTGCGCATACTGGCCTACCGCCTTCAGGGAATGAGCTACGACTTCGGGCCGTGGCCGCGCGAACTGTTCTACGAATACCTGAAGGACATCCGGAGCTTCGCCTACATCGTGCTGACCATGGAGGCCTATCGGCTGCTCCTGCGGCGTTGGCAGGGCGAGGCCAGCCTGCTCGCCGAGCCCGACGAGGGGCCGCCCCTGGAACCGGTGGACCAGCCGGACCGGTTCCTGGTGCGCAAGCTCGGCCGCGATTTCCTGGTGGCCGCCAACGACATCGAGTGGCTGCAGGCGGCAGGCAACTACGTCAACCTGCGCGTCCGCGGCCACGACTACCCGTTGCGCAGCACCGTCGCCGGCATCCAGGCGCGGCTGGATCCGCGCCGGTTCGCCCGCATCCATCGCAGCTACATCGTCAGCCTCGACCAGGTGGTGTCGATCGAACCGCTGGATACCGGCGACGCGCGCGTGCACATGAAGGATGGCAGCGCCCTGCCATGCAGCCGACGTTACCGGCAGGACCTGCGCCAGCGGACCGGCGCCGAAGCCGCCTGATCAGGCCGCGCGCGATGCCGGCACCTGTGGCAGGCGTTCCACCGCATAGCTGGCGACCAGTTCGATGGCGCCGCTGCGGACGGCCTCCTCGGGTGCTTCCAGCAGCGCCTGCAGCGTGGCACCCGCCGGCAACGTGCGCCCCCACAGGCCGGCCCAGGCGTTACGACGGTCCTTGGCGGCGTACAGAGCGCGGTCGGCCATGCGCAATGCGTAGTCCCAGCCGCCGGTCGCGTTGTCGAAGAACGGGAAGGGCGCGAAGCCCAGCGACACGGTCAACGGCCACTGCTGACGGGGCGCCAGTTCGTGCACTTCGCACAGGGCTTCGTGCAGCCTTGACGCGACGGTGCAGGCCTGCGCCTCGGTAAGGTCGGCGCAGGCCATCAGGAATTCCTCGCCACCCCAGCGGGCGATGACGTCGTCCACGCGGCCGATCTCGCGCAGGCGGTGCGCCAGCGCGATCAGCACCTGGTCGCCGGCATGGTGGCCGAAGCCGTCGTTGACCTTCTTGAAGTGGTCGATGTCGATCAGGAACAGTACGTGGCGGGTGCCGGCCACCGGGCGTTGCGACGAGATCGCCTTCATCGCCTCGGTCGCGGCGCGCCGGTTGCGCAGGCCGGTCAGTGGATCGGTGGCGCTGACCTTGCGCAGCTGCCGGTTCTTGCGACGTTGCAGAAGGCCGAAACCGACGCCGGCAAGCACCAGCAACACCAGCAGGGCGATGCCGTAGCGGCGCAGCAACGTCGACTTCTCGTCGTTCAGCACACGGATCTGCGCCTGGTGGCGCATCGTGGCCAGTTCGCGCTGTGCGGCGGCGCTTTCGCTGCGGGCCTGCAGGTCGGCCAGCAGCTCGAGTCGCTGTTCCTTCAGCGCCTGCATGTCCAGTGCATGCAGGCGCGCGCCGACGTCCATGGCGTCGTCGGCCTGGCCTTGCGCGGCATGCGCGGCCATCCAGGCACGCAGTACCTCGCGCTGCTTCTGCGGTTGAGGCGTGCCATCCACGTTCGACCAGGCGCGCTTGGCGGTCGCCAAAGCGCCGGCGTAGTCGCCGGACAGGCGTTGCAGCGTCGACAGCTTGGCCAGCGACCCGGCGAGGCCAGGCTTGTCGGCACTGGCCTGTTGGGCGCTGATGACGGCGTCGAGCAGCGGCCTGGCCTGGGCGAGGCGGCCCTGCGCGATCCACAGGCCCGCCCGTTCGGCCCGCAGGCGATCGACCACGGATTGCGCCTGTTTGCGTCGCGCCACCGCTTCGCCGTGGTCGATCACGGCCATCGCCTCGTCGGTACGGCCAAGTGCGACCAGGTTGAGGGCATGGTTATGCAGGATCAGCGGATCCTCCAGGCCGACCGAGTCCGCGGCCGCCAAGGCCTTGCGGTAATAGCCATCCGCGATCTCCGGCGAATCCAGGTAGTCCGTATGGATCAGGCCGATGTTGGCCAGCGTGGTGGCCTGGAACAGCGCGGCCTCCTCGGCCGGCAGCTGCGCAGCCAGACCCTGTGCGTCCAGATAGGCGGCTTCGGCGCGACGGATCTGGCCCGCGCCGTGGAACACCGAGCCGGCCTGCGAATAGGCGCGTGCACGGAACTGCGCGGGCAGGCGGGGGTGCTCCTTTACCAGGCGCTCCATCTGCGCACCGGCCTCCACGGCGCGGGTCCTGTCGCCCGACAACCCGGCCGCGATGCCGAGGCAGCTGTAGATCTTCACTTCGTCCTCGACTGCCAGGTCGGGCTCGCGCAGCAGCGACTCCGCCAGTGCGACCGCGACCAGGGGAGCATCGCGCCGCAACTGCAGGCAGCGCTTCACCTCGTCGGCACGCTGGTCCACGACCGGCTGCGTACCCTGGGCGCGCGAAGACGGCAGGCCGGCCAGCAGCGCGAGGCCGAGCAGCCACGGCAGCAACGGGACGGGCAGGGGAGTGGCGGGAGTCGGCATGCGCGGACGGCTCTCGGAAGGACGCGCCCGCAACGATGCAAGTCCCGTTCCACGCAGCGGGCCCCGGCACGGCGCCGCGCATGCCTCTGGTATCCTTGCCGACCGTTTCCAGCCCCGCCCCACGACCCATGATCGAGCTCAATCCCATCCGCCAGCGCATCGCCGACCTGCAGGACAGGCTGGCCTCGCTCCGGGGGTATCTTTGACTACGATGCCAAGCGCGAGCGCCTGGAAGAAGTAAACCGCGAGCTGGAAAGCCCGGACATCTGGAACAACGCCGAATACGCCCAGCAGCTCGGCCGTGAGCGTTCGCTGCTGGACAAGACGGTCAACGGCATCCGCGACATCGAGGAAGGCCTGACCGGCGCCGGCGAACTGCTGGAACTGGCCGAGATGGAGAACGACGAGGACACCGCGAGCGCCGTGGTGGCCGACGTGGAGCGCTACGCTGTCCACGTGGACAAGCTGGAATTCCAGCGCATGTTCTCCGGCAAGATGGACAGCTCCAACGCCTTCGTCGACATCCAGGCCGGTGCCGGCGGCACGGAGGCGCAGGACTGGGCGGAAATCCTGTTGCGGATGTACCTGCGCTGGTGCGAATCGCGCGGCTGGAAGACCGAACTGATGGAAGCCAGCGGCGGCGACGTCGCCGGCATCAAGTCGGCCACGCTGCGGGTGGAAGGCGACTTCGCCTATGGCTGGCTGAAGACCGAAACCGGCGTGCACCGCCTGGTGCGCAAGTCGCCGTTTGACTCCGACAACCGCCGCCACACCAGCTTCACGTCGGTGTTCGTGTCGCCGGAAGTCGACGACAACATCGACATCGACATCAATCCGGCCGACCTGAAGACCGACGTGTACCGCTCGTCCGGCGCCGGCGGCCAGCACGTCAACAAGACCGAATCGGCGGTGCGCATCACCCACGTGCCGACCGGTATTGTCGTCGCCTGCCAGACCGGCCGCAGCCAGCACCAGAACCGCGACAACGCGATGAAGATGCTGGCCGCCAAGCTGTACGAGCAGGAGATCCAGAAGCGCAACGCCGAGCGCGATGCGGTGGAAGCCACCAAGTCCGACATCGGCTGGGGCAGCCAGATCCGCAACTACGTGCTGGACCAGAGCCGCATCAAGGACCTGCGCACCGGCGTGGAGCGTTCGGATACACAGAAGGTGTTGGATGGCGATCTTGACGAGTTCGTCGAGGCCAGCCTGAAATCCGGCCTGGAAGCCGGTTCCAAACGCATCGACGCCTGACGCGATCGGAAGCTCCCTTGTGGGAGCGACGTGAGTCGCGAAGGTGCACCGAAACAGCTCGCGACTCACGTCGCTCCCACGTCCAAGAACACGATAAGAACCGATGACCGACCACACGCCTCCGCAGGACGAGAACAGCCTCATCGCCGAGCGTCGCGCCAAACTGACCGCGCTGCGCGGGCAGGGCATCGCGTTTCCCAACGACTTCCGGCGAAGCGACTACGCAGGCGACCTGCAGACGCAGTACGAGGACGCCGACCTGTGGACCGGCGAGGCACTGGAAGGCAGCGGGCGGCAGGTGAAGCTGGCTGGCCGCCTGATGGCCAAGCGCGTGATGGGCAAGGCGAGCTTCGTGCAGATCCAGGACGAGTCCGGCCGCATCCAGCTGTTCCTGCAGGCCAACACGCTGGGCGAAACCTACGATGCGTTCAAGGGCTGGGACATCGGCGACATCATCGGCGTCGAGGGCGGTCTGACCCGCACCCGTACCGGCGAACTGTCGGTGAAGGCCGACACCCTCCGCCTGCTGACCAAGTCGCTGCGCCCGCTGCCGGACAAGTGGCACGGGCTGTCGGACGTGGAGCAGCGCTACCGCCAGCGTTACGTCGACCTGATCGTCACCCCGGAAGCGCGCGCGGTCTTCATCAAGCGCTCGCGCATCATCCGCGCGATCCGCGAGTGGCTGGATACCCGGCGCTTCCTCGAGGTCGAGACGCCGATGATGCATTACATTCCCGGCGGTGCCGCGGCCAAGCCGTTCACCACCCACCACAACGCGCTGGACCTGGACCTGTACCTGCGCGTGGCGCCGGAGCTGTACCTGAAGCGCCTGGTGGTCGGCGGCCTGGAGCGGGTGTACGAGATCAACCGCAACTTCCGCAACGAGGGCGTCAGCACCCGCCACAACCCCGAATTCACCATGCTCGAACTGTACGAGGCCTACGCCACGTACACCGAAATCATGGACCTGACCGAGGGCGTCATCCGCGACGTGGCGCATGAAGTGCTCGGGACCGGCCAGGTGGCGTGGGACGGGCAGGACATCGACCTGGAGCCGGCGTTCCGCCGCTGGCGCATGGATGAGGCCGTCCGCCACCACAACCCCGAGATCAGCGCCGCCGACTGCACCGACCGCGATGCGCTGGCGCGCCACTGCGAACGCCTGAAGATCCACGTCAAGCCGTCCTACGGCTGGGGCAAGCTGCTGCTGGAGATCTTCGAGAAGACGGTCGAACACACCCTGGTGCAACCGACCTTCATCACCGACCACCCGGTCGAAGTGTCGCCGCTGGCCCGTGCCAACGACGACCAGCCGGGCTATACGGACCGTTTCGAGCTGTTCATCAACGGCAAGGAGATCGCCAACGGCTTCTCCGAACTGAACGACCCCGAGGACCAGGCGGCGCGCTTCATGGCGCAGGTCCAGGCCAAGGAAGGCGGCGACGACGAGGCCATGCACTTCGACGCCGACTACATCCGCGCGCTGGAAGTCGGCCTGCCGCCGACCGGCGGGCTGGGCATCGGCATCGACCGCCTGGTCATGCTGCTGACCGGCTCCGATTCGATCCGCGACGTGCTGTTGTTCCCTTACATGCGTCCTGAAAGCCAGGGTTGAAACGAACCCCGGCGCGTCGACGAAGTGACGCTCCGGGGCAGCATACGCACCCGTCGGGATGACGCGGCGGGACCACTGCTGCGGGAAGGGCTGTCCCAGGATGGTCGCCTTCCCGTCAGCAGCCCGCCACGGACCGGTCGGGAAGACCGCAAATCCGTGACGGAGATCAATTTGCTGAGCCCCGACAGGCCATTGCGACGGCTGGCACGCTTCCTGCGTCGTTTCACGCGCAGGGCGGTCAATTTTCCTCCGCCCGCGCCGATAGAGATCAGGGGAGGGGGCCCCGTGATTCGCATCGGTTCCCTTCGTGGTTCACGGACCCCGCCCGGGCCCGTGCCACCGGACAGGACTGACGACATGTTGGATGCGAGCCCCGCCGGAGTATCCTTGCCCGACAGCCACGTGATGTGGCCCCAAGGGGTAGGTAACGCTTTGAACATCGTCATCGTCGACGATCAGACGTCTGCGCGCACGATGCTGCGCCATGTCATCGAGGACATCGCGTCCGAGCTGGCCGTCCATGATTTCGGCGATCCGCTGGCCGCACTGGAATGGTGCGAGAAGAACCGCACCGACCTGCTGCTGCTGGACTACCGCATGCCGGGCATGGACGGGCTGGAGTTCGCCCGCCGCTTCCGCCGGCTGCCGATGCATCGCGACATCGCGATCATCCTGATCACCGTGGTCGGCGACGAGCCGATCCGCCAGGCCGCGCTGGAAGCCGGCGTCATCGATTTCCTGGTCAAGCCGGTGCGGCCGCGCGAACTGCGCGCCCGCTGCCGCAACCTGCTGCAGCTCCGCCAGCAGTCCGAGAACGTCAAGCAGCGCGCCCTGTCGCTGGAGCAGCGCCTGCTGTCCAGCATGCACGAGGTGGAGGAGCGCGAACGCGAGACGCTGTCGCGCCTGGCGCGCGCCATCGAGTACCGCGACAGCGGCACCAGCGCCTACTTGGAACGCATGGCCCACGTGGCCGGGCTGATCGCCGAGCAGCTCGGCCTGCCGGAAGACGAAGTACGCACCATCGAGATGGCCGCGCCGCTGCACGACATGGGCAAGATCGCGATCCCCGATTCGGTGCTGATGAAGGCTGGGCCGCTGACCGCGGACGAAACCGAGGTCATGCGCCGCCACCCGAAGATCGGCCACCAGTTGCTCTCGGGCAGCCAGAACCGCTTCATCCAGACCGGCGCGCTGATCGCGCTGCGGCATCATGAACGCTACGACGGCAGCGGTTATCCCGATGGCCTCGTCGGCGAGCAGATCCCGTTGGAAGCGAGGATAGTGGCGGTGGCGGACGTGTTCGATGCACTGATCTCGCCGCGGCCTTACAAGAAGGCGTGGGACAAGGACGCCGCACTGGCTTACCTGTATGCGCAGCGCGGTCGCCTGTTCGACCCCGCATGTGTCGACGCGCTGATCCGAGGGCGGGCGCGGCTGGACGACATCTGCGAACGCTACTCGACGGTGCAGAACCGTCCAGGGATGGAGTGAGCCATGACCAATCCCATCGGCTGGATCAAGTCCCGACTGGCGCATCGCGGCGACAGTGAACACGGCCAGGCGCTGATCCGTGTCGCCCTGATCTCCATCATCCTGACGTACGCATTGCTGCCGTCCTCGCGCGCGGCGCTGCCGCCGGGCGAGTACGCGATCGTCCTGACCATCATCACCTCGGGCCTGGTCAACAGCCTGGGCATCTTCGCGTGGCTGCTGGTGCAGCCGGGCAAGTCGCACGCGCGCCGTGCGCTGGGCATGATCGCCGACTACGGCCTGCTGGCCGCCGCGATGAACGGCATGGGCGAACCGCTGTCGTGGGCCTACGTGGTGCTGATGTGGATCACGGTCGGCAACGGCCTGCGCTACGGCAACCGGTACCTGGTGGTGGCGGTGGCGATGGCGAGCACGGCATTCGCAGCCGTGGTCGCGATGAACGACTACTGGCGCAGCAACCTGACCTTGGGCGTGGGCCTGGTGCTCGGCCTGATCGCGGTGCCGATGTACCTGTCCGGCCTGCTGCGCGACCTGACCCGCGCCACCGACGAGGCGCGTCGCGCGAACGAGGCCAAGAGCCGCTTCCTCGCCAACATGAGCCACGAGTTCCGCACGCCGTTGAACGGGCTGGCGGGCATGTCCGAACTGCTGGCGACCACGCGACTGGATGCCGAGCAGCGCGAATGCCTGTCCACCATCCAGGCCTCCACGCGCACGCTGCTGGGGCTGGTCGAGGACGTGCTGGACATCTCCGCGATCGAAGCGGGCAAGGTCAAGCTCAACGTGGTGGAGTTCTCGCCGCGCGAACTGGTCGACAACATCGGCCTGATCCTGATGCCACAGGCACGCGGCAAGCAGGTGCGCTACGAAGGCGTCGTCGACGACGCGATCCCGCTCAAGCTGCGCGGCGACGCCGGCCACCTGCGCCAGGTGCTGCTGAACCTCGCCGGCAACGCGGTCAAGTTCACCGACGAGGGCGAAGTGCGCGTGGTCGTCACGCCATCCCTGGTCGAGGGCAGCCAGGTGCGCCTGCGCTTCACCGTCACCGATACCGGCATCGGCGTACCGCTCGCACTGCGCGAGCGCCTGTTCGAGGCGTTCGAGCAGGCCGACGTCAGCCTGTCGCGCCGCTACGGCGGCACTGGCCTGGGCACGACGATCGCCAAGGGCCTGACCGAAGCGATGGGCGGCACCATCGGGTTCGAGAGCCATGAACAGCGTGGCAGCTGCTTCTGGGTGGAACTTCCGTTCGAAGCGGTGCCCGAGCGCGTCGTGGTACCCGCGGTGCACGGCCATGCGGAGTGGCTGCAGGAAGAACCGGAAACCTCGGGCGCGGAGAACATCATCGCGTTCTCGGATCCGTTCCTGCGTCATCGCGCCCGCGTGCGCAGCATGCAGATCCTGGTGGCCGACGACCACGAAGCCAATCGCATGGTCGTCCAGCGGCTGCTGCAGAAGGCCGGCCATCGGATCACCTGCGTCAACGGCGGCGAAGAAGTGCTGGACGCGCTGGAGTCGGCCTCCTACGACGCGGTCATCTGCGACCTGCACATGCCCGGCCTCAGCGGCCTCGACCTGCTCAAGCAGCTGCGCGTGATGGAAGCGGGCAGCGGCAGCCGCACCCCCGTGCTGATCCTCAGCGCGGACGTCACGCCCGAATCCATCCAGCGTTGCGAACAGGCCGGTGCGCGGGCGTTCCTGGCCAAGCCGGTCGTCGCGACCCGCCTGCTGGACGCCTTGGCGGACATCGCGACCTCCGGCCGGGTCACTGCCACTGCGGTCTCCATGGCGCCCGCGCGCGCGGTGGAAGTCTCGGACGGCGTGCTCGACGTCAGCGTGCTGGACGAACTGACGGCGCTCGGCATGGGTGAAGCGTTCGAACGCGAATTCATCGAGCAGTGCCTCAACGACGCCGACGGATGCATCGGCGCCATGGCGCATGCGATGGAGCGCGGCGATGGCGAACACCTGCGCGAGCATGCGCACGCGCTGAAGGGCGTGGCCAGCAACCTGGGCCTGGTGAAACTGGCGGCGGCGGCGGGCGAGATGATGAGCCTGGCCGACTGGCAGATCACGCGCGAATGGCGGCATCGCCTGGCGGCGCTGAACTCCCACCTGAGCCACGGCCGTGCCGCGCTCGATGCCCGGCAGCGTGTCCGCAGTGCGGTCGACAAGGGCAACGAAAGCTCATCGCCGTGATGCGCCTGCCGGCCGCCGATGACGGCCGGTGGGTGGCAGATGTCGTGCGGTGAACCGGCGGATCCGTGGGTCCGTGGCGAGTACGGTGACCCGGACTCGCCCTTGAAGACGCGAAGCGCGCTTCAACCCCCTGATTTCCCCTGTGGTTCCCTGCGATGGAAGCAGGGTCTTGCAGGTCGTCAGGCTGCGCGGATGGAACGCTTTTCCTGCGCGCGGACGATGCGTTCCATCATCTTCAGCGACTTGTCGCCGAGCGTCAGGGCGGTGTCGACCCACACTTCGGTGATGCCCATCAGTTCGTCGTAGCCGACCGGCTGCGCCAGGTTGCGGCAGGCGTTCAAGGCCAGGTGCGCATGGGGCGAACGGCGCTGCTTGTCGATGATCGTCTGCACGGCCGCCGCGCCCTGGCCCTTCGGCACCAGCACGTCGACCACGCCCAGCCTGTACAACTCGTCGCTGGTGTAGATGTTGCCTTCCAGGATGATCTTCTCGGCCACCTGCGGCGACACGCGCTTGCACAGGAACGAGTAGGCGCCCATGCCCGGGAACAGTCCGAACAGCACTTCCGGCAGGCCCATGTCCACGCCTTCCTCGGCCACGATGGTGTGGCACGACAGCGCGATCTCAAGGCCGCCGCCCAGCGCATCGCCCTGGATCAGCGCGATGGTGCGCACGTCGCCGCCGAGGCCGGTGTTGAGATGATGGACGCCATCGATGCAGCGGCGCGCGTAGCTCAGCAGGCGGTCGCGGTTGTTCTCGCGGATCAGCTGCGAGAACAGTTCCAGGTCGCCACCCAGGTTGAACGCGTTCGCATCCGAGGCGACGACCAGGTGACGAAGCTTGCCGGGCTGGCGCTGGGATTCGCGCAGGGTGATGGAGTTCATGAAGCTCAGCACGTCGTCGAGCATCTGGCTGCGGAAGCAGGGGCGCACGCCCGGCGCGACATCCGAATGCATATACATCCAGTGCGCATCGCCGCTCGGTTCGGATTCGACGCGGATGGTCGGGAAGGCACGGGTACGCTGCAGTTTTTCGACGTTGTTCATGGAGAGCTCCTTGGAGGGGTAGTGCCCGCGCGGCAGGGGAAGCGGGTGACGGATTAATGTGACGCAGGTGGCATCACGCGCCGATCCTACACCTGAACGAATAATTAAAATCCAGTGCACATACGCGCTTGCGGCAACTTGACGGCACCAGGCCGCCCCCAGTCCCGATAATTGTGACAGGCGTCTAGAATTCACCCCTAAAGTCCTGAACCAAAAGAAAAAGGCCGGCGCATGGCCGGCCTTCCACAAGAAGCTGAACAGGGCGTCACGCGGTTTTCGCAGGCTCCCGCAGTTCCTTGCGCAGGATCTTGCCGACATTGGTCTTCGGCAGCTCCGTGCGGAACTCGATGTGACGCGGCTGCTTGTAGCCCGTCAGGTTGTCGCGGCAGAACGCCTTGACCTGTTCGGCGGTGAGGGCAGGGTCCTTCTTCACGATGAAGACCTTCACCGCTTCGCCCGACTTTTCATCGGGCACGCCGATCGCGGCGACTTCCAGCACGCCGTCCAGGCCGGCGATCACGTCCTCGACCTCGTTCGGGTACACGTTGAAACCGGACACCAGGATCATGTCCTTCTTGCGGTCGACGATGTAGAAGAAGCCGTTCTCGTCCATCTTGGCCATGTCGCCGGTGTGCAGCCAGCCATCGGCATCCATCACGTTCGCCGTTTCCTCGGGACGCTGCCAGTAGCCCTTCATCACCTGCGGACCCTTGATGCACAACTCGCCGACCTCGCCAACCGGCACGACGTTGCCATCGTCGTCCTTGAGACAGGCGTCGGTGGACGGGACGGGCAGGCCGATGGCGCCGTTGTAGTCGTGCAGGTCCATCGGATTGATGCAGGCGGCAGGCGAGGTTTCGGTCAGGCCGTAGGCTTCGACCAGCGTCACGCCGGTGACCTTCTTCCACTTCTCCGCGACCGCGCGCTGCACGGCCATGCCGCCACCGAGCGTCATCTTGAGGTTGGAGAAATCCACTTCGTCGAAACCCGGCGTGTTGAGCAGGCCGTTGAACAGCGTGTTGACGCCGGTGATCGCGGTGAAGCGCGTGGCCTTCAGTTCCTTCACGAAGCCCGGCATGTCGCGCGGATTGGTGATCAGGTGGTTCAGGCCGCCCAGCTTCATGAAGACCAGGCAGTTCGCCGTCAGCGCGAAGATGTGGTACAGCGGCAGCGCGGTGATGATCACCTCGTTGCCGTAATCCAGTCCGGTGCCGACCCACACGCCGGCCTGCTGCATGTTCGCCACCAGGTTGCGGTGCGTCAGCATCGCGCCCTTGGCCACGCCGGTGGTGCCGCCGGTGTACTGCAGGAAGGCGATGTCGCCGGAGTCGATGTCGACCTCGGGCAACGTATGCAACTGGCCCAGCGTGAGCGTGTCCTTGAAACGCACGGCACCGGGGATGTCGTAGTCCGGCACCATCTTTTTCACGTACTTCAGCACGAAGTTGACGATCGCGCCCTTGGGGAAACCGACCATGTCGCCGAGCGCGGTGGTGACCACCTGCTTGACCTGCGTGCCGGCGAGGGCTTCCTGCGCGGTCTTGCCGAAGTTGTCGACGACCAGCAGCACGCTGGCGCCCGAATCCACCAGCTGGTGCTTCAGCTCGCGCGGGGTGTACATCGGGTTGACGTTGACCACCGTCAGGCCGGCGCGCAGCACGCCGAAGATCGCGATGGGGTACTGCAGGCAGTTCGGCATCATGATGGCGACGCGGTCGCCCTTCTTGAGCTTGAGCTCGCCGAGCAGGTACGCCGCGAACTGCCGGCTGAGCGTGTCGACCTCGCCGTAGGTCAGGGTCTTGCCGAAGTTGCGGAACGCAGGACGGTCGCGGTACTTGCTGATCGCCTCATCGAAGACCGACACGATGGAGCGGTACTGCTCCAGGTCCACCTGCTGCGGTACGCCTTGCGGATAGCTCTTGAACCACGGACGTTCCTGACTCATCGTTCCAATCCCTCCCCAGGGTCTTCGGGTCGCCTCGCGGCGTTCAATGGGCAAACGCCGGAGATGGCGCCTGTCGGGAGCATACCGTTCCGGATGGAAAAGGCGAAGGTTTCGATGAGGAAGACCGGGTTCATCGCGCGTGGTTGCCTGTTCGCCTGCATGCTGGCGCTGGTTGCCTGTGCCGGCGGTACGCCGGAAGCGCAGTTGCGGCAGCAGTTCGATGCGATGCAGGCAGCGGTGGAGGCCGGCAAGGCGGGCGATTTCATCGAGGGCGTCAGTCCCGATTTCACGGGTGAGGACGGGCTCGATCGTGCTGCGTTGCACAACATGATCCGTGCGCACACGCTGATGAATGCGCGCATCGGCGCCACCACCGGGCCGCTCGACGTGAGGGTGGATGGCGAGAACGCGGAGGTCGCGTTCGACGTGCTGCTGACCTCCAGCAGCGGACGCCTGCTGCCGAACCAGGCCGGCACCTATCGCGTCACGACGGCATGGCGACGCGAGGATGGCGACTGGCGCGTGTACCACGCCCGCTGGCGGCGCGGGCAGTGATCACTTCGCCGGTGTGAGCTTCCCTGGCGTCCATCGATAACGCAGCGTCTTGGCCACGGTGGGGCAGCAGCGTGCATCGTTGGGGCCGGGCCATTTCGTCTTCAGCTGGATGATGCCATCCGCGACGGTCATCCCTTCCACGAGTCCGAGCGCATCCTGTGTTTCGCCGGCGGGGACATAGCGCGCTCCCTGTTTTTCAAGCACGGCGACGCCATGGTTCCAGTAGGTCGGGCCATACAGGGTCCACAGCACGACGATTTCATCCTGACCGTCGCCGTTCAAGTCGCTGGTGACCACCTCCGTCGCTTCGTAACTCTCCTGTCCATCGGGCTGCTTGCCGGTGACGAACTGCTCGGCGATCCGTTTCGCCTGGTCCGCCGCGGGTGGTGCCGCGATGCCGCTGGTGGCGATCAGCACCCCAACGCACAGTCCGGCGCACTGCGCAGGCAAACGCGGGATACGTCGGTTCATGGCCGTTCCCCATGGCCTCCGGAAGAAGGCCTTCATGACCCGCAACGCAGGGAAAGCACGGAACCGGCAACCGGTCGGGTTGCCGTGGCGCGACAGGGACGGGATCATCGGGATATCCAACAGGGGAACACCTCCATGTCGATTCGCTGGACACTCCTGGCGTGCCTATGGCTGGCCGCCGGCACCGCCCTCGCGCAGGACGCGCTGCCTTACCAGACGCCGCCTGCGGAGATCCTGCAACTGGCGGACGTGCAGCGACCGCCCAGCGTGGTGACCGACAGCCGCAAGACGCGGCTGGTGCTGTTCTATCGCGATGCGTTCAAGTCGCTGGCGGAACTGTCCGACGAGGAGCTGCGGCTGGGTGGCCTGCGGGTCAATCCGCGCACCAACATCGCCAGCACGGCCACCTACTTCAACAACCTGCAGGTACAGGAGCTTGCGGGAAGCAGCCCGCTGCAGGTGACCGGCCTGCCGGCCGCGCCGCGCCTGGCCAACTTCGTCTGGTCGCCCGATGAAACGCGGCTCGCCTTCACCCACACCACGCGCACCGGCGTGGAAGTGTGGGTGCTGGAACTGGCCTCCGCGCGCGCCACGCGGCTTACCGAGGCGCGCGTGAATGGCAACGCCGGCAATCCGCTCACCTGGTTCCGCGACAACCAGGCGCTGCTGGTGCGCATGCTGCCCGCGCAACGTCCTGCGCTGGTCGACACCTCGCGCCAGGTGCCGACCGGCCCCACCGTGTCCGTCAGCGATGGCAGCAGGGCGCAGAACCGCACCTACCAGGACCTGCTGAAGAACCCGCAGGACGAAGCGAACTTCGCCGTGCTGGCGACATCCGAACTCCATCGCGTGCCGTTGAAGGGCCGTGCGACGCTGTGGCGCGGCGCCGGCATGTACACCGGCGAGTCGTTCTCGCCGGACGGTCGCTATGTATTGCTGCGGACGCTGAAGAAGCCGTTCTCGTATCTGGTGCCCTACAGCCGTTTCCCGTTCAGCGCCGACGTCGTGGAGACCACCGGAAAGCCGGTCGTGACGGTCGTCGACGCGCCGCTCGCCGAGAACCTGCCGAAAGGCTTCATGGCCGTGCGCGCGGGTCGGCGCGATATCGAATGGCGCGCGGACCAGCCGGCGACGCTGGTGTGGGTGGAGGCGCTGGACAAGGGCGACCCGTCGGTGGACGTGCCGTTCCGTGACGAAGCCTACGCCTGGGAAGCGCCGTTCACCGCGGCGCCGCGCACGATCTTCAAGACCATCGATCGCGTGCAGGGCGTGCTGTGGGGCGATGATCGCCATGCCATCGTCACCGACTACTGGTGGAACACGCGCAACACGCGCACCTACCTGTTCGATCCATCGCAAGCCGGTGAGCCGCTGCGCGAACTCGCCAGCCGCAACTACCAGGACCAGTACAGCGATCCGGGTGAGTTCGAGACCCGTCGCAACGCGGCGGGCCAGCGCGTGCTGGCGCTGGACGACGGCCAGGCGCACCTGATCGGCGACGGCTTCACCCCGGAGGGCCAGTTCCCCTTCATCGACCGCATGGATCTGGCGACCGGCAGGAAGGAGCGCGTGTATACCTCGCGCCTGACCGGGCAGAAGGAAGCGATCCAGGCCCTGCTGGATCCGGAGGCGGGCACCGTGCTTGTGCGGCTGGAGTCGCCGACCGAATTCCCGAACTACTACATCCGCCATCTCAAGCAGCGCATCGCGCCGGTACCGGTGACGCGCTTCGGGAATCCGTTCAAGGGCCTGCAGGGCGTGCACAAGGAAGTCCTGACCTATACGCGTGCCGACGGCCTGCCGCTGACCGGCACGCTTTATCTGCCGGCGGGCTACGACCACACGACGAAGTCGCAGAAACTGCCGCTGGTGATGTGGGCCTATCCGGCCGAGTACAAGGACCGCGACAGCGCGGGCCAGAACACCACGAACCCGAACGAGTTCATCTTCCCGAGCTACGGTTCGCCGATCTACTGGGTGACACGCGGCTACGCGGTACTCGACGACGCCGCGTTCCCGATCGTCGGCGAGGGCAAGGAGGAGCCGAACGACTCCTTCGTCACCCAACTGGTGGCGAACGCGAAGGCGGCGATCGATGCCGTGGATGCGCTGGGCTACATCGACCGCACGCGCGTGGCGGTGGGCGGGCACTCCTACGGTGCCTTCATGACCGCGAACCTGCTGACGCACTCGGACCTGTTCGCCGCCGGTATCGCGCGCAGCGGCGCCTACAACCGTACGCTGACGCCGTTCGGCTTCCAGCAGGAAGAGCGCAACTACTGGGAGGCGCCAGAGGTGTACAACGGCATGTCGCCCTTCATGCACGTGGACAAGATGAAGACGCCCCTGCTGCTCGTGCACGGTGAAGCGGACAACAACTCCGGCACGTTCACGATGCAGAGCGAGCGCTACTTCAATGCGCTGAAGGGCTTTGGCGCGCCGACGCGGCTGGTGCTGCTGCCGAAGGAAAGCCACGGCTATGCAGCGAAGGAATCGATCCTGCATCTGCTGTGGGAGCAGGACCAGTGGCTGGAACGCTACGTCAAGCACAAGGGGCAGGGCGGCGGATCCGCACCCGCCACAGCGGATCGATGAGCGTGCGTTGTTGAAGAAGAAGGCCGCCCTCGGGCGGCCTTCTTCTTTGCATTCCGCTCTCCGCTTCTCAGGCGGTCTTGCGTGCAGCCAGCTGGCGGAGCACGTAGTGCAGCAGGCCGCCGTGGCGGAAGTAGTCGACTTCCTTCGGCGTCAGCATGAGCACCTTGACCTGGAACTCGACGGTCTTGCCGTCGGCCTTGCGCGCCGTGACCTTGGCGACTTTCGAGGCGCCGTCCTGCAACCCGGTGACATCGAAAACCTCCGAGCCGTCGAGGCCCAGCGACTGCGCGTTGTCCCCGTCGTTGAACTGCAGCGGCAGCACACCCATGCCGACCAGGTTGGAGCGGTGGATGCGCTCGAAGCTTTCCGCGATCACCGCCTTCACGCCCAGCAGGTTGGTGCCCTTGGCTGCCCAGTCGCGCGATGAGCCGGTGCCGTACTCCTTGCCGGCAATGACGACCAGCGGCACGCCCTCGGCCTGGTACTTCATCGAGGCGTCGTAGATGGACATCTTCTCCGGCGGCGTGCTGCCGAAGTAGAGCGTGTTGCCGCCTTCCTCGCCGCCGAACATCAGGTTCTTGATGCGGATGTTGGCAAAGGTACCGCGCACCATCACGTCGTCGTTGCCGCGGCGGCTGCCGTAGCTGTTGAAGTCCGCAGGCTGCACACCGCGCGAGATCAGGAAGCGACCCGCGGGCGAGTCCTTCTTGATGTTGCCGGCCGGCGAGATGTGGTCGGTCGTGATCGAATCGCTGAACAGGCCGAGCACGCGCGCACCGTGGACGTCGTCGATGCTGCCGACCTCCATCGACATGCCGTCGAAGTAGGGCGGGTTCTTGATGTAGGTCGAGTCGCCATCCCAGGCGTACAGGTCGCCATCGGGCGAGGCGATGGTGTTCCAGCGCGAATCGCCCTTGAACACGTCGGCATAGTTCTTGGCGAACATCTCCGGCCCCACCGTGCGGGCGATGAAGTCGCCGATCTCCTTGTTGGTCGGCCAGATGTCTTTCAGGAAGACAGGCTTGCCATCGCTGCCGGTGCCCAGCGGTTCGGTGGTCAGGTCGATGTCGGTGGTGCCGGCGATGGCATAGGCCACCACCAAGGGCGGGCTGGCCAGGTAGTTCATCTTCACTTCGGGATGCACGCGGCCCTCGAAGTTGCGGTTGCCGGACAGCACGGATGCCGCGACCAGATCGTCGGCCGCGATCGCCGCCGACACGTCGTCCGGCAGCGGGCCGGAGTTCCCGATACAGGTGGTGCAGCCGTAGCCGACCACGTAGAAGCCGAGCTTCTCCAGGTCGTCGAGCACGCCGGCCTTTTCGAGGTAATCGGTCACCACGCGCGAGCCCGGGCCGAGCGAGGTCTTCACCCACGGCTGCGCCTTCAGCCCTTTGGCGACCGCATTGCGGGCGAGCAGACCGGCGCCCAGCATGACGGCCGGGTTCGAGGTGTTGGTGCATGAGGTGATGGCGGCGATCACCACGTCGCCGTCGCGCAGTTTCTTGGTGCCGCTATCGGGTGCGGATTCGCGAGAGGCTTCCTGTGCGCCGACGGCCGTACCCCCGCCGCCTTCGTTCTTCAGGCGGTCTTCCTGTACCAGATCGATGCGCTTGCGGCGCGCATCGGCGAACGGCACCAGGTTGTCGCGGAAGTTCTGCTTCACATCCTGCAGCAGCACGCGGTCCTGCGGGCGCTTGGGGCCGGCCAGCGACGGCTTCACGTCGCCCATGTCCAGGTGCAGCGTGGCGCTGTACTCGGCGTGCGGACTCTCGGGCGTGTGCCAGAGGCCCTGTGCCTTCGCGTAGGCCTCGACCAGCGCGATCTGTTCCTCGCTGCGGCCGGACAGTCGCAGGTAGTTCAACGATTCGTGGTCGATCGGGAAGATGCCGCAGGTCGCGCCGTACTCCGGCGCCATGTTGCCGATGGTGGCGCGGTCGGCCAGCGGCAGGTGCTGCAGGCCGTCGCCGTAGAACTCGACGAACTTGCCCACCACGCCCAGCTTGCGCAGCATCTGGGTGACCGTCAGCACCAGGTCGGTGGCGGTGGCGCCTTCCGGCAGCTTGCCGGTCAGCTTGAAGCCGACCACCTGCGGAATCAGCATCGACGACGGCTGGCCCAGCATCGCGGCCTCGGCCTCGATGCCGCCCACGCCCCAGCCCAGCACACCGATGCCGTTGATCATCGTGGTGTGGCTGTCGGTACCGAACACGGTGTCGGGGTAGGCGATGGCCTGCCCGTCCTTCTCGCCGGTCATCACCACGCGGGCAAGGTTTTCCAGGTTCACCTGGTGGACGATGCCGGTGTTCGGCGGCACCACCTTGAAGTTGTCGAACGCCTTCTGGCCCCAGCGCAGGAAGCCGTAGCGTTCCTTGTTGCGGTCGAATTCGATCTTGCCGTTGAGGTCCAGCGCATCGGGGCTGCCGAACACGTCCACCTGCACCGAGTGGTCGATCACCAGCTCCGACGGGATCAGCGGGTTGATCTGGTCCGGGCTGCCGCCCAGCTTGACCACGGCGTCGCGCATCGCGGCCAGGTCGACCACGCAGGGCACGCCGGTGAAGTCCTGCAGCACCACGCGCGCCGGCATGAACGCGATCTCGGTATCCGGCTCCTTGGCCGCTTCCCAATTGGCGACGGCCTGGATGTGCTCCGGCAGGACCGTCACGCCGTCCTCGCAGCGCAGCAGGTTCTCCAGCAGGATCTTCATGGAGTAGGGCAGGCGGGCGAAGCCCCCCTTCGGATCCAGCCGTTCGGCCAGGACCGGCAGGCTGTAGTAGGTGTAGGACGTGCCGTTGATGTCCAGGGAACGGCGGGTGGCGAAGGAATCACTCATCGCGGAGGCTCCTGTAGCTGGGGGAAGGGGCAGGGCACGAGCATAAGCGGCCGGCGCTGCGTGTCTTGTCGAGGCTTGCCCGGATTATCCGTCATGAGTGAGACGGCGGTGATCCGACCAAAGGGGCAGGCAACCCGCACGATGGTAGGCCTCTAAGTTGGGGTATGCCAAGTAAAGTATGTATAATTCCTCCATACTCAAGAGGGCCCGCTGATGGAAGCCACCGTTGCCGAGCGCGGCCAGATCACCCTGCCGAAGGCCGTGCGCGATGCGCTGGGCCTGACCAAGGGCAGCGTACTGAAGGTCGAACTGGAAGGTAGCCGCATCGTGTTGCGGAAGAGCGTCGACGACGCGATTTCGCGCGTGCGCGGCAAGTTCGCCCTTGATGCCGACGGCACGCCGGGCGCCACGAACGAATGATCGCCGTCGACGCTCCCGTCCTGATCGAGTTGCTGACCGATGGCGCGCGCGCCGATGCGGTCGAAGCCGGGCTGCGCCAGAGCCTGGGCAGTGGCCGCGTGGTCGTCTGCGATGCCGCGCTGGCGCAGTTGTGCGCCTCCCTGCGCAACGGCGCCGACGCCTTGGCCGCATTGGAAGAGATGGGCGTCCACTTCAGCGCCGTCGAGGCCAAGTCCGCGCTGCGTGCGGGCGAGATGCAACGCCGGCATCGCCAGCGCGACGGCGAGGCGCGACCGATCTCCGATTTCCTGGTCGGCGCGCACGCGCTGCTGCAGTGCGATGGCCTGATCACCTTCGACACCGCCTTCCACCGCGATTATTTCAAGGGCCTGAAGCTGATCGTGCCCGCGAACGAATAAGCATCACCCCGTTTTCCCATTCCACCGCACCACCGAACGACCGGAGCCACCCATGTTGGAAGCCTATCGCCACCACGTAGCCGAGCGCGCCGCGCTGGGCATCCCGCCGCTGCCGCTGTCGGCCCAGCAGACGGCCGAGGTCATCGAGCTGCTGAAGAACCCGCCGGCCGGCGAAGAGGCCTTCCTGGTCGACCTGATCACGAACCGGGTCCCCGCCGGCGTGGACGATGCCGCCAAGGTCAAGGCGTCGTACCTGGCCGCCGTCGCCTTCGGCACCGAGAAGACCCCGCTGATCACCGCACAGCGCGCGACCGAACTGCTGGGCACCATGCTGGGCGGCTACAACATCCATCCGCTGATCGAACTGCTGGACAACGCCGACCTGGGCGCGACCGCCGCCGAAGGCCTGAAGCACACGCTGCTGATGTTCGACAGCTTCCACGACGTGCAGGAAAAGGCCGAGGCGGGCAACGCCCACGCACAGGCCGTGCTGCAGAGCTGGGCCGACGCCGAGTGGTTCACCAGCAAGCCGGAAGTACCCCAGAGCCTGACCATCACCGTGTTCAAGGTGCCGGGCGAAACCAATACCGACGACCTGTCGCCGGCGCCCGACGCCACCACGCGTCCGGACATCCCGATGCACGCGCTGGCGATGCTGAAGAACAAGCGCCCCGACGCACCGTTCCTGCCGGAAGAAGACGGCAAGCGCGGCCCGATCCAGGAAATCCTGTCGCTCAAGGACAAGGGCCACCTGGTCGCCTATGTCGGCGACGTGGTCGGTACCGGTTCCTCGCGCAAGTCGGCGACCAACAGCGTGCTGTGGTTCACCGGCGAGGACATCCCGTTCATCCCGAACAAGCGCTTCGGCGGTGTCTGCCTGGGCAGCAAGATCGCCCCGATCTTCTACAACACGATGGAAGACGCCGGCGCGCTGCCGATCGAACTCGACGTGTCGCAGATGAACCACGGCGACGTGGTCGAACTGCGCCCGTACGACGGCAAGGCGCTGAAGGACGGGCAGGTGATCGCCGAGTTCCAGGTGAAGTCCGACGTGCTGTTCGACGAAGTGCGCGCCGGTGGCCGCATTCCGCTGATCATCGGCCGCGGCCTGACCGCGAAGGCGCGCGAAGCGCTGAAGCTGCCGGCGACGGACCTGTTCCGCCAGCCGCAGCAGCCGGTCGACAGCGGCAAGGGCTTCTCGCTGGCGCAGAAGATGGTCGGCCGCGCCTGTGGCCTGCCGGAAGGTCAGGGCGTGCGTCCGGGCACCTACTGCGAACCGAAGATGACCTCGGTGGGCTCGCAGGACACCACCGGCCCGATGACCCGCGACGAGCTGAAGGACCTGGCCTGCCTGGGTTTCTCCGCCGATCTGGTGATGCAGTCCTTCTGCCACACCGCGGCCTATCCGAAGCCGGTCGACGTGAAGACGCACCACACGCTGCCGGAGTTCATCTCCACCCGCGGCGGCATTTCGCTGCGTCCGGGCGACGGCGTGATCCACAGCTGGCTCAACCGCATGCTGCTGCCCGACACCGTCGGTACCGGCGGCGACTCCCACACCCGCTTCCCGGTGGGCATCTCGTTCCCGGCCGGCTCGGGCCTGGTCGCCTTCGCCGCGGCCACGGGCGTGATGCCGCTGGACATGCCGGAATCCGTGCTGGTGCGCTTCAAGGGCGAGCTGCAGCCGGGCGTGACGCTGCGCGACCTGGTCAACGCGATTCCGTACTACGCGCTCAAGTCCGGCCTGCTGACCGTGGCCAAGGCGTGCAAGAAGAACATCTTCTCCGGCCGCATCCTCGAGATCGAAGGCCTGCCGGACCTGAAGGTGGAGCAGGCGTTCGAGCTGTCCGACGCCTCGGCCGAACGCTCGGCCGCCGGTTGCACGGTGCGCCTGAACAAGGAGCCGATCATCGAGTACCTGACCAGCAACATCACGCTGCTGAAGTGGATGATCGCCGAAGGCTATGCCGACGCCCGTTCGCTGGCCCGCCGCATCGCCAAGATGGAAGCCTGGCTGGCCGACCCGCAGTTGCTGGAGCCGGATGCCGACGCCGAGTACGCCGCGATCATCGACATCGACCTGGCCGACGTGCACGAGCCGCTGCTGGCCTGCCCGAATGATCCGGACGACGTGAAGACGCTGTCGGACGTCGCCGGAACGGTGATCGACGAAGTGTTCATCGGTTCGTGCATGACCAACATCGGCCACTTCCGTGCCGCCGCCAAGCTGCTGGAAGGCAAGCGCGACATCCCGACCCGCCTGTGGGTCGCGCCGCCGACCAAGATGGACGCCTCGGAGCTGACCAAGGAAGGCGTCTACGGCACGTTCGGCACCGCCGGCGCGCGCATGGAAATGCCGGGCTGCTCGCTGTGCATGGGCAACCAGGCGCAGGTGCGCGAGGGCGCGACGGTGTTCTCCACCTCGACCCGCAACTTCCCGAACCGCCTGGGCCGCAACTCCAACGTGTTCCTGGGCTCGGCGGAACTGGCCGCGATCTGCTCGCGCCTGGGCAAGATCCCGACCAAGGCCGAGTACATGGCCGACATCGGCGTGATCAACGAGAAGGGCGCCGAGATCTACCGCTACATGAACTTCGACCAGATCGAGGAGTACCAGGACGTGGCGAAGACCGTCGCGGCCTGACCCCGAGGTGCACCAGCAACGACGAGCCCGGCATTGCCGGGCTCGTCTGCGTTTGGGGGCCGGCCGCGGTCCGGCGCGATCCGCTTGTCCTTTTCAGAACTCAATTTACGTGACCTGAGGCAGGGGAACCTCAGGGGAAAAGATGGGCACCGCACCAGGTCCTGCACCACAGGGCAGGTATTACATTGCGCTGGACGGCGCGCGCGGGATCTTCTTCCTGTGCATCCTGTCGCTGCATGTGCTGGAGGTCTGGAATCATCTTCCGCTGCCTTCCGTCCTCGGGCTGGCCTATGCGGGCCTGCAGTGGTCGTGGATGGCCGTGGACATGTTCTTCATCCTGTCCGGCTTCCTGATCACCGGCATCCTGCTGCAGATGCGCGGTATCCGTTATGCCACGCGCACGTTCTATTTTCGCCGGTCGTTGCGGATTTTCCCGCCTTACTACCTGGTGCTGGCGCTGCTCGCGGTGTGGTGGGTGTGGGAAGCCGGCAGCATCAGGGCCATGACGGAAAAATCGCACCTGTCGTTCTGGGTGTACCTGCAGAACTTCTACGTTGCACGGAACGGGTGGGGCGACTTCCGCCCCGTCACGCACCTCTGGTCGCTTGCGGTCGAGGAGCAGTTCTACCTGCTGTGGCCCCTGCTGGTGTTGATGCTGCCGGTCCGGCGACTGTGGTGGATCCTGATCGGCCTGTTTTTCCTGGCCATCCTGCTGCGCGTGACAATGGTGCTGACCGGTTTCTCGGGCGTCGCCATCTACGTACTGCTGTTCACGCGTCTGGACGACCTGGCGGCCGGCTCGCTGCTGGCGCTGATCGCCAGTTCGGCGGCAGGCCGGGAGGTGCTGGCGCGCTGGGCGTACCGCCTCATGCTGGCAGGTCTCGCGGGCGTCGCAGTGATCTGGGCCGTGCGTGGGAAGTACTGGCTGCTCGACCCGGTGGTGCAGATGTTCGGCTACACCGCGAACATCGTGTTCGGCGCGGGCCTGCTGTCGCTGCTGGCATTCCGCGACAACGGACCGATCGTGCGGGCGCTCTTCGTCAACCCGGTGATGCGGTGGCTGGGCGCGCGCAGCTACGCGGCGTATCTGCTCCATTTCCCGATCGCCATCGGGACCCAGCGCGTATTGGAAGCGCACGGCTCAGACCCCTTGGACGGCATCCTGTCCACGTGGGTCATCACGGCCGTATTGACCATGGTGCTGGCCGAGCTCAGCTGGCGCTACTGGGAGACGCCCTGGCTTTCGCTGCGGCATCGGTACCAGCCCGGAAAAGCACGAGCGCCGTCCGCGGGATGATGCGGCGGCGTCACCGGCCTAGTCCAGCCAGCCGTCCACGGCCTCGAGCATCTGCCGCCTGCTGAAGACGAAGTCCCACATCGTGCCGCCCATCTGGCGCCACAGGACCGCCGAGCGCACGGCGGCGAGCAGGATCGCGCGGATTTCCGCGACCACCCCCGGCTGCCCGAGGTAGTGGGGGTTGCCCTGGACCATCACGCGCGGGCGCAGGTGGCTGATCGTGTCGGCGTACAGGCCACCCAGTGCCGACACGACATCGGGATGCGTACTGCCTTGTTGCTCGGCACGCGGCGCGATCTCGGTCAACCCGCGGGTGACCGCATGCACGGTGTTCTCTTCGCGCACGAAGCGGCGCTCGAGTTGCAGCACGGCCATCGCCAGCCGCGACAGGCCGCCGTCCTGGGCTTCCTTCGCAAGATAGCCTCGCAACACGCGCAGGCCGGGAGCGACATCGCCCACGCGACCGTACACGGCCAAGGGCGTGGCCGCGTCGATGCGGAACACGCTGTCCAGCGATGCCTGCACGGCCGCGCCTTCGGACTGGCCGGTCTCCGCGATGCGGCGGACCTGGTGGAGGGCCTGCGCCAGCCCGGCGAGGGCCAGCACGCGGTCGGAATATCGGTTGCTCAAGCTGCTTGCTCCGCGAGTTTCAGTTCGAGGGGGGCGTTCGTCCGCGCGATGACGGCGCCCCCCAGGCATTCGTCGCCAGCGTAGAGGACCAGCGACTGTCCTGGCGTGACGGCGCGCTGGGGGTGCGGGAACTGCACGGACACCGTGCCGTCGTCGAGGACATGCACCTCGCACGCCTCATCGGGCTGGCGGTAGCGCGTCTGCGCCGTGCAGGTGAAGCGTGCGGCGGGCGGGTCGCCGGCGATCCAGTGGGCGCTTTCGGTCCGCAGTTGCGTCGACATCAGATGGGGACTCTGCGTGTCCTGGTCGACGTACAGCACGTTGCCCGCCACGTCCTTGCCCACGACGTACCACGGCGCCTGCGGACGCCCGCGCACACCGCCGATCTGCAGGCCTTCGCGCTGGCCCAGGGTGAAATAGAACACGCCGGGATGCTCGCCGATCACCTGGCCAGACGGGTCGCGCATCTCGCCTTTCTTCGCCGGCAGGTAACGCCCGAGGAACTCGCGGAAGTCGCGCTCGCCGATGAAGCAGATGCCGGTGGAATCCTTCTTGTCGTGCGTCTGCAGCCCGGCCTCGCGCGCGATGCGCCGCAGCGCGGTCTTCTGCAGTTCGCCGATCGGGAACAGGGTGGCCGACAACTGCGCCTGTCCCAGCTGGTGCAGGAAATAGCTCTGGTCCTTGCCGCGGTCCACGCCGCGCAGCAGGCGCCACCGGCCGTCGTGCCGGTCGACACGCGCGTAATGGCCGGTGGCGATCTTCTCGGCACCCAGTTCACGGGCAGCATCGAGGAAGTGCTTGAACTTCACTTCACGGTTGCACAGTACATCGGGGTTGGGCGTGCGGCCGGCGGCGTACTCCGCAAGGAAGTGCTCGAACACGCCCTGCCAGTACTCGCTGGAGAAGTCGCGGAAGTGGAACGGGATGCCGAGGCGACCGCAGACTGCGACGGCATCGCGGCGGTCGTCCTCGGCGCGGCAGTCGCCGCTGCCGTCATCGGCCCAGTTCTGCATGAAGAGGCCCGCGACCGGCTCGCCCTGCTGCACCAGCTGCAGGGCGGCGACGGACGAATCCACACCCCCGGAGACGCCGACGATGACGCGTGGCGCACTCATCCGATCTGCTGCAGCGTCGACAGCGGCAGGCGGCGCCCGGACAGATAGTCCTGCACGACCTGCCATACCAGCGGGCTGCGATGGCGTCCGGACTGCGCCTGCAGTTCTGCCGGCGTCAACCACAGCGCCTGCACGATGCCATCGTCGAGCGGGCGCTCCGGCAGGTGGCGTACCGGTTCGGCGGCGAAGGCGAAACGCAGGTAATGGCGACCGGTCTCGGCCTTCCACTGGTAGGCGCCGATGAAGGCGGTGAGCGCGACCTCCCAGCCGGTTTCCTCCAGCGTCTCGCGCAGGGCGGCCTCCAGCAGGCTTTCGTCCGGCTCCAGGTGTCCGGCGGGCTGGTTGAAGACCAGGCGACCCTGCGCACGCTCCTCCACCATCAGCAATCTGCCGTCACGCACCACGACCGTGGCCACGGTGACGTCAGGCTGCCAGAAGCGTCCCTCGCGGTAGCTCACTTACAGCTCGTCCTTGTCGCCGGAGAGTTCGATCTCCTTGTTGTCCGCGGTTTCCGACGCGATATCCATCGCGGCTTCCAGCGCGGCGGCGTCGACGCTGTCCGGCAGCTTGATGACGAAATAGAGGACGTCGCCCGACATCTCCCAGGCACCGATCTTCTTGCTACGGCTGTCAGCGAGCAGCGCCAGCGCCTTGGCGCCGTCGATCTGGTCGGCGGCGACGCGGCCGGCGGGCGAGAAGACTTCGCGAACCGTGATGCCGTTGACCTGTTCGGTGCGGCCGGACACGAAGACCAGCTGGGTACGGTTCTCCTGCTGGTACGAATAGGTGACCTTGTAGTCGCCGTCCCCGTCCACCTCGAACTGCACGCCGCGGGCCTGCAGGCGCGCCTCCACCGACGCATCGGCGGCGAATGCCGGGAAGGCGAGGGCGGCGGCGCACAGGAGGGCGGGAGACAGTCGGGGGAGGATCGGCTTCATGATCGGCTCTTGGGTTCGGAGCGTGCATTGTGGCGGGGGTCACGCATGGCGTCCATGCGGGCGAGGGCGGCTGGCGCCTATAATTACGGCATGTCACGCAAGAACGAAAACGAACGCGACCACGGCCTGATGGTGGAGACCAGCCGGCCCGAGGTCGCGCCGCCGCCCCTGTACCAGGTCCTGCTGCTCAACGACGATTACACCCCGATGGATTTCGTGGTCACCGTCCTGCAGCAGTTCTTCACGATGGACCTCGAGAAGGCGACCCAGGTGATGCTGCATGTCCATACCCGCGGCCGCGGCGTCTGCGGCGTGTACAGCCGCGAGGTGGCCGAGTCCAAGGTGGCCCAGGTCAACGAGTTTTCACGTATGAACCAGCATCCCCTGCTGTGCACGATGGAGAAGTCCTGAGGGGCCGGCACGGGTACGCCGGACCGGTTACGGTGTGGGGGCGTCATCAGCTCGACGCAAGTCAACGATCCCTGAACACTGAAATCCGGTAGGGTGATGGAAAACCGCCCGCCAAGCCGCATATTGTCGGCATAGGCCCCGGAGGCAACCATGTTCAGCAAAGACCTCGAGCAGACCATCGGCCAGTGCTACAAGCGCGCCCGTGAAGCTCGGCACGAATTCATGACCGTCGAGCACCTGCTGCTCGCGCTCCTCGAAAACCCGTCGGCCCAGGCCGTCCTGAAAGCGACCGGCGCGGACGCCAATCGCCTGCGCGCCGACCTGGAGCAGGCGATCGAGGCCTCGGTGTCGCGCCTCGCGGAGGACGATGGCCGCGATACGCAGCCGACCCTCGGCTTCCAGCGCGTGCTGCAGCGCGCCGTCTACCACGTGCAGTCCTCGGGCAAGAAGGAAGTCACCGGCGCCAATGTGCTGGTCGCGATCTTCGGCGAGAAGGATTCGCACGCGGTGTATTTCCTCAACCAGCAGGACGTCACCCGCCTCGACATCGTCAACTACCTGTCCCACGGCATCGCCAAGCAGGGTGAAGAGAACGAAGCGGGTGGCCAGCCGGAAGGCGAGGGCAAGGCCGAGGGCGCCGAGGGCGAAGGCAAGGGCGATGCCCTGACCGAATTCGCCAGTAACCTGAACGACATGGCGCGCCAGGGCCGGATCGACCCGCTGGTGGGTCGTGGCGACGAGATCGAGCGGACCATCCAGGTCCTGTGCCGCCGCCGCAAGAACAATCCGCTCTACGTCGGCGAGGCCGGCGTGGGCAAGACCGCGCTGGCCGAGGGCCTGGCCAAGCGCATCGTCGAGGGCGAGGTGCCGGACGTGCTGCTGGACGCCGTCATCTACTCGCTGGACCTCGGCGCGCTGGTCGCCGGCACCAAGTACCGCGGCGACTTCGAGAAGCGCCTGAAGGGCGTGTTGGCGGCGATCAAGAAGATCCCCGGCGCCATCCTGTTCGTCGACGAGATCCACACCATCATCGGCGCCGGTTCGGCCAGTGGCGGCACGATGGATGCGTCCAACCTCATCAAGCCTGCGCTGGCCTCGGGCGAGCTGCGCTGCATCGGCTCGACCACGTTCCAGGAATACCGTGGCATTTTCGAGAAGGATCGCGCACTCGCTCGCCGGTTCCAGAAGATCGACATCGTCGAGCCGACAGTGGGCGAGACCTACGAGATCCTGCAGGGCCTGAAGCCCAAGTACGAGTCGCACCACGGTGTCACCTACGCCGACGACGCGTTGCAGGCGGCGGTGGACCTGTCGGTGAAGCACATCGGCGACCGCCTGCTGCCGGACAAGGCGATCGACGTCATCGACGAAGCGGGCGCGCGGCAGCGCCTGCTGCCCGAAGGCACCCGCAAGGAACTGATCGACGTCGAAGAGATCGAAACCATCGTCGCCAAGATGGCGCGCATCCCGGCCAAGCAGGTGTCCTCGTCCGACAAGGACGTGCTGCAGCACCTGGAGCGCAACCTGAAGATGGTCATCTTCGGGCAGGATCCCGCCATCGAGACGCTGGCGTCGTCGATCAAGCTGGCGCGCAGCGGCCTGGCCAATCCCGAAAAGCCGATCGGCAACTTCCTGTTCGCCGGCCCCACCGGCGTCGGCAAGACCGAGGTGACCAAGCAGCTGGCGCTGCAGCTGGGCATCGAGCTGGTGCGCTTCGACATGTCCGAGTACATGGAGCCGCATTCGGTCAGCCGCCTGATAGGCGCGCCTCCGGGCTATGTGGGCTTCGACCAGGGCGGCCTGCTGACCGAGAAGATCGTCAAGACGCCGCATTGCGTGTTGCTGCTGGACGAAGTGGAGAAGGCGCATCCCGACATCTTCAACATCCTGCTGCAGGTCATGGACCGCGGCGTGCTGACGGATACCAACGGACGCGAAGCGAACTTCAAGAACGTCATCCTGGTGATGACCACCAATGCCGGCGCCGCGCAGGCGTCGCGCCGCACCATCGGCTTCATGCAGCAGGACCATTCGACGGATGCGATGGAAGTGATCCGCCGCAGCTTCACGCCGGAGTTCCGCAACCGGCTGGATGCCATCGTGCAGTTCCAGGGCCTCGGCTTCGACCACATCCTGCGGGTGGTGGACAAGTTCGTCATCGAACTCGAAATGCTGTTGCAGGAGAAGCACGTCAGCCTGTCGGCCACGCCGGCGGCGCGGGACTGGCTGGCGCAGCACGGTTTCGATCCGTTGATGGGCGCGCGTCCGATGGCCCGCCTGATCCAGGACAAGGTCAAGCGCCCGCTGGCCGACGAACTGCTGTTCGGCAAGCTGGTCAACGGCGGTCGGGTCAGCATCGACGTGCGCGATGGCGAGCTGGTCGTCGACGCGCAGGCGGAGCCCGCGAAGCTGCTGCCTGCGACCGTTTGATACGAGAGAATACCGGCTACGAAAAGGGCGGCTCCAGGCCGCCCCTGTTATCACGTCATGCCGAGGCTCAGCGGCGATGCCGCTGCTTGTGCTTGGCGAAATCGTCTGAAGTGATGGTCTCGACCGTGGCAATCTGGCATGTGGATTGGCGCGCGCGGACTTTGCTGCCGCTCGGGCACAACCTGTCGGCCTGATCGTCGGTGCTGATCGTGATCGTGCGCGTCATCAGTACCGCGCCACAGTTGCGGCTGAAGCCCAGGCGGTAGTGCGCGTCGCCGTTGCGCAGGAACACTTCCTCTCCGTCACCGCCGCGGACGATCTCCTGATCGTCGCCCAGGCTGACACATTCCGTCACGGGTTCCTGGGCCGAGGCGAGTGCCGGACTCAGGCAAAGGCAGAACAGTAGGGAGAGCGCTGCGTGTCGTGCGTTCATGGCGGTCCATCGATAGGGCGACCGGAAGTGGTCGTGCGCACTCTAGGAGCCGGGCGATGGCGGGGCATCTGCCGTTGGTGGCCATGACGATCGGTCCGCCTGAACGTGAGGTCATGGCGCCAAGGCTAGGGAAAAACGAAAAAAAGCGGCCATCGGCCGCTTTACTTTCAATGCCTTAGCTGCATTACTTCATGCGATAGGTGATTCGACCCTTGGTGAGGTCGTACGGGGTCATTTCGACCTTCACCTTGTCGCCGGTCAGGATGCGGATGTAGTTCTTGCGCATGCGGCCGGAGATGTGGGCAATGATTTCGTGCCCGTTCTCCAGCTTGACCCGGAACATGGTGTTGGGCAGCGTCTCGGCAACGGTGCCTTCGAATTCAATGGAATCGTCTTTCGACATGTATGCCTGTGCTGTGCCGCGAGAATGGCGGGTGCCATGAAGCCGGGCATTGTACGCCAGCCGCGCCCATGGTGCAAAAATTCCGTTATGGCACCGAGGCTTGCGACAGCGAGGCGGCTGCGAGAACTCCGAACCGGTGGGTCCAGGCGCCTTCGGGGGAGGGCTGGTCGACGAGGCGGCCGATCTGTTCCAGGAAGGTCTGTCGGGGCATTAGGCAACCGCCGAGAGAGTGCAGATGGTCGTTCTCGACCTGCGCGTCGATCAGCGGCCAGCTCCATTCGCACAAGCGCGCGGCCAATGCGGCGAGCGCGACTTTCGAGCCGCCGGACCGATGGCTGAACATGCTTTCGCCGAAGAACATGCGGCCGATGGCCACGCCATAGATGCCGCCGACCAGGTGGTCGCCATCGAAAACCTCCACCGAGTGCGCGTGTCCCTGCCTGTGCAGGTCGATGTAGGCCTGCCGCATGCCTGACGTGATCCACGTGCCATCTTGGCGCGGTCTCGGCGATTGCGCGCAGGCGGTGATGACCTTCTCGAAGCAGGTATCCGCGCGGATCCGCCAGGTGCTCCGCTTCAGCTCGCGTCGGAACCGCGATGACAGGCGCACGCTGTCCGTGCGGAACACCATGCGAGGGTCTGGCGACCACCACAGCGGCGGCTGTCCCGCCGAGAACCACGGGAAGATGCCATGCCGGTAAGCATTGAGCAGGCGCGGTTGGGAGAGATCGCCGCCGATGGCCAACAAGCCGTCCGGGTCACGCATCGCGCTGTCGGCGGGCGGGAAGGGGGCATGGGGATCGGTGGAGAGGACGAATGGCCGCTGGCGCATGCAGGGATTGTAGGGGGCATCCTGCGACCGTGATCGCGGGACTCACTCGCGGTGTTTGAAGGGAGTATGTGCGTGCAGCGTGCGGGCATAGCGACGCACCGCCGTGGTCTCTTCCGCACACCAGCGGGCCAGTGCCGCCGAGAAGTCCGGATGGGCGATCCAATGCCGCGAGTGCACGAAGGTCGGCAGGAAGCCGCGCGCGATCTTGTGCTCGCCCTGCGCGCCGGGCTCGAACCCGGCCAGCCCCTCGCGCAGGCAGTAGTCGATGCCCTGGTAGTAGCAGGTCTCGAAGTGCAGGCCGGGAATGCTCGCCGTGGCTCCCCAGTAACGACCGTACAACGTGTCGGAGCCGCGAAGGCACAGAGCGCCAGCGACGGTTCGCCCATCGTGGTCCGCCAGGAACATCACCAGGTTGCGCGGCATGGCGCGTGCGAGGTGCCGGACGAAATCGAGCGTCAGTGCCGGCGGGTTGCCGTACTCGTGGAAGGTCTGCAGGTAGAAGCCGAACATGGCCTGCAGGTCGGCCTCGCTGGCCTCGTCGCCGTGCACGATACGGAAGGTCACGCCGGCGCGCTGCACCTTCGCGCGCTCCTGGCGGATGTTCTTGCGGTGCTTGTGGTCGAAGTCGGCCAGAAAGCCGGCGAAGTCGTGCCAGTGCCCCGGGTTGCGCCAGTGGTACTGCACGTCGATGCGCGGCAGCCAGGCACCGGGAAACACGGCATCCTCGGCGGGCATGGGGAAATTGACGTGCGCGGATGACAGGCCGAGCCGCCCGGTCTCTTCCTGTATCGCGACAAGCAGGGCATCGCGCGCCGCGTCATCGCGTGCGAGCAGACGCGGGCCGGTGACGGGGGAGTAGGGCACGGCGCCCAGCCATTTCGGGTAGTAGTCGAGGCCGTGCTGCGCGTACGCGTGCGCCCATGCGTGGTCGAACACGAACTCGCCGTGCGAGTTGTCCTTCAGGTAGCCAGGGGCTGCGGCCAGCAGACGGTCCCGTTCCCACAACGTGGCGTGGTGCGGTGTCCACCCCCAGTCTTCACGCAGGCAGCCATGGACCTCGAGCCCATGCAGAAACGCGTGCGAAACGAAGGGATTGCGGCCGTCGTGCAGTGCATCCCAGGCAGGTGCGGGCACGTCGGCGAGCGAGGGAAGGAAGCGGACGGCCATCGGCACCGATGCTACGGACGCAGGTCCAGCACGTCGACGGTGGGGGGATTGAACAAGCGCATGGGCAGGCCGACTTCGCCCGTACCGACCGTGGTGTAGACACGCACGGGTCCGCGCGGCGTCGCCAGGAACTGTTCGCCGCGATCGAAGCCATGCCGGCTGGGAATCGCGTAGCGGTACAGCCACGGAATGCGGATCTGGCCGCCATGCGTATGGCCCGCCAGCACCAGCGTCGCGATGTCCGGGGCGAGGTCGATCGCACTGTCCGGGTTGTGGGTCAGCACGAGGGTGGGGAGCGACGAAGGGTTGGACGTCAGGACGCCCGGATCGTCCCGACCGGCCCAGCGGTCGCCGAGGCCGGCGAGGCGGAATCCACGCACCGCGACGACCTCACCTTCGATCACGCGGACACCGTGCTTCGCCAATGCAGCCCGCAGTTCGGCATCGACATCGGGACCGGGCGCCTGCTGGTCATGGTTCCCCAACACTGCGTAGGCGGGCATGCGCAGCGCCGACAACGGGGCGAACAGCCGGGCAAGCGAATGCCCCTGGGGTTCGTAGGTGAAGTCGCCCGCGATCACCACGGCGTCGGCCTGCAGCGCATTGATCCTCTCAACCAGCCGCTGCAGATAGGCCGAGTCCTTGTACACACCCAGATGGATGTCACTGATCAGTACCAGCCGCGCCTGCGCACCGGTGCCGGCCAGCACGGTCTCCTGCACCCGGATGCGCTGCGGTTCGACAAACCGTGCCCACGCGAACAACAGGCAGCCGGCCAGCAGAAGGACGACCAGCGTGCGGCCACGGCGCTTCCGCAGCCGCCAGACCAGCCATGCGATGAACGGCCAGACCAGCCAACTCCCGTAGAACAGGCAGTGCTTGATCAGCAGCTTGTCCATCCCAGGCGGATGCCTGCCTCCGGGTCAGGCGTCCTTGTCCAGGAAACGTTCCGCATCGAGCGCTGCCATGCAACCGAAGCCCGCCGACGTGATCGCCTGGCGGTAGTGCTGGTCGGTCACGTCGCCGGCTGCGAATACGCCGGGAATCGTGGTGGCAGTGGCATTGCCCTCGATACCGGAACGGATCTTCAGGTAGCCGTTGCTCATGTCCAGCTGGCCCTCGAACAGACCAGTGTTCGGGGTATGGCCGATGGCGACGAAGAAGCCGTGCACGTCGATGTCACGCGTGCTGCCGTCCTGCACCGACTTCACCCGGATGCCGGTGACACCCGCATCATTGCCCAGCACCTCGTCGACGGTGTGGTGCCACACCGGCTCGATCTTGCCGGCCTGGATCTTGGCGAACAGCTTGTCCTGCATGATCTTCTCGGCGCGCAAGGTGTCGCGGCGATGCACCAGGTAGACCTTGCGGGCGATGTTGGACAGGTACAGGGCTTCTTCCACGGCCGTGTTGCCGCCGCCGATCACCGCCACGTCCTGGTCGCGGTAGAAGAAGCCGTCACAGGTCGCGCAGGCCGACACGCCGCGGCCCTTGAACTTCTCCTCGGACTCCAGGCCCAGGTACTTGGCGGTGGCGCCGGTGGCGATGATCAGCGCGTCGGTGGTGTACTCGCCGCTGTCGCCGATCAGCTTGAACGGACGCTTGGACAGGTCGGCCGTGTGGACATGGTCGAAGATCACCTCGGTTTCGAAGCGCTCGGCGTGCTCCTGCATGCGCGCCATGAGATCCGGGCCCATCAGGCCGTGCGCGTCGCCGGGCCAGTTGTCGACTTCGGTGGTGGTCATCAACTGACCACCCTGCTGCAGGCCGGTGACCACGACAGGCTTGAGGTTGGCGCGGGCGGCATAGACGGCCGCGGTCCAGCCGGCGGGGCCGGAGCCGAGGATCAACAGGCGGCAGTGCTTCGAAGTGCTCATGTATACTCGCGAAAAGGTGGTGATCGGGCAGGCAACGACGCGCTTCCGCATCGTCCGCAGGCACATAGAGTGGCGTTGCGTATCCGGCGAATCAAGGCGCGCAGATGGAAAGCGGTGATGCAGAACGGGGCCGGGACCGATCAAACGAAGACGCTGCGCGACTGCGCGGCGTTTTTGCTATCCGGCGTCCGCCAATCGTTGGCCCTGGCCCAAAGGTCCTGCTGTTGCGGCGCACACGATTCGTTTACTATCAATCACTAACAGAAATTTCCTAAGGTCTGGTCCAAAGGTGGCGAAGCAGCTCCCGGACAACGGCAAATCCAAGGGTGGTAATGCGGCGTCGCGCAAGCAGGCGTCGCCGCCGAATCCGCGCCGGCAGCGCCTGTGGCGCGATCTCGCGCTGATCGCGATCGCGCCGCTGCTGCTGTATCTGCTGGCGAGTCTCTTCACCTTTTCGTCGAGCGATCCCAGCTGGTCGCAGTCGGGCAGCCTGACCGCATCGGTCCACAACATGGGCGGGCTGGCAGGTGCGTATCTAGCTGACCTGCTGCTGTGGCTGTTCGGCTACGTGGCGTTCCTGCTGCCGGTCATCCTGGGCGCGGTCGCGTGGATCGCGCTGTTCGGCATGGATACCGACGGCGATGGCGAAGCCGACCTCGGACCTGCGCTGCGCCTCATCGGCATGGTGGGCTTCCTGATCTCGGCCACTGGCCTGCTGCATCTCCGTGGCGTGCCGGCCGAGCATTTCTCCGCCGGCGCGGGTGGCATCCTCGGCACGCTGGTCGGCAAGTCGCTGCTGAAGCTGTTCGGCGGGCTGGGCGGCAACCTGTTCCTGCTCGTGCTGTTCCTGACCTCGGTGACGCTGGCGACCGGTCTGTCGTGGTTCGCGGTGATGGAGCGCATCGGCAAGTACGTGCTGATGCTGCCGGACCTGTTCCGCCGTGGCAGCCAGCAGGCCAACGAGTGGCAGCAGACGCGCGCGATGCGCGAGGAACGCGAGATCGTCCGCAAGACCGATGCCGTGGCGCGTGCCAAGCGCGAACCGGTGAAGATCGAGCCTCCCGCACCGGCCGTGATCGAGAAGAGCGAACGCGCCAAGCGTGAGCAGCAGATCCCGCTGTTCCACGGCACCGGCGGCGACGAATCCGGTCTGCCGCCCTTGTCGCTGCTGGACGATCCGAAGCCGCAGACCAAGGGCTATTCGGAAGAGACACTGGAAACGCTGTCGCGGCAGATCGAGTTCAAGCTCAAGGACTTCCGCATCGACGCGCAGGTGGTCGGTGCCTATCCGGGTCCGGTCATCACCCGGTTCGAGATGGAGCCCGCACCCGGCGTGAAGGTCAGCCAGATCAGTTCGCTGGACAAGGACATCGCCCGCGGCCTGTCGGTGAAGTCGGTGCGCGTGGTCGACGTGATCCCGGGCAAGTCGGTGATCGGCCTGGAAATCCCGAACACCAGCCGCGAGATGATCTTCCTGTCCGAGCTGTTGCGCTCGAAGGAATACGACAAGTCCGGCAGCGTCCTGACACTGGCACTGGGCAAGGACATCGCCGGTCGTCCGACCGTGGCCGACCTGGCGCGCATGCCGCACCTGCTGGTCGCCGGCACCACCGGCTCGGGCAAGTCGGTGGCGGTCAACGCGATGGTGCTGAGCCTGCTGTACAAGGCGTCGCCGAAAGACCTGCGCATGCTGATGATCGACCCTAAGATGCTGGAACTCAGCGTCTACCAGGGCATCCCGCACCTGCTGGCGCCGGTGGTCACCGACATGAAGGAGGCCGCCAACGGCCTGCGCTGGTGCGTGGCGGAGATGGAGCGCCGCTACAAGCTGATGAGCGCGGTGGGCGTGCGTAACCTGGCCGGCTTCAACAAGAAGGTCAAGGATGCGATGGACGCGGGCCAGCCGTTGATGGATCCGCTGTTCAAGCCGAACCCCGACCTGGCCGAAGCGCCGCGTCCGCTGGAGCCGATGCCGTTCATCGTCATCTTCATCGACGAATTCGCCGACATGATGATGATCGTCGGCAAGAAGGTCGAAGAACTGATCGCCCGACTGGCGCAGAAGGCGCGCGCCGCCGGCATCCACCTGATCCTGGCCACCCAGCGTCCCTCCGTGGACGTCATCACCGGCCTGATCAAGGCGAACATCCCGACCCGCATCGCCTTCCAGGTCAGCTCCAAGATCGACTCGCGCACCATCCTCGACCAGTCCGGCGCGGAAACGCTGCTCGGCCACGGCGACATGCTGTACCTGCCGCCGGGCACCGCGATGCCGGAGCGCATCCACGGCGCCTTCGTCAGCGACGAAGAAGTACACCGCGTGGTCGAACACCTGAAGGCCAGCGGCAGCGCCGACTACATCGAGGGCGTGCTGGAAGAGATCCAGACGATGGGCGACGGCATCGTCGTCGGTCCGACCGGCCTGCCGGAATCCGGGGGCGGTGGCGGCGACGAGTCCGATCCGCTGTACGACGAGGCGGTGAAGATCGTCACCGAGAGCCGGCGCGCCTCGATCTCCGGCGTGCAGCGTCGCCTGAAGATCGGCTACAACCGTGCGGCACGCCTGATCGAGGCGATGGAAGCCGCCGGCGTGGTCAGTCCGCCCGAACACAACGGCGACCGCCAGGTCCTGGCGCCGCCTCCGCCACGCTGATCCGGCGCAGGGGAGGCTGGTCGTGGGAGCGACGTCAGTCGCGATGGCACGTCGTCGGGACTCAATCGCGGATGACGTCGCTCCCACAAGCGGCGGACGCCCACCCCCCGTTCAGTTTCGCCCGGCCACACTCCGCCCAACGTCCTTCCTCCGGAACGCACCATGCTCCGCACCGCACGCTACGCCGTCCTCGCCATCGCCTTGCTCGCCACCAGCGCCTTTGCCGGTGCGCGTGACGAACTGAAGACCTTCACCACCGGCCTGAAGGGGCTGGATGGCCAGTTCACCCAGAAGGTCTACGACGGTGGCGGCAAGCTCAAGGAGACCTCGAACGGTCGCGTTGCGTTGTCGGCGCCGCGCCTGTTCCGCTGGGAGTACAACAAGCCGTACGAGCAGTTGATCGTCGCCGACGGCAAGCAGGTGTGGGTATACGACCCGGACCTGCAGCAGGCCACCGTTCGCGAGCAGGGCATCGAAGAAGAGAACAGCCCGCTCGCGGCCCTGATCGATCCGGGCAAGCTGGACCAGCAGTTCAAGGTGGCTGAAGCGGCGGGGCAGGGTGGCGTGCAGTGGCTCACCCTGACGCCGAAGCAGGAAGGCGATGCCAGCTTCCAGACCGCGCGGCTCGCCTTCTCGGGCGGCACGCTGGTGAAGATGGAAGTGAAGGACGCCGTCGGTCAGCGTACCGAAATCAGCTTCAGCGGCTGGAAGCGCAACCCGGCGTTCGCTGGCGGCACCTTCAAGTACGCGCCCGCGAAGGGCGTGGATGTCGTCGGCGGTCCCTGACCGGTAAGCGGGGGCGGGACCCGAAGGGCCGCGACGTTACAATGAAGCGTGGCCAGGACACGTACCCCTCTTGAACCGCAGGTCGACCTGCTGAGCATGGACACCGACGCTCTGCGGCCGTTGGCCGAGCGCATGCGGCCGCGCACCCTGGACGAGATGGTCGGGCAACGGCGCCTGCTGGCGCCGGGCAGCGCGCTGCGGCGCGCGGTGGAATCCGGCCACGTACATTCGATGATCCTGTGGGGTCCGCCGGGGTGCGGCAAGACCACGCTCTCGCTGCTGCTGGCGCGCTATGCCGATGCCGAATTCAAGGCGATCTCGGCCGTGCTGTCCGGCCTGCCCGAGGTGCGCCAGGTGCTGGCCGAGGCCGCGCAGCGGTTCGCAGGTGGTCGCCGCACGGTGCTGTTCGTCGACGAGGTGCACCGTTTCAACAAGGCGCAGCAGGATGCCTTCCTGCCGCATATCGAACGCGGGACGATCATCTTCGTCGGCGCGACGACCGAAAACCCATCGTTCGAGCTCAACTCCGCGTTGCTGTCGCGCTGTCGCGTGCACGTGATGGAAGCGGTGTCGCCGGACGATATCCGGCATGCATTGCGGCTGGCGCTATCGGATGCCGAGCGTGGACTCGGCGATCTGGCGGTGACGGTCGATGACGAAGCACTGCTGGAAATCGCCACCGCCGCCGACGGCGATGTGCGTCGCGGGCTGACGTTGCTGGAAATCGCGGCGGAACTGGCGGCCGACGAAGGTGGCCGCATCACGCCGCAGACGCTGGCGCAGGTGCTGGCGGACCGCACGCGCCGCTTCGACAAGGGCGGCGAACAGTTCTACGACCAGATCTCGGCCCTGCACAAGTCGGTGCGCAGCTCCAATCCCGACGGCGCCGTGTACTGGCTCGCGCGCATGCTGGATGGCGGCTGCGACCCGGCCTATCTCGCACGGCGGATGACGCGGATGGCGGTGGAGGACATCGGCCTGGCCGATCCGCGCGCCCTGCAGATGGCAATCGATGCCTGGGACACCTACGACCGCCTCGGCAGCCCGGAGGGCGACCTGGCGCTGGCGCAGTTGGTGATCTACCTGGCGAGCACCGCCAAGTCCAACGCGGGTTACATGGCCTTCAATGCCGCCAAGGCGGACGTACGCGAGTACGGCACGCAGGATGTGCCGATGCATCTGCGCAACGCACCGACCAAGTTGATGAAGTCGCTGGGCTACGGCACCGGCTACCAGTACGACCACGATGCGGAGGGCGGCATCGCGCTGGACCAGACCGCGTTCCCGGAGGCGATGGGCGAGCGTGTGTACTACGCGCCGGTCGATCGTGGGCTGGAAATCAAGCTGAAGGAAAAACTCGACAGGCTGCGCGAGGCGCGCAGGCTGGCGCGCAAGCAGGCCGGTCACGGCGACTGAGCCTTTCGACGGGATACGACGCATGCCGGTGCAGACCTGGACGTGGTGGCAACAGCTGATGCTGGTGATGGCGGGCGGCGCGTTAGGGGCTGCGGCACGGTTCTGGCTGGGCGGCCTGCTGCTGCGGCAGCTGGGCAGCGGATTTCCGTGGGGCACGTTCGCGGTGAACATGATCGGTTCGTTCGCCGTCGGCTTCCTCGCCCTCTGGCTCGAAGGACGCGGACCCTCGGCGCTTTACTGGCGCGCCTTCCTCATCGTCGGCGTGCTGGGTGCGCTGACCACCTATTCGGCGCTGATGCTCGAGTGCCTGATGTTGGCGCGGTCGGAGCGGCAGGTTGCCGCCCTCGGCTATCTTGCCGTGACGCTGGTACTGGGCCTTCTGCTGGTCTGGCTGGGCGCGCGCACCGCAGGGGCGATCCGTCCTCCGGCCTGGTGAGCCTGTCCCGGGACGATGTCCGGGCCTTCCTGCCTTCGCGGCAATCGCCTTGTGACAGTCCCGATTACCTGCGGACGGACGGTCATGGCGCTAATGAATTTTTAACCTGCGTGCCGGAACGCGCTAACGAATCGTGTGCAAGTGTGACCCGCGTCGCTTTTTAGGGGCTTCCCCTGGGCTCCGGAGCGGCCACAAGGAGACTCAACATGTGCACACGCAAGACTCTGATCGCGTCAGCGGTACTGCTGGCGCTCGGCATGACGGGACAGGCCTTCGCCCAGCAGACCAACACCGAGAACGGGACCGGCGATGACATCCTGGTCAATCTCGCTGCGGATATGAGCAACAACAGCACCAACACCGACAACTCCAACAACAGCGACAACTCGGACAATTCCGACAGTTCGGACAACAGCGACAACCGTTCCTACGATGGCGACAACCGCGACAACCGCGGACACGCGACTGCGGAAGGCTACGGCTCCACGGCCGCGAACAACGGCAGCACGGCGACTTCGACCTTCTCCAACTCGTTCAACCAGAGCAAGGCGGTGGCCGAGACCAAGCTGATCGGTTCGGTGTCCGGCGTGACCGTGCACGACATCGGCAACGTCGCCCAGAACTGGGGCAATGCCAATGGCGGAAGCGGTGGTCGCGGCGGTGCCGGCCACGGCGGCGACGGCTATGGCGGCGAAGCCGGTGGCGGCAGCGGCAGTGGCGGCGACGGTGGCAACGGTGGAGCCGGCGGCGACGGCGGCAGCGGCGGCAGCGCCAGCATCGGCGATGCGACCGCGGGCGATTCGTCCAACGGCAGCGCCAGCATCGGCGATGCGACCGCGGGCAACGGCGGGCGCGGCGGCAACGCCAACGATACCGGCGGCGCGAACGGCGGCAACGGCAGCGGCTGGGGCGCGGACGGCAACGCGACCGCCGGCAACGGTCGTGGCCGCGGTGGCGATGCCGGTGGCTGGGGCGGTGACGGCGACGGCGCCAGCGGGGCGTCCGGCGGCGACGCCGGCAGCGTCAGCGGCGACAGTGGCGCGATGGCAGGCGCATCGGGTGGCGATGCCGGCGCAGGCAGCGGCAACGTGCGCGAACGCGGCGCCGGCGATGGCACCAGCGGTGACGGCACGGCAACGGGTGGAGCCGGTACGTCCGGTGATGCCACCGCGACCGGCGGGGCGAGCACCGCCACGGCAGGTGCAGGCACCTCCGGCGACGGCACGGGCTCCGGTGGTGAAGGTTCCGGGACCGGCGGCGCAGGTTCCGGCACGGGCGGGGACGCGACCGCGACCGGCGGTGCCGGCAACGGCTGGGGCGGTGCGGGTGGCAGCGTGACCGCGACGGCTGGCAATGGCGGTAACGGCGGCGATGCCAGCAATGGCGATGCCAGCAACGGCAGCGCCTCGTCCAGCGCGAGCAATGGCGATGCCACGGCCGGCAACGGTGCCAGTGGCGCGGTCGGTGCGACCGGCGGCGCAGGCGGCGTGGGCAACGGCGGCGACGGCATGGGCGGCGACGGCAATGGCGGCGTCGGCAACGGCGCGACCGGCGGTGCCGGTGGCGCAGGCGGTTCCGTCGCGGTCGATGCCGGTGCGTTCGACATGTCCAACACCATGTCGAGCGTCGGCCAGTCCGCCGCCGGCATCATGGTGGCCGCGCAGAACAGCGGTATGGCCTCGCTGATCCAGCAGGGCATCACCGTCCAGGCGAACCTGACCGTAGGCCCATAAGCGCTCCGCAGACGTCCCGGCTTCACGACCGGGACGTTCCGCGTGGGCGACGGTGTCCTGCAGGACGCGGGACACCGCACGGCTGCGCGGCGGACGCATGTCGAGGGAGACCGACCATGCTTACGCACCAGCAGGCCAGGCTGCGCTTCGCCACCTGGGGAATGTTCGCCGTCGTGTTCGGCGCAGCGGCGCAGGACGCCGCCATACCGGTCGACGCGCCACGCCTCGCCGTCGCCATGCCGGCGCCGGACGTGCCCGTTGCCGCCATCAGCGAGCTCGGGCATCCCGTCGCGATGGGGCGGCTGTCGGCGATGCGCGGGGGCGACGCGAGCCAGACGGAGAACCTGATCGATGTCGACGGTTCTGTCGACGACAACACCGCCCACCACATCACCAGCGGGTCGAACAGCATCGCCGACGGCGCATTCAACAACGCCAGCGGCATCAACACGGTGATCCAGAACACCGGCAGCAACGTGCTGATCCAGAACGCGATGATCGTGACCGTCGATTTCGTCGGCGGCCCGCAATGAAACCCGGCACGCGACGCTGGCGTTGGCCCGTCTACGCCGCGCTGGCCTGCGCGTTCGCCGGGTTGGGCGGCGCGTCGGCCGCGACCAGCGACCTGCGCGTGCCCGGCGGCGCCTACAGCGTGCGGCTGACCAGCCTCAAGGAAGCCCGCTTCAAGACCACGCTGCCTCAGCAGTACGACTTCAGCTGCGGCTCGGCGGCCACCGCGACGTTGCTGACGCACCAGTACGGCCATCCGGTCAGCGAGGTCGACGTGTTCGTGCAGATGTACAACAACGGCGACCAGGCACGCATCCGCAAGGAAGGGTTCTCGCTGCTGGACATGCGGCGCTACCTGCGCTCGAAGGGCTACGAAGCCGACGGTTTCGAACTGCCCCTCGACAAGCTGCAGGAAGAGAACGTGCCCGCCATCGTGCTGCTCAACGACCGCGGCTACCGGCACTTCGTGGTGGTGAAAGGCCTGCGCGACGGCCGCGTGCTGCTGGGCGATCCGGCCCGCGGCACGCGCGCGATGCCGCGTTCGCGCTTCGAGACACTGTGGGACAACCGGGTGATGTTCGTGGTGCACAACCGGCGCGAACGCGCGCGCTTCAACCAGGCCAGCGACTGGAAGACCGCACCTCCGGCGCCGCTCGACATGGGAATCCAGCGCGATGGCCTGCGCAACATCACCGTGCCCAGGCGCGGTCCGGGAGACATCTGACATGGACGGAAAACGACGCGCGCCACGACGCATGGCACTCCTGTTCGCCATCCTGCTGGCACCGCTCGGCGCGCGTGGGCACGGCGGCGACCTCGGCAGCGACTGGCAGCCGGTGGATCCGGCACGGCTGGCGCAGATGCGCGGCGGCTTCCAGATGCCGACCGGCATGATGCTGTCGTTCGGCATCGAACGCGTCGTCTTCCTCAATGGCGAACTGACCGCGCGCATCGCGGTGCAGGTCCCGGACGTGGCGCGCATCACACCGGAACAGGCGCAGGCGCTGGCCGACTTCAATCGGGGACTCGTCGTGCAGATCGGCGACGGCAACCGCTTCGATCCCGCCCAGGTCGCCGGTGGGCTGGTCATCCAGAACACCCTCGACGGGCAGGACATCCGCACCGTCACCCGCATCGACGTCGGCGTCGACACGCTGGGGGCATACCAGAACCTCAATGCGAGCGGCGCGCTCACCGACGCGCTGATCCGCGCGCCCGGCGGGCCCTGACGCGCGTCTCGCGCCGTCCACCGCGACCATCGCACACGACAAGGGGAACATCATGAAAGGGACGTCTCTGATCGAGGTCGCACCGCTGGCGCTGGCGGTCGGACTGGGCGTGCAGGCCGGGCAGGCGAGGGCGCAGGACGTCCCGCTGCCGGCGACACAGGCACCCCCGGTTCCGACCCAGCCCTACGAGATCACCGCCGACGCGCGGTTGGATGCTCTGCAGCGCCAGCTCAACGAACAGACCCAGCGCCTGCAGCAGATGCGCGAGCTGATGCAGGCGCAAGAACAGCAGATCTTCAGCCTGCAGAACGCGTTGAACGACGAGATCCTGGCCAACGCGCGTGCGCGTGGCGCGCCTGCGCCGGTCATCGTGCCGTCGTTGAACCAGGCGCCGACGTTCCGCGATGCGCCTGCGGGTTCGCCGACCTACCTCGTCGTCGGTCCCGCACCGGCCTCCGATTCCGCTTCCACACCGGCGACGGGCGACGTCGTGCCGGCCCAGGACACCGGCATGCAGGTGGCGCAGGCCGGCACGCCGGCGCGCAGTCCGCAGGGCACGCAGGCGCAGACCGCGCCGGCCACCGCCGGTGATGGACAGGCACCACAGCGCGTGGGGCAGGCGCCGGAGAGCGATTCACGGCCGCCGGAGGTGGCACAGATCTTCGACCAGCCCGGCGTGCTGACGCCCAAGGGCAAGCTGGTGGTGGAACCGGCCATCCAGTACGGCTACTCGGCGAACGACCGGGTGGCACTGGTGGGCTACACCATCATTCCGGCGATCCTGATTGGCCTGATCGACGTGCGCCAGGTCAAGACCACCACCGCGGTCGCCACGCTGACCGGACGCTACGGCGTCAGCCGGCGCATGGAAGTCGAAGCCAAGCTGCCTTACGTCTACATCCACAGCGATACCGTAAGCCGCGAGATCTTCACCGGCTCCGCGCAGGACCGCGTGTTCAACGCGCGCGGCAGCGGCCTGGGCGACGTGGAACTGACCGGCCGCTACCAGCTCAACCGCGGCGGCGCCGACAAGCCGTTCTACATCGCCTGGCTGCGCTACAAGAGCCGCACGGGTCGCGACCTGTTCGACGTGACCACCGACTGCGTGACGCGCTGCGTCGCCAACACCACGGGCACCGGCCTGCCGCTGGACTTGCCCACCGGCAGCGGGTTCAACGCGATCCAGCCGGGCATCACCTGGCTGTATCCGTCCGATCCGGTCGTGTTCTTCGGCAGCCTCAGCTACCTGCACAACGTCAAGCGCAGCGACGTGTCGCGGCGCGTGCTGGGCGGCCAGACCGAGTTCCTCGGCGACATCAAGGCCGGCGACATCCTCGGCTTCAACCTCGGCATGGGCCTGGCACTCAACGAGAAGGCGGCCATCAGCATCGGCTACGACACCAGCATCGTCGACAAGACCAGGCAGAACGGCGAGGAAGTCGCGGGCGCCGTGCGTACCACCCTGGGCACGCTGCTGCTGGGTGGCACCTACCGCTTCAGCGACCGCATGTCGCTCAACGTCGCACTCGGCGTAGGCATTACCCGCGATACGCCGGACATGACGTTCACTGCGCGCGTGCCGATCAACTTCTGACGGCGCGTCACCCGGGCCGGCCCTGCCACCACAGCCACAGGCCGGCCAACAGCATCAGCCACTCGACGGCGGCCAGCACCAGCGTGGCGGTTTCCACCGGCCACCAGCGCAGCAGGCCTATGCTGCGGAAGAGGACGATCGGAAGGTAAAGCGCGAGGGCCAGCACCAGCCCCGTACGCATCTGCTGGCTCCAGGCGAACCACGCGAACAGGAATGCCAGGCCGAACTGGAGTCCCGCGTAGATGGTCAGGTATTCGGTCTGCCCGGAGCGGCTCAGCGAGGTGTAGCCCACCGCGGCCGCGGTGCGTGCCGGCGCCACCGCGCACCACGCGGCCAGCAGCAGGTAGACCGCGGCGTTGAGATACAGATAGACCGATGCCATGTGCGTTCCGCCAGCAAAGAAGCGTCCTTCATGCATGTGCCGCAGTGATGGAGCGGTGAAGGTACGGCGAAGTCCGACAGCCCATCGGGACGTGCGCCGATCGCAGGCGTGCCAGTCCGTACCGGATCCTCAGGCGACTTCCTTGCTGGAGCCTGTCATGTCCCGAGTTCCGTCCTGCGCCCGGTACGTCCTGCTGCTGGGTTCCCTGCTGGTGCCGTGCGTGGCCGCGGGGAGTGGCAACGCCGTCCACAAGTGTCGCGGTACCGATGGCCGGTCGTACTACCAGGCCACGGCATGCGCGCCGGAACAACGCACGGAGTGGGTGCGCGACTACCCGGCCGGGCCTGCTGCAACAACGGCCACGCCGGCCTCCCGCCCGGCGACACGCGAAGCGGAGACGGCACGTCGCCCGGTGCGCTCGGCCCGCACCGGACCGCGGCGCGGACAAGGCGCTCGCAGGGGTGCGGTGATCTCCCTGCATCGCGATCCTTCCGCCTGCGAGCGGGCGAAGAAGGCGCGCGACCAGGCCTACGCCCGACTGGGCCTGAAACGCGACTTCGCGACGAGCCGGAAGCTCGACGACCGCGTCAACGACGCCTGCCGCTGACGGCGCCGTTCAGACGGTCCGCGAGAACCGCGGTGCGTCCGGGGCGTCCGGCGCAGGCGTCGCGGGCAGGTAACGGTCGAAGCACATGGCGATCACCCGCAACAGCAGGCGGCCCTTCGGCGTGGCCTGGAAACCGACGCGGTTGAAGGTGAGCAGGCCATCCTCGGCCAGCGCCTGCAGCCGGGGCAGGGCGTCGGCGAAGTACTCCCGGAACTCGATGTCGAACCGCTTTCCGATCCGCGCATAGTCCAGTCGACCATGGCACATGAGTTCCTGGATCACGTCGGCCCGCAGCACGTCGTCGCGGTCCAGTGGCATGCCGCGCCAGACCGGCAGGCGCCCATCGTCGATGGCGCGTTCCCAACTGGGGATGTCGCGCGGGTTCTGGCTGAAACTGTCGCCGATGTGGCTGATGGCGCTGACGCCGAATCCGAGCAGGTCGCTCTCCGCATGCGTCGTGTAGCCCATGAAGTTCCGATGCAGGTCGCCACGCTCCTGCGCACGCGCCAGTTCGTCCTCGGGCAGGGCGAAGTGGTCCATGCCGATGTAGACGTAGCCCGCCGCGACCAGGCGCTCTATCGCGCACTGCAATAGCGCAAGCTTTTCCTCCGGCGTCGGCAGGTCTTCCGCGGCGATGCGTTGCTGCGGCTTGAACAGCTGCGGCAGATGCGCATAGCTGTACACCGCGATGCGGTCCGGGCGCGCTTCGATCACGATGTCCAGCGTGCGCTCGAACCCGTCGCGCGTCTGCTTCGGCAGGCCATAGATCAGGTCGATGTTGACCGAGCGCATGCCGTGCTCCCGGCACGCGGCGACGATCGCAAGCGTCTCGTCCACGCCCTGCACGCGGTTGACGGCTTTCTGTACGTCCGGGTCGAAGTCCTGCACGCCCAGGCTGGCGCGGTTGAAACCGACGCGCGCCAGTTCGCCGATGTCCGCTGGCGTGACGAAGCGCGGATCCAGCTCGATGGAGAAGTCCATGCTGCCGTCGGTGGCGAAACTGAACTGGCTGCGCAGCTCCGCCACGCAGTCCGCGATCTGCGCCGGGGTCAGGAAATTCGGCGTGCCGCCACCGAAGTGCAGCTGCACCACCGGGCGTCCGCTGTCGAACAGCGGCGCCATCCGCGCGATCTCGCGGTACAGGTAGTCGAGATAGAGCTCGCCGCGTGCCTTGTCGCGCGTGATCACCCGGTTGCAGCCGCAGTAGAAGCAGGGGCTGGTGCAGAACGGCACGTGCACGTACAGCGACAGCGGACGGGCGTGGTCCTGACGGTTGGTGGCGGCGGCATGGGTGCGCAGCTGCTCGGCACCGAACCGCGCGCTGAACTGGGGCGCCGTCGGATAGGAGGTGTAGCGCGGCCCCGGCGTGTCGTAGCGCCGAAGCAGGTCCGCGTCGAAGAGAGGAGAAGGGGAGACGATGCCCATGCGCACAGGCTAGGGCGCGCCATGTCCTGCCGCATTGATCGGGATCAATTCACGCGTGAATCGTGCGACCCGGCCTCGGGCGCATCGGGAATCTCGGGCAGCATCTCCAGCGCGGCCGGGGTGGTGCGCAGCATCGGATGGAACCTGCCCGCATGCAGCAGTTCCCGCACCTTGAACAGGCGCCGGCCGCCCGCCACCACCGCCAGCACACCCAGCGTGCCGGCAAAGAACAGCGGCAGCGCCGAGGGCCCCGACCACTGCATCAATGCACCCGCCACCGCAGGGCCGATGGCGGCACCGATGCCGTTGAGCAGCAGCAACGCACTGCAACCGGCGAGCAACTGTTCCGCGGGCAGGCGATCCAGCAGGTGCGCCACCGCCAGCGGATACAGCGCGAACGCCAGTCCACCGAACAGGAAGAACAGCGCATGCGCCTGCGCATCGAAACGCAGCGCGAGCAACGCGGTGGCAGCACCCGCCGCGGCGACCAGCGCCAGCGTGCTGCGTCGGTCGCCGCGGTCCGAGAGGCGGCCAATCGGCAACTGCAACGCGGCGCCGCCGACGATGGTGACCGCCATGAACGTGCCGATACCCGACCGGTCGAGGCCCAGCGACGCGGCGTACACCGCGCCCATGCCCCAGAACGCACCCAGCGCCAGTCCGGCGAGTACGGCACCCGCCGCGGCGCTCGGCGCGGCGCGGCAGATCTGCAGCAGATGGATCTTCGGCGCCACGGTCATCACCGGCGGCACCAGGCGGGTGGCGCTGACCGGCAGGATCGCCAGCGCGAACAGGATCGCCACCACGCTGAACAGCACCGCGCTGCGCGGCGGCTGCAGGTCCAGCAGCAACTGGCCCGCGGCCAGCGCCAGCAGCGACACCACCATGTATACGCCGAACACGCGGCTGCGATGCTCCGGCGCCGCCTGCGCATTCAGCCAGCTCTCGATCACCGTGCACAGGCCTACCAGCGCCATGCCGGTCACCACGCGCAGCAGCATCCAGCCTACCGGCTCCATCCACAGCGGATAGACCAGCACGGCAGCGGCAGCCAGTGCGGCATGGAAGGCGAACGCGCGGATATGGCCGACGCGGCGTATCAACGGCGGTGCCGTGAACGTGCCGAGGAAGAAGCCGACGAAATAGCCCGACATCACCAGCCCGGTCGTCCGTTCGCCCCATCCCTCGGCCTGGCTGCGCATCGCCAGCAGCGTGCCCAGCAATCCGTTGCCGCCCAGCAGCAGGGCGACGCTGGCGAGCAGGGCGGTGATGGGAAGCACGATGCGGAGCACGGGGCGGGAGGTGTTTCCTGGGAGCGAGGCCACACATGCTATCAATCCGATGCTGAGCGGGCGGTTCACACGTGGCCGCAGGCGCATCGCACGCATGCTGCGGGAGGCCTTCGGGTATCCTGCCGCGATATCTGCAACCGCACGCAATGACGGGATAGTCCGATGACTGAGCGCAAGGTTCCGGGCATCGACGAGTACGAGGGCGCGGCCGGTGGCTGGGGCGCACTTGCCGCGGTCGCACGGGCCGTGAAAAGCCAGATGGCCGTCGGCCGCGAGACGTCGGCGCTGCGCCGCGTCAACCAGCCGACCGGCTTCGACTGTCCCGGCTGCGCCTGGCCTGATCCCAAGCACACCTCGTCGTTCGAATTTTGCGAGAACGGCGCCAAGGCGGTGTCGTGGGAAGCGACCGGCAGGCGGGCGACGCCCGGATTCTTCGCGGGCCACACCCTCTCCGAACTGTGGGAGTGGAGCGACCACGCGCTGGAGGACGAAGGTCGCCTGACGCATCCGCTGGTGTACGACGCCGGTGCGGACCGCTACGTACCGATCAGCTGGGAGGATGCGTTCGCCCGCATCGGCGAGGCGCTGCGCGCACTGCCGCATCCGGACATGGCGGAGTTCTACACGTCCGGCCGCACGTCGAACGAAGCCGCCTTCCTCTACCAGCTGATGGTGCGCGAGTACGGCACCAACAACTTCCCCGACTGCTCCAACATGTGCCACGAGGCGACCAGCGTCGGCCTGCCGGAATCCCTCGGCGTTGGCAAGGGCACGGTGACGCTGGACGACTTCGCGCAGTGCGATGCGCTCTTCAGCTTCGGCCACAACCCGGGCACCAACCATCCGCGTATGCTGACCACGCTGCGCGACATATCGAAGCGCGGCGTGCCCATCGTGGCGGTCAATCCGCTGCGCGAACGCGGACTGGAGCGCTTCACCTCGCCGCAGCACCCGTCGGAGATGCTGACCAACACCGCCACGCCGATCGCGCAGACCTACTACCAGGTGAAGATCGGCGGCGACCTCGCGCTGCTGAAGGGCATGATGAAGTGGCTGCTGCAGGCGGATGCGGACGATCTCTCCGCCGGTGGCGCCGGCGTGCTCGATCATGCCTTCATTGCCGAACACACCGAGGGCCTGGACGCGCTGCGCGACGACCTGGCGCGCACGACGTGGGAGGAGGTCGTCGAGCATTCCGGCCTGTCGTACGAGGACATCGCCGCGGCCGCCGCCCTGTATGCGAAAGCGGAGCGCGTGATCCTCTGCTACGGCATGGGCATGACCCAGCACCGGCGCGGCACCCAGAACGTGCAGCAGATGGCCAATCTGCTGCTGCTGCGCGGAAACATCGGCAAGCCCGGCGCCGGCATCGCGCCCATCCGCGGCCACTCCAACGTGCAGGGCGACCGCACCGTCGGCATCACCGAGAAGCCGACGCAGGCGCTGGTCGATGCCATCAGGCAACGCTATGGCTTCGAGTTCCCGCTGACGCATGGCCACGATGCGGTGGAAGCCGTGCGTGCGATCCGCGACGGCCGCTCGCGCGCACTGGTCTGCATGGGCGGCAACCTCGCCGTGGCGATGCCGGACCCGGAGACGACGATCCCCGCGATGCGCACGCTCGACCTGGCCGTGCATATCGCCACCAAGTTGAACCGCTCGCACCTGATCCCGGCGAAGCAGGCCTTCCTGCTGCCGTGCCTGGGCCGCACCGAGCGCGACGTGCAGGCCAGCGGACTGCAGTCGGTGACGGTGGAGGACTCGATGTCGATGGTGCACGCCTCGCAGGGCGGCCTGACGCCTGCCTCGGAACACCTGCTGTCCGAACCCGCCATCGTCGCCGGCATCGCGAAAGCGACGTTGCCGGAGACGAAGGTGGACTGGGACGGCCTGGTCGCCGACTACGACCGCATCCGCGACGACATCGAGGCCGTGTTCCCCATGTTCGGGGACTTCAACCGTCGCGTGCGCGAACCCGGCGGTTTCCGGCTGTACGTCGCTGCGTCCGAACGCGACTGGGGTCCTGCCGGAAAGGCCCGCTTCCTGGTGGCGCCCGGCCTGGACGAGGATCCGCGCGAGGACCGCGACGATCTGCTGACGCTCACCACCCTCCGCTCGCACGACCAGTACAACACCACCATCTACGGCTTCGACGACCGCTACCGCGGCGTCAGTGGCCGGCGCGACGTGGTGTTCATGAACCGCCACGACATGCAGGCGCGCGGCTTGCAGCAGGGCGACCGCATCGACGTGGAATCGTGCATGTCGCGCGAGCAGGCGGCGACACGCACGGTGTCGGGCTTCATCGCCGTCGAGTACGACCTGCCGCGTGGATCGGCTGCCATGTATTACCCGGAAGGCAACCGGCTGGTGCCGCTGGACAGCCACGATCCGCAGTCCGGCACGCCCGCCTACAAGTCGGTCCCGGTGCGGGTACGCAAGCTGTCCGTGCCGGATCCGCATGCCGGTTGACCGCACCGAAGGCGTGGCGCGTCGCGGGGTCGTCGATCTCACCGGCGGCGTGGCCACCTCGCGCCAGGACCTGCTGGCCGAAGAAGTGCCGCTTGCCATCCACGCCAACGGCGAGCCCTTGGCGGTGATGATGGGCTCGCCGTGCGACCTGGAGGACTTCGCGCGTGGTTTCGCACTGACCGAACTCGGCGTGTCCGGCGACACCCTGGTATCCGTAACGGTGCAGGCACTGCTGGAGGGCATCCGGATCGATCTGGAGACTCGCGAGCCGCTCGCGGCGCGTCCGGAACGCTGGCTGCCGGGACGCAGCGGCTGCGGCATCTGCGGCAACCGGTCGCTGGAAGACGTGGTCAGGCAACCGGACGCGGTGGGGCAGGGAAGTGCCATCGCGACGTCGGCGCTGGCCGTCGCACTGGCGCAACTCGAAGCGCGTCAACCGTTGAACGCGGCCACCGGCGCCATCCACGCCGCCGCCTGGGCAAGGCCTGACGGCACGCTGATGCTGATCCGCGAGGACGTGGGCCGCCACAACGCGCTGGACAAGCTGATCGGCGCGATGCTGCACGAAGGCATCGACGCGGCATCGGGCTTCGTCCTGGTCACCAGTCGCGCGAGCTACGAGATGGTGGCGAAAGCGGCGACAGCCGGCATGCCGCTGCTGGCTGCGATCTCGGCGCCTACCGCACTGGCCGTGGACCTGGCGGAAGGGTGCGGCCTGACACTGGTGGGATTCCTCCGGCGCAGACGGCATGTCGTCTACAGCCATGCGGGCCGGCTCAGCGTGGATTGAGCCGGCCCGGTGGTGCCCATCCCGTCACTGCCTTCGTGGCATGCGCCGGGCTCAATGTAAGGATCTCTTGGCCGATAATCCCAGCGAGCGGGATCCCACCCCTGCAAGGCTTGACCATGGCGGACACTGTCCCCGACGCAGCGCCTCCTCCCTCTCTGCAACGCAAGTTCACCCGCGCCGTCATCCTGGCCGCGGTATTGCCCGCCGTGGGCCTGGGACTCGCGGACCAGGTGGCGGCGTACCGCAGCCAGACCCAATATCTTCGCGATCGCGTCGAGGTGACGGCCGCGTTGAGCGGCGCCGCCGTCGACGAGTTCGTGCAGGCGAAGCTGTCCAGCGTGGCACTGCTCGCTGACCTTGGAACCGTGGTGAAGGCGGACGGCTGGCGGGCGCGCCTGGGCGAACTGCGTGAACGCTATCCGCACTTCATCAGTGCGCTGGTCGCCGACGGGAATGGCACCGTCCTGGCCACGTCGCCGGAACCACCGGCCAACGCGCCGTCGTCAGGCGTCAGGGACAGGGAATACTTCCGCGTGCCGCAGCGCTCGCACCGGCCCTACGTGTCCGATGCCTTCGTGGGCCGTCGCCTCGGGAACGACGCGCTGGTCGCGGTCTCCGCGCCCCTGATGGCGGACGGCAGATTCATGGGTGTCGTCGAGGGATCGATTCCGGTCAGTGCCTTCGTCTCGACACGCACCTCGGCGATCCAGCGACGTGGCATGGAACTGCTCATCGTGGATCGCAGCCACCGGGTCATCCACGCGTCCGACGGTATTCCGTATGCGTTCCTCCAGGACGCCGGCGATCGCGTGGCATTCGAGGACCCCGTGTCTGGACGGCGTTCGACGCCTGCCGTCTTCATGAGCGATGTCATGCGCGACGGGCGGGGTGCCTGGATGTCGCAGGCAAGGCTGGAGTCCGGTTGGACGCTCATCGTCTTTGCTCCCGAAACGGAACTCTGGAGTTTCCTTTACCGCAGGGCATTGACGTCTTTCGGGATCATGACGCTGGTGTTGCTGGGCGTGTGGTTCGCCTACCGGTGGCAGATGCGGCGGTTCAACGCCGCACTGAAGAGGCTCGTCGAGTCGCTGGGAGGATTGGCGGCCGATGGCGGGAACACCATCTCACGCATCGCGTCGCTGCCCGATGAATTCCAGCCGCTTGGCCGGGCCATCAGGGATCTTTCGCAGCGACTGGAAAGCACCAACACCGACCTGCAGGCATCGTTGCAGGAACAGCGGAACCTCGCGCTTTCCCTGCAGGACTCGTTGCAGCAGACCGAATCGGAAGTGGCCGCCAGGACAGCGGAGTTGCAGGCCGCGGTCGAGGCGCTGGATCGACTGAACCAGACGGATGCCCTGACAGGGTGCCTCAATCGCAGGGGCCTCCAGAAACGCCTGTCTTCGTGGAGCGATGATCGTGGAGAACTGTTCGAGCCCATCACGGCGATCGCGTTCGATGTCGATCACTTCAAGGCCTACAACGACCGGTACGGTCACGCCGCGGGCGATACCGCGCTGCGCCGACTGGCGGGCGCCGTATCCGGATTGCTGGATGACTCCCCTGGCTGTCTGGCCCGATCGGGAGGCGAGGAATTTCTCCTGATAGTGCCGACGGCGACATGCCCTGACGCCACGTCCCTGGGCATCGCCGTCTGCGAAGCGGCAAGGCGACTGTCCATTCCGCACCAGGATTCGGCCACCGGCATGATGACCATCAGCGTGGGGGTGGCACAGGGCAGGGCGGGTGAGGACGTGGCCACCGTACTGATCGCGGCGGACGAGGCCCTGTACCGGGCAAAGCATGCTGGACGCAACCGGGTGGAGAGCTGACGAGCCGCCCGGGAGAGGGCGCGGTGCCAATCTGGAGGGTCCTTGTCACTCCATCCACGTGTGGTTCGTCGACCGAAAGCACGAGCGTAGCAAGTGAAGCAGGCAGCGCCGATCGCTCAGGCGTCACGATCGATTACGCGGCTAAGGCCAGCAAGACCGACACCGGGCCCGTTTCGTCACTCCTGGGCGGATTTGGCGCTATCCTCGGCCACGGAAGCGTAGGGGTGCGCAATGAAATGGATCTTTCTCGCGGCCGTGCTGGCCTCGGTGCCGGCGTCGGCTCAGTCGATTTACAAGTGCCGTGATGCGAAGGGTGGGGCGGTCTACCAGTCACAGCCGTGTCCGGACGCTGAGAAGCGCTGGGATACGCAGCCGCGCGACTATACGTGTGACGATCACTACAGGCGCCAAGCCGCCGAGGCGTCTATCCAACGTGACCGGCGCGAGGTCCGGCAGCGAAATGCCGCGCAGCAGCCTGTCTCGGTTGGTATCGGCACCGGTGGTCGCAGGGCATCCGGCGCTTCGATTCCTAGCGTCACCACCTCGTACCAATCCGCACGCGACCGACGTGATGCTCACTACAAGCGGATGGGTAACAACCGTACATTCGCTGGCTCTCGTGCTTTCGATCAATCCGTGTGGGATGCCTGCAATTGATCCAAGAGCGTTCCGTCTTCAATGAGGTAATGAATGGCTACTAGAAGGAAGAGTCAACCGTCTTCTAAGCACGCGCCACATCTGGCGTCGTTGGTTGCCAATATCAAAGAAAGCCTCACACTTTTGAAGATTCATGAAAAAGCAGCTGGAAGTGGTCCAGGCAGAAAAGTCGGTGTCGAGGTTCTCAATAAAAGCGCGATCATTTTGGTGGTCGCCAGCTGGGAGGCGTATGTCGAGGACACCGCTAGCTCCGCATTGTCTTTCATGATTGAAGCTGGAGGACGTCACAACGTCTTTCCGAACAACGTGCTTGAGAGAGTCGCCAACAAGAATCAGGGACTTAATTCTTGGAAACTTGCTGGCGATGGATGGCGTCAGGCCCTCAGAGACAACTTTAGCGAGGTTCTCTCAACTACGACAGGTAAGCTCAACACTCCCAAGCCGGCTCAAGTAGATGATTTATTCTTGAAAACAATCGGCTTAAGTCAGATGTCCAAGAATTGGTACTGGAAGGGTCGATCCAATACCAAGTGCATAGCCGCTCTTGAGCAGTTGATTGAGTTGCGCGGGTCCATCGCACATAGAGTCCAGCACGCTAATAAAGTGTGGAAGAAGGACGTACGCGAAGCGGCCGAGCTTATCGGTAGACTTGGCGAGAAAACGAACAATGCCACACACGCGCACGTCGTCAGCCTTGTGGGTGCCGCACCTTGGTCGACGGTCAAGTATGTGGGGCTCAACAAGTAAGCATTTGTGACGGCTTGGCTGTCACGGTGAACAGGACAGGAAGGAGCGGGCTCTTAGCCGGCTCGGCCGCCGAAGTGGCCGGCCTGCCAGTCTGCAAGCTCCACGACAACGACCTTGACGCATCCCTGCGAAACTTTCGCTTTGGCGTTGCGAGCCCGCGCATTGTCCCGGTGGGTCTCGGCGTCCATCCGCCATATGATCCCGCGCATGCGCTCGGGGTGTCCACCGTGGAAATGTCGAGTTTCAGTAAGTAATTGTTTCTATTTGGGCGTAGTGCACTTGTTCGACCGTTCTTCAACGTGGCCAGTCGCAGATGATCTAGCGCAATGCTGCACGATGCTAGATTTCCTCTACAGGAATGGACGAAGCGCTGAAACTCCTGACCACCTCTGGCCAAATCCTATAACTTGGTACGGCCAGTAGTGGCAAGAGTGACGTCCGCTTCTGGTCGAGGCTGTGTAAAAACGTCCGACGGCAGATCGCTGGCGCTTTGCCGATGCTCGACCTACGTTTGTCTGGTTGATGGCATCGCGATTCTCAGGCCGCGATCGCCTTCAACATGCCAGGCATACCGAT
>NZ_PDWW01000007.1 GCF_010093445.1 Pseudoxanthomonas japonensis | reverse complement strand
ATCGTGGCCAGCGTGCAGCGCGTGACCGACATCATGGCCGAGATCTCCGCCGCCTCGCAGGAACAGTCCGCCGGCATCGAGCAGGTCAACCAGACCATCACCCAGATGGACGAAGTGACCCAGCAGAACGCCGCGCTGGTGGAGGAAGCCACCGCCGCTGCGCGCTCGATGGAAGAGCAGGCGCAGGCGCTGGCCGACGCCGTGTCGACCTTCCGCCTGGATGGCCAGGGCAGCGTGGCGCGGCTGGTGCAGGAGCGTGTCACCCGCATCGCCGCCGGCGGTGCACCGCGCCTGGTCTCCGAACCGCACGCCAGCTGAGTCCGCTAAAGAAACCCCGCCCGGGGCCGATCTAGGCCTTGACCGGTTCCGCCCCGGGAACCCCGACCCCTTACCGGCTGCCACAGGAGCCCGACGAATGAGCGACAAGAAGACCCAGGCCGCGGCGAGCGCGGACGAGTTCCTCAGCTTCACCCTGGGAGACGAGCACTACGGCGTGGACATCCTGAAGGTCCAGGAAATCCGCGGCTACGATTCGGTGACCCGCCTGCCGGATGCGCCGGACTACATCAAGGGCGTCATCAACCTGCGCGGCACCATCGTGCCGGTGATCGACCTGCGCCTGAAGCTGCGGCTGAAGGAAGCGCGCTACGACGCCTTCACCGTGATGATCGTGCTGAACGTGGAAGACCGCGTGGTCGGCATCGTGGTGGACAGCGTGTCGGACGTGCTGGCGTTGAACGCCGAGCAGATCCGTCCCACGCCCGAATTCGGCGCCAGCGTCGACACCCGTTTCATCTCGGGCATCGGCACGGTGGACGAGCGCATGCTGATCCTGCTCGACATCGAAACGCTGATCGACAGTGCCGACCTCGGCCAGCCGTTGCCGGAGCAGGTGGCCGCCTGATCCTCCGCCACGCTGCCGGCAGCAGGGTGTTTCCTGGAGACCGCGGACCGCGAGGCCCGCGGTCTTCGCTTTTGCGGCAACCGCCTGGCAGGACATGCGCTTTTGGTCGCATGCCCCGTCGACTCACTGAAAGTTCCCGCGTCGCGGCCGATAACCCTGAAGGGATGCCACGCGTCCCGCCCTCCTCCCTGCTGTCATTCCGCCGTCCGAGATTGCCATGACGTTTGCCGCCCGCGTTGCCACCACGCTTTCCAACCTGCCGCTGAAGCGCCGCTTCCTTATCCAGACCGCCCTGATCGCCTTCGGCACGGTTGCGCTCGCCGTCATCGCCGCGCGCATGCAGTACCTGGACCTGAACTCGACACGCCAGGCCGGACTTAAAGCGCAGACCGACATGGCGCTGGGCGTGATCGGCAGCTACGCCAGGCAGGCCGAAGCCGGCACGCTGGACGAAGCCGAAGCGAAGGCGCGCGCGCTCGCCGCCCTCGCCGCCATGCAGGCCAACGACGGCGTGGACTACTTCTTCGTCACCGACGAAGCCCCCGTGATGCTGATGCATCCGTCGCGGCCAGACCTGATCGGCAAGCCGCTGGGCGAGGTGGCAAGCCCCGACGGCAAGCGGATCTTCCCCGAGTTCGTGCGCGTGGCGAAGGCCGGCGGCGGCCACGTCGACTACAGCTGGGCCAAGGCCGGCGAAGAAGACCCGGTACCGAAGACCTCCTACGCAGCGCTGTACCAGCCGTGGGGCTGGGTGGTCGGCACCGGCGTCTACCTCGACGACACGCAGGCGCAGGCGCTGCAGTTCACCTTCATCATGACCGCCGCGGGCGGCCTGCTGGTGCTGCTGAGCATGGCGATCAGCTGGGTCATCGGCCAGTCGGTGCTGGAACCGGTGGCGCGCGCCCTGTCCGCCATCAAGGGCGTCTCGCGCGGCGACCTGAGCGTGCGCACCGGCCACCATGGCCGCGACGAGGTCGGCCAGATGCTGAAGGCCACCGACGAGATGGTGCACATGCTGGAGCGCTTCTCGCACGAGACGCGCAACATGATCCGCCTGCACGCCGCCGAGGACATCGGCCACCGCATGCCGGAGGACTTCCCCGGTGTGTACGGCGAACTGGCCGGCGGCATCAACACGATGATGTTCGAGCACCTCGATGCCTTCCGCGACGCCATCGGCATCCTGGAACGCTACGCCAACGGCGACCTGAGCGAGGACGCCCGCCGCCTGCCCGGTACGCGCGCCTTCCTGCACGAGGCGATGGACGCCGCGAAGCAGAGCCTGCTGGCCATCAATGGCGAGATCAAGCGCCTGGCGCAGGCCGCGGCGGCCGGCGACTTCACGGCTCGCGGCGACGAAGCCGGCTTCCGCCATGACTTCCTGCAGATGGTGCAGGGCCTGAACACCATGATGGCCACCAGCGACCGCAACCTCGCCCAGCTGTCGGCCCTGTTGCGCGCCATCGCCGATGGCGATCTGACCGCGCGCATGGAAGGCGACTTCCATGGCGTGTTCGCCACCATGCGCGACGACGCAAACGCCACTGTCGCCCAGCTGACCGACATCGTCGGCCGCATCCAGGACGCCTCCGGTTCCATCAACACCGCCGCCGGCGAGATCGCCAGTGGCAACAACGATCTCTCGCGCCGTACCGAACAGCAGGCCGCCAACCTGGAAGAAACCGCTGCCTCGATGGAGGAACTGACCTCCACCGTGCGCCAGAACGCCGAGTCGGCCCGTCAGGCCAACCAGTTGGCGATCGGTGCGGCCTCGGTCGCCTCGCAGGGCGGTGATGTCGTGGGCAAGGTCGTCACCACGATGACCGACATCGAACAGTCGTCCAGGAAGATCGCCGAGATCATCTCGGTCATCGACGGCATCGCCTTCCAGACCAACATCCTGGCGTTGAACGCCGCCGTCGAAGCGGCCCGTGCCGGCGAGCAGGGTCGCGGCTTCGCCGTGGTCGCCTCGGAAGTGCGCACCCTCGCCCAGCGCTCGGCCAACGCCGCCAAGGAGATCAAGGGCCTGATCGAGACCTCGGTGGAGAAGGTCTCCGATGGCTCGGCGCTGGTGAACCAGGCCGGTGCGACGATGGCCGAGATCGTGGCCAGCGTGCAGCGCGTGACCGACATCATGGCCGAGATCTCCGCCGCCTCGCAGGAACAGTCCGCCGGCATCGAGCAGGTCAACCAGACCATCACCCAGATGGACGAAGTGACCCAGCAGAACGCCGCACTGGTGGAGGAAGCCACCGCCGCCGCCCGCTCGATGGAAGAGCAGGCGCAGGCGCTGACGGAGTCGGTCTCGGTGTTCAAGCTGCACGCCACGGCCAGCGCCCCCCTGCGCAAGGCCATCGCCACCGCCTCCTTCGCCACGCCGAAGCCGGCCGCCAGGGCCGTCGCCCGCAAGCCGGTCGCGCGCACGCCCGAGCCGGCCCTCGCCGACGGCGACTGGCAGGAGTTCTGACGCACCAGGGATCACGTGCCGCATTCCGCGTCCGTCCCGTGACCGCGTTCAAGTAACCCGGACCATGGCCGATATGTCACCAGAAGGCTCCCTTTCCCGGCTCCCGATGACCGTCGCAACCACCGCCCACGACGACGCCCACCGCCAGCCCCGGGTGCACGGCAAGGACAGCGCATGCTTCGTCGTACACTGAACGCGCTGACCCCGCTGCGCGATGCACAGACGCCGGTCGAACCGGCACAGGACAGCCTCTGGCATGTCCTGGAGCAGTCCGTCGACGCCGCGTTCGTCATCGACAGCCGCCATCGCGTCGTGCTGTTCAACCCCGCCGCGGAGGCGCTGTGGCGCTGCCGGCGCGAGGACGTGCACGGCCTGCCGTTCACACGCCTGCTAGGCGAAGTACAGGCCGTCGGCACCACCGAATCGACCATGGCGGCCCTGATGGGCAGCCATCGCGACGCGACGCTGCTGCGGCCCGACGGCAGCGAAGCCGCCTGCTCGGTCTCGATGTCGAAGGTCGTCATCGGCGATCACGTGTTCCACACCGCCTTCGTCCGCGACACGAGCGACCAGCAGCGGCAACTGGCGCGGCTGCGCCAGCTGTCCATCGTCGTGGACAGCAGCGACAACGCGATCTTCATCAGTTCGGCCGACCGCGAGGTGGTCTACGTCAACAGCGGCTTCACCCGCATGCTGGGCTACCGGCTGGAGGAACTGCGCGGCATCAAACCGTCGGACCTGCTGTCCGGGCCGCACACCGACGGCTCGCTGGACGAGCGCATCAGCCGCGCGATGGCCGCCGGCGAGGGCCTGCAGACCGAAGTACTGCTGTACACCAAGGCCGGCCGTCCGCTCTGGCTGTCCGCGGCGATCAATCCGGTGCACGACGAGGACGGCTCGCTGCTGGGCCTGGTCAGCGTGCTCAGCGACATCACCCAGACCAAGATGCACCAGGTGCTGCACAACAAGGTGCTGGACGCGCTGGTGCACGAGTGGAGCGTCGCCGACGTGATGACGCTGATCTGCCGCGAGGTGGAACACATCGCGCCGGAGCTGACGGTGTCCATCATCACCGTCGACAGCGAGGGCCTGATGCATGCCCTCGCCTCGCCGAGCCTGCCGGAGGCGTGGGCGCGTAAGATCAATGGCCTGCCGATCGGTCCGCGCTCCGGTGTCAGCGGCGTTGCCGCCTGGCGCGGCCGCTCGGTGCTGGTGAAGGACATCGCCAGCGATCCGCTGTGCGCCAACACCCGCCACCTGACCACGCCGCTGGGCCTGCGCGCGTGCTGGACGCACCCGATCAAGTCGAGCAGCGGCCGCGTGCTCGGCACGCTGTCGTTCTACTACCGCGAGAACCGCGGCCCCGAGGAACTGCACGAGCGCCTGGCCGACACCTGCCTGCATCTGTGCTCGCTGACGCTGGAGCGCGAACAGACCAACGAGCGCGTGCACCAGCTCGCGTTCTACGACACGCTGACCGGCCTGCCCAACCGCATCATGTTCAGCGCCAAGGCCGAACAGGCCTTGGCGAACGTCGCGCAGGGCAACGGCACCGCCGCCGTGCTGTTCATCGACCTGGACCGCTTCAAGCGCGTCAACGATGCGCAGGGCCACGCCGCCGGCGACGGCCTGCTGCGGGACGTCGCCGCGCGCCTCAGCGAGGAGCTCGGCGGCATCAACATCGTCGGCCGCCAGGCCGGCGACGAATTCGTCGCGGTGCTGCCGATGTGCAGCGCCGAACAGGCCGGCAGCGTCGCCGAACGCCTGCTGGGCGCGATCGCCGCGCCCACGACCGCCGGCCTGATGACCCTGCATCCCAGCGCCAGCATCGGCGTGGCCATGTTCCCCGACGACGGCCGCGACATCGACCTGCTGGTGCGCCATGCCGACATGGCGATGTACCGCGCCAAGCGCGATGGCGGCAGTGGTTTCCGCTTCTTCAGCGTCGACATGAACCGGCTGGCGCAGGAGCGCGTCTCGCTGGAGGCCGCGCTGCGCGATGCGCTGCGGCTGGACCAGCTGAACCTGCAGTACCAGCCGCAGGTCGGCGGCTGCGGCGGCCAGCAGCTGTACGGCGTCGAAGCGCTGCTCCGCTGGCACCACGCCGATCTGGGCGTCATCCCGCCATCGCGCTTCGTGCCGGTGGCCGAGGAATGCGGCCTGATCGCCGACCTCAGCCTGTGGGTGCTGCGCCAGGCCTGCGCGCAGATGGCGGACTGGCGACGGCGCGGCATCGATATCCCGCGCGTGTCGGTCAACGTGTCCGCGATCAACTTCCGCGACCCGCAGCTGTCGCTGCAGATCTCCGACCTGCTGGACGAGCATGGGCTGGTCCCCGACGACCTGACGCTGGAGATCACCGAGAGCGTCATGCTCGATCCGGACCCGGACGTGCTGGAGAACATCGAGGCCATCTACGTGCTGGGCGTGCGCCTGTCGCTGGACGACTTCGGCACCGGCTATTCCAGCCTGAGCCACCTGCATCGCCTGCCGATCAGCGAACTGAAGCTGGACCAGAGCTTCGTGCGCGACATCGACACGAGCGCCATCGCGCGCACGCTGACGTCCTCGGTGCTGCGCATCGGCGAAAGCCTGGGCATGAAGGTGGTGGCCGAAGGCGTGGAGACCGAATCCCAGCACCGCTTCCTCACCGAGCAGCGCTTCCCCGTGCTGCAGGGCTACCTGTTCTCGCCGCCGCTGCCGCCCGGTCCGCTGGAAGACTGGCTGCAGGCGCAGGGCTACGCCGCCATGCGCGAAAGCCAGGCCGACGCCGCGCTGGCGTGATTCCCGGCCCGCGGTCCGGCGACGGGCCAGGACATGCGAAGTGTGACCCCGGTTCCAATCACGCACATCCGCAACGCCCGATGCGACGGCCTTCTCAAGTTTGATGGTGCAGGGCCGATCTCAGGCGGTGAGTCCTTCCCTCCTTTTCCCTGCCCATCCGGAGTTACTGGCATGAAGATCGCATCCGTCCTGACCCTGTCCATCGCCGTCGTCGGCGCCGCCCTGCTGATGCCCGCGGCCCCCGCCAGCAGCCAGTCGCAGATCGACAACGCCATCCCGGCCGACATGGCCTCGCGCTTCACCGGCAAGGCCGGCACGGTCTGCGGCAAGGTGGGCAAGGCGCGTTTCGCGGAGAACACCGAAGGCACGCCGACCTTCCTGTACATGGGCGGCAACTTCCCGCGCCACACCTTCACCGCGCGCATCCCGGGCGACGCCCGCGCCAAGTTCAAGCCGGCCCCGGAAGAACTGGAAGGCAAGGACGTCTGCGTGATCGGCACCATCGAGCGCGACCAGTCGCGCGCCGAGATCGTGGTGAACTCGCCGTCCAACCTGAAGCTGGCCACGATCCGCTGATCCGCTTCACGGGCAGGGCGCGACGCCCTGCCCTGTCCTGGTTGCCACTGAGAGCGGCGCGGCGCGCGCCCCGGTAAAGGAAAAAGAATCCCATGCAGCGGATCAAGAACCTCAAACTGACGACGAAGATGATGCTCGCCTTCGGCGTCGTGCTGGCCCTGATGCTGGTCCAGGGCATCGCCGCCTTCGTCGGCCTGAATTCGTTGAATAGCGTCACGACCGATCTGACCGTCGACGTGCTGCCCAGCGTGAAGGCCGCCGGCGACCTGCAGAGCATGCTGGGCGAGTACCGGACCAATTCGTACCGCCAGCACGTGCGTGCCAGCGATGCGGTCAAGGCCGAAGCCAAGGCCCTCGCCGCGACGACCGAGAAGAAGATTGAACAGTCCATCAAGGACTACGCCAAGCTGGTCGCCAGCGCGGAAGAAAAGAAGGCCTACGACACCTTCATCAAGGAATGGAAGGCGGCGCAGCAGTCGTACGACGAAGTGCAGGAGATGCTGGACCTCGGCCTGCCGGACGATGCCGTGGACACCTTCATCGGCGCCACGCGCGACCAGCACCGCAAGGCCACAGCTGCACTGAACGCCCTTATCAATGTCGTCGACCAGCAGGCCAAGACGGCCAGCGCGAGCGCCGACAGCACCTACACCGCCTCCAGCACCCTGATGATCGTCATGCTGCTGGCCGGCATCGTCGGCGGCCTGGCCCTGGCCTGGTTCTTCGCCCGCGCCATCGCCAATGCGGTCGGCGAAGCCGTGCGCGTGGCCAACGACGTGTCCGCCGGCAAGCTGGACGGCAGGATCGACACCAGCCGCCAGGACGAAGTCGGCCAGCTGCTCACCGCCATGCAGCGCATGCAGACGCAGGTGCAGTCGGTGATCGCCGCGCAGAGCGAGATGGCCGCACGCCACGACGAAGGCCAGATCAGCTACCGCATGGACGACAGCGCGTTCCCCGGCGAATACGGCCGCATGGTGCGCGACACCAACGCCCTGGTCGCCTCGCACCTGCAGGCGATCGGCGATGCGCTGAAGATCATGCAGCGCTACTCGGTGGGCGACCTGAGCCAGGACATGCCGGAGCTGCCCGGCGAGAAGGCCAACCTCACCGAAACCATGCACGCCACCAAGACCAACCTGTCGGCGATCAACGGCGAGATCAAGCGCCTGGCCCTGGCCGCCTCCTCCGGCGACTTCAGCCAGCGCGGCGACGTGGACAAGTACCAGTACGACTTCCGCGACATGATCGACGGCCTGAACCAGCTGATGGAGACGACCGACGAGAACCTGGCCGAGGTGTCCGAGCTGCTGAAGGCGATCGCGCGCGGCGACCTGACCGCCCAGATGGAAGGCGACTTCCATGGCGTGTTCGCCACCATGCGCGACGACGCCAACGCCACCGTGGCGCAGCTGACCGACATCGTCGGCCGCATCCAGGACGCTTCCAGCTCCATCAACACCGCCGCCGGCGAGATCGCCTCGGGCAACTCGGACCTGTCGCGCCGTACCGAGCAGCAGGCCGCCAACCTGGAAGAAACCGCCGCCTCGATGGAGGAACTGACCTCCACCGTGCGCCAGAACGCCGAGTCCGCCCGCCAGGCCAACCAGCTGTCGATCGGTGCCGCCGGCGTGGCGTCGCAGGGTGGCGAGGTGGTCGGCAAGGTGGTGACGACGATGCGCGACATCGAGCATTCGTCGAAGAAGATCGCGGACATCATCTCGGTGATCGACGGCATCGCCTTCCAGACCAACATCCTGGCGCTCAACGCCGCGGTGGAAGCCGCGCGTGCCGGCGAACAGGGTCGCGGCTTCGCCGTGGTCGCCTCCGAAGTGCGTACCCTGGCACAGCGGTCGGCCAACGCGGCCAAGGAGATCAAGGGCCTCATCGAGACCTCGGTCGACAAGGTCGCCGACGGCTCCAAGCTGGTGAACCAGGCCGGCACGACCATGGCCGAGATCGTGGCATCGGTGCAGCGCGTGACCGACATCATGGCCGAGATCTCCGCGGCGTCGCAGGAGCAGAGCGCCGGCATCGAGCAGGTCAACCAGACCATCACCCAGATGGACGAAACCACGCAGCAGAACGCCGCGCTGGTGGAAGAGGCCTCCGCCGCTGCCCGTTCGATGGAAGAACAGGCGCAGGCCCTGAGCGAATCGGTGTCGGTGTTCAAGCTGCATGCCCATGCCGCACCGGCCGCCGCCAAGCCGGCCAAGGCGGCTCCTGCTGCCGCCCCGGCGAAGCCGGTTGCACGCGTCCCCGCCAAGGCTGCGCTGGAACCGGCCCTGGCCGACGGCGACGACTGGCAGGAGTTCTGAGGCACGCGGCTTGCATCCGTCCGGCCGATGATCGATGCACCGTCCTGGTGACGGTGCATCGGTCGAGTACTCCATCAGTACCCGCTCTTTCGAGACGCCCATGTCCGTCAGTACCCGCTCCATCGCCCCGGCTACCACGACACGACGGACCCCCGCCCTGCCCGACCGCGACGACGTTCCCGCGTCCGGCGCGCGCGACTTCGAGTTCGACGACCGCGACTTCCGCCGCGTCGCCGAGCTGATCCGCCAGCGCGCCGGCATCGCCCTGGCCGACGGCAAGCGCGACATGGTCTACGGCCGGCTCTCGCGTCGCCTGCGCGCGCTCGGCCTGCGCAGTTTCAAGGACTACCTGGATCAGCTGGAACGCGAAGGCGGCGACGAATGGCAGGCGTTCACCAACGCGCTGACCACCAACCTCACCTCGTTCTTCCGCGAACCGCACCACTTCGAACGCCTGCTGGAAGAACTGGCCAAGCGCCGCCACGACGGTCCGCTGAAGATCTGGTCCTGCGCCGCCTCGACCGGCGAGGAACCCTACTCGATCGCCATCTCCGCCTGCGAGGCCTACGGCACGCTGACGCCGCCGGTGCGCATCCTGGCCACCGACGTCGACACGCAGGTGCTGGCCACCGGCGAGCGCGGCGTCTATCCGATCGAGCGCATCGCCGGCCTGGACGATGCGCTGAAGCGGCGCTACTTCCAGCGCGGCAGCGGCCCCAACGAAGGCAAGTGCCGCGTGCATCCGGCACTGCGGCAGCTGATCGAGTTCCGCCCGCTCAACCTGCTGGCGCCGCGCTACGACGTGGCCGGTCCGTTCGTGGCGATGTTCTGCCGCAACGTGATGATCTATTTCGACAAGCCGACCCAGCGCGGCATCCTGACCCGCCTGGTGCCGCACCTGGCCGACGACGGCATGCTGTACACCGGGCACTCCGAGAACTACCTGCACGCGGCCGACATCATCCAGCCCTGCGGGCGCACGCTGTACCGGCGTGCCGGAGCCTCCGCGTGAGTGCCGCCGCGGCCGCCTTCGCCGATGGCAGCGTGATGCGCTACCACGACATCCGCTTCAAGACCGAGGCGGCGAAGCTGCTGCCCACGCAGTACCTGGTGGTGGACGACCACACCGCGCTGGTCACCGTACTCGGTTCGTGCGTGGCCGCGTGCATCCGCGATCCGCTGCTCAAGCTGGGCGGCATGAACCACTTCCTGCTGCCCGACGGCAACATCGGCGACGGCGCGCCCGCGCGCTACGGCAGCTACGCGATGGAACTGCTGATCAACGACCTGCTCAAGCGCGGCGCCGCCCGCAGCCGGCTGCAGGCCAAGGTGTTCGGCGGCGCCAACGTGCTGAAGGGTTTCACCAGCAATCCGGTGGGCACCCGCAACGCCGAATTCGTCCGCCGCTACCTGGACGCCGAGCGCATCCCGGTGGTGGCCGAAGACCTGCGCGGCATCCATCCGCGCAAGGTCTGGTATTTCCCCGACACCGGCCGTGCGGTCGTGCAGCGCCTGCCGCATGCCCACGATGCCGAAGTGCTGGCCGCCGAATCCGCGGCCCGCGCCCGCCTGTCCAGGGCTCCCGTCACCGGGGGCGTGGAGCTGTTCTGATGAGTACGACCCCTTGCCGTGTGCTGATCGTCGACGACTCGGCGGTCGTGCGCCAGATCCTGACCGAAATCCTCTCCCGCGACCCCGGCATCGAGGTCGTCGGTTCCGCCGCCGATCCGCTGCTGGCACGCGACAAGATCAAGCGCCTGAACCCTGACGTGATGACGCTGGACGTGGAAATGCCGCGCATGGACGGCCTGGCGTTCCTGGAGAACGTCATGCGCCTGCGGCCGATGCCGGTGGTGATGATCTCCTCGCTGACCGAGCGCGGCGCCGACACCACCCTGCAGGCGCTGGCGCTGGGGGCGGTGGACTTCGTCTCCAAGCCCAAGCTCGATGTCGCCAGCGGGTTGCAGTCGTATTCGGACGAGATCATCGCCAAGGTCAAGACGGCGGCGAAGGCGCGCGTGCGACCATTGGCCCGCACCGGCGCACCGCGCGTGAACCTGGATGCCGCGCTGCCGGCCCCGCCGGCGCTGCGCTTCCGCACCACCGACCGCCTGATCGCCATCGGCGCGTCCGCCGGCGGTACCGAAGCCTTGCGCGTGGTGCTGGAGCAGATGCCGGCCGACGCGCCGGCGATCGTACTGACCCAGCACATCCCCGCCGGTTTCAGCCGCGCCTTCGCCGAACGGCTGGACCGGCATTCGGCGATGGCGGTGCGCGAGGCCAGCGACGGCGAAGCCATCCTGCCGGGCCACGCCTACCTGCCGCCCGGCGGCCAGCACATGCGCATCATCCGCGACGGCGCCCGCTGGCGTGCCCGCATCGACGACGGCCCGGCGGTCAACCGTCACAAGCCGGCGGTCGACGTGCTGTTCCGCTCGGTCGCGCAAAGCGCGGGCGGCAACGCGGTCGGCGCCATCCTCACCGGCATGGGCGACGACGGCGCGCGCGGCCTGCTGGAAATGAGCCAGGCCGGCGCGCCGACGCTGGTGCAGGACGAAGCGAGCAGCGTGGTCTGGGGCATGCCCGGCGCCGCCATGCGGCTGGGTGCGGCCAAGGAAGCGCTGCCGCTGGAACGCATCGCCCAGCGCCTGCTGGACCTGGCGGCGGCGATCGCCTGAGCAGCGGAATCCCCGCTGCGGGATGGGTGTGGGAGCGACGTAAGTCGCGATGACGGGCTGTCGATGCCTGAACGAAGAGCATCGCGACTGACGTCGCTCCCACAACAGCGTGGCCGGGAAGCGGCTACCTCCGTCACAGATCGCCCGCAACCCCGAAACCGCCGGATTTCCCGCCTAAAGAGCCGATCCGCACGGCCGATACTCATCAGTGAGCTTCAGCAGAGAGCACCCATGTATTCGCGCATCCTGGTTCGTTTGGCGGCACCCCTCATCCTCACCCTGCTGTTCCCGGTGTCGGTCGGCTTCGACTGGCCGACCGCCCTGCAATGGGCGCTGCTGACGTCGCTGACCCTGGCTTGGCTGATCTTCGCCTGGCTGACCGTCACCCATTCGCACCAGATCTCCCCCGAGCACGCCAGCGTCGTGCGCGAACAGGACGCGCTGCTGACCGAACTGCGCCGCTTCGTCAACAACGAGATCGAAGGCTCGCGCAGCGAGATCGACCGTGCCCGCGAACTGATCCGCGAGGCCGTCGGCAACCTGGGTGGCAGCTTCGATGCGATGAACCGTAAGTCGCGCGAACAGAGCGCAGCGATCTCCCGCATCATCGACCGCAACGGCGAAGGCGACCGGGCCGGCGTGGACGTGGCGCGCTTCGCCCAGAACGCCAGCCAGCGCATGGAGCAGCTGGTCGAGGCGCTGGAACAGGTGGCCGGTCAGAGCGGCACCACCGTGCACCACATCGACGACATGGCGCAGCACCTGGACGGCATCTTCTCGCTGCTCGAGGACGTCAAGTCGATCGCCGACCAGACCAACCTGCTGGCACTGAACGCCGCCATCGAAGCGGCCCGTGCCGGCGAGGCGGGCCGTGGCTTCGCCGTGGTGGCCGATGAGGTGCGCAACCTGTCCGAGCGCTCCACCGCCTTCAACGAACAGATCCGCAAGCTGGCGCACAGCTCGAAGGAGTCCATCGCCAAGGTGCGCGATACCGTGTCCAACATGGCCTCGCGCGACCTGGACCGTTCGCGGGAAGCCCGCAGCGAAGCCGCCGGCATGCTGAACCAGGTCGCCGCGATCAACGCCTCGCTGGGCGACGGCATGCGCGAGGTCTCGATGTGCGGCCACGCCATCGACGCCAGTGTCGCCGAAGCCGTCCGTTCGCTGCAGTTCGAGGACATCGCTACCCAGTCGCTGGGCAGCGCGACCACGCACCTGGACCGCCTGACCGCGATCAACAAGGAAGCCCTGGCCCTGCAGGAACTGCTGCACCGCTCGGGCGGCGCCACCGACAACGAACTGCTCAACGCGCTGCGCCTGATCGGCAACCGCCTGCGCGACCAGCGCACGGAATGGGAGCGTCCGCCGCACAAGCCCGTCGCGCAGCAGAACATGGGCGCGGGTACGGTCGAGCTGTTCTGACCGACCGGGCCCACCGGTAACGACGCAACGGGGCGGCCAGCGATGGCCGCCCCGTTGCATTCGGGACGCCGCCGCGTCGTCATGTGCTGGCGCGCTGGCATACTGCCGCTGTTCCCGCTGCCGCTCCGCCCATGTCGACGCCGCCTTCCTCCGAGTTGCTGTTGCAGCTGTTCCGCCTGCAGGAAGCCGACCGCCACCGCGTCGGCCGCGCCCTGCACAACCAGGTCGGCCAGGCGCTGTCGGCGATCCGGATGGGCGCGCACCTGGTGCAATCGGAAGACGATGCGGACCTGCGGGCCGAAGACCTGCTGGAGATCATCCGCGCCAGCGACGAAGCGGTGGCCATCGTGCGCGACCTGCACGCCACGCTGCATCCGCCGCAGCTGGACTCGATCGGACTGGACGCCGCCTTGCGGGCCGAGCATGAACGTCTCTTCCCCGGTGCGGCGCTGGCCCTCGCCCCGCTGCCGCACGCACCCGACACGGAGACCGCGCTGGTGGCGTTCCGCATCGCGCAGGTCCTGCTGCGGGCCGCCGTGGCGGCGGATCGCGCACCGGCGATGATGCTGGCCGGCGACACCGATGCGGCCGGCGCGTTCACGCTCGACCTGCTGATGCACACCGGCGACATCGCCGAGCTGCCCCTGCTGCAAGCGCTGGCGAGCGCCGTGGGCGGCGAGCTGACCGCGGTCGCAGGCGCATCGTGGCGACTTCGCCTACCCTATGGGCCCCTGCCCGTCGCGTCCGCCGATCCCGCGTGAATTCAGAACACGCCCACCTGCCCCGCCTGCCGCGCCTCGGCGCCGGCGAACCCGACCTGCAGCGCATGGTCGACGCCGCCACGTCGGACGGGACGCCGTTGATGCTGCTCTACATCGACATCGACCATTTCCGTTCGATCAACGAGAACATGGGCGTGGAAGTCGGCGACGAGGCGCTGGCGATCCTCAGCGACCGCCTGCAGCAGGCGCTGGGGCCGGAAGCGCGCGCCTGGCGCCACGGCAGCGACGAGTTCATCGTGGCGGTGCCGCGCGTGCCGGGGACGCCTCCGCCGGAGCGCTTCGGCGACCTGCTGCGCGAGCAGATCGAACTGCCGATGACGGTACTGCCGTACACGCTGTTCCTGACCGGCACGCTCGGCGTGGCCTTGTGCCCCGAGCATGCGGACACGCCGTCCAGCCTGCTGCAGTGCGCGGAGAGCGCCATGGAGCAGGCCAAGCACGAAGGCATGAACCTGGTGCGCCTGTACCGGCGCGGCGCCGCCATCACCGCGCGCAGCGACAGCATCATCGCCCGGCAGATCGTCAACGCCATCCACCACAACGAGTTGCGCCTGTTCTACCAGCCGCAGATCAACGCGCACGACGGCCGCGTGGTCGGCATGGAGACGCTGCTGCGCTGGTACTCGCCCGCGCTCGGCCTGCTGGTGCCGGAGCGCTTCATGCACGTGGCCGAGAAGCTCGGCGTCATCGTACAGATCGGCGACTGGGTGCTGCGCAACGCGTTCAAGCAGGCGCGCGTCTGGCGCGACTGGGGCTTCGACGATTTCGAGATCGCGGTCAACGTGTCGACGCTACAGCTGCTGCGCCCCAGCTTCGTGTCCGAGGTGCTGGAAGCGATGCAGGAAGCCGGCATCCCGCCGCAGATGGTGGTGCTGGAAGTCCGCCAGAACGCGCTGGCCAAGGACATGAACCTGGTCCACCGCACGCTGGCGCAGCTGCACCGCGAAGGCGTGCGGCTGACGCTGGACGATTTCGGCATGGGCGACTCCAACCTGGATTCGCTGGTCCGCTTCTCGGTGGACAAGATCAAGATCGACCGCAACTTCGTGAAGGGCGTGCCGTCCGGCAACCGCGAGGTCGCCATCACCTGCGCCATCATCGCGATGGGCCACCAGCTGGGCATGAAGGTCATCGCGCACGGCGTGGAGACCGACACGCAGCTCGGCTTCCTGCGCCGCAACCAGTGCGACATGTTCCAGGGCCACCTGTTCGGCGAGCCGATGTCGGCCGAAGACGCCGGCGCGGTGCTGCGCCGCCGCTACCTGCGTGCCGACGCATTCGCCGCCACCAAACCCGACCGCACGCTGCTGCTGCTGGACGACGAGGAGAACATCCTGCGCTCGCTGGTGCGCCTGTTCCGCCGCGACGGCTACCGCATCCTCGCCGCCAGCAACGTCACCGACGCGTTCGAACTGCTGGCGACCAACGACGTGCAGGTCATCCTGTCCGACCAGCGCATGTCGGACATGAGCGGCACCGAGTTCCTCGGTCGCGTGCGCCTGCTGTACCCGGACACCATCCGGCTGGTGCTGTCCGGCTATACCGACCTGGCCACCGTCACCGAGGCGATCAACCGCGGCGAGATCTACCGTTTCCTCACCAAGCCGTGGAACGACGACGACCTGCGCGAACACATCCGCCAGGCGTTCACCACCTACGAGAACCAGCCGCACCATCGCGCGCATGCCTGAGCCCGGCATTCCGCTGCTGGACGGATGGTGCCTGTACCTGCTGGAATGCCGCAACGGCGCCTTCTACGCCGGCATCACCAATCGCCTGGACGCACGCTACGCCGCGCATGTCGCCGGCACCGGCGCGAAGTACACGCGCGCCAATCCGCCGGTACGCGTACTGGCGACCCGCGGTTATCCGGACCGCAGCGCGGCATCGCGTGCGGAGGCGCAGCTGAAGCGGTTGCCGCGGGCGAAGAAGCTGGCGTTCTTCGAGTCCTGACACACCTCCCCTCTCCCTGCGAAGCGGGGAGAGGGTGCCGAAGGCGGGTGAGGGGCGAACGGAGCCGGTTCGCATCAATGTCGCTTACGAACAACATACGCAAAGCAGATTCTTGTGCAGCGTGTCGCTCGCGCGCGCCCCTCATCCGCCCTCCGGGCACCTTCTCCCCGCCACGCGGGGAGAAGGGAACAATCTCACGCCGCGTCTGCGGCCGGCTGCCGGATCGGCAGCGTAATCCGGAAACAGGCGCCGGCGCCGGGCACGTTGCGTGCTTCGATGCGGCCGTTGTGCTTCTTCACGATGCCGTAGGAGATCGACAGGCCCAGGCCGGTGCCGCTGCCGACCGGCTTGGTGGTGAAGAACGGGTCGAAGATGCGCTGCAGGATCTCGTCGGGGATGCCGTGGCCGCTGTCCTGGATGTCGACCCAGACCTCGTCGCCTTCCACGCCCGTACTCACGGTGATCGTGCCGCGCTCGTCGATGGCGTGGCTGGCGTTGAGCAGGATATTCATGAACACCTGGTTCAACTCGGACGGCCGGCACTGCACCAGCGGCAGCTTGCCGTAGTGCTTCTCCAGCGTGACCTTGTACTTCAGCTCGTTCCAGATGATGTTGATCGTGGAATCGAGGCCGGCGTGCAGGTCGGCGGACTTCCAGCTGTCGTCGCGGCCCGAGTACGAGAAATCCTTCAGGTTGCGCACGATCGCGGTGACGCGCTCGATGCCCTCGCGCGACTCGGACATCAGCTGCGGCAGGTCGCCGGTGATGAAGTCGATGTCGGACCGCGCACGCAAGTCTTCGATCTCCGGCAGCATCACCTTCGGGTCCGGCAGGCGCAGCGCGCGCTCGTAGACCTCGATCAGCGAGAACAGGCTGTGCAGGTACTCCTGCAGCGAGCCGAGGTTGGAGTGCACGTAGCCGATGGGATTGTTGATCTCGTGCGCGACGCCGGCGGCGAGCTGGCCGATGGAGGCCATCTTCTCGGACTGCACCAGCTGTTCCTGCGCACCGGCCAGGCGCACCAGCGTCTGGCGCAGCTGGGCATGGCGGCGCTGCAGTTCCTGCTGGCGCGCATGCGCCTCGCTGACATCGTGGAAGACCACCATGCAGTGGCCACCGCCCGGACTGTCGTGGAAATACGCGCGCACCTGCAGCACGACGCCGTCGGCCAGGGTCAGGTCGGTGTTCCAGCGGCCGGTCGCGCGTGCGGTGCGGATCGCCTCCGCCGGCAACAGGGCCGACAGCGCCGGCAGCGCGTCGTCCTCGTCGTTGACCAGCGCGCGCGCCGCTGCGTTGGCATGCAGCGGACGGCCATCGCCACGGAGCAGCAGGTAGCCGTCGTCCATCAGTTCGGCCAGCGCCTTGAGGTCGGCGAAGCTGGGGATGTCCTCCGCCGTGCACGTGGCGGACGGGGAATTCAGGGGCGGGGCTGTGGCCACGGATGCATCGGGTGGCGGCGATGGGGCGCCAGTATCCGGCGCGGCCGCGGGAGCGGCAAGGTGCGGGGTCGCAGTTTTCGGATCCGGCACCGGGCTCAGGCGACCGCGAGCGGACGCGGTGCGGAGGTCGTCGAGGTCTGACCCTGCGCGTCGTAGGCGCCGTGGCTTTCGGTACGGCCCAGGTGGCGCAGCGCCCAGTTCACTTCACGGCGTCGGCGCGCCAGCAGGATGCCGTTGGCGTGGTTCTTCTCGGCCAGATCGGCCAGGCTTTCGCGCAGGTCGTCGGGGAAACCGAAGCCGGCGGCGGCGCTTTCCAGCGCGCGCAGGGCATCCAGTTTGTCCTGCGTGCAGCGCACGAGCGCTTCCACGTCGTGCTCGACGATGGCGCGACGCTCCTCTTCCAGGGCCGCGGACAGTCGCTGGAGGAACGCGTGCGTCATCGTGCTCAGCCGCCCAGCTGGTCTTCCAGGCCGAGCATGCCGTCGGCGATCGCCTCGGCGTTGATCCTGTACGTGCCGGACTGCAGTGCTTCGCGCACGGCCGCCACGCGGGCTTCGTTGATCGCCGGCGCGGTCGCCAGTTCGCGCTGCATCGCCTGCAGGCTGGTGGCTTCGCCGGTCAGGCGCAGGCTGTCGCCGGCCGCACTAGCCTGCACCGGACCGGAACGGTCGGCGCCCGCCGGGGCGACGCGGCCTCCGATGGGACCTGTGCTGCGAACGGCGGCCGGGGGAGTGCCTTCGATTTTCTGGTTCATGTCAGTGACCTGTAACAGGGTTCATGGGAGTTATCGGCCGCCACCCGGGGGACTTTAGTGACGGATCGCACAATTCCGAGGAAGGGCCGGGTTTCGCCCGATGTCCTTCCACCCATCGTCGGTATCGGCCCCATGCGGAACATCTTGAGGGCGAACAGGGAATTTTTTTCATCGGCTCACCCAGACGTCGCCGGCTGCGCCCACGATGCCCTGCACCACCCGGCGCGAGGACAGGTTCTCGACGGTCACCCGCTCGTTCTCGCCGGCATCGGCCAGCGCCTTGCCGGCCACGCGCACTTCCACGCCACCACGACGGGACACCAGCGCCACGTTGTCGCCGCGGCGGATGAGGCGTTGGGCGACCAGATCGGTCGAGGCCAGCACCGCGCCGGCCGGCAGCATGCGCCGGGCGACGCGGCCCACGGCCTGCGCGGGGTCGGCCACGGCGGCGCCGACGATGCGGGAGGCATCCCTCCGTTCGGCGACGAAGGCGTCGGCGGTGATGGTCTCGCCGGGCGCGATGCCACGCGCCAGCACCAGGACGGTCTGGCTGCGACGCACGCGCACCGGCACGAACAGGCGCCAGCCATCGGGGCAACCGACTTCGACACTGTTGCTCCCCTGCACGCGTGCGACCAGCGCGGCACTGCATCGGGGCAGGCGCAGGGCGGAATCGAGCGTGGCCTCGGCCTCGCTGCCGTCCGGCAGGGCGCCGATGGCGGCGGCCTTGATGCTGTCGACCGGCTGGAAATCCGCGGCCAGCACAGCGCACGCGGTCAGGCCTCCGATCAGGGCGGTGGTCAGGCGCAGCAGCATGGGTGGGCTCCGTCGGTTCATCGGCGGGGAAGGTGCAAAGGGTGTGCCAGAAATCCGCTGACATTCCCTTCTCCCCGCGTGCGGGGAGAAGGTGCCCGGAGGGCGGATGAGGGGCCGCTGTTTGCGCAGGCCTGCCCGGGCGGGTGCGCGCTGACTACGGGTCGAATGTTGACCGCCGCCGCGAGCCGCCGGCGCGCTGCCTCCGTTCGCCCCTCACCCGCCTTCGGCACCCTCTCCCCGCGCGCGGGGAGAGGGGAAATCATCCTCTCCTCAAGCGCAGATCGCGGGTGCCGATAAGTTGTGCATGACCCAGGACCTGCTCAACCGCATCGACCAGCGCACCCGCCTGGCCGGCCACAACCGCCTCGCCCTGCTGCTGTTCCGCCTGGGTGGGCGTCAGCTTTTTGGCGTCAACGTCTTCAAGGTGCAGGAAGTCCTGCGCCGGCCGTCGCTGTTCCAGCTGCCCGGCCTGCCCACCGAATTCGTCGGCGTGGCCGACGTTCGCGGACGGTCGGTGCCGGTGCTCGACCTGGGCCTGAGCATCCGCCACCCCGAGCGCGACCCGAACCCCGAGAACGCACCCAACTACCTGGTCGTCACCGAGTTCAACCGCTCGGTCCAGGGCTTCCTGGTCAGCGGCGTGGAGCGCATCGTCAACATCGCGGTCGAGGACATCCACCCGCCGCCGGAACTGGGTGCGGAAAACAGCTTCCTGACCGCGGTAACGCGTTTCCAGGGCGAACTGATCCAGGTGATCGACGTGGAGAGCGTGCTGGCCGATATCTGCCAGTCGCGCATGGACGCCACCCTCGCGCCGGAGATGGCGCTGCCCGCCGATGCCCCGCCGATGCAGGTGCTGGTGGTGGACGACTCCCGTGTCGCGCGCTCGCAGATCCGCAGCGTGCTGGAGCAGCTGGGCGTCACCGCCACCCTGCTCTCGGACGGCCGGCAGGCACTGGACCATCTCTTGCAGGTGCACGCGGCCGGCGAGAATCCGGCCGAGCGCTACGCCATGGTCATCTCCGACATCGAGATGCCGGCCATGGACGGCTACACGCTGACGACGGAAATCCGTCGCCATCCGGGGCTTGCCGGCCTGTACGTGCTGCTGCACACGTCGCTGTCGGGCGTGTTCAACAACGCCATGGTCGAACGGGTCGGCGCCAACGCCTTCGTGGCCAAGTACAGCCCGCACGAGCTGGCGGAACACGTGCTGTTCCGGCTGAACCAGGTGGTGTCGGCAAGAATGGCGGCCTGATGGCGTAGAGCGGAGCTTGCTCCGCTGCCGTTGGAACCTGGTTGGAGGCCTGCCGGCAAAGCAGTCGAGCAAGCTCGACGCTACGGCTGAGTCGGGCTGACGTGGGGCCTGGAGAGCCGGAAGCGTCGTCCCAGCGCACGCTGGGACCCATGTTGCTTCTGGCCTCGGCAAGGCGCAGGGCAACATCAAGATGGATCCCAGCGTTCGCTGGGATGACGAGGAACCGGCATCCCCGGGACGAGGCAGACCGCACGTTCTGGCACACGCCTTGCAGCTGCCCCGGCAACGGTCTGCCGGAGCGGTGCCATGTCCAATCCCATCTCCAACTACCTCGGTGTCCACGCCGCGGCACTGCCGTTGCGTGAGCAGCGGATGCAGCTGATCGCCAGCAACCTGTCCAACGCCGACACGCCCAACTTCAAGGCGAAGGACCTGGACTTCCAGGCCGCACTGGAACAGGCCGCCGCCAAGGCCGCACCGCTGCAGAGCACGAACGAGCAGCACATGACGCTGCTCAACGCCTCGCCGCGCATCTTCGAGCGCGACGGCGTGCAACCCAGCCTGGACGGCAACACCGTCGACGCCGACACCGAGCGCGCCGCCTACGGCCGCGCGGCGCTGGAATACCGCGCCTCGCTCAGCTTCATCGAATCCAAGGTGCGCACCATGCTCACCGCGATCACCGGCCAGTAAGGAGGCATGCCATGAGCAACCTGCCCATCTTCGACGTCGCCGGTTCCGCGCTGCAGGCGCAGTCGGTGCGCCTGAACACGATCGCCAGCAACCTCTCCAACGCCGACTCCATCGCGTCGTCTCCGGAGGCGGTCTACAAGCCGATCGAGCCGATCTTCCAGGCGCGCAAGCTGAGTGCCGACGGTTCGCTGACCTCGGTGCAGGTGAAGGAAATCACCCAGAGCGAAGCACCGCCGATCAAACGCTACGAGCCCGGCCACCCGATGGCCGACGGCGACGGCTACGTCTATGCGCCGGATGTCGATCCGGTCGCGCAGATGGTCAACCTGATCTCAGCCTCGCGCGGCTACCAGGCCGGCGTGGAAGTGTTGAACACCGCCAAGGAACTCGCCCTGGCCACCCTGACCATGGGCCGCTGATGCGTCCCTCCCCTGACCGAGTACGCGCATGACCACCGTCAATGGCGATCCGTTCGCCGCCCTCAACACCAGCGGCACCGGCGCGACCCCGAAAAAGAAGGCCGACACGCTGGGCCAGGCCGACTTCATGCGGCTGATGACCGAGCAGCTCAGCAATCAGGACCCACTGAAACCGCTGTCCAACAGCGAGTTCGTCGCGCAGCTGGCGCAGTTCTCCACCGTGCAGGGCATCAGCGACCTCAACGGCACCGTCAACGGCTTCACCGCCGCGCTGACCGGCGACCAGGTGCTCAAGGGCGCGTCGCTGGTCGGGCATTCGGTGGTGGTGCCATCCGACTCCATCGCCCTGCCCGCCTCCGGCAACGCGACCGGCCTGGTGATGTCGCCGGGCGCCGGCAAGGTGACCTTCGAGATCAAGGATGCCAGCGGCATCGTGGTGGATACCGTCGAAGTCGAAGCCACCGGCAAGGGCGAGACCGCGTTCGCGTGGGATGGCCTGAAAGCCAATGGCGAACGCGCCGAGGCCGGCAAGTACTCGATCAAGGCCACCCACACCGCGACCGACGGCACCGGCACCGCACTCAACACCTACGTCGACGCCACCGTGGACAGCGTGACCATCGGCTCCGACGGCCTGTACCTCAACCTGCCCGGCCTGGGCACCGCCCCGCTCGACTACGTGCTGCGCATCGGCAAGTCGGCGTCCTGACCCTCTCACTCCCACCGCATCCTGCAAGGAGTCTTCCATGGCTTTCAACAGCTCGCTGTCCGGCATGAGGGCGGCCAACGCCGACCTCAACGTCACCTCGCACAACATCGCCAACGTCAACACCACCGGCTTCAAGGAGTCGCGCGCGGAGTTCGCCGAGGTGTTCTCGTCCACCGGCTATGGCCTGATGCGCAACGGCATCGGCGCCGGCGTGCGCCTGACCAACGTGGCCCAGCAGTTCTCGCAGGGCGACATCAACCAGACCGGCCGCTACCTGGACATGGCCATCGACAAGGAAGGCTTCTTCACGGTCAGCAACAACGGCACCAACGTCTACACGCGCGCCGGCAACTTCCAGCGCGACCCGAACGGCTTCGTGACCACGCCGGAAGGCTACCGCCTGCAGGTGTTCCCGCCGCGCGCCGACGGCGTCGGCTTCGACACCGGCAACATGACCGACCTGCGCCTGCTGACCACCGACAGCCCGCCGTCGCCGACCACCAACGTGGAACTGGGCGTCACCCTGCCCGGCAACGCCGCGCAGCCGACCATCACGCCGTTCTCGCCGACCGACAGCGCCAGCTACAACGAGACCACCTCGGTCACCGTGTACGACTCGCTGGGCGTGGCCCACCAGCAGACCGTCTACTACGTGAAGACGCCGAACCCGAACGAGTGGCAGATGCACACGTACGTGGACGGCGCCTCGATGGGTGCGCCGACCACCGTGCAGTTCGACAACAACGGCACGCTGACCGCGCCGGCCAATGGCCTGATCGCGCTGGCGCCGTTCACGCCCAGCACCGGTGCCGGCGTGCTGAACATGACGATGAACATCAGCGGCACCACCCAGTACGGCGAGCAGTTCGCCAAGCGCATCCAGAACCAGGACGGCTACGCCACCGGCAAGCTCAACGAATTCAGCGTGTCCGAGACCGGCGTGGTCTACGCGCGCTACTCCAACGGTGAAGACCAGGCACTGGGCCAGGTCGCGCTGGCCAACTTCAGCAATCCGCAGGGCCTGGTGTCGCAGGGCAACAACACCTGGACGCACAGCTACGCCTCGGGCGAGCCGCGCATCGGTGCGCCGGGCACGTCGGACTTCGGCCAGGTGGCCTCCGGCGCGCTGGAAGCCTCGACCGTCGACCTGACCGAGCAGCTGGTCAACATGATCGTGGCGCAGCGCAACTTCCAGGCCAATTCGCAGGCCCTGTCCACGCAGGACCAGATCACCCAGGCCGTGATCAACATCAGGTAAAGCAGAAGTGATCGGAAAGGAGTGAGGAGTGCGGGGAGCGAATGATGCTCTCCGCTCCCGCACCGCCTACGCCTCTACTCACCCCTCACTTCTCTGCACTCAGGACTCGCCTCATGGACAAAGCCCTTTACGTCGCGATGACCGGCGCCCGCGCTTCACTGCAGGCGCAGGGCACCGTGTCGCACAACCTGGCCAACGTGGACACCAAGGGCTTCAAGGCCGCACTGGCCGGCACCGAGGCGTTCAAGATCCAGGGCCAGGGCTTTCCCTCGCGCGTCGACGCGGTGCTGATCGATCCCGGTTTCGATGGCCGCACCGGTTCGCAGATGGTCACCGGGCGTTCGCTCGACATCTCGCTGCAGCCGAACCGCTGGATGGCCGTGCAGGCCGCCGATGGCGGTACGGCGTATACGCGCAACGGCGAGTTGAGCGTCACCCCGAACGGCCAGCTGGTCACCGCGGGTGGTCGCGCGGTGCTGGACGACAACGGCAACCCGATCGCGGTGCCACCCGCGCAGTCGATCGACATCGGCGCCGACGGCACGGTCTCGATCATCCCGCAGGGCGAAGGCCCGCAGACGATGGCCGTGGTCGGCCGCATGCGCATCGTGGAAGCCGCGCAGTCGCAGCTCGCCCGCGGGGGCGATGGCCTGATGCGTCCGTCGGATCCGCAGGCGCCGGCGTTGCCGGTGGCCAACGGCAACAGCCTGACGATGGGCGTGCTGGAAGGCAGCAACGTGGATGCGGCCGGTGCGCTGGTGCAGATGATCCAGTTGCAGCGTCAGTTCGAGATGCAGGTGAAGGTGATCCGCAGCGGCGACGAGATGGCGCAGTCGTCGAACCAGTTGCTGCGCCTCGGCGGCTGATGCTTCTTGATTCTTGAGCCCTCTCCCGCTGGGAGAGGGGTTGGGGTGAGGGGCAACGGAGACCATGTCTCCAGGCCACCATTGGCGGTCATCACGTCCGCGGCGAACCTTCCAGTTCGATGGCCTTGCGGGATGGATCTTCTTTCTCACGCATGGTGCCGCTCGCCGCGGGGGCCCTACTTTCTTTGCTTGTGCAAAGAAAGTAGGCAAAGAAAGCACACCCCGGCGGTCCGCCCGCCGCTGCGCGGCGGGTGCGCAGTCCCGGCGGGAATTTTCGGACAGGGCATCCTGCCCTGGCCGAAAACGGCGCACGTCCTGTGCGCCGCCCCTGCGGGGTTTTACCCGCCGTGACTGCCGGACCTCAGGGGGCCCAAGAGCCGCTTTCGCTGTTGCTCACGCTTTCCGGGTCCCCATGAGGCACGGCGAGTGGGCCGGGTACAAACCGAAGGGCGCCGTCAGGGATGACGGCGTTTTCGTATGGCACATGGATGTGCCTTACGAAAATTCCCGGCCAGCTCGCGAACCCGGAGCGCGCAGCGCGGAGGGCGTGCCGCCTGGGGTGTGTTTCTTTGCTTCTTTCTTTGCACAAGCAAAGAAAGAAGGCCCCCGCGGCGAGCGGCGCCATGTTCAATACGTGGAAGGCGCCTCCCGCAAGGCCAGCAAAAGCAGAGCCCGTGGCGGATGTGGTGCCGACGACGGGCGGATCGAGGGCATTGGACTTCGTTGGCCCTCTCCCCAACCCCTCTCCCGCAGGGAGAGGGGCTCAGGTGCAGGGAGAGGGGCTTGAGCAGGCATCCCGTCAGAAAAATGCCGGTACCGGCCACGGGCCATGATTAAGGTCGCACTTCGGCCGAAACACCAGCGCCAGAACCACGACACCCGTTCCGGCACAGGACTTGCCTGAGAGGAGGCGAGGAACCGCATCGCGCGCTTCCGCCCTTCCATCCGCGAGGAACCCCGCCATGAACCAGGCCCTCTGGGTCGCCAAGACCGGACTGGATGCGCAACAGACGCGCATGTCCGTGGTCTCCAACAACCTGGCGAACACCAACACCACCGGCTTCAAGCGCGACCGCGCCAGCTTCGAAGACCTCCTGTACCAGCAGGTCCGCCAGCCCGGCGGCTCCACCTCGTCGCAGACCCAGTTGCCATCCGGCCTGCAGCTCGGCACCGGCGTGCGCGTCGTGTCGACCTCCAAGGACTTCCAGCAGGGCAACCCGCAGCAGACCGGCCGCTCGCTCGACGTCATGGTCAACGGCCGCGGCTTCTTCGAAGTGCTGCTGCCCGACGGCTCGCCCGCCTACACGCGCGATGGCTCGTTCCAGATCAACGCGCAGGGCGAACTGGTCACCAACAGCGGCTACCCCGTGCAACCCGGCATCCAGGTGCCGGAAGGCGCGCAGTCGCTGACCATCGGCAACGACGGCACCGTCAGCGTGACGATGGCCGGCCAGGCACAGGCGCTGGAGATCGGCTCGCTGACGCTCACCGACTTCGTCAATCCGTCCGGCCTGCAGGCCAAGGGCGAGAACCTCTACGTCGAGACCACCGCGTCCGGTCCCGCGCAGAACGGCACGCCCGGCCTCAACGGCCTCGGCAGCGTCGTGCAGGGTTCGCTGGAAGGCTCCAACGTCAACGTGGTGGAAGAGCTGGTCAGCATGATCGAAACCCAGCGCGCCTACGAAATGAACGCCAAGGCCATCTCCACCACCGACTCCATGCTCGGTTACCTCAACAACAACGTCTGACGCCGCACCCCTCCGTCACGCCACGAGACACGCCATGAAGCGCTCCACGTCCGCCACCACCCTCGCCTGCGCGCTGATGCTGCTGCCGGGCTGTGCGCGCTATTACGGCGACGTGCGCCCCTACGCGCCGATGCAGCCGATCCAGCCCGTCGTCGCGGCCACGGCGCCGGCCACCGCCGGTTCCATCTACCGCGCCGGCCCCGGCCTGAACCTCTACGCCGACCGCCGCGCACGCGACGTCGGCGACCTGCTGACGATCAACCTGGTGGAGAACACCGCCGCGCAGACCTCGGCCACCACCTCGGTCGAAAAGAAGAGCGAGATCGCGCTGGCGGCACCGAACATCGCCGGCGCACCGGTCACCCTCAACGGTCGCGACATCCTCAGCGCCTCGGTCAACGGCGACCGCGGCTTCAACGGCACCGGCAACAGCGCGCAAAGCAACCGCCTGCAGGGCAGCGTGACGGTCACCGTGATCCAGCGCCTGCCCAACGGCAACCTGGTCGTGCAGGGCCAGAAGAACATGCGCCTGAACCAGGGCGACGAGCTGGTGCAGATCCAGGGCATCGTGCGCCCGGCCGACATCAACCCGGACAACACCATTTCCTCCGGCAAGGTCGCCGACGCACGCATCGCCTACGGCGGTCGCGGCGCCATCGCGCAGTCCAATTCGATGGGCTGGCTGGGCCGCTTCTTCAATTCCCCGATCTTCCCGAACTGAGCATCGCGTGATGGCCGCCAACGACACCAACGACGCCGCGCCGACGCCCGCGAAAAAGCCGCGCCGCATCGACACCTACACCCTGCTCGGCCTGCTGGCGTGGATCGGCCTGGTGCTGATCTGCCTGGCGCCGGCCGCGCGCGCCGAACGCATCAAGGACCTGGCCCAGGTCGGCGGCGTGCGCAGCAACCCGCTGGTCGGCTACGGCCTGGTCGTGGGCCTGGACGGCAGCGGCGACCGCACCAGCCAGGCACCCTTCACCGTGCAGAGCCTGAAGAACATGCTGGGCGAACTGGGCGTCAACGTCCCGGCCAACGTCAATCCGCAGCTGAAGAACGTGGCGGCCGTGGCCATCCACGCCGACCTGCCCGCCTTCGCCAAGCCCGGCCAGCCGATCGACATCACCGTGTCGTCGATCGGGAACGCGACGTCGCTGCGCGGCGGCAGCCTGCTGATGGCCCCGCTGCGCGGCGCCGACGGCGAGGTCTACGCCATCGCCCAGGGCAACCTGGTGGTCGGCGGCTTCGGCGCGCAAGGCAAGGACGGTTCGCGCGTGTCGGTCAATGTGCCCAGCGTGGGCCGCATCCCGAACGGCGCCACCGTCGAACGCGCGATCCCGAATGCGCTGGACAGCGGCGAAGGCACCATCACCCTGAACCTGCATCGCGCCGACTTCACCACCGTGTCGCGCATGGTCGCGGCGCTGGAACAGAACTTCGGCGCCGGCAATGCGTACGCGCTGGACGCGGTGACCGTCGCCGTGCGCGCACCCGCCGATATCTCCCGCCGCATCAACTTCCTCGCCCAGGTCGAGAACCTGGAGCTGACGCCGGGCAGCGCACCGGCCAAGGTTATCGTCAACGCACGCACCGGCACCGTCGTCATCGGCGCGCAGGTGCAGGTGATGCCGGCCGCGGTCACGCACGGTTCGCTGACGGTGACCATCGCCGAAGCGGCCAACGTCAGCCAGCCGAACGAGTTCTCGCGCGGCGGACAGACCGTGGTGACGCCGCAGTCCAGCGTCTCGGTCAGCCAGGAAGGAAGCCGCATGTTCAAGTTCGAGGGCGGCACCTCGCTGGACGAGATCGTCCGCGCCGTCAACGAAGTCGGCGCCGCCCCCGGCGACCTGATCGCAATCCTGGAAGCCCTGAAGCAGGCCGGCGCCTTGCGCGCGGAGCTCGAGGTGATCTGACATGGCCAGCATGCCCATCGGAACGTTGAATCCTGCCCTGCCGCTGGCCGACGCCGGCGGCACGCCGGACAACGCACGCATCCACGACGTCGCGAAGAAGCTGGAAGGCCAGTTCGCGCAGATGATGATCAAGTGCATGCGCGAAGCCGGCTTCGGCGACTCGCTGTTCCCGGGCGAAAACCAGGTCTTCCGCGACATGTACGACCAGCAGCTGGCCACCGCGATGTCGCAGGGCCGCGGGCTGGGCCTGGCGCCGATGATCGCGCGCCAGTTGGGCGCGACCGACACGAACACCCCTGCCGTGCCTGCCAGCACTGCGCTGTCGGCCTACAAGCGCCTGCTGCCCGGTGGCGAAGCCGATTCCATGCTCGACGCCATCGCCGGCCGTGGCATTGGCAGCAGTGCGCGCGACACCAGCGCCCTGCCCGGCACGATCACGCTGGACACGATCACCGTGCGTCCGGATGCCGCGGCGTGCGACGAGGTCGAACAGGTCGCGTCGGCCGATCCGTCCAGGTACGCGCGCAACACGCCCGAGCGCTTCGTCGCCGAGATCTGGGACCACGCCAGGCAGGCGGCGAAGGAACTGGGCGTCGACCCGCGGGCGCTGGTCGCACAGGCCGCGCTGGAAACCGGCTGGGGCAAGCGCCAGATCAAGACCGGCCACGGCGGCAGCGCGCACAACCTGTTCGGCATCAAGGCCACCGGCTGGAAGGGCGAACGCGCCCGTACCGCCACGCACGAGTACACCAACGGCGTGAAGCACACCGAGACCGCGGATTTCCGCGCGTACTCGTCGCCTGCCGAGAGCTTCGCCGACTACGTGCGGCTGCTGAAGAACAACCCGCGCTACCAGCAGGCACTGTCGGCCGGCAAGGACATCGCCGGCTTCGCGCGCGGCCTGCAGCGTGCCGGTTACGCCACCGATCCGACCTACGCCAACAAGATCGCCTCCATCGCCAACGGGCCCACGCTGGGCAAGGTGCTGTCGGCCATCGGCGACACCGTCGGCGGCAAGGTCGGCAGCGTCGTGGGCAACGCCATCGGCAACGCGCTGCGGCGCTGACCTGGGGAATACGCATGTCGAACCTACTCGCCACCGGCAGCAGCGCCCTGATCGCTTTCCAGCGCGCCCTGTCCACCGTCGGCCACAACGTCGCCAACATCAACACGCCGGGCTACTCGCGACAGCGCGTGGAGTTCGAATCGCGCGACGGCACCTACTTCGGCTACGGCTACCAGGGCAACGGCGTGCAGATCGTCGACGTGCGCCGGATGGCCGACTCGCTGGCCACCTCGCGCCTGCTCGACAGCGGTGGCGAACTCGCGCGCCTGCAGCAGCTGTCCACGCTGTCCACGCGCATGGACCAGTTGTTCTCCGAGAAGGCCACGGGCATCAGCGCGCCATGGTCGAGCTTCTTCGATTCGGTCAACGCGCTGTCGTCGAATGCCGCCGGCTCGGCGGACCGCGAAAGCGTGCTGGCGCAGGCCAATGCGCTGGTCACCCGCTTCCACCAGATCGACAAGCATCTCGACGGGCTGGATATCGAGGTCAATGCCGGCCTGACCGCCGCCACCGGCGAAGTGAACCGGCTGGCAAAAGAGATCGCACAGCTCAATGGTCGCATCGGCGGCAGCACCAGTCCCTCCGGCGACCTGCTGGACCGGCGCGACCAGTTGATCAGCGAACTGGTGGGCTACACCGGCGGCAACGCGGTCGTGCAGGACGGCGGCCTGGTCAACGTCTTCAGCGCCGGCGGCCAGCCGCTGGTGGTGGGTGCCACCGCCAGCACCCTGGTGACCGTGCCCGATCCGTACCGTCCCGAGCGCCTGCAGGTCGCGTTGGAAACCAACGGCCAGCGCACCACGCTGGACAAGCGCGCGCTCGGCGGCCAGATCGGCGGCCTGATCGAATTCCGCACCACCGTGCTGGACCCGGCCGCGGCGGAACTCGGCCGCGTCGCCACCTCGCTGGCGCAGACGTTCAACGCCGGCCACCGCGCCGGCATGGACCAGTACGGCCAGCTGGGCGCGGATTTCTTCTCGCTGCCCGCACCGCGCATCTCGTCCAACGCCGGCAACAGCGGCAACGCCGTGCTGCAGACCTCGGTCGGCAGCGTGGGCGCACTGAATGCGCAGAACGTGCTGCTGCGCTTCGACGGCGCCGCCTGGGTGGCGACGAATCCCGATACCGGCGCCAGCATCCCGATGACCGGCACCGGCACGGCCACCGATCCGCTGGTGGTCAATGGCATCGAGCTGCGACTGGCGCCGGGCACCACGCCGGGCACCAACGACCGCTTCCTGCTGCAACCCACCGCGGGCGCGGCCGGCAACCTCGGCGTGGCCATCACCGATCCCGCACGCATCGCCGCGGCGACGCCGGTCAAGACCACCACCGACCTCGCCAACACCGGCAGCGGCAAGCTCAGCGGCCTGACGGTGACCGATGCCGCCAACGCCAACCTGCTGGCCCCGGTGGACATCGACTTCCTCGACGCCACCCAGTACACGATCAACGGCACCGGTCCGTTCCCGTACACGCCGGGTCAGACCGTCGCGTACAACGGTTGGAGCGTGGTGCTGGACGGCGCGCCCGCCGCGGGCGACAGCTTCCGCGTGGGCCCGACAGGCGCGAATTCCAGCGACAACGGCAACGCGAAGCTGCTGTCGAACCTGGACGACGCCCGCGTGCTCAACGGCGGCACGCTGACCCTCAACGGCGCCATCGGCGGCCTGACCACGCAGGTCGGTTCCGCCGCACGGCAGGCCGACTATTCCGCGCAGGCGCAGCAGGTCATCCACGATCAGGCGCAGGCCTCGCGCGATGCGATTTCCGGCGTGAACCTGGACGAGGAAGCGGCCGACCTGATGCGCCTGCAGCAGGCCTACCAGGCCGCGTCGCAGATCATCGCCACCGCCGACACCCTGTTCCAATCGCTCCTGGCTGCGACCCGCCGATGAACTACCGCATCTCGACCAACATGATGTACCAGCAGTCGATCTCGACGATGCTGGCCAAGCAGGCGAAGCTGGCGCACACCCAGCAGCAGCTCGCCAGCGGACAGCGGCTGGTGACGGCGAAGGACGATCCCGTCGCCGCCGGCACCGCCGTCGGACTGGACCGCGCGGTCGCCGAACTGGAACGCTTCGGCCAGAACGCCAACGCGGTGCAGAACCGTCTGGGCCTGCAGGAAAACGCATTGACCCGCGTCGGCGACGCGATGGCGCGCATCAACGAGCTCGTCATCCAGGCCAACAACGCCGCCATGGGCGACGACAGCCGGCACGCGATCAGCACCGAACTGAAGGCGATCCATGCCGGCCTGCTCGACCTGGCCAACAGCACCGACGGCGCCGGCCGCTACCTGTTCGGCGGCACCAGCGACGGCAGCGCGCCGTTCGCGCTCAGCGGCGGCGGCGTGATCTACAGCGGCGACCAGACGCAGCGGCAGGTGGAAGTGGCGCCGGACATGTTCGTGTCCGACACCTTGCCCGGCAGCGATGTCTTCCTGCGCCTGCGCACCGGCGACGGTCGCATCGATGGCGCGCCCACCAGCGGCAACACCGGCACCGGCCTGCTGATGGGCTTCAGCATCACCGATTCCACGGTGTGGAACGGCGGCACGTACACGCTGTCGTTCGGCGCCGGCAACACCTACCAGGTGACGGACGCGGGCGGCAATCCTGTGACGTCGGGAACGTACGCCAAGGGCGAAAGCATCGCCTTCGCCGGCGTGCAGATGAAGATCGACGGCCAGCCTGCCAACGGTGACAGCTTCACGCTGGGTCCGTCGGGCAGCCGCGACATCTTCGCCACCGTGCAGGGGCTGATCGATACGCTGGACACCAGTCCGACGACGGACGCACAGCGCGCCGCCATGCAGAACAGCCTGCAGGGTGCGATGCGCGACATCGGCACCGCACAGGGCAGGATGATCGACGCGCGCGCCAGCGGCGGCGCGCAGCTGTCGGCCATCGAGACCGCCGCCTCGCTGCGCGAAGCCAACAACATCACCCTGAAGGACACGCTGTCCGGACTGCGCGACCTGGACTGGGCCGAGGCCATCGGCCGCTACCAGATGGAAAACACCGCCTTGCAGGCCGCGCAGACGGTCTTCATGCAAATGCAGCAGCTGTCGCTGTTCAAGCTGATGGGCTGACGACAGCACCCCCTATTTCAAGCAGTCCTTGCCCTCCACGCCGCGATCCCCTCGCGGCGCTTTTTTCGGCTTTCTGTAGGAGCGACGTAAGTCGCGACCGCACGCCTGATCGGCCATGGCACGTCATCGTGCAGTGTTCCAGAGAAGTTCCGGACTGCAAACATCTCCGGTCGCGACTTACGTCGCTCCTACAATGGATGACTTGAAGAGGAAGGCGCCGGCCTCACCCGGAACACCACGCTGATCCGCGGCCCTTGCGATCGACGGGTCTTCGGAATGCCATGCTCATGCGTGCGCTGCGAGGCATGGCTCATCGACAGCACGCTGCCCGATGCGAGGTCGACCGCGACGGTCTCGCGCTTGCCTTCACGCGCACGGATCAGCATGCGCCGCGGTGCACCCAGCGAAACCAGCGTGATCGGATGATGCGCCGCCACGGTATGCAGCTTGTCGCCGTGCATGGCGACGCTGTCGTGGCCGTCGCGGTACAGGTTCATGCCGATGTGCGAGTATGGCGCCGGTGCCTTCGCCTGCACGCAGGCGAGCAGCGCGGCCAGCGGCAGGTCGTCCGGCAATGCGTCCACGGCGTAGTTCGCCAGCAGCCGCGGCACGTCGACGATGCGGTCGTACATCGGCCGCTGCAGGTGCGTCCACGCCGCGCTTGCGCGCAGCCTGTCGAACCAGGCACGTGCGGTCAGCGGATCGATGACCTCAGGCCAATAGCGGACGCCACCTTCGGCATCGTCCACCAGTTGCACCATCGCGGGCGCGAACAGGTCGTCGGTCAGGGTGGCGAGGGCGCGCATCATCGCCTCAGTGGAAGTCGCGGGAACCGGGCTGGATCTCGCCCAGCAGGTGACTGAAATCCTCGAGCCGGCGCGCGATCAGGTGCTCCACGCCATCCACCTGCTCCCAGCGTCCGCGAACGGCCATCAACCGCGCACCGAGCAGCGCCTTGCGGTCGCGCAACGCCACGTGCGACCACACCACCACGTTGACCATGCCATGCTCGTCCTCGAGCGTGACGAAGATCGTGCCCTTTGCCGTTGCCGGCCGCTGCCGCTGCGTGACGATGCCCGCCACGAACGCCCCTCGCCCATGCGGCAGCCCGCGCAGCTGGCGGGAGTCCACCACGCGCTGCCGACCCAGGCGCTCGCGCAGCAGCGACAGCGGATGCGCGCCCAGCGTCAATCCGGTGGTGCGGTAATCCGAGGTCACGTCCTCGCCCGTTGTCGGCACGGGCAAGGCGATCGCGTCCTCGTCGGGGCTGCCGGGCAGCAGCGGACGCTGCCGCTCGATGCCGGCGACCGCCCAGCGGGCGGCATGGCGATGGCCGGCGAGCGACTGCAGCGCGCCCGCTTCCGCCAGTGCCGTACGCGCCTTCTCGTCGAGGCGGGCGCGCAGGCACAGGTCGCGCACGTCGGTGAAGGCGCGTTGCGCACGCGCGGCCATGATCGCTTCACCCGCGTCCTTCGACAGCCCGCTGACCTGGCGGAAGCCGAGTCTCAACGCCGCCTGTCCGCCGTCGTCGATACCGCGTCGCACGTACCCTCCCTCCAGCGTGTTGTCCCATTCGCTGCGGGTCACGTCGACCGGGAGCACCTCGATGCCCACGCGCCCGCCCCTGCCGCGTCGCGCGTCCTGAACGATCTGGCCGGCGGAATAGAACCCCATCGGTTGCGCATTGAGCAGCGCGCAGGCGAACGCCGCCGGCTCGTGGCGTTTCAGCCAGCAGCTGATGTAGACCAGCTTGGCGAACGAGGCCGCGTGGCTCTGTGGAAATCCATAGGAACCGAAGCCCTTGATCTGCTCGAAGATCTGGTCGATGAAGTCCGACGAATAGTTTTTCCTGGTCATGCGCTCACGGACGCGGATCCGGTGCGGCTCCATGTCACCACCACGCCCCCAGGCCGCCATCGACCGACGCAGACCATCCGCCTCGCTATCCGTGTAGTCGGCTGCCTTCATCAGGAGCTCCATTACCTGCTCCTGGAATAAAGGCACGCCCAGGGTAGGCTCCAGCACCGAGCGGATTTCTTCCGACGGATAGGTCACCTCTTCCTTGCCTTGCCGCCTGCGCAAGTAGGGATGGACCATGCCACCCTGGATCGGACCAGGGCGCACGATCGCCACTTCCACCACCAGGTCGTAATACTTGTTCGGCTTCAATCGCGGCAGCATGCTCATCTGTGCGCGCGACTCGATCTGGAACACGCCGACGGTGTCGGCGGCCTGGATCATTTCGTAGGTTTTCTCGTCGCCGTTGGGCAGTCTGGCCAGATCCAGCTTGAACCCTCTATGCCGCTCGACGAGATCCACGGCCTTGCGGATGCACGTCAGCATGCCCAGCGCCAGGCAGTCGACCTTGAGCAGACCCATCGTCTCCAGATCGTCCTTGTCCCATTGGATGATGGTCCGGTCGTCCATCGAGGCGTTTTCGACCGGCACCACGGTCGACAGCGGTGCATCGCCGATCACGAAGCCGCCCACGTGCTGCGACAGGTGGCGCGGGTGGTCGCGCAACTGGTCGGTCACCGCCAACACCCGCCGAATCAACGGATTTTCCGGATCGAAGCCGGCTTCGCGCAGTCGCTGCTCCATCGGCGCCTCGCCATTGCCCCAGCCATAGCATTCGGCCAGCAGCGCGATCTGGTCGGGCGGCAGGCCGAACGCCTTGGCCACGTCGCGCACCGCGCTCTTTCCGCGGTAGCGGATCACGGTCGCCGCCAGCGCGGCGCGGTGTCGACCGTACTTGCCGTAGACGTACTGCAGCACTTCCTCGCGACGCTCGTGCTCGAAGTCGACGTCGATATCGGGTGGCTCGCCACGATCCTTCGACAGGAAGCGGGCCATCAGCAGCCGGCTCTCGGCCGGATTCACCACCGTGATGCCAAGCGCGAAGCACACCGCGGAGTTCGCCGACGAACCACGTCCCTGGCAAAGAATCTTTCGGTCCTTGGCGAAACGGACGATGTCCTCCACCGTCAGGAAAAATGCTTCGTACTGCAGTTCTTCGATCAGCGCGAGTTCGCCATCGATCTGCCGCACGATGACCGGCGGCGTCCCTTCCGGCCACCGCTCACGCATGCCGCGCTCGGTCAGCTCGCGCAACCACGTCGTCGGCGTATGCCCTTCCGGCACCAGTTCCGCCGGATACCGGTAATGGATGTCGCGCTTGAGGTCGAAGCGGCAACGTCGCGCCAAGGTCGCGGCGTTATCCAGCAGGTCACGCGGATAGATGTTGCCCAGCGCCCGCCGCGTGCGCAGGTGGCGTTCGCCATTGCGGAACAGGTGCGCCCCGCAGTCGGCCAGCGGCGTGACGTGGCGGATCGCGGTCATCGTGTCCTGCAGGGCGCGACGGCGGCGCACGTCCATGTGCACGTCGCCGCTCGCCACCGCCGTCATCCGCAGACGTGCAGCCGCGTCCAGCAGGCCCGCGAGTCGCGCCGCGTCGTCCTGTTCGCGGTGCAGCTCCACCGCCAGATGGGCACGTTCGCCGAAGACCGACTGCAACCAGCGTCCTTCTCCATCGTCGATGTGCTGCGACGGAAGCCACAGGGTGAACAGGCCGCAGACCGCCGGATCGACATCCGACACGATGCGCTCAACGTCCTGCCGTGTCAGCCGGTAGCCCTTCTTGTCGACCGCGCGCCGCGCGGTGGTGATGAGTTCGCAGAGTCGCGTGTAGCCTGCTGCGGTTTCCACCAGCAGCACGCATTTCAGTCCGCAGGCCAGGGTGAACTCACTGCCGACGATGAGCTTCACCTCCGTCGCACGCGCCGCTTCCCAGCCACGCACGATGCCGGCCAGCGAGCATTCGTCGGTGATCGCCAGCGCCTTGTATCCAAGATCACGTGCGCGCTCGAACAGTTCCTCCGCGCTGGCCGCCCCGCGCAGGAACGAGAAGTCCGACAGGCAATGCAGTTCCGCGTAGGCCGGCCACGCATCCTCGCGCGGTCCGTCGTCTTTCGCCGCCATCGACAGGCGCAGGCGTTGCGCGACCTCCCACGCGCGCGGCGGACGACCGCCGGGCGTGTCGCGGTCGACGCCATCCACCGCATCGTCCCAGCTCACGCGAACCACCCGTGCAGCATCCAGCCACCCTGCTCGCCCGGTGGCGCGAACGCCCAGGCGCGTTGGCCCTGCGAGGTTTCCAGCACGTAGTAGTCGCGGCGCGCGTCCTCGCCATCCCACCAGCCGCTCTCCAACCGCTCCGGGCCGGACACGATGCGCGGATGCGGATCGCGCAGCGGGATCGGCTGCGGCAGCAACCAGGCCGGTCGCGGCGGGCGCACCGGTGCCTGCGTCATGCGTTCGCCATCGCCCTGCACGCGGCGCCAGGCGCGCTCCGGACGCGGGTCACCGGCAGGCGCCACACGATGCACGGCTTCGTCGCCCAGGCGCGCGCGCAGCCGTTCGCGCAGCTGCGGCCATGGCAGCTGCTGTTGCGGGCGCGTGTCGAACAGGTCGCGCGCGGCCGGCACGAACGGCGGCAGTTCGCGCGCCAGCAGCCGCACGCCGACCACCGGCCGGTCGATCTGCACGCGCTCCAGCCGGTTGCGGGTCAGCTCGAACAGCATCGCCGGTTCACGCTCGGCGGCCAACAGGCCGACCTCCACGTCCGTGTGCCCTTCCTCGTGTTCCAGCCGCAGCACGAAGCGCTGCACGCCGCCGTCGCGGATGGACAGGTAGGTGCACAGGTCGCCGATCAGCCGGCGCAGCGGGAACAGCAGCGCCATGTGGCTCTCGACTTCGTAGCCGAGTTCGACCCGCGCATCGAAGTGGTCCGGCGGCGCGTAGTACGCGAGCGGATCGTCGGCCTTCCCGTACAGCCGGTCCAGGTGTTCCAGCACCGGCAGGCCGAAGCGACGACGCAGGCTGTCGCGCGGCAGACCGCGCAACGTGCGCAGGTCGCGGATGCCCATGCGGTGCAGGCGCTCGCCGGTGTCGTCCGGCAGACGCGCGCGCCGCACCGGCACGCGATCCAGCAGATCGGCCATCGCCTCGGCCTGCATCATCGCCAGCCCATCGCGCAGGCCGGCGAACACATGCGCCGCACGCGGCGTGGGTGCCAAGGCGATGCGGTGCTGGAAACCGAGCCCGACGAGTTCCTCGCGCAACCGCGCCTCGATACGCGGCCACGGTCCGAGCAGGCGGAAACTGGCCCGCACCTCCAGCACCAGACAACCCTGCCACTGCGCACTGACCAGCGAGCTGTGCCGGTACGCCCATGACGCGAGGAAACGCTGCCAGCGTGCTTCTGCCGACGGGTCGTGCTCGACCATCGCGAACTCCGGCAGCAGCGCATGCGCGGCGGTCAGGCGCATACCGGCACGAAGACCCGACTGCGCAGCGGATGCGTTCACCGCATGCAGGGTACGCAATTGCAGCGGACCACCGACCAGCGCCAGCGGCGCGTCGGGATCAGGCAAACGCCGGAGGACGGCGTCCAGCGCCAGCTGCGGCAGCAGTACACAGGCCCAGAGCATCGGTGGGCCTCAATGCGCGACCAGCGCGAAGGTCTGCGCGGGCGCCGGCCCACCGCGGCATTTGCGCACCTGCCAGGTACTGCCGCCCTGCGCATCGCTGACGGCTTCCAACCGCAACGCGGCGGCCGAGGGATTGGCGGCATGGCGGCGGTCGCGCAATGCGAAGCCCAGGCATTCACCGCTGTCGGCGGCCACCTGCAGGCGGCGCAGCGCAGGCCCATCGGCCTGCACCGGCCAGCCCAGCACCGCCGCGCAGGCGCCGCTGCGCAGGCATTGCTCGAACGCCCACAATGCATCGCGTGGCGCGGCGTCGACGATTTCCAGCAACGACAGGTCCACGCCGGCGGCCTGCCACGCCGGCGCATACGGAATGTACGGCGGCGCGATCACTGCCACCGTGCTGCCGGCCTGGGTCATCCGCGCCAGGGTGGGCAGCAGCAGCGCCAGTTCGCCCACGCCGTCGGCGGGCAGCAGCAGTTCGGTCAGCGAACGTCGTGGCCAGCCGCCCTGCGGCAGCAACGCATCGAGCGCAGCGTGGCCGGTGGGTTCGCCGTCGGCGGCGATGGCGGCGCTGCGCCCCGCATGCCACAGCGTGCGCGCGGCCAGCAGCGTGTCGAGGGCGACGACGGCGCCCACGTCAGCCGCGCCGCACCAGGCCGCAGTAGACGCCTTCGATGGCGAAGTCCTGCCCCGGCTGCACGTCGATGGGCGCGTGCGCCGGATTGCGCGGCAGCAGGCGGATGCGGCGGCGTTCGCGCTGCAGCCGCTTGATGGTCAGTTCACCATCGATGCGCGCCACCACCGTCTGTCCGTCTCGCGCGTCCGGGGTGCGATGCACGCCGACCAGATCGCCATCGATGATGCCGTCGTCGACCATCGAATCGCCCTTCACCTTCAGCAGGTAATCCGGCTGCGGCGAGAACAGCCGGCGGTCCAGCCACAGCTGTTCGTCCAGGCCGATGTCGGCGCCGATCGGCTGGCCGGCGGCCACCCGTCCCAGCACCGGCAACGGCAGCAGGTCGGCCATGCCACCGGGCAAGCGCAGGCCACGCTTCTGCCCGGGCGCCTGTTCCAGCAGACCGTCGGCGACCAGCGCCTGCACGTGCTTCTGCGCGGCATTGCGCGAGGCGAAGCCGAACGCGTCGGCGATGTCCGCCAGGCTGGGCGCGCGCCCGGCCGCCAGCTCCCGGCGCAGGAAGGCCAGGACGGCGGCACGTTGCGGAGGCAGGTCGATGGGACTCATGGGTGTACATTTGTACACCCTTCCGTCGCTCAGGGCGAGACTGGCGGAGCCGCCGGCTATCGGCTAGTCCGTAGCCCGGGTAAGGCCGTCGGCCGCACCCGGGGTTGCTGATGCATCACGTCTCCCGGGTGCGCTTCGCTTACCCGGGCTACGCCGCTACGCAGATCAGGCGGCCTGTTCTTCGGCGCGCTCGACCATGGTTTCGGCCATCTGCCGCCAGTTGGGCAACTGGTCCAGCACGCCCAGCGACTTCAGGTAGCTCTCGTCCACCGGCTCGTTGCTGGCCAGCGCGCCCGCCACGTGCACGGCACCCGGCACCCAGAAGCTGCGCAGGCTGGACCGCTGCGGCTGGCGGTGGAACGCCACCGCCTCGACGATCGGCATCGGCAGGCCCCACAGGCCGAGCAGGTAGGCGCCCGCCTCGGTGTGGCCAGGGCGGTCGTCGTCCTCGGTGGCCGGCGTATCGCGCTCGTCGCGCACCCCCGGCAGCAGCAGGCCGATGTCGGCCAGCAGCGCAGCGGTGGCGCCCAGTTCGGAACTCGTGCGCGGCAGGATCTTCGCCGCCAGCCGCGAGGCCAGCAGCGCACGCTGCTGCAGTGCGCCGCGGTCGACGCTGGAGGTGGTCTTCATCGAGAACACCTCGCTGGCGAGCACCAGATCGCGCAGCGTGCCCAGGCCAAGGCGTGTCACCGCCGCCCGCAGGTCGGTGATGGAACGGCCATTGGAGAAGTACGCCGAGTTGCACAGCTGCAGCACCTTGGCGGCGATGGCCGGGTCGCCGGCCACCAGCTTGGCGATGTCGTTGGCGGTGCCCTCGTCCTCTTCCAGCGCGCGCGTCAGCGCGAAGTAGAGGTGCGGCGGCGACGGCAGATGTTCGACGCGGCCGATCGCACGGCGCAGGCGCGGGCTGTCCAGCAGGTCGCGCAGCTCTTCCAAGCTGTGGATCGACTCCAGCACCGTCTCCGACGTCAGCGGCAACGGCAGGAAGCGGTGCGCCACGCCGATCAGCTTGATCGGCGCCGCCAGGCTGTCGGCGCTGCCTTCCAGCAAGGCGATGCGGATGGTTTCCGACCGCAGCGTGCGGATCTGGCCCAGCAGCGTGGCCGGCGGCAGGTCCGGCAACGCCGGCCCCACCATCACCACGTCGACGGGCCCGTTGGCGACCGCGAACATCGCCGATTTCCCGTCGGCCACCGTTTCGACGGTCCACTCGTCGCCCATGTCGCCGATGTAGTCGGCCAGATCGTCAGGCAGGCAGGCGGTGTCGCCAACGTACAGAATGCGCAAGGCACGTCCCCTTTTTTCTTGCAAGTTCATTGCATGCCTCCCGCTCCGGGAGGCACGGACCCATGGAATCTAGCAAGGGTGTCGGCCGTGCCGGGCCATTCTTGAGGCGCGATGCGGGGAATGCGCAGCGCTTCACACTCCGCTGTCGGTGGCGCCCCGACAGCGCGCGGATTCAGAAACGCAGCATGGCCAGCAGTTGCGGCCCGCGGTTGTTGAGGTTCAGGCTGCCGTCGAAGCGCGTGCGTTCGAAATCCAGGTCGACGTCGTTGTAGTTGTAGCGCAGCGAGAACCCGGCGTGCTGCCACGGGAAGTACTCCAGCCGCAGCTGCACGTCGCGCGCATCGCCGGTGACGTTGCCGCCGTTCTTCTTCGTGTAGGCCAGCGATGCGCCCCAGCGCCAGCGCGGCGACAGCACCTGCGCATAGTCCGCGCGCACCATCGGCGCCCACTCGTCCTCCGACAGCGAATTGGCATAGGCGGCCGGCGAACCCGCGACCGTCGCCGTGGCATCGAGATCGATGTCGACCTCGTAGCGCATCGCGCCCAGGCCAACGCCGAAAGCGCGCCGCCCGTCCTGGTGGAAGAACCAGGTGTAGGAGACGCCGGTGACCCTCAGGTCCATGCGCCCGGCCAGGTCGGCGTCCACCGGATAGGCGTTGTCGCCGATCCGCAGCGTGCGGTCCAGCAGCCGCGCAGTGTCGTCGTCGTAGTCGTAACCGAAGGCATCGAACGCGTGCCGCCGTTCCTCGCCGACGCTGCCGCCGATGTTCCACACCAGCGCATCCTGGCGGTCGACGAAGCCGAGATCGCGCTGGAAGTTGACCTGTGTGCCCATCGAGCCGTCGCTGGCATCCCAGCGGGTGTCGAGGTCATGGTCGGCCCAGTAGCGCCCTGCCCCGACATGGAAACGGTCGACGGGCGGCAGGACGTCCTGGGCGAAAGCAGTGGACGATGCGCCTGCGAGCAGCAGGCAGAGGACGAAGCGACGAGGCAAGGGATGACTCCCGTGGCAGGGCAGACGGGTCATGCGTCTTCGTGGGTTCCGACGCAGCAGCATCCGCCCGCCTCCGTGCCAGGTCAAGGCGGATCGCAGGCGGCTACGCTCCCCCCGGTCCGGGCATCATCCGGCGCCGCCAGGTGCAACAGCAGGTGCGCCAGCGTCACCACGTCCTGGAAGTTGTGCTGCAGCACGCGCCGCAGCAGGCCGGCATCGCCGCCACGCAGGTACTGCAGCCACGCACCGGGCGCTTCCGACCCGGGCAGGTCGTCCTCGCGCACGATGCCGAGCGCGTTGCGTTCGATGGTCGCCAGCCGGCAGTTCTCCCACACGCCGCGGTAGCGCCGTCGCGTGGGGAACAGCAGGTCGAGATGCTCGATGCCGGCCAGCGGCGTGCCCTGCCGCGCCAACCGGTAGCGGGTGGCGAGCAAGGGCGCGTCGTAACAACGTCCGTTGTAGCTGACCAGCCGGGTGTCTTCCGACAGCCAGCGCGAGAATTCGCGCAGCATCGCCGGCTCGGCCGACAGGTGGGTGATCAGCAACTGGCGGATACGCAGGCCGTCCGGCACGAAATCCGACGCGCCCACCATGAAAGCGCGCGTGCCGGTGCCGCCGGACAGGCCGGTGGTTTCGGTGTCGAAGAACAGCATGCCCTGCGTCGGCAACGCACCGGTCCGCGCGAAGGTGCCGTCGATGTGCGATGCGACGTCGTCGAATGGCAGCACCTGTTCGAGGCGAAGCAGACCCGGTGCGATCTCCTCGCCCGGCAGCGCACGGTCGCAGGCGCGCGCGACCAGCGCAGGCCGTGCGCGCTCACGGATGCCGAGCATGCGCCGCAAGGCGGGCAAGGGATCGTGCACCGGCGGCAAGGGCGCGGACCGCAAAGGAGCACTGTCATGCCCCACCTGGCGCCGCAGCCGTTGCAGTTTTTCCAGGCTGACGCTCATGCGGCATCCAGCAGGTGCAGCACGCGCGCCGCCAGCGCACGCGGCGTGGTGTCGGCGTCCTCGTCGTTCGCCAGCACAGGACCGACGCAGGCGGGACAGCCTGCCTTGCAGTCGCATGCGGACACCAGTTGCACCGCACGCTGTACGAGTTCGCGCTGGCGCCGCCACAAGGGTTCGCTCAGGCCGATGCCGCCGGGATAGTTGTCGTAGAGGTACGCAGTGGGAATGAAGCGCTCGCCCGACACCGGCGACAGCACCTGGCTCTCGGTGCCACGCAGCTGGCCACGCCCCTGCGTATCCGGCAAGGCGAACCACGCACCGTCGCCGTCGCCGACCGCCTTCTGCAGGTCGCGACCTTCCGCCATCACCGCGACCGTGGCGGCGATGTGCAGCGCGTACGCCGCGCCGAGGAAGCCATCCAGCGCGTCCTGCCGGGACTCGAAGGCGGACTCCAGCAGTGCCGGTGGCAGCTGCCACCACAGGCTGGTGGTGTGCATCTCCTGGTCCGGCAGGTTCACCGGACCGTAGCCGATGTTTTCGTGCGTGTAGTAGCGGATCTTCTTGTAGCCGGCCACGCGCCGCACCACGTGCACTTCGCCGTGGTGGCAGGTGCCCTGCCCGGCGATGCAGCCGTCGAAGCGCTCCAGCACCTTCAGCTTGGTGTAGTCGATCGCATCGGTGTAGTAGTCCACGTGCGTGCGGGTGACGTAGGCCTTGCGCCCTTCCCAGTCCAGCCGCTCCACCTGGTACGGGGTGGACTGGATCATGTGGATGGCGCCTTCGTACAGCGTCAGCGGCGCGGCGCTGAAGTCCACTTCCGCGATGATCGCCTGCCGTCCGTCGGTGCGGTCGACGACGACGAAGTTGCCATCGGCCACCGAACGCAGGCTCACCGCATTGGCCGGATAGCTGTCGGCGATCCACTCGTAGCGGTCGCCCTCGCGGTGCACCACGCTGTCTTCGTCGAGCAGTTGCAGGAACGGCGTCGGATCGACCGGGCCGAACGGTTCGCCGGCGAGGAACGGCAATTCGAACGCGGCGCAGCGCACGTGGTCGAGCAGGATCATCGGCTGGTCCGGCGCGATGCGTGCGTGCTCCGGCGGGCTGTCGGCGAAGAACTCCGGATGCCGCACCACGTACTGGTCCAGCGGCTGCGAACTGGCGACCAGGATGCCCAGCGACGCCTGCTGCCGTCGCCCCGCCCGGCCGAACCGCTGCCATGTCGCCGCGATGGAGCCCGGATAGCCGTTCAGCACCACCGCATCCAGGCTGCCAATGTCCACGCCGAGTTCCAGCGCCGAGGTCGAAATGATCCCGTCCACGCGCCCGTCGCGCATCGCACGCTCGGCCTCGCGCCGCTCGGTTGGCAGGTAGCCGCCACGGTAGGCGCGGATGCGCGCCGGCAGTCGCGGATCGCTGTCGAATACGTCCTTCAGGTACTTGGTCAGCACCTCGACCATCGTGCGCGATTGCGCGAACACCAGCGTCTTCAGCCCCGCCTTGATCGCCAGCCGCGCGATGCGGTTGCTCTGCGACCGCGCCGAGGCGCGCAGGCCAAGATCCGGATTGACCACCGGCGGATTCCACAGCAGCACGTGTTTCTCGCCGCTCGGCGCGCCGGACTCGGTGATCGCATGCACCGGCAGTTCCAGCAGCGCTTCGGCATGCGCCTGCGGATTGCCGATGGTGGCCGAGCAGACGATGAACTGCGGCGTGGCGCCGTAGAACGCACAGACCCGCTTCAGCCGACGCAGCACGTTGGCCACATGGCTGCCGAACACGCCGCGATACGTATGCACTTCGTCGATCACCACGTAGCGCAGGTTCTCGAAGAACTGCGCCCACTTGGTGTGATGCGGCAGGATGGCCTGGTGCAGCATGTCCGGGTTGCTGACCACGATGTCGCCATGCAATCGGATCGCCTGCCGCGCATCGCCCGGCGTGTCGCCGTCGAAGGTGAAGGCCTTCAGGCCCAGGTCGCCGGCCCTGCTCAGGTCCAGCAACTCCGCCACCTGGTCCTGCGCCAGCGCCTTGGTCGGGAACAGGTACAGCGCCTTGCCGCGCTTCGACAGCGCCGACGCCACCACCGGCAGCGTGTAGCACAGCGACTTGCCGGAGGCGGTCGGCGTGACGATGGCCAGATGGTCGCCTGCCTGCGCCTGCCGCCACGCCTCGGCCTGGTGCGAATACAACTGCCCGATGCCGCGCTGGCGCAGCGCGCCGGCCAACGCCGCCGGCAGGTCGTCGGGCAGCGCCTCGTAGCGTCCTTCGCGCGCGGGAATGACGAACTGCCCGGTCACGCGATCGCGGTACTTGCCGGCGAGGCGTTCGGCCAGCGCACCGCCGTTGGCGCTGGCCGCCGGCGGCAGGGAAGCCTCGTCGGCATGGCGGCGGATCAGGGCGGTCTGGGCAGGCATGGCGGTCCTTGAGGGCGACAGACCGCCATCTGACGCGCGGCGCGTCTCAACCGCTGAGACTGACTGCCGACTGATCGCGCACCGCGACCTCAGCTTTGTGATCAGGCAACGAAGGGATTTCTCACTGGTCGATAACGCCCGGCGCGATACCACGGCATGACCCCCACGGAGGCTCCCCCCATGGACCGACAGCTCTACCGCGACCAGCTCGACACGCTCCGTCAGCTGCCGCCCCGCGCACCGGTAGCGACCCGCGATGCCTTCGCTGCCTTTACGGTGCACGACTACGGTCGCCGGCGCCGCCTGCATCCGGATGTCGCCTGGGAGGACGCCTGCCGTGCGTATGCGTTCGCAGCCGCGTCGCACGCCGACCATGCCGGCGACCTGGATCTCGATACGGAACTCGAACTGGAAGACCACTGGGAACGCCTGAGCGGCGACGCCGGTCCCGACTGGCCGGTCGCCCGCACCCTGCTGCGCGAGGCCTGGCGCTGGCTCGACGAGCACGGCGCCATCCAGCCCCGCATGCATTGAGGGCTCGCCGCTGCAGGAACGACGAACGGCTGGCCGCTCGCGCCGTGCCCCTGCGTGTCCATGGAGGCAGGGGCCACCATAACGACAAGCGCCGACCAGGCAGGAACCTCGCGCCTCTTCCGGGAGGGTTGCACGTCACGACTGCGGCGACACCGTGCGGCCGGCGCCCTTCGCGTGCCCGCAGCGCAGACCGTGGTTCTCCGCGGGTTTCCTCCTCGCCAGGCCCTGTGCCATGGAGGGGAATCCATGTCCTGCCAGCCCGATCCGCTCGCCCATGCCTGGAACGAGGCGGCGATGCCCTGTGCCGTGGTCGATATCCAGACAGAGCTGCATTTCTGGGAAGCGACCTACGCACGCCAGGCCTTCCACCGCCCCGGCCTGGCCTTCCGCCACTACGTGCCCACGCTGAAGTTCGCCTACGACATCTACCTGCTCTCGCACCGCCGTCCGCTGCAGGAACTGCTACCCGCCCTGCCCGCGCGCTACGAGGCCGCGCTGGCGCGTGGCGCGCGCCTGGACTGGTCGCTCGCATCGGTGGTGATCGCACGGGTGTGGGAGCGGCTCAACGCACCGCTCGAACAGGATCCTCCCCTTTTCGCGCCCCCGGCCGCTGCGGCGGTGGACGAGCGCACCCTGATCGCCGAGGCGATGCGACGTCGCGCAGGCACGCTTTTCACGCAGTGATGGCAAAGGTGAACCAAAATGCGTCCGCGAGGTTAATTGCGGGTTAAAACGCCCTTTATTTCACTTAAGCATCACTGCGCCGAACAAACCATCCACCGTGTCACCACCACACCGACACGGGGGATTCACCATGGTCAGCCTGCAGCAGCGCAACGCTCGCACGACCGCGCAGATCGTCGATATCGATGCCGAACTGGCGTACTGGAAGACGCGACTCAACGAGGACACGTTCCAGGTCGTCGGTGCCACGGTGGGCGACCTCGAGCAGTGCCTGAAGGTCGGCTACGACGCCTACCTGCTGCACCACCGTCAGGAGTTCGACGAGATCGCGCCATCACTGCGCGACCGGCTGCAGCGGCACTGCCCGGACACGCCGATCGGCTGGTACCGCGCCCAGCCCATCATGCGTGCGGTGTGGCAGCGGCTGAAGCCCGCCGGCCACGTCTGATCGAGCACCGGCGCGCCAGCGATCCCCCCGGGTCGTCAGGCGCGCAATCCCAGCGCGTGTTCGATCGCGCCGAACAGCGCCTGGACCTGCACCGGCTTGGCCACCGTCGCGCACTCGCGACCATCGGGCGGCCTGCCCGGCTCCTGCAAGCGGACCACCGGACCGTCGAAACCCGCCTCCTGCAGCACGGCCAGCACGTCCGCCGCCGACAGCAACAGGATGTCGTCATCGATGATCGCCAGCGCGGGCATGCCGTCGCGGGCGATCTGCTGCAACGCGTTCGCGCCGTCGGGCGCCATGACGGGATCGTAGCCCTGCGCCGCCAGGGCGTTGCCGAGCAGCGACAGGCGCGTGGCATCGCCATCGACCAGCAGGATCCGGCGTCCCGCGCCGTCGGCGAACGCGGCGTCTTCGATGCCCGTCCATTCCTCGGCCTTGGGCGCGGGCAGGTGCAGTTCGAACGACGTGCCTTTCCCCAGCGTGCTGCTGACCTCGATGCGTCCCTTCACCGACTCGACGATGCGCTTGCACGACATCAGGCCCAGGCCGGTGCCACTGCTCTTGGTGGTGAAGAACGGCGTGAACAGCTGCTGGCGCGTGGCTTCGTCCATGCCGCTGCCTTCGTCGGTCACGCGCACCACCACATAGGGCTGGCCATCGGCCGCCACCGTCGTGCTTGCCGACAGCGTCAGTTGCCCGCCGCGCTCGGCCATCGCCTGGATGCCGTTGAGGCACAGGTTGATCAGGCACTGCTGGAACTCGGTGTAGTTGCCCTCGATCAGCAGGTCCTCGGGCGGCAGTTCGACCGTCAGGCGCACCTGCCGCGACAGGCTGCCCTGCAGCAGCAACTGCACGGCGCTGAACAGCGCGGCCACGCTGATGGTTTCGCTGGCCTTGCGCGAGCCGCGCACGAACGACAGCATCGAATCGGCCATCTCGTGGCCACGCTTGCCGCTTTCGGAAATCACCGCGCCCAGGCGCAGGATCTTCGGATCCTCGCTGTAGGTGGACAGCAGGTCGGGCACGATCAGCAGCGGCTGCAGGATGTTGCGCAAGTCGTGGCTCAGGCCCGCGGCCAGCATCGCCAGACAGTCGAGCCGCTGCGACCGCATCAGTTCGCGTTCGGCGTGCTCGCGCTCGCGCTCGGTGCGCGCCTCGCGGATCGCGCGCGCCACCGCTGCCGGCAGACGTGCCGGCGAATGCTTCAGCACGTAGTCGCTGGCGCCTTCCTGCAGCGCCTTGACCGCGGCCTCTTCGCCGATGGTGCCGGAGAAGAACACGAACGGCAGGCGCGCGTCGTGGCGGCGCAGGATCTCCAGCGCCTGGTAGCCGGAGAAACCCGGCAGCTCCATGTCCGACAGCACCAGGTCGAACGGCTCGCCGGCCAGCGCGGCGCGCATCTCGTCCGCCCCGTCCACGCGCAGGAACTCCGCGTCCAGGCCCGCTTCCAGCAACTGTTCGATCAGCAGTTCCGCATCGAGCTCGGAATCCTCGACGAGCAGGAGGCGGACGCGGCCCAGCGGGGTTCCGGAATGCGGCACGACTCAGTCCCTGACAGGTGTTTCGTTGATCACGGCCCAGAACGTGCCGAGCGTCTTGACCGCCTGGAAGAACTGGTCGATGTCCACCGGCTTGACCACGTAGGCGTTCACGCCCAGGTCCCAGCTGCGCGCCAGGTCGCTTTCCTCGCGCGAGGACGAGAGGATCACCACCGGCAGGTGCTTGAGCTTCTCGTCGTTGCGGATGTTCTTCAGCACCTCGAGGCCGTCCATGCGCGGCATCTTGATGTCCAGCAGCAATACCGAGGGCATACCGTCCTCGCGGCCGGCGTGTGCGCCGCGGCGGAACAGATAATCCAGTGCCTCCACGCCGTCCTCCACGTGCACGATGGGGTTGGCCAGGTTGGCCTCGCGCAGCGCATCGATCGCCATTTCGGCGTCGGCCAGGCTGTCTTCGGCCAACAGGATGGTGCGGATGTCGCTCATGCGTCTTTCTCTCGGGAGGGCGGTGCATCGAGCGCCGCGGGAAGGGTGAAGAAGAAGGTCGCGCCCTGGTCGGGCGCCGCATCGGCCCAGATGCGGCCGCCGTGGCGGCCCAGCACGCGCCGCACGCTGGCCAGGCCGATGCCGGTGCCGCTGAACTCGCTGGCCTTGTGCAGTCGCTGGAACACACCGAACAGCTTGCCGGCGTAGGCCATGTCGAAGCCGGCGCCGTTGTCGCGCACGCTGAACAGGTGGCTGCCGTCGTCCTGCAGGCGGTGCTCGACCTCGACGACCGAGCGCTCGCGCTGGCTGCTGTACTTCAGCGCGTTGCCGAGCAGGTTGCTCCACACCTGGCGCATCATGTTCTCGTCGGCCAGCACGATGGGCATCGGCGAGATGCGCCACTCCACCCGGTCCGCGCGGCCGTCGCTGGCCTCGTTCGCGTCCAGCATGGCGCGTGCCTCGGCGACCAGCGACTGCATGTCCACCGCCTGCAGGCGCAGGGCGCTGCGGCCAAGGCGCGAGTACACCAGCAGGTCGTCGATCAGCTGCGACATGCGGCGCGCGGAGTCGCCGATCACGCCGATGTAGTGGCGGCTCTTGTCGTCCATGCCCTCGCCCAGATGGCGACCGAGCTTGTCGGAGAAGCCCGCCACATGGCGCAGCGGCGCACGCAGGTCGTGCGAGACCGAATAGCTGAAGGCTTCCAGTTCGCGGTTCACTTCCGACACCTGCTCCACCTTGCCTTCCAGCTGGCGGTTCAGTGCGGCGATCTCCTGCTGCGCGGTCTTCTGCAGCGAGATGTCGCTGACCGTCATCAGCACCGCATGGTCGTCGCTGTCCGGCAGCGGCATGCGGCGCGCGTTGATCAGCACCGTGCGCTGCAGGCCGTCGGCGGTCTCCTGCTGCAACTCGTAGTCCCACAGCTCGCGCCCGCGCGCCAGCACGTCGTCCAGGCGTTGGCGCATCACCTTGTCCTGCCAGGCGAGACCCAGCTCGTCCAGGCTGGTGGCCTTCTCGTCCTTGCGGATCCCGTACAGCTCGGCGAAGGCGCTGTTGTGCATCTGGATGTGCTGCTCGCCATCCAGCAGCACGATCGGCTCGCGCACGGTATCCAGCACCACCAGCGCGCGCTGGCTGGCCTGTGCGGTCTGCTTCTCGGCCGCCAGCCGGCGCCCCACCTGGCGGCCGAGCGCCATCAGCACCAGCGACAGCAGCAGCAGCTGCGCCCCCAGCGCGACCATCCGGATCATCTCCATCCGCCGGCGCTGGTCGGTGGCGTCCTGGCTGCGCTCCTTGAGCAGGGCGCGCTCGTCGTCCAGGATCTCGTTCAGCAGGCCGCGGATCGGGAAGCGGGTGGCCAGCGGCGCCACCACGGCGCCCTTGTAGGCCTCCGGCGCCTCCAGCAACTGGTCGACCACTTCGATCCTGGCATTCACCAGTTCCCGCAGGCGCCCGACGCGCACCAGCTGCTCGGGGTTGTCCACCGTCAACCGCGCCAGTTCCTCGAAGCGCGCCGGCAGCGACTTCCGTCCGGCCACCAGTCGCTCGCGTGCCAGCGGGTGGTCCGCGCCGAGGGCGATCAGCATGGCCGAGCTTTCCATCTCGCGGACATCCAGCGCCAACCCGAGCACGGTGGCCTCCACCTCATGGGTGTGGATGACGACGTCGGCCGCCTCCTGGTTCGCACGCGACAGCCCCTGCAACAGGATCACGGGAACCACCACGATCAGCACGATCACCAACCCCAGCAGGGGCAGGCGCGATTTTTCCCACAGTGTGCGGGTGCGGTCTTGGTTCATGGTCCCCTGGCGTCGAGCGGACGCGTAAGGGCACCGACATGCCCGCGCGAAGTTCGCAACGATGCTATCGCAGGGTCGTCGTATTTGGAATCACAAAAACACGTTCAGGAAAGGCCCGCAAGATGAACGCGATTGCGGCCTTCGTGCTTCGCCTCGTACAGCGCCCGGTCGGCACGCCGCATCTGCTCGCGCAGCGACTCGCCAGGCGCGTGCACGGCGATACCGGCCGAGAGCGTGGCGACGACATCGCCATGCGCCTTGCCGAACTCCCCCCGCACGCGCTCGGCGAAGGCCTGTGCCGTCCCGGCGTCGTCACCGTCCAGCAGCACCGCGAACTCCTCGCCGCCGATGCGCGCCGCGCATCCGTTCGCCCCGACGCGCGCGCGCATGATGCCGCCCAGCCGCTGCAGCACGGCGTCGCCGCCGTCATGGCCATGGTCGTCGTTGATGCGCTTGAAGTAGTCGATGTCCAGCACCACCACCGCCACCGGCCGTCCCGCCGCGATCGCCTGCGCGTGCGCGGCGACGGCGCGCTCGTTCCAGCCATTGCGGTTCAGCAACCCGGTCAGTTCGTCGGTATGCGCCTGCTGCACCAGCCGACGACGCATCTGCCATGCGGACACGGCGAAATCCGTCCGGTAACCCGCCAGCACCAGCCCGAAACCGATGGTCGTCAGCGTATACAGCCAGTACAGCGCGGTGCCCGTGCCCGGCGCGCCGTACAGCGCGATGCGCAGCTGCGCCATCACCACGATCAGCAGCGCCAGCGCGAGCAGCGAAGCCGGCCGCACCATCAGCGCCATCAGCGCGAGCGGCAACAACTGGAACAGGCCGGTACGCAGCGCCAGCTGGCCGGTCGCGCCCGGCAGCGGCATGCTCATGAAGACGCCGGACAGCAGCGTGCCCGCCAGGATCAGCATCAGCCGGTGCTGCCAGTGCACCAGGCGCGCAATGCCGGCGGCGCAGGCCGCGACGCCGACCGAGGCCAGCAGCTGCGCCCACACCGGATAGCCGATCGACGGCGTCACGTCCGCCAGTTCGAAGAGCGCGATGATCGCCAGCAGCACCGCACCGCACAGCAGCACCCCGCTGACGATCGGGCGCGTGGCACGCAGCTGCGCCCGCGCGAGGTCCTCGCGTTCCGCGGCGTCCAGCGCACGGGTCGAACGGCGCGACAGCAACAGGCGCACGCTGTGGCGCAGGCCGGGGACGAAGATCGGAGCGTGGACGGTCTGGGCGCGCATGCGCGATTCCTGGACGGGACCTTCCCCGGAATGCAACCCGCGTGCCATGTCGCCTTCCGCAGCGGCATGGCGCCTGCGACGGCGGCGCCTCAGCGCCGACATGCCACCTGCATGCCCGTCAACGCGCATCCTCGACCCACTGCGTCGGTGTTCGACGGGATACGGGCGAAGGACACGTGCGTCATCCGCCGAAGGCCGCCCGCATGCGTGCTTCGTCGGGCTGCTCGATCACGCCCTTCTCGGTGACGATGGCGTCGATCAGCGACGCCGGGGTGACGTCGAACACGGGGTTCCAGGCCGCCACGCCCTCGGCCACGATGCGGGTGCCGCCGATGCCGAGCAGCTCGGCCGGGTCGCGTTCCTCGATGTGGATCGCCTCGCCGTCCGGCGTGGCCATGTCCACGGTGGACGACGGCGCCACCACCATGAATTTCGCGCCGTGGTGGCGCGCGGCGATGGCCAGCTGGTACGTGCCGATCTTGTTGGCGGTATCGCCGTTGGCGCAGATGCGGTCCGCACCGACGACCACCCACTGCACGGCACCGGTCTTCATCAGGTGCGAGGCGGCGGAGTCGGCGATGAGGGTGGCCGGAATGCCGTCCTGCTGCAGCTCCCACGCGGTCAGGCGCGCGCCCTGCTGCCACGGCCGCGTCTCGCCCGCGTACACCTTGCCGATGCGGCCCTGCGCCACGCCCGCGCGGATCACGCCCAGCGCGGTGCCGAAGCCGGCGGTGGCCAGCGAGCCGGTATTGCAATGGGTCAGCACGCCGCTGCCTTCGCCGATCAACGCCGCGCCGAGCTCGCCCATGTGGCGGTTCGCCGCCAGGTCTTCCTCGGCGATCGCCAGGGCTTCCAGTTCCAGCACGCCACGCCAGTCGCTGCCTGCGGTACGCAACGCGGCGCGCATGCGCGCCAGCGCCCACGCGAGGTTGACCGCCGTCGGCCGTGCATCGTTGAGGCGCTGCAGGGCGGGTTCAAGCTTCTCGAGTGCCTCGGCCGGCGTGGCGGCCAGCACCTCGCGCGAGGCCAGCACCACGCCCCACGCGGCGGCGATGCCGATGGCCGGCGCGCCGCGCACGGCAAGGTCGTGAATGGCGGCGGCGACCTCGTCGCTGGTCGTGCAGGCCAGGTACTCCACCACGAACGGCAGCTTGCGCTGATCCAGCAGCTCCAGGGCGGTGCCGGTCCAGCGGATCGGACGGATGCGGTCGTAGCGGGCGTAATCGATGGTGTCGTTCATGCCCGCATTGTAACGGCCCGCCGTCGGCGGGCCGTTACCCTCATGGAACTCACCAGGTGCGGAACTCGGCCCGGCAGCCCGACGTCACCCACACGCCGCGATTGTCCCGACCCCAGGTGCGGCCCTCGATACAGGCGCTGCTCGACAGCTGGCGGACCAGTTCCACCCGGCGCCCGTCGACCGCGCAGGTACGCGTGCGGCCATTGTCGGATTCGCAGCGGAACGTGCGCCCGCCGTTGCCGTTGTGGCCCCAGCCGCCGCCATTGCCCCACCCGTTGCCATGGCCGCGACCATAGACTTCGAACTCGCCCCGGCAGCCCTGGGTCACCCACAGTCCGCGGCGATCCTGTCCCCAGGTCTGGCCCTCGACGCAGCGCGCGCTCGAAAGCTGGCGGACCAGGCGCACGTCGGCGCGCGCGGGAATGGAGCAGGTGCGGGTACGGCCGTTGTCGGATTCGCAACGGATGCGCTGGCCATTGCCCGACCAGCCGCCGCCGTTGCCCCAGCCACCGCCGCGACCGCTGGTGAATTCGGCACGGCAGCCACGATCCACCCACACACCGTTGCGACCCTGGCCCCAGTTGCGGCCCTCCTCGCAGCGCGTGCTCGACAGCTGGCGCGTCAGCTGCACGCCCCCGCGCGTGTCCATCGGGCATTCGCGGTAGCGGTTGCTCGGCGATTCGCAACGGACGGTCTGTCCGTTGCCGTAATAGCGGTCGTCGTATTGCGGCCCGGCCTTCGCGGCGGCCGTTCCGAGCAGGGCGACGGTTCCGAGCATCAGCGAAGCGATCAGGTGGCGTTCCATGGCAGGCGTCCTCGTGGGTGTTGATTCGCAATCTACGCAGCGAGAATGAACACGACCTCACGAAACCGTTTGCAGTCGCAAGCGCCCGCACGCGATGTTTGGCTGGCTTTCAGGCCCGCACGAAATCGAACGCCAACACGTCGGCGATGCGCGGCGTGTCGAGCATGGCCATCAGCAGCCGGTCGACACCGAGCGCAACGCCCGCACAGGCGGGCATGCCCTGCCCCAGCGCCGCGAGCAGGCCTTCGTCGATCGGCGGCGCCGCATCGCCGCGCGCGTGCCGCACATCGACATCGCGCTCGAACCGCGTGCGCTGTTCCACCGCGTCGGTGAGTTCGTGGTAACCGTTGGCCAGTTCCAGCGGCCCCAGGTACAGCTCGAAACGCTCGGCTACCGGCACGCCATCGCGTTCGATCACGCGTGCCAGCGCCGACTGACTCGCCGGATAGTCGTGCACGACGGTGATGTGGTCGCGCGCAAACGCCGGCTGCAACCGGTGCGTCATCAGCAGGTCCAGCCAGTCGTCGCGGGTCAGTCCTTCGCCATCGATGGCGATGCCGGCTGCCGCGTTGCGCACGGCATCCAACCCGGCCGTCATCGGATCGAAACCGAGCGCCTGCGAATACAGGTCGCGGAAGCGGATGCGCGACACCGTTGCCTCCCGTCCGATCATCGACAGCGCCGCCTGCACCAGCGCCACGGTCTCGTCGATCAGCGGCTCCAGCGTCCAGCCCACGCGGTACCACTCCAGCATGGTGAACTCCGGATTGTGGCGCCCGCCCGCCTCGCCATCGCGGAACACCCGCCCCAGTTCAAAGCAGTCGCCGACGCCCGCCGCGAGCAGGCGCTTCAGCGGGAACTCGGGCGACGTCCGCAGCCAGCGCGTGCGCGGCGCGCCGTCGGTACGACCGGAGAAATCCAGCGAGAAGGAGGCGATGTTCGCGTCGGTGTTGCCTGCGCGCGACAGGATGGGCGTCTCGACTTCCAGCACGTCGCGGGCGAAGAAGAATTCGCGCACCAGCCGGTTAACCCAGGCCCGCAGGCGCAGCGCATCACGGGAACCTGAGGGCGCCCAGGCGAGATCGGCGACCCCATCCGTCCAGGTCGGCCCTGGCCGCCAGAGACTCACGCGCCACTCCCGTGCTGCGCCAGAAACGCGAGCAGTTGCGCCTCATCCCAGATTTCGATGCCCAGTTCCTGTGCTTTCGCCAACTTGGAGCCCGCCGCTTCGCCCGCCACCACCAGGTGCGTCTTCTTCGACACGCTGCCGGCCACCTTGGCGCCGAGGGCTTCGAGTTTCTCGCCGGCCTCGTCGCGGCTCATCGCGGCCAAGCCGCCGGTAAGCACGACGGTCTTGCCATCGAGTGGGCCGGCGGAGACCCCGACGTCGTCCGGCGTGTTCGCCAGCAGTTCGTCGAGCGCCGCACCGCTGCGCGTCAGCAGCTTCGCGTTGGCTTCATCTTCCAGCCACGCGGCGAAGGCGTTCGCCGAATCGCTCGGCAGGCCGGCGGTGACGAAGTTGTGCGCGGGCGCATCGAGCAGCGCGTCAACCGACGGAAACGCCGAGGCCAGCTGTTCCGCGCGCACGCGGGTCACCTTGGGAATCTCCAGGTCGACCAGCAGCGTCGCCAGGTCCAGGCCGGCACGCAGCTTGCCCGAGGGCGCATGCGTGTCGTCGATGACGACACCACGCGCCAGCAGGTCGTCGATGGCCTGCTGGTTGCCGGGCTGGTCGAAGAAATGGCCGAGCGAGCGCGCCACTTCGCCGCCGATGTCGGGCACGCGCTTGAACAGCGGCCACGGCAGGTGGCGGATGCGCTGCAGGTCGCCGAACCAGACGGCCAGTGCCTTGGCCGTGCTCTCGCCGACATGCTGGATACCGAGCGCGAAGAGGAAACGCTCCAGCGTGGTGCGGCGGCTGCGGTCGATGGCCTCGATCAGGTTCTCGGCCCACTTGGTCGCCACCTTGCCGGCCTTGACGGTCTCGGGCGTGGTGCCCTCACGGACGTCAACCTGCCGCTTCATCTCCAGCAGATCCTCCAGCGTCAGCTTGTAGAGGTCGGCGACGGAGGCGAGATACCCCAGGTCCGAGAGGTCTTCGATATAGCGGTCGCCCAGCCCTTCGATGTCCATCGCGCGGCGCGAGGCGAAGTGGCGCAGCGATTCCTTGCGCTGGGCCGGGCAGCTCAGTTCGCCGGAGCAGCGCCACACCGCTTCGCCTTCCTCGCGCACGATCTCGGCGCCGCACACCGGGCAGTGCGTCGGCATCTGCCAAGGCATGGTGCCGTCGGGGCGGCGGTCGAGGATCACGCCGGCCACTTCCGGGATGACGTCGCCGGCGCGCCGCACGATCACGTGGTCGCCCACGCGCACGTCTAGCCGAGCGATCTGGTCGGCGTTGTGCAGCGTGGCGTTGGTGACGATGACGCCGGCCACGTGAACCGGCGTCAGCCGCGCGACCGGGGTGGCGGCGCCGGTGCGGCCGATCTGGATCTCGATGGCCTCGACGGTGGTCGCCTGTTCCTGCGCCGGGAACTTGTGCGCGATCGCCCAGCGCGGGGCGCGAGAAACGAAGCCCATCTCGCGCTGCCCTTCCCCGTCGTCCAGCTTGTAGACCACGCCGTCGATGTCGAACGGCAAGCCATCGCGTGCTTCGCCGATGCGGCGGTAATAGTCGAGCAGGCCCTCGGCGCCTTCCACCACCTCGCTGAGGCTGCTGACCGGGAAGCCCCGGGCGCGCAGCTGCTTCAGCGTGGCCGAGTGCGAATCCGGCAGCTCGCCGCCTTCCACCAGGCCGGTGCCGTAAGCGAAGAACGCCAGCGGCCGCTGCGCGGTGATGCGCGGGTCCAACTGCCGCAACGAACCGGCTGCGCCGTTGCGCGGATTGGCCAGCACCTTGCCGCCATGCAGGCGGGCGTGTTCGTTGTACGTCTCGAAGTCCGCACGCGGCATGTAGACCTCGCCGCGCACTTCCAGCACGGCCGGCCAGTCCTTGCCGCGCAGCTTCAAGGGGATGGCCTTGACGGTGCGCAGGTTGAGGGTGACGTCCTCGCCGGTGGCGCCGTCGCCGCGGGTGGCGCCCTGCACGAAGACGCCATTCTCGTAGCGCAGGCTGATCGCCAGGCCGTCCAGCTTGGGTTCGGCGGAGAACTGCAGCGTGGGTCGCTTCAGTTTCTCGGCGATGCGTCTTACGAAGTCGTGCACTTCCTCGTCGCTGAAGGCATTGCCCAGCGACAGCATGGGAATGGCATGCCGGACCTCGGCGAACTTGCCGGCCGGTGCGTTGCCGACGCGCTGGGTGGGCGAATCGGCGGTGACCAGATCCGGATGGGCGGCCTCCAGTTCATCCAGCTCGCGCAGCAAGCGGTCGTACTCGGCGTCCGGGATGCTGGGCTCGTCCAGCACGTGGTAGCGGTAGTTGGCGTCCTCCAGCTGGCGGCGGAGGTCGGCGATGCGGGCGGCAGGGGTCGGCGTCATGGGGGAATTCTAAGGCTGTCGACTGTGACAGGCGGTGCAACGCTGATCGCCCGGGGGCCGTGGCTGACCTCAAGCGCTCTGCCCACCCGGGCCGGTGGACGGTAGATGGCGCTCGGCGCTCCATGCACAAGGCTCGGAATCCCGGGTGCGAGGCTCGGAATCCCAAGCGCAAGGCTCGGGTGCTCCATCGATGGCACCTTCTGCTCGGTCGATGGGGCTCGTAACGTCATCGATGGCACTTTTTGCTCCACCGATGGGGCTCGGAAAGCCATCGGCGTCGCTGTTTTTGCTCCATCGACGGAGCTTGGAGCGCCATCGACGGAGTTCTCGTGCTCGACCGATGGAGCAAAAAGTGCCATCCCCGGGATTGCCAGCCCGGTCGTTGGGATTCCGAGCCTTGCGCGCGGAGCTTGGAGGGCCATCGATGGAGCTTTTTGCTCCATCTTCGGGTGGCAATGTGAGAGTCAGGCGTGGAACAGGTAGAGCACGTCGTGTTCCATGCCGTGCAGCAGCGCAGCACGGTCTTCGTCGCGGCCCACCCGGCGACGCTCGCGGACCGTCACCTCTTCCTCCTCGACGCCGCCACCGTAGAAGTGCAGCAGCAGGCCAAGTTCGTCGACCTGGGCGGAGACAAGGATGGCATCCACGAACCCGAGCCAGCGGGTCAAGTCATCGTCCGCGCGCCGGCGCTGGACGCCATCCGCGGCCATCGCCTGTTCCCGCTTCTGCGCCACCGCGCGTGCGATCTTGTTTTCGTTCCAGCCCTTGCGCGCCAGCTTGCGGGCCATGTCCCCGTCGTCGTTCCGCGTCCTGCGGTGCGCACCGAGCGGTTCATCGCAATCGCAATGGCCAAGGGTGGTCAGGAAGTACGCGTCGCCCGGTGCGAGCTGCCGCGTCATCGAGGGGCTCGAAAGCCTGAGAAACCGGCGGCCGTAGGTTAGCGCCAACGCGTCCAGTGCCTCATGCGGCGCGGCGGCGGGAAGGACGGCGGTGACGAAGCGGCACATGATCGCAGTCTATCCGCCCGGTGTTACGGCATCCCGGCGCCGACCGTCATCCGCACCGGGATGCCGGCGGGGTCGAAGCCGTCCAGGCAGTAGACGTTGATGCCGTAGTAGTCCGGGGTGACGCGCTTGCGGTGGAACGGGTAGATGCCGCAGAGCTTGCAGAAGTGGTGGTGCGCCGTATGCGTATGGAACTGGTAGTCGGCCAGCGCATCCGCGCCGGCCAGCAGGCGGAAGGCGCTCTCGTGCACCTTCACCATCAGCGCGTTCTTCTTGCGGCAGATCGAGCAGTCACACTGCGTCAGCTCGGGGAAGTCGGTGTCGATCTCGAAACGGATCGCGCCGCAGTGGCAGCTGCCGGTCCAGGTCTGCAGGGGGCGGCTCATGAGGTCACCACGTTGGCGGGAAGAAAACGCGCGACCTTCTGCTTCAGCAGCCTGATGAGCATGGGATCCATGAAGTCATAGTCATCGGGGATATCCAGGCAGATCACCCGCTTGCCGTTGAGGTGGCGCTTGAACTTCGCGGACAGCCGGCTGCGATGCACCTTCTCCATCACAAACACCGTGTCCGCCCATGCCAGCAGTTCGGGCGAAACCGGCACTTCCGCATCGTTGCCCAAGCCGGCCGAGGCCGTCTCCACGCCCGACCATTCGGCGAACACCTGCTCCGCGGTCGGACTGCGCAGACGGTTCTGGGTGCAGATGAAGAGGAGGTTGCGGGGCATGCCGGCAGTGTGCGGGATCGCGAGGCGGTGGGCCAAGGCCCACCCTACGTGGCGCAGCCGACAGGTACGTAGGGCGGGCTCAAGCCCGCCGTCCGCAAGGTCAGCGCTGGAAGGAGGCTTGCAGGAACCGCAATGCGGCCACGATCTGGTCCACACGCGCGCCGTCCAAGCGACCAATGAGATCTCCTAGCCGGTGCTTGTAAAGGGATGACACCTGCGACGCGATCACCACGCTCTGCTTGGCCAACCCACCCTCCCCCGCATCCAGCAGGACGACGCCGGGTTCGGAGACACGATGGAGATTGGAGCTGAGGGCACAGACCACGACCGTGCCGATACGCGATTGATTGAAGACGTCGTCCTGCACCACGACATGCGGATGCGGCACGCCCGGAATCGACCCGCGTGAAGCATCGGCATCCACCCAGAAGATGTCTCCCCGGTGGATGGCACGCGCCGGCACGGCTATGTCGAGCTCTCTGTCCATGACGACATGGTAAAGCGGCGACACCTCCGGTACGACGTCAGCGCAGGATCTTCTCCATCGCCTTCCCCTTCGCCAGTTCGTCCACCAGCTTGTCGAGGTAGCGGATCTTCTGCATCAGCGGATCCTCCACGTCTTCGACGCAGACGCCGCAGACCACGCCCTTGATCAGCGAGGCATGCGGATGGAGCTGCGGAGCTTCGGCGAAGAAGGTCTGGAAATCCTTCTTCGCCTCGATCTGGCGTTCGAGCCCGGTCTGGTCGTAACCGGTCAGCCAGCGGATGACGTCGTCCACCTCGGCCTTCGTCCGCCCCTTGCGCTCGGCCTTCTGTACGTACAGTGGATACACGCTGGCGAACGCGGTGGTGAAGATGCGGTGGCCGGACATCGTCATTCCTCCGAGGACGCGCAATAAAAGGTGAAACGCAATCGTAGGATGGGTGGAGCCGAGGCATACCCATCATGTGCCATCCATATCGCCGGCGATGGGGTACGGCTCACTTGTCGACGACGAAACCAGGATTCCCGAACTGGGTATTGGTGTCGAGCGTCACGTTCATCCTGATGGGATCCGACAGGAGATCGATGCGCGGTTCCTGCAGATAGGGGACACGTTGCGGAATCTCGGACACGCTACCCTCCGGTATCTGGATACGGATCGAAGCGCCCTCCAGCGTTCCACCCAGCATCGTATCGCCCCAGGTGTTCGCGACCTCCGGTATGAGGCTGTACTTGGTCCCGGTCGTAGGCGAAACGATCCATGCGTTCGCACCATAGGCATCGATCTCCTCAGGCGGCGTGTCCAGCCATCCGGTCATGTTGACCAGGTCGTACGCAGGCAGACCGTCAGGCAGCAACACCGCGACCCTGCCATCCCGCTGTGGATGCAGCTCTATCCGGAAAACTCCCGGGTGTATCTCGCGCGTTATTTCGTCGTATTCGGCGATGGCTTTCTGTACTTCGCGCGGGGATCCGTGGTGCACCAGGATCCATCCCTGCGAAGCCGTGAAATCGGGATCCGGCGATGCGCCCCACGCCTTGGGAATGACTGCCGTCATTGCAAGCAGGAGGGCGACCATCGAACCGGTTGCATGCATGCAATATCCCTCTTCAACGTGTCAGTTGGCCTTCTCGGTCAGGCGCCGCTGATGGGTATCGCCTTCGGCTCCACCCATCCTACTCGGTCGAGCCAACCGATACGCTACGTCACCACCAAGCTGATGCTTGCGCCATTGGGCAGTTGATCGATCTGTCGGGCAATGGAGCCGGATGCTGAAACAAGCCCTTCGAGCGTCATCGTGGCGAGATTTTCTCCGCCGTACTCGCCACCCAGCGCACCAGGAATCTTCAGACAGTATTTGAATCCCGGACGGAGCGGCCCCAGCTTCTCGCGCGCTTGCCGCACCAGTTCCGACATGTTCCAGTCGTGCAGAAAATCCCGATCGCGAGAAAGCATGTCGAGCTCCGCTCTGGAGCCCGCGATCATCCTGCAGTACAGGTCTTCCGGACAGAGACGCCGGTAGCGCCCCTCTTTGTCCTTGACGATCAGGTTGCCGAACGGATTGTCACCGACGATGGAATCCGGTTTGAGACCGCTCCATCCCCAAGCCTCATCGATGATGTCGACCAGTTGCATCGCGCTCGACGCTCGCCTTAGCGCAACGGCCTTGGATCAATCACCACCGCGGCGCCTTCGTCAACGGCGGCGCCTCATGCTGCCGGTCGTACGCGCGCAATTCCTCGCGGATGTGCTGGATGCGCTGGCGGCCGAGGGTGTTGCGGCTGTCGTCGAGGACCACGCCGCCCAGCAGTTCGGCCATGCGCTCGACGTTGGGTACCAGCTTCTCCCACGCTTCCAGCGCCGTCATCGGCGCCGGCAGCGTCAGGAAGAACGCGATGGCCGGGGTTTCCAGCGTGCGGATGTTGGCCATGTCGAAACTGCCCGGCTGCATGATGTTGGCCATGCTGAAGACCGGGCCGCGTTCCGGATGCCCTTCCACCAGCCGGTGGAAGACATTCATGTGGCCGAAGGTCAGGCCAGTCTTCTCGGCCGCGACGACGATGTCTTCGCCGCGCAGCATCTGTCCCGCCTTGGCCGCGACATACAGCGAGACGATCTTGTCGAAGTCCTGGTTGGGCCGCTTGCCCAGGTCGCTCTCCACGCCCGCGACCGGCGTGCCGCCCGCCAGGCCCAGTTCGGGCTGGCTGACGCGCTCGTCGTTGTAGTCCTGCACCTGCTCGCTGGCGTCGTCGCCCGACAGGCTGGGTTCGACGCGCGCGTTGTCGCGCTCGGTGGTCTCGATGCGGCGGCCCTGGCTGGGCTTCTTGGGACGGCCGAACAGGAAGATCGCCGCCAGCAGCAGGACGCCGGCGACGAGGATTCCGATTCGCAGGATGGCCATGTCGGACACAGGGAATTCTCCGGCAAGGTGGAATGTAAGGGGGTGTCAGGCGGCGCCGGCCAGGCGGGCGGCCTCTTCCAGGTCCACCGACACCAGCCGGCTGACACCGGGTTCCCGCATGGTAACGCCACTGAGCTGGTGTGCGGCTTCCATCGTGGCCTTGTTGTGCGACACGAACAGGAACTGCACCTTCTCGCTCATCTCCTTCACCATGTTGGTGAAGCGGCCGACGTTGGCCTCGTCAAGCGGCGCGTCGACTTCGTCCAGCAGGCAGAACGGCGCGGGGTTGAGCTGGAAGATGGCGAACACCAGCGCCACCGCGGTCATCGCCTTCTCGCCGCCGGACAGCAGCGAGATGTTGGACACGCGCTTGCCCGGCGGGCGCGCCATGATGGCCACGCCGGTATCGAGCAGGTCTTCGCCGGTCAGTTCCAGGTAGGCGTGGCCGCCGCCGAACAGGCGCGGATACAGCTGCTGCACGCCGGCGTTGACGCGGTCGAAGGTGTCCTTGAAGCGGCCGCGGGTCTCGCGGTCGATCTTGCGGATGGCTTCTTCCAGCGTTTCCAGCGCGGTGGTGAGGTCGACGTGCTGCGCATCCAGGTATTCCGAGCGCTGGCTGGCTTCACCGTACTCGTGGATGGCGGCCAGGTTGACCGGCTCCAGCCGGCGCATGCGGCCGTCGATCTGGGTGACGGCCTGCTCCCACTCGCGGATGTCGGCGACCTCGGGCAGCGTGTTGATGACGTCGTCCAGCACGAAGCCGCCGGCGACGACGGCCTCGGACAGCTGCTCGGCCTTCAACGCGAGCGCCTGCTGGTCGAGCTTGCGTTGCGAGATGCGCTCGCGCTGGGCCACGGCCTGCTCGTCGCGCTGCTGGCGGGTCTGTTCGTACTTGCGCAACTCGTTGTCGATGCCTTCCAGCAACGAGCGCGCCTCCGCCAGCTGGCGGTCGGCGGTGACGCGGTGCTCCAGCGCGGCCTGGCGCTGCGCTTCCAGTTCCTGCACCGGCGAATCGCCTTCGCTCAGCTGCAGGGTGAGTTCTTCCAGGCGTGAATCCAGGTGGCCGCGCTGGCCGCCCATGCGGTCCAGCGCCTGGCTCAGCGAGACGATCTGCGTGCGCTGCGATTCCAGCGTCAGTGCCAGCGCATGCGCGGTATCGCGCGAGGTGCGGGCGGCTTCGCGGGCCTGATCGCGGGCGTCGACCCGCTGGCGGCGCTCGACTTCCAGCGCCTGGCGGGCGGATTCGAGGTCGCCCATGCGGGTGACCGCGTCTTCCAGCTTCGTGCGGGCTTCGCGGGCCTGCTCACGGCTGGCGTCCAGCGTTTCGACCAGCTGCGCAATCTCACCGTCGATGCGTTCCAGGCGGGTCCGGGTGGCCTCCACCTTGCCCTGCTGGCTCTGCAGTTGGCCGGCGAGTTCGGAGACGCCGCGGTGCGCCATGTACAGCGTGCGCTGGGCGTCTTCGCGCTGCTGCTCGGCAGCGAGCAGCTGGTCGCGCAGGCTGGCCAGGCGTTCTTCCAGTTCGGCTTCGCGCGCCTGCAACGTTTCGATCTCGCCACGCAGCGACTGGATCTCGCGTTCGCGCAGCAGTGCGCCCTGCTTCGCCGCGCCGGAGCGCAGCACGCGCACCCAGCCGGCGCCGAGGCGCTCGCCGTTGCGGGTGATGACGAAATCGCCCTCGCCGAGCTGCGACTGCAGGCGCCGGGCTTCATTCAGATCCTCGGCCGTGTGCAAGCGGGCCAGCAGGCGGCGGATCGCCGCCGGGCCCTGCACCTTCGCCGCGAGCGAGGTCGGCGCGAACGCCACCTCACTGCGGTCGTCCGACACCAGGGCGATGCGTCCGTCGCCGAGTTCGCCCAGCGCATCGACCAGCGCTTCGGGTGCATCGACCAGCACGCCTTCGATCAGCTGGCCGAGCGCGCCTTCGACGGCATTTTCCCAGCCCGGCTCGACGGTCAGCTTCTCGCCGACGCGCGAGGCGTTGTCCAGGCCGCGCGCCTTCAGCCAGCTCATCGCGGCGCCCTGCTCCTGGCCCAGCGCGGCGTGCTGCAGGGTTTCCAGCGACGACAGGCGACCACGGGCTTCCTGCGCACGCTTGCGCACGTCGGACAATTCGGTCTGCGTGGCGCGCTGCTGTTCCTGCACGTCGGCGGCGCCCTGCTTGCGCGCCTCGACCTGCTCGGTCAGCGTCTCCAGCGATTCCTTCTGGGTGTCGTGCTGCAGCTGCAGCTGCTCGAACGCGGACGCCAGCGCGTCCAGGTCCAGCCCCGTGCGCTCATTGGCCAGCGCTTCGCGCCGGCGCTCGGCTTCCAGCGATTGGCGGTCGAGGTAGTCCACGCGCGTGCGCTCGACATCGCCGGCGCGCGAGGCCTCGGCGGAGTCGCGGCTGTGGGCCTCCCAGCGCTGCTGCCAGTCGGCCAGCGCAGCCTCCGCCTCGCGCAGCGCGTCCTGGCGGAACACGTCCTCCTCGCGCAGCTGTTCGAGCTGCGGTTCGGCGTCGGCCACCGATTCGCGCAGCACGTTGAGACGGGTCTCGTCGCCGCTGATGTGCTGGCCGAGTTCCTGCAGTGCGTTGTGCGCCTCGTCGCGCGCCTTTTTCAGGCGATCGGCGAGTTCGCGCTGATGCTGGATCTGCTGTTCGATGCGGGCCAGCGTACTGCCGACCTGGTAGACCTCGCCCTGCGCCTTGTTGAGGCCGTCGGCGGCTTCCTCGCGGCGTACGCGGTCGGTTTCCAGCAGGCGCTCGGCCTCGCGCTGCTCGGCGATCAGCTGCTGCAGCTTCGTCTCTTCCTGCGACAACGCCTCGCGCAGCCCCTGCAGCTTGCCGTCCAGCCCGCGGTACTCCAGCGCCTTCCACTCGGCGTCCTTGACCCGGCGCTCTTCCTGCAGCGCCTTGTACTGCTCGGCCTGCTTGGCCTGGCGCTTGAGATGCTCGAGCTGCTTGCCGATCTCCTCGCGCAGGTCGTTGAGGCGGTCGAGGTTCTCGCGGGTGTGGCGGATGCGGGTTTCGGTTTCCTTGCGGCGCTCCTTGTACTTGGAGATGCCGGCGGCCTCCTCCAGGTACACGCGCAGGTCTTCCGGGCGCGCCTCGATGATCTGGCTGATCATGCCCTGCTCGATGATCGAGTAGCTACGCGGACCCAGGCCGGTGCCGAGGAACAGGTCGGTGATGTCGCGGCGGCGGCACTTGGTGCCGTTGAGGTAGTAGTTGCTCTGGCCGTCGCGGCTGACCAGGCGCCGGACCGAGATTTCGTTGAAGGCGGCGAACTCGCCGCTGATGGTGTGGTCGCTGTTGTCGAAGATCAGCTCGACCGAGGCCTGCGACACCGGCTTGCGCGCGGCGGAGCCGGAGAAGATCACGTCGGTCAGCGAATCGCCGCGCAGGCGGCTGGCCGAACTCTCGCCCATCACCCAGCGCACGGCGTCGATGATGTTCGACTTGCCGCAGCCGTTCGGGCCGACCACGCCGGTCATGTTGGTCGGCAGGTGCAGCACGGTGGGATCGACGAACGACTTGAAGCCGGACAGCTTGATGGTGGAAAGGCGCATGCGACGGTGTCTTCCGGGCACCGCGACCGGACCGGTCCGACGCGCTGCCGCTAGTGTGAAATGGGATCAGCTTCGACTGCCAACGTGTTGATTTAAGGGCAATCAGGCCTGCCATCTGGCACGCCAACGGATGAGTATAGCCGCCCGTGGCACCGTATGCCCGGGCCCGGCGGCGCCGTACGCAGACGGGCTGGCGGCGTACGGCGCGGGCGCGCGCCTGTTAGCATCGCGGGCGGCTTCCCCCCCTCCCTCACCTAACAACGGTCCCCACTCCGTGTCTCTTTTTGCATCCGTCGAACTGGTGCCCGGCGACCCCATCCTGGGGCTGACCGAGGCTTACAACGCTGACCCCCGCACCCAGAAGGTCAACCTGGGCGTCGGCATCTATTACGACGAGCAGGGCCGCATTCCCCTGCTCGACTGCGTCCGCCAGGTGGAACAGGCGCTGGCCGCCGCCGGCAAACCGCGCGGTTACCTGCCGATCGACGGCCTGGCCGCCTATGACGCGGCCACCCGCGAGCTGGTGTTCGGCAAGGACTCCGAACTGGTCGCCGCCGGCCGCGTGGCCACCACCCAGACCGTCGGCGGCAGCGGTGCGCTGCGCGTCGGCGCAGACCTGCTCAAGAAGCTGCTGCCTCACGCCACCATCGCGATCAGCAATCCGAGCTGGGAAAACCACCGCGCGGTGTTCGGCGCGGCCGGTTTCGACATCGTCGACTACACCTATTTCGATGCCGCCACGCATGGCCTGGACTTCGCCGGCATGCTGGCCGACCTGGGCCAGCTGAAGCCGGGCACCGTCGTGCTGCTGCACGCCTGCTGCCACAACCCCACCGGCGCCGACCTGACGGTCGAGCAATGGACGCAGGTCGCGGCGCTGATGAAGGACCGCGGGCTGTTCCCCTTCATCGACATGGCCTACCAGGGGTTCGACAAGGGCATCGCGGAGGACGGCGCCGCCGTGCGCATCGTCGCCGGGGCCGGCATCGACAGCTTCATCGTCGCCAACTCGTACTCCAAGTCATTCTCGCTTTATGGCGAGCGCATCGGCGCACTCTCGGTGGTCGGTCCCGACGCAGCAGCCACCAAGGCCGTGCAGTCGCAGGTCAAGCGCATCATCCGCACCATCTACTCCAGCCCGTCGACGCACGGTGCCGCCCTGGTGGCTGGTGTGCTGGGCAGCAGCGAATTGCGCACCCTGTGGGAAAGCGAACTGGGCGGCATGCGCGAACGCATCCACGCCCTGCGTGCCGGGCTGGTGGACAAGCTGGCCGCCCTCGGCGCACCGGAATTCGGCTTCATCCAGCAGCAGGCCGGCATGTTCTCGTACTCCGGCCTGAGCAAGGCGCAGGTGGACCGGCTGCGTGATGAGTTCGGCATCTACGCGGTCGGGACCGGCCGCATCTGCGTGGCCGCGCTGAACCAGCAGAACCTGGCGTACGTGGCCGACGCGGTACGCACGGTCAGCCGCGGCTGATCCGCGTCGCCAGGAGGTACGAAAAGGGAGGCCATGGCCTCCCTTTTTTCTTCGCTGCGTTGGGCAGCCTCAGCCCAGGCGCAGGCCGCTGTCCGGGTCGAAGCAATGCAGCACCGCATTCTCGACGGTGACGCGCAACCCCTGCCCCGGTTCCGGCAGTACCTGCGGCGGCATGCGCGCCACCAGCGGCTGGCCGACGAAGCGCAGGTTGACGAAGACTTCGTTGCCCACCGGCTCGACCAGGTCGACGTGCGCTTCGAACGCGGCCTTGCCGATGCCCGCCGGCTGCAGGTGCTCCGGCCGGATACCCAGCGCGATGCGCCGCCCCAGCCAGCCATCGGCGACAGCGGCCTGGCCCAGCGGAATCTGGCCACCGCCATCCAGCGCCAGGTGCATACCTTCCTCCTGGCGCAGCGTGCCGTAGAGGACGTTCATCGCGGGACTGCCGAGAAAGCCGGCGACGAACAGGTTGGCCGGTTTCTCGTACAACGCCATCGGCGTGTCGATCTGCTGGATCTCGCCATCCTTCAGCACCACGATGCGCTGGCCCAGCGTCATCGCTTCGACCTGGTCATGGGTCACGTAGATCATGGTGGCGCCAAGCTGGCGATGCAGGCGGCCGATCTCGGTGCGCACGGAATGGCGCAGCTTGGCGTCGAGGTTCGACAGCGGTTCGTCGAGCAGGAACACCGACGGTTCGCGAACCAAGGCGCGGCCGAGCGCGACGCGCTGGCGTTGTCCACCGGACATCTCGCGCGGCAGCTTGCCCAGCATGTGGGTCATGCCCAGCGTTTCCGCGGCCGCGTTGACGCGCTGGTCGATCTCTGGTCGCGCCACGCCGCGCAGCTTCAGGCCGAACGCAAGGTTCTCCGCGACCGTCATGTGCGGATACAGCGCATAGCTCTGGAACACCATCGCGATGTCGCGATCCTTCGGCGCCACGTCGTTGACCCGACGCTCGCCGATCAGCAGGTTGCCGTCGCTGATCTCTTCCAGCCCCGCGATCATCCGCAGCAGCGTCGACTTGCCGCAGCCCGACGGACCAACCAGCACCATGAGTTCGCCATCGGCGATCTCGAAACTGGCCCCGTGCACGGCCACCTGGCCGTTGTCGTACACCTTGCGCACGCGGTCGAGTTTGACGCTGGCCATCATTGCTCCGGTCGGGCCAGGCCCGTGTGTGTTCACTGCGGCCCGGCCCTCCCGGGTGCAGGCATGCCCGTGCGGACGAGCATGCCGCGTCCCGTTCCGTGGCCCGGGCTGCTGCGCTATTCTGCCATGTAACCGTTTTCACGACGCAAGCGGACCGTGCACCGATACCGCACGGAACGCCCGCACCCGCCATGCCCTCCATGCCCTGCCGTACGACCGTCCACTCCACCGCGCTCGCGGCCACCTATTCCGGAATGACGCATACGTATACGGATGGCGCACGCGCGTGCGGGCTTGCACGCCGTCGGCGCAGGTGCGCGCTATCATGCGCCGCCCACGCGATGTGGCCCTCTCACTGCAGCACAGGATCGACCAGGCGAATGCAGCGGACACGTTTTGGAAGCCACCCCGCATCGAACAGGCCCGCACCGGACAGGATGTCCGCCGCATGAGCAACGCCGATCGCGTCCTTCTCGCCGACATCGGCGGCACCAATGCGCGCTTCGCGCTGGCCGATACGTCCGCCGCCGTGCCGCTGCTGGACGACAGCGTGCGCGAGTTCGTGGTCGCCGATTTCCCGTCGCTCGCGGACGCCGCACAGCACTACCTGGATGAAACCGGCGCGACGGCGCAGAACGGCGTGTTCGCCGTCGCCGGCCGCGTCGATGGCGACGAAGCGCGCATCACCAACCACCCGTGGGTCATTTCGGTGAACCGCACGCGGCAGGCGCTGGGATTCCAGGGCCTGAAGCTGGTCAACGACTTCGCCGCGCAGGCGATGGCGGTGTCGCTGCTGACGCCGAAGGATGTCGTGGCGATCGGCGGTGCGCAGTGGCGCCCCGCGCCGCTCAGCGAATCGCGTACGTACGCCGTCATCGGCCCGGGCACGGGCCTGGGCGTGGCCGCGCTGATCATCCGCGACGGCCGTGCGTATCCGCTGGAAACCGAAGGCGGCCACGTGAGCTTTCCGCCCGGTACGCCGGAAGAAATCCGCATCCTCGACATCCTGTCGTCGCAGTTCGGCCGCGTCTCCAACGAGCGCCTGATCTGCGGCCCCGGCCTGGTGAACCTGTACCGCGCGCTCAGCGAGATCGCCGGCGAGGATCCGGGCGGCCCGATCGAACCGAAGGACGTCACCGCGCGCGCCGCCGCCGGCGATCCGCGCTGCGTGCGCACGCTGGACGTGTTCTGCGCGGTGTTCGGCGCGATCGCCGGCGACCTGGTGCTCACCACCGGCGCCTGGGATGGCGTGTTCCTCACCGGCGGACTGGTGCCGAAACTGCTGACCTCGCTGCAGCATTCGGGCTTCCGACAGCGCTTCGAACACAAGGGCCGCTTTTCGCCCGCGATGGGACGCGTGCCGACGTTGGCGAACATGCATCCGCGTCCCGGCCTGCTCGGTGCGGCGGCGTACGCGGTCGAACGGTTCGGACCGAAAAGCGCCGCGCACGCCTAGTGTTTTTTGCGCAGATACGCGCTGCAACGCAACACACGAAGCGTCGCAAGCCGTTGACTGGTCTGGCTTTGGTCGCTTTCGCGCCTGCCGCAAAAGCAGTAGAAAGCATCATGCCGTCGCCGTCGTTCACCGCCCTTCCCCTCCACGCGCTGGAGTTGCAGGAAGACCGCGCATCACGGCTCCCATCGCCACGCCATGCAGAATGACAGCGTCTGCAGCCTAGCCCTACGCCCATGAGCCTGCACCCCCGCATCCAGGAAGTCACCGAACGCATCCGCCAGCGCAGCGCCCCGTTGCGCCGCGCCTACCTCGATGGCGTCGACGCCGTCCACCGCGACGGTCCGCAGCGCTCGCGCCTGAGCTGCGGCAATCTCGCTCACGCCTTCGCCGCGTGCGGTCCGACCGACAAGGGCCGGCTGCGCGCCGACGTCACGCCCAATCTCGGCATCATCAACGCGTACAACGACATGCTGTCGGCGCACCAGCCGTTCGAGCATTACCCGGAGATCATCCGCCAGGTCGCGCGCGATCTCGGCGCCACCGCGCAGGTCGCCGGCGGCGTGCCGGCGATGTGCGACGGCGTGACGCAGGGCCGCCCGGGCATGGAGTTGTCGCTGTTCTCGCGCGACGTCATCGCGCAGGCCACGGCGATCTCGCTGAGCCACGACATGTTCGACGCCGCGCTGTACCTCGGCGTCTGCGACAAGATCGTGCCCGGCCTGCTGATGGGTGCACTGGCGTTCGGCCACCTGCCGGCGGTGTTCGTGCCGGCCGGCCCGATGACGCCCGGCATTCCGAACAAGGAAAAGGCCGCGGTACGCGAACGCTACGCCGCCGGCGAAGCCACCCGCGAGGAACTGCTGGAAGCCGAGGCCGCGAGTTACCACGCGGCCGGCACCTGCACGTTCTACGGCACCGCCAATTCCAACCAGGTGCTGCTGGAAGCGATGGGCCTGCAGCTGCCGGGCACGTCGTTCGTCAACCCCGACCAGCCGCTGCGCGATGTGCTGACACGCGCCGCCGCCGAACGTGCCCTCGCCATCACCGCGCTCGGCGACGACTACCGGCCGATCGGTCGCCTGATCGACGAGCGCGCCATCGTCAACGCGATGGCCGCGCTGATGGCCACCGGCGGTTCGACCAACCACACCATCCACTGGATCGCGGTGGCACGCTCGGCCGGCATCGTGCTGACCTGGGACGACATGGACCTGCTGTCGCAGACCGTGCCGTTGCTCGCACGCGTGTATCCGAACGGCGAGGCCGACGTGAACCGCTTCGCCGCGGCCGGCGGCACGCAGTTCGTGTTCCGTGAGTTGCTCGATGCGGGGCTGATGCACGACATCACCACGATCGTACCCGGCGGCCTGCGCGCGTTCTGCGAAGAGCCGCGCCTGCAGGACGGCAAGCTCGCCTATGCGCCCGGTATCGGCCAGAGCGCCGACGAAGACGTCGCGCGTCCGGTGTCGCGCGCGTTCGAAGCACAGGGCGGCCTTCGCCTGCTGCGTGGCAACCTCGGCCGTTCGCTGATCAAGACCTCGGCGGTGAAGCCGGAATACCGCTTCATCGAAGCGCCCGCCGTCGTCGTCGACGATCCGCGCGCGCTCAACAAGCTGCATGCCGCCGGTGCGCTGCCGCACGACTTCGTCGCCGTCGTGCGCTACCAGGGACCGCGTGCGAACGGCATGCCGGAGCTGCATTCACTCGCCCCCCTGCTCGGCCTGCTGCAGAACCAGGGCCGCCGCGTGGCGCTGGTGACCGACGGCCGACTGTCCGGTGCATCCGGCAAGATTCCCGCTGCCATCCACCTGACGCCGGAAGCCGCACGCGGCGGCCCGCTGGCGAAGCTGCGCGAAGGCGACCTCATCCGTCTCGACGCGGAAGCCGGCACGCTGGAAGCGCTGGTCGATGCGGCCGAGTGGGCGGCGCGAGAAATCGCGCCGAACACCTCACCCGCCGCGCTGGACCTGGGCCGCAACCTGTTCGCGGTGAGCCGCGACGTGGTGACGCCCGCCGACCGCGGTGCGATGTCGATCTCCTGCGGCCTGCCGTACCACGACGGCACCTGGGAATACGATGCCGAGTACGAACTGGGCGACGCCGCGCATGCGGCCGAGGCGCCGCATGAGGCGAAGGATGCGTAATCTGGATGCAGACCTGCTCGGACCTCCCTCCTGTGGGAGCGACGTAAGTCGCGAAGCTTCCACCTGACATCGATCGCGACTCACGTCGCTCCCACAACACGAATTCCGATTGCTCCCATGACCATCGAAGCCCGCCAGCAGAAAGCCGAATCCCTCCTCCGCGCCGCCGGCATCCTGCCGGTCGTCACCGTGCACACGCTGGATGAAGCGCGCAAGGTGTCCGAGGCGCTGTTGAAAGGCGGCCTGCCGGCGATCGAGCTGACGCTGCGCACGCCGGTGGCGATGGACGCGCTGGCGATGCTGAAGAAGGAACTGCCGGACATCGTGATCGGTGCTGGCACGGTGCTGACCACCGAGCAGATGAAGCAGTCCATCGATGCGGGCGCCGACTTCCTGGTCACACCCGGCACGCCGCCGGCACTCGCCGACGCGCTGGCCGCTGCCGACATTCCGGTGGTACCGGGCGCCGCCACGCCGACCGAACTGCTCGCGCTGATGGCGCGCGGCTTCCGAGTCTGCAAGCTGTTCCCCGCCACCGCCGTCGGCGGCCTGGCGATGCTCAAGGGCCTGGCCGGTCCGATGTCGGAGCTGAAGATCTGCCCCACCGGTGGCATCACCGAAGAGACTGCGGCCGACTACCTGTCGCAGCCCAACGTCGTCTGCATCGGCGGCTCCTGGATGGTGCCGAAGGGCTGGCTCGACAACGGCGAGTGGGACAAGGTCACCGAGAGCTCGGCCAAGGCGGCGGGCATCGTGCAGCGGGTGCGCGGCTAACTCTCTCCTGTAGGAGCGACGTCTGTCGCGACCGCGCAAGTGATGCGCCCTAGTGTTGAGGCACGGCAGAGTTGCTGCCGATCATGGCATCGTGCTCGTTCTGCTACTGCCGGACTGCAGGACGCTGAGGTTCTACGGTCGCGACTCACGTCGCTCCTACACTGGATCACGCCACATCAGGTCCAGCGCTAGGCTTCGTCGTTTCCGCCCCGCGACGCGACGTAGAGCCGAGCTTGCTCGGCTCATGAAGTAGCGCATACGCGATCCCTGTCATGGAAGCAGCGGAGCAAGCTCCGCTCTACGCAGCGGTCAGCGCGTGCGGATACTAACCTTCGCCGGCAGCGTGGTGATGCGCAGCTCGCCGTTCGTCCACTGCGCCGGCTTGCCGTTGATGCGCGTCTCGCCCGGCGCATCCTTGTATGGCCACGGCAACACCAGACCACCGGGCGGCAACTTCAAACCCGCCTTCGCTTCCAGCACGACCTCGCCACCGGTCTTGCGCAGCGAATACCCCAACACGCCGTTCGGCGTACGCAGCCCATCGATGGCGATGCCCTCGCCGTCCAGCCACGTCGCCGGAACGCCAGCGGCCAGCACCAGACTGTCGTCGAGTTCGCGCGAGTACGCGAACATGTCCAGCGCCGAGCGGACGAAGTCCGACGCTACCCAGGCATGCGGCAGGTCACCGACGAAGAACGGCGTGCGCGGCGTGCGCGAGACCACTTCCGCCCACTGGTTCCAGGGCTGCGGCGCGCGGTCCTTGAAGAAGAAATCGAGCACGTCCCACGCACGCTCGCGCCAACCGAGGCGCACGAACGCCGCCACGTTGCGCCATTCGTACGGTGTGTAGTCCTTCCACTCGCGCTGGCCGTCGCGGCGCTGCACGAACTCGGTCCAGTAGCGCTCGAAGGTGCCGTGCAACAGGTCCGCCGGCAGCTTGCCCTGCTCGCCGCCCGGCGCCAGCGCGATGGTCGTCGAGGTGGGATCGAAGTCGCCGATCTCCGCCGCACCGGGCAGATAGGCGATGCCGTGCAGCTTCGTCGCCGCCTGCAGCGAGGCGTAGAGGTCGTCGCGGAACTCGTCGCGCGAGGCGGCCATGCGCTTCGATTCCGCCGTCTGCCCGAGCGCATCGGCGACCTCGACCGCATCCTTGTAGCCGCGCAGCGCCCAGAAGTTGTCCCAGTACGAATGCATCGGCTTGGCCGAATAGCCTTCGTGGCTGATCGACGCCGGCATCATGCCGTAGAACGCGGCGTTGACCGCGCGGTTGGCTTCGGTGCGCTCGCTCAGGCGCAGCTCTTCCATGTAGGCGAAGGCGCCCTGCACGTGCGGCCACATCCTCCTCAGGAAGGCCTTGTCGCCGGTATAACGGTAGTACTCGGCGACATTGAAGATCAGCTCGCCATGGCTGTCGTTTTCGGGCACGGGATCGCTGCCGCGGTCGTCGACACAGCACGGCACCTTGCCGTTCTTGAACTGGTATGGGGCGTACCACTCGACGTACTCCTTGACGACCTCGGGGCGCCCGAGGCGCAGCAGGCCTTCGGAGATCATCGCGCCGTCGCGGATCCAGCTGCGCGAGTACGACCGCGTGCCCGGCTGCAGGCGCGGGCCGATGCGCGAGATCAGCATGTGCGCGAGCGCCGTGCGCAAGGTATCGGCGACCGGCTGCCCTTCGACGGGCACCTGCAGCTTCATCTCGCCGAGCTTACCGCGCCACATCGCCGCGGTGGCCTGCTGGTCGCGCGCGGCGTCGATCTTCGCCGGCAGCGCGCCTTCCAGCGGCGCCACCCAGTCGATGTCGCGGCTTTCGCCGGCCGCCAGCGTGATCCGGTACAACACGGCGGCGGAGGCGAGTCCGGTCGACTCGCCAGCCACCTGCACGGCTGTCCCGTCGACGGTGTCGCCCATCGTCGCCAAGCGCTCGCGTATCAGGCCCTCGTCGAAGCGCGACGCCAGCGCCGCATCGGGCGTGGCGAAGCGCAGGCTGGCGCGGCCGTTCACGCTGACCACCCCATCGCGCACCGCCAGATCGTTGATCGGACTGAAACCGCCGGTGGTATTGAGGAACTGGCTGGGCGGATTGACCTGCCAGGGCTGCACGGCCAGCGCCAGCACGTACTCGCGCGGCGTCTTGCCGGTGTTGGTCAGCCGATGGCGCGCGACGACGCGCGAGTCGCCGGGCCTGCCCGCTGCGAACGCGGTGGTCGTCAGCGCAAAGTCGGGGTGTTTCCATGCGACGGTCGGCATCGGCAGATAACGGTCCTGCAGCGACTGCGTTGCCTGCACGTCCGACCAGCCGATCCAGCGCCCATCGACCTGCACGAACGGTTCGACACTGACGCCGCCCTTGGCGATCTCGATGGCGCCGTCTTCGCCGATCAGGCCCTGCTCGCGGCCGCCGTCGAGGCCGACGATGGTCCAGTACGGCTGTTCGCCACTGAAGCCGCGCGGGAACCAGCCCTTCGGCGACTCCGCCGCCATCGCCTTGATCAGGTCGTTGGGGTGCGCGGCGAAGGCCAGCGGCTTCACTTCCAGCTCGGCCAGCGCGAACGAACGTCCGGGACCATCGCCGATGGTCAGCCGCACATAGCGCGCTTCCGATTCCGGCAGCGCGAGATAGTCGTTGCCGCCATTGCCATCGACCACCGTGCGTGCATCGCGCCAGCGCACGCCATCGTCGGACAGCTGTACCAGGTAATCCGACGCATGCTGCTCCGGCTTCCAGCGCAGCACCAGGCCGCCGAACTCGCGCGGCTTGCCCAGGTCCAGCGTCAGTTGCGGATCCTTGTCGCCGTGCAGGTCGGCGGACCATGCCGTATCCGCCTTGCCGTCGATAGCCAAGGCCGCGGCGCCGGCCGGGAACGCAACGGACGCACTCGCCTTGCCCGTCAGCGGCGTGCCGTCGTCGACCGGCAACGGCTGGAACGTGAGCTGGTCGAAGCAGACCGAGCCTTTGCCGCCCGCGTTGTTGTAGACGGTGAACTCAAGCTTCGTGCTTCTGCGCAAGACGCGATCCGGGTCCGGCCCCCACGCCTTGTCGATGTGGCGCTGCTTGTAGCGCACCGGCGTCCACGCGGTCGGGTATTCGTACTTCGGCCGGTTGACCCACCACACGTTGTCGCCGCTGGCGTCGATCACCTTGAACTGCAGGTCGTTGCGGGGCGAGTCGCCGCGCAGCTGGAAACCGAACTGGTAGTTCGCCGGATACGCCATCGGCAGGTCGCGCTGGATACCGGCATGGCCGGACACCCCGTTGAAATCGTAGTCCAGGCACATCGCCTTGCCGTCCACGCCATCGACCTGGCGCAACGCGCCGCTGACCTGATTGGAGGTGACCACGCGCCAGATGGTGGGGTCATCGAAGCCGTCGAGGACACGGACGCCGTCCTGTGCGGCGAACGCGGACGTGGCGTACGCAAGCAGGGCGCCGCAGGCCAGTGCAGCCTTGCGGGAGGCAATGTCGCTGGGTTCCCGCCTGCGCGGGAATGACGGTTCGATGTTCATGACGATTCGAGCTCCACGATGACCCGCTCCGGGTCAGCCTTTGACGCTGCCCAGCAACAGGCCCTGGATGTAGTAGCGCTGCAGCACGAGGAACAGCAGCAGCACCGGCAGGATGGTGACGACCGAGCCGGCCATCATCAGTTCGTAGTCCATCACGTGTTCGCGCGACAGGCCCGCCAGTGCGACCGGCAGGGTCTGCAGGCTGTCGTCGCTCAACACGATCAGCGGCCACATGAAATCGTTCCATGCGCCGAGGAAGCTGAAGATCGCCAGCGTCACCAGGATCGGCTTCAGGCCCGGCAGCACGATCTGGAAGAAGATGCGCGCCTCGCTGGCGCCGTCGATGCGCGCGGCCTCGAGCAGTTCGTCCGGGATCGAGCGTGCGTACTGGCGCACCAGGAAGATGCCGAAGATCGCCGCCATGCCCGGCACGATGGCACCCGCATAGGTGTTCACCAGGCCCATCTGCTTGAGCAGCAGGAACAGCGGCATCATCGCCACCTGTGCCGGGATCACCAGCGCCGCCAGCAGGGCGCGGAAGGTGCGGTCGCGGCCCTTGAAGCGCAGCTTGGCGAAGGCGTAGCCGGCCATGGTGTTGAACAGCAGCGACAGCAGCATGACGCTGGTCGAGACGATGAAGCTGTTGGCCAGGTAGCGGCCCATGCCGGCGCGCACGAACAGCTCGCGGTAGTTGTCCAGAGTGGGCGCGGACGGCAGCAGCGGCGGCGGAAAGTGGCCGGCCTCGCCGGTCTGCATGAAGGACACCGACAGCATCCACAGCAGCGGCCCCAGGCTGACCACGGCGAGCGCGACCAGCAGCGCATTGACGACGATGGCGGCGAGACGCTGGTTCATTCCACGCCCCGCTTGCGCGCGAACCACAGCAGGCCGCTGGTCACGACCGTCATCAGCAGGAACAGCAGGAAGGCCACCGCGGACGCGTTACCGAGGTTCCACCATTTGAAGCCTTCTTCGTACATCAGGTACAGCACGCTCTTGGTGCTCTCGAGCGGGCCGCCCTGCGTCATCACGTAGGGCTCAGCGAACAGCTGGAAATAGCCGGCCATCGTGAGGATGCCGACCAGCAGCAGTACCGGCCCCAGCTGCGGCAGGGTGACGTGGCGGAACTGCGCCCAGCGCGAAGCACCGTCGATGCGCGCGGCCTCGTACAGGTCTTCCGGAATGCTCTGCAGGCCGGCCAGGAAGATGATCATGTTGTAGCCGAAGTTCTTCCACACCGCGAACAGGATGATGGTCGGCATGGCCCAGGTGGGATCGCCCAGCCAGTCGACCGGATCGATGCCCACCCACGACAGGCCCCAGTTCACCAGGCCGTACTTGGTGTGGAACAGGTAGCGCCAGATCACCGCGACCGCAACGACCGTCGTCACCACCGGCGCGAAGAACGCGGTGCGGAAGAAACCCTTGAAGCGGCCGAGCTTCGAGTGCAGCAGCAGCGCTGCGCCCAGCGACAGCGCCACCGACAGCGGCACGCCGACCACGACGAAGTACACCGTGTTGCCCAGCGACTTCCAGAACATCGGGTTCTGCAGCAGTCCGATGTAGTTGTCGAAGCCGACGAAACGCAGGTTGCCGATGTCGGCCAGCGCGTAGATGTCGAAATCGGTGAGGCTCAGCGCCAGCGCGGCCAGCACGGGCAGTCCGAAGAACACCACGATGACCGTCAGCGCGGGCGCGGCGAACAGCCAGCCGGCGAGCGTATGCGTCGACCTCACGGCCCGGCTCCCGGCTTGGCAGCGTGATCCAGCATCCAGCGGCGCTTCTCGAGGATGCGGTCGGCGCGCCGGTCGAGTTCCTCGGCCGCCTGGTCGACCGTCAGCCGGCCATTGGCGACCTGCTCGCCGACCAGCCGCATTTCGGTGGCGATGCGCTCCCACTCCGGCACCTTCGGCGTGGAGACCGCGCGTTCCAACTGCTCGCGGAATGCCTTGGCATACGGATCGTTCGCCAGCGCGGGCGTCTGCCACGGCGAGCGTCGCGGCGGCAGGTCACCGGTCAGCGAATGGAATTCGGTCTGCACGGCAGGCGACGAGAGCCAAGCGATCAGTGTCCAGGCGGCGTCCTTGTTCGGCGAGTCCTTGAACACCACGAAGCTGGTGCCGTTGGCCAGCGAAGCACCGGGGCCGCCCGGGCCGGGCAGCGGCATGGTCATCCAGTCCTTCTGCTGTGCGGCCGGCAGGCGTTCCTTGAACTTGGCGATGTTCCAGGGACCGGAGATATAGAACGAGTAGAAACCCTTGCCGAACTCATCCCACACATTGGAGATCTGGTTGTTGGTGACAACCGGCGCCCACTGCTGGTCGAACATTTCCTTGTAGAAGCCCAACGACCGCCGGAAGCCTTCGCTGCGGAAATTGCCGTAGCGCCCATCGTCGCGCAGCAGCGGCTCGGGCTGCTGGATGGCCAGGCTGAGCAGCGGTTCGAATTCGTTGAGCGGCAGCAGGATCGAATAGTTGCCCTGCCCCGCGACGCGCTTCACCTCGCGCATCGCGACCCGCCATTCGTCCCAGCTGACCGGCAACGTCTTCACGCCGGCCTTCGCGAGCATGTCGCGGCGGTAGAACGGCAGGCGCGTTTCGACGTACCACGGCACTGCGTAGGTGCGGCCCTCGATCACGCCGGTGTCCCACACGCCGGGGAAAAAATCCGCCGGGTCGAAGCCCGGCGTGGCCGCGATCTCGTCGTCCAGCGGTTCGAGCGCGCCGAGGGCTGCGAACTCGGGAATCCACGTGTTCCCGATCGGGCTGACGTCGGGCAGCGACTCGCCCGCGAAGGCGGTCAGCAGCTTCTCGTGCGCGGACAGCCACGGCACGATCTGCAGGTCCACGCGGATGCCGGGATGCTGGCGCTCGAACTCGGGCAACAGCTTCGCGACGATCTCGCCTTCGTAGCCCATTACCCAGAACCGCACCACGGTGCGTTCGTCCTGCGTGCGCGCGCAGCCCGCCACGAGCGCAAGCGCGAGGATCAGGGTCGCAAGGAAACAGCAGCGCACCAGGGCCCTCCTTCCACCGGAGAAGACCCTGATGCGTGCCGGAGAGACCCTTGCTGGCGCACGCCGATCCATGCGGACAGCTTACTCGGGCTGCTGCGGTCGCGTCGCCTCGGGCTGCGAAGCCTGGTTGGCGCGCGACTCCGCGGTACCCAGCGCGCGCGCAGCGGCGGCATCGAGATCCGGAGGCGCGGTGGGCGCGGTCGCATTGCCCGCGGAAGACGACTGCCCCGCCTTGGCATCCAGCCAACCGCCCTGGAAGCCGGCCTTCTTCAGGCCATCGCGGATGTACGGATTCTTCTTCATCACGCTCCAGACGAAGTCGTTCCGGTAGTTCGCGATCATCGCCAGGATCGGGCCCTGGTCGATACCGATGTAGTCGCTGGCCACCCAGCCCTTGCCCGGCACGATGCGGCCGGTCTTCAGCGGAATGTCGTAGTCGAAGCTGGGATTGAACGAATCGAGGAAGCCGTAGCTCGAGTACAGGTAGTCGCCATAGCGGCGGTGCATCTCTTCCGTCGCGGGAATGACGATCTCCGGCGCGAACGGCAGCGACGCGATGGCCGCGGTCGGCGCGATGGTGCCGTCGTCGAAGTTCTCGCGGAAGCCGGCACCGCGCGCGGAGTAGTGGCGGAACGGGCGCTGTTCGCCGCGGTACTCCTGCAGGGTCTGCTGCGGGCCGTCGGAGGCGGTCAGGCCCCACACGTTCTCGCCGTAGTCCTTCCACTTCATCGGATTCTCGGTCGCGTAGGCGCGCTGCGCGTACGTGGCACGACGGCTATTCTCGAAATAGTCCATGCCGCGTTCGCGCATATACGCGTCCTGGATGCCGCGGAAGTCGATCCAGACGTGGCTGTACTGGTGGCCGAAGTGCGGCGCGAAGGTCAGGTATTCCTGTCCCTGGAACACGCCCCACAACTCGCTGTAGCTGCGGGTCCAGACTTCCCACGCGTCCTGGCCCACGGGATGCGTCGGCGAAGCCATCGCCAGGATGTAGACCATCATGGCTTCGTTGTAGCCTTTCCAGTCGTGCGGGATGGTGCCGCTCTCGGGGAACCAGCCCATCGAGATCAGCGGCTTGTTCTGCTGCAGGAAGGTCCAGTCGACGCGCTTGTAGATGGTGTCGGCGATCCAGCGGATCTCCCGCTCGCGCGGATCGTCGCGGTCGTAGTACGACTGGGCGAACAGCACGCCCATCAGCAACAGCGACGTGTCCACGCTGGACAGTTCCACCCAGGTGTTGAAGCGCTGCCCGGTGTTCATGTCGAGGAAGTGGTAGTAGAAGCCTTTGTGGCCGCCCTTGCCTTCCTTCTGCGGGCCCTGCGGGATGTCGCGCAGGAACTTCAGCGTGGTCAGCGTGCGGTCGACCGCCTGCGTGCGGCTGACCCAGCCGTTTTCGATGCCGATGGGATACGCGGTGAGCGCATAACCGATGGAGGCGATGCTGGCGAACGGACGCGAGGGATAGCGGTCCGGCGTCATGCCGTTCGTTTCGTTGGTGGTATCCCAGAAGAACTGGAACGTGCGGCGTTCGATGTCGCGGAACAGCGGGGGCAGTTCCGGCTTCACCGGCGGCTCCGGCTTGGCGGCGACGGCAGGTGCCGCGGGTTTAGAGGCGACAGGTGCCGCTTTCTCTTCCGGCGCCTTCTGGCAACCGGCGATCAACAGAGTCAGCGCAACGCCGATAAACCAGTACGCGCGCGGGGCCGGGGTGATCTTGTTCAAAACGTTTTCCTGTTGTAACCGATTACAGAACTGCACCAAACAAACCCGCCGCTCATGCGGCGCCCGAAGGCGCCGCATGAGGGCGGGTGTGTATTACCAGTCGAAGCCGAAAGACAACTTGAATGTGCGGGTGGGCCCAGTAATGCCTTCACCCGTCCGGCGACCGAAGTCCGGATTCAGCACGCCACCTACACCAATGAAGTTTCCGAAGTCCGAGTAATTGACTTCGTTGGTGACGTTCAGTACGTCGCCGCGCACTCGGAACTTGATACCGCCACCTGTGTCCCACTGCTTCTGAACAGCAAGATCCAACTGACGGAAGTCTTGGTCATCGAAGTAGTAGCTCTCGAACCGTCCAACCACATTGCATGCACCCGGGTCCACGCCTTGGAAGCAGTTGAGGCCCGTGTTGCCAGGAGGGCTGGTGAGTGTCAGCTTGCCAGAGAAGGTCAGACCCCAGAAGTCAGCGATACCTGTGGCAACGAGCTTGTGCCGGGGGACGCCGCGCGCGCCGATGAAGCCAACGTTGTCCAGATTGGGGTAGTCGAACGTGAAGATGTCGGATCCCTCACGATTTTCCTTGGCATCGCTGTACGTGTAGGCAAAGCTCACTGACCAAGGGGACTCTGCCGTATAGGGCTTGTCGAGCGAGACCAGTACCGAATTCAGTCGCGTCTCTACAGCATTGTCACCAATGAAAAACCTCGAATAACCAGGAAGGTCCGCGCCGGGAGAGTTACCAAACTGGACACCAGGCGGATAGAAACTGCCATCGGGGCGACGATTACCGATCGAGAACAGAATCCCATCATGGCTCATAACGTGCATAAGCGTGACCGAGGAATTCCAGTCATGACCGAACATGCCGAAGACGTTTCGCATACCCAAGCTGAATTGGTCTGAATAGGGTGTCTTCAGCTCATTGTTCAGCAGAAACACCTCAGATCCAAAGTTGGTACCCGGCACGATAAGCGCGGTGAGTGCGTCCGCATTCAACAAGCTCGGATCAAACGGGATGCATGGCGTCCTTACCGGCGCAGCATTGCAGTCGTGACCGGGTGTATTGAAGTAGAACTCATAGCGCTGGAACGCAAGGCGATACTGCTCGTAAGACAGATAGTCGAACTGGTTACGATTGTATGAGCGCCCCGCGCCACCGAAGATCACGTGGCGTGCATCACCTCCCAGATCGTAAGAGAATCCGAGCCTAGGCGCCCATCCATCCTTGAAAGAGTCTCGGTTGCTCCCCGTACTGATGTAGTCATTAATGTCATAGTCGACATTTGGATTGTTTACACCCGGATAAGCTCGCAGGCGCGTAACCAGTGTCTCTGGGGTCACGTGGTCTTCGTAGCTGGGCGTAACTTCGTAGTCCCAACGTAGGCCGAGGTTGAGCTGCAATTTCTCGGTCACATCCCAATCGTCCTGGATGTAGATGCCGAACTGCTTGCTGTTCGAATTGACCGTGGTCGGGTTGCCATTGCCTGGCGCCGTGAACTGCACGTAGTAGGGGATCGTCGTACTACGTGTCACGTCGTACCGGAACTGCGGAGAAAAGGGCGACTGTTCGAAGGCACTGATGTCGATCGCCTTGTACTTGATACCCATCTTTATGGTGTGATCCTCCCAACCGTAGAACGTCAGGTCGTTCTGGAATCCGTAACCCTTCTGCCCCTTGTTCTGGAAATCACCACCACCACCGAGGTTCAGCACTTCTTCCATGTCTGGATTGTTGTTTGTCTCCTGCCCCCTGCGCGGCACGAAAAGACGGTAGCCATTCTCAAGCGAGGCCGGACGAGGCGCAAAATTGGTGTCTTCAAAGGTGACATGTGCATCATTGAGCCAATTCTGGCTGGTGAACTGGTAGCGCAAGTCGACGCGGGTTTCCTCACCCGTCTTCAAGGTTCCGTAGGAAGGAACGTTGACCGTGGCACCACCGACACTCGTCAGCTCGTCTTCCTCGCGCCGCTTCAACGTCAGCTCAAGCAGATGCGACTCGCCGATTGCCCAATCGATCTTGCCGAAATAGAGATCCTCCTTGAACGGAGCAGAGGTCGGTGTCGAAGCAACGTCTCTGAACTCTGGAGGTAGATCCCCGATCGCAAACTGCCGCCCAGGTGTGATGGTCCTTGGGGAGTTGTACTCCTTCGCTTCATACGCAATGAAGAAATGCGCCTGATCTTTTATCAGAGGGCCACCGAAGGAAACACCGTACTGTTCTTCTTTCGAGCGGACCTTTCGCCGGTTGGGGTTAGACGCATTCGGCGTTTCAGCGGGGGTCGGCTTCCGCCAATCCGAACCAGTCCTGTCCCAGAAGAAACTGCCCGAGAAATCGTTCGTACCAGACTTTGTCACTGCGGTCACCGCCGCGCTGCTCAGCTGGTCGTACTCCGCCTTGTAGTTGGAAGTAATGACCTTGTACTCACCAATGGCCATCTGGGGAAATGGATTGCCGCGACTCGAGTCTTGCCCCGTTACACCACCCTTGAGGACATAGTCCTTCTGGCCCACGCCATCAATGAACACATTGACGCCAGCCGACAGTTGGGATCCGCTGCGCAAGGACGTGGAACCATCCGCACCGGTGTTGAAGGTCACACCCGGCACGATATCCGCAAACGCGAGAAAGTTACGCGAGTTCTGTGGCAGCGCTTCAATCTGCTTGTTCGAAACATAGGTGGAAATCTCGGACGTCTTCGTTTCCACCAGCAACGGCGCGGTCACGCGCACGGTATCTAGCGTGGTCGCATCGCCGGTCGGCGCGGACACCGGCGGCGCTTCCTGCAGGTTCAACGTAGCGGTCTGGCCCACGGCCAGCGTCACCGCGCGGCTGCTGGTCTGTCCGCCGGCATTCACTTCGATCCGGTACGTACCCGGCGGCAGGCCACCGATGTTGTAGTTGCCGTTGGCCGCCTTCGTGGTGCGGGTGAGGCCGGTATCCACGTTGGTCACGGTGACGGTGGAATCGGCGGTCACCGCGCCTCGCAGCGTGGCGGACGTGGACTGCGCCATCACGTGCGGTGCGGCCATGGCCAGGCAGCTGGCCAGGGCGCATGACAGTAACTTGCGATTGGGACGGAACATGGTGCGGTTGCGCTGTTTCATTGGCTCTCCCTCCAAAGATGGATGTGTTGCTTGTCGGCTTGGTGCCGCTTGTAATCGATTACATCGCCGCCCAAAAAAAAGCGGTCACGCCTTTGCCTGTTTTTCCGTGTGCCGGCCCTCTCCCACACTCGACGCCCTGACGATCAATTCGGGAACCAGCATCGCCGACGGCGCAACGCGCGCTCCATCGGAGTCGATCGCGTCCAGCAACCGGCCCATCGCCTGTCCACCGAGTTCGGCAATACTGACCCGCATCGTGGTCAAGGTCGGGTGAACAAAACGCGCGAGCGGGATGTCGTCGAAGCCGGCCAGCGCGACGTCCTGCGGAACGCGCACACCGGCTTCGTTGAAGGCGTACAGGCATCCCAATGCCGTCATGTCGTTGGCGGCGAAGACCGCCTGCGGCTTCTCCGCCGATTGCGCGATGCGCTTGCCGGCTTCGTAGCCTGAGGATTCGCTGAAATCGCCGGCAAATTCCTGCGGCGACGTGCCCGGCACGAAGCGCGCCATCGCATCGCGATAACCGCGCAGGCGTTCGCGCGCGTCGAAGTTGCCTTCCGGGCCGCCGATGAAGGCGATGCGCTGGTGACCGGACGCCGCCAGGTGTTCGACCATCGCGACGGCCGCGCCATAGTTGTCGATGGTCAACGCGGGATACGACGCGTCCTGTACATCGGTATTGATCAGTACGACCGGCAGCGACGATGGCAGGTTGTCGACCAGGAAGCCGGGACGGTCGCTGTACGGCGACAGCACCAGCAGGCCATCCACCCGGCCGCGCATCGCGCGCAGGGCTTCGCCCTGTTCTTCCGGATGACCGTGGTAGCTGGACACCAGCAGGTGCTGGCGCCGTGCACGGGCCACCTGGTCGATGCCGCGGATCAGTTCGGAAAAGAATTCGCCGTACAGGTCGGGCAACACCACGCCGATGGTCTGGGTGCGGCGGCTGCTCAGGCTGCGCGCGGCGGCGTGGGGCTGGTAGCGGAGGCGGTCGGCGGTGGCCAGGACCTGCTGGCGGACGGATTCGGCGACGTTCTCGTGGCCGTTCAAGGCACGCGACACGGTGGCGACGGAAACCCGCGCCTCGCGTGCGACATCCTTGATGGTGACCGAGGTTCGCGCCATTCCCCGCCCCTCCGCGGTGATGACAGCCTTGAGTGGCGCGGACTGTAACCGTTTTCACGGAAACGTGTAAAGCCCGCGTTATTCGACACTTAAACCCTCACGAATTCATGCACTTGCGGACACTCGAAGGTATCCGCAAGTATTTTGCATTGCAGCAAACGCATGCCAACCGCGACGCATGCCTCTATTGGGCGGCGACCTCGAAAGCGACCTCACGCGTGCGGTCGGAACTGCCGCCGACATACACGGTGAACGTGCCGGGCTCCACCACCCGCTGCATGCGGTCGTCGTACATCGCCAGATCCTCGAAGCCGAGGTCGAACGTGACCGTCTTCGATTCGCCAGGCGCCAGCGCCAGGCGCTGGAAGCCGCGCAACTGCTTCACCGGACGGGTGACGGTGGCGACATCGTCCCGCACATACAGTTGCACCACCTCGACGCCCTCCCGCTTGCCGGTGTTCGTGACGCGCACGCTCACCTGCTGCTGCAGGGCGGAAGGCGCCAGCGTCTTCTTCGCCACGACCGGCGCGTCGTAGCGGAACGTCGTGTAGCTGAGTCCGTGGCCGAAGGCGTACAGCGGCGTCCACGGCACGTCGAGGTACTTGCTGGTGTACTTCTCCTGCTCGCTCGGCGGACGGCCGGTGTTCTTGTGCGCGTAGTAGATCGGCACCTGGCCGACGTTGTGCGGGAACGTCACCGGCAGCTTGGCCGACGGATTGACGTCGCCGAACAGCACGTCGGTGATCGCGTGGCCGCCCTCGACGCCGGGGAACCAGGCTTCGAGGATCGCCGGCACCTTGCCCTTCAGGCCACCGATCGACAGCGGGCGTCCGTTCAACAGCACGGCCACCACCGGCTTGCCGGTCGCGGCGACCGCCAGTGCGAGTTGCTCCTGCACGCCGGGCAGGTCCAGCGAGGTGCGGTTGTTCGCTTCCGCGCTCATGTCCGGGTGTTCGCCGAGGAACATCACCACCGCATCGGCCTGCTTCGCCGCCGCAACGGCCTGCGCGAAACCGGAGGTGTCCTGGCTGTCGATGTCGGCACCCTTCGCGATCACCAGCCGCGTACCGTCACCCAGCGCGGCCTTCAGGCCCTCGATCGGCGTCACCGCGTCCTCTTCGCGCCCGGCCACCGCCCAGTTGCCGAGCATCGCGCGGCGATGGTCGGCGAGCGGGCCGATCACCGCCAGCGTGCGCACCGACTTCGACAGCGGCAGCACGTCGTTGTCGTTCTCCAGCAGCACGAGCGACTTCTGCGCCATCCGGCGTGCGTCGGCGCGGTGTTGCGGCGTCAGCGTCATGGCGCGCTCGTGGGCGCCATCGTCGGTGCAGGAACGGTACGGATTCTCGAACAGGCCCAGCCGGTACTTGGCATTCAGTACGCGACGCACGGAGGCATCCACCTGCGCCATGGGCACGCGGCCCGCCTTCACTTCGGCCGGCAGGTCCTTCACGTAGATCTGGCTGACCATGTCGACGTCGACGCCGGCACGCAGGCCGAGTGCCCCCGCCTGCTTGCGGTCGGCGGCGATGCCGTGCGGCATCAGTTCCATCACACCGGTGTAGTCGCTGACCAGCAGGCCATCCCAGCCCCATTCCTTGCGCAGCAGATCCTCGATCAGCGGCCGGTGCGCGTGCATGGGCACGCCGGCGATCTCGTTGAACGCGGCCATGATCGATTGCGCGCCGGCATCGACCGCGGCCTTGAACGGCGGCAGATAGACCTCGTGCAGGCTGCGTTCGGAAATGTCGGCCACGTCGTAATCGCGGCCGCCCTCGGCCGCGCCGTACGCGACGAAATGCTTGGCCGTGGCCAGCACCGCGTCCGGCTTGCGCAGGTCGTCGCCCTGGAAGCCGCGCACGCGCGCCGCCGCGAGTACCGATCCCAGATAGGGATCTTCGCCCGCGCCTTCCACCACGCGACCCCAGCGCGGATCACGCGCGATGTCGACCATCGGCGCGTACGTCCAGTGGATGCCGTGCGCCGAGGCCTCGATCGCCGCGACACGGGCGGCATGCTGCACTTCGACCGGATCGAAGCTGGCGGACTCGCCCAGCGGCACCGGGAAGACGGTGCGGTGGCCGTGGATCACGTCGTAGCCGAACATCAGCGGGATGCCCAGCCGGGACTGCTCCACCGCGATCCGCTGCAGGCGGCAGGTCAGCACCGCGCCCTGGGTACCCAGATAGGTGCCGATCTCGCCCTTGCGGATCTGGTCCTCGTTGCCCGTCATGGCCGCCGGGCCGGTGTTGTTGCCCACCCCGGCCGGCTGGTTCAGCTGGCCGAGCTTCTCTTCGACCGTCATCTTCGCCATCAGGGCGTCGACGAAGGCTTTTTCGGCCGGCGTCGCGTAGACCGGCGGCTTGGCGGCGGCCGGTGCCGCCAGCAGGACAGCGATCATGCCGACCAGCAGCGGTCGTGGCGGAACAGTGGGGACTTCCCGGTTCATGGCGCCCTCCCGGCGTAACGAAAGGGGGCGAATGTAAACGTTTTCAGCCCAGCCTGCATGCGGCGCTGCCAGATGGCAGACGCATGCTCAGCGCGCTTCGTCGGGCGTGCGGGCTTCGATGGCGAGCGCGTGGATGTCGGTCTGCATCATGTCGCCCAGCGCTGCATAGACCGCACGGTGACGGGCCAGCGGCGCCTTGCCTGCGAACGCCTCACTGGTGATCCGGACGGTGAAATGGCCGCGCCCGTCGCGGGCGCCTTCGTGCCCGGCGTGTTTATGGCTGTCGTCCAGCACGTCCAGGGAAACCGGCTGCAGGGCGGATTCCAGCGCCGCCCGGATGCGTTCGACGCGGCTCACGGCAGGACCTTGCGGAACGGGCGCACGTCGACCCGGGCATAGACCCCGGCCGCCACGTACGGGTCGGCGTCGGCCCAGGCGCGCGCGTCCTCCAGGGAGTCGAATTCGGCGATCACGATACTGCCGCTGAAGCCGGCCGGACCCGGGTCCTCCGCATCGATCGCCGGACACGGCCCGGCCAACAGCAGCCGGCCGTCGTCGCGGAGGGCGGTCAACCGCGCCAGATGCTCAGGGCGTGCGGCCAGTCGCTGGGCCAGGACGTCGGGGCCGTCATGGCCTTCAATGGCATACCACATGGTGTTCACTCCGCAGGCGAAGTCTGAATTGTACGGGCGGTCCCGCCATCCGGCGCTGGACACCGTATGGGTCAGGGCTTACCCTGTCCTCCATTGCACGGCCGGAAGCAGCGGCCCGTCCAGGGGAAGACCCGGCCACGCCGACCTCCCTGCCCCATCGAGGGATCACCGGGACGTTCGATTCGCTGCCCCCACCCGCCCGCGCCCGACGACCTCTCGCTGTCCGCCGCCGCATCCCTGCGGTGTGCTTTGCTGGTTGCTGTAAGGGAAGCGTTCGCCCTGCGACGCATGATGATCTTGGTTGGTGCAATGCCGGTGCCGCGCCGTCCTGCCGTGCGCAGGCCCGCATGGTGATCCGCACGATGGCTGTTTCTTGATGAGCCCAGAACTCGCGTCCGACGCGAACCCACAAACCCCGTCCACGCATCCGCAGCAGCAGGAAATGCCGCTGGCGGTGGTGCATGGCCAGCCGGTGCTGCAGATCCCGCAGGACCTGTACATCCCGCCGGACGCGCTGGAAGTCATCCTCGACGCGTTCGAAGGCCCGTTGGACCTGCTGCTGTACCTGATCCGCCGGCAGAACCTGGACATCCTGGACATCCCCGTCGCCGAGATCACCCGGCAGTACGTGGACTACATCAATGTGATGCAGGAGCTGCGGTTCGAACTGGCCGCCGAGTACCTGCTGATGGCCGCCATCCTGGCCGAGATCAAGTCGCGCATGCTGCTGCCGCGGCCGGTCAGCGAGGAAGGCGAGGAAGGCGATCCTCGCGCCGAGCTGGTGCGCCGCCTGCAGGAATACGAACGCTTCAAGCAGGCGGCCGAAGACCTGGACGCCCTGCCCCGCCAGGACCGCGACACCACGCCGGTGAGCGCCGATGTGCCGGACCGCGCCTCGGTCAAGCTGCCGCCGCCGGTCGAGTTGAAGGAGATGCTGCTGGCGTTGCACGACGTGCTCAAGCGCGCCGAGCTGTTCACCGGCCACGCGATCAAGCGCGAGGCCTTGAGCGTGCGCCAGCGCATGGGCGACGTGCTGACGCGGCTGGAGGACGGCAGGTTCCACCGTTTCGAGAGCATGTTCACGCCCGAGGAAGGCAAGCTCGGCGTGCTGGTGACCTTCCTGGCCATGCTGGAACTGGCCAAGGAGCAACTGCTTGACATCGTGCAGGAAGCCCCGCTCGCCCCGATCTACATCAAGTCGCTGGCGCTGAACAACACCAACGAACCGCTGCAGTTCTCCAGCGAGTTCGACGACAGCGACGCCGCCAACGACAGCCCGTGACGCGGCCGGGCCACACCGCCCGCCGCCTTTCCGAACGACAGGACCGCATGGATCAATCGCTCATCAACCGCATCGTGGAGGCCGCCCTGCTGGCCGCCACCCAGCCACTGACGCTGGCGCAGCTGCATGGCCTGTTCCCCGAGGACGAGCCCGCGCCTGAAGGCAGCGTCGAGGCCGCCCTGCAACAGCTCACCGAGGCCTGCGCCGACCGCGGCGTGGAACTGGTCGAGGTCGCCTCCGGCTACCGCTACCAGGTCAAGGCCGACGTGCACGCCTGGGTCGCCCGCCTCTGGACCGAGCGCAAGACCAAGTACACCCGTGCCACGCTGGAAACGCTGGCCCTGATCGCCTACCGCCAGCCGATCACCCGCGGCGAGATCGAACAGGTCCGCGGCGTGGCGGTCAGCAGCAACATCATCCAGGCGCTGGAAGAGCGCGAGTGGATCCGCGTGGTCGGCCACCGCGACGTGCCGGGCAAGCCGGCGCTGTTCGGCACCACCAAAGGTTTCCTCGACTATTTCGGTCTGAAGCGTCTGGACGAATTGCCGCCGCTGTCCGAACTCAAGGACATCGGCGAACTGGAACCGCAGCTGCCGCTGGACGGCGCACCGCTGCCGGTCAGCATCGCCAGCGGCGATGCCGTCGACGCGGGGCAGGAAGAGAGCGAACTTGGCGAAAGCACGCCTGACGAAAGCACTCCGGATGAAAGCACGCCCGTCGCGGACCACGACGGCGACACGGACGACGAACAGCACCACACCGCGGCATCGGACGATGCCGACGAAGACACCGCATCCGATGACACCGGCGACGAGGCCGGCGATCACGATGAACCTCAACCCGAAGATGACGACGCCGCTGCTTCCGACGAGGAAAACCGGGCACCGTCGGAGCAGAAACAATGAGCAACACCCCCCCGAAGAAAACCTCCCTGGGCAAGCTGTCGCTGAAACGCGGCGAAGGCGCCGAAGCGCCGGATGCCAATCGCCTGGAAGAGCGCCTGCACAAGGTGCTGGCGCAGGCCGGCCTGGGCTCGCGCCGCGCGCTGGAACAGCGCATCGCCGACGGCCTGGTGAAGGTCAACGGTGAAGTCGCGCAGACCGGCATGTCGGTCAAGGGCGGCGACCGCGTCGAGCTGGACGGCAAGACCTTCGTCGCCAGCGCGCTGACCGAACCGTCGCGCGTGCTGATCTACAACAAGCCGGAAGGCGAAGTCACCACCCGCGAAGACCCCGAAGGCCGCCCGACGATCTTCGAAGCGCTGCCGGCCCTGAAGGGCGCACGCTGGATCGCCATCGGCCGCCTGGACATCAACACCACCGGCCTGCTGGTGCTGACCACCGACGGCGAACTCGCCAACGCGATGATGCATCCGTCCTACGAAGTCGAGCGCGAGTACGTCGTGCGCGTGCGCGCACCGGAAGGCCAGGAAAGCGTGCCGGACAACGTCGTCGACCGCCTGCGCCGCGGCGTGGCGCTGGACGATGGCCCGGCCAAGTTCGACGAGATCGAGCGCATCGGCGGCACCGATTCGCACGACTGGTTCCGCGTGGTAGTCAAGGAAGGCCGCAACCGCGAAGTGCGCCGCCTGTGGGAATCGCAGGGCTGCCAGGTCAGCCGCCTGAAGCGCGTGCGCTACGGCAAGGTCAGCCTGCCGCAGCCGTTGCTGCGCGGCCAGACGCAGGAACTGCCGGACGCGCAGGTCGATGCGCTGCGCAAGGACCTGGGCCTGGAAGACGGTACGCCGGCCGCCCTGACGCTGCAGCCGGTGATCGGCCAGCGCAAGGCCGCCAAGTCGACCGTGCACGTGGGGGGCGGCCGCAGCGGCAGCGCCTACGTCAACGGCCACAACAGCGCCGACGAAGGCCGCGAGCTGCGCCGCTTCGACCACGTGCGCGAAGACCGCGGCCGTGGCGGTCGCGGCAGGAAGCCGCACGGCGGCCTGACCGTCAGCGGCGAGCAGGCGGCGAAGCAGTCGCAGCGCCCGTTCAAGCAGCGCACGCCCAAGGGTCCGAAGCCGTTGCCCGAGGGCAATCCGGCCGCGTTCCGCAGCTGGTACGTGCCGGAGGGCGTGGACACCGGTCCGGCCGGCCATCGCAACGCCGGTCCCGGCGGCCCGAAGAAGCCCTACGGCGGCAAGCCGGGCGGACGTCCGGGTGCCGGTGGCAAGCCCGGCGGCGGCGGCGCGGGCAAGCGCGGCCCCGGTGGCGGCCAGGGGGGGTTCGGTGGCGATCGCTTCGGCAACGAGCGCGGTCCTGGCGGCTTCGGCGCCGAGCGTGGGCCGCGTGGCGGCCAGGGCGCCGGCAAGCCGCAGCGCGCGGCGCGTCCGTACGGCCATCCCGCCAGCGCGCCGAGCTTCCCGTCCGACCACGCCAATCCCGGTTTCAATCCCTATGGCCAGCAGCCGCGCGGCCCGCGTCCGCAGGGACGGCCCGGCGGTGGCGGCAATCGTCCGCAGCAGGCCGGACCGCGTCCTGGCCCCGGTGGCCGTCCTGCCGGTGGCCGAGGTCCCGGCGGTCGTACGGGCGGCGGCGGCAGGCCCGGTGGCGGCGGACAACGCGGCCCCCGCGGTGGTGGCCACGGCTGAGCGACACGGAAGGCGCCCACGGGCGCCTTCTCTCTTTCCGGAGATGGATCACCGTTGACTTCATGGTGACTTCATCGCGACTCCCCGCGCCGTCGGCACGCTGCCCGCCATCCCCTGATGGAGCGCATGCCGGACGATGCAGGACGACCGCTATGACGTGATCGTGGTCGGTGCCGGATTCGCCGGCCTCGCCTGCGCGCATGAACTCGCCACCCGGGGTCTTCGTGTCTGCGTGATCGACCGCAAGCAGGATCTCGGCGAGCGCATGCACACCACCGGCATCCTGGTCCAGGAGGCCTGCGACGCGCCGCTGCTGGCGGGCTTGCCGCCCTCCCTGCTCCGCGCCGTTCCCCATGTCCGGCTGTACGCGCCGAATCTGCGCAGCGTGCGACTGGGCGCAGACGGTTACCGTTTCTACACCACCGATACGCCTGCGCTGATGCGTGGGATGGGCGAGCACGTGGAGACCTGCGGCGTCGAACTGCGCCGGGGACAGGCCTTCAGGAACGCCACGCGCACAGCGACGGGTTGGCACGTGGACGGCGTAGGCCATACGCGCGTTCTGGTCGGTGCCGACGGAGCGCGATCCCGGGTCGCGCAGCGTCTCGGCCTCGGACAGGTGACGCAGTTCCTGCATGGCGTGGAGTACGAATTCGACGGCATGGCGCTGCGCGAACCCGATGCCCTGCACTGCTTCATCAGCAAGCGCTTCGCACCGGGCTATCTGGGCTGGGTCGCGCAGACGCCGACCGGGGTGCAGGCGGGTCTGGCGAGGCGCTATCGGTCCGGCAGCAAGCAGGCGCCGGACATGGCCGGCTTCCTCGCGCATGTCGCCACCATGACCGGGCTTGATGCCGCGCGGCGACCGGACAGCGTCCGCGCCGGCCTCATTCCGTGCGGCGGTCCGGTGGCGCCCATGCAGGCCGATGGCGTGGCCTTGGTCGGTGACGCCGCCGGCATGGTGTCTCCACTGACGGCGGGCGGCATCCATTCGGGCCTGCGCCATGGGGCGGCCATCGGCCGCATGCTGGCCGCCCGCCTGTCCGGCCGCGAGACATCGAACGCGCCACTTACGCCACCGGTGCCGGGCTTCGCCTTCAAGCGCCTGCTGCGCTGGACCTTCGACCACGCTCAGTGGGACCTACCCATCGATCTCCTGCTGACGGCGCCCCCCATGCGGCGCATGGTCGAACAACTCTGCTTCCATCAGCGGGGCGAACAGGTGCCCGACCCGGACGCTCCCGATTGAGTACGATCAAGGCCGCGCCCGGCCTGTCGGCTACAATGACGCGTCGCTTCAATCGCCCCCATTCCCCCATGTCCTCTGCGTTCGGCACCGAGACGGTGCTCGACGTCCGTCACTGGACGGACGCCTACTTCAGCTTCACCACCACCCGCGACGACGGTTTCCGCTTCGAGAACGGCCAGTTCGTGATGATCGGGCTGGAAGTCGATGGCAAGCCGTTGCTGCGCGCCTATTCCATCGCCAGCGCCAACTGGGAAGAACAGCTCGAGTTCTTCAGCATCAAGGTGCAGAACGGGCCGCTGACGTCGCGCCTGCAGCACATCCGGCCCGGCGATACCGTGCTGATCGGGCGCAAGCCCACCGGCACGCTGCTGATCAGCGACCTGCACCCCGGCCGCAACCTCTACCTGCTGGGCACCGGCACTGGCCTGGCGCCGTGGCTGTCGGTGATCAAGGACCCGGAAACGTACGAGCGCTTCGACAAGGTCATCCTGACCCACGGCGTGCGCCATGCCGAAGACCTCGCCTACCGCGACTACTTCGAGAAGGAACTGCCCCAGCACGAGTTCCTCGGCGAGACCATCCGCGAGAAGTTGCTGTACTACCCGGCGGTGAGCCGCGAAGACTTCGTCCACCAGGGTCGCCTGACCGACCTGATGGCCAGCGGCGCGATGATGGACAGCCTGGGCGTCGAACCGCTGGATCCGGAGCACGACCGCGCGATGATCTGCGGCAGCCCGCAGATGCTGGCCGATTTCCGCGAACTGCTGGACGGCCGCGGCTTCACCGCCGCGCCGCGCATCGGCACGGCAGGCCAGTACGTGTTCGAGCGGGCATTCGTCGAGAAGTGACGGCGAGTCGCCCCCGGCGTCACGGCGCCGCGCAGTCCTCCCTGCCGGGCTGCTTGCGGAAGTTCCCCGACGGCGTGAGCTCCGCACGGGTGATGGGCGGGATGCCCGCATCGAAGCGCTGATTCAGCACGTGCACGAGCGCCTTTGCCCATAGCGCGTTCCAGACCGTGCCCGCGTGCCCGTCGGCCAGGACGGCGTGGCACGGTGCATCGCCCTGCGTATTGGTGACCACCAGGCGCCCATCGACGCTGATGGGGCGGTATGCGGGTCGGCCCTCCGCGGTACGGCTTCCCCACAGGGCGGCGAACCACGCGCGGTCATCGAAGAAGGCGATACGCGGGTCGGCCGCCATCGCCTTCAATGCAGCGTCGTAGCGATCCAGTGCGCGGGCAATGCGCGCCTGTTCGCGCGGCGACTGCCATCGCTGGATGTTGTCGCCCACGTTCGCGTTGTTGAATATCCCGACCAGCACCACGCGGGTATCCGGATGGTACCGGTGCAGGTAGGCCACCGCATCGCGCACATCGGCGATGCAGCGATCGATCTCCGCGAGAACGCCGGCATCGCTGTTGGCGGCGAGCCGCTCCAGGCTGTCGCTCTGGCCGAAACTGTTGACGCCGATGCGGACCACCACCACGCCCCCGCGCCACGCCGTTGGCGCTTCGTCCATCAACCGCACCAGCCGCGGCATCTGCTTCTGCACGTTCATCAGGTCGTTGCAGACCGCACCGGACACCGCGAAGTTGTAGGCGAAATCTTCCTTCTCCGGAATACGTCCAGGCCTGCCCACCGCCTCCTCGATCAGCGCAACGATCCGTCGGCTGCCATAGCGTCCCCAGGGTCCCTGATCCACTTCGCCGCCGCGTAGGCGTTGCAGCCACTCGGTCCATTGCCAGGTCGTCTCGTGGAAGTCACCGCCACGTCGCCCATCCTTGCCGGTGAATCGCGTGCCGTCATGGTAGGCATGACTGTCGGAATCGCCGACGACCGCCAGCCTCAAGGGCGCCGCGCGGACGGCGCCACAGCAGCCGATACAGGCAGCCAGCAACGCTGCCATCCATCCTCCATGTCGCAATGCCATGCAGCCCGTACCTCGTGCCCACCTGCCCCCTAGAACGCCGGGTCGGGCCGTGCGCGGACACGGGCGATGCAACGGTGCTACGCTGCCCGCACGACGTCCTGGGGAGGACACTCCGTGATCCGGAATCTGCTGCTGGCCGCACTGCTGGCCCTGACGCCTTGCGCGTACGCGGGCGACGCCGTCAAACAACCCGGCATCGGCGACGTGCCTCCGCCCATCGCCATGAAGGATCGCAAGGGCAACGCCGTCGACCTCGATGCCCTGAAGGGCAAGGTCGTCGTCGTGACGTTCTGGGCGTCGTGGTGCGGACCCTGCCGGCGCGAACTGCCGATGCTCGGGCACGTCCAGAAGCTGGTCGGCCGCGAGCATCTGGAAGTCATCGCGATCAACATGAAGGAGTCGCGTGAGGACTACCTCAGCGTGCTGCGCGCCAACAAGGACCTGGACCTCACCTTCGTCCACGACATCCGTGGCGTGGTCACCGACCGCTACGGCGTCACCGCACTGCCCAACATGTTCATCATCGGACAGGACGGCCTGATCGTCCGCACGCACCGCGGCTATTCCGAAGCGGTGCTGGAATCCTTCGCCAGGGAACTGATCGCCCTGTTGCCCGAAGAAGCCCTGCAGGGCCGCGCGCCGCCGCGCAGCCCCTGACGCGCGTCCACGCTTCCCTCGCGCGTTGGCGATGCTAGGCTCGCCGCCTCCACGCACGGAGAGGATGCGATGCAAGCAGGCTGGCGGTGTTCCGGAGTTCTGGTGGCGCTCTCCCTTGCCCTGGCGGGCTGCCTGCCGGCGGTCAACCCGCAGGCACCCATCCCGCAGGCGCTTGTACCCTCGGCCGAGGCGCCAACACGGCTCGTGGTGGTGCTGCCTGGCCGGGGCGACGACGTGCAGGCGCTGCGCGAGAGCGGCATCGCGCCGGCCATCCAGGCCGCGTGGCCCGACGCCGATGTCGTACTTGCCGGGCTCGGCTTTGGTTACTACATGCAGGGACGCGCTCCGCAGCGGCTGCATGACGAAGTGATCGTGCCGGCGCGTGCCCGCGGTTATCGCGAGGTGTGGCTGATGGGAGCCTCCATGGGCGGCATGGGCACGCTGATGTACGACCGTGCGTATCCCGGCGATGCCGATGGGCTCGTGCTGCTTGCCCCGTACCTGGGCGATCGCGCGCTGGTGGACGACATCCGCACGCGCGGACTCGCGCAATGGGATGCGGGGCCGGTGCCCGCCGAGGTGGATGCAGGCAACTACCAGCGCGAACTGTGGCGCCACCTGCAAGGCTGGCGCCACGCGCCGGCGCGCACGCGCTCGGTCTGGCTGGGCTACGGTGCCAGCGACCGTCTGGCGGGCGCGATGCCGCCGCTGGCAGGATTGCTGCCGGAAGACCACGTCGTCGTGGTGGAAGGCGGCCATGCGTGGAAGGTCTGGTCGCCGCTCGCCCAACGCCTGCTCACGGCCGCGGGTCCTGCGCGCCTGGACGCTCAGCGCTCGCCGTAGCGCAGCCAGCGGACGGCGGCGTCTTCATCCGGAAAAACGCGGGCATCGAAACCGTTCTCGTTGGCCAGCAAGCCGGCGAATTCCACGTCGGGAATCTGCTCTGCGTGCTTTTCGACGTACGCGATGCGCACCGCTTCCATGCCCTGCCCCCGCATGGCCTGCACGAACTGCAGCAGCTGCTCGGGGGGCGGCGGCAAGCCGTCCATGTCGTCGACCACCAACAGGCCGGATGGCGAGAGCCTGCGAACCTCTTCGGCTATCGCCCGCCAGTACGCCAGCGTGGTCTCCAGCGTGCCGTTGGTCCCGGTCACCCAGGCGCGCAGGCCGTAGTCCGTGGTGCCGAACGCGATGTGGAACGGACGGGTATCCAGGTCATCCATGCCGTCGCGATCAGGCCAGCGCAGCGCGGATGTCGCCCGCCAGCGACTCGGGCGTATCCGTGGGCGCATAGCGCTTGGTCACCTTGCCGTCGCGGCCGACGAGGAACTTGCTGAAGTTCCACTTGATCGCGCCGATGCCGAGCAACCCGCTCTTCTCCTGCTTCAACCACTTCCACAGCGGGTGCGCGTCGTTGCCGTTGACGTCGATCTTGGCGAACATCGGGAACGTCACGTCGTAGTTGAGTGAGCAGAAGTTGCGGATCTCGGCTTCGTCGCCGGGCTCCTGGTGGCCGAACTGGTCGCAGGGGAAGCCCAGCACGACCAGGCCCTGCGGGCCGAACTCGCGCCACAACGCCTCCAGTCCGGTGTACTGCGGCGTGAAGCCGCACTTGGACGCCACGTTGACGATCAACAGGGCCTTGCCCTGGTACTCGGACAGCGAACGTTCGCGACCGTCGAGGTCCTGGGCGGAGAAGTCGTAGGCAGTGGTCATCAGGCGCTCCCGGAAAGGCGCTATCAGACACCGACGGCGCCGACAGGGCAAGGCTCGTCACGGCGAGATGGGCAGGCAGCTGACGATCGGCTAACGTGGCGCGGGTACCGGTCCACGGACGCCGCCATGCACGCCGCCGATTCCGCCAGCCACGCCAACCTCTACATCCACGTCCGCATCCTGCTGGGGATGGTCGTGGGCCTGGGCCTGACCCACCTGCTGCGCCATGCGGCGCGCATCATCGAGCGTCCTCGCGCGCACGCGGTATACGCGGTGCACCTGCTCTGGGCCGGCTTCATGTTCGTCTACCTGCTGCATTTCTGGTGGTGGCAGTTCAGCCTGTCGCACCAGGCGTACTGGAGCTTCAACCTCTACCTGTACGTCACCCTCTACGCATTGCTGCTGTACCTGCTGTGCGCACTGGTGTTCCCCGAATCGCTGGCCGAGGGCGTCGGCTACCGCGAGTACTACTACGGACGGCGGCGCTGGTTCTTCGGCCTGCTCGCGCTGATGTTCGTGGTCGACGTCGGCGACACGCTGATCAAGGGGACGGCTTACGTGCAGCAGCTCGGACCGGAGTACTGGGTCCGCAACACGGTGTTCGTGCTCGCCAGCCTGGTTGCCGTCGCCACGCGAAATCCCCGCTACCACGGCATGTTCGCCGTGGCGGCGCTGCTGTACGAACTGTCGTGGATATGGCGGCGCTACGAGATCTTGGCGTAATCGCGCCCTTCTGTAGGAGCGACGTAAGTCGCGACCGCACACCACGACAACCAGAACCCTCCACGCAGGCGACTCCACCTGACGCGTTACGGGTCAACCCTCTAGTTCCCTCGTAAACCGAGCTCTACGGTCGCGACTTACGTCGCTCCTACAACACCAATCTCAACGCGCGGGTCGCACCCTCAGCGCCGGGGCGAACGGCACGATCCCCAGCGCTTCGTGGATCTCCGCCGGGTAATACGCCCGACCGCCCTTGATGACCAGCGCCAGCTTGCGGATGTCGGCGATGTCCGTGGTCGGATCGCCATCCACCAGCACCAGGTCCGCGCGCTTGCCGGGCACGATGGAACCGGCGTCGTCCAGCGTGCGGGTGTACGTGGCGCCATTCCAGGTCGCGACCTGCAGGGCCTGCGACGGCGTCAACCCTGCCTGCACGTACAGTTCCAGCTCCCGTTGCAGCGTGAAGCCCGGCAGTTCGTCGGTGCCCGCCACCAGCGGCACGCCGGCACGGTACAGGCGACCGGTGAACTCGACCAGCTTGTCGAAGCTGCGCTTGTAGCGCGCGCCGGTGGCGTCGTCTGGGATATCCATTTCCGCCGCGCGGCGGCCGCGCTGCACATCCGGCGGCAGGTGGTCGGCGACATCGGCGACGATCGGCGACAGCTGGCCTTCGCGCTGGTGGATGAACTCGAACGTCGCCAGCGTCGGATCGATGACGATCCGCTTCTCCGCCAGCAGCGCGATGAAGTCCTGCACCGGCTTGCTGTCGAAGTCCAGTGCGTCGGTCTTGTCCGCCACCAGATAGAAGCGCGCAAGCGTACGCGTGTCGGTCTCCGGGGTGACGAAGAAGTTGAGCATTACCTGGTTGATGTGCTGGATCTCGTCGTAGCCCTGCTCCACCACGTCCTGCGCGCGCAGGAACGCCGGTACGTGGCCACTGACGCGGATGCCGCGCTGGTGGGCATAGGCGGTGGTGTCGCTCAGGATCTCCTTGGGGAAGGAGTTGTAGATCTTGATCTGCGGATAGCCGTGCTCGACGTACCAGTCGATCGCCTGCTTCGCGCCCGCCAGGTCCTTCACCACGAAACCGCCCTGCGAGGAATGCGGACTCTGCCCTTCGATGTAGCCCGCAGGAATCACCCGCGGATGCATCAGCGTGCCGTCCTTCTCTTCCGCCATCAGCTGCTGCAGCGTGGCGTTGTCGTTGCCCATGTCGCGCGCGCTGGTCACGCCCGCGGCCAGGTGCAGCCCGCCTTCCCAGCTGCCGGCGTGCACATGCATGTCGTACAGCCCCGGCAGCAGCACACGGTTGCCGGCATCGACCACGTTGTCTGCGGCGACCCTCGACAGGCCGACCGGCGAAACGGACAGGATCCTGCCATCGCGCACCACGACATCCTGCGCCGTGCCCAGCACGGCCTTCTCGCTGTCGAACACACGCGCATTGCGGATCAGCGTGGTCCCCGGCAACGGATGCGCCAGGCGCTGCTGCAATGCGACCAGCGCCTCTCGCTCGGCCGTCTTCTGCCGCGCTTCCAGCGCGTTGGCGCTGCCCTGCCAGCCGTCTTCGATCAACTGCAGGAAGCCCGGATAGATGTAGGCGAACAGGCGCGGCTCGGCGCCGCGCGTCACCCAGACGAAGCTGGGCGTGAAGCCGATGCCGGTCAGCGCCAGCAGGTCGACGGTCTGCGTTTTCCCGCCACTGGCGATGTCCATCGACGCGACGGTGCGCTGAGTCAGCGTGCCGCTCGGGACCAGCGGCAGTTTGCCGTCGGGCTGTTTGGCCAGTGCGGCCAGCGCCACCGACGTCGCGGCGGGCGTCCCTCCCAGCGGCGTGTAGAGGGCGGTGCCGGTGAAGGTGTGCGTGCCGCTGTCGGAGGTGCTCTTCCACGTGCCGGTGTCGCCGTCCCGGGTGAACGTCTCGTCCACCGGCGCACCGAACGTCGAGGCGCCCTTCACCTGGTAGCGCTCGAAGGTACCGTCCGCCCGCAGCCGGAATTCCTCCTTCAGCTCCGGCCCGCGCCCGTTGTCCTTGAAGATGAAATCCACGTGCGTGGTGCCGTCATCGCCCACGGTGACCGTCTGCTCGCCGGCCTGCTTGCCGCCGTCCACCAGCGCGACGTACTTCAGGGTCTCGGCGGCCAGCGCCGACGGGGCCAGCAACAACGCGCAGCAGAACGCAAGGATAGGCTTCACAGGACTCTCCGGCAGATGGCGTGGGCGCCATTCTGCCGCAGCCCGGGGCGCTACCGAGCGCCATCGCCCATGCCTTTCGTCATGGGTCCGGTGTTTCTCCCTTGGGTTACCCTTGGGAATCCACCTTTGTAAGGACGTAGCGCCCCATGACCACCCGCCTTGCCATCGCGCTTGCCGCGACCCTCGGACTCGCCATGCCCGCCTACAGCCAGGCCGCCACGCCGGCCACCCAGACGGCCCAGACCGCCAATCCCTTCTTCGCCGAAAGCCCGCTGCCGCTGCACTACCCGCAGTTCGACAAGATCAAGGACAGCGATTTCGCCCCCGCCTTCGACGCCGGCATGGCCGAGCAGCTGAAGGAGATCGACGCCATCGCCAACAACGCCGCCGCGCCGACCTTTGACAACACCATCATCGCGCTGGAGAAATCCGGCCAGGTGCTTGACCGCGCGACCACGGTGTTCTTCAACCTGGTCGGCACCGACACCAACGACGCGCGCAACAAGCTGCGTGCGGACTACTCCGCCAAGTTCGCTGCGCACGGCGATGCCATCAGCCTGAACCCGAAGCTGTTCGCCCGCATCAAGACGCTGTTCGACAAGCGCAACGACCTGGGCCTGGACGCGCAGGGCGTGCGCCTGATCGAGCGCTACCACACCAGCTTCGTCCGCTCCGGCGCCAACCTCAACGACGCCGACAAGGCCACGCTGAAGACGATGAACGCCGAACTCGCATCGCTGGGCACCCAGTTCAGCGACTTCGTGCTGAAGGAAGTCAACGCGTCGGCCGTCGTCGTCGATGACGTCAAGCAGCTCGACGGCTTTACCCCGGGCCAGATCGCCACCGCCGCCGAAGCCGCCAAGAAGCGCGGCCTGGACGGCAAGTACGTGCTGACCCTGCTCAACACCACCGGCCAGCCGCCGGAGTCGCAGCTGACCAACCGCGCGCTGCGCCAGCGCCTGCATGAAGCCTCGGTCGCACGCGGCAGCCGCGGCGGCGAGTTCGACACCACCGCCCTGGTCTCGCGCATCATGAAGCTGCGCGCCGACCGCGCGAAGCTGCTGGGTTACCCGAACCACGCCGCCTACGGCCTGGAAGACCAGACCGCGCGTACGCCGGAAGCCGTCAACGCGATGCTCGGCAAGCTGGCGCCGGCCGCCGTGGCCAACGCCAAGCGCGAAGCCGCCGACCTGCAGGCGATGATCGACCAGGAGCAGAAGGCCAAAGGCCAGCCGACGTTCCAGCTGGAGCCGTGGGACTGGGCGTTCTACACCGAGAAGGTACGCGCGGCGAAGTACAACTTCGACGAGTCGCAGCTCAAGCCCTACTTCGAGATGAAGAACGTGCTGGAGAACGGCGTGTTCTTCGCCGCCACCCAGCTGTACGGCCTGACGTTCAAGGAACGCACCGACCTGCCGAAGTACCACGCCGATACGTGGACCTACGACGTGTTCAACGCCGACGGGTCGCAACTGGCGATCTTCATCTTCGATCCGTACGCGCGCGACTCCAAGCGCGGTGGCGCGTGGATGAACTCCTACGTGTCGCAGTCGGGCCTGAGCGGCGACAAGCCGGTCGTCGCCAACCACCTCAACGTGCCCAAGCCGCCGGCCGGCGAGCCGACGCTGATGACGTGGGATGAAGTGACCACCACCTTCCACGAGTTCGGCCATGCGCTGCACGGCATGTTCTCCGACGTGAAGTACCCCTACTTCAGCGGCACCAGCGTTCCGCGCGACTTCGTGGAATATCCGTCGCAGGTCAACGAGATGTGGGCCGACTGGCCGTCGATCCTGGCCAACTACGCCAAGCACTACAAGACCGGCGAGCCGCTGCCGCAGGCGCTGCTGGACAAGGTGATCGCCGCCTCCAAGTTCAACGAAGGCTTCAAGACCACCGAGTACCTGGGCGCCGCGATGCTGGACCAGCGCTGGCACCAGATCACCGCCGACCAGGTGCCCGCCGCCGACGGCGTGATGAAGTTCGAAGCCGCTGCGCTGGCTGCCGACGGCATCAACTACGCGCCGGTGCCGCCGCGCTACAAGACGCCGTACTTCAGCCACATCATGGGCGGCTACTCGGCTGGCTACTACGCCTACATCTGGTCGGAAGTGCTGGACGCCAACAGCGTGGAGTGGTTCAAGCAGAATGGTGGCCTGAAGCGCGAGAACGGCGACCACTTCCGCAAGACGCTGCTGTCGCAGGGCGGCAGCCAGGACGCGATGAAGCTGTTCCGCGATTTCGCCGGCCACGACCCGAAGATCGAGCCGCTGCTGGAGAAGCGTGGCCTGACCGCGCCGGAGACGGCGGCGCCTGCCGCCACGTCGACCCGCTGATCGACGCGACGAACCCGTCGCAACGAGTCCACCACGCCACCTTAGGGTGGCGTGGTGCTTTCAGGCATCGGGAAATGCGCGGCCGGGAGCTGGGTTTTCCACAGCGGATGTGGATGACACGTGCATGAAACTGTGGATAACCCCGCGGCGGCCTTGCCTCATGAGGCTGTCAAGATCGATGGCGAATTTTTCGCCATCCTTCGGAGACCACAGGAGCGGGCCATCCCGCAACCATCCCGGCCTGCAGGAGCGGGCCATGCCCGCGATGCTCCTGAAGGCATGTGCAAAAAGACATCGCGGGCATGGCCCGCCCCTACAACGGGATCATGTATCGCCTCAGGCCTGGCCGAAAGCGTTGGCCAACGCGGCGTAGGCCTCGCGCTGCTCGTCTGTCTCCGCGCGCGGCGCGGTGACCTCCAGTTCCACGATCTGGTCACCCGCCGGCGTGCCCGGCAGGCCGCGGCCCCGCAGCCGCAGCTTGCGGCCGGAGTCCGAATCGGCGGGGATCTTCAGCTCCACCGCACCGCCGAGCGTGGGCACGCTGAGCGTTGCACCGAGCGCGGCCTGCCAGGGTGTCAATGCCAGCACATGGATGATGTTGCGGCCGTCCACCTCGAACTGCGGGTGCGGTGCGTATTCCACCTCCAGCAACAGGTTGCCGCCCTGGGTGCCCTGCCCGGCAAGCCGGATGACCTGCCCGGGCTTGACGCCTTTCGGAACCTTCACGTCCAGCTGCTTGCCGTTGACGTTCACCCGCACGCTGCCGCCGTCGTATACGGCCTGCAGCGGCACGGCCAGCTTGGCGCGCGAGTCGCGCGACGGTTGCGGCCCACGCGGCGCGCCCTGCTCCGCGCGCGCGCGCCGGCCGAACAGGCCCTCGAAGAAGTCGCTGAAACCGCCGCTGCCGCCGCCCGCGCCACCGAAGATTTCCTCGTAGTCGAAATCCTGCGCGCCGGGGCCGCCACGCCCGAAATCCGGGGGCGGCCGGAATTCCTCGCCCGGCCGGTAGCCGCGTGCGCGCAACTGGTCGTAGGCCGCGCGCTTCTGCGGGTCGCGCAAGGCCTCGTAGGCCTCGTTGACGGCCTTGAACTGCTCTTCGGCGCCGGCCTCCTTGCTGACGTCGGGATGGTATTTGCGCGCCAACCGGCGGTAGGCGGTCTTGATCTCCGCATCGCCGGCGCCGGGTTCCACGCCCAGCACCGCGTAGTAGTCCTTGAACTGCATGGAATCTCCGCAGACGGATGCCGCGCGCATGCCCGGCATCGGAAAAAGAACGGCCCGCGACGCGGGCGCCACGGGCCGATTCTATCGCTACCCCCGTGGGCCTGCCGTGCTCCGGCAGGCGCCGACGGCGGGATTACTGCACCTGGATGCGGCGTGGCGTGGTTTCCGGCTTTTTCGGAATGTCGATCTGCAGCACGCCGTGCCTGCCGCTGGCGGTGATGCCGTCGGGATTGGCGCTGTCCGGCAGCGAGAAGCGGCGGTAGAACGTGCCGTAGACGCGCTCCACGCGCGAGAAGCGGGTGGCGTCGTCCTTCTTCTCGGCGGCGCGTTCGCCGCGCAGGGTCAGGATGCCCTTGTCCATGTGGATCTCGATGTCCTTCGGATCCACGCCGGGGATGTCGGCCAGGATCACGAACCGGTCGGCATCCTCGCGGATGTCGACGCGAGGGGCCCACTGGCTGGTCACGACATTGGACTGGTCGGCGTCGGCTTCGCCCAGGAAGCGGTCGAAGACCTGCTTGATCTCGTCCTGCAGGCCGCGGGCGTTGCCCCAGGGGTTGTACTGCACGATGCTCATATCGGTGTCTCCTCGGAAAGGGGCGCCACCACGGCGGCGCCGATGGCCGGAAAAATAGGCGCACGCCCAGCGGTTTCAAGGCCGTGACGGCATCCCCACACGGCCGCGCTACACTGGATTCAGTTTCCATCCAGACAAGGCAATCCCATGAGCATCCAGGTCGGCGAGCGCATTCCCGAAGTGACCCTCAAGCGCATCCGCGAGGGCGTGGAGACGGTCGATACCACCACCCTGTTCGACGGCCGCAAGGTCGTGCTGTTCGCCGTCCCCGGCGCCTTCACCCCGACCTGCTCGGAGAAGCACCTGCCCAGCTACGTGCAGCATTTCGACGACTTCCGCAGCCGCGGCATCGAGGTCTTCTGCGTGTCGGTCAACGACCCGTTCGTGATGCAGGCCTGGGGCAAGACCCAGCACGTGCCGGACGGCCTGCAGATGCTGGCCGACGGCAACGCCGACCTGGCCAAGGCGCTGGGCCTGGAGATGGACGCCAGCGCCTATGGCATGGGCGTGCGCGCCAAGCGCTTCGCGCTGTATGCGGAAGACGGCGTGGTGAAGCACGTGTTCGTCGAAGCACCGGGCGAGTACAAGGTGTCGGGTGCGGAACACGTGCTGGAACAGCTGGGCTGAGGCGACGCGTCTCGCATCCTGTAGGAGCGCCCTCGGGCGCGATGCCTTTCTACATTCCACGGAAAAGCATCGCGGGCATGGCCCGCTCCTACAAAGTTCACGGACCGCGTCGCCTTAGCTACCGCAACACGGTGAAACGCACCCTCGCCCACGCGCCACTGTCGGCAAGTGCGGTCAGCTGGTGCTCGCCGGCCTCCGCGAACTCCTGCTGGAACGCCTGCGCGCCGCGCGTCTCCGCGATCCAGCGCCCGTCCAGCAGCCACTGCACGCGTGTGTCGGTGCCCAGCGCACGCAGTTGCAGGCGCACGCCGTGCTCGCTGCCGGGGGCGCGGGCCAGCGTGGTGAGATCGTTGAGACCGTCGATGCGCAGTTCCTCGGCAGCATCGCGGCCGTCGGGTTGGCAATCCGGGGAGAGTGGCGGCAGGCGCGATGCCGCACGTTCGCGCTGCGGCAACCAGGGCGATGCGAGCGCCGGCCAGCGTGCGATCTCCGTACTGCGTGCTTCGTGCGCCTGCGTGCACTCGCCCGACAGGCGCAGGCCGGTCCGCGCATCGATCTCAAAGCGCTCACGGCCGGCGTTCCACAAGCGTGCGTCGCGCTCGGCGAACGTCGGCGGCACGTTGCCGCCCAGCGTCCAGGCATCGCGCTTGCGCTGGCACAGCGCCGGCGGTTCGGCTTCCGCCAGCGTTCCCAACGGCCAGCAGATCGCCTGTTCGGCCACGCCGGCGGGCGGCGGCAGCGGACCCGCATCGCCCTGCGCGCGCGGCAGGCTGTCGATCACTTCGAACATCAACGGCAGCGCGGTGACCGCGCCGTACTGGCCGGGCAGCGGCGTGCCGTCGGGCCGGCCCACCCATACGCCGACCGTGTAGCGGCGCGTGCTGCCGAGCGCCCACGCGTCGCGGAAGCCGTAGCTCGTGCCGGTCTTCCAGGCCACGCGCGGACGGCTGCCGGTATCGAGCACGCCGCTGCCGTATCCGGGACGCGGATGCGCTTCCAGCACCTCGCGGATGATCCACGCGGCACCGGGCGAGAGCAGGCGACGGTCGGATGCCGGGGCCTGCGCGGTGTAGCGCACGCGGCCCGACAGTCCGCTGCGGTTCAAGCCCGCGTAGGCGCCCACCAGATCCTCGAGGCGCGCGCCGGTGCCGCCGAGGATCAGCGACAGGTTCGGCTGCGCGCCGCGCGGATAGCGCAACACCAGGCCGTTGTTCGCCAGCCGTGCGGAGAAACGCGCCGGACCGACGCGGTCCAGCAGGTCCACCGCCGGCACGTTGAGCGACAGCCGCAGCGCGTCGGCGGCGCTGACCGGACCGTTGAAAGCGGCGTCGAAGTTGCCCGGGCGGTAACCGCCGAACGACTGCGGCGCATCGATCAGCAAGCTCTCGGAATGGATCAGGCCGTCGTCCAGCGCCAGTCCGTACAGGAACGGCTTCAGCGTCGATCCCGGCGAGCGCCATGCCTGCACCATGTCGACATGCCCCAGGCGTTCGCGATCGCCGAACGCCACCGAGCCGACGTAGGCGCGCGCTTCCATCGTGGCGTTGTCGACCACCAGCAATGCGGCGGATGTACGCGCCGGCAGCGTGGAAAAGTAGCCTTGCACGCGCTCCTCCAGCGTCCGCTGCAGGCTGGCGTCGATGGTCGAGGCGATGCGTGAGGCACGCGGCTGCTGGCGTCTCAGGCGTTCGGCCAGCAGCGCCGCACTCATCGGCGCCTGCAGGCTGCGTGCGACGACGGGCTCGATGCGGGCATCGTCGACCTCGGCCTTCGACCAGACGCCGAGGTCGGCCATGCGCTGCAGCACCTTGTCGCGTGCGACGCGGGCCGCATCGGGATGGCGATCCGGGCGCAGCCGGCTGGGCGATTGCGGCAGTACTGCCAGCAGCGCGGCCTCGGCATGCGACAGGCGCGAGGCCGGCTTGCCGAGGTAGGCCCAACTGGCCGCATCCACGCCTTCGATGGTGCCGCCGAACGGGGCGCGCTCCAGGTAAAGCGTCAGGATCTCGCGCTTGGACAGGTGCGCTTCCAGCTGCACCGCGCGCAGCATCTGCTTGGCCTTGCCCCACGGCGTGCGCGAGTGGCGGTCCAGCATGCGTGCGACCTGCATGGTCAGCGTGGAGCCGCCGGACACCACTCGACCATGGCGGACGAACTGGCCGGCGGCGCGCAGCAAGGCCCACGGATTGACGCCGGGGTGCTGCCAGAACCAGCGGTCCTCGTAGTTCAGCAACGCCTGCAGGTAGAGCGGCGATACCGTGTCCGGGGTAGCGGGATAACGCCAGACGCCGTCGCGGTCGGCGAAGGCGCGTAGCGGCGTGCCGTCGCGCGCGACGACCAGCGTGCTGGTGTCGCGGGTTTTCGGCAGCGGGGGCGGGAATGCGAGGTCGAGCACCAATACCGCAACCAGTACGGCCACCGTCGACCACCGCAGCCAGGACAGCCAGCGGCGGGCACGCTGCCCGTCATTCCAGCGCGCGCTGAAGAAGCGACTCAACCGCCGCATGGCGGGTCATCCATGTCGTCTCTTCCTGGTTGCCCCATCACGGCGTGGATCACTGAAGATCAACCTGGATTCCGGCTTGACCAGCCATTCGGCTGTTGAGAACCGCCGGGATGACGTTCAGGGAGCCCGCAGCCCCGCCAGTCGCCGTCATTCCAGCGCACGCTGGAATCCATGCTGCTCTTGCTCCACGCGCTTACTCACGACTCGTGGCATCAAGATGGATCCCGGCGTGCGCCGGGATGACGGCAATGGGTCAGACACGTTATGGCTGCACCACCGTGATCGTCGCCGGCGAGGCCCTGCCGACGCCGCGGATGTCCGGACGGTACATGTCCTCCACCAGCGACGGCGGAACGGTGTACGTGCCCGGCGTCACTGCGCGGACCAGGTAGAACAGCTTGGCCGTGTTGCGGCGATCCAGCTTCAGCGCGGCGACATAACGGTCGTCGCGGAACTCCTCGTGCTTGACGTCCGCCGCGCTGCCGCGGTCGCTGATCGAGATGCCATCGACCACGACCTCCGCCCATTGCTTGGCGTCGCCGAGGTTGAAGTTCTCGATCTCCAGGCCGGCCGGCAGCAGGTCGGTGAACAGCGCATCCGGAATCGCGACGTTGGCGGTGATGCCGACGCGTACGATCAATGCCTCGCCTTCCTTCAGCGTGCCGCCCTTCCATTCCTGCCCGTCGGTCGTGTAGTAGCGACGCTCGATGCCGATCTGGCGATCGTCCGGTGCCGGCGCGCTGCGCGGGATGCCGGCGACGTCCAGCGACGCGTACAACGGCGGCGAACCTTCCGGCGTGAAGCGCAGGCCACGCGCGAGCGCCGCGTGGTCGACGCTGCGGCCGAACAGACGGACCGGCGCAATCGTTTCGGCATCGCCACCGATGCTCCACTGGCCGGACACCAGCTTCTTCTGGTCGACCATCAGCGCCTTGCCCAGGCGCGCCAGCGCCACCTGCTCCTGCGTGCTCAGCCACATCCAGCCGCTGTTGCGGCGGGCATCCAGCTCGCGACCCAGCGAGATCGCACGGCGGTCGTATTCCGGCTTGGCCAGCTTGCGCTCGTGCACCAGCGCGATCATCAGTGCGTCATCGCGCAGGCGTGTGCCGTAGTCGCCGAGATACTCCGGACGGTCGCCGGTCTTGGCGAACCCCTCCGCGATCGCCTTCGCGCCGCGCGCCTTGTCGCCCTGCAGCGACAGCGCGATGCCCAGGTGCACCAGCGGCAGACCGGTGAGCGTCTTGCCGCGCTCGTTGTCGTACAGCGCGCGCAGCGTGCCCAGCGGGGCACGGTTGACGCGTGCGAGCACGTAGCCGGCGTAGGCCTGGTTGGCGAACTTGAGGTGGTCGCGGCGATCATAGCCGTAGAACTGCGCACCACCGGCGAGCAGATCCTCGTTCAACCGGGTCAGGGCCTTCTGCAGCACCGCCTCCGGCACGGCGAAACCGCCTTCGCGCGCGTCCAGCAGGAACTCGGCGATGTACGGCGTCAGGCCCGGATTGATGTAGTCGTCGTTGCCCCACATCGAGAAGTGGCCGTTCGCCACCTGCATCGACGCCAGCCGTCCGAAGGCGCCTTCCATGCGTTCGCGCCGCTTCTTCACTTCCAGCCCGTCGATGCCGAGCAGCTTGGCCGTGGCGTCGTCCAGTTCCAGCGCGGCGTAGCCCTTGCTGGTGGTCTGCTCGGCGCAGCCGTACGGATACTCCAGCGCGCCCTTCAGCGCACTGGCGAACGGAATCGGCGGCAGCGCGGAGACGGTCATGCGCGCCGTCACCGAGCCTGGCATCAGTCCGTCGGCGAAGCCCGCGCCCATCTCCACCGGCACCAGGCTGTCCAGCACCTGCGTGCGCGAGCGCAGGACCGCGGGCCAGCCGGCGCGCACCGGCACGTCGTAGCGACGGTCGACCTTGAAGCCGTTGCCTTCCACCCGCACGCGCACCTGCGCCGTGGTGTAGCCCTCGCCCGCGGTGATCGGGAACGTCAGCGTGCGCTTCGCGTCCACCGACAGGTCGGCGCTCTTGCTGCCTTCGCCGATGTTGAGCGGACCTTCGCCATTCACCAGTACCTTGAACGCACCGGCCTTGCCGGTGAAGTTCTGCACGTCCAGCGTCACCGTGCTCCTGTCGCCCGGCGCCAGCACGCGCGGCAGACTGGCTTCGGCCACGATCGGCGCGCGCACCACGGTTTCGCGGTCGCGGTTGCCGTAGCGCGTGTCGGAATAGACCAGCGCCGAGACGCGCAGCGTGCCGTTGAAGTCCGGCACCTTCAGCGCGACGCGCGCATTGCCCTTGCCGTCCAGCTTCACCGGTCCGGAGAACAGGTCCACCGTCTGCACGCGCGAGGTCGGCCGCTTCGCCTGCGGCAGGGCCGACAGCGCCATGTCGCCGCCGAAGCGCATCTTGGCGCTGCCGCCTTCGAAGCTTTCGATCACCCGACCGTAGATGTCGTAGGCGTCCACGCCCAGCCGACGCTGCGCAAAGAACTGCGCGTTGGCGTCCGGCACCGGGAAGCGGGTGATGTTGAGGATGCCCACGTCCACCGCCGACACGGTGACGTGCGCGGTCTGGCCTGCGAGTTCCGGCACGCTGACCGTGACCGGCAGGTTCTGTTCGGGGCGCATCTGCTTCGGCACCGACAGGCCGACGGCAACGCGGCGGTCGCGGCGATCCATCGGCACGTGCGCCACGCCGACCGCGCGCGCCGGCGTGATCTTGCTGGGCGCCGAACCGCCGCGGAACACCAGCGCGGTGACGTAGACGTCGTGGCGCTCCCAGTCCTTGGTGACCGGAATCGAGAACGTGCTGCCCGGCTTGGCGTCGATCGCCTGCACGTACAGCATGCGGTCGCTCTCGACCATCAGCAGGCCCTTGCCGGCATGCGGCGGGGTGACGGTGACCTTCAGCGTGTCGCCCGCCTTGTAGCCCGTCCTGTCCAGCGCCAGCTTGACCTTGTCGGGACGCGCATCCAGCCCGCGGTTCTGGTCGTCCCAGCTCCAGCCGGCGCGGAACGGATAGCGCGTGGTCAGGCCGGTGGCCGGATCGAACACGTCCAGCCGGTACTCGCCCCACTCCACCGGGAAGTCGATCTTCGACGCGCCCGTGCCGACATCCAGCGTGCGCGTGTCCTTGTTCTCGAAACGGCGGGTGAAGTCGTAGTCCCAGCCGCCATCATCGGAATGGTTCCAGTGGTAGTCGCGCAGTTCGCGCACCAGCGTGGCCTTCAGGCCCTTGCCGGGTTGCGGCGTGCCGGCGGCATCCATGCGCACGACTTCGAAGCCTGCGTTCGCGTTGGCATCGGCGCCGTCCTTGTCGTCGAACAGCGGACGGATGCCGACCAGCGCGTCGGCCGGCCACAGCACGCGCTTGAGCGTGCGATTGACCGTACGGCCGCCGGTCTCGTAGACGCTGCCGGAGACGATGGCGGCGATCGGGCTGCGCGGCTTGGCTTCCGCGGGCAGCGCGATGTCCTCTTCCAGCACGCCGTTGTCGGCCAGCGTGGTGTCGATGACGTCCTTGGCTTCCTTCGGCAGTTCCATCGTCGGGTCGCCGAAGAAGTAGCCCGGCAACTGCTCCAGCGGGTGCTGTTCCACCGCCACCGCGAGCTTGGCGGTGAAGCGGTTGCCGCTGGCCGGCGCACCGTACAGGTAGGCCGCCGTCGCCTTCAGCTTGAGCGGCTGGCCCGGCTTCAGCACCGGCGACGCGTCCAGGTCCAGCTTCATGCGCTCGGGCAGGAACTCCTCGATGCGCAGCGTCATGCCCTGCACCGCTTCCTTGCTGGCCGGATCGGTGCGGAACTCCACCTGCCAACGACCCGTCGGCGCTTCCACCGGGATCGCCTGCTCGAAGCTGAAATAGCCCTGCGCGCCCGGCTGCAGGCGTGTCTCGCGGAAGACCTTGCCGTCGGGCTGCTTCAGGCGCAGGAACACCGGCTGGCCGCCGCCCTGCTTCTGCGCCGGTACCGGCTTGCCGTCGTTGTCGCGCAGCAGTGCGGAGATACGCACCGTCTCGCCGGGGCGGTACAGGTCGCGGCCCGACCAGGCGAACACGTCGAACCACGCCTGCTCTCGGCCGGCGACGGCGAACTCGGACAGGTCGAGCGCCGGCTGGTTGAACGGCAGCATCGACACGTCCTTGCCGCGCGTGGCGACCAGTACGTGGCCGGCGTCCAGCGTGTAGTTCAGCAGCGCATTGCCGTTGCCGTCGGTCTTGCCGGCCAGGATGGCTTCGCCACGGGCGTCGAGCACCTTCAGTTCGACGCTGCCGGTGGCCGAGCCGTCCCGCAGCGACGCGGTGTGGACGAACAGCTTGTCCTTGTAAGCCCGGGTATGCAGGCCGATGTCGCTGACGGTGAAGAAGGCGGTCTCGAACTCGCCGGCGAACTTGCCGGTACGCTTCATCACGGCGAAGTACAGGCCGGGATCCTGCAACTCGCGGATGTCCTGGATCGGAAGGTAGGTCAGTACGCGCTCGTTGGGCTTGCCGCCCAGCACGAAGCGGTTGAGGTAGACGGGTTCGGCCAGCTTGCCCAGCGGCGTGCTGTCGCCGTACTCGCTGTCGAGATCCCAGCTGCCGCGGCGACCGCCGCGCTGGTACTCGGCGAAGAACTTCGGCAACTGCTTCTCGGTGACGCGCAGGAACTCCACGTCCACTTCCGGCACGTTGATCGACACCACCGGCAGGCCGCGGCTCTCGCGCGCCGGCAGCACGCTGCCCTGCGAGGCGAAGCCCACCGCCGGGTCGAGTTCACCCGTATGCACCTTGTGCGTGTCGTCCCTGCCCAGGCGCGTGCCGTCGGCGGCGGACAGCCCGGCTTTCAGGGTGACCTCGTAATCCTTGGCCGCTTCCACTGACGGGAAGCGCAGGATGAGGCCCTTGTCGTCCAGTACCCAGCTGCCCTTCACCGCGGCGCCGTTGGCATCCTTCACCACCAGCAGCGTGTCGAAGTCCTGCGAGCTGACCAGTGGCCGGCTGAATTCCAGCGCGATGGCGAGGTCGCCGTCATGCTGGTCGGGATAGGCGCCCACCAGGGCGAAACCTTCCACCTTGGCGGCTTGCGCCTTGATCGGCTCGCCGCTGGCCTCGGGCAGCTGCCCGGATTCGTTGCGCTTGCAGCCGGCGAGCGCCGTCGCTGCCATCAGGCCAATAAAAAACGCGCGCATCCATTGGCTGCGCGCGTTGCGGGTGTTGCGACTTGCCGATCCCATGTGCCGTTCCCTGCCGTGGTCGTACCGGCAGTATAGAACGCAGGGATGAAAGCGGCGCGGTCAAACCGCGCGCGCTTTCATGTGAATCGACGGTCAGGCCTCCGGCGGTGTGTCCGTGGCATCCGGCGCCGCCGGCACGGCACCCACGACACCCTCGCCTGCCTCCTCGTCGTCCAGCGAGGCATCCAGGCGCTCCACCGCCTGCAGGGCTTCGCCGTCGGACAGGCGCATCAGGGTGACGCCCTGGGTGTTGCGGCCGACCTGCGAGATTTCCGCCGCACGGGTGCGCACCAGCGTGCCGCCGTCGGAGATCAGCAGGACCTCGTGATGGTCGGACAACTGGATGGCGCCGACCAGGCGACCGTTGCGCTCGGTGGTCTTCAGCGCGATCACGCCGCGGGTGCCGCGGCCCTTGCGCGGATAGTCCGCGACGGGGGTGCGCTTGCCGTAGCCACGCTCGCTGGCGGTCAGGATGTCGCCGTCGCCATCGACCACGACCAGGCTGACCACCTCGGAGCCCGCTTCCGGAATCGACGGCACGCCATCGGTATCGCCGGCCTCGCCTTCGTCCTGCTCGCCTTCGGCTTCCGCATCCGCGCCTGCGACCAGCCGCATGCCGCGCACACCGGTGGCGGTACGGCCCATGGCGCGCACCAGTGCTTCGGAGAAGCGCACGGCGCGGCCATTGGAGGCGAACAGCATGACGTCGCGCTCGCCATCGGTCAGCGCCACGCCGACCAGCGCATCGCCTTCATCCAGGTTGATCGCGATCTTGCCGCGCGCCAGCTTGAACGCAAACTCGGTAAGCGGGGTCTTCTTGACCGTGCCGTTCTTCGTGGCGAAGAAGACGAACTTGCCGTTCTCGTAGTCGCGCACCGGCACCACCGCCTGGACCTTCTCGCCGGCTTCCAGCGGGATCCAGTTGATGATCGGCCGGCCGCGCGCGTTGGAACCCGCTTCCGGCAACTGGTACACCGGCAGCCAGAACACCTTGCCGCTGCTGGTGAAGGTGAGCAGCGTGTCGTGCGTGTTGACCAGCCACAGCTGGTCGATGAAATCCTCTTCCTTGGTCGCCGCCGCACTGCGGCCACGGCCGCCCCGCTTCTGCGCACGGTAGGCGCTGGCCGGCTGGCGCTTGGCGTAACCGGCGTGCGACAGCGTGACCACCATGTCTTCCGGCGCGATCAGATCGAGGATATCGAGGTCTTCCTCGCTGTGGCGGATCTCGCTGCGACGCTCGTCGCCGAACTCGGCCTTGACGTTCAGCAGCTCGTCGCGGATCACCTGCAGCAGCACGTCCGGATTCTCGAGGATGCGGATCAGGCCGGCGATGGTCTCCAGCAGCAGCCGGTATTCCTCGGTCAGCTTTTCCTGCTCCAGGCCGGTCAGGCGGTGCAGGCGCATCTCCAGGATCTGCGTGGCCTGGGCCTCGCTCAGCTGGTAGCGGCCGTCGACGAAACCGATGGCGGCAGGCAGGTCTTCCGGACGCGACGCCTCGGCACCGGCCGCGGCGAGCAGCGAGCCCACCAGGCCCGGCTCCCACGTCTTCGCCAGCATGCGCTCGCGCGCTTCCTGCGGGTTGGCCGATGTCTTGATCAGCTCGATCATCTCGTCGATGTTGGCGAGCGCGACCGTCAGGCCTTCCAGGATGTGGGCCCGGTTGCGCGCCTTGCGCAGTTCGAAGATGGTCCGGCGGGTCACCACTTCGCGGCGATGGCGCACGAACGCTTCCAGCATCTGCTTCAGGTTGAGCAGCTGCGGGCGGCCATCGACCAGCGCGACCATGTTGATGCCGAACACCGACTCCATCGGCGTCTGCAGGTACAGGTTGTTGAGGACGACCTCGGCCGACTCGCCGCGCTTGACCTCGATGTAGATGCGCATGCCGTCCTTGTCGGACTCGTCGCGCAGCTCGCTGATGCCTTCGAGCTTCTTCTCCTTCACCAGCTCGGCGATCTTCTCGATCAGCCGCGCCTTGTTCACCTGGTACGGGATCTCGGTGACGATGATCGACTCGCGGCCGTTGTCGTCGTTCACTTCGATGTCGGCCTTGGCGCGCATGCGAACGCGGCCACGACCGGTGCGATAGCCGGCGACGATCCCGGCGGTGCCGTTGATGATGCCGCCGGTGGGGAAGTCCGGGCCCGGGATGTACTGCATCAGCGCGTCGACATCCAGTTCCGGATTGTCGATCAGTGCGATCAGGCCGTTGACCACTTCCGACAGGTTGTGCGGCGGGATGTTGGTGGCCATGCCCACCGCGATGCCGGCCGACCCGTTGACCAGCAGGTTCGGGAAGCGCGTCGGCAAGACCGTCGGCTCCTGTTCCTTCTCGTCGTAGTTGGGCTGGAAATCGACGGTTTCCTTGTCGATGTCCGCCAGCAGCTCATGGGTGAGCCTGGCCATGCGGGCTTCGGTGTAACGCATGGCGGCGGCGGAGTCGCCGTCGACCGAACCGAAGTTGCCTTGGCCGTCGACCAGCATGTAGCGCAGCGAGAACGGCTGCGCCATGCGCACCAGCGTGTCGTAGACCGACTGGTCGCCGTGCGGGTGGTACTTACCGATCACGTCACCGACGATGCGGGCGGACTTCACGTGCGGCTTGTTGGCGTGGTTGCCCAGTTCGTTCATCGCGAACAGGACGCGCCGGTGGACGGGCTTCAGGCCATCGCGGACATCCGGGAGCGCGCGCCCCACGATCACGCTCATCGCGTAATCGAGATAGCTGCGACGCATCTCGTCTTCGAGGTTGACGGGGATGATTTCCTTGGCGGTATCGGCCATTCGGGTTCCGTGTTTCTCAGGTTGTCTCGGGCCTGAATCGCGGCCAAAACGGGCCTAGCCGGCGTAGGCCGGCGAGGCAGCGACAGGCGGGGATTCCGGCGGGTTCTGCAACCTGTGGAGTGTATCACAGCGGACGCGCCAGACCGACCGTTTCAGCCGGGGAAACAAGCACTTATGCGCACGTTCCACGCATCTGCCGGACGTGGTCGCCGCGCCCCGCGGAAAGCGCCGGGAGCGGACACGAAAAAGCCCGGCCAAAGGCCGGGCTTTTCGCTGGAACTGGTGGGCGGTACAAGTTTCGAACTTGTGACCCCTGCCGTGTGAAAGCAGTGCTCTACCGCTGAGCTAACCGCCCGAAATCATCGGGGCGCGAATGATAGCCGCGGACCGGGGGGCGGGTCAACGCGTCCGCCGGTCACCGGTCCTTGGTATCACAGAGGGCGCTGACCCGGCGTGGCGGCGCGAATGCGTCGCTGCGCGCATCCGGCCAGAAGTCGCGGAACACCGCATGCGTCGGCACCCGATCCAGCAATTCGCCGGGCTCCAGGTACTTGTACAGCGCGGCCAGCGCCCTCCCCTCGATCGGCGACCCCCGCCGCAGGATGTGCTCCGGCCCCAGCTGCTGGGGATGCTCCAGCCCCGCCGCGCACAGCATGTCGCGCAGGGCCTTGAGCGTGTTGTCGTGGAACTGCTGCACGCGCACCGACTTGTCGGGCACGTCCAGGTGCTTCCAGCGCGTCGGGTCCTGGGTGGCGACGCCGGTCGGGCAGCGGTCGTTGTGGCAGCTCTGCGCCTGGATGCAGCCCAGCGCGAACATGAAGCCGCGGCCGGCATTGCACCAGTCCGCACCCATCGCCATCGTGCGGGCGATGTCGAATCCGCTGATGATCCTGCCGGCGGCGCCGATCCGGATGCGGTCGCGCAGGTCCAGGCCGACCAGCGTGTTGTGGACCAGCAGCAGCGCCTCGTGCATCGGCACGCCGACGTGGTCGATGAACTCGGCCGGCGCGGCGCCCGTGCCGCCTTCGGCCCCGTCCACGACGATGAAATCCGGCAGCAGCCCGGTTTCGTGCATGGCCTTGGCGATGCCGAACCATTCCCATGGGTGCCCGATCGCCAGCTTGAAGCCGGTCGGCTTGCCGCCCGACAGCTCGCGCAGCCGGGCGACGAACTGCAGCAGTTCGACCGGCGTGGAGAACGCCGAGTGCTTCGCCGGCGACACGCAGTCGTGCCCCATCGGTACGCCGCGCGTCGCCGAAATCTCGGCGCTGACCTTGGCGGCCGGCAGCACGCCACCGTGGCCGGGCTTGGCGCCCTGCGACAGTTTCACCTCGATCATCTTCACCTGCGGCGAGTGCGCGTTCTCGATGAAGCGCTCCTCGCTGAAGCGCCCTCGCTCGTCGCGGCATCCGAAGTAGCCCGAGCCGATTTCCCAGACCAGGTCCCCGCCCTTTTCGCGGTGATACGGCGAAATCGAACCCTCGCCGGTGTCGTGGTAGAAGTTGCCGCGCCGCGCCCCCTCGTTCAACGCGCGAACTGCATTCGCCGACAGCGAACCGAAACTCATCGCCGAGATGTTGAACACGCTCGCCGAATACGGTTGCGCGGTGCCCGCGCCGATCACCACGCGGAAGTCGTGCGAGTCCACGCTCGAAGGCGCCATCGAATGGTTGATCCACTCGTAGTCCACGCCATAGACGTCCTGCTGGCTGCCGAACGGCACGACGTCGCTGACGCCTTTCGCCCGCTGGTAGACCAGCGCGCGCTGCTGGCGCGAAAACGGAACTTCGGCCGTGTCGCCTTCGATGAAGTACTGGCGGATCTCCGGACCGACCGACTCCAGCCCATAGCGGAAATGCGCCAGTACCGGATAGTTGCGGCGCAGCGTGCTTCGCGTCTGCAGCACGTCCCACGTACCGAGCAGCGCCAGCGCACCGAAGACGGCGACGCCCCACCACGCGGCCGGCCATGTCGACGCCAGCGACAACGAGACGAGGGCCAGCACGATGCTGGCGGCATAGGCGAGGTAACGCTGCATCGGCAGTCTCCCGTGGGCCAGCGATGATTCTATGCCATGCCCTGCGACGGCATGCCGCAGCGGACACCCAGGGTTGATCCGGATCAATGCCCACGCAGGCGGGCGATGCGACGTTGGCGCCACCACAACCGGGGAGAACACGTCATGCATCCGATCCTGCGCGAGATCTTCATGGAGCCCGTCGGCTGGCTCGCCATCGGCGGCAGCATCGTCATGGTGGGGATCAGCGTCTTCGTCGCGCTGTTCGTGCGCCGCAAGGTGCGCGAGGAAGAGAAGAAGCGTCAGCGCTGAGGCAACGACGACGCGGTGGTGCCCGGAGCCGGAATCGAACCGGCATGGCCTTGCGGCCGGCGGATTTTAAGTCCGATGCGTCTACCAGTTTCGCCATCCGGGCCCGTGGATAGCCTGCCTCAGCGCCGCCGTCTTGGAAAGCGGCGGCGTTGCCGGGCCACAGGAACGACGAAGCCCCGCATGCGGGGCTTCGTGCGTGCTCACGAGGAGCCTGTATGGAGCGGGAAAAGGGACTCGAACCCTCGACCCCGACCTTGGCAAGGTCGTGCTCTACCAACTGAGCTATTCCCGCATTGAAGTCCCTTGCGGTCCTTCTGGTTCTGGAGGCCTGGGTCGGAATTGAACCGGCGTACGCGGATTTGCAGTCCGCTGCATAACCACTCTGCCACCAGGCCGATGGCGACCGCGCCAGACTGGCGCAATCAAGGCACGTTTTCAAGGCGCCCTACAACACAAAACCCCGCGAACGGGGTTTGGTGGACCGTCCCTCTCAGGACGAAAAACTGGAGCGGGAAAAGGGACTCGAACCCTCGACCCCGACCTTGGCAAGGTCGTGCTCTACCAACTGAGCTATTCCCGCGTCGAGAGAGACGAAATTGTAGCGTCTTGTTCTGGCATGTCAACAGGCTTTTTGTCGCCGTCGCGCAGGATCGGCCATGCCGCGAGCAGGTACTGGATGCCGGACCACAGCGTCAGCAGCGCCGCGATCGCCAGCAGCCAGTCGCCCAGCAGGAACACCCACCGCCCCATCCAGATATCCGCCAGCGACTGGTCGCCCGGCGTGGACGCGTACAGCAGGCAGGACAGCGCCACCATCTGCACGATGGTCTTGATCTTGCCCAGCGCGGCGACTTTCACCGTGGCGCGCTGGCCAAGCTCCGCCATCCATTCGCGCAATGCGGAGACCGCGATCTCGCGACCCACGATCACCGCGGCCCAGATCGCCATCCACATGGTGGGGTTGTCCTGCACGATCAGGAACAGGGACACCGCCACCATCAGCTTGTCGGCGACGGGGTCGAGGAACGCACCGAACGCGGAATACAGGTGGTAGCGGCGCGCGATCCAGCCATCCAGCCAGTCGGTGACCGCCGCGAGCACGAAGATGAAGGCCGCCGCGAAGTTGGTCCACGAATACGGCAGGTAGAACACCAGCACCAGCACCGGGATCAGCACGATCCGCAGCAGCGTGAGCCAGGTGGGAACGGTCAACTTCATCGCAGGCTTACTCTTTTCCTGCCTCGGGGGACGGCAGCCCGTGCAGGTTAGCGTAGATTCGCTCGGCCAGTGCGGCGTTCACGCCGTCGACGCGGGCGATCTCGTCGGCGCCGGCCGCCTTCAGCCCCGCCAGTCCGCCGAAATGCTTGAGCAGGCTCGCACGCCGGCGCGGTCCGATGCCGGGGATATCCTCCAGCTTGCTGGTCATGCGCGCCTTCTGCCGCTTGCCGCGATGGCCGGTGATCGCGAACCGGTGCGCTTCGTCGCGCACCTGCTGGATCAGCTGCAGCGCCGGCGACGCCGCACCCGGGCGCAGTTCGCGCCCATCGGGCAGCACCAGCGCCTCGTGCCCGGCGCGGCGCTCCACGCCCTTGGCCACGCCCACCAGCGTGACGCCGTCCACGCCCAGGTCGGCCAGGGCGGCCTGCGCCTGCGCGAGCTGCCCCGCGCCACCGTCGATCAGCAGCACATCGGGCAGCACGCCGCCCTCTTCCACCGCGCGCCGGAACCGCCGCTCGATGGCCTGGTGCATGGCGGCGAAATCGTCGCCCGGCGTGATCCCCGTGATGTTGTAGCGACGGTATTGCGAACGCACCGCGCCATTGGCATCGAACACGACGCAGGACGCCACGGTCGCTTCGCCCATCGTATGGCTGATGTCGAAGCACTCGATGCGTTTGGCCACCTCCGGCAGGCCCAGCAGCTCCTTCAGCGCCTCGCTGCGTGCGGTCTGCGCGTTGCGGCTGCCGAGCTCGGTCACCAGCGCGATCTCGGCGTTGCGTTTGGCCAGGTCCAGGTAACCCGCGCGCTCGCTGCGGACGTTCCATTTCAGCTGCACCTTGCGCCCCGCCGCGGCCGCCAATGCGTGCTCGATCAGCTCCGCCTCGGGAATCTCGCGATCGAGGACGATTTCCTGCGGTGCCGGCTGTTCGGCGTAGTACTGCGACACGAAGGCGCCGAGGACTTCGTCCGCCGAATCCTCGCCATTGGTCTTCGGGAAGAAGGTGCGCGTGCCCAGGTTGCGGCCGTCGCGGAAGGCGAGCAGCAGCACGCAGGCCTGGCTGCCCTGCATGGCGCAGGCCAGCACGTCGAGGTCGGCGGCGTGGCCGTCCACGTACTGGCGCGCCTGCAAGCTGCGGATCGATGCGACCAGATCGCGCAGCCGCGCGGCCTGTTCGAATTCCAGGTTTGCGCTGGCCTGCTCCATCGCACTGCCCAGCTCGCGCGTCAGCTCGTCGCTGCGACCATCGAGGAACAGCGTCGCGCGGCGCGCCGCCTCGGCATAATCCGCTTCCGGCACCAGTCCCACGCACGGCGCGCTGCAGCGGCCGATCTGGTACTGCAGGCAGGGCCGCGAGCGGTTGCGGAACACGCTGTCCTCGCAATTGCGGATGCGGAACAGCTTCTGCATCAGGTTCAACGTCTCGCGGACCGCACCGGCGCTGGGATAGGGACCGAAGTAACGCCCTGGCAACGCGCGCGCGCCGCGATGGAAGCCGATCCGGGGCCATTCCTCGCGCGTGAGCAGGACGTAGGGATAGCTCTTGTCGTCGCGCAGCAGCACGTTGTAGCGCGGCGTCAGCGACTTGATCAGCTGGTTTTCCAGCAGCAGCGCTTCGGCTTCGGTACGGGTGACGGTGACGTCCATCCGCACGACCTGGGACAGCATCGACAGGATGCGCGGCGACTTGGGCGAGCTGTTGAAGTAGCTGGCCACGCGCTTGCGCAGCGCGCCGGCCTTGCCGACGTAGAGCAGCGCGTCATCGGCCGCGTACATGCGGTACACGCCTGGCGCGGTGCTCAGGCCGGCCGCGAACGCCTTGCCGTCGAATTCCGCCTGGGGACTGCCGCTCATTCGTCGATCGGAACGTGGCTCAGTTCGCCGGTGGCGATATCGTAGCGCAGCACCGCATGGGCGTCGGTCTCGGCGATCCACACCGCGCCCGCCGCCACGGACAGGCCGGCCGGACCCTGCAGGCGCCGCGGCAACGCGATGGTGGCCAGTTCGCCGCCGCCCAGCCGCAGCGTGCGCAGCGTGCCGTTGCCACTGTCGGCAATCCACATGACCGGCGAATCGGGGCTCGATGCCAGCGCCTGCGGATGCTGCAGCCGGGCACGGTCGCGTGGTCCGTCCTCGTCGCCGAAACTCCAGGCGCCCTGCCCGAGCAGCGTCTGCACCGTGTCGCCGCGCAACTGCAGCGACCGCACGGCCGAACCCACGGCATCGCACACGTACAGGGTCTGCAGTGCGGCCGTGAGGCTGGCCGGCTGCGCGAACGCCGCCATCGGGCCGCTTCCGTCCCGGACGTCGAGCTGCCCGGAGCCCGCGCGTGCGCGGATCTCGCGCGTTCCCAGGTCGTAGCTCCAGATCCGGTTGTCGCCCGCCATCGCCATGAAGATCTGGTTGTTGTTCACCACGATCGCCTGCGGCTGGTGCAGCGCCACGTCGCGTGGTGCGGTGACAACGCCTTCCGTCGGTTCGCCCGCGCGGCCGTTGCCGCACAGCGTGTCGACGGTGCTGGTCGGCAGGTTGATGCGTCGCAAGGCATGGTTGCCGGTATCGGCCACGTAGAGCGATTCGCGCACCAGCGCCAGCCCCTGTGGGCGGCGGAAAGCGGCATGGTTCAACTCGCCGTCGGCGAAGTCCGGGGTGCCCATGCCGAACTGCCGGATCACCCGGCCATGGTGGTTGCACTCCAGTACGCGGTGATGGCCGCTGTCGGCCACAAACAGGCGGTCGGGCGTGGCGACCAGGCCGGTCGGGAAGCACAACGGCATCCGCGGCTCCGGACGGGTCTCGCGGAAGGGACGGAAGTCGTCGTCCGGCGGTACCTGCAGACCATCGCAAAGCCGCGCTACCTGGCGTTCCAGATCCGCCAGTCCCTCCGCCCCCACGGCACGGTGCCGGACGTGGCCCTCGCCGTCGATCAGCAGGACGGTCGGCCAGGACTCCACGCCGAAACGCTGCCAGGCGACCCAGTCGCCGTCATGCACGAGCGGCAGCGACAATCCATGGCGACGCAGCCGCTTGAGCGCGGCCTGCGGGTCGCGCTCGCTGTCGAAGCGCGGCACATGCACGGCCAGCGCCTGCAGGCGACCCAGATAGCGGGCCTGCAGCACGGCCAGGTCGTTCAGCCGCTGGGCGCACCAGGCCGAGGCGCTGTTGACGAAGGCCAGCGCGACGATGCGTCCGCGCTGCTCGTGCAGCGAGGTCGATGGCGCGTTCAGCCACTGCAGGCCACGCGGCAGTTCGGGAGCCAGGGTCATGTCGGTCATCGTCCTTGATTATGCCGCAGTCTCAGTTCACGGCGAGTCTGGCCACGACCGCCTGTGCCGCGGAATCGACCAGTCGCCACACCTGCTCGAAGTCCTCCGGCCCGCCCGTGTAAGGGTCCGGCACCTCCCCCGCCGCGTCGATGCCGGCCCATTCCAGCAGCAGGGCGACGCGCGCGCCCGGCACCGTCGGCGCCACGCGCATGACGTCGCGGACGTTGCCGCGGTCGGCGCACAGGATCCAGTCGAACGCCTCGAAGTCGCGCGCGGACAGCTGACGTGCGCGCTGTCCGCTGATGTCCACGCCATGGCCGCGGGCACAGGCGATGGCGCGACGGTCCGGCGGTTCGCCCGCATGCCAGCCACCGGTTCCCGCAGAATCGACGCGCACACGACCGGCCAGCGGCGAAGTGGCCAGGCGTGCGCGCAGCGCACCTTCCGCCATCGGCGAGCGGCAGATGTTGCCGAGGCAGACGACCAGCAGGTTCACGCGCGTGCCTGCAGGATGGCCTCGGCGCGCGCGAGGTCTTCAGGCGTGTCGACGCCCGGCGGAAAGGGTTCCGGCGTCATCGCCACGGCGATGCGATGGCCGGCTTCCAGCACCCGCAACTGCTCGAGCGATTCCACCTGTTCCAGCCGGCCTGGCGGCATCGTGGAGAAACGGCGCAGGAAACCGGCGCGGTAAGCATAGATGCCGATATGCCGCAGCCACTGCCCGGGCGGCAGCGTGTCGCGCGACTGCGCGAACGCATCGCGGTGCCACGGAATGGGCGCACGACTGAAGTACAGCGCGTCGCCATTGACCGCGCGCACCAGCTTGACCGCATTGGGATCGAACAGGGTGGCCGCGTCGTCCACCGGCACCGCCAGTGTCGCCATCTCCGCCCCACTGGCGGCCAGCGTGTCGGCGACGGCACGGATGCCGGCGGGCGGCGCGAACGGCTCGTCGCCCTGCAGGTTCACCACCAGCGCATCATCGGTCCAGCCGGCGATGTCGGCGCACTCGGCGAGGCGGTCGCTGCCAGAGGCATGCCGCTCGGAGGTCATCGCCACGCGCACCCCGCTGTCCTGCAAGGCGTCGACGATGCGCGCGTCGTCGGTGGCCACCCAGACCTCGCGGGCGCCCGCCGCGAGGGCACGCCGGGCGACGTGTACGACCAGCGGCGTGCCGCCGAGCAGCCGCAGCGGCTTGCCCGGCAGGCGGGAGGCGGCATAACGGGCGGGAATGGCGACGATGAAATCGGTCATCGGGATCCGTATCCGGGTCGGAGAGTGGGTACTACTTCGCAACGGCGTTCGTGGACGACCCGAGCTTCTCCAGCAGGGCGATCCAGAACGCTTCGGGCAGTTTTGCCGCGACCGGCACGCTGTAGAACCACGCGTTGGCGAACGCGGCGCACTTCACCGCGTCCTTCTCGGTCATCAGCACCGGCAGCTCGCTGCCGAACGCAAAATCCTCGGCGCGATAGTCGTGGTGGTCCGCGAACGCGTGCGGCACGACACCGAGCCCGTGCTGGCGCAGCATGCCGAAAAAGCGGGCCGGATTGCCGATGCCGGCAACCGCATGCACGCGCTGGCCCGCGAACGCCGACAACGGCTTCGGCCGGCCGCCGCGCAACGGCAGCGCATCGTCGGCCTGCAGGTGCATGGGCCATTCGCCGAACTGCGCGACACCGTCCGCGTCCGGCAGGTTGACCACGCGGAAGTCGCATGCCGCCGCGCGGGACGCCGGCTCGCGCAACGGGCCGGCCGGCATCAGCCGACCGTTGCCGTAGCGGCGCGTGCCATCGATCACTTCGATCTCCACGTCGCGCCGCAGCCGGTAGTGCTGCAGCCCGTCGTCGCAGATGACCACATCGCACCCGGCCGCCACCAGCGCCTTCGCCGCCGCGACACGGTCGCGGTCCACGCGCACGCGGGTGCCGGTGTGGCGGGCGATGAGCACGGGTTCGTCGCCACCCTCGGCTGGAGGCGTCGCGGCGTCCACCCAGCGCGCCTCTCCTTCGCCGGTGCGCCCGTAGCCGCGGCTGGCCACGCCCGGCTTGAAGCCAGCCGCGCGCAAGCGTTCGACCAGGGCGATGGTCAGCGGCGTCTTGCCGGTGCCGCCGGCCGTGACATTGCCCACGACGATCACGGGCACACCGATGCGGTGACCGCGCAGCAGGCCGATGCGGTACAGGCGCACGCGCAGCGCGATCAGGCCGGCATAGATCGTCGAGAGCGCCCGCGCCCACCACGGCACCGGACCATCGCCGAACCAGTAGTCCGGCGGCTGGGGCATCGTGCGGCGGCTCACCCCGCCTCGCCCTCGCGGAACTGCATCTGGTAGAGGTGGGCATACAGGCCGCCGCGTGCGAGCAGTTCGGCATGCGTGCCCTGCTCCACCAACCGGCCCTGGTCCAGCACCAGCACCTGGTCGGCATGCTCGATGGTCGACAGGCGATGCGCGATGACCAGCGTGGTGCGGTCGGGCATCAGCCTCTGCAGCGCGTTCTGCACCAGGCGTTCGGATTCGTTGTCGAGCGCGGCGGTGGCTTCGTCCAGTATCAGGATCGGTGCGTCCTTCAGCATCGCGCGCGCGATCGCCAGGCGCTGGCGCTGGCCGCCCGACAGGCGCCCGCCCTTGTTGCCGATCGGCGCCTGCATGCCCTCCGGCAGCTCCTGCACGAATTCCATCGCGTTGGCGCCACGCACGGCGTCATCCATCGTCGCGGCATCCGCGCCCTGCAGCTCGCCGTAGGCGACGTTGGCGGCGACGGTGCCGTCGAAGAGCATCACCTGCTGCCCCACCAGCGCGATCTGCCGGCGCAGGTCGGCCAGGCGATAGTCCTGCAGCGGATGGCCGTCTAGGAGGATGCTGCCGGACTCGGCCTCGTAGAAGCGCGGGATCAGCTTGATCAGCGTGGACTTGCCGCTGCCGGAGCGACCGACGATGGCGGTGACGGTACCGGGGCGCGCGGTGAAGCTGATGCCTTCCAGCGCGGGCCGGCTCTGGCCCGGATAGCGCGTGGTGATGTCGCGGAATTCCAGCAGGCCCTGTGCGCGGTCCAGCGGTCGCGTACCCGCGTCCTTCTCGTCGTCGGCATCGAGCACCGAGAACAAGCGCTGCGCGGACGCGACGCCCCGCTGCAGCATGTTCTGCACGTTGGTCAGCTGCTTGAGCGCGGGGATGATGGCCATCATCGAGGTCATCAGCGAGACGAAATCGCCGGCGGTCAGTCTGCCCGCCATCGCTTCCCGGCCGGCAATGAACAACAGCGCCGCCAGCCCCGTCGCCCCCATCAACTGCACCGTGGCCGACGAAATGGCGCGGGTCGATTCCACCTTCATCGACAGGCTGAGGTTGGTGTTGGCCAACGAGGAATAGCGGGCCATCTCGACCGACTGGGCCCCGTAGACCTTCACTTCCTGCTGGTTGGACAGCGTCTGGTCGGCGGCCTGCAGCATGTGGCCGGCGCTTTCCTGGATGCGGTGGCTGATGCGGCGGTAGCGCTTGGCGACCTTGTCCATGACCCACGCCAGCGGCGGTGCCAGCACCAGGATGGTCAGCGTCACCTGCCAGCTGTACCAGAGCATGACACCCAGGGCGCCGATCACCTGGAGCGATTGCTGGACCATCACCTTCATGGCGTCGATCGCGGCCTGCGACACCTGATCGCTGTCGGAGCCGAGGCGAACCAGCATCGACGGAACCGGTTCACTGTCGAAGCGCTGACCCGGCAGGCGCAGGTATTTCGCCAGCACTTTCACCCGCAGGTCGCGCGAGATGCTGCGCGCCGCCTTGCCCATGCTCATGTCGGTGATGTAACCCGCGATGCCGCGGACGACGAACAGGCCGATGATCGCCAGGGGCATCCACTGGTTGATGTCCTGCGGCGTCACCAGGTTGTTGGTGATCGGGCTCATCAGCACCAGGAACCCGCTCCCCGCGGCCGCCTCCAGCAGGGCGCCCAGCGCTGCCAGCGCCAGCAGCCCGCGATACGCCCTGGCGAAGCCGAGCAACCGCTTGTAGACCTGCCAGGGCGAATCCGTCGCGGTCACTTCTGCGCCTCCGGCGCGGTGGCGATGTTGACCTTGCGGAAGCCCAGCTGGCCCAGCGCATCCAGCGCCGTGACCACCGCCTGGTGCGGCGTGCGTGCATCGGCGCGCAGCAGCACCGGCCGGCTGCGGTCGCTGCCGGCGACCTGCTGCAGGGTCTGCTTCAGCGCGTCGATGTCGGGGCGGAGCACTTCATGCTCGTCGACGAAGTAGCGCCCATCCGCATTGACCAGCACGCTGAGCGCCTTCACCTGCGCGGCCACCGGTTCGCCGGCCGCGCTCGGCAGCTGCAGCTGCAGCATCGAGCGCGCATCGAAGGTGGTGGTGATGACGAAGAAGATGATCAGCACCAGGATCACGTCGATCAACGGCACCAGGTTGATCTCGGGTTCTTCCTGCGAACGGTCGTCGCGGATGCGCATGCGCCGGCCTCAGGCGCTGGTCGGCGCCGCTGCCGGCGCGACCGCGCCGGACGGACGGGCGGCGGCGCGCGGATGGCGGGCTTCCAGCGCATCGACCAACGCCGTGGCTTCCTTCTCCATCTCCATCACGTAACCGGTGACCTTGCCGCGGAAATAGCGATGGAACAGCAACGCCGGGATGGCCACGATCATGCCGGCCGCCGCGCACACCAGCGCCTTGCCGATACCGCCCGCCAGCGCGTTGACGTCGCCAACGCCACTGTCCTGGATGCCCAGGAACATCTGGATCATGCCGACCACGGTGCCCAGCAGGCCCAGCAACGGGCCCGCCGAGGCGATGCTGCCCAGCGCGTTGAGGAACTTCTCCATGCGGTGGACCACATGGCGGCCGGTGTCCTCGATGCGCTCGCGTATCTGGTCACGCGGCTTGTTGCGGACGTCCAGCGCCGCGGCCAGCAGTTCACCCAGCGGCGAGTTGCGGCGCAGGGACTCGATGTGGGCGGGCTCCAGCTGGCCACGGCCGGCCCAGGCGCGGACCTCCTCGCCCAGTCCGGGCGGCAGGATCTCCTTGCGGCGCAGCGACCAGAAACGTTCCACCACGATGGCCAGGGCCAGCACGCCGAGTAGCAACAGCGGGATCATCGGCCAACCGCCGGCCTTCACCAGTTCCAGCACGTTCAGTCCTCCGGCGCATCGGGCCGTCCTTCTTCCAGCCGATAGGATAGCCCACCGGCCTGCTGGCGCCGCACGGCGTCCCACCAGCGTGCCTGGTCGTGACGCCGTTCACGCACCTGCAGCCCATTCGCGCCCAGCCACACGCGAAGCGCACCGCCGAACTGCGTATCCAGCACTTCGGCCCCTCGCCGGCGCCAGCGGGCCACGACGTCGGCGCGTGGATGACCGAAACGGTTGCCTGCACCACTGGCATTCAGCACCAATCGGGGCGAGGTGGCCGCGACAAAGGCCGGATCCGAGGACCCCGCGCTGCCGTGGTGTGGCAGCACGACCACGTCCGCCCGCAGCGCATCCGCGTCGTGATGGACCAGCCCACGCTCGATGACGGCGCCGATATCCCCCGGCAGCAGCAGGCCACCGTGCGGGGTCTCCACCTTCAGCACGCAGCTCGCCTCATTGCCGAGGTATGGAAAGTGCAGGCCCGGATGCAGGAAGCGGAAGCGCACGCCATCCCAGTGCCACGACGCACCGGCGATGCAGGCGGCGTGCGTGTCCACTGGACTGCCAGGCGGCGCCAGGACCGTGCGTACCGGCAGGCTGGCGCGCACCGCCTCGACGCCACCGGCATGGTCGTTGTCGCCATGGCTGACCACCAGCGCATGCAGCCGCGGCACACCGAGCGCGCGCAGCGCCGGCACCACGGCGCGCTCGCCGGCATCGAATCCCTCTTCCACCGCCGGCCCCGCATCGAACAACAGCGCATGGTTGGCCGTGCGCACCAGCGCGGACAGGCCCTGCCCCACGTCGATCACCACCAGTTCCACCTCGCCTTCGCGCGGCCGTTCGCGGTCCGGCCACAGCAGCGGCAACCACAACAGCAAGGCAAGCGACTTGCCGGGTACGCCACGCGGCAGCAACAGCCAGAAGCCGCCCGCGAGCGCCAGCCACAGTGCCCATGCCGGACTCTCCGGCAACCACCACAGTGCATAGGGATGCTGCGCGACCCGCTCGAACAGCTGCCAGCTCGGCGCAAAGCACCCCGACGCCGCCCGCCACGCCCAGCTGCCCGTGCCCGGCAGCAAGGCTTCGAGACCCGTCCCCACCAGCGAAAGCGGCACAACCACCAGGCTCCACCACGGAATGGCCAGCAGGTTCGCCAACGGACCCGCGAGCGACGCCTGGCCGAACAGCACCGCGGTGAACGGCAGCAACCCCACGGTGGCGACCCCCTGCGCAGGCAGGAAGGCCTTCGCCCAGTGCAACGACGACGGCAGGCACCATGCCAGCCACGCCACACCGCCGAAGCTCAACCAGAAGCCAGCCGCCAGCAACGACAAGGGATCGAAGAGCAGCACCGCCAGCATCGCGAGGGCGAGCGTATCCACCAGGCGGATGTGGCGGCGCGCCAGCCGTGCCAGCACCACCACCGCGATCATCAGTACCGTCCGCACCGTCGGCAACGCGAATCCCGCCACTGCGGCATAGCCCAATGCACTGACCAGGGCGGCGGCACCCGCCGCCTGCGGACGGGGAACATGGCGGGCCAGCGCCGGCCCCAGCCACCACAGGCCGGCGGCCGCCAATGCACACGCGCCGGCGACCATGCCGACGTGGAAGCCGGAGATCGCGATGAGGTGCGTCAGCCCGGTGGCGCGAAGCACCTGCCAGTCCCGGTCATCGAGTCCTCGTGTATCGCCCAGCGCCAACGCCTGCACGAAGCGCGCATGCCGGTCCGGCACCTGGTCCGCGATGCGCGCGGACATGCGGCTGCGCCAGCCATCGATCCCCGCTGCCGGCGACAGCCGTTCGGCCACTGCCGCATCCCGCACATACCCCATGGCGCTGATGCGCTGCGCCGCCGCGTAGCGCTCGGTATCCACGCCGCCGGGATTGGCGAGTCCGCGCGGCGCCCTTACGCGGACACGCAAGCGCCACCGCTCGCCGGCTCCCAGCTGCGTTCTCGGTCCCGGCTCGGTGGCACCGAACTCGTCGTACCACGCCAGCCTCAGCAAGCGACCCTGAAGCGGCGCCGGTTGTCGCCCCTCGTCGTCGACACGGAACAGGAAGCGGGTGCGGCGCGCCTGCGGTTCGGGCAGGCCGACGACGCGGCCGGTGACCGTGACTTCACGTCCTTCCCACGCCACCGGCAACTGCGCGCCCAGGCTCCATGTGGCGTGCAATCCCGCCCATGTCACGCCCGCAAGGCCCGCACCGATCCACCGTGCACGCGACGGCACGCGCCATGCGGCCAGCCCCAGGACGAGCAGCGCCCACAGCAGGACCTGCGCCGGCAACGCAGACGACCACAGCGTCGCAACCATCCCGGCCAGCAGCGCGGCTACGCATGCCAGGCCCATCGGCGCCGGCGCGCTCCGGTTCGCGCGGTCCATCTCAGCGATCCAGCGGGCTGAGCACAGCACCCGCGCCGCGATTGAGGACGTGCGTATAGATCTGCGTCGTGGCGACATCCTTGTGCCCGAGCAGTTCCTGCACGGTGCGGATGTCGTAGCCACTTTCGATCAGGTGCGTGGCGAACGAATGCCGCAGCGTATGCGCGGTGACCGGCTTGGCGATGCCTGCCGCCAGCTGTGCGCGCTTCAGCGCCCGCGACAGCATCGCTTCGTCCAGATGATGCCGCCGCCATCGCCCGTCGCGCGGATCCAGGCTGATGGTGCGTGCTGGAAACACGTACTGCCATCCAAGTTCGCGCGCCGCAGCGGGATACTTGCGCGCCAGCGCGTGCGGCAACCACACCTCGCCTGCGCCACCGGCCAGGTCCTGCTGGTGCAGCACCTGCACCCGCTCGATCTCGGCAACCAGCATGGGCACCAGCGAACCCGGCAGCATCGTCCGCCGGTCCTTGCCACCCTTGCCCTCGCGCACGGTGATCTCGTTGCGGGCGAAGTCCACATCCTTCACCCGCAGCCGCACGCCCTCCATCAACCGCATGCCGGTGCCGTACAGCAACTTCGCCAGCACCGCCATGCGCCCTTCCAGGTGCGCCAGCAGCGCCCGCACTTCCTGCTGCGACAGCACCGTCGGCAATCGCTGCGGCCGTTTCGCCCGTACCACGTCGTCCATCCAGGCGAGCTTCACGCCGAGAACGTCGCGATAGAGGAACAGGATCGCGGCGAGCGCCTGGTTCTGCGTACTCGCCGCCACCCGGCCCTCGACCGCCAGCCCGGTCAGGAATGTCTCGACCTGGACCGCACCCAGCGCGCGTGGATCGCGCCGCGGATGGGCAAGCAGGAACCTTCTTATCCACCCCAGGTACGCCCGCTCCGTACGCAGGCTGTAATGCGCTACCCGCATCCGCCTGACGGCCGCATCCAGCAGCCGCGACGTTCCGTCTTCCCCCGTTATCACACCATCCTTCGGCTGATAATCCATGACACCGCATCCATGCGAATAACGCACCCAGCCTCGCACCCGACCCCACGCGCTGCCATAAGGCAAGGCATTGATGTCACGTGGGAAATCCCCGATTGACGCCCCTCCGCCAAGACTCAATACTCGGCGTTATCACCCCATGTATGGGGTCTACTAGGTGTTAGGCCCCTTGTTCAGCAAAATCGCAACCATGATAGATCGCAAACCGACCCGGCTCGCACTCGCTGCAGTCGCCGTTAGTTGCACGCTGCTACTTGGACCTTTTGTTGTCGTCCTGCTAGTTGTTGGGCTGCGCGAGCCAGGTCTTTTTGCATTGGGCCTCGGAGGTGCCGCTGGCCTTCTAGGCGCCTTCTTTCGCATCGGTGCCGGCCCGCGCTTTTTTCTCCTCACCAAATGGGAGCGTGGCGGTATAGCCGTTTGCATTGCCGGCGGGATAGCAGCCTCATTCTTCGCTGCAATTGCTTTGCCAGGAAATATCTACTGGAGCACACTTACCCCGCTAGTCGGGCTAATCGGTTTGTTCCTTCTGGCAGGCTCAATCAAAGGCCCCGTGCCGGGGTCTAACAATTCATTCAAGCCGAACCCGCTTCGCGGGTCGGCTTAATTCCGGTGTTAGGTGCTCATGGACTCGTCCACCAAAGAGCTGATAACCACACTCGAAGAACTCGCCATGCTGCTGGAGAGCGACGGCGACCGTCACTGGAGTGCTTGGATGCGTCGCGCGAAGTCCCGCTTGGAGAACCTTGACTACTCTGGTGCCGAGTATTTGCTCAGTGCGTATGGCGGGATGGGGTCATTCAACGACCTCATACTCGGCCAAACGCAAATTGACGGGCAGCTCGCTTGGAAAGCAGGCCATATTGAGCTCAACGGCCGGTTTGATGAGCTTCGCTACAAGGCGTCGGGCTTGGCGCGACGAATCCAGAAGAGTGGCCGGTGACGTACGCACCTAACAGTTCATTCAAGCCGAACCCGCTTCGCGGGTCGGCTTAATTCCGGTGTTGGGTGCCTATGAAATATTTCCCTATCTTCACTATGCTGTTTTTTATAGCCGCATGTAGCTCGCAACCAACTCGAGTCTCGATTGCATCTGTGGGCACCTCAGAAGCAAAGTGTGATGCCATGGTTGGTGAGGGCTGGATTCATTCCGATCCACCCGATGTCAGTCGCGAGCTGCTTGCTATGGCAGGATTCCCACAGCCGCCCGAGAGCATCTTGTGGTATTCCAGCCGACCGGGCTCCTACATCGCTTGCATCCAGTCCAAGTCGACTCATGCGTGCAACTACACTGCGCATGCTTTCAATCAGCTTCCTGAGCACGGCGGCAAAAACTGGTCTTACCTTAGTGGCTCGGTCAAGCAGCAAGCATGTGTGCAGCAATCGCCGGGCGGCACCTAACAATTCATTCAAGCCGAACCGGTAGTTCCTACGGTTTAGTGGACACCCCGACCTAACCCTCAGGAGTGTCCCCATGCCCAAGCCAGGCCCCAGAACCACCCATCGCTACAGCAATGCTTTCAAAGCCTCTG
>NZ_PDWW01000074.1 GCF_010093445.1 Pseudoxanthomonas japonensis | reverse complement strand
CGACCATCCGCGATCACACCGGTGCGATCACGGCGCGGCTGCGGGCAGGCGTGCCCTCGCTCTACACCGAGCACAATCCAGGCCACTACCTCTCCTCCACCTCCTCGCTCCTCTCCCACCCCTTCCTTCCACTCCCCCCCTGTCCCATGCACTTTCCTTTCCTTCCTTCCTCCCACCCTTCCCCTCTTCACCTTCCTTTTCCTTCTCCTCCTCCACTCCCTCCTTTTTCCTTCACTTCCTTCTTCCTCCCCTCCTCCTCCCTCTTCTTTTTTCTTCTTTCCTCCTCCTTTTTCTTCTCTCTTTCTCTTCTCCCCCTCTCCTCTCCCCCTCTCCTCCTTCTCCTCTCTTCTTCCTTCTTCTTCTTTCCCCCCCCCTCCTCCATCCCCCTCTCTCTCTCCTCTCTTCTCTTTCCTCTTCCCTCCTGCTCTTTTCCTTTTTCCCCCCCCTCTCCTTTCTCTTCCTCTCCTTCTCACCGTCCTTCACTCTCTTCCTTTTCTTCCTTCCTCCTTCCCGTGTCAC
>NZ_PDWW01000073.1 GCF_010093445.1 Pseudoxanthomonas japonensis | reverse complement strand
GATGTCTAGACAAGGTCGCGAGCTATGGCTTGTTATTGTGAGCTATCAGATTAGCCAGCTGTCGCTACTACAGCGTATCGTTTGGCTAGCACATGGAACAGTCACGAGTACTGCTGAAGGATATGAAGGGTATCCGTCAGATGTTTTTTGAAATCGCGTACTTCTTCGCCGCGACCGAAGTGGTCTCGCGCTGAGTCCATGCCGTGAACGAGGTCGCCAAGAAACAGAATCTGCTCGACCTCGATCGCGAGGGCCTGGAGCGCTTCTTCGCCGATACGCTCGGCGAACAGCGTTACCGCGCCCATCAGGTGATGAAGTGGATCCATCACCGTTATGTCACCGATTTCGATGCCATGACCGACCTCGGCAAGGCGCTGCGCGCGAAGCTGCAGCAACATGCCGAGGTCGTGGTTCCACAGATACAGTTCGAAAAGCCCTCCACCGACGGTACCCACAAGTGGTTGCTCGGCATG
>NZ_PDWW01000072.1 GCF_010093445.1 Pseudoxanthomonas japonensis | reverse complement strand
GTGCCGGTGTCGCGGTCATGCCCGCCCCTACAACAGCGGGTGCAGCGATGCCTCTGCAGGAGCGGACTTCAGGCCGCGAAGCCGACGCCGTGGACACAGGCGACGCCGCGGAGGTTCCGAGGTGCCGGTGTCGCGGTCATGCCCGCTCCTACAACAGCGGGTGCAGCGAAGGCCCCTGTAGAACGAACTTTAGGCCCATGGGAAACGGCAGCGCCGATACGCCACCGTGATCCGGGCTTGCGTTACGCTGGTCCGGGAGGCCGTACCCGCGCAGGAGCACCCGATGTCAGAAGTCGAAAAAAAAAAAAACAACAGGACCTCTTGCGCGTAGACGTTGTAGAGCGTGATGCTCAACATCATGTTGGTGATCTACATGCACTTGAGGTTCTGGTAGTATATCAGCTCGTATTAGAATGCGAATGTCAGGCACACTGTATAGACGTGCAGTCAGATGTTCTACTTGTGCAGTAGCCAT
>NZ_PDWW01000071.1 GCF_010093445.1 Pseudoxanthomonas japonensis | reverse complement strand
CTATGAAACCCACCGAAACCGAGAAAACCAGTCCACGATCGGACTCGTAGTCATGAAACAGCGCAACAAACCCTGGAGCGAAGCCTATGTGGTATCAACCCTCAACGAGCTCCTCCCACACCTCTGACACCTGCCACCTCCTCGACACCTACCAGATACGATACAATCCGTCCAGGAACGAGCAACACATACCCTGCCCGTTCCACGACGACCACCAGCCCTCCATGAGCATCAACCTCGCAAAAGGAGTCTGGTACTGCCACACATGCGGTGTCGGAGGCGGACTCCACAAGCTACAACAACGATTAGAAGAAGAAAACCCGAATGTACGACAGCATACGCCCATACAACATTGCGGAACGCCGCCGAATCCAGAAAGCCTCGGCCCTCTACGAAACCCACCTCGAAAACATTCTCGACCTGCTCTCAGCAAGAGGCATCAGCGAAGAAACAGCCCGCTACCACCACCTTGGATACATCGACAATGACCCCATCCCCGGCCACGAAGACTACAACCAGTGCATCACCTGA
>NZ_PDWW01000070.1 GCF_010093445.1 Pseudoxanthomonas japonensis | reverse complement strand
GTTCAATCCCTCCGAGTTGGTTGAACTGGAACGACTGAACCAGCTGGCCACGTACAAGCACTGACCATGACATACTCCGGCAAACCCCTTGCCGGAAGCGACAAATGGCCAACTCGGTCAGCGATACCGAGACCGGGCGAAAAACCGCCCGGGTCTCGCCCGCCATCACCAAACGCATTGCCCAGGTGGCCCAAGCCCACCAGGGATTGGACGAACGCCGGCCTCCCCGGTCATGGCAGCGGGACATGCCCCGCGATGAAGTTGAAGCGCGGGTGCTAGGGCTGATTGCCGATTACGAAGCCGTCGCACCGCACCTATCGGCGCCCACGTTGAAGGCCCTGCGCCGCATGTTGAAAAAAAAAAAAAACACACACAACGACTGGTGCGATTAGACTGATGAGAATACACACAGGACGTCACGCACACCCCAATATGTATCATTGACATCTGTGTTTTATACACATGACAACGCAGGCAAGTCTAGTTCGTATTCAGAT
>NZ_PDWW01000006.1 GCF_010093445.1 Pseudoxanthomonas japonensis | reverse complement strand
CTGGCTCAGCGAGGAATTCGGCGCAGCCTACGCGGCATACAGGCGGCGCACCAAGGCACTGGTTCCCGGTGTGATCTAGAGGCTGGCGTCGCAGTCGAAGCGAGCTTGCAGCGATCCGGCCGATGTCTGATTCCGCGACCCAAAGCGGACGTCGTTCCGCGTCAGGCTCGGGCGATGGACGCGCCGCCGTCAACGAGAAAGGCCGTGCCGGTGATGAAGCTCGACGCATCCGATGCGAGATGCAGGACGGCGCGCGCAATCTCTTCCGGCGAGGCCATGCGTTTCAACGCATGAAGGCCCTCCACGAAGGCCAGCACCTCCGGCGTGGCGTCTGGCGCGTTGGTGATGCTGGCGGGCGTGTCGGTGCCTCCGGGGAGCACGGCATTCACCCGGACCCCTTTCGCGCCGTACTCGGCCGCCAACGCCTTGACCAGGCCGATCTGGCCCGCCTTGCTGGCGGCATACGCCGCCATGCCGGGTAAGCCGGCCGTGTAGCCGACGAAGGAGGACGTGAAGATGAGCGAGCCTCCGCCGCGCGCCAGCATGGCCGGCACCTGGTACTTGGCGCCCAGGAACGCACTGGCAAGATTGGTGTCGAGCGTCTCGCGCCATTCGTCAAGCGACATCTCCGTGATGGGCTTCGTCTCTCCCACCACCCCCGCATTGTTGAACGCGACGTCAAGGCCACCGAAGTGGGTGACGGCCGCGTCGACCAGGGCCTTCGCCACTTCTTCGCGCCTGACGTCGCCCGCAACCGCGATGGCATGCCCGCCCGCCTCTTCGATTTCGCCGACGAGCGCGTCCAGTTCGGCGTGGCGGCGCCCGCTCACCACGACGCTCGCGCCTTCTCTCGCGAACAGCCTGGCCGTCGCGCGTCCGATGCCGGAACTGGCGCCCGTGACGATGGCCACCTTCTTTGCCAGTACATCCATCTGCAACTCCCGTCTCTTTGTGTCGGGAGAATCTATCGGCCCTTGTCGCCAGCCACTATCCGTTTCTTGCTTTCGTACCTTGCGTCGATCGGTTGAATCCAAGGCCGATAGCGGACATGCGATCAGAATGAGGCCTCTGGTCAGTCGTACGACTTCGGAGTATGACCCTCCTTGAGGGCCGTCTCGTAATGATCGGCCACGTAGAGCGGAAGGTCGCCCAGCAAATCGGTGCCTGCCTGGTACGCCAGCATCAGTTTCTGCCCTTCCGGCGAAACATCCAAGGTCAGGAACTCTTTGGCTTCCAGCTTGATGCCGTCCTGCAACGGCAGGGAGGTGCCGAAGTACACCGCGCGCTTGATGGCGCCGATGCTTGGCTTGTGTCGCCGCCCGAGGTGGTCGGCAAGAGCCAGCGCCTTGGTGACGACGTCGGCCTTCGGTACGACGGCATCGACCGCGCCCATCTCCAGCGCCTGCGCGGCTGTCAGCGGCCGCCCATCGAGAATGGCGACCAGCGCCTTGTGCGTGCCCACCAAGCGCGGGAGCCTCTGGCTGCCGCCACCGCCGGGCATGATGCCCAGCAAAACCTCGGGCTGTCCGATGAAGGCGTCTTCGCTGGCCATGACCCGCAGATCGCATGCCCATGCGAACTCGGCACCCAGGCCCAGTGCATGCCCTTCCAGCGCGGCGATGAATACCACGCCGATGCTGTTCATCCGGAGCAGCAAGCCGTGCAGCCGATCTAGGCCGACGTAATCGGAGGGAGGTGCCGGCGGAGGCGTCGTGGCCTGTTGTCGCGCCAAGTACTGGACACCGCCCTCCTGCAGCCATTTCACGTCGGCGTGACTGATGAAGCGGCCTGCGTGCGCGCTTGAGAAGACCACGGCGCGGATATCGGGATCCTGCTCCACGCGGTCGAGCAGTTCTTCGATGAGCAGGGCGAGCTCCGCACCGAACTCCTGGCGGGAACCGGCATGTATGCGTGCATGCAGGGTATTGCCATGCGCCTCGATTTCCAGGCGCACCGGGTTTTCGTAAGTCACTGGGGTTCTCCTGAGTCAGCGCAGGTAGCGGGCAGGCACGTCGCTGCGCGAGAGATTGGGTGCCATCGCCAGACGCGCCTGCTGCATCGCGAGGAACTGGCCTTCATCGGGAAGCGGAGGAATCGTCACCGTCTCGCGCCGGTCGAAGCCCACCAGCGCGGCATCGACCATGGCGTCGACCTCCATCAGGAAGCCGGGCGGAAACTCGTCCATGTCGCGGCCAGCCTTCTCCCACAGCTCCGTTCGGGTGGCGCCGGGCAGGACGGCCTGCACATACACGCCGCGTGGCCCGAATTGTGCCGCCATGGCCTGACTGAGATTGAGCAGGTAAGCCTTGGTTCCGCTGTAGACGCCTTCGAACATCTCGGGCGCGAACGCCAGGACGGAAGAAAGGTTGACGATGGCCCCCGATCCTTGCTCGACGAACGATTTCGCTGCGGCGGCGGCCAAGCGGGTGGGGGCCGTGACGTTGAGCGCGATGATCTGCTCCAGCGCAGCCGGGCCATTCTCCAACAGGCCACCTTTCAACGACATGCCCGCGTTGTTGACGAGCAGCGTGACGTCCCCCGTCTGCAGGCGTTGCTCGATCCGTACCACATCCGCATTACGGGTCAGATCTGCGGGCAGGACTTCAATGGACGTGCCGGTCTCGTCCTGCAGTCGCGTCGCCAACGCTTGCAGGCGCTGCGTGTCGCGCGCCACCAGCACGAGCGCGTAGCCGCGCTTGGCCAGCCGATCGGCATAGGTGGCGCCGATGCCTGCGGATGCCCCGGTGATGAGGGCTACTTGCTTCGATGTGCTCATGGGTGTCCCGTGGGGTCTGGAGGTAATGGGCAGATGCGCTTAACGATTCACGTCCACCAGCGTCCGTCCCCTCGCCCTGCCCTGGCGCATCTCGGCGGCGGCGCTGAACACGTCGGCGAGTCCCACTTCGGTGACCGTCGTGTCCAGCTTGGCCAGTTCCAGGTTCTCGGCCAGGCGGCGCCACGCCTCGACGCGCAGCGCTTGCGGTGCATTGACCGAATCGATGCCGGCGAGGGTGACGCCGCGCAGGATGAAAGGCAGCACGGTAGTGGGAAGCTCAACGCCGCCCACGAAGCCACACGTGGTCACCGTGCCGCGATACTTCGTTTGCGCCAACACGTTGGCCAGCGTGCGGCCACCCACCGAGTCCACTGCACCCGCCCAGCGCTCCGTCCCCATGGGCTTGCCTTCCGCCGACAGGAGCGTGCGGTCCAGGATGTCCGCGGCGCCCAGGTTGCGCAGGTAGTCCGCCTCGCCCGGCTTGCCCGTGGACGCCACCACGCGGTAACCGAGTTCCGCCAGCAGCGCGATGGCGATGGAGCCCACGCCACCGGATGCACCGGTGACCAGGATGTCGCCGCGGTCCGGCGATACGCCTGCGTGTTCAAGCGCCAGCACGCTAAGCATGGCGGTGAACCCTGCCGTGCCGATCGCCATGGCGTCGCGCGTGCTCAGGGTCGTCGGCAACTTGACCAGCCAGTTGCCCGAAACGCGGGCACGCTGTGCGTAACCGCCATGGTGGGTCTGGCTCAAGCCCCAGCCGGTCGCGACGACCTTGTCGCCGGGACTGAAGCGGACGTCATCGGAATCCACCACGATGCCGGCGAAGTCGATGCCAGGCACCAGTGGGAAGGTCTGGATGATCTGGGGGCCTGCCAAGGCCACCGCATCCTTGTAGTTGAGGGTCGACCAGTCGACGGCGACGGTCACGCCGCCTTCGGACAGCGTGTTGTCGTCGAGGGTCTGCAGTGAGGCGCTGATTGCGCCATCGTCGGCGCGGGTAGCAAGGATTGCACGGAATGACACGGCACCATTTCCTTCGTGGGGAAGCGGGTGCGACTATAGGTCCGTGCCGCGTTTGTCGTAAGAACGCACAACTATCGCCGTTACTATCAATTATGTGCCTATGAGCACCAGGTGAGAGTCATCATGCGCCCGAAGCGACTGGACCCGAAGAGTGGCTGCGCCGTCGAGCTAACGCTGTCCATCATCGGCGGTGTGTGGAAGCCTTTACTGCTGTTTCATGTGCTGACCGGCAAGAAGCGCTTCATGGAATTGACGCGACTGATCCCCAGCGCGACCCAGCGCATGCTTACGCTGCAGCTGCGCGAGTTGGAGACAGACGGCCTGATCATCCGACACGTTTACGCGGAAGTCCCCCCGCGCGTCGAATATGAAGCCACGGCGCTGGCACGCACGCTGGCTCCGGTGATGCTGAGCCTTCGCGAGTGGGGCGAACGGTATCGCGCCGACCAGCAGCACCTGCCGCCGATGGAAGTGCATTGCGATGCGACGCCTGTTGTCGCGAAGCGGAAAGCTTCCGCGAGGAACGTTCAGTCGGAGAAGCTCGCGCCTCCAGCGAACTGATCGCTCGCTTGAACCCAAGGCCTGAACCGGAAGCCCGCGCTATCGAAACGACCAACCATGCCTGTGTGACCGTGTTTCCGGTGCTGCAGGCAACGCAGAAGCGTTGATCGACAAGCCACCAAAGGGAGCCTGGAAGGGTCACCACACCCCTTGCAGCGACGGGATGACCCCCAGTAGTCGACTAGTCGCCGTAAGCCTCGAGCGCGCGCATCGAATAAACGTAAGCTGCGCCCGCATTGACCTGGATCGCCGTAGCGAGGGCCTGCGCCAACTCTGCCTCGGTCGCCCCGGCCTTGCGTGCCGCCTCAGTATGCGTACCAATGCATCCGTCGCAGCGCAGGCTGATCGCAACTGCAACGGCGATCAGTTCACGGGTCTTGGCGTCCAAGGCTTGATCATGCGCTGCGGCCGTCCCCAAGGACTGGTAAGCCTCGAGCATTTTCGGATGGCGCTTGCCCAGGCTGCCGAACGCCTTCTTCACTGCGGGCACATACTCGGTCCAGTTGAACAACACGGGAGTCTCCTCGAAGAAAGTAAAAAGTCGTGGAAATGAGCCGGCGTGCGGCTTCGCAAAGCGTGGCTGCCGGATGACGCGGTGGTCAGGCGACCGGGATGGGGTTATCCACCAACGAAAGATTGAACTGGTGCACCATGGCGTGCTCGCCCATCCCGGGGTTGGCGCGCACCGCCGCGATGCGATCAACCAGCACCTCGGTCGTTGCGGTGGCAAGCTTGTCCAGCGTCTCCGCGATGAAATCGTCAAGCGGCATCGCACGGGGGTCGCCACTCTTGTAGATCAGGTCGGTATCCACCCAAGGCGGCGCGATCTCCAGAACCTTCACCGAACTATCGCGCAGGGCAAAGCGCTGCGACATTGAATAGGAGTGGATCGCCGCCTTGGTGGCCGAGTACAGCGCCGTCGCCGCCAGGGGGACGTAGGCCAGCACCGAAGAATTGTTGATTATCCAGCTCTCCGGCTGCCGCTTCAGGTGTTCGACGAAGGCGGCGCTGACCCGGACCGGCCCCAGCAGGTTCGTCGCCACCAGCTGGACAGCCTGCCCATCATCCAGCGCACCGCCCGCATTGTCGAAGGGCATGATGCCGGCGTTGTTGACCACAACATTGAGTGTTGGGTAGCGCGCGATGACATCGGCGGCAACCGCCTTGATCTGGCCCGGGTCGGCGACATCCAGTTGGACCGCATCGACGCCCGGGTTCTCGGACTTGATCTGCTCGAGCAGGGCCTTGCGGCGGCCGGCTACGATCACTTGGTTGCCGCGTGCATGCAGGGCCTTGGCCAGTGCCAGACCTATCCCGGAGGTGCCGCCGGTGATGAAGATGGTGTTGCCGGCAAGTTTCATGGGAAGTCCTCCCGAGTAATGGATGAGCGGGAACTGGAGATCAGTGACTGGCGCGATAGCGCGGTGCCACCGTGTCGCTTGACAGGTGGGCCGCCATCGATTGGCGAGCGGCCTCGAACGCCTCCCAGTCCTCGCCGGCATGCAGTGACGGGATGCTGATCAATTCACCGCGATCCAAGCCGCGCAGGGCGGCATCGACCAGGTCCTCGGCACGCATCACGATCTCGCGGGGAAGGTTCTCGACCGGCAGACCGCCGGTCGCCCAGAAATCGGTGGCGGTTGCGCCCGGAAGCACCGCCTGGACGCGCAAGCCAGTGCCTGCGAGTTCCTTGTGAAGCGATTGGCTGAAGGCCGTGACGAAAGCCTTGCTCCCGCCGTAGACGCCATTGAGGATTTCCGGTGCCAAGCTCGCGATCGAAGAGATATTGATGATGGTGCCGCGCCCGCGCGCCACCATCTGCGGGACGGCGGCATAGGTCAGCCGCATGAGCGCGGTGACGTTGAGCTCCACCATGGCGGTCATCCGCTCGACATCGCTCTGCAGCAGCGGCGTGTGGGTTCCGATGCCCGCATTGTTCACAAGTACCGTAACGTCGGCATCCTGCTGCAGGCGGCGCTCGACCTGGGCCAACTGATCGCGCTGGCCCAGGTCGGCGGCGATGACCTCCACCGCGCGCTGGGTCTGGCTGCTGATGCGCTCTGCCAGGGCATTGAGCCGTTGTCGGTCACGCGCGACCAGGATCAGGTCATGCCCACGACGGGCCAGGCGCTCGGCGTAGATCGCGCCAATGCCAGCGGACGCGCCGGTAACCACAGCGACGCCAGCGGATGAGGATTGTGCGGACATGGTGCTTTCTCCAGTTGGGCGGCCATTGCCGCGGGGTGCGGAGAAAGCTTGCGCCGGATGGATCGTGGCGCAAATGACGCATATAGTCATGTTTTAGGACATGCGGGGCCGGCCATCATGCATCGGGTGGGATACGTACTGGGCGATGGTTTCCAGGTCATGGCGCTCGGCTCGCAGGCGGTGTTCGAGTTCGCCAACCTGGTGCACGGTGAGACCTTCTATGCCGTGGAAAACTGGTCGGTCCAGGGCGGTGAGATCAACGCCTCGCTGGGCATGCGTGTGGTGACGCGCGAACTCACCGGGCGCAGCCGCGCCGATACCTGGATGTTCCCCGGGGTGATCGACCCGCTCCGTGGCCCGGTTTCCCGGCCACTACTCGATTTCGTCCGCCGCGTAGCCCCCAGGGCGCGGCGTGTGGCAGGCATCTGTACCGGTGGGTTCATCCTGGCTGAGGCCGGAGTGCTCGCACAGCGCCGGGCTACCACGCATTGGGCCTATGCCGAGCACATGCAGCAACGCCATCCCGACATCCAGGTGGAGGCCGACCGGATTTTCATCCTGGACGGCCAGTACTGGACCTCGGCCGGCATGACGGCCGCGCTCGACATGGCGCTGGGCATGGTTGAGAAAGATCTGGGACCGGAGGTGGCGCGCTCCGTCGCGCACCGGTTGGTCATGCACCATCGGCGCGCTGGCGGACAGACCCAGCATTCGGAGCTGCTGGATATGGCGCCGCGAAGCGATCGCATTCAACAGGCGCTCGATTACGCCAAACGGCACCTGGACAGACCGTTGGGGGTGGAGCAGCTGGCCGAGCGGATCAATCTGAGCCCTCGACAGTTCAGCAGAATATTCACGGCAGAGACGGGGCAGTCGCCGGCGAAGGCCATTGAGGCGCTGCGACTCGAGGCGGCACGTGTGATGGTCGAACAGGGGCGACTTCCTCTGGAGGTGATCGCCCGTGAGACAGGGTTTCGCGATCGACGGCATCTGCGTGAGGCGTACCTGCGAGGATTTGGTGTTGCCCCGCAAGCGATGCGGCGGCAGTCGCGTACCAGGCTGAGAAGCTAAGGTTCCCTCGCCGCCCCGCTCAACCTTGAGCGTTGACGCCGGTCGTGAGGCATCAACCGTCTTCGGCGGCTACCCAGCCGATGGTAGAAGCACACGACGAGCACAGCCTCCGTAGGCCGGTTCAGAGCCGGGCTTGGAATCGAGCTCGATGGCGTGTCCACCTTCTGGCCGGAAGCCGTCATCCGGCTGCAACAACGGGTTGCAATAATTCTAAGATTCCGGAAATATAGAATTATGGACACGTCCCAGACCGTAATGGCGCTCCGTGCGCTCGCCCACGACCACCGCCTCGCCGCCTACCGCGCCCTTGTACAGGCGGGTCCAGGCGGGATGGCCGTTGGCGAACTGCGCGACCAGCTCGATCTGGCGCCCGCGACGCTCACCGCGCATCTGAACCAGCTGCGTGCCGCAGGGCTTGTGACCGACGAGCGGGAAGGACGGGTCATCCGGATACGTGCCGACTACGACCGCATGAACGGTCTGATTGGCTTCCTGACGGAGAACTGCTGCGGCGGCAAGTCCTGCGCGCCGGCAGTCAAGAAGAAGCTCCGTTGATCCGCATTCCAGAGATACGACATGATCGACAAGACCTACAACGTACTGTTCCTGTGCACCGGCAACTCCGCGCGCAGCATCATGGCCGAGGCGATCCTCAACGTGCTGGGCCACGGCCGGTTCAAGGCCTATAGCGCCGGGAGTCATCCCAGCGGCCAGGTCCAGCCGATGGCGCGGGAGCTTGCCGAGGCGATCGGCTATGACGCCAGCCAGGTGCGCAGCAAGAACTGGGACGAGTTCGCCGTGGAAGGCGCACCCGAGATGGATATCGTCATCACGGTCTGCGACAACGCTGCGGGAGAGGCGTGCCCCGTATGGCTGGGCCATCCTGCACTCGCGCACTGGGGTGTACCCGACCCGGTAGCTGCCACGGGCGATGAAGAAGATCGTCGTCGAGCCTATACCGCAGCGTTCGCCACACTGCGTCGCCGTATCGAGCTACTGCTATCCCTGCCGCTGCAAAGCCTCGACCGTCTGGCAGCGCAAGCAAAGCTGGGTGAGATCGGACGCGTCGGCGCTGAATGATCCGCCAGCGTCTCCTTGGCGAGTTCTTGGCCACGGGCCTGCTGCTGGTGACGGTGGTGGGCTCTGGGATCATGGCCGAGCGCCTCGCGGACGGAAACGGTGCCGTTGCCTTGCTGGCCAACACGCTGGCAACGGTCGGCGGCCTCTATATCCTGATTGAGGTGTTCGGTTCGATCAGTGGCGCGCACATGAATCCCGCGGTCAGCGCCGTCATGGCGGCGCGTGGAGAACTGCCCAGGGCCCTGTTGCCGGCATACATCGTGTTCCAGCTCGCGGGTGCGGTGTGCGGTGCTTGGTTGGCGAACGCCATGTTCGATCTTCCGATCCTGGAGTTCTCCACGAAGGCGCGGACCGGCGAGGGCCAATGGTTCGGCGAGATCGTTGCAACGGCAGGATTGCTGCTGGTGGTGCTCAGGGCACCCGCGTCCCGGGTAGCCGTGATGGTAGCTGCGTACATCGGTGCGGCCTATTGGTTCACTTCGTCGACCTCATTCGCGAATCCTGCAGCAGCGTTTGGCCGCATGTTCAGTGACAGCTTCGCCGGCATTTCGCCTGGCGACGTGCCCGCCTTCGTTGTGGCGCAACTCATCGGGGCAGCCCTGGGCGCCACGATCCACAAGCTACTTGGAATACCTCATGTCCAATCTCGGTGATCTGCCCAATGTATCGGCCGAACTGTTCCATGTGCCGGAGGTCGACCGTCTATCACCGGCTGCACTCGCTACGCATGCCCCGCGGATCCTTCTGCTCTACGGATCGCTGAGGAAGAGGTCATACAGCAAGTTGCTCGCGCTGGAGGCGGCCCGACTACTGCAGGCGATGGGGGCCGAAACCCGGCTCTTCGATCCGACAGGTCTTCCTCTTCCGGATGCAGAGCCCGACACGCATCCCAAGGTGCAGGAATTGCGGCAACTGGTGCAGTGGTCGGAGGGCATGGTCTGGAGTTCGCCGGAGCGGCACGGCGCCATGAGCGGCATCATGAAGGCGCAGATCGATTGGATTCCCTTGTCGCAGGGTTCGGTTCGTCCGACCCAGGGCAAGACGCTGGCCGTCATGCAGGTTTCGGGCGGCTCGCAGTCCTTCAACGCGGTGAATCAGCTTCGTGTACTTGGGCGCTGGATGCGGATGATCACGATCCCCAACCAATCCTCCGTGGCGAAGGCGTTCAACGAATTCGACGAGGAGGGGCGCATGAAGCCGTCCGCGTTCTATGACCGCGTCGTGGACGTCATGGAAGAGCTGATCAAGTTCACGCTGCTGACCCGTGATGTCTCGCCTTATCTGGTGGACCGCTACAGCGAGCGCAAGGAAAGTGTGGAGGAACTGGCCAGGCGGGTCAGCTTCCGCGCTATCTAGGTACGGAAACGTTCACGGGTCTTCCTGGCAGGATGCCGCGGCCGAGCCGTGCCGCGCGAAGCTAGGCAGATGCGTCTACCGGTCGCGACACACGCGGCAGCGCATTGAGCTGCACCGCGACGTAGTCCATGTGGCCACCGGCGACCGCGCGGGCGCGGTCGGGGTCGCGTTGCAGGATGGCGGCGAGCAGGGCGTCGTGCTGCCGGCGCAGCTGCTGCGAGACCGGCGACTGCGGCGACAGGCCGGCGAGGCTGACCTGCACGTGGTCGTGCAGCAGTGCCAGCAGCGAGGCGATGAGATAGGAGAACACCGGGTTGTGGGTCGCATCGGCGATCGCGCGGTGGAAGGCCACGTCGCTGCGGATCTGCGCCTGGCGGTCGCTGCCGTTGTAGGCCGCATCGACCGCGGCGTGCGCCGACCGCAGCCGCTCGCGATCCGCGTCGTCGTGCCGCAGCGCCGCCAGTTCCGCGGTGCGGCCTTCCAGCATCGCGCGGAACTCCACCAGGTCCGCCTGCAGCATCGGATGGTTGCGCGCCATGTCCTGCCAGATCTCCGCCATCCGGCGCTCGGTGGCGGCGACCACATAGGTGCCGTCGCCCTGCCTGCGCTCCAGCACGCCGCGCGCGACCAGCAGGCCGATCGCCTCGCGCGCGGTCGCACGCGAGACCTGCAGCTGGTCGGCGAGGGTGCGTTCGGCGGGCAGTCGGCGGCCGGCTACGTAGCGCCCGTCGGCGATGGCCTGTTCGAGGTGGCGGGTGACCTGGGCGACCTGGGTGGACATGGCGGCCTGCGTTCGGATTGGCCGGACCAATATACCGCCCGGCGTAGGCCGACACATGCTCCCTTCCGGACAAGACGGACCCGCCCGCCATGCGCTCGCCAGATCCTGCCGGCCCCTCCCCCCTTCGGGATGTGTACGTGTTCGCCACCTGCGTGGTGGACCTGTTCATGCCCGATGCCGGCCTCGACGCGATCGCCGTGCTGGAACGGATCGGCTGCCGCGTGCACCTGCCCGAGGCGCAGACCTGTTGCGGACAGCCCGCCTACACCAGCGGCTTTCCCGAGGAGTCGCGCAAGGTCGCGCGCGCGCAACTGGACCTGTTCCCGCAGCGCTGGCCGATCGTGGTGCCGTCGGGTTCCTGCGCGGGGATGATGCGGCACCACTGGCCGCGGCTGTTCGCGGACGACCCGGTGCTGCTGGCGCGTGTGCGCGACATGGGCGCGCGGGTGGTGGAGTTCTCCGACTTCCTCGCGGCGACCGACCTGCCGCTGCCCGTCGCCGCCACGAACGATCCGGTCTCCGTCTGCCTGCACACCTCGTGCAGTGCGCGACGCGAGACCGGCGCACTGGCCAGCGGGCGGCGGTTGCTTGAGGCGCTGCCCGGTGTCGAACTGAAGATCCAGGCCTACGAATCCGAATGCTGCGGCTTCGGCGGCACCTTCGCGGTGAAGCAGCCCGACATCTCCGCCGCGATGGCCGGCGACAAGGCGGATGCACTGGCCGAAAGTGGCTGCGATGCCTTCGTCAGCGGCGACTGCGGTTGCCTGCTCAACCTCAATGGCACGATGGCGCGTCGCGAGGCGCCGCTGCAGGGCCGGCATATCGCCAGCTTCCTGCGCGAACGCTGGGGCCTGCCCGCACCGGATGCCGGCGCATGAGCCTGCCTGCCGCATCCACGCGCGCGCGCTCCGCGATCCTGTCGCGGCTGCGCGCCGCCGCGCCGGTCGAACTGCCGGCGCCCGACGTCGCCGCGTACTACGCCGATGCCGGCACGTCCTCGCCGGCCGCGATGCGCGAGCGCTTCATCGCGCAGGCGCGCGGCTGGCGTGCCGAGGTGATCGAGACCGATGCCGCCACCTGGCCGAACACGCTCGCCGCAGTGCTGGCGGACAAGGGCGTGCGCCGGCTGATGGCGGGCCGCGACACGGCGCTGGTTGACGGCCTGCATGCCGCCACGCAGGCGCCGACGCTGGACTGGTACGACGCGCCCATCGAAACGCTGAAGCCGGTGCTGTTCGACACGGTCGATGCCGGCATCACCACCACGCTGGGCGGCATCGCCGACACCGGCAGCCTGATCCTGTGGCCCGACACGCGCGAGCCGCGCACGCTGTCGCTGCTGCCGCCGCTGCACATCGCCGTGCTGCGCGAAGAAGACCTGCAGCCCACGCTGTACGCGGCCATGCGGCACCGGCAATGGGCGTCGGCCCTGCCCACCAATGCGCTGCTGGTCACCGGGCCGTCCAAGACCGCCGACATCCAGCGCCTGCTGGTGTACGGCGCGCACGGTCCGCGCGAACTGGTCATCCTGCTGCTGCGCACGGAGGCCACCGCATGAGCGCGGTGCGGCCCGCCGCCGATCCGGTCGCGTTCAAGGACAACGCGCGCCTGGTGCTGGCCGATCCGGTGCTGCGTCGCGGCTTCCGCGGCGCGATGGATTACCTGGCCGACAAGCGCGCCGCACAGTTTCCCGAACAGGATGCGTTCGAACGCCTGCGCTCGCTGGGCGAACACCTGCGCAAGCGCGCGCTGTCGCGGCTGCCGGACCTGCTGGAACAGCTGGAACAGGCGCTGCACGCACGCGGCGTGCAGGTGCACTGGGCCGAGGATGCAGCCGATGCGAACCGCATCTTCCAGGAGATCGCCGCACGCCACGACGCGACCATGATGGTCAAGGGCAAGTCGATGGTCAGCGAGGAGATCGAGCTGAACCACCGCATGCAGGAACACGGCATCGCCTGCGTCGAGACCGACATGGGCGAGTACATCCTGCAGCTCGACAACGACCGGCCCAGCCACATCATCATGCCGGCGATCCACAAGACCAAGGAAGACGTGGCGAAGATCTTCGCCGAGCACATCCCCGGCGCCGGCTACACCGAGGACGTGGACGAACTGATCGCGATCGGCCGCGTCGCGCTGCGCGACAAGTTCCGCCAGGCGAAGATCGGCGTGTCCGGCGTCAACTTCATGGTCGCCGAGACCGGCTCGCTGGTGCTGGTGGAGAACGAGGGCAACGGCCGGCTGTCGACCACGGTGCCGGACGTGCACATCGCGATCACCGGCATCGAGAAGGTCATCGAGAAGCTGGAACACGTGCCGCCGCTGTTCACCCTGCTGACACGCTCGGCCACCGGCCAGGCCGTGACGACCTACCTCAACGTCATCAGCGGTCCGCGCCGCGAGGGCGAGAAGGACGGGCCGCGCGAAGTGCACCTGGTGCTGCTGGACAACGGCCGAAGCCAGGCCTTCGCCGAAGAACGCTTCCGCGCGACGCTGCAATGCATCCGCTGCGGCGCCTGCATGAACCACTGTCCCGTCTACGCACGTATCGGCGGACTGTCGTACGGCACGACCTACCCGGGACCGATCGGCGCGATCATCTCGCCGCACCTGCTGGGGCTGGAGTCGACGCGCGATCTGCCGACCGCCTCCAGCCTGTGCGGTGCGTGCGGCGATGTCTGCCCAGTCGGCATTCCCATCCCCGAACTGCTGATGCACCTGCGCGAAGCCGGACGCCACCATCGTCCCGCACTGCAGCAGCACAAAGCGTTGAAGGGGCAGGGTGCAGTGCGTAGCATCCCGGAGGTCCTCGCCTGGAAGGCGTGGCGACTGCTGTATTCCAACGGGATGCGCTATCGCCTGTTCACCTGGATCGCTTCCCGGCTGCGCGGCCTCACGCCCGCGCACCAGGGCGGCTGGACCCGATCACGTACGCCACTGACGCCCGCGCCGCGCTCGCTGCGCGAGCGATGGCGGACATCGCGCAGCACCGTTACACACCGGACCCACGACACGCAGGAGGAGTAGGGGAACACGATCACGCCGACCGCGGACCGGGAGCATCCGCAGTCCATACACACGAACGGCACGCAAGCGGGAGCGTTTTCGGCCGGCCTTGGGAGGGGTGGCATGGCAACTGTCCAACAACACGTCGAAACGGTGTTGCGGGTGATCCATTCGGGATCGCCCAGCACCGGGAGCAACGCCAATACCGATCTGATCCACCGTTCGTGGCGCCGCTGCGCCAACGAACACGCACTCGATCCGGCGATGCGCCCGGACGTGCGCATCGAAACGAATTCGCGCCTGCGCGAATGCCGGCAGCAGCTGGAAGAGCACCTGCATGTCGCACGCGCAGGCATGGAGCAGCTCTACAAACACGTCTCCGATCTCGGCTACGTGCTGCTGCTGACCGACGCGGAAGGCGTCACCCTGGATTTCATCGGCAACGACACCTGGGATGCGCCGTTGCGCCGCGCCGGCCTGGCGCTGGGCGCCAACTGGAACGAGATCCATGCCGGCACCAACGGCATCGGCACCTGCATCGCCGAACAGTCGACGGTGATTTGCGACCGCGAGGACCATTTCTACATCGGCCACATCGGCCTCAGCTGCACCAGCACGCCGCTGTACGATCCCGACGGCGCCTTCATGGGCGCGCTGGACGTCTCCGCGCTGTCGTCGCCGGACCGGCGCGAGAGCCTGCACCTGGCGCGCCACCTGACCGTGCTGCACGCGCGGATGATCGAGGACGCCAACTTCATCCGCCAGTTCCGCGCGCACTGGATCCTGCGCCTCGGCACTGTCGGACCGCTGGTCGATGTCTGCGGTGAATTGATGCTGGCGGTGGATCGCGATGGCCGCATCGTCGGTGCCAACAGCGGCGCGCGCCAGCAGCTGCGCCTGCTGGACTCGCTGCACACGCGCGACGCCGCGCGCGCGCAGCTGGTCGGCAATCACCTGACCGGCGTGTTCGGCACGCGCATCGATGACATCTGGCGATTGACCAAGGGCACCTCGCACGATTCGCGCGGCGTGGTGACCACGTGGGACGGGCAGGGTTACCACGCCTCGATGATCGCGCCGAAGACCGCGCCGCGCCTGCAGGTGCCGGACGCCGGCGAAGCACGCAATCCCGTGCAGGACAGCGTGTTGTCGCGGCTGTCCGGTGGCGATCCGCGCATGGACCAGCTGCTGGAACGCGCAGCGCGCCTGGTCGACAAGCCGGTCAGCATCTTCCTGCAGGGCGAAACCGGTACCGGCAAGGAAGTGCTGGCGCGCGCGCTGCACGACGCCAGCCGCCGCGCGGAGCGTCCGTTCGTGGCGGTCAACTGCGCGGCCATCCCGGAATCGCTGATCGAGAGCGAGCTGTTCGGCTATGCGCCGGGCACGTTCACCGGCGCGCGCAGCAAGGGCATGAAGGGACTGATCCAGCGTTCCGACGGCGGCACGCTGTTCCTCGACGAGATCGGCGACATGCCGCTGCCGCTGCAGACGCGGTTGCTGCGCGTGCTGGCGGAACGCGAAGTGCTGCCGCTGGGCGCGGACGAACCGGTGCGCGTGGACCTCAACGTGGTCGCCGCCTCGCACCGCGACCTGCGCCGGCAGATCGTCGCCGGTACGTTCCGCGAGGACCTGTACTACCGGCTGTGCGGCGCGACGCTGGCCTTGCCGGCGCTGCGCGAACGCGGCGACAAGCCTTTCCTGATCCAGCGCATCCTGGAGATGGAAGCGCAGGCGATGGGCGTGCGCGCCGAGATCGAGCCGCGTGCCGTGGCGGTACTGCTGCGCCACGACTGGCCCGGCAACATCCGCGAGCTGCGCAATGCGCTGTGCTACGCACTGTCGATCGCTGATGGCGCCACGGTCCGTGTCGACCATTTGCCCCAGGAGGTCTTCGAGGCCGATGGCGCCGCCGTACCTGAGACGGCGACCGTCATCCCGTTCCCGCGCGAGCCTGTGGCCGGCACCGATGAACGTGGCGAGCTGCTGGAGGTCCTGCGCCGCAACCGCTGGAACATCAGCGAGGCCGCGCGCGACCTGGGCGCGTGTCGTGCAACGGTCTACCGCCGGATGAAGCGGCTGGACATCGTGTCGCCGACGCAGACCGACTAGCACCGTCCTCCCGCAGTGCGCATGGCGTGACCATGCGACCCGACGGCCCGTTCTTGCGACGGGCCGTCTTCGTTTGCGTCCCCGTCCCTGCGACGGGCCGTCTTCGTTTGCGTCGTCGCTGCCGCCTCGCATGCGCGTGGGGTGCGACACCTGTCGCAGGCGCTGCGACAGCTGGTCGCATGCACGTGTCGCAGGTGCATTGCACTGCCGCATGGATTCGATGGCCTGCGTCGACGGCGCGGACGACAAGTCATTGATTCGAAAAGAATGCATGTCCGTGGCTCCGTTGCACTGCAACGTGGCACGCGGCTTGCGCTACCTCCTGCGTGGACCTGATGCGCGTGCGCAGCGGTCCCGGAACCACCGCCGCCGCACGGACAAAGCTCCGCGAACCGGCCGGTCCATTCACTCGGGAGGGAAGTACCACCATGAAGAGAGAGACGATGCCGTCGCTGCCGCGCCTGTTGCCGCTGGCCCTGTTGCCGCTGCTGGCGGTCGCGGGCACGGCCAGCGCGCAGACCACGTTCGACGTGATCGGTCCGCGCGAGTACGAACTGCCGGTCGGCTTCGAGCCGTTCAACGTGTTCGTGCAGTACGCCACCTACCAGGACAATGCGCGCGTGTTCGATGCCGACGGCAACCGCGTCGACGGCTCGGGCAGCAAGGCGCTGACCGGCCTGTCCAAGTACGTGCGCTTCTGGACGCCGGAATCGAACAAGAAGATCGGCGTGGCCTGGGAAGTGATCGTGCCCGAGGTCGCCATCCGCAACCGGCGCGCCCCGGAAGGCGACCGCCACATCAGCGGCATCGGCGATCCGCTGACCGGATTCGCCATCTGGTACAAGCCCAGCGAGAAGGCCACGCTCGGCTTCCAATCGTTCGTGCAGATCCCCACCGGCACCGAGCGCGTCAGCGACACCAACTGGAAGAACCTGTCGAGCTTCTTCTGGGACTGGCGGATGGGCGACAAGTTCGGCTGGACCGGCGATGCCGGTTTCGTCTGGCAGAGCCGCCGCGACAACGGTATCCAGCCCGGCCTGTCGCTGCACACCAACAACCGCTTCGCCTACCGCGCGTCGCAGCGGCTCGAGCCGTTCCTGGCGCTGGATGCCGAGCACACAGAATCGAACGATGGCCTGCCGACCGGCTGGGCCGTCGATGCCGGCGCCGGCCTGATGGTGCACACGTTCGACAACCAGTCGATCACGTTGCGCTACTCGACCTCGCTCGACGGCAAGAACCACAGCGTCAACGACAGTTTCAACCTGAAGTACGCCTACGTGTGGTGATCGCCGCCGGTGGCGCGCCGTTCCCCATGGACGGCGCGCCCGCAAGGACAACGCAAGCAAAGGAAACCCCATGACACAGACCTACCAGAACTACATCGATGGCGCGTTCGTCGCCGGCGGCGGCGCGACCGTCGACGTCACCAATCCCGCCGACGGTGCGCTGCTCGCGCGCATTCCCGACAGCGATGCCGCGACCGTCGACGCCGCCGTGTCCGCCGCACGGCGCGCGCAGCCGGCATGGGAGAAGCTGGCGCCGATCGAACGTGCCGGCTACCTGCGCAAGATCTCCGCCAAGCTGCGCGAGCACCGCAAGGACCTTGCCGGCGTGATCGTCCGCGAGCAGGGCAAGATCCAGCAGCTGGCGCAGGTCGAAGTCGACTTCACCGCCGACTACATCGACTACATGGCCGAGTGGGCGCGCCGCCTGGAAGGCGAGATCCTCACCAGCGACCGGGCCAACGAGAACATCTTCCTGTTCCGCAAGCCGATCGGCGTGGTCGCCGGCATCCTGCCGTGGAACTTCCCGTTCTTCCTGATCGCCCGCAAGCTGGCGCCCGCGCTGATCACCGGCAACACCATCGTGATCAAGCCGAGCGAGGAAACGCCGATCAATGCGTACGAGTTCGCCAGGCTCGTCGCCGAGACGGATCTGCCGAAGGGCGTGTTCAACCTGGTCGGCGGCCTCGGCCGCAGCACCGGGCAGGCGCTGGTCGAGCATCCGCAGGTCGACCTGATCACCTTCACCGGCAGCGTGGCCACCGGCAGCCGCATCATGCAGACGGCCGGCCGGAATCTGACCCGGGTGAACCTGGAACTCGGCGGCAAGGCGCCGGCCATCGTGCTGGCCGATGCCGATCTCGACCTGGCGGCGAAGGCGATCTACGACTCGCGCGTCATCAACACCGGACAGGTCTGCAACTGCGCCGAGCGCGTCTATGTCGAGCGCGGCGCGCACGAAGCGCTGGTCGAGCGGCTGGTGAAGCTGTTCCGCGATACGAAGTACGGCGATCCCTCCGAACGCGACGACCTGCAGATGGGCCCGCTGGTGAACCAGGCCGGCCTGGACAAGGTGTCGGCGGCGGTGGAGCAGGCCAAGCGCGACGGCGCCACCATCGTCACCGGCGGCAAGCCGGCCGACCTGGGCAAGGGCTTCCATTACGAGCCGACGCTGATCGTCGATGCGCGCGCCGACATGGCGATCATGCGCGAGGAGACGTTCGGGCCGGTGCTGCCGATCCAGGTGGTCGACAGCCTCGACGAAGCCATAGCGCTGGCCAACGACTCCGAGTATGGGCTGACGTCATCGATCTTCACCCGCGACATCAATGCGGCGATGAAGGCCGCGCGCGAGCTGCGCTTCGGCGAGACGTACATCAACCGCGAGCATTTCGAAGCCATGCAGGGCTTCCATGCGGGCCGGCGCAAGTCCGGCATCGGCGGCGCCGACGGCAAGCACGGCCTGCTCGAGTTCACCGAGACCCACGTGGTCTACCTGCAGACGCCCTGAAGAAGAGAACAGCCACGATGAGCGAAGCGAAAGAACAGGGCGGGTGCGCGTGCGCATGCGCCGGACATCCCGACGACAGCGGACGACGCAGCATGATGACCGGCGCACTTGCGCTGGCCGCACTGGCGCCGTTGGCCGCGGTCAGCGGCGGTGCGCAGGCGCAGGCGGCCGCACCGGCCGCCACGCGCAGCCCGAAGCCCGAGCCGGGCGACAAGCTGGCTTTCATGATCGGACCGAAGGCGGGCAAGGAAGTGAAGCCCGCCGACATCGAAGTCGGCAAGCCACCGGTACTCGCGTATCCGATGGATCCGGCCACCGGCAAGGTGCTGATCTCGAAAGCCAATCTGCTGACGGTGGTGCGGCTGAAGCCGGCCGACCTGAAGCCGACCAGCGCCCGCAACGCCGCCGACGGCATCGTCGTGTTCTCGTCGCTGTGCACGCACTACGGCTGTCCCATCACCACGCTGCACCCGAGCCAGACGCAGATCGTCTGCAACTGCCATGGCTCGGTGTTCGACGCGGCCAACCGCGGCGCTGTCACCACCGGACCGGCCACGCGCCGGCTGGCAATGCTGCCGGTGACGATCAAGGACGGCGCGCTGGTGGTCAGCGGCAAGTTCGACGGACCGCTCGGCCCGCCGACCACCTGACCCGCACGCAATTCCACATCCACGTTCCTTTTGCACCACACACCAACGCTTCACCCGGGAGGAGACCCATGCACCTGAAACTCATCACGGCCGCGCTTGTCGCGTCCCTCGCTTCGGCCCCGCTCGCCGCGGCCGATTACCAACCCGTCACCGATGCGCGCCTGGCCAAGCAGGAGCCGGCGAACTGGCTGCTGACCAAGGGCAACTACGCCGGCTGGAGCTACAGCGAACTCGACCAGGTCACCACGGCCAACGTCGCCAAGCTGCGGCCCGTGTGGTCCGCCGCCACCGGCGTGAACTCCGGCCATGAAGCGCCCGCCATCGTCAACGGCGAGTACATGTTCGTGGCCACGCCGCACAACCAGGTGATCGCCTACGACACGCGCACCGGCAAGGTCCGCTGGAAGTTCGTGCGCGAAGTGCCGGAAGGCCTGGGTGCGCTCCACCGCACCAACCGCGGCGTGTCGCTGTACGGCGACAAGGTGTACGTGGGCAGCATCGACTGCATGCTCAGCGCGCTGGACGCCAAGACCGGCACGCTGGTGTGGGAAGCGCAGGTCTGCGACTGGGAACAGGACAGCGCCTACATCACGTCCGCGCCGCTGGTGGTCAAGGGCAAGGTGCTGATCGGTCCGTCCGGCGGCGAGTTCGGCGTGCGCGGTTTCCTCAAGGCCTTCGATGCCGAAACCGGCAAGCTGGCCTGGACGCGCTACAGCGTGCCGGGGCCGGGCGAGAAGGGCTTCGAGACGTGGCCGCAGGACGGCGAGTGGAAGGACGCGTGGAAGAACGGTGGCGGCACCATGTGGATGCCGGGCAACTACGACGCCACCAACAACGTCATCTACTGGGGCGTCGGCAACGGTGCACCGTGGCTGGGTGACCAGCGGCCCGGCGACAACCTGTATCTCGCCTCGGTGCTCGCGCTGGATCCGGAGAGCGGCGACATCGTCAGCCACTTCCAGTACCACTGGAACGATTCGTGGGACTGGGCCGGCATGAACGCGCCGACGCTGGTGGAGTTCAACCGCAACGGCAAGAAGGTGTCGGGCCTGATCAGCGCGCAGCGCAATGGCCGCCTGTACTGGCTGGACCGCGACGACAAGGGCCGGATCACCTACAACAAGTCCGAGCCGTACGTGCACAACACGGTGTTCACCAGCATCGATCCGAAGACCGGCCGTCCGACCTACAACGAAGAGGCCAAGCCGGCCACCGGCAAGACGCGCACCTACTGTCCCAGCCTGTGGGGCGGCAAGGACTGGCCGTACGAGGCGTACAACCCGAAGACCGGCATGCTGTACATCCCGTACAACGACAACCACTGCCTGACGCTGACCGGCATGATCCAGCCGCGCATCCCGGGCCAGTGGTCGGCGGGCGTGGACATCAATCGCCTCGACCTGTCGGTGAAGAAGGACTTCGACCACATCGGCGGCATCCAGGCGTGGAGCGTGGACGGCGGCAAGGAAGTGTGGCGCGAGAAGTATCCGCACTCGTGGAACTGGGGTTCGATCATGACCACGGCCGGCGGCGTGCTGTTTGCCGGTGGCACCAACGACCGCATGTTCCGTGCGTATGACGCCAAGACGGGCAAGCTGCTGTGGGAGTTCCCCACGCCGTCCGGCATCATCGCGCCGCCCAGCACCTTCACCGTCGACGGCAAGCAGTACATCGCCGTGGTGTCCGGCTGGGGCGTGGACGCGCAATGGATCCAGGGCAAGATGCACGGCCTGGCGGGATGGGAGAAGGCGGTGCCGGAAGGCGGCTCGGTGTGGGTGTTCGCCCTGGGCGACTGATCCGCGCATCCGCTCTCCATCGCCTGCGCGGCCCCGATGACGGGGTCGCGCAGCGCGCTCACCACGATCCAGGATTCCCGAATGTCACCGAAATCCCTACTTCCCTGTCTCGTCGTCGCCGTGCTCGCCCTGCTGCCGCTGCACGCGGCGGCCAGGACCTGCAACGTCGCCATCGGCAGCAACGATGCGATGCAGTTCGACAAGCAGGAGATCCGCATCGCCGCCGACTGCACGCAGGTGAAACTGACGCTGCGGCATACTGGCGCCCTTCCCGCCGAAGTGATGGGCCACAACTGGGTGCTGACGACCACCGCCAATCTCGAAGCGCTCGCCACCGCCGCCGGCAAGCTTCCCGCCAGCAGCGACCATGTGCCCAAGGGCGACGCGCGCGTGCTGGCGGCCAGCAAGGTGGTGGGCGGCGGACAGTCGACCACCGTCACCTTCTCCACGTCGGCGCTGCGCAAGGGCGGCGACTACACGTTCTTCTGCTCGGTACCGGGCCACTGGATGATGATGAAAGGCAAGCTGGTGTTCGGATGATCCGGGCATGCGCATGAGGTCGCGGGTCTCGCCGCTGCTGGGCGCGGCGCTGTTGGCGCCGGGTGCATTGGCCGCGCCCACGGGCGAACCGGCGGCGCCGATGGAAACGCTGGACCGCGTGGTCGTCACCGCGACGCGGCTGGAGACGGTGGACGGCTTCGATGCGCCGGCATCGACCAGCGTGGTCGCGCTCGGCGAGGGCGGCGCGCGTCAGCAGGCGGCGCTGTCGGAAGTATTGGACGGGATTCCCGGCGTGCTGGCGCGCGAGCGGCAGAACCTCGCGCAGGACACGCAGCTGTCGATCCGCGGCTTCGGTGCGCGCTCGACCTTCGGCGTGCGCGGCCTGCGGCTGTACGCCGATGGCGTGCCGGCGACGATGCCGGACGGGCAGGGACAGGTCTCGCACGTCACCATGCTGGCGGCGGACCGTGTCGAAGTGCTGCGCGGTCCGTTCTCGGCGCTGCACGGCAACTCGTCCGGCGGCGTGATCCAGGTATGGAGCGATATCCCCGACGAGGGACACGAAGCGCGCGTGCAGGCCAGCGTGGCCAGCCACGACAGCAGCGTGATCGGTGCGCGCCTGCGTGGCGTCGGCGAGGTGCTGGGCTACAGCGTGGCGGCATCCGTGCTGGATACGCAGGGCTACCGCGACCACAGCGCGGCGCGGCGGGAATCGCTGAATGCCAAGCTGCGGTTCCGCCCCGGCGCCGGCACGCTGGACCTGCTGCTCAACCATTTCAATGCGCCCGATGCCAAGGATCCTTTGGGCCTGACGCGTGCGCAGGCCTGGGACGATCCCCGCCAGGCATCACCGGTCGCGACCCAGTACGACACGCGCAAGTCGGTCCGCCAGGACCAGCTGGGCGCGGTCTACGAATGGCCCTTCGCGGAAGGCCATCGCCTGCGCGCGATGGCCTACGGCGGACGGCGCGAGGTGGAGCAGTACCTGGCGCTGCCGATCGCGGCGCAGGCCAACCGGCTGAACTCCGGTGGCGTGATCGACCTCGACAACGACTACGGCGGCGCCGACCTGCGCTGGTCGTGGACCGGCGATCTCGCCGGGCGTCCGTTCGAACTGAGTGTAGGCACCAATGCGGACCGCCAGCGCCAGCATCGCCGCGGCTACGAGAACTTCGTCGGCACGACGCTGGGCGTGCGTGGCGCGCTGCGTCGCGACGAGCGCAACCAGGTGTGGAACGTGGACCAGTACGCGCAGGCGTGGTGGCGTGTGGCGCCGCGCTGGTCACTGCTGGTGGGCGCACGTCACAGCCGGGTCGGTTTCCGTTCGGACGACGACTACATCGCGACCGGCAATCCCGACGACAGCGGCCGCGTGGTCTACGAGCGCACGACGCCGGTGGCCGGCGTGGTGTTCGCGCCGGCGGAGGCGTGGCGCGTGTATGTCTCGGTCGGACGCGGCTTCGAAACGCCGACCTTCAACGAAGTCGGCTACCGCGCCGACGGCGGCGCCGGACTGGCCTTCGACCTGCGTCCGGCGACCACGCGCAATGCGGAGCTGGGCATGAAGTGGCGCGGCGAGCACGGCGCGCGCGTCGAAGCCGCGCTATTCCGCGCCGATACCGACGACGAACTGGCGGTCGCGCGCAATGTCGGTGGTCGCAGCAGCTTCCGCAATGTCGGCGCCGGCCGCCGGCAGGGCGTGGAGATGCAGGCCGACCTGCCGCTGTCGGAGGCTTGGCACCTGCAGGCTGCCTATACCTGGCTGGATGCGACCTTCCGCGACAGCTTCCCGATCTGCACGGCGACCGGTTGCACGTCGCCGGTCGTGCAGGTGGCGGCCGGCACGCGCATTCCCGGCGTCGCACGGCAGCAGGCGTCGTTGCGGCTGCGCTGGCAGGGCAAACACTGGAATGCCGCGGCGCAGCTGCTGGGCGTCGGCGATGTCACCGTGAACGATACCGGCAGCGAGCGTGCCCCCGGCTACGGCCTGCTCAATCTGGAAGTGGTGCGCGACTGGTCGGCGGGGAGCGGACGGCTGCAGGGGTTCGCGCGCATCGACAACGCGCTGGACCGCTTCCACATCGGCTCGGTCATCGTCAACGAAGGCAACGGGCGCTTCTACGAACCGGGCGCGGACCGCACGTTCACGGTCGGCCTGCGCTGGCTGTGGGCGGACGGATGAGGCGCGCGTGCTTCAGGGCGATGGAGGCTGCCCTGCCGAGCGTCGCGAGGCGACGTACTGCATGATGTCGATGAAGGGCGCTACCCAGTAGATATCCGGATGCGCGGCGAGATGGCGCAGCAACTGTTCGTGCGCCTCGTTGGACACCGCCAGGTGGTCGCCGCCGATGCCGTGGAAGGTGAAGCTGACCATCGTGCCGCGACGGACGGCCTCTTCCGCGCGCGCGATCAGCTGCTCGCCGGTGACGTCCACCGGCACGTCGACCGGTACGGCGGCGGGATCGAGCGTGGCCATGTCGGCGACCACGCCGCCGGCCCCCAACTTGATCGCCACGAACTCCGGGGCGACGGCGTCGACATAGTTGCCGTCGCTCGCCTGCGTGTCGCCGCAGGGCACGGTCATGGTGCGCGCGGTGCGGCCGTCCAGCGCCATGAGCATCGTGTTCGCCAGCCGAATCTGGTCGGCCATCTGCGCGATGGTGAGGCTGTCGAGGTTGCGATGGGCCTCGACCCAGTCGCGCTCGGGAAGCGAGGCCGAGCACTGGTGGAACAGGCTGTGGTTGCCGAGTTCGTGGCCGTTGCGCGCGGCGGCGACCCATTCCCGCTGGCGCGTGCGCAGCGTGTCGGAGGCCAGCGTCAGGTAGAAGCTGCCCTTCAGGCCATGGCGGTCGAGCGCGGGTATCGCGTTGTCGAGCTGCGACGGCGCGGCGTCGTCGTAGGCGAGGCTGACGGCGGCTTTTCGGTCGCCGGGCCACGGGAACGGTTCGGCCGCCTGCACGGTACCGGCGACCGTCGCCAGCACCAGCACCAGCACCAGCACCAGCAAGGCAAAGCGCGCCGCGCCGCGCACGCCTATTGCACCAGCGTCTGGATGGCGCGTGCGGGGATCGTCACCACCGCCGAGGCCTGGCCGACATAGAAGTTGTAGGCGATCTCCTTGTCGGTCGGGTTCATCACCACCGTCGCCAGGCGTCCGTCGGGATTGACGAAGGCGGTGGCCAGCAGCGTGCTGCGGCTGCTCGCGGTGCTGACGCGGCGTGCCTCGGGCCGGATGAACTTCGAGAAGTGGCCGATGTAGTAATAGCTGGGCGTGTAGATCAGCTCGCCCGTGCGCGTGTCGGCGTGCAGTGGTGCGAAGCAGTAGTTGCCGACGTGGTTCGGGCCGCCCTTCTCGTCGAGCAGCATGTTCCAGTCGGTCCAGCCCACGGCGCCGTTGTTGAAGTCGTTGATCATCGACGTGCCGTAGCGTTCGGCGTTCGGCCAGTGCTGGTAGCGCGCGGGATCGAACTTCTCCACCGCCGCCTCGGTCAGCAGCACCGGCTTGTCGGGGAAGGCTTCCGTCACTGCGGCGACGTTGCGGAACATCGGATCGAAGCCGGCCCAGGTCTCGTACCAGTGGAAGCCCAGGCCCCACGCGTACTTCGCCGCTTCCGGATCGCCCAGGATCACCTGCGCGCGGTACAGCATCATGTCGCGGTTGTGGTCCCACACGATGATCTTCTTGTCGGCGTAGCCGGCGGCATGCATGGTCGGGCCGAGGTGCAGCTTGAGGAAGTCGCGCTCCTCTTCGGCCGTGTACAGCATCGATTCCCAGGTCTGCGTGGCCATCGGCTCGTTCTGCACCGTGATGCCCCAGATCGGAATGCCTTCCTTCTCGTAGGCCTGGATGAACTTCACGTAGTAGTTCGCCCACGCATCGCGGTACTCGGGCAGCAGCGCGCCGCCCTTCAGCATGTGCTGGTTGGTCTTCATGAAGGCCGGCGCGCTCCACGGACTGGCGTACAGCGGCAACGCACCACCGGCGGCGGCGATGGCCTGCTTGATCATCGGGATGCGCGCGGTGCGGTCGTGTTCGATGGAGAAGGTGGCGAGGTCCTTGTCGCCTTCCTCGATGTAGGTGTAGCTGGCGGAGCTGAAGTCGGAGCTGTGGATGGTGGTGCGCGCGATCGAATAGCCGATGCCGTCCTGCTTGTCGTAATAGGCGCGCATGAATTCGGCGCGCTTCTCCGGCGACAGCGTGGCGTAGACCTCCGCGCTGGAGTCGGTGATCGCGCCACCGATGCCGAGCAGGGCCTGGTGCTGCTTCGACGGGTCGACGAAGATCGAGTTCTCCACCTCGGTCAGCGTGTGGCCCGGCTTCAGCGTGGCGGTGCCGGTGCGCGCCAGCCGCTGGATGCTGTCCTGCGCGGTGGTGTAGATGGTGACCGTCGCCGATGCGTCGGCGGCGTCCGCGGAGGGCGCTGCGCTCATCGACAGGGCCAGCATGGCGGCGGCGAACAGGGGGGTATGGCGCATGGGAAGGCTCCTCGTGGGCGCGGCAAGGCGTCCCGCGATACACGCGGGCGATGTCCAGACACAGTAGTTGACAGCGCTGTCATACAGTTGCTACATCGTGCTGTCAACCGGACGCGAGGGGCATGCGCGCCGGTGCGTCGCGCGGCCTGTCGTTGCGTGCGGTGCGACACGGAACGTGTTGCCGTGCAGCATGGAGGATGCGTCGCCGATGCCGGTCATGGCGGCGACGATACCCAGTTGCGCTGGGCGCTGTCAGAATCCAGCCTCGTTGCCGGAAGGGATGGACGAAGTGGAGCGGGAACCGTCTTATGCGTAGTCGGATCGAGGATGTCGCCGCCGCCGCCGGCGTTTCGATGAAGACCGTGTCGCGCGTGCTCAACAACGAGCCCAACGTGCGCGATGAGATGCGCCAGCGCGTGATGGCGGCGGTCGAGAAACTGCAGTACCGGCCCAACCTGTCCGCACGCAGCCTCGCCGGGCAGCGCTCGTACGTCGTTGCGCTGGTCTACAACAATCCGTCGCGCAACTACCTGATGGAAATCCAGAGCGGCATGCTCGACGCCTGCCGCGATCACCACTACAACCTGGTTCTCGCTCCAGTGGGTTCGCCGAAGCAGCGCAAGGCCGAAGACCTCAAGGTGGTGTTCGAGCACTTCGCGCCGGATGGCGTGGTGCTGATCCCGCCGCTGACGGACGATCCGGCGGTGCTCGAGTTCCTCGAGCAGCACGAGGTGCCGTATGCATCGATCGCGCCCAAGCATCCGGAGGGCCGGATCGGCGTGATGATGGACGAGACCGCGGCCGTGCTGGAGCTTATGGCGGGGCTGGTAGCGCAGGGCCATCGCCGCATCGCGCACATCAAGGGCCCGCCCGCGCACGGTGCCTGCCAGTGGCGTTACAAGGGCTACCGCGATGCGCTGAAGAAGGCGGGGCTGGAGTACGACGCCGACCTGGTGGTGCAGGGCGCCTTCTCGTTCGAATCCGGCATCGCGGCCGGCGACGCGCTACTCGATCTCAAACAGCCGCCGACCGCGATTTTCGCGGCCAACGACGACATGGCGGCTGGTGTGATCCGTGCAGCGTGCGAGCGCGGGCTCGCGGTGCCGCGCGATATCTCGGTGTGCGGGTTCGACGATACGCCGATCGCGCGCCACATCTATCCGGCGCTCACGACCGTGCGCCAGCCCACGTCGGAAATGGGGAAGCTCGCAACCTTGCAGTTGCTCGCACGCATCCGGACCGCTGATGCCGGCAGCATGGTGCACGTGGAGCACGAAGTGCTGTTCCGCGAATCCACCCAGGCTCCCAAGGGTCGCTGATTCGCGCGTACACCGTCGTCCGCGGACGCGATCTCCGTCGTGGCGGATGCCATACCAATAGAAAACCTTACGTGTGGTCGGCCGAAGAATTTCTCGTGATGTCGTATTCCATCGACAGCCGAGAAAACGGTTTCAGTTGCGCCGCAGCATCGTTCCCGCAGCTGAAAACAAGGGGTTTTTCGACGGCAGGCACCCGAATCACAGAAAGTTGACAACGCTGTCAATCGCGCGTCCAATGCGGCCCAATGCGAGAGGCGAAGGGGTCCTCGAGCACGTATTCCAACGCCATTCGTGAATTTCCGGAGAGGGGAAAGTCCATGAAGCAAGTGCAATCCGTTCCGAAGAAGCGGGTGCTGACATCCGCATTGTTGTTCGCGCTGGCCGGTCCTGCATGGGCCCAGCAGGCGGAGCCGCAAAGTGCAAGTCCAGCACCGGCTGCCACCGAGCAGGCAGATCCGACCGAGCTCGACACCATCGTCGTCACCGGTATCCGGGCTAGCCTCGAGTCGTCGATGAACCTCAAGCGCGATGCGCAGGGCGTCGTCGACGGCATCGTCGCCGAGGACATCGGCAAGTTCCCGGACACCAACTTGGCCGAGTCGCTGCAGCGCATCTCCGGCGTATCGATCGACCGTACCGCCAGCGGCGAAGGTTCGAAGGTCACGGTGCGCGGCATAGGGCCCGACCACAACCTGGTGCTGCTCAACGGCAGGCAGATGCCGGGCGCCCTGCTCGACGGCTTCAATGCTTCCAACTCGCGCGCCTTCGATTTCGCCAATCTGGCGTCTGAGGCTGTGTCGGCCATCGAGGTCTACAAGACCGGCCGCGCGTCCAATCCGACCGGCGGCATCGGCGCGACCATCAACATCAAGACGGCCCGGCCACTGGAAAGCGGGCCGCTCATGAACGTGGGCATGAAGACGGTCCACGATACGTCCAACGGCAACCTGCCGACGTCTTTGCAGGGCGACGACTTCACCGGTGAAATGTCCGGCATCTTCAGTCAGACTTTCGCCGACGGGAAGTTCGGTGTCTCGGTGAGCGGCAGCTACCAGGAGCGCGACAGCGGCTACAACCAGGCCCATGTCAACGCAGGCTGGCGCACGCACTTCGGCGGTGAAGGCGGATGGGGCGCAATCCCGGCCGATTCCCCGAGCGCCGAGAACTATCCCGGCCCCACCGACCTGTACTCCGTGCCGCAATCCTTCGGCTACACGATCAACAGCGTGCAGCGCCAGCGCACCAATGGCCAGCTCACCCTGCAATGGGCGCCGACCGATCGCGTGACCACCACGCTGGACTACACCTATTCCGAAAACAAGATCCAACAGCAGCGCAACGAGATGTCGGTGTGGTTCAACTTCGGACCTTCGGAGAGCGCATGGACCGATGGACCCGCGGCCGGTCCGGTCTTCTACCGGGAACTGATCAACTGCACGGATGAACTGAACGAGAGCGGTATCTACGTCGGATGCGCCGACCTCGCGGTGGGTGGCGGCAAGGGCGCGACCCGGGCCGTCAACGAATCGGTGGGATTCAACGTGGAATGGGCCGTCACCGACGCCTTGGATCTTGCGTTCGATTACCACAATTCTTCCGCCGAGCTGGGTCCGGACAGCGATTGGGGTACGGATGGCTCCATCGGTGTCGCCGCCAACATGCGAGGCGATACCACCGTCTATTTCGACAACGAACTGCCCATTCTCAACATTGGCCTGAACGACGTGGTGGGCGGGGTGGATCCCTCGCAGGCGCGGCCGAGCGGGCGCCGTTACGTGAACGGATACTCGCTGTCGGAAGTGGAACAGTCCCGCCTGGACGGCAGATTCAAGTTCGGCGACTACTCCGACCTGCGTTTCGGCGCGGCCAACACCGAGGTCGATAACCGTACCGCCGTGGGCATCAGGGAATACGCAGACTGGGGGACGCCGCTCGGCTCGCCGGCGGATTGGGACGACGGCATCTGGCAGATCGACCACATGTCCAGGTACTTCGATGCGTTCTCGGGGCATGACGATCCGCGCTTCACGTCCGCGTTCCTGACCAGCGACATGGAGCGCCTGCGCCGCGCGTTGGGCGACTATGGCGATCTGACCACCTATCCGTCCGAATTCAACAGCAACGATCTGCGCACGACGGAGAAGACCCGTAGCGCCTATCTGCAGTTCGGCACCGGTTGGCAGGGCCGGATTCCGGTCGATCTCTCCGTGGGTGTGCGCTACGAGAAGACCGAAGTGACGTCTTCGGCCCAAGTGGTGACGCCGACCTTGGTCGAATGGAACGCGCCGAATGAACTCAGGACCGTGGATGGCGACAAGGCGTTCACCACCCTGACGGGCGATTACGCGTACTGGCTGCCCAGCATCGACAGCAAGTTCCAGCTGACCGACGAGATGGTGCTGCGCGCCAGCTACGGCCACAGCATCGGTCGTCCGGGCTGGAGGGACATCCAGGGCGGCCTGGTCGTCAACCGCAACGTGCGCGTCAATGGCGGCAGCGCCTCGACGGGCAATCCGGACCTGAAGCCCTTGCTGTCAAAGAACTTCGACCTGTCTTGGGAGTGGTACTACGGAGAGGGCAGCTATGTCTCCGCCACGTACTACCGCAAGAACATCTCCAACTACATCGACAACGGCGCGGGCTCGTTCCAGGACACCCTGTTCAGTCTGCCCACGCCCATCGGCGGCGAGTACTGGAATGCCGCCGTCGCCAACGGCTGCGGCGAAGCCGACGGGCAATGCATCCGCGACTACATCTTCGCCAACTTCGATGGCCAGCCAGGCGTGGACAGCACGGCGGGCACGGCCGGCATCATCACCGGCATTCCCGGTGATCCGCTGACGGTGTTCAGCGTCACCGCTCCGGGCAACGCCGGTTCGCACAGCCTGAACGGCTACGAGCTCAACGTGCAGCACATGTTCGGCGACAGCGGTTTCGGCGTGGCGGCCAACTACACCATCGTCGACAGCGACAGCCTGTCCTACGACAATGCGGCCAAGGGGCCGCAACAAGTGCTGATCGGCCTGAGCGATTCGGCCAACGTGGTGGGCTTCTACGACAAGGGGCCGTGGCAGGTGCGCCTGGCCTACAACTGGCGCGACAAGTTCCTGAGCGGCCAGTACGACGGAGACCCCGCCGATCCCGCCAAGAACAACCCGGTCTACGTCGAAGAATACGGCCAGTGGGACGTGAGCGTGGGTTACAAGTTCAGCGAGAACTTCACGGTGCAGTTCGAAGGCATCAACCTGACCAACGAAACCCAGCGTTTGAGCGAGCGCCACAAGAACATTCTGTTCTATGGTACCCAGACCGGTCCGCGCTACATGCTGGGCTTCCGCTACAACTTCCAATGACGTTCGACCGCATGCCCGGATCTTGAACGGATCCGGGCAGCATCTTGAAGCCGCTGGTTTCCAGCGGCTTTGGTTTTGGGGCGGGTCCGGCAGGTCGCGCCCAGCGAACGCAGAAGCGAGGTAGTGGCGTGGATCATCCCATCAGGCAGATAGTCATCCTCGGCGGCGGTTCCGCGGGTTGGCTGACGGCCGCCGTCCTGGCGGCCGAGCACCAGGCTGCCCTGGATACCGGTTTGCGGATCACGCTGATCGAATCGCCGGAGGTGGCGACGGTCGGCGTGGGCGAGGGCACGTGGCCGACCATGCGCGACACGCTGCGCAGGACCGGCGTCAGCGAGACCGACTTCGTCCGCGAATGCGATGCGGCCTTCAAGCAGGGCTCCAAGTTCGTCCGCTGGCGCGAAGAGGTCGACGGCGACTACTACCACCACCCGTTCGTATTGCCGCCTGGCTTCCTGGAGACCCATCTGGCGACCGGTTGGATGGCGCACCGCGACGTGCCCTTCAGCATGCTCACCTGCTTCCAGGCGCACCTGTGCGAGGCGGGGAAATCGCCCAAGCAGTTCGCCACGCCGGAATGGGCGTCCGTGGCCAACTATGCCTACCACCTGGATGCCGCGAAGCTTGGTGTGTTCCTGCGCAGACACTGCGTGGAGAAGCTGGGCGTGCGTCATGTCGCCGACCACATGGTCGAAGTGGAAACGCACGAAAACGGCGACATCGCGGCGTTGCGGACGCGCGAGCACGGGGCGATCGAGGGCGATCTGTTCGTGGACTGCAGCGGCATGCGCGCGCTGCTGATCGGCCAGCATTACGGCGTCGAGATCGAATCGCAGAAGGACGTGCTGTTCAACGATCGCGCCATCGCCACGCGGGTGCCGTACGCTGATCCCAGCGTGGAGATCGCTTGCCAGACGATCTCGACGGCACAGGAGGCCGGCTGGATCTGGGATATCGGGCTGCAGAGCCGGCGTGGCATCGGCCATGTCTATTCCAGCACGCATACGACCGACGAGGCCGCGGAGGCCGCGTTGCGCCGCTATATCGTCGCGACGGGGGGGCGCGAACAGGACATCGAGTCGCTGCCGAGGATCACGATCCGTCCCGGGTTCAGGCGGGGTGCCTGGCACCGCAATTGCGTGGCCATCGGGCTGTCGAGCGGCTTCATGGAGCCGCTCGAAGCCTCGTCGCTGGTCATGGTGGAACTCGCTGCGGGGATGCTCGCCGATCAGATGCCCGCAACACGTGCGGCCGTGGACATTGTCGCCAGGCGATACAACGACACGTTCAGTTACCGCTGGGATCGCATCGTCGACTTCCTCAAACTGCACTATGTCCTGAGCAAGCGCGACGACAGTGAGTACTGGCGGGACAACCGCAGGCCGGAAACGATACCGGAGCGCCTGCAGGATCTGCTCGCGTTCTGGCGCCACCAGCCGCCTTCGCGCTACGACCTCAACCGGGTCGAGGAAGTGTTCCCGGCGGCGAGCTACCAGTTCATCCTCTATGGCATGGGGTTCACGCCCGAACCCCGGTCCACCACGCGCCGCATGGACGATGTGCGGCGTTCCGAGGAGTATTTCCGCCAGTCCGCCGACATCGCCAGGAAGATGCTGCCGGCGTTGCCTGGGCATCGCGAGATGCTGGATCATGTGATGTCGCGCGGAATGCCGCGCATCTAGGACAGCCCAACGATGCCTCGACACGCCCAGGTCAACAACATCGACCACAGGGACCTGAAAGTCGATACCCGGCGCAGCGCTGCGCTGGGCGACGATGTCGGTTTTGCCGCCACGTTCCCGGCAGAATTCCGCGACCTGCAGGCCTGCTATCCCATCGTGTTCCGCAAGGACGCCCGTGGTTCGTTGTCCCCAGTCGCCCTGCTCGGGTTCGAAGAAGGACGGAACCTGTTTCTCGACGGCGAGCGCTGGGATGCACACTACCTGCCGCTGGCGATTGAACGGCAGCCTTTCCTGATCGGCAGGAGTGGCGACGAGTTGACGGTGCATATCGACCTCGACCACCCCAGGGTCGGCCGCACCGATGGCGAGCCCTTGTTCCGCGAGCACGGCGGCAACACCGAATACCTCGACCGGATCGCTTCGGTGCTGCTCACGCTGCACAACGGGCTGGATCGCGTACCGGCGTTCGTCGATGCCCTGCTTGCGCTCGACCTGCTGGAATCGTTCGCCTTCGATGTGGAGCTCGACGATGGCTCGCAGAACCGTCTTGCGGGCTACTACACCATCAACGAGGAGCGCCTGCGCTCCCTCGATGCCGAAGCGCTGGGCCGACTGCACGCCGCGGGCTACCTTGAACCGGTCTTCATGGCGGTGGCATCGATCTCGAATTTCCGTGGCCTGATCGACAGGATGAACCGGAACCGTGCTGGCGGGCGCTGAGCCAATCCGGGAGCAGCGCGGCGATGTGCCGGGCGCGCTCGCAGCCGCGTTGCAGGCAGCGTCCGGACCGACGGTGTTACGAAACCTGGTCGGGCACTGGCCCATGGTCGCGGCAGCACGCGCATCGGCGCAGGCGGCTGTGGCCTATCTGCATGGTTTCGTGCGCACCGACGCGCCGCCGGTCGTCGCGACGGTTTCGGCACCCGAGACCGGTGGCAGGGTGTTCTACAACGACGACCTGAGCGGACTCAATTTCCGCCAGGAACAGATTCCGTTGCACACGGTGCTCGATACGCTGCTCAAGTACGCCGGGCATCCGTCGCCGCCGATGATCTACGTCGCATCGACTACGCTCGACACCTGGCTGCCGGGATTCCGCAACGCCAACGACCTGTCCCTGGGCGCGCGCGATCCGCTGGCCAGTATCTGGATCGGCAACCGCACCCGTATCGCCGCGCACCAGGATGTTCCCGACAACCTCGCCTGCGTGGTGGCGGGGCGTCGTCGGGTCACCCTGTTTCCCCCCGACCAGTTGCGCAACCTGTACATCGGACCGCTGGATTTCACGCCGGCCGGGCAGGCGATCAGCCTGGTCGATTTCGCAGCGCCCGACCTGGAGCGGTTCCCGCGTTTCGCCGAGGCGATGCGGCATGCGCAGGTGGCCGAACTCGAACCGGGAGACGCGGTACTGATCCCCAGCATGTGGTGGCACCACATGGAAGGGCTGGAGCCGTTCAACGTGCTGGTCAACTACTGGTGGCGCGACGTGCCGGACTGGATGGACACGCCCATGAACGTGCTCATGTACGCGCTGATGACCCTACGCGATCTTCCGCCGCACGAGCGCGAGACATGGAAGGACGTATTCCGTCATTACGTGTTCGAGGCAGACGCCGATACCGCCGCGCATATCCCGGAACACGCACGCCGCCTGCTCTCGCCGCTCGACGAAACCCGTGCGCGCGATCTTCGCGCGCGCCTGATCAAACGTATCAACCGCTGACCAGCGAACACCAAGGAATCCGTCCGTGAGCGACCCCGACAACGACATCCGCACCCGGCCCGTCAAGCGCGTGGTCATCGCCGGCGGCGGCACGGCCGGCTGGATGGCCGCGGCAGCGGTCTCCAGGGTTCTTGGCGTAACGCTGGACATCACGCTGGTGGAGTCCGAGGAGATCGGTACCGTGGGCGTCGGCGAAGCCACCATCCCGACGCTGTTGAGCTTCCACCGGATGATCGACATCGGCGAGCAGGACTACATGGCCGCGGTGCAGGGCACCGTCAAGCTGGGTATTTCATTCGAGAACTGGCTGGATGTCGGCCATCGCTATATCCACTCGTTCGGATTCAGTGGCAAGGACCGGGGAACGACGGGCTTCCAGCACTTCTGGCTGCGCGGCCACAAGGAAGGCATCGCCAGCGGCTACGAGGACTACTGCCTCGAACTGAAGGCGGCGACAGAGGATCGCTTTGCGCATCTTCCCAACGGTGGCCTCAACTACGCGTACCACATGGACGCCAGCCTGTACGCCCGGTTCCTGCGGAAGTTCAGCGAACGCCATGGCGCCAAGCGCGTGGAAGGCAAGATCGCCGAGGTCCTGACCGACGCGGAATCGGGCCATATCATCGCGCTGAAGATGGAGAACGGCGACACGATAGAAGGCGATCTCTTCATCGACTGCACCGGCTTCCGCGCGCTGCTGATCGGCAAGACGCTGGGCGTGGGCTTCACCGACTGGTCGCACTGGCTGTTCAACGACAGCGCCTTGGCCACGCAGACCACGGCCGTGCGCGATGCGGTGCCGTATACCCGGGCCATCGCCGGCAGCGCCGGCTGGCAATGGCGCATTCCGCTGCAGCACCGGGTCGGCAATGGCATCGTGTATTCCAGCCGCCACATGAGCGACGACCAGGCGCGCGAAGAGTTCCTCGGCAGCGTCGAGGGCGAGGTCATCAAGCAGCCGTGGCCGATCCGCTTCAAGCCCGGCCAGCGCCAGCAGTGCTGGGCGAAGAACTGCGTGGCGCTCGGCCTGGCCGGCAGTTTCATCGAGCCGTTGGAGTCGACCACCATCCACCTGATCCAGCGCGGGATCGTGCACCTGCTGCAGAACTTCCCGCAGGTGATCACCCAGCCCGCGATCGACGAGTACAACGCACGGCTGGACGAGGAGCTTCAGCATGTGCGCGACTTCGTGGTGATGCACTACCACCTCAGCGACCGCCGTGACTCGCCGTACTGGCGCGAGATCGCGGAGATGGAGATTCCGTCCACGCTGCGCCACCGCATCGACCTGTTCCGCGAGACCGGTACCGTCTTCCACGTGCCGGGCGAACTGTTCGGCGAGAACTCGTGGATCCAGGTGATGATGGGGCAGGGAATCCTGCCGAAGCGCTACCACCCGACGGCGGACGTGCTGTCGCCGGACGACCTGAAGCGCTTCCTCGACGGCATCCGCCACAACGTGCTCGGGAACGTGCAGCGGATGCCGGCACACATGGATTACCTGCGCAGCTACTGCCCCGCTCCGAAGCCCTGATCCCGCCGATGCCGGCATGGCCTATGCTGCCGGCATGGACGACGCGAGACTCGAGGGCTTCGTTGCGGCGCACCGCCGCCTGTTCGTGCTGACCGGCGCGGGGTGCAGCACGGCCTCCGGCATTCCGGACTACCGGGATGAGCAGGGGGCGTGGAAGCGCACGCCGCCGGTGACGTACCAGGCCTTCGTCGGTGAGGTGGCGACGCGCCAGCGCTACTGGGCACGCAGCCTGCTCGGCTGGCCCCGCGTCGCGGCGGCACGACCGAATGCGGCGCACCGCGCGCTGGCGGCACTGGAGCAACAGGGTCGTTGCGAATTGCTGCTGACGCAGAATGTCGATGGCCTGCACCAGGCCGCGGGCAGCACGTCGGTGATCGATCTCCACGGCCGCCTGGATGGCGTGGTGTGCCTCGCATGCGGCGCGACGACCTCACGCGCACGCCTGCAGCTTCGCCTGCAGCGGGCCAACCCCGGCTGGGCCAGTCTGGAGGCGGGTGCTGCGCCGGATGGTGACGCGGATCTGGAAGGGAGAGATTTTTCCCTGTTCCAGGTGCCTGCATGCGAGCGCTGCGAGGGCCTGCTCAAGCCGGACGTCGTGTTCTTCGGCGAGAACGTGCCGCGTGCGCGGGTCGATCGTGCGATGGCGCATCTGGGCCGGGCCGACGCGATGCTCGTGGTCGGGTCGTCGCTGATGGTCTACTCGGGCCTGCGCTTCGTGCACGCCGCGATACGGCTTGGCCTGCCCGTGGCGGCGGTCGGTCTGGGGCGCACACGCGCGGACGATGTCCTGCAGTTCCGGGTGGCGGCGCACTGCGGCGAGGCGCTCGCTTTCCTGCTGGACGACGCAGAGCGTCCGCCGGTCACTCCGTCGGCGGTTGCAGGCTGACCCAGCGCTCCAGCGAGTGCGGCGACAGCGGGCGCGACACGTAGTAGCCCTGCAGCAGGTCGCAGTTGAGCGAGGCCAGTACCGCACGCTGCGCCGCATTCTCCACGCCCTCGGCGACCACCTTCAGCGACAGGCTTTCGCCGATGCGCAGGATGGACGTGGTCAGCGCGCGTGCGGATTCGCTGTGTTCGAGATCGCGGACGAAGCTCATGTCCAGCTTCAGCTCGCTGATCGGCAGGCGGTGCAGGTGGCTGAGGCTGGAATAGCCGGTGCCGAAATCGTCGATCGACAGGCTGACGCCCATCCGGTGGATCGCGTCGATGTTGGCGAGCACTTCCGGCTTCTGCGCCAGCATGACGCTTTCGGTCACCTCGACCATCAGTTCGTCGGGCGACAGGCCGCACTTGCCCAGTACGTTGCCGATGAAGGTGGGCAGATCCTGCTGTTCGAAGTTGATCGCCGACAGGTTGACCGACACGCGCGGCACCGGCACGCCGCGGCGGCGCCAGTCGGCCATCTGCGTGCAGGCTTCCTCCAGCGTCCAGCGGCCCAGCTCGTCGATCAGGCCGCATTCCTCGGCCATCGGCACGAACGTCGCCGGCGAGATCTCGCCGATCTCCGGGTGCCGCCAGCGCAGCAGCGCCTCGACCCCGTGCAGGCTCGCATCGTCGTCCAGCGCGACCTGCGGCTGGTAGTGCAGCCGCAGCTGGCCGCTGCGCACGGCCTCTCGCAGTGCGTTCTCCAGCGCCAGGCGTTCCTGCATCGCCTGGTTCATCTCCAGGCTGTAGAACACGATGCGTCCACCGCCTTCGGACTTGGCACGGTACATGGCGATATCCGCATGCCGCACCAGCGAATCGACGTCCCAGCCATCGGTGGGGAACATCGCCACGCCCACGCTTGCCTGCGGGGTCAGTATCATGCGGCCGGCACTGAGCGGCTCCGACAGGCGGGCCATCAGCCGGTCGGCGAGGTTGGCGGCTTCCTCCGCCGTGCGGTCGGGAATCGCAAGCACGAATTCGTCGCCCGCCAGCCGCGCCACCACGTCGCCGTCGCGCAGTTCGCTGCCCAAGCGCTTCGCCAGTTCTCGCAGCAGCGCGTCGCCGGCCGTGTGGCCCTGGGTGTCGTTGACGATCTTGAAGCGGTCGATGTCGACGAACAGCAATGCCACCTGGCTATCGCGACGCGCGGCACCCAGCAGCATCTGCTCGACCTTGCTGTTGAACAGCGCACGGTTGGGCAGGCCGGTGAGCGTGTCGAAGAACGACAGCTGGTGCATGCGGGCGCGTTCGCGCTCGCGCTCCATCGCCAGCGCGCACAGGTGCAGGCAGACGTCGGCCACGCGCAGGTGGAATTCGTCCGGCGCGCGATTCTCCCAGTAGTACAGCGCGAACGTGCCGAGCACGCGGCCGTCGTTGCCCTTGACCGGGCTGGACCAGCAGGCGCGGATGCCGAGCGCGAGGAACGGTGCGTTGTGGGACTGCCAGCGCGGATCGCGCTCGATGTCCCGGCATTCGACCGGCTGCCCGCTCCAGGCGGCCGAGCCGCAGGCGCCGACCATCGGCCCGGCCAGCTCGCCGTCGATCAGGGTGGCGATCTGGTCGGGCAGGCTGGGCGATGCCAGCGGACGCAGGCGACCGTAGTCGTCGACGCCGATCACCGAGGCCACGGCCTCGGGCATGACCTTCTCGACTTCACGGCAGATCAGCGTCAGCACCTCCTGCAGCGGTTGCTCGCGGACGATCGCGGAAAGCACCTTGCGGTGCATTTCCTCGTGCAGCTTGCTGTGGGTGATGTCGGTGTAGACGCCGAGCAGGTAGCGGACGTTGCGCTCGGGGTCGAACACCGGGTTCACCACCGCCGAGATCCACAGCGGTACGCCGTTCTTGGCGTACACCAGCAACTCGGTGCGGTAACCCTGCTGGGTGTGCAGTTGCCCGCGCACCCATTCGACCGTTTCGGGGTCGGTGTGCGGGCCGGCGAGGAAATCGCTGGGCCGGCGCCCGAGGGCGTCTTCCGGCGTGTAGCCGAACATGCGCGTGAATCCCTGGTTGATCCAGGTGACGCGCGCGGCCTCGTCGCAGACGACGATGGCGTTGTCGCTGTGGTCGATGACCCATGACACGTCGGGTTCGCCATCGGCGACGTACGAAGGCATGGCGATGGCAGTAGGCCTCACGGTCGGTTCTTCCCCAAAAGAACGGTTGCCGCCAGATGGACCGGGTTCGTCACGGCATTCCCTGCCGAGCCGTCCCCGAGGCAGGGCAATACGTCGAGGTATTGCCCGTGATCGCAGCACTCTACCTGAAGTTTTCCGTGACGCGGGCGACGGCGCGACGTGCAAACGCTTCCAGCCCCCGGCGCGCCGGATCGCTGCCGCCGCGCACGCCGCCAGCGGCTCCGCGCGTGCGCGCAATGCCCAGGGTCCGCCCCGACAGGTGCGCACCGACACGGTGCGGATCGGCGGTGCGGTTCCGCCTGTCCGCCGGAGATGCCGGCGGCTGAGTGGTGTCGGCAAGCGTCTGCGGCGAGAATGGGGGCATGACCACTTCTTCCGCTTCCGCCGTGCTCGAAACCGTCGAACAGGAAACCGGCCCCGAGCCGCAGTGGTCCGTGCTCTGGTTGCACGGACTGGGCGCCGACGGCCATGACTTCGCGCCACTGGTGCCTGAACTGGTGCGGCCGGGCTGGCCGGCGCTGCGCTTCGTGTTCCCGCATGCGCCGGTGCGCGCGGTGACGATCAACAATGGCGTGCGCATGCGCGCGTGGTACGACATCGTGGGCATGGATTTCCCCACCCGCGCGGACAGCGCCGGCATCGAGGAATCCATCGTGCAGGTGGAGGCGTTGATCGCACGCGAACAGGCGCGCGGCATCGCGGCGGACCGGCTGTTGCTGGCCGGCTTCTCGCAGGGGGGCGCCATTACCCTGGCGGCCGGTCTGCGCAGGCAGGTACCGCTGGCAGGGCTCATCGCACTGTCGACCTACCTGCCGGGCGCTGCCCAGGCCAAGGCCCATCTCGCCCAGGCGGCGACCGCGCAGCCTGTCTTCATGGCGCACGGCACGGGTGATCCGGTGATTCCGCTCGTCCATGCCGACCAGAGCGCGCGCGTACTGGGCGAGTTGGGCTTCGACGTCCAGTGGCACCGCTATCCGATGGCGCACCAGGTCTGCGCGGAGGAAATCCGTGACCTGGGTGACTGGATGGCGCGGCGTTTTGCGTTGTAATCCCCACGCGCCCCCCGATGGATGACGCAGGGCGTCGCCATGGGTACCCTAGGACTCGGGGGATCACGCCAACGTTCACCGAGGACGCCTTTGCCGTGAAAGTGGTCATCGCCGACGACGAATCCCTGGCCCGCGAGCGGTTGCGCGCGCTGCTCGCCGAGCATCCCGGCATCGACGTGGTGGCCGAAGCCGAAAATGGCCTCGATGCGCTGCAGGCGTGCTCGCAGCATCGCCCCGACATGGTGCTGCTCGACATCGCCATGCCCGGCGTAGACGGACTGGAAGCGGCCCGCCACCTGGCGGCCTTCGATCCGCGTCCGGCGGTGGTGTTCTGCACGGCCTACGACGAACACGCGCTGTCCGCGTTCGAGGCGGCGGCCATCGACTACCTGATGAAGCCGATCCGTCCGGAACGGCTGGCCGCGGCGCTGGAGCGCGCGCGTACCTTCATTGCCGGGCGCGAGAACCATCCGCCGGCGGCATCGAGCAACCAGCCGCGCACGCACCTGTGTGCGCGCCTGCGCGGCAGCCTGCGGTTGATCCCGGTGGACGAGGTGCATTACCTGCAGGCCGAGGAGAAGTACGTGGTGGTACACCACGCCCGCGGCGAGGACCTCATCGAGGAATCGCTGAAGTCGCTGGAGGAGGAATTCGGCGGGCGCTTCGTGCGCATCCATCGAAATTGCCTGGTGGCGCGGCACGAGCTGGTCGAGATCAAGCGCGTCGGCGATGGCCACGTGCAGGCCATCCTGCGCCACGGCAAGACGCCTCTGGAGGTCAGCCGCCGTTGCGTGGCCGGCCTGCGCGAGACGGTCAAGGCGCTTTGATTCCCGCGAGCGCCGTGCCATGCGGGATAATGCCCGCATGACCACGCTGCGTATCGCCACCCGCAAGAGCCCGCTCGCCCTCTGGCAGAGCGAACACGTCGCCGATCGCCTGCGCGCCGCGCACCCCGGTCTGGTCGTCGAGCTGGTGCCGATGAGCACGCGTGGCGACGAAGTGCTCGACCGGTCGCTGGCCGCGATCGGTGGCAAGGGCCTGTTCCTCAAGGAACTTGAATTGGCGATGCTGCGCGGCGAAGCCGATTGCGCGGTGCATTCGCTCAAGGACGTGCCGATGGAACTGGAGGGCCCGTTCGCCCTGCCGGCCATCCTGACCCGCGCCGATCCTGCCGATGCGTTCGTCTCGAACCTGTACGCCGATGTCGCCGCGCTGCCGCAGGGCGCACGGGTTGGGACGTCGTCGCTACGCCGGCAGGCACAGTTGCGCGCGCTGCGCCCGGACCTGGAACTGCGCGACCTGCGCGGCAACGTCAACACGCGCCTGGCCAAGCTGGATGCGGGCGAGTACGACGCCATCGTCTTGGCCTGCGCCGGCCTGCAGCGGCTCGGTTTCGCCTCGCGCATCCGTGCCCGGCTGGATGCGCCGGACTGGCTGCCGGCGCCCGCGCAGGGTGCGGTCGCGGTGGAGTGCCGCGCTGAAGACCCCGATACGCACGCGCTGTTCGCGGTACTGGATGACGCCGCCACCCGCATCTGCGTGGAAGCGGAGCGGGCGATGAACCGCGCGCTGCATGGCAGCTGCCATGTACCCGTCGCCGCATTCGCGCAGCGCGATGGCGGCGATCTCGTGCTGTCGGGACTGGTGGGATCGGCCGCCGATGGCCAGGTGCTCCGTACCGAAGCGCGCGGATCGGCCACCGATCCGGACGCGCTGGGGCGCAGGGTCGCCGCGCAGCTGCTGGAGCAGGGCGCGGGTGCGTTCCTCGCCTGAGGGCCCTTACTTGAAGCGGTAGACCACGTTCATCGTGGTCAGCGTGTCGGTCTTCTTGATGTCGGGCGCGACATCGCTGTTGTGGCGGGCCTGCCAGCCGGCCTTCAACGCCAGGTGAGAGTTCATCGTCACCGACACGCCCAGATCGTTCTGCGCGAACGTGTTGTACTCGCCCGACTCCACCAGCAGCTTGTTGACGATCTCGGTGTTCTCGCTGAGGGCGTAGCGCATGTCGATGAGGCCACGGCCGATGAAGCTGGCTTCGGTGCGGCCGTCCACGGTGTCGTAGGCACGCCGGTAACCCGGCCCGACCTGCAGGTCGAGGTGCGCGCGTTCGTTTTCGATCACGCGGTTGCCGTAGCTCAGGCTGACCGACTGCTGCCGGCTGTAGGTGCCGAAGTCGTCTTCCTCGTGGCGCACCGACGTGTTGAGTGTGCCGCGGTCGTCCATCTTGTACGCGCTGTTGGCGGTCACCGTGTAGCGGTTGGCGGTGGTGCGACGGTCGCGGACGACGCTGCCGTCCTCCTGCGTGCGCGTGTACTCCGAGCGCGAATGCAGGCCGAACAGGCTGGCGCTGTGGCGCCAGGCGCTGCCGTCGTTGTAGGTGAGGTCCAGCCGCCCGTTGAAGCTTTCGTTGTTGCTGTTGCCGCTGGCGGCCGCGAAGCCCAACTCGCCACCGCCGGTCAGCGCCGGGGCGGGCGGGGTGGCCGGTGGCGGCGGCGGTGCCTCTTCGGGAATCGGACGCACTGCCATCGCGACGACCGGCACCACGATGGCGTCCTGCTTGCTCAATCCCTTGCCGGTCTGCGATGCGGCGGTCTTGTCGTTGCGTGGCAGCAGGATGTCGGTGGCGTGCGCCTGGATCGCGCCGCCCGTCATGAGGGCAAGGGCGAGCAGGGAAGGGGACATCCGGGCGGGCATGGCGAATCTCGGGGGAGTGGGATGGCTGAAACCGGTTACATGTTAGGGAGGCACCCTTGATGCCACAACCCAAGTGCTTGTTCCGATTCAGGTTTGCGACATGCATTCTGCCACGGGAGCGGGTCCGGATCAGGATCGCCGTCACGGACGGCAGCGTTCGCGGTATTCCCGCAGTTCCCAGGCCAGGCGTCGTCGTCCTTCGTCGCTGGTGTCCGGCAGCAGGCCGTAGACGTTGTCATGGATCTGCGGGCAGGGGTCGGTGGTGTAGTCGGGACCGCCAAAGAGCCATCCGATCGTCTTTTCCAGCGTCTGTTTGGGCGAGGTCGGCTCACGCATCCGGAATCGACCGCCGTTGGCGCCGCCGGGAAGCGGCGGTATGCGACTGGCGGTCAGCGCGGGCTGGAAATCCAGCGCCGGCGCCGTTTCCATGGCCCATGCCGCGCCCTGGGCGAGATAGTCGGGAGTGGGGGCGGGCGTCGATGTTGCTGTCGCCGAGGTCGGTCGTGAGGCTCGTTGTGGTGACGGGACGCGGCGACGCAAGTCCGGCACCCGGGAATCTGCCGAGGACGAGGGAGGTGTCGCGGGCGGCGGACGAGATGGAGCAGGTCGCGGGCGCTCGATCCAGCGCACCCGCATGGCGGGTGGACCCGCGCGCTCATCGGCGCTCGGATGGGGTGCGCGCAACAGCACCCAGGTCACCATCCCATGGATCACCACCACGATCATGGCCGCGATGGCGCGGCTCCGGCCTTCCACTGACATCCTGTCATCTCCGCATCCTGTACGCGGAGTCTGTCGCGCCGGAAATGAATCCGGAGTTATGCCATCGGGCCATCGCCGCGTGGCGTGGCGCATCGCCCGCGAGCGTGCAGGTATCTCAAGCGGCCAGGGTGCCTTGGGTCCGTGCGTTGGGGGCGCCACGTCGGCGAGGACACGCCGCGGCACCAGGCACCGCACGGGCCCAAGGCGCCATCGGCGCCTGTCCCCTGTCTCCGATCCAACGGCGGGCAGGCGATGAAAACGGCCACCCGTCGGTGATAATCCGCGCACGCCCCCTGCCGTGCCGCCCATGGACAAGATCGAACGCATCACCGCCCTGCACCGCATCCTGAAAGCGGCGCGCTATCCGGTCACCGTGAAGCGCCTGCAGGAGGAGCTGGGTTGTTCGCGTGCCACCGTCTATCGCGACCTGGCCTACCTGCGCGACGCGCTGATGGCGCCGATCGAGGGCGATGGCGAGGCGGGCTTCCGCTACCACGCCGCCGAAAGCGACCGCTTCGAACTGCCGGGCCTGTGGCTGAGTTCGGAAGAGCTGTATGCGCTGCTCGCCGCGCAGCAGTTGCTGGTGCGCACCGGCGGCGGCGTGCTGTCGGGCGCGCTGGCACCCCTGCAGAAGCGCATCGAAGGACTGCTGGCCGACCACGCGGGCGTGGACCAGTGGCCGGTCGACCGCGTGCGGGTGATTCCGCACCGCGGTCGCAAGCTGGACGAAGCCAGTTTCCGCACCGTCGCCTCCGCCGTGCTGGAGCGCAAGCAACTGCAGTTCGAGTACCGCGCACGCTCCACCGACGAGCGCACCAGACGCACCGTGTCGCCGCAGCGCATCACCCACTACCGCGACAACTGGTACCTGGATGCGTGGGACCACGAGCGCAACGCATTGCGCAGCTTCGCCGTCGACCGCATCGGCAATGCGCGGCTGGGCGACGAACCCGCGCGCGATCTGCCCAACGAAGAACTGAACCAGCACCTGGCCTCGAGCTACGGCATCTTCTCGGGCGAACCCAAGGGCTGGGCGACCATCCTGTTCAGTGCCAAGGCCGCGCGCTGGGTCGCCGACGAGCAATGGCATTCCAAGCAGCAGGGCCGCCATCTGCCTGATGGCCGCTACGAGCTGAAGATTCCCTACAGCGTCTCGCGTGAGCTGCTGATGGACATCCTGCATTACGGCGCCGACGCCGAGATCGTGGAGCCCGCGGTGCTGCGCGAGCAGGCGAAGGCGCTGCTGGAACTGGCGCTGTCGAACTACGAGAAGAAATGACGCCGTAGAGCGGAGCTTGCTCCGCTGCTTGACGTCGAAAGTCGGATGGCCTGCTGCCGAAAGCAGCGGAGCAAGCTCCGCTCTACGTGCGATGGTTGCCGCGTTCTACGGCCCCTTCGGTTCCCCGAACCCCCGCTTGCCCACCTGTTCCGGCACCTGCGGCACGCGGACCAGCTGCCGGGCGTTGATGCCATGGTCGCGGGCGCGCCTGACCAGGTCCTGGTACTGCGCATCGGTCATCACCGGATCACGGGCCAGGATCCAGCCCATGTCGCGTCCCGGGTAGTCGGCCAGGGCCCACGAGTAGTCGGGCGCCACCTCGACGATGCGCCACTTCGCCGGCACCACGCCAACGAACCACAGCGTCCACTCCCGGTTGCCGCTGCCCTCCTTGACCGAGGCGCGCGCATCGCGAGACTGCTCCGGTGCGGTGAAGCCCTCGCGGTAGTGGTAGGTCACGCCCACCTTGTCGCGGTCGCGCAGCGCGTACTCGTAACGCGCCGCCACATGGCCGCGCTCGGCGAAATAGGGGATGTGGGCGATGACGCGCCAGGTGCCCATGAAGCGCGGCAGGTCGACGCCAGCAGGCTCTTCGCGGACGTCGCCGCGATGGCCGCAGCCGGCCGCCAGCACCAGCAGGCAGGCGAGCAGTGCGTAGCGGGTCGCACGGGGAAACACGGCCATGGGCATGTGGAACTCCTTTCTCCCCGTCATACGGACACGCTAGCCATCAGGATGCGATGGAGATGTTAACCGCTGATGTCGCAATCGGTGAGATGCGCGTGCGCCACTGTGACGTCCAGTCGACATCACCTCACAGGAGTGCGCCGCCATGTTCTTCCTTTCGCCCGCTTCGTCCGTAGCGCCGTCATCCGACCGGCCCGATGCCGCCCTGGATCGCCTGCTTCGGCGCGCCGTGCTGACCGGCCTGGCGCTGGTGCTGCTGGTGCCCTTGGCGCGCGCCAGCACCGACGCGCTGGGATGGCTGCCGCTCTGGCTGGTCGGCATGCCGGCGGCGGCCTGGTGGGCGCTGCACCGGTTCAGGGTGCCCGGCCGGACCGCGGCAGCGCGTATCGAACGGCGGCGCCGTGGACCGCAGGCGCGGCGCCTCCCGAGGGCGGCCTGACCTTCGGCAGGGGGTGGCCTCCGGGCCTTGTGCTAGCGTGACATGTTCATGAACTGCACCTCCGGAGCCCCGTCCGATGTCAAAACTCGCCCATGCCTGCCTGGCGGCAGGCTTCGCCGTTGCCGGCGCGCTGTCGGTTCCCGCCCACGCCAGGGGCGCTGACGTGTCCGACGACCCGTATGCCTGGCTGGAGGACGTCGAGGGCCAGAAGCAACTCGACTGGGTGAAGGGCGTCAACGCCAAGGCCGAGGCCGAGATCGCGTCGACCCCGGCCTTCAAGCAGCTGGAAGCGGACATCCGCGCCATCCTTGATTCCGACGCCAAGATCCCCGGCGTGCAGAAGATCGGTGACCACTACTACAACTTCTGGAAGGACAAGCAGCACGAGCGCGGCCTGTGGCGGCGCACTACGCTGGCCGAGTACCGCAAGCCGCAGCCGCAGTGGGAAACCGTCCTGGACCTGGACGCGCTGAACAAGGCCGAAGGCAAGAACTGGGTCTGGCACGGCGCCGACTGCCGCAAGCCCGACTACACCCGCTGCCTGATCGCGCTGTCGCGCGGCGGCGCGGACGCGGATGAGACCCGCGAGTTCGACCTGGTCAACAAGAAATTCCTGGCCGACGGCTTCTACCGTCCCGAGGCCAAGGGCGGCCTGGGCTGGAAGGACGCGGATACCGTCTACGTCTACACCGACTTCGGTGCCGGCAGCATGACCAGCTCCGGCTACCCGCGCATCGTCAAGGAATGGAAGCGCGGCACGCCGCTCGACAGCGCCAAGGTGGTCTACGAAGGCAAGCCGGACGACATGTACATCGCGGCGTACCACGACGACACGCCGGGCTTCCAGCGCGATTTCGTCAGCCGCACGCTGGCCTTCTACAACGACGAGATGTACCTGCGCGGCAAGGACGGCAAGCTCACCAAGATCGATGCGCCGAACTCGGCCAACAAGGGCGCGTTCCGCGAATGGTTGACGCTGGAGCTGCGCGAACCGTGGACCGTCGGCGGCAAGACCTACGCCGCGGGCTCGCTGCTCGCCGCGAAGTTCGACGACTTCATGGCCGGCAAGCGCACGTTCGACGTGCTGTTCGAGCCGACCCAGACCACCTCGCTCGCTGGCATGTCCGTGACCAAGAGCCACGTCGTGCTGAATGTGCTGGACGACGTCAAGAACAAGCTCAGCGTGCTGACGCCGTCGGCCACCGGCTGGAAGCGCAGCGCGTTCGTCGGCGCCCCCAGCTTCGGCACGGTCAGTGTCAGCGCGGTCGACAGCGACGACAGCGATGCGGTGTGGATGACCGTCACCGACTATCTCACCCCGACCACGCTGTCGCTGGTCGAGCTGGGCCAGCAGCCGGAACAGCTGAAGTCGATGCCGGCGTTCTTCGACGCGTCCGGCAAGAAGATCGAGCAGCACTTCGCCACCTCGAAGGACGGCACCAAGATCCCGTACTTCCTGGTGCGCCCGGAAGGCCTGAAGTACGACGGCAGCACGCCGACCCTGCTGTACGGCTACGGCGGCTTCGAGATCTCGATGACGCCGGGCTATTCCGGTGGCGTCGGCAAGGGCTGGCTGGAGAAGGGCGGCGTCTACGCGGTCGCCAACATCCGCGGCGGCGGCGAATACGGTCCACGCTGGCACCAGGCGGCGCTGAAAGCCAACCGCCACAAGGCCTATGAAGACTTCGCGGCGGTCGCGCAGGACCTGATCGCCCGCAAGATCACCTCGCCCAAGCACCTGGGCATCCAGGGCGGCAGCAACGGTGGCCTGCTGACCGGCAACATGCTGACGCAGTATCCGGAGCTGTTCGGCGCCGTGGTGGTGCAGGTGCCGCTGCTCGACATGAAGCGCTACAGCCACCTGCTGGCCGGTGCGTCGTGGATGGCCGAGTACGGCAACCCCGACACGTCCGACTGGGAATTCATCAAGACCTTCTCGCCGTACCACCTGTTCGATGCCAAGAAGGACTATCCGCCGACGCTGTTCATGACCTCGACGCGCGACGACCGCGTGCACCCCGGCCACGCCCGCAAGATGGCGGCGATGATGCTGGATGCCGGCAAGGACGTGCGCTACTACGAGAACATCGAGGGCGGCCACGGCGGTGCGGCGAACAATGCCCAGGCCGCGCACATGAGCGCGCTGGCCTATACGTTCCTCTGGCAGCAACTGTCGAAGTAAGTGTTGGCTCCCTTCCCCCGCATGCGGGGGAAGGTGCCCGAAGGGCGGATGGGGGCAGCGCCGACGTCAAACGGAGTCGCTCGCCTCCACCCCAACCCTCCCCCGCATGCGGGGGAGGGGGCCTATCCCGACGCATTGCATCCCGCATTCCCGGACCCCATCCATGAAGACGACTTCCCTCCTGCTTGCCGCGACCGTCCTGATGAGCACGCCGATCACCTCCGCTTTCGCCGCCACCGCCACCCCGCCCGACGTGGCCAAGAAGCCGCACGTCGTCAAGGCGCCGCATGGCGCCGAGCGCAATGACGAGTACTACTGGCTGCGCGACGACAAGCGCGAGAACAAGGAGATGCTCGCCTACCTCAACGCGGAGAACGCCTATGTCGACGCGGTGATGGCGCCGCTGAAGCCGCTGGAGGACAAGCTCTACAACGAGGTCGTCGCGCGCATCAAGCAGGACGACGCCAGCGTGCCCTACCGCGAGCGCGGCTGGTGGTATTACGCGCGCTTCGTCACCGGCAAGGACTATCCGGTACACGCGCGCCGCAAGGACGGCCCCGGCGTGGATGCGGTGTCGATCCAGGCGGCGAACGCGGCCGGCGACTTTGTCGGCGAACAGGTGCTGCTGGACGTCAATGCGCTGGGCGAAGGCAAGGATTACTACAGCGTCGGCGACTACGAGGTCAGCCAGGACAACCGGCTGCTCGCGTACGCCGACGACACCAACGGCCGCCGCCAGTACACCATCCGCTTCAAGAATCTGGACACCGGCGAGATCCTGCCGGATACCGTGACCAATGCCGAACCGAACCTGGTCTGGTCCAACGACGGCAGCACGCTGTTCTATGTCGACAAGGATCCGGAAACCCTGCTCAGCAAGCGGGTGAAGTCGCACGTGCTGGGTACCCCGGCCAGCGACGACAAGCTGGTGTACGAAGAGGAAGACGACAGCTTCTACATGGGCATCGGCCGCACCCGCGACGATGAATTCATCTGCATCGGCGTGGAAAGCACCGTGTCCTCGGAGATGCGCTGCACGCCGGCCGCCAGCCCGGGTGTGTTCACCGTGCTGGCGCCGCGCGAGCGCGACGTCGAGTACCAGGCCGATCATCTGGGCGGCCGCTGGGTGATCCGCACCAATGCCGACGGCGCCACCAATTTCAAGGTCGTCACCGCGCCGACCGGTTCGACTTCGCGCAAGGACTGGAAGGACTGGATCGCGCACCGCGACGACGTGTTCGTCGAGGGCATCGAGCTGTTCGACGGCTTCAGCGTGGTGTCCGAGCGCGCCAACGCGCTGGAGAGCCTGCGCGTGATCAAGGCCGACGGCAGCAGCGAGGACATCAAGGCCGACGAGCCTGCGTACTCGATGGGCCTGTCCGCGAATCCCGAGACCGGCACCGACTGGGTCCGCTACAGCTACACGTCGATGACCACGCCGGCCACGACCTACGAGATCAACACCAAGACCGGCGAGCGCCGCCAGTTGAAGCAGCAGCCGGTGCCGGGCTACGACGCCTCGAAGTACGTGACCGAGCGCGTGTGGGCGCCGGCCCGCGACGGCAAGACGAAGATCCCGGTGACGCTGGTGTACCGCAAGGACGTCGCCCGCGACGGCAAGGCGCCGATGCTGCAGTACGCCTATGGCAGCTACGGCTCGTCGATGGACCCGAACTTCAGCATCACCAACATCAGCCTGCTGGACCGCGGCGTGGTGTATGCGCTGGCGCACATCCGCGGCGGCCAGGAAATGGGCCGTACCTGGTACGACGACGGCAAGCTGTACAACAAGATCAACACCTTCACCGACTTCATCGACGTCACCGATTACCTGGTGAAGGAAGGTTATGCGGCCAAGGATCGCGTCGCCGCGATGGGCGGCAGCGCCGGTGGCCTGTTGATGGGTGCGGTGTCGAACATGGCGCCGGAGAAGTACAAGGTCATCCTGACCCTGGTGCCGTTCGTCGACGTGGTCACCACCATGCTCGACCCCAGCATCCCGCTGACCACCAACGAGTACGACGAGTGGGGCAACCCGGAAGAGAAGGGCTACTACGACTACATCCTGAAGTACTCGCCCTACGACAACCTGGCGGCCAAGGCCTACCCGGCGATGTTCGTCGGCACCGGGCTGTGGGATTCGCAGGTGCAGTACTGGGAGCCGGCCAAGTACGTCGCCCGCCTGCGCGACCTGAACACGAGCAAGAACACCATCGTGTTCCGCACCAACATGGAAGCGGGCCACGGCGGCAAGTCGGGCCGTTTCCGCCAGTACCGCGAGCGTGCGGAAATGTACGCCTTCATGCTGGACCAGCTGGGCGTGGCGTCGAAGTAACCGCGTCGTGCGTGAACAGGGAGAGCCGGGGAAACCCGGCTCTTTCCGTTTCCGGATCGCGAACCCGGGGGCTTCAGTAGGTGCAGGTCACCGCCGATAACCCGGAAGAGTCGGCGCGAGCGGGTGAGGGTCATGGCAGGGTGGGGTGCGGTCGCAAGATCGGCGCGGATGGTATTCGCGCCGTCCGTTGCCGATTTGGGGTACAAGGTCGACGTGCACCAGCCGTCTCCGCCGCCGCCGCGTGACCTGCCCGATGCGCACCCGGTGCGCTTCCGCTGGGCGTGGTGGCTGCTGGCGTACGCCAGCCTCGGCATGGGCATCGTGGGCGTGTTCGTCCCCGGCCTGCCGACCACGGTCTTCATCCTGGTCGCCGCCTATGCGGCGTCGCGGGGTTCCGAGCGGCTGCATCGGTACCTGGTCACCCATCCGCGCTTCGGGCCGATGATCCATGACTGGCATCTGCATCGTGCCGTCTCGCGACGGGCCAAGTGGGCCGCGACGTGGACGATGCTTGCCAGTGCCGCGATCCTGGTCGCGCTGATGCTGTGGACCGCTTCGCACCGCTGGTGGATGGTGGCGCTGCCGATCGCCTGCATGGCCGTGGTCGCCGCCTGGTTGTGGCGACGTCCGGAACCGCCGCGTGCGGGGTGAACGGCCATCGCATTCATCCCGCTGTGGCTATACTCGCGGCATGAACCGGAACGTCCGTCTTGTCCTCGCTGCCGCCGTCATGGCGGTCCTGTCCGCCTGCGGTGCCAAGGGCCCGCTGTTCATGCCGGAGAAGCCGGTCGAAGAGGCGCCGGTGACGCCGGCGGAGCCGGCACCGCCCGCGACCGACAGCGTTCCCGCCGAACCGCCGATCGATCCCGCGACGGTGCCCGCCACCGGCGGGAATGGCTGAGTTTCCGCACGCGCGGTCCACGGCGATGCGGTTCACCAAGATGCACGGCGCCGGCAACGACTTCGTCGTGCTCGATCTGCGCGATGGCCTGCCGCCGCCGGATGCCGCGCTCGCCGCCGCACTGGCCGATCGTCACCGCGGTGTCGGCTGCGACCAGATCCTGACCATCGAGCGGCCGCGCAGCGCCGGTTCGATCGCGGCCTACCGCATCTGGAATTCCGACGGCTCGCCCTCGCAGCAGTGTGGCAACGGTGCGCGCTGCGTGGCGGCCTGGCTGATGCGCGACGGTGCGGCGCACGGCGACATGTTCGATGTCGACAGTCCACTGGCCACGCACGCGGTCGAACGGATCGGCGCCGACCGCTATGCCATCGCCATGGGCGTGCCGGAGTTCGTGCCCGCCCGCATTCCGATGCATGGCTTCGAGCAGGTGCGTGCCGAATACGATGCGGACGTGGACGAAGGTCTGCGGCTGCGTTTCGGCGCCGTATCGATGGGCAATCCGCACGCCGTCATCGAAGTGCCTTCGGTCGACGCCGCGCCGGTACGGCATTACGGCCCGCTGCTGCAGCGCTCGCGGCATTTCCCGGAATCCGTCAACGTCGGCTTCGCCGAGGTCGTCGCGCGCGACCGCGTCCGCCTGCGCGTGTACGAGCGCGGCGTGGGCGAGACGCTGGCCTGCGGCAGCGGCGCCTGCGCCGCGGCGGCGGTGCTGATCCGCCGCGGCCGGGTCGATCGCGACGTGGCCATCGCGCTGCCGGGGGGCGAGTTGCGGATCCGCTGGCCGTCCGACGACGCGCCGGTCATCATGTCGGGGCCGGCGGCATTCGTATTCGAAGGGGAATGGTAAGCATGAGCGAGACACTGGAAAAACTGGGCGCCCACGACGTCGCGGCGTGGCTGCGTCGGCACCCGACCTTCCTGAAGCAGTTCCCGGACCTGGCCCTGAGCCTGGTGGTGCCGCGCGACGATGGCCCCACGGCGTCGCTGGCCAGCTACCAGCTGGAAGTGTTGCGCGACAAGAACCGCGAACTGTCGCGCCGCCTCACCGACCTGTTCGCCAATGCGCAGGAGAACGAACGCCTGGCCGTCCGCACGCACCAGCTGGCGCTCACGCTGATGAAGCAGGGCACTGCCGCCGACACCGTGCGTGCGATGGCCGCCTCGCTGGCCGAAGACTTCAATGGCGACCGCGTCAGCATCGTGCTGCTGCAGCCCGTGGCCGGGCTGGAGGAAAGCGAGTGGCTGCAGGTGATTCCGGCCGACAACCCGCACATGGCGCCGTTCCGCGACTGCCTGCGCGACGGCGAGCCGATCTGCGGCCGCCTGCAGCCGGAGAAGCACGTGCTGCTGTACGGTGCGCGTGCCGAGGACGTGGCGTCGTCGGCCTTGCTGCCGCTGCCGGGCATCGGTCTGGTCGCCGTCGGCAGCCGCGACGGCAACCGCTTCTACCCCGGCATGGGCACGCTGTTCCTGCGCATGATGGGCGATACGCTGGTGACGGCGCTGAAGCGGTTCGATGGTTGAGCGCGGGCCGACGCTTCCGGCCGTCATTCCGGCGAAAGCCGGAATCCATTTCGCTCTTGTCTTTCCGGTGGGCCGATCAAGACAAACGCAACGGCAACGTGGATTCCGGCTTTCGCCGGAATGACGGATCACCGGAATGTACGCAGTCGCCGACTTTATCGCCCATCTCCAAGTCGAGCGCCGGGTCTCCACGCACACGCTGGATGCCTATCGCCGTGACCTCGCCGCGCTGACCGAATGGGCGCAGGCCCAGGGCATCGCCGGTCTTGCCGAGCTGCAGGCGGAACAGCTGCGCGGCTTCGTCGCCAGCGAACATCGGCGCGGCCTGTCGCCGAAGAGCCTGCAACGGCGCCTGTCCGCCTGCCGCAGCTACTACCAGTGGTTGCTGAAGCACGGCCGCGTCGCTGCCAGTCCTGCCGCCGCGCTTCGCGCGCCCAAGGCACCGCGCAAGTTGCCGCAGGTGCTGGACGCGGACGAGGCCGTCAGGCTGGTCGAGGTGCCGGTCGATGCGCCGCTGGGCAAGCGTGATCGCGCGTTGCTGGAACTGTTCTATTCCTCCGGCCTGCGCCTGAGCGAGCTATGCGCCTTGCGCTGGCGCGACCTCGATATGGCCGGCGGCATGGTCACCGTGCTCGGCAAGGGCAACAAGGAACGCAAGGTGCCGGTCGGTTCGCACGCGCGCAACGCATTGGCGGAATGGCGACAGGAAAAACCCGCCGGCAACGACGCGTTCGTGTTCCCCGGTCGCGGCGAGGGTCCCATCTCGCAGCGCGCCGTGCAGATCCGCATCAAGCAGCTCGCGCAACGGCAGGGGCTGTTCAAGCACGTACACCCGCACATGCTGCGCCACAGTTTCGCCAGCCACATCCTGGAATCGTCCGGCGACCTGCGCGGTGTGCAGGAACTGCTCGGCCATGCCGACATCGCCACCACGCAGATCTACACGCACCTGGATTTCCAGCACCTGGCCAAGGTGTACGACGCCGCGCATCCCAGAGCGAAGCGAAAGAAATAGGGAAGCCGTAGGCTGGGATGAAGCAACGCGCAATCCCAGCGCGTGGCGCTCGATATCGCGGGGTTGCTGGGATTTCGCTGCGCTGCATCCCAGCCTACGGTCGGTGTTCGGAGCGTTCTCCCAAAGGTCATGCTTGAACCGGGCACCGGCGTCCCCACCTCTGGGGGAACACCCCGGAGGCCTCCATGGACCCCAGCCAGAATCCCAACGTTTTCCACGCCACCACCATCCTGTCCGTGCGCCGCAACGGCCATGTCGCCGTTGCCGGCGACGGCCAGGTGACGCTGGGCCACACGGTGATGAAGGGCAACGCGCGCAAGGTGCGCCGGCTCGGTCGCGACGGCCAGGTGCTGGCGGGGTTCGCCGGCGCCGCGGCCGATGCGTTCACGCTGTTCGAACTGTTCGAAGCCAAGCTGGAAAAGCACGGCCAGCTGACGCGTGCGGCGGTCGAACTTGCGAAGGATTGGCGCACCGAGCGTCGCCTCGGCAAGCTCGAAGCGCTGCTCGCGGTCGCCGACAAGGAAACCTCGCTGATCATCAGCGGTACCGGGGATGTCATCGAGCCGGAGGACGGCATCATCGCCATCGGTTCGGGCGGTTCCTACGCCCTGTCCGCGGCGCGCGCGCTGCTCGCGCATACCGAGCTGGACGCAAAGTCCATCGCGGTCGAGTCGCTGAACATCGCCGGCGACATCTGCATCTACACCAATCGCAACGTGGTGGTCGAAGAGCTCTGAGGCTCCGACCGCCATCCCGCTCCGGCCGTCAGGGTCGGGGCTGAAGCCCCTCCTACAGAACATCACGCCATGACCGAAAACACCTCGTCCACCATGACGCCGCGCGAGATCGTGCAGGAACTGGACCGCCACATCGTCGGCCAACATTCCGCAAAGCGCGCCGTCGCCATTGCGCTGCGCAACCGCTGGCGCCGCATGCAGCTCGATGCCGGGCTGCGCAACGAAGTGATGCCCAAGAACATCCTGCTGATCGGCCCCACCGGCGTCGGCAAGACCGAGATCGCGCGCCGGCTGGCGACGCTGGCCAACGCACCGTTCGTCAAGGTCGAAGCCACGCGCTTCACCGAGGTCGGCTACGTGGGCAAGGATGTTGAGCAGATCGTCCGCGACCTGGCGGACACCGCAGTGAAGATGTACCGCGAACAGGCCAAGGCGCGCATGCGCACGCAGGCCGAGGAACGTGCCGAGGACCGCATCCTCGATGCGCTGCTGCCGCGACGCGATGCCGCAGGCGGCAACGGCTTCGGCTTCGGCGCGAACACCACCACGGTCGACATCGGTGCCGAACCCTCGCCGAAGGAGTCGGAGACCCGCCAGAAGCTGCGTCGCCAGCTGCGCAACGGCGATCTGGACGACCGCGAGATCGAACTGGAACTGGCCGCCAACGTCGGCGTCGACATCATGACGCCGCCCGGCATGGAGGAAATGGGCCAGCAGCTGCGGCAGATGTTCTCCAACCTCGGCGGGCAGAAGACGCACAAGCGCACCGTGACCATCAAGGCCGCCCGCCCGCAATTGATCGAGGAGGAAGCCGCCAAGCTGGTCAACGAGGACGACATCCGCGCCGCGGCCATCGAGGCCTGCGAACAGCACGGCATCGTCTTCATCGACGAGATCGACAAGGTCGCCAAGCGCAGCGGCACCATGAGCGGTGCCGACGTCAGCCGCGAGGGCGTGCAGCGCGACCTGTTGCCGCTGGTCGAGGGCAGCAACGTGTCGACCAAGTACGGCACGGTGAAGACCGACCACATCCTGTTCATCGCCTCGGGCGCGTTCCACCTGGCCAAGCCCAGCGACCTGATCCCGGAGCTGCAGGGCCGCTTCCCGATCCGCGTGGAACTGTCGGCGCTGAGCAAGGAGGACTTCATCCGCATCCTTACCGAACCGAAGGCCGCGCTGACGAAGCAGTATGTCGAACTGATGAAGACGGAAGGCGTGTCGCTGCGCTTCACCGACGATGCGGTGGATCGCCTCGCCGAGATCGCGGCGCTGGTCAACGAGCGCCAGGAGAACATCGGTGCCCGCCGCCTGCATACCGTGCTGGAACGCCTGCTGGACACGCTGAGCTATGAAGCACCGGATCGCGACGGCCAGAGCATCACCATCGACCGCGCCTACGTCGATGCGCACCTGGGCGAACTGGTGCAGGATCCGGACCTGAGCCGTTACATCCTGTGACGCCACGAACCCGCCGCAAGGCGGGTTCTTCGTTTCCGGGTCGCGGCGGGGCGTCGGTTACAATCGCACCTCGTTCCGCAAGACGCTTTCACCCGTATGAGTACGCTGCCTCCCTGCCCGCAATGCGCCTCCGCCTACACCTACGAGGACGGCGCCCAGCTGGTCTGTCCGGAGTGCGGACACGAGTGGTCCGCCGATGCGGCGGCGGCCAGCGACGATGAGCGCGTCATCAAGGATGCCAACGGCAACCTGCTGCAGGATGGCGACACCGTCACCGTCATCAAGGACCTGAAGGTCAAGGGCTCATCGCTGGTGGTCAAGGTCGGCACCAAGGTCAAGAACATCCGCCTTGTCGATGGCGACCATGACATCGACTGCAGGATCGACGGCATCGGCGCGATGAAGCTCAAGTCGGAGTTCGTGCGCAAGGCCTGATTCCACGTTTCTCTCTCCTCGACGGACATGGAAGACCGCATGGAACCCCTCCCGCAGGCATCGCCGGACAACGTGGGTCGGACCGTGCTGGTAGTGGGTGGCGCGGGTTTCATCGGTGGCTATCTGGTCGCGGCGCTTCGCCGCCATGGCTGGAACGTGTTGCGCGCAGTGCGACCGAAAGGACGCGCGCTTTCGGACGATGAGCGCGCCTGCGACCTGCAGGCGATGGTGCGCCTGGAAGACTGGCTGCCGCTGCTCGATGGCGTGGATGCCGTCGTCAATGCTGCCGGCATCCTGCGCGAAGAGGGCGGCCAGACGTTCGAGGCGATCCATGTCGAGGCGCCTTTCGCACTCGCGCAAGCGTGCTTGGCACGCGGCGTAGGCCGTTTCGTGCAGGTCTCGGCGCTCGGCCTTCCCGAGGACGGTCCGTTCATCGCCTCCAAGCATCGTTTCGACGAGCGACTCGGCGGCCTCGCATTGTCGTCCGTCGTGCTTCGCCCCTCGGTGGTGTATTCGGTCAGCGGTTCGTATGGCGGCACCTCGCTGCTGCGTGCGCTGGCAGGATTTCCCGGCGTGCAATGGCTTCCGGGCGATGGGCGCTGGCAGGTGCAGCCGCTGGCGGCGGAAGACCTCGGGGAACTGGTCGCGCGCGCGGCGTCGGGCACCGTCACCGGCATCTATGACGTGGGCGGTCCCGCACCGCTGTCGTTGCGCGACTACCAGGGGCAGTGGCGGCGCTGGCTGCGGGTCCCGGGAGCGCGTGTCGTCGCCGTGCCCGAGGCCGCGGTGTCGCTCGCCGTCACCGTCATGGAAGCGCTCGGACGCGGTCCGGTGGGACGCACCATGTGGCGCATGCTCCGGCGCGGCAACACGGCGGGGCCGGACGCGGGCGAGCGGCTGGCGGCCGATTTCGGCATTCGGCCGCGCACGCTGGAGGATGCACTCGCATCGGCGCCGAGCCAGGTGCAGGACCGTTGGCAGGCGGAGCTGTATTTCCTTGCGCCGGCCTTGAGATGGTCCGTGGTGGCGCTCTGGCTGCTGTCGGCGCTGGCCGGCTTCCTCACCCCGGCGGCCGATATCCTGCGCCTGTCGTCCGGCACGCCGCTGGATGCGATGGATCCTGTGCTGCTGGCCCGTGGTGGTGGCGTGGCCGACCTGATGCTCGGCCTGTGGCTGGCCAGCGGCCGGCGCCCCCGTGCCGCCGTCTCCGCGATGCTGCTGTTGCTGCTCGCCTATACGCTGGTGCTGGGCATCGCCGTGCCGGCGCTCTGGTGGGACCCGCTGGGCGGACTGGCGAAGAACCTGGGGCTGCTGCCGACCCTGGCCGTGCTGTGGGTCCTGACGGAGCGACGCTGATGACGTACCTGTGGGTGAAGTGGATCCACATCCTCGCCTCGACCCTGCTGTTCGGCACGGGCCTGGGCATCGCCTTCTTCATGTGGCTGGCGCACCTGCGCGGCGATGCACGCGTCATCGCCGCCACGGCGCGCACGGTGGTCATCGCCGATGCCTGCTTCACCGCCCCCGCCGTGGTGGTGCAACTGGGCAGCGGCCTGTGGCTGACGCATCTGCTCGGCCTGCCGCTGGACGTGTTCTGGGTGAAGGCGGCGCTGGTGCTCTTCTTCGTGATCGGTGTCTGCTGGTTGCCGGTACTGTGGCTGCAGGTACGTGCGCGCGATCTCGCGGCGCAGGCGGCCACCACCGGCGCGCCGCTGCCGCCGGCTTACCACCGCGCGATGCGGTGGTGGTTCTGGTTGGGCTGGCCAGCCTTCATCAGCGTCATCGCCATCTTCTGGCTGATGGTGGTGAAACCCGCCTGAGGTCCGGCGTTCAGTCCTCGCCGATATCCTCGTTCCACACCTCGGGATTGGCGCGGATGTAGCCGCCGAGCAGGTCGATGCATTCCTGGTCGTGCAGGTCGACGACCTCGACGCCGGATTCGCGCAGCCAGTCGATGCCGCCCTGGAACGTCACCGATTCGCCGACCACCACGGTGCCGATGTTGAACTGGCGCACCAGCCCGCTGCAGTACCAGCAGGGCGCCAGCGTGGTGACCATGATCGTGTCGCGGTAGCGACGCTGGCGGCCGGCCTTGCGGAAGGCGTCGGTCTCGCCGTGCACGGAGGGGTCGCCTTCCTGCACGCGGCGGTTGTGGCCGCAGCCGAGCAGGCGCCCGTCCTGGTGGTAGAGCGCGGCGCCGATGGGGATGCCGCCCTCCGCGAGTCCCTGCCGGGCTTCGGCGATGGCGGTCTGGAGGAGGGCGTGGTAGTCGATGGACGTGCTCATGCGGTGAAAGGCCGGTGGTGTCAGGTGCGCAGCATCCCACACGTGGAGAATGTGATACCACTCACGGCGCATGCGCCGGCGAGCGGTTAGAACGCAGGACGCGGTGCGGAAGGCGCACCGGAACCTGGGGAGTCGGAGATCATGGGGAAGGATGCCAAGGCGCCGCCGTGCCGCGCGTGGGCGGTGGCGGTACTGGTCATGTGTGCGATGTCGTCGGCGACGGACGCGCGCGCACAGGCCATCGAACAAGGGTTGCTGCATCTGGAATGGGGCGATCCGCCACCCGTGGCGAAGGGACAGCCACGGCGTGCGCCGCAGTTCAACGCCTCGCTGCTGAAGGACGACGGCACCCGCATCCGCCTCGATCCCGCGCAGGCGAAGCTGGCGGCGGGCGATCTGTACGTGCTGGCCAATCGCCGCGTTGCCGTGGCCTTCGCGCCCGCGGGACGCGTCATGTCATCCATGCCGGCTATCGAGGCCATCGTGCCTGTCGATCGCGTGACGCAATCCGCACCCATGCATGCCGCCAATGCCCGCGTGATGGCGGCTGCACCGATCAGCGGCACCACACGCTGGGTGACGCTGATGTGCAAGTTCAGCGACCTCGCGGACGAGCAGAAGGACCTGGCGTTCTTCCAGTCCCAGTACGGCGAAGGCGTCGGCCAGCTCGGTCATTACTGGCGCGAGGTGTCGTACAACAAGATCAACCTGACGGGCAGCACCGCGCATGGCTGGTACACGCTGCCCAGTCCGCGTTCCACGTATGTCACGACCGTGGATGGCAAGGACAAGGCAGACCTCAACAAGCTGTTCGCCGACTGCGCGTCGGCCGCACCGGACACCGTCGACCTGACCGCGCCGGTGGGCATCAACATGATGTTCAACGGCAACCTGGACGGCTATGCCTGGGGTGGACAGAGCTGCGCCACGGTGCGCGGCGCGCGCCTGTGCAAGCGCGTTACGTGGAACCCGCCGTGGTCGTTCGGCAACCTCGCCCCGCTCGCGCACGAGATGGGACACGGTTACGGCCTGCCGCACTCGGACAATTCCGATGGCGACGACGATACCTACGACAACCCGTGGGACGTGATGAGCGACAGCTGGTCGAACGCGGTCGGCGACACCACGTACGGCACGCGTCCAAAGCACATCAACATCTTCCAGCGCCACCGCCTGAGCTGGGTGGATGCGCCGCGGCAGCAGATCGTGGCGCTCGCCGACAGGACGACGCGCGACATCACGCTGGACTACGCGCACCTGGCGGGCTCGACGAACGTGCAGATGCTGGTGCTCTCGATGTCGCCGCAGGCCGATCCCTACGCCACCGTGGTGTACACGCTGGAGGCACGGAAGCGCGAGGGTACGTACGAAGGCAACCTGGCCGGCAATGCGGTGATCATCCACAAGGTCGAACGGTCCGGGACCGCCTACAGCATCGATGCCGACGTGCCGCCCGCGAACCGTTCGAACAACGAAGGATCGATGTTCAAGGTGGGCGAGCGCTGGATGACGCCCGAAGCCTCGCACCTGGTGACCGTCAAGGCGCAGACGGCGACCGGGTTCGTGCTGACGGTCGGGCCGGCGCGCGTGATGAGCACACCCTTGCCGCCACGCCTGAAACCGGACGCGGTGGCGCCGTCTTCCCTCGCATTGCCGGCTGCGCAACCCGCCTCTGGCGGTGCGCGCGAACGTACGCCGGCGGTCACGCGCTGCGTCGCTGGTGGCATGCGTTCGCCTGCCATCGCCTGCGCGATCCGCGAGCGCTGAATGTAGGGGATGTCCCTACGTGCCCCGACATCGTGCAAGTGCGCGTTGTCGGGGCGTAAAACGATGATGTTCGCTGTCGATTCCTGACCTGCATCGCAGTTCGGAACATCCGGTGCGATTCGCGCCTGAAGGCCCTCAAGAGCGTCCGCGTCCTGCCGACACCCCGGCCATGGCGGCGTCATCTCGACCCGCCGGTTGCAAACGGGGTCGCGCGTGGTCAGACACGGATCAGCCGACACGCGACGCAGGAGCGTTCGGGCGCTCTTCGTCGTTGGAATGTCGGTATGGGCATGCATCCTTCCAGGCCTTCATGCGAAGGCGGAAACGGTGGTGCAGGGAACATTGCAGCTGCAGTGGGCGGATCCTCCGCGCGCGCAGCCCGGGCGCACGCAGGCGCAGCCGCATCTGGACGCCTGGCTCGACATGGGGCCCGGTCGTCGCGTGGCGCTGGACGTGGCGCAGGCGCAGCGCGCGGCAGGCGACCTGTATGCCCTCGCCAACCGCCGCGTTGCGGTGTCGTACGACACGCGCGCGACCCTGGCTGCGTCGTCGAAGGTCATGGCCGCATCGGGCGCGTTGCCGGTGATCAGCGCCATCGTGCCGACGGACCGGCTGCCGCAACGCGCACTCGCGATGGGAGCGGACGGACGCGTGATGGCGTCCGCGCCGGTGCTCGGCGCCACGCGCTGGGTCACGCTGATGTGCAAGTTCGCCGACATCGCGACCGAGCAGAAGCCGCGCAGTTTCTTCCAGGACCAGTACGGCAACGCACCGGGGCAGCTGGGCCACTACTGGTCCGAGGTCTCCTACGGGCAGATCAACCTGGCGGGCAGTTCCGCGCACGGCTGGTACACGTTGCCGAAGCCACGCGCGGCCTACCTGGCGGATGTCAACGGCAGGCAGAAGGCGCAGCTGTCGGAGCTGTTCTCGGACTGTGCGGCAGCGGCCGATGCCGACGTGGACTTCGCCGGCATCCAGGGCGTCAACCTGATGTTCAACGGCGAGCTCGACGGAAGCGCGTGGGGCGGCGGCGCCTGCACCACGCTGGATGGCACCTACACGTGCACGCGCGTGACCTGGAGCCCGCCCTGGTCGTTCGCCAACCTCGCGCCGCTGGCGCACGAGATGGGGCACGGCTACGGACTGCCGCACTCCAACAACTCCGACGGCGACAGCGATACCTACGACAACCCGTGGGACGTGATGAGCGACGCGTGGCGCAACGCGACCACCGATGCCACCTACGGTCTGCTGCCGAAACATCCGAACATGTACCAGCGCGAGCGCCTGGGCTGGCTGCCGGCGTCGCGCAAGCGCGTCGTGGCGGCGGACAACCGCGAGACGCAGGAGTTCGTGCTCGATGCGGGCAGCGTGCTGAAGACGGCCAACACGCAGCTGGTGGTGCTCGCCCTGCCGGCGCAGCCCGATCCGTACAAGACCGTGATCTACACGCTGGAAGCGCGCCGGCGCACCGGTACGTACGAAGCGAACCTGGCCGGCGACGCGGTGATCATCCACAGGCTCGAGGACTACGGCATCGCGTACAGCGTCGACCGCGATACGCCGGCGGCGAATTTCTCGAGCAACGAAGGCTCGATGCTGAAGGTCGGGGGGCGCTGGAACACGCCGGACGAACTGCACTGGGTGGAAGTGGTGTCCGCCACCGCACAGGGATTCGTGGTGCGCGTCGGTCCCCGGCAGCGGTCGATGAGTTCGCCGGCACCGGTGCTCGAGCGTCCGACGCAGGTGGCCTCGTCGTCGCCCGCCACGCCGCGTCCCTCGGCGCCCACACCCGCCGCCCGTCCGCAGTCCTCCGTGCGCCGTCGCGGTTGCGACGCCCTGCCTTCGTTGCTGAGGCTGGCGCCGGTGTGCGTATGGCTCGAACGGTGACCGTGGCGGCCGCGATGCATTGATGTGGGCGTGCGTGGAGTGTCGATGTAATCGCATTCACGAGTGACAACACGGTGCTTGAGCGGACACGACTGCATTCGTATTCGCCGCGAAGGAATGCGCAAGGCGGCGCAGGCGAAGATCGACCTCCATTCCAGAAACGGAATGTCGTCGCCGGAAATGCCGATCCGCTTGCCGCATTCGGCGCGTCTTGGCGATGTCCCGAGTAGTCGCGCGGCACTGCGCGCACTCGGAGCACATCATGGGCTTGGACAAGAAGGCCGCGCCACGCGCGGTCGCGCTGGCGGCTTGCCTGTTCGCTTGCGTGGCGGCGGTGGAGGCGCGTGCGGACGAGATCGTGCAGGGCGTGCTCCAGCTGCGGTGGGGCGATGCGCCGCATGCGACGAAAAGTGGCGCGTCACCGCCCGCGCAGTTCGAAGCGTGGCTGGATGCCGGCCCCGGTCGCCGCCATCGGCTGGACGTGGCGCAGGCCAAGCGTGCGGCCGGCGACCTGTACGCGCTGGCGAACCGGCGCGTCGCGGTGTCCTACGGCATGCGGGCGAACATCGCGTCGGCGGGCAAGGTGATGTCGGCAGCCCCGGCCGAACCGGTGATCAGCGCCATCGTCCCCGCGGATCGCGTGCCGCAGCGCGCGTTGGCGGCGGGGCAGGACGGACGCGTGATGGCCGCGGCGCCGATGGTGGGCAGCACGCGCTGGGTCACGCTGATGTGCAAGTTCGCCGACATGGGCGCCGAGCAGAAGCCGCGCGCGTATTTCCAGTCCCAGTACGGCAACGCGCCGGGACAGCTGGGCCACTACTGGTCCGAAGTCTCGCAGGGGGCCATCGACCTGGACGGCAGCAGCGCGCATGGCTGGTACACGTTGCCGAAGCCGCGGTCCGCCTATGTCGCGACCGTCAACGGCCGGCCGCGCGCGGACCTGTCGCTGCTGTTCGCCGATTGCACCGCGCTGGCCGACGCCGCGGTCGACTTCAGTGGCGTGCAGGGCGTCAACCTGATGTTCAACGCCGAGCTGGATGGCAGCGCATGGGGTGGCGGTGCCTGCGCCACGCTGGACGGTGCCTACGCATGCACGCGTGCGACATGGAATCCACCGTGGTCGTTCAACAACCTGGCGCCGCTTGCGCACGAGATGGGACACGGCTACGGCCTGCCGCATTCGGACAATTCCGACGGCGATGCCGACACCTACGACAATCCCTGGGACCTGATGAGCGACGCCTGGCGCAGGGCCGCCACCGACGCCACCTACGGGCTGCTGCCCAAGTACCTGAACATGTACCAGCGGGATCGCCTTGGATGGCTGGCGCCCGGCCAGAAGCGCACCGTCGCCGCGGACAATCGCGACACGCACGAGATCGTGCTCGACGCGGCCGGCCCGGGCGACGCCGGCGGCACGCAGATGCTGGTGCTGGCGATGCCCACGCAACCCGATCCGTACAGGACGGTGGTCTACACGCTGGAGGCGCGCCGCAGGCAAGGGGTCTACGAGTCCGCGCTGGCGGGCGATGCGGTGATCATCCACCGGATCGAGGACTACGGCATCGCCCGCAGTGTCGACACGGACACGCCCGCAGCGGATTTCTCCGGCAATGAAGGCTCCATGCTGAAGGTGGGCGAACAGTGGAGCACGCCTGACGAGCGCCACTGGGTCCAGGTGGTGTCGGAAACGGCACGCGGCTTCGTGGTGCGGGTCGGTCCTCGCACGCGCGCGATGAGTGCGCCGACGCCCGCCCTGCTGCAGGGCGGCACGGCGCAGCGCGCGGGCGTGGCGGTCGGGGCGCCACCGCCGCCGGTCGTCGCGCGCAGCGCACCGCCTCCGGTGCGGCGATCGCGCGGCTGTGAAGCCGTGCCGCGCGTGCTCAGGCTGCCGATGGTGTGCGCGCTGCTGGTCCGCTGACCGCCTGGAGGCCGTCAGCGGTGGTAGGTGGCGTCCGGAACGTGCGCTGCTGCGTGGAACCGGACACGGAACGACATCGATCCCGCTCCCGGTTTCCGCCTTCGGCGCCGGATCGCGATAAAGCCTTAGTCGTGAACGTGATGTCACGACATGGAGGCCACCGTGGGATGGATGCGACGAACCGCAGGAATGACCACCCGTCGGGCGCTGGCAGGCGTCGTGGCGCTGGTGGGCGTTTGCTGTGCGCCGGCGCACGCCCTGGAGGGCAGCGACATCGTGCAGGGCACACTGCAGCTTCGCTGGGGCGATGCGCGGGCCGCACCGCCCGGCCATCCGGCGACGCCGCCCGTGTTTGAGGCGTGGCTGAATCTCGGCCCGGGCCTGCGCTACCGGCTGGACGAGGTCGAGGCCCTGCGTGCCGCGGGCGATCTCGCCGCCCTGTCGAACCGGCGCGTGGCGGTGTCGTACGTACCGCGCAAGAGCGTCTCCTCCGACCCGGTCATCGAGGCCATCGTGCCGGTGGGACGCCTGCCGCAGCGCGCGACCGTGCGCGAGGCGGGGGGGCGCATCGCGATGGCGGCGCCCGTGACGGGCGGCACCCGCTGGGTGACGCTGATGTGCAAGTTCGCCGACATCGCGGTGGAGCCCAAGTCGCGCGCGTTCTTCCAGGCGCAGTACGGCGATGCGCCGGGCCAGCTGGGCCACTACTGGTCCGAGGTGTCCTACGGCGCGATCCATCTGGCCGGCAGTGCGGCGTATGGCTGGTACACGCTGCCGGCGGCGAGGGCGGACTACGTCCCGAGCATCGCCGGGAAGCCGCGCGCGGACCTGTCGCGGCTGTTCAACGACTGCGTCGCCCAGGCGGAGGCGGACGTCGATTTCCGCAGCGTGCAGGGCATCAACCTGGTGTTCAACGGCGAACTGGACGGCCGTGCGTGGGGAGGCGGTGCCTGTGGCCTGCTGGAGGGCGTGGATGCCTGCACGCGTGCGACGTGGAGTCCGCCGTGGGCCTCGGACAATGTCGCCAGCTTGGCGCACGAGATGGGGCACGGTTACGGATTGCCGCATTCGGACAATTCCGACGGCGACGCCGATACCCACGACAACCCGTGGGACCTGATGAGCGACGCCTGGCGCCACGCCACCACCGATCCCGTGCTGGGGCTGCTGCCCAAGCACCTGAGCATGCACCAGCGCGACCGCCTGGGCTGGCTGCCGCCGGCGCGCAAGCGGCTCGTGCCGTTCGACAACGAGGCGATTCACGAGATCGTGCTCGACGCGGGCAGTGTGGCGGGATCCGACCAGGTGCAACTGGTGGTGCTGGGCGGCGAAGCGCAGCCCGATCCCTACCGCACCGTGTCCTACACGCTGGAGGCCCGCCGTCGCAGTGGCGCCTACGAGTCCGCCCTGGCGGGCGATGCGGTGATCATCCACCGGGTGGCCGGGAACGGCGCCGCCTACAGCGTGGACACCGACACGCCGCCGGCCGACCTGTCGGGAAACGAAGGCTCCATGCTGAAGGTGGGCGAGCACTGGAACACGCCGGATGGCCGGCACTGGGTGTCGGTCGTCGCCTCGACGCCCACGGGCTTCCGGGTGCGGATCGGACCCCGCCCGCGCGTGATGAGCACGCCTGCCCCCATGCTGGAACGCAGCCTGCCCACGTCGTCCGCGCACCCGCTGCACACGGGGCGGACGGACGCCGGTGCGCTACCCGGCGGCCCACCGCGTAGGGCGCCTGTCTGCGGCCTGCCGGCGCGGCGATGGCAGGCATCGCCAGCCTGTGCGCCGTTCGAGCGCTGAGCGGACCCCGGCCGGTGGGTAATGCGATAATCCGGCCATGAGCGAATCCCCCTACGAACGCGGCACCACCCATTTCGGCTTCCGCGACGTCGCCGCCAAGGACAAGCAGAAGCTGGTCGGCGAGGTCTTCACCTCGGTGGCCGGCAAGTACGACCTGATGAACGACCTGATGAGCCTGGGCATCCATCGGGTCTGGAAGCGCTACTTCGTCGGCACCTGCCAGGTGAAGCGCGGCGACCGCGTGCTGGACCTGGCCGGCGGCACCGGCGACATCGCCGCGCTGTTGAAGGATCGGGTGGGCGATACCGGCCAGATCGTGCTGGGCGACATCAACGCCGGCATGTTGTCGGTCGGCCGCGACCGCATGACCGACCGCGGCGTGGTGCAGGGCCTGGAGTACGTGCAGTGCAACGCCGAGAAGCTGCCGTTCCCGGACGCCAGCTTCGGCCTGGTCACCATTGCCTTCGGCCTGCGCAACGTCACCGACAAGGAAGCCGCGCTGCGCGACATGCACCGCGTGCTGAAGGTCGGCGGGCAGGCGCGCGTGCTGGAGTTCTCCGAGGTCACGGTCGACTGGTTCAAGCCGATGTACGACTTCCACTCGTTCAAGGTGTTGCCGAAGCTGGGCCAGCTGTTCGCCCAGGACGCCGGCAGCTACCAGTACCTGGCCGAAAGCATCCGCAAGCACCCGCCGCAGGCCGAGCTGCAGGGCATGATGGACGCGGCCGGATTCGCCCGGACCAGCTACAAGAACCTGTCCGCCGGCATCGTGGCCATCCACACCGGCTACAAGGTCTGACCAGGGCGCCGAGCGCCCTGTAGAAGCGCCCCATGGGCGCGATGCTTTTCCATCACCCCGCTTGAGAGCATCGCGGGCATGGCCCGCTCCTACAAGGGGCCAATGAACGGGCACAGGAGGGGAGCCGGACAAGGCAGGCCCCGCCCGGCGCGGTAAACTGGGCACTTCCCCCGTATCACTGGAAGTCCCCTGATGCGTTCTCTGGCTTTGCTGTTGTCCTGCGCCGCCGTGCTGGCGGCCGGTTGTTCCAAGGAACCCGAATCCGCTCCCGTGGCCGCCACGCCCAAGCCCGCCGTCGAGACGCCCGTCGATCGTGACGAGCATTCCTACGCCGAACCGCGCAAGGTCGCCATCGACGATCTGGCGCTGGACATCGCCGTCGACTTCGACGCGAAGACCATCGGCGGTACCGCCACCTACACGCTGGACTGGAAGGACAAGACCGCCACCCAGCTGGTGCTGGACACGCGCGACCTGACGATCGAGAAGGTCGAAGGCGAGGCCGGCAATGCTTGGGCGCCGCTGCAGTACGCGCTGGCCGCCAAGGATCCGGTGCTGGGCAGCAAGCTGACCATCGAGACGCCGGCCCGCAACGCCAAGGTCCGGGTCACCTACACCAGTTCGCCCGAGGCCTCGGGCCTGCAGTGGCTGACGCCGGAGATGACCGAAGGCAAGCAGCTGCCCTTCATGTTCAGCCAGTCGCAGCAGATCCACGCGCGCAGCTGGGTGCCGCTGCAGGACACGCCTCAGGTGCGTTACACCTACAGCGCGCACGTGACCTCGCGCCCGGACGTCATGGTACTGATGAGCGCCGACAACGATCCAGCCGCCGTGCGCGACGGCGATTACACGTTCAAGATGCCGCAGAAGATCCCGTCGTACCTGATGGCGATCGCCGCCGGCGACCTGGTGTTCAAGCCGATCTCCGCGCGCAGCGGCGTGTGGGCCGAGCCGGCGATGGTCGACAGGGCCACGAAGGAATTCGAAGACACCGAGAAGATGATCGCCGCCACCGAGCAGCTGTACGGCCCCTACCGCTGGGACCGCTACGACATGCTGGTGCTGCCGCCGTCGTTCCCGTACGGCGGCATGGAGAACCCGCGCCTGAGCTTCATCACGCCGACCGTCATCGTCGGCGACAAGACGCTGGTCTCGCTGATCGCGCACGAGCTGGCGCACAGCTGGTCGGGCAACCTGGTGACGTTCTCCAGCGCCAAGCACGGCTGGCTCAATGAAGGTTTCACCAGCTACGTCGAGAACCGCATCGTCGAGGCGCTGTACGGCAAGGAAACCGCGAGCATGGAGTACGCCATCGCCCGCAATGCGCTGAAGAAGGAGATCGGCACGATGCCCGAAGCGACCCAGTCGCTGGCAGTCAAGCCGGGCACGCAGCTGGACGCCGACGACGCGCTCAGCGCGGTGTCGTACGACAAGGGCGCGTGGTTCCTGCAGTTCCTGGAAGAGCGTTTCGGCCGCCAGGAGTTCGACGCCTTCCTGCGCGGTTACTTCGACCACTTCGCGTTCCAGAGCATCACCACCGAGCAGTTCCTCGACTACGCAAAGAAGAATCTGTTCGACAAGCATCCCAACCTGGTCTCCGACGCGGAGATCCAGACCTGGGTGTACGGCACGGGCATTCCGGCCACCGCGCCGCAGGTGCAGTCGCGCGGGTTCTCCAATACCGACACCGCGCGCATCGCCTGGCAGGGCAGCGGCCAGCTGCCGAACAAGCAGTTGACCGACGCCTGGGTGACCCAGCAGTGGGTGCATTTCCTCGAAGGCATGGGCGAGACGCTGACGGTCGAACAGCTCAAGCAGCTGGATGACGCCTACCACTTCACCGGCACGGCCAACGGCGAGATCGCGATGCGCTGGTATCCGCTGACCATCCGCAGCGGTTACGTGGAGGCGCGCCCGGAGATCGCCAGGTTCATCGAGCGCGTCGGTCGCCGCAAGCTGATCATGCCGGTCTACGAAGAGCTGGTGAAGACGCCGGAAGGCCTCGCGCTGGCGAAGGAAAGCTTCGCGCGCGCCAGGCCGGGGTACCACCCGATCACGACCGGGTCGGTCGAGGCGCTGCTGGCGAAGGCGTCGGCAGGCCAGTAAGGCATGGCGTTGCGCCTGACCCGCACACGGACGGTCGCCCTGGTGGCGGCCGTTCTTGTTTGCGCGGTGGCCGTGTGGATCTGGCGCGATCCGATGGCGCCGCTGCGCAACGGGCTGGCGCTGCAGGGCTGGTGGATCGACCTGTCGGCGCGGCAGGTGGTGGTGGGCGACCATCGCTGGGTCTACGACACGCGCGAGGCCGACGATCCCGCCGCGCCGACCGTGGTACTGGTGCATGGCTTCACCGGTGGCAAGGAGAACTGGTACCCGCTGGCGACGCGCCTGCATGACCGTTACCGGCTGGTGATCCCGGACCTGCCCGGCTGGGGCGAAAGCCAGCGCATCGACGGCGCCGACTACGGCTTCAAGGCGCAGGCGGCGCGGCTGGCGGCGTTCCTGCGTGCGATCCGCCGCGACGGCAGCCCCATCGTGCTGGTCGGGCATTCGATGGGCGGCGGCATCGTGGCCATCACCGCGGCGGAGCAACCCGACCTGGTTGCGCGCGTCGCGCTGATCGACGCGGCGGGTGTGCGGTTCGCCGACAACGCCTTCGGCTTGGAAGTGCTGGCCGGGCGCAATCCGTTCGCGGTGTACGACGCGGCCTCGCTGCAGCGCTACCTCGATACCGTCTTCCACGACCGTGCCGCGCAGCCCGCGATTCCCTGGCCCGCGTCGAAGGCCGTCATCGACTGGCGCATCGCGCAGGCACCGTTCGAGCAGCAGGTGCTGGACCGCATCGGTCGCAGCAACGAACGTTTCCTGCCCGGCGAGATGGCCGCCTCGATCCGCCAGCCGACGCTGCTGCTGTGGTGCCGGCAGGACCGCGTGATCGATCCCAGCGCGATGGCGCTGTACGCGGAGAAGATCCCGCAGGCGCTCCAGGTTTCACTGGACGGTTGCGGGCACATGTCCATCATGGAAAAACCCGATGACGTGGCGGCCGCGGTCGCCCGGCTGATCCAGCAAGGAAACCCCCGATGACGATGAAGAACGCGACCTATTTCCTGGGACTGGCGCTGGCGTGCGGCGTGGCGCTGTCCGCCTGCGGCGACCGCGAGGCCGAACGCGCCGCCGCTGCCGCGGCCCAGGCGGCCGCCACGGAACAGCAGGCCGATGAGCTGGCGAAGAAGTACGACAGCGCCGCGGCCTCCGGCGACTGGGACATGGCGCGCATCCACGGCATCGCGCTGCTCGACCAGTACCCCCAGAGCACGGCAGCCGCACGCATCGGGCCGTCGCTCGACGAGGTGAAGAAGAAGGCCGAGGGCGTGCGCGACCAGCGCCGCATGGAGGCGCTGTGGGCCTACGCGCAGGTGCCGGCCGGCAAGGGCACGCAGCGCTCGGCGATGATCTACAGCAAGGAGCCGGTGGACGTGGACGGCAGCGGCGCCAAGCCGGTGCAGCTGGTGTTCCGCGATCATCCCGAGTGGAAACGCAGCAGCTACCTGGTGCTGCAGGCCGGCGATTTCGCCAAGGCCTGTTACCGCCGGTGCCAGGTGAACGTGGTCGCGGACGGCGCCGCACCGAAGCGCATGGCGTCCCACCGGCCGGATACCGACGAGGCCACCGCGATGTTCATCGACGACGACAAGGCCCTGTGGCGCCTCGTGCGCAAGACGAAAGAGCTGGAGGTCGAGTTCCTGGTGAAGGACGGCAGCCTGCGCAAGGCCGTGTTCGAGACCGGCGGCCTGGACGGCAGCCAGATGCCGGGGTGGGACTGACGCCGATGCCGGCCGCCGTGCCGGCGCTGGCGAGCCTGCGCCACTGGGTGTTCGACCTGGACGGCACGCTGACGGAAGCGGTACACGACTTCGCGCTGATACGCCGTGAGCTGGACATCCCGCCTGACGCCGACATCCTGGCCCACCTGGCCATGCTGCCCCCGGACGAGGCGCGCGCCAGGCACGACTGGCTGATGCGGCACGAACAGGCACTGGCCGAAGCGGCGACGGCAGCGGCGGGCGCCGTCGCGCTGGTGCGCGCGCTGCACGCGCGCGGCTGCCGCCTGGGCATCCTCACCCGCAACGCGCGGGCGCTGGCCGGCGTCACGCTGGCGGTGATCGGGCTGGGCGACGCGTTCGACGACGCCGACATCATCGGCCGCGACGACGCCACGCCCAAGCCGGCGCCCGATGGCCTGCTGTACTTCGCGAACCGCTGGAACGTGTCGCCGGCGCAGATGGTGATGGTCGGCGACTACCGCTTCGATATCGAGTGTGGCCGCGCCGCGGGCACGCATACCGTGCTGGTGAATGTCCGCGAGGAGGAGCTGCCGGTGGACGCCACGTGGCGGCTGGCGGACTGTGCGGCGATCCTGGCCACGCTCGGCGAAGACGCGCACGCCTGAGCCGTCCGGAGCGAAAGCGCGGCGTCGAGGCGGCGGAATGCGTCAGGCGACTACCCGGTTCCGGCCCATCGCCTTGGCCCGGTACAGCGCGGCGTCGGCGCGGCTGAGCAGCTGCTCCAGCGTATCCCGCGGCATCGACGCCGACGGCGACGCCAGGCCCACGCTCACGGTGATGTCGAGCACGCGGCCGTCGTCCAGGCCGATCGGTTCGCTGGCCGCTGCGCGCAGGCGCTCGGCGACCTGGTGTGCGTCGCCCGTCCCCAGGCCCGGCAGCAGTGCCGCGAACTCCTCGCCGCCGAACCGCCCGAACAGGCCGTCGTCGCGCAGGTGCTCGCGCATGCGCGTGGCGAACGCCGTCAGCACCGCATCGCCCGCGGCGTGGCCATGGCGGTCGTTGACCGACTTGAAGTGGTCGATGTCCAGCATCATCGCGACGAAGGGCGTACCGCTCGCCTGCGCCTGGTCGGCCATCGTGCGGCCGCGTCGCAGGAAGGCGCTGCGGTTCAGCGCACCGGTCAGTGCGTCGTGGTCGGCGGCGTGGTTGAGCGTGGCCAGCAGGCGGTTGCGCGCCGCATTGACGCTGGCCACGGTCAGCGGCGCCACGGCCAGCAGCGCCATGCCCATGCGCAGCGAGATCACCGGCAACGGGCCTTCGGCCTGCACCTGCAGGTCGATCACACCATGCGCGATGGCGATCAGCGTCCACATGCACAGCAGCAGGGTGACCAGCGCGGTGGTGAACAGTCGGTAGGCCAGCGCGCACCACAGCAGCGCCGGTACCGGGAAGGCGATGGCGCCGGGACCGCCGATCACCACGCCCAGCACCACCGCCAGCGCCAGCGCCGCCAATGGCAGCAGCCGGGCCGGCCGACGCCGCAGGCGTGTCCATGTCTCCGCCAGGCGCGCGACCGCGCCGGTCGGTGAGGGCGCCAGCAGCACGACCGGCAGGATCGCCACGTAGCTGACCAATTCGGCCGAGAACCAGAAGCCGCTGGCCTTCAGCATGTCCATGCGGACCAGCGTGTGCGAGGTCAGCGCGCCCACCACGCTGGCGCCGAGTGCGGCCACCGCCGACACCGCCAGTATCCCCAGCATCGACAGGGGATGCTGCAGGTGGCGGTCTTCCTGGCGGACGTGGCGGAACAGCAGGAACCCCGCAGCCACGCCGGCCAGGTTGGCGAGCGTCAGGCGCAAGGTCGTGGGGAGCGAGGTGCCGGTCAGCAGGTCCGCTGCCACGTAACCCAGGGCGGCGGCGGCCCAGCCGGCCGGCGATGCCAGGGCAGGGCGCCGGGCGAACAGGCCCAGCAGCAGCGCATTGGTCGGCCAGAACGTCGCCAGCTGGTGGTCTGGCCGGGTCAGGATGCCGAGCCCGCTGGCGAGGAAGACCAGGGCGGCGACGCCGGACGCCCGCATCGCGAGCTGGCGGAAGGCAACGGCGGACGAAGCAGGAATGCTGACGTCCTGCGGAGGAGGTTGCCGATGCTGCGCGACCATGCTGCCCCTGCCCGTTGCCGACTGCGCGGAGCGCGACCGGTCCGGCCGTTCCCCGGCCTTACCTTACTTCACAAATGGGAGGGACGGTGACGACCCATGGCGCGTGCGCGCCGGCTTCGTGCCGCCGCCGGCCGGCGTTTTCCTTACAGCGCGTAGCCGAACTGCTGCTTGAACTGTTCGTTGAACTCGTCGAAGTCGAAGCGCTGGTTCTGCGTGCCCGGGTGCTCGACCTTCAGGGCGCCCATCAGGTTGCCCATGCGGCCGATGGTCAGCCAGTCGTAGCCCTTCTCGATGCCGAAGATCAGGCCGGCGCGGAAGGCGTCGCCGCAGCCGGTCGGGTCGGTCACGCGGCGCTCGTGCGCCGGCGGGATGTCGTAGGTCTTCTCGGGCGTGTGGATCTGCGAGCCATGCGGGCCGCGGGTGGTGATGTAGGCCTTCACCCGCTTGACGATGTCGGCCTCGCTCCAGCCGGTGCGCTCCTGCAGCAGGTTGGACTCGTAGTCGTTGACGGTCACGTAGTCGGCCAGTTCGATGAAGTGGCGCAGTTCCTCACCGTTGAACAGCGGCATGGCCTGGCCGGGATCGAAGATGAAGGGAATGCCGGCCTCGGCGAACTCGGCGGCGTTCTGGATCATGCCCTCGCGACCGTCCGGGCTGACGATGCCGAACGTCACGCCGGCCACGTCCTTCACGTGGTTCTCGTAGCTGCGCATCATCGCGCCCGGGTGGAACGCGGTGATCTGGTTGTTGTCGTGGTCGGTGGTGATGAAGGCCTGCGGGGTGAACAGCTCGTCGATCACCTTCACCTGGTCCAGCGTGATGCCCTGCTCGACGAAATGCTCGCGGTACGGGCCGAAGTCCTGGCCCACCGTCGCCATCGGCACCGGGTCGCCGCCCAGCAGCTTGAGGTTGTAGGCGATGTTGCCGGCGCAGCCACCGAACTCGCGGCGCATGCGCGGCACCAGGAACGACACGTTCAGGATGTGCACCTTGTCCGGCAGGATGTGGTTCTTGAACTGGTCCGGGAACACCATGATGGTGTCGTAGGCAAGGGAACCACAGATCAGTGCGGACATCGGCAGACTCGGCTGGAGGCGGGAGCGGCCGCGTGGCCGCAGGAAAGCGGGACGTGCGCCCCATTCCCGGCGCGCCGCTGCGAAGGTTACCGGGTGGGCCGGTCGGCGGCCAGTCTTGACCGGTGCCGCCGTGCCGCGGCGCGGCGACGCCCGGCGTGGAGCGGGCGCCTCGCGAACCGCGTTTTTCCCCGTGGATTCACGAGATTTTTCCTTGCCGCTGGTCGGTCTGATTGTTAGGCTAACCGACTTCGTTTTTGCCCAAAAAATCGCCAGCCCCGCGCGATTTTCCAGCCCCCAGCAGGAACCCGTCCCCCGATGTTCAAGAAGCTCCGCGGCATGTTCTCCAACGACCTGTCCATCGACCTGGGCACGGCCAATACCCTGATCTACGTGCGCGGGCAGGGCATCGTGCTGAACGAGCCGTCGGTCGTGGCGGTGCGCCAGGATCGCGCCATCGGCGGCTCGCGCTCGGTCGCGGCGGTCGGCGCGGAGGCCAAGCAGATGCTGGGCCGCACCCCGGGCCACATCACCACCATCCGCCCGATGAAGGACGGCGTGATCGCCGACTTCACCTATACCGAGGCGATGCTGAAGTACTTCATCAAGAAGGTGCACAAGTCGCGCTTCCTGCGTCCCAGCCCGCGCGTGCTGGTCTGCGTGCCGGCCGGCAGCACCCAGGTGGAGCGCCGCGCGATCAAGGAATCGGCCGAAGAAGCCGGTGCCCGCGACGTCTACCTGATCGAGGAGCCGATGGCGGCCGCGATCGGCGCCGGCATGCCGGTGACCGAGGCGCGCGGCTCGATGGTCATCGACATCGGCGGCGGCACCACCGAGGTGGCGGTGATCTCGCTGAACGGCATCGTCTACTCGCAGTCGGTCCGCATCGGCGGCGACCGCTTCGACGAGTTCATCACCAACTACGTGCGCCGCAACCACGGCATGCTGATCGGCGAGGCCACCGCCGAGCGCATCAAGCTGGAGATCGGCTGCGCCTACCCGCAGGCCGAGGTGCAGGAGATGGAGATCTCCGGCCGCAACCTCGCCGAGGGCGTGCCGAAGATGATCAAGATCAACTCCAACGAAGTGCTGGAGGCCCTGCACGAGCCGCTGTCCGGCATCGTCAGCGCGGTCAAGCTGGCGCTGGAGCAGACCCCGCCGGAACTGTGCGCCGACGTCGCCGAGCGCGGCATCGTGCTGACCGGTGGCGGCGCCCTGCTGCGCGACCTGGACCGCCTGATCAGCGAGGAGACCGGCCTGCACGTGCAGGTGGCGGACGATCCGCTGACCTGCGTGGCCCGCGGCGGCGGTCGGGCGCTTGAACTGGTCGACATGCACGGCAACGAGTTCTTCGCGCCGGAATGAGGCAGGGAATGGGGAATCGGGAGTGGGGAATCGGCGTTTCGCCTTTCCGTGCGTCTGATTCGTTCCTCCCACAACCGCTTTCACGCCCCGTATCGCAGGCGCACGATCCGGAACGCCCTCCACGTGCGTTCCGCCATCCCCCAGTCTCCATTCTCCATTCCCGGCCCTGATGCCCTCCTACGCCGGTCCCCCTGTCGCCACCCGCGGTGAAGTCGCCAGCACGCTGCGCCTGCTCGGCTATCTGGCGCTGACCATCGCGCTGGTTATCCTCGATCACCGTGGCGGCTGGCTGTCGCAGGTGCGCGCGCAGGCCAATGTGGTGACCCAGCCGCTGTGGTGGATGGCAGGCCTGCCCGGTCGCGTGACCACCCGCGTGCAGGACGACGCGGCCACCCGCACCGGCCTGATCGAAGAGAACCAGCGGCTGCGCAACGACATGCTGGTCGCCAACGCCCGGCTGGCCCGCCTGCAGACCGCGGCGGCCGACAACGCGCAGCTGCGCGCGCTGCTGGGCGTGAAGACCTCGCGTGGCCTGGACGTGCAGCTCGCACCGGTCCTCGACATCGACCTGGCTCCCGGTCGCCAGCGGCTGGTGCTGGACGCCGGCAGCCGTGCCGGTGCGCTGGTCGGCCAGTCGGTCATCGATGCCGGCGGCCTGATGGGCCAGATCATCGAGACCACGCCCGCCCACGCCACCGTGCTGCTGCTGACCGACCCCGACCATGCCGTACCGGTGGTGGTCGCGCGCAACGGCGTGCGCCTGATCGTCTACGGCCGCGGCCGCAGCGACCTGCTGGAGCTGGCCGACGTACCGCTCAACAGTGGCGTGGAAGTGGGCGACGTGCTGGTGACCTCCGGCCTGGGCGGCCGTTTCCCGGCGGGCTTCCCGGTCGGCACGATCGCCGCGCTGCGTCCGGACGACAGCCACGCCTTCCTGGTCGGCGACGTCACCCCGGCCGCCCGGCTGGATCGCGGTCGCGACGTGCTGCTGCTGAAGTCGGCGCCACCGCAGCCGATGCCGCCGGCGGATCCGTCGCGGTTTCTGCCTGAGGCGGCTGCACCAGCGGCAGGCGCAGCCGGCACGGCGGAAACGGGACCGGCCGCGTCCGCGACCCAAAGTCCCTCTCCCGCCGGGAGAGGGGTTGGGGTGAGGGGCAACGAAGGCCGTAATGCGGGTGCGACCGACACCGCATCCGCGCCCGCGAAGCACTGAAGCACCGCCGCAGGAGCCGCAGCGATGAGCCGCGCCCGTACCGGCTGGCTGATGCCCTTGAGCATCATCGTCGCGCTGCTGCTGGGTCTGCTGCCGCTGCCCGACACGCTGCAGCCGCTGCGCCCGTACTGGCTGGCGCTGGTGGTGGCGTACTGGGTGATCGAGGCGCCGGACAGTGCCGGTCTGGGCTTTGCCGTCATCGTCGGCCTGGTCGCCGACCTGATGTTCGGCACGCTGCTCGGCGAACAGGCGCTGCGCCTGCTGATCATGGCCTTCATCCTGCAGCGCTTCCGCGCCCGGCTGCGCTTCTTTCCGATGTCGCAGCAGGCGCTGGCGATCGGTGGCCTGTTGTTGAACGACCGCATCGTCACCACGGTCGTGCACCTCGCGCTGGGCGAGCCCACGCTGCCCTGGCAGTACTGGTGGGCGCCGCTGCTGGGCATGCTGTTCTGGCCGCCGCTGTTCGTGCTGATGGACGCGCTGCGGCTGGGTCGCCGCAGGCGGGGTTGAGCGATGCTCGGGGCCCGCCGGCGCGGCAAGAATCCGCACGCCGAAGCCGACCAGTTCCGTCGCCGTGCGGTGACCGGTTTCATCGTGGTGGCGCTGTGCCTGCTCGGCCTGGGTGCGTGGTATTTCAAGCTGCAGGTGGTCGATCACGACGAGTACGCCACGCGCTCGGAAGCGAACCGCATCCGGCCGCGGCCGGTCGTGCCCGGGCGCGGCACCATCTACGACCGCAACGGCCTGCTGCTGGCGGAGAACGTGCCGGCATTCCGCCTCGATGTGACGCCGGACAAGGTCAAGGAGCCGGCGAAGCTGGTCGCCGACCTGGCGAAGATCATCGCGCTGTCGCCCGAGGACATCGAACGCTTCGAGGCCACGCGCAAGGCGACGCGCGGCTTCCGCCCGATCACGCTGAAGCTGCGCGTGAGCGAGGAGGAGATGGCGCGCTTCGCGGTGGACCGCTGGCGCTATCCCGGCGTGGAACTGGTGCCGTACCTCACGCGGCGTTATCCGTATGGCGAGCTGTTCGCGCACATCGTCGGCTACGTCGGTCGCGTCGACGAGAAGGACCTGGAAACCCTGGGCGAGATCAATTCGGCCCTGACCCACATCGGCAAGACCGGCCTGGAGCGTTACTACGACGAGCAGCTCCGCGGGAAGATCGGTTACGAGAAGGTCGAAACCAATGTGGAAGGCCGCGCGCTGCGCGTGGTCGGGCGCGTGCCGGCACAGGCGGGTACCGACCTGCGACTGAGCGTGGATGCCAAGCTGCAGCAGGCCATCGTCGATTCGTTCGGCGAACTGGAAGGCTCGGCGATCGCCGTCGATCCGCGCACCGGCGAAATCCTGGCGATGGTCAGCCTGCCCAGCTACGACCCCAACCTGTTCGTCAACGGCATTTCCAGCAAGGACTTCAAACAGCTCAACGACAATCCCTCGCGCCCGCAGTTCAACCGCCTGGTGCTGGGTGGCGTGGCGCCGGGTTCCACGCTGAAGCCGCTGATCGCGCTGGCCGGCCTGGACAGCGGCAAGCGCAAGCCGGAGGACACGGTGGTCTCCACCGGCATGTTCTACCTGCCGGGCACCAGCCGCGGCTGGGGCGACGCCAGCCGGCGCGGCCACGGCGTGACCAACCTGCGCAAGTCGATCTCGCAGTCGGTCAATACGTATTACTACCGTCTGGCGCTGGACCTGGGCATCGCGCAGTTCGACGACTACATGGAGCACTACGGGTTCGGGCAACCGACCGGCGTGGACCTGCGTGGCGAGATCGGCGGCATCCTGCCGTCGCCGGCGGCCAAGCTGAAATCGCGCAAGGAGCGCTGGTATCCGGGCGACACCGTCAACGTCGCCATCGGCCAGGGCGACTGGAAAGTCACGCCGTTGCAACTGGTGCGCGCCACCGCCGGCATCGCCAACGGGCAGATGCGGCGCCCGCATCTGGTCAGCGAGATGCGGCACGGCTTCGACCGGCCATGGGAGCCGTTGCCACAGCCGGCGCCCATCGCGATCAGTCCGAATCCCGCGAACGTGGAGGTGGTGCGGCTGGGCATGCAGGACACCATGCAGCCCGGCGGCACGGGCTGGCGCACGGCGCTGGGTGCGCCCTATCTGATGGCCGGCAAGACCGGCACCGCGCAGGTGATCAGCCGTCGCGGCACCGCCGCGGTCGACCCGCGCAGCCTGCCGATGCACCTGCGCCACCGCTCGCTGTTCGTCGGCTTCGCGCCGGCCGACAACCCGACGATCGCCATCGCCATCGCCGTGGAAGGCGGCGGTTACGGCGGCAGCACGGCCGGCCCGATGGCGCGGAAGATCTTCGATGCGTATCTGCTGGGGAAGATGCCGGAGAAGGAGGGCGAGGAAGGGGGTCCTGCAGGCATGGCGCCCGCGACACCGCCGGCATCGGCACCGGCGCAGCCGACGAACTCAAATCCGAAACCGAGCCGGGCTCCGAGCCCCTCTCCCCCCGGGAGAGGGGCTGGGGTGAGGGTCGGCGAAGACAGGATGCCGAACGTTGGCGATAACGTCGCCGCGCTCGCACTGCATTCGCATGAGAAGTTCACCGTCGCGCTTGTCCCGACCCTCACCCCAACCCCTCTCCCGGGGGGAGAGGGGCTTGAAGCGGCGTCCGCGCGGAGGGCTTCGACATGACCGATCTCCTGCGCTGGGGTTTCGACCTGCTGCGGCATCTGCTGCGCACGGTGGACTGGCTGCTGCTCGGCGCCTTGCTGGCGTTGATGGCCATCGGCCTGGCAGTGCTGTATAGCGCCGGCGGCGAGGCCTTGGGCTCGCGGCTGGTGCTGGCGCAGGGCGTGCGTTTCGGCGTGGGGCTGGTGGCGATGTGGGCGCTCTCCCGCGTGACGCCGGTGCGCTTGCGGGCGTGGACGCCGGGCGTGTTCGCGGTGGCGCTGGTGCCGCTGGTGCTGGTGCTGTTCATCGGCACCGGCAAGCACGGCGCGCACTGGATCGACCTGAAGTTCTTCTACCTGCAGCCGTCGGAACTGCTGAAGATCGCGCTGCCGATGATGCTGGCGTGGTATCTGCACCGCGAACCGCTGCCGCCGGGCTGGCGCACGACGATCGTCTCCGCGCTGCTGATCGGCCTGCCGACCGGATTGATCCTGCTGCAGCCGGACTTCGGTACCGCCATGCTGGTCGCGGCCAGCGGCGTGTTCGGCCTGTACCTGGCCGGGCTGTCGTGGTGGTGGTTCATCACGGCGGGCGTGTTCGGCGGCACGGCGGTGGGCCTAGTGATGTTCGCGCCGATCTCGTGGTTCTCGTTCCTGCGCGAATACCAGCAGAACCGCATCCTGACCTTCCGCGATCCGGAGAACGATCCGCTCGGCGCGGGCTGGAACATCCTGCAGTCGAAGATCGCCATCGGCGGTGGCGGCTGGACCGGCAAGGGCTGGGGGCAGGGCTCGCAGTCGCATCTCGACTACCTGCCCGAACACACCACCGACTTCATCTTCTCCGTGCTGTCGGAGGAGTTCGGCTGGGCCGGCGTGGCGGTGGCATTGTCGCTGTACCTGTTCGTCGTCGGTCGCTGCCTGTGGATCGCGATGGATGCGCGCGACACCTATTCACGCCTGCTCGCCGGCACGCTGGGGATGGCGCTGTTCGTCTATGTCATCGTCAACGGCGGCATGGTGTCGGGCCTGCTGCCGGTGGTCGGTGTGCCGATGCCGCTGCTGAGCTACGGCGGCACGTCGGCGGTCTCGCTGCTCGCGGGGCTGGGGCTGGTGATGGCGGTGCGCGCGCACCGGCCCGTGCACGGGTATTGAGGAGTGAGTGGAGAGGCGTGAGAAGTGAGTAGAAGCGGGCTCTGCTGTTACTCACTTCTCACGCCTCTCCACTCGCTCCTGCTCCACGGGCTGTTCACGATTTTCCGCACCCTGCGTGCTACCCTCGCGCCGATGATGCGAAACGCACTTTCCTGTCTGCTGGTGCTGGGCCTTGCGTCCTGCGCCACGCCGCAACCCCCGCCGCCGGCCGCGTCGGCGACGCCTCCCGCTCCCGCTTCCACGACCCCGGCCGAAACCTCGGTCGAGCGTGTTGCCGAGGTGCCGCCGGAAGCGCTGAAGCCGGTCGATTTCCCTACCGCGCGTGCGCAGTTCGTCAAGGACACGGCGGCGAAGTACGGCATCGCGCCGGGCGAGATCGAAGCCACGCTGGCCAAGGCGCAGTTCCTCGACAGCGTGGTCGCGGCCATGTCGCGTCCCGCCGAGCGGGTGAAGCCGTGGAGCGAGTACCGCGTCGGTTTCCTTACGCAGGCGCGCATCGACGGCGGTCGCAAATTCATCGCCGCGCATCGTGACGAATTGACCCGCGTCGAGCAGCAGTACGGCGTGCCCGCCGAGGTGATCGTCTCGATCATCGGCGTGGAAACCAACTACGGCGGCTTCACCGGCCGCCACAAGGTGCTGGATGCGCTGTATACGCTGGCGTTCCGTTATCCGCGGACCGGCGATCCGGCGCGTGCCGCGTACGAGCATCGCCGCGAGCAGTTCTTCCGTGATGAACTGGCGCAGCTGTTCGCGCTGGGCCGCGAGGAGAAGCTCGACATCGCGTCGCTGACCGGCAGCTATGCCGGCGCAATGGGACTGGGCCAGTTCATGCCGTCCAGCTACCGCGAATTCGCGGTGGACGGCAACGGCGACGGTCGCCGCGACCTGTTCACCACGTATCCGGACATCTTCGCCTCGATCGCCAACTACTTCCGCAAGAAGGGCGGTGAGCGCGGTGGCTGGGTGCCGGGCGGTGCGGTGGTCGCGCGCGCGCAGTTGCAGGACGGGTTCGCCGAGTTCAATCCGGAGACGTGGACGCCCGACTACACGCTGGCGCAGCTGGCCGAGAAGGGCTATCGCCCGATCGAACCGGTGGCGCCGGACGCCACGGCGACGCTGGTGCAACTGGATGGCGCCGACGGCAAGCAGTACTGGCTGGGCTTCCAGAACTACTACGCGATCACCCGCTACAACAACTCCAAGATGTACGCGATGGCGGTGTACCAGTTGTCGCAGGCGATCGCCGGCCGCGAGATCCCGCCGGCATGAAGTGGCTGGCCCTGCCGCTGCTGGCGGTAGCCCTGGCCGCGTGCAGCACGGCGCCGAAGAAGTCCCCGTCGCCATCGACCGGCGGCATCACCCGCCCGTCGCCGGCGAAGCCTTCGCCCGGCATCGCCGGCAAGGACTGCTCGCGCTACGCACCGGCGCAGGAAGACCTGTCCACGCGCGGCGACTACACCGCCGGTGGTCTCTACAAGCCGGGCGTGTTGGATACCACGCCGGATCACGTGCCCGACCTGGACTGCATCCGCGAACCCGCGGTGACCGCCGAAGCGCGTTCGCCGATCGGCAACAAGTCGCCTTACAGCGTGCTGGGCAAGCAGTACCGTGTGCTGGACAAGGTGGACGGGTACGTCGAACAGGGCACCGCGTCGTACTACGGCAACAAGTTCCATGGCCGCCGCACCTCCAACCAGGAGGTGTACGACATGTACGCGTACAGCGCCGCGCACAAGTCGCTGCCGCTGCCGAGCTTCGCGCGTGTGACCAACCTGGACAACGGGCAATCGGTGGTGGTGCGGGTGAACGACCGCGGCCCCTTCCACGAAGGCCGCGTGATCGACCTGAGCTACGCCGCCGCGGTCAAGCTGGGCATCACCCAGCGGGGTACCGGGCGCGTGGAAGTGCGTGCGCTGACGCCGGATGGCAGCACGCTGGCCACCGCGCCTGCCCCTGTGCCTTCGTCGTCGGCGATGGACCAGCTGGTCGGGCAGTTGCCGAAAGACGCGGCGCGTTACCACGTGCCGGCGAAAGCGGGCGATACCCCGAGCGCGGCCGGTTTCGAGGCATGGATGAAGGCCAACGGCGTGCGCGTGGCGTCCGGCAAGCCGGGCGCGCCCACTGCGCCTGCCGTGGTCGCCAGCACCGCCATGCCCACCCCGGCAGTGCCCACGGGTGCAGCGCCGGTCGCTGCATTGCCGGCTGCCGTGCAACTGCAGGTCGCCAGCTTCTCCAGCCGCGACAACGCCGACCGCGCGCTGGCGCGCCTGACCGCCGCCGGCATCGCCGATGCGCGGCTCAGCGATGTGCCGGGGGCGGACCGTCCGCTGTGGCGGCTGCGCGTGGGGGCGGCGGATGCCGCCTCGGCCGAAGCGCTGGCGGGCAGGATCGCGAGCCTGGGATTCGGACGCCCGCAGATCGTCCGCGAATAAGGCCTGCCTCCGTCCGGGGCTTTTTTACGTCTTTCCAACCCACGTCGCGGCTGGTCTCCCTACAATATTCGCCTTGAATCGTCAGGCCCACGGCCTTGCCAGGAGTTTTCCGCCGATGAAGTTCCGTTTCGCCCTCGCCGCGCTCGCGACCACCGCCATGGGCCTGGCCATCGCCCAGACCCCCGCGCCGACCCCGGCACCCGCCGCTCCGGCTGCCGCCGCCGTGGAAATCCCGCCGCCGCCCAAGCCCGTGGGCACGGCCTGGGTGCTGGTCGACTACATCACCGGCCAGGTCCTGGCAGGCGAGAACTACAACGAGCGCGTCGAGCCGGCCAGCATCACCAAGGTCATGACCTCGTACGTGCTGGCGGCCGAGCAGAAGAACGGCAAGATCAAGCCCGACGACCAGGTGATGATGAGCGAGCGCGCCTGGCGCGAAGGTGGCGCTGGCACCGACGGCAGCTACAGTGGATTCGCCGTCAACAAGACCGCGCCGCTGCTGGACATGGAAAAGGGCATGGCCGTGCAGTCGGGCAACGACGCCGCGATCGCGCTGGCCGAGCACGCCGCCGGCAGCCAGGAAGCCTTCGCGTCGCTGATGAACAACTACGCCGCGCAGATCGGCATGAAGGGCTCGCACTTCGTCAATGCGCACGGCCTGTCCGCGCCGGAGCACTACTCGACGGCGTACGACCTGGCGCTGCTGGGCCGCGCCTTCATCCGCGACTATCCCGAGCAGTACGCCTTCAACAAGATCAAGGAATTCACTGTCGGCACCATCACCCAGCCGAACCGCAACCTGCTGCTGTGGCGCGATGCCAGCGTTGACGGCATCAAGACCGGCCACCACTCGGGTGCTGGCTACTGCCTGATGAGCTCGGCCAAGCGTGGCGACCAGCGCCTGGTCGCGGTGGTGATGGGCTCGACCTCCGAGAAGCAGCGCGCCGACGACAGCCTGGCGCTGTTGAACTGGGGCTTCCGCTTCTACGAAACGCACCGCCTGTACGAGCCGGGCAAGGCCATCGCCACGCAGCGCGTGTGGAAGGGCCAGGCCAAGGAAGTGCAACTGGGCGTCGCGCAGCCGATGCTGGTCAGCGTGCCGCGTGGCCGCTACGAGCAGCTGAAGCCGACGATGGACGTGCCCAAGACGCTGGTCGCTCCGATCGCGGCAGGTCAGGCCATCGGCACGGTGAAGGTCACGCTCGACGGCAAGGTCGTCGCGGAATCGCCGCTGGTGGCGATCACGCCGATCGAAGAGGCCGGCTTCTTCAAGCGCCTGTGGGATGCATTCTGGATGTGGTGGGAGTCGGAGTGATCCGACGCGCGCGCTCTTGAGCAAAAAGGTCGGCGCATGCCGGCCTTTTTGTTACCGGTGGTTACAGGCCGGTGGCGATCAGTGCGATGGCGATGATCGCCAGCGGAATCGCCAGCAGGTTCATGCGGCTGAGTCGCTCGCGGAACAGCAGCGTGCCGGCCAGTGTGCCCAGCACGACCACGCCGATGTTCATCGTGGAGAACACCACGGCCGGGTTGTCCGGCAGCGCACGGTGCGCCTTCACGTAGAACAGGATGTTGCCGAAGTTCAGTGCGCCGAGCAGCAGGCCATACCCAAGCGCCGGCAACGCAAGGGCGGGACCGCCACGCGCGCTGCGTACCCGTTGCACGCCAAGCATCACCACGAACGCGGCGATGAAGGCGACCTGCAGCGACGCGGCGAACGGCGTGCCGGCCGCGGCGATGTGCTTCAGCAGCACGTCCACGCTGGCATAGCCGACCAGCACCAGCAGCGGCAACGCCCAGCCGGTCCAGCCGCCTTCGGCTTCCGCGGACGCGGCGCGCGGGCGCAGCACGAGCAGCACGATCGCCAGCAGACCCAGTGCGAGACCGGTCAGGCGCAGCGCATCGGCCCGTTCGCCGAACCACAGGAACGCGGCCAACAGCGACAGCACCAGCGACATGCGCTGGGCGATGTCGGTGCGCACGATACCGGCCGCGCGAACGGAGGCCGACAACGCCAGGAAGATGCCGGGCAGCAGCACCGCCAGCAGGGCGAGGGCAGGCCAGGGTGCGTGCGGCGCGGCAAGCGACGCCAGCGGCGGGTCCAGCAGGGCGAAGCACAGCAGCGAGGCCGCCAGATAGTTCCAGGCGATGCCCTGCGCGGTGTCGATGCCGCGCCGCTGCATGAGTTTCAGCAGTACCGAGACCAGCACGCTGCAGACGACGCTGGAGAGCAGGTAGGGCACGGCGGACCTCACGGATGGGGCCGGCATTATCGCCGCATCGCCCCCTGAGCCACGTCCGATGGCCTTTGGGTGTCACTCTTTTCGTTTTCATCCAGCGAAACCGCATTCTTCGCCTATCATCGCGTTCGGGCGACCCGGCACGCGAAGGCAGGCCACGCCCGCAACGGAAGGTCCGCGGGGTGCGGGCACCATCATTCTCAAGGAGAAGCACGCGTGAACAGGGGAACCTGCAAGAAGATGACGATGACGGCCTGCCTGCTGATGGCGGCCGCTGCGACAACGCCCGCCTGGGCGCAACGCCAGAGTGCGCAGGACCAGCGCAAGCAGCAGACCGCGGAGATCCCGACCTGCACCAAGCCGCTGGGCAGCATCTCGGTGATCGAGCCCGAGGACGGCGTGAACTGGTGGAGCGGCCAACAGCTGCCGGCGCCGTCTAAGCTGATCAAGGTGTTCGTCAACAAGTCGCGCTGCTTCACGCTGGTGGACCGTGGCGTCGGCATGGGCGCGGCGATGGCCGAGCGTGACCTCGCGGCCAGTGGCGAACTGCGCAATCGCTCGAACATCGGCAAGGGCCAGATCCGTGCGGCCGACTACGTGCTGGTGCCGGACCTGATCTCGCAGAACAGCAACGCCGGCGGCAATGCCATCAGCGGCCTGCTGGGCGGGCTGATGGGCGGCAACGTCGGCCGCATGGTTGGTGGCCTCGACTTCAAGAAGAAGACCGCCGACGTGGTGCTGACGGTCACCGACGTGCGTTCGTCCGAACAGGTCGCCATGGCCGAAGGCAGCGCCAAGAAGACCGACATCGGCTGGGGCGCGGGCGGCAGCCTGTTCACCGGCAGCCACTGGGGCGGCGGCGGTGCCAGCGGTTACGCCAACACCGAGATCGGGCAGGTCATCACGCTGGCCTACCTGCAGGCCTACACCAACCTGGTCAGCGAACTGGGCGGCCTGTCCGGCAATGCGTCGGCCTCTAATGCCCACCAGGCGGTCGAGATGACCAAGCCGGGCCGGTTGTTCGCCAATCCCAAGGGCACCGGCAAGGCCGTGCGCGATCTGGATCCGGGCATGATGCTGTACCCCACCGGCAACAAGGACGGGGTGATGTGGGAAGTCGAGGACGAACTCGGCAACAAGGGCTGGGTCTCGTCCAGCCTGGTGCAGCTGGCGCGCTGAACCGCCGCGCTGCAGTGACGGAGGGCCGCGCAAGCGGCCCTTCGTCGTTCCGGAGGCGTGCGGCTTGGCTTTCGCTGCCGGCGTCCCAATAATCCGGGCATGGAAATCAAATCCGACAACCCCGAACACGGCTTCCAGTTCCCCGGCACCTTCGAGCTCAGCGCGATGGGCACGGCCGGCACCGGCCTGGAAACCGAACTGCCGCGCCTGCTGGAATCGAAGGGCGTGGAAGTCCTGCATGAAGACATCAGCTGGAAGCATTCGGCCAACGGCAAGTACGTCTCCGTGCGCATCCGCTTCCAGGCCAACGACCGCGCCCAGTACGACGCTGCCCATGAGGCGTTGCGCGACCATCCCGAAGTGAAGTGGACGCTGTGACCGCGACCTGCATCGTCCGCGAGCTCGGCCGCCAGCCGTACGAGCCGGTCTGGCGCGCGATGCAACGCTTTACGGATGCCCGCACCGAGGCGACCGCCGACGAACTCTGGCTGGTCGAACACGATCCGGTGTTCACCCTCGGCCAGGCCGGCAAGCCCGAGCATGTGCTCGCGGCGGGCGATATTCCGGTGATCAACGTCGACCGTGGTGGACAGGTGACGTACCACGGCCCTGGTCAGATCGTCGCGTATCCGTTGTTCGACCTGAAGCGCCTCAAGGTCGGCGTGCGCGACTACGTCTGCAAGATCGAGCAGGCGATGATCGATACGCTGGCCGACTGGAACATCCACGCCGAGCGCAAGGACGGCGCGCCCGGCGTGTACGTGGCCGACGCCAAGATCGGCGCGCTCGGCATCCGCGTGCGTCGCGGCTATACGTTCCATGGCCTCGCGTTCAATATCGCGATGGACCTGGAGCCGTTCCACCGCATCAATCCCTGCGGCTACCAGGGCCTGCAGGTCGTCTCGCTGGCCGATCTCGGCGGCCCGGGCAGCATGGACCAGGTGAAGCCGGTGCTGCTGAAGCACATGGCGGAGCAGTTCGGGCTCGCGCTGCAACACGAGACCGCGTTGCCGGATCTTTCCGAAGCCGCTTAGCGCGGACTGGTTATGTAATTGTGGGAGCGACGTCAGTCGCGATGGCTTTCCAGGGAATCTTGCCGCCGTAGGTCATCCAGGCCTGGCGTATTCCAGGACTCATCACGCATGGCTGCCCTCGCACTTGGTCGTATCGCGACTCACGTCGCTCCCACATCGATGTTGATCGCATGTGTCGCACCACCCCATGCCACAATCGGTCGCCATGAATGATGCGACCCCGTCCCTCGATGCCGAACGCAGTGCCCTGATCGAACGCGGCCTGGTGCGATTGCGCGCCGTATCGACGGATGTCGATGCCCTCCTGGCCGACACGCATCACATCGATCGCGTATCGCGTGTCATCGCGACCAGCGACTTTGCGCTCGAGACGCTGCGCCGTCAGCCCGACCTGTTGGCGGCATTGCTGCACGACGATGGCGCGGCGCCATGGCCGGTGCCCGCGTTGGCGCCGGACAACACCACGCACTGGCCGGAGCTGTTGCGCCGCTACCGCGCGGCGGAATCGACGCGCCTGGTCTGGCGCGACGTGCACGGCCTGGACACCGTCGACGACACGCTGGTCGGCACCACGCGGCTGGCGGAAATCTGCCTGCAGACCGCACTCGAAGCCCTCGAAGCGGAATTTGCGCAGCGCCATGGCGTGGTGCGTTCGCCCGATGGCAGCGCGCAGCGCCTGGTCGTGTTCGGCCTGGGCAAGCTGGGTGGCGGCGAGCTGAACTTCTCGTCCGACATCGACCTGGTCTACGCCTATCCGCAGGGCGGTGAGTCCGACGGCGCGCGATCGCTTGCGGCCGAGGACTACTTCATGCGGCTGGGCCAGCGGCTGGCGAAACTGCTGGACGAACCGACCGTCGACGGCTTCTGCCATCGCGTCGACCTGCGTCTGCGTCCGTTCGGCAATGCCGGGCGCGTCGCGCTGTCCTTCGCCGGCATGGACCAGTACTTCCAGCGCGAAGGCCGCGACTGGGAACGCTACGCGTGGCTGAAGGCGCGCGCGGTGGCGGGCGATATCGAGGCCGGCGAGCGCTGGCTGGAATCGCTGCGCCCATTCGTCTACCGCCGCTACCTGGACTACACCGCGCTCGACGGTCTGCGCGAGATGAAGGCGGCGATCGCCGCGGAAGTCGCGCGCCGCGAGCTGGCCGACGACATCAAGCGCGGGCCGGGCGGCATCCGCGAAATCGAATTCCTGGCGCAGGCATTGCAGTTGATCCGCGGCGGTCGCGAACCGTCACTGCGCGAACGGCGTTTGCGCGTCGCGCTGCCGGCACTGGTCGCCGCGCGGCAGGTTTCGGTCGAGGAAGGCGATGCGCTGATGCAGGCCTATCGCTTCCTGCGCCTGCTGGAGAACCGCCTGCAGATGCTGCGCGACGCGCAGACGCATGCCCTGCCGGAAGATCCCCTGGACCGGCATCGCATTGCGCGTGGACTCGACTATCCGGACTGGGACGGCCTGCGCGCCGCCCTGGACGTGCAACGCGCACGCGTAGCCGCCGAATTCGCCGAACTGCTGGCGCCCCGGCAGCGCGATGCGGCGCCGGATGCCCTGGCGCTTTACTGGCGTGCGCTGCCCGACGGTGGCGAGGCGGACACGCTGGCGGCTTCCGGTTTCGCCGATGCCGGCAGCGCCGATGGCGCATTGCGCGAGTTCGCGCAGTTCAGCGGCGTGCGTGCGTTGTCCGACAGTGCGCGCGCGCGACTGGATCGCGTGGTGCCGGCGCTGCTCGACGCCTGCGCGCGCTCGTCCCAGCCGGATGCCGCGCTGCGTCGCGTACTGTCGCTGTTGCAGGCCATCTTGCGCCGCGCCAGCTATCTGGCGCTGCTCGACGAGCAGCCCAGTGCGCTCGGTCGGCTGGTGGACGTGCTGGCACGCAGTGCGCTGCTGTCCGAGCGGCTGGCGCAGTATCCGTTGCTGCTGGACGAACTGCTCGATACCCGCGTCTCCGGACCGATGCCGGATCGCGACGAACTGCGGACCGAGTGCGAGGCCGCACTGGTCGAGGACGATCCGGAAACCTGCCTGCGCGTATTGAACGAGCGGCGCCTGGCGCTGAGCTTCCGCGTCGCGTTGGCCGCGCTGGATGGCCGCCAGTCCGCGCGCGACAGCGTGCGTCAGCTGGCGTGGCTGGCGGACGAGGTGGTCCGCGTCGTGGTGCAGGTCGCCACGCGCGATGTCGCTGCGTCGCACGGGATCGTCGCGGACGGCCGGTTCGCGGTGGTCGGCTATGGCAGCCTGGGGGGCGAAGAACTCGGCTTCGGTTCGGATCTCGACCTGGTGTTCCTGTTCGATGCGCCGGCCGACACGGAATCCGATGGCGCGCGTCCGATGGAGGCCGGCCGCTGGTATGCGCGACTCGCGCAGAAGATCGTCGCGCTGCTCGGCGCGGTGACCGCCGCCGGCCGGCTCTACGATGTCGACGTGCGCCTGCGCCCTGACGGGGCGAAGGGGCTGCTGGTGTCGTCGCTCACGAGCTTCACCGAGTACCAGCGCGAGCGTGCCTGGACCTGGGAACATCAGGCGCTGGTGCGCGCGCGTGGCGTCGCCGGCGATGCCATGCTGTTGCAGGCGTTCGAGGACGTCCGCACCACGACGCTGGCGCGCTCGCGCGACGACGACGTCCTGCGTGGCGAGGTGATCAGGATGCGTGCGCGCATGCGCAGCGAGCTGGACCGCAGTGACGCCGCCCGCTTCGACCTGAAGCAGGGTGCCGGTGGCCTGGTCGACCTGGAGTTCCTGCTCCAGTACCTCGTGCTGCGCGATGCCACGGTGCAGCCCGCCTTGCTGCTGCCACGCGATACACCGGGGCTCATCGGGTCGCTGGCGACCGCGGGCGCACTGTCTTCGCAAGAAGCCGATGCGCTGGAAGCGGTGCACGCGACCTTCGTCGCCGAGGGGTTGGCCTGCACGCTGGATAGACGTCCAAGGCTGGTCGTCGAGAACGCAGGACTGGCGACGGCACGCGCCGTGGTGATGCGGACGACGACGGCACACGGACTCGCCTTCGATCCGCTGTAGGAGCGGGCCATGCCCGCGATGCGTCTGATTCGACATCAAGGCAAGAGCATCGCGGGCATGGCCCGCTCCTACACACGATCAGGGGGCAGCAGGATCCGAAACGTAGCTACGGGAGCAGGAGGCCCAGTCGGGTGCGCACCTCGGCGGCGATGCGCTCGGTCTCGCGCAGCGGCTCGCCCTCGAACGTTGTCGATCCGTCGGCGAGATCGTGGATGCGTCCGCGCTGGCGCAAGGCGTCGAGGAAGCGGCGAGGACGTCCGCCGACGCGACCGGGTTCGAATACCTGCACCGGTACACGCGTGCCGCAGGCTTCCGACAGCATGTTGACCGACTCCGGTGTGCAGACGATGCGGTCGGCCCAGGCGAGCAGGCCGGCATACGGATTCGGGCCGTCGGACGGATCGCACCACACGAGCGTATGCGGCCGGTGCGCCCAGCGCCGGCGCACGGCGTCGATCACGGCGGGTGGCGTGCGTCGTGAGGTGGTGACCAGCAGGCTGCCATCCACCGCCGTGTCATCGAGCAGGATCGCGAGCCGTGCGAACGCAGCGGCATCGAACCGGTAGTGCGCGCTGTCGCCGCCGAGCAGGACGGACGTGCGCGGTGAGGGCAGGGCGGCGAGTGTGGGAAACGCGGCGCGCGCATCGGCCAGCCAGGCATCGTCGACCGGGTTCAGGCTGCCGAGCGGGGTCAGCACGTTTGGACCGGTGAGCCCATCGTGTTCCGGTGCGATGACCAGGTCCCAATGCGACGGCTCGATACGCGGATCGAGGATCTGCACGACGCGGCTGCCGCGTCTGCGCAGCAGCCGCGTCGCCAGCGCGGCCTGGCGACCACAGCCGATCGCAACTGCGGGCGCATGCATCCATGAGGCGTGGAAGGCCGTACCGAATGCGTGTTCCGCCGCGGGTAGCGCGTGGGGCGCGATCCAGCGCCAGGGTGCACGCGGTTCCAGCGTCACGTCCCACGCGCGCCCACCGAGTGCACGCGCCAACGACTGCGCCTGGCGTACGTTGCCGGCGTGGCCGTCGGTCAGGGTGCAGAGACCGCGGGATTCGGCCTGGAGGGGGCGTGTTTGTTCCACCGGTTAAAACAATCCGTTCCGGGTCGATTGGATATTGCCATGGTCAGGACACTCTACACTGCCCGTCCGATGCGCCGGCCCGTGCCGCCGCGACGCGCTTCCCTTCCTTGCGACAGGTAACCCATGTCCCACGCCCTCGATGCCGCCTCGCTCGACCAGCTGTTCCGCACCGCCCGCACCTACAACGCCTTCACCGGCGAGGTCAGCGACGACACCCTGCGCCAGCTGTACGACCTGCTGAAGTTCGGTCCCACCCAGGCCAACACCACGCCGGCGCGCTTCGTGTTCGTGAAGTCCGCCGAGGCCAAGGCCAAGCTGGGCCCGGCGCTGTCCGAAGGCAACTACAAGAAGACGATGGAGGCCCCGGTCACCGTCATCATCGGCCGCGACGAGGACTTCCACGAGAAGCTGCCGTTCCTCTTCCCGCACACCGACGCCAAGGCGTGGTTCGACGGTCCGCGCGAGAACCGCAGCAAGCCCTCGCTGCGCAACATGAGCCTGCAGGCGGCCTACCTGATCATCGCCGCGCGCGCGCTGGGCCTGGATGCCGGCCCGATGACCGGCTTCGATGCGGACAAGGTGGACGAGGCGTTCTTCGCCGGCACTGCCATCAAGTCCGACATCCTGGTCAACCTGGGCCATGGCGACCCGGCCAGCATCTTCCCGCGTTCCCCGCGCCTGGGCTTCGACGAAGCCGCGCGCATCCTCTGACACCCCACCACCCGGAGACATCCCCATGCGCAAGACCCTGCTCGTTGCCGCCCTGTTCGCGTTCGCCGGTTCCGCCTTCGCGGCGCCGGTGACCTACAAGATCGATCCCAGCCACACCAACGTGCTGGCCAGCTGGAACCATTTCGGCTTCTCCAACCCCAGCGCCAACTTCGGCCAGGCCGACGGCACGCTGGTGTACGACGCCGCCGACGTGTCCAAGTCCAGCGTGCAGGTCACGCTGCCGCTGACCGGCCTGAGCGCGCTGGCCGACCAGTTCTACGACCACCTGACCAGCGACAAGTGGTTCGATGCCGCCAAGTATCCGTCCGCCACCTTCAAGAGCACCAAGGTCGAAGCCGCGGGCGAAGGCAAGCTGAAGGTTACCGGCGACCTCACCATCAAGGGCATCACCAAGCCGGTGGTGCTGGACGTGACGCTGAACAAGGCGGGCGAGCACCCGATGAAGAAGGTGCCGGCGATCGGCTTCGACGCCACGGCTACCGTCAAGCGCAGCGATTTCGACGTGGGCGCGTATGCCCCGATGGTCAGCGACGAAGTCGCGCTGAAGATCACCACCGAAGCCACGGCCGACGCGAAGAAGTAAACCCGCTGCGATCCGGCGCTCCTCCCCCGCCCGGTACCGCCAGCAAGGACTCGCCGCCCCGCCCACGCCGGGCGGCGTTTTCCTTTTCGGGGAGCGGTTCCATGGGCGGCCGTGGCGCCGACTGGTAGACTGGCCGCCTCGTTCCACGACCGCCTGCACGCCATGAGCCAGACCGCCACCGCGCCCGCCAACGCCGAGAAGCGCTACACCGTGTCGCGCGCCGACCTGCCGCTGAGCTGCCCGCTGCCGTCGATGGCGTTGTGGAACTCGCATCCGCGCGTGTACCTGGCCATTGAAGACGCGGCAGGCGGTGAAGTGCAGTGCCCGTATTGCGGCTCGCACTTCGTCCTGGCCGACTGACCGCCTGATGCGGTCGCGCCGCATCGCCCTTCGACCATGCGCCGGCTGACCGTCGTCCAGCTGCTGCCGGCGCTGGAGTCCGGCGGCGTCGAACGCTCCACGCTGGAGATCGCCGATGCACTGGTGCGCGCCGGCCATCGCGCCGTGGTCGTGTCCGCGGGGGGCCGGTTGGAGCCTGCGCTACGCGCCACGGGCGCGGAACATGTCACCCTGGACATCGGCCGCAAGTCGCTGCTGACGTTGCGCCATGCCGGCGCGTTGCGACACCTGTTTGCCGAGGTCGGCGCCGATATCGTGCACGCGCGTTCACGCCTGCCGGCCTGGATCGGTCTATGGGCGGTGCGCAGCATGCCGTCGCCATCGCGGCCGCGCTTCGTCACCACCATGCACGGGTTGAATTCGCCGGGCCGCTACAGCGCGGTGATGACCTACGGCGAACGCGTGATCTGCGTCTCCGACACGGTGCGCCGTTACCTGCTCCAGCACTATCCGCGAACGGATCCCGGCAAGCTGGTGGTGATTCCGCGCGGCATCGATCCGTCGCAATTCCCGCGCGCCGCGCACCCGGATGCCGAGGCACGTGCATGGGCAGCAGCGCAGCATCCCGCGCTGGCGGGCGATGGTCCGCTGTTGGTGTTGCCGGGACGTGGCACGCGCCTGAAGGGGCACCGTGAGGCGCTCGCGTTGTTGGGCAACCTGCGCGACCGCGGCGTGGATGCCCGCCTGTGGATGCCCGGCGCGCGTGAGCGCGGGCGCGAGCAGTACATGGTCGAGCTGGAAACGGAAGCGCAGCTCGGCCGGTTCGCCGATGCGCTCGCCATCACGCCGCCGACGACGGAAATCGCCCGTGCCTATGCCGCCAGCGACCTGGTGCTGCAGCTGTCGCGCAAGCCCGAAGCCTTCGGTCGCACGGTGATCGAGGCGTTCTCGGTGGGACGTCCGGTCGTGGGCTGGGCGCACGGCGGCGTCGGCGAACTGCTGGCCGGACTGCAGCCGCGCGGCGCCGTGCCGGCGTTCGACGAGGGCGTGCTGCTCGACACGGTGCAGGACGTCCTCGCCCATCCACCGCCGCCATTGGCTACGATGGCGGCCTACACCCTGCGCGCGATGCAGGACGCCACGCTCGCCCTCTACCACGATCTTGCCGATGACCGCCGACTCGCCATCGATTCCTGATACGCCGCGTCCACGCGACACGCACGGCTGGCGCTGGGCGCCCGCATGGGTGCTGACGTTCGTCGCGCTGTGGCCGGCACCTGGGTACGCCGAAGGCGTCATGGTGCTGGGTGCGCTGGCGGCCATCGTCCGCCTGCTGCTCGACCGCTTCCGCGGCGGCACGCGCCTGTTGAGCGGTGGCGCGTGGGCGCTGACGAGTGCGCTGTTCGCCGCGTATTGGCTGCCGCAGGTGATCTCGGCGATCGACGCCGTCGACATGCCGCGCGCGCTGCGCGAGGCGGCGGTGGACCTGCGCTATCTGCCGTTCCTGTGGCTGGCGGCGGCGGCGGTGGCGAATGCGCACGCCAGACGCACGACCTTCAACGGTCTCGCCATCATCATGGCGATCTGGACGCTGGATGCGCTGGCGCAGGTGGTGTTCGGCGGCAGCCCCCTGTTCTGGGGACTGGACCAGCTGAAGCACCTGATAAGCGGGCGGCCGATGTGCACCAAGGACGCCGTCATGGCCGTGGATCGCCTGAGCGGTTTCCTGGGGCCCTGCAATCTCAAGCTCGGCATGGTCATGGCCAGCCTGTCACCATTCCTCCTGTTCGTGGCGGCACGCCGCATGGAGGTCGCGGGATGGCTGCTGGCGGCGACGCTGGTCGGCATCGTGGTGCTGCTGGCGGGCGCGCGCGCCGCGTGGATTACCTACGCGCTGGTGCTGGTGTTCTCGGGCTGGCGCCTGCTGGGCTGGAAGCGGCTGCTTGCGGTGTTTGGGTTCGGCGCGCTGCTGCTGACGCTGCTGGCAGTCGTATCGCCGCAGGTGCGCGAACGCGTGGTGCGTACCACGCAAGCGCTGACCGCCGACGGCTCCGGGGTCGACACCGCGCTCTCGGGCCGCGCGCAGATCTGGTCCGCCGCGACCTGCATGGTGTGGGAGCATCCGGTCAACGGCGTGGGCGCTCGCGGCTTCCGCGAAGCCTATCCGGACTGCGATGCGACGCCGCAGCAGCGCCCTGCATGGGGTGAAGGTCCCGCGCTGCACGCGCACCAGATCGTCCTCGAGATCCTCAGCGAAACCGGCGCGATCGGCCTGCTGCTGTGGCTGGCCGGCGCGGCGCTGGCGATACGCGCATGGCGCTACGCCACGCCGCAGGCGAAGGAGCGCGCCCGCCCGGCGATGCTGGCGCTGGCGGTGACGGTGTTTCCGTTGAACACGCACCTCGCGTTCTATTCCACCTTCTGGGGCGGGCTCACGCTGATGCTGGCGGCGCTGTATGCGGGCAGCCTGCTGGCGCGCGATGACGAGTGAGCGCGCGCGTGGCAGGCGCTGCTGGTTCGTGGCGCCCGCCAATCTGTTGGCTTCCGGTATCGCGCGACTGCCGCAACCCTGGTTGCTGAGCCTCGGCAGCGTGGCGACGTGGTTGCTGTGGCCGCTGCTCGCCAAGCGCCGGCGCCACGCGGCGACCAACCTTTCACTGTGTTTTCCGGCACTGGACGAACGCGCCCGCATGCGCCTGCTGCGCGACACCGTGCGTGCGACGGTGACCGGCGTGTTCGAACTGATCCGCGGCTGGTACGCGCCTGCGCGCGTCCTGCGCGGGCTCGCCGACGTGCAGGGGCTCGAGCACGTCCGTGCCGCGCAGGCGCAAGGGCGCGGCATCCTGCTGTTCGGCGGGCACATCCCGCATTCGGAGCTGTGCGCCCGCCTGCTGGGCGAGGCGCTGGGCGAACGCGTGAGCATCGTCGCGCGGCGCAACAACGACCCCTGCATCGAGCGATGGATGGATAGCGCACGCCGGCGCGTGTTCGCCGACGTCATCGCCAAGAAGGATGTCCGCGGCCTGCTGCGCACGCTCTCGCGCGGCGGCATCGTGGCGTACTCGGCCGACCAGGATTTCAACTACCAGAACGCCTTCGTGCCGTTCTTCGGCGTGCCGGCGGCCACCCTGACCGCCACGCCCGACCTGGCGCGCCGCGGCAACGCGGTGGTGCTGCCGTTCTGGTTCCATCGCGATGCCGACGGACGCTACCAGCTACGCGTGGAGCCGACGTGGAGCGGATGGCCGAGCGGCGATCCGGCGCAGGATGCGGCGCGTTACATGGCGGAGTTGGAAACCGTCGTCCGCCAGCATCCCGAGCAGTATCTGTGGGTGCACCGGCGATTCAAGACGCGCCCGCCGGGCGAGCCGGAGCTCTACCGGTAGAGTTCGCCACGGCCGTCTGGCTGGCGTTTGAAGCGCCGGTGGATCCACAGGTACTGGGTGGGCGCCTGCCGCACCATCCCCTCGATCGCGGCAATCACGCGCGCGGTATCGGCGGTGGCATCGGTCGAGGGGAAGTCCTCGAACGCGGGCGACAGTGTCAGCGTGTGCCCGCCGTCTTCGCGGCGGACGTGCGCGAAGGCGATCACCGCCGCACCGGACAGTCGCGCCAACTGGTGCGTCGAGGTCAGGCTGTAGGCGGGGTGGCCGAAGAACGGGACGAACACGCTGTCGCCGCGGCGCGTGTCCTGGTCGGGCGCGAACCACAGCAGGCCGCCCTGCTTGAGGTGCTTCAGCGCGGGGCGCAGTTCCTCGCGCGTGAACATCGCGGTGGCGTAGCGGAGCCGTCCGCGCTTGACCGCCCATTCCATCGCGCCCTGGTTGTGCGGGCGGTACATGCCGGCCAATGGTGCGTAGTCGCACATCAGGCGCGCCGAGATCTCCAGCGTGGTGAAGTGGCCCGATACCACGATCACGCCACGTCCGCCTGCGCGCGCCGCGGTCAGGTGTTCGAGCCCTTCGACCTGCAGGCCCTTCCGCATCGGGTCGACGCTGCCCCACCACGCGCGCGCGAATTCGAACAGGCCGATGCCGAGCTCGCCGAAGCTGGCGCGCGCCAGCGCCTCCTGCCGTTGCGCATCCAGCTCGGGAAAGCACAGCGCGATATTGCGCCGGGCCACATGCCGGCGATCGCGCAGCACGCGGTACAGCAGCGCACCGACGGCGCGGCCGATCGGGCGCTGCAGGATCCACGGCACGCGGGCGGCCAACCATGCCAGTCCGATGCCCAGCCAGGACGGCCACTGCCGTGGGCCCATCGGAGGACGCTCGCCGGCGTCGGAGGATCGCTTCTCGGATTCGGCCATGACCCATTGTAGCGGCGCGCCCGGGTATCCTTGTCGCCCATGTCGAACCGTACCGCCGAACGCCTGCTGCGCGCCCTGTACTCGGCGGTGCTGTACGTGCTGACGCCGGTCACCCTCTACCACCTGATCTGGCGCGGCTTCCGCTATCCGGAGTATTTCCAGCGCTGGAACGAGCGCTACGGCAACTACGATGCTCCGGGCGGGGCGGTCGACGTGTGGCTGCATGCGGTGTCGGTGGGCGAGGTCAACGCCGCCGCGCCGGTGGTCGACGCGCTGTTGAAGCGGCATCGCGGGCTGCGCCTGCTCATCACCACCATCACGCCGACCGGGTCGCAGCGCGTGCAGACGCTGTGGGGCGGGCGCGTGCTGCACGTGTACTCCCCCTACGACCTGCCGGGCGCGGTATCGCGCTTCCTGCGGCATTTTCCGCCACGCCTGGCGCTGATCATGGAAACCGAACTCTGGCCCAGCCTGCTGTTCGGTTGCCACGATCGCAAGGTGCCGCTGTACATCCTCAACGCACGGCTGTCCGCGCGCTCGCTGCGGGGCTACAGCGTATTGCGGCCGCTGATCGCGCGCACGCTGCGCACGGTGCGCAAGGTGGCGGCGCAATCCGGCGACGACGCCGCGCGCTTCGTGCAGCTGGGCGCATTGCCCGGACAGGTGCGCGATGTCGGCAACCTCAAGTTCGACATTCCCGTGCCGGCCAACGTGGGCGAGGTGGTCGCCGGCTTCCGGCAGCATCTGTCGAGCGGCCGGCCGGTCTGGATCGCCGCCAGCACGCACGAGGACGAAGAGGCCCCCGTCCTCGCCATCCACGCGCGCCTGCGCCAGCGCTGGCCGGACCTGCTGCTGCTGTGGGCGCCGCGGCATCCGGAACGCTTTCCGCGCGTGGCGGAGGCGGCAAGCGAGGCCGGCTGGAAGGTCGGCACACGGCGCGAGGACCGCTGGCCGTCCGCCGGCGACGATGTCTTCGTGCTGGACACGCTGGGCGAACTGATGGCGTTCTACGCGTGCGCGGACGTGGCCTTCATCGGTGGCAGCCTGCAGGCCATCGGCGGCCACAACATGCTGGAGCCCGCGGCGGTGGGAACGCCGGCCGTCACCGGGCCGCACCTGCACAACTTCAGCGAGATTTCGCGCCGCCTCAATGAGGCCGACGCGCTGGTGATCGTGCCCGACGCAGCGGGCGTGGCGGAGGCGATCGACGCCCTGCTCGCCGACGACGCCCGCCGGCGCGGCATGGCGGAGCGGGGGCGGGCGCTGGTCGAACACGGACGCGGCGCGCTGGCGCGCACGCTGGTGATGATCGCGCCGCACCTGCCGGCGCCCGTGGCATGAACGCGGTGGCAACGCGTGCGCTGGCCGGCGTGCGCGTGCTGGACCTGACACGCGTGCTTGCCGGTCCATGGTGCACGCAGACGCTGGCCGACCTGGGTGCCGAGGTCATCAAGGTGGAACGTCCCGGCAGCGGCGACGACACCCGCGGCTGGGGGCCGCCGTTCCTGCGGGATGCAGAAGGAAACGAGACCACGGAGTCTGCGTACTACCTGTGCGCGAACCGCAACAAGCGCTCGCTGACGGTCGACATCGCCACCGAAGAGGGACAGGCCGTCATCCGCCGGCTCGCGTTGCAGAGCGACGTGCTGGTGGAGAACTTCAAGGTCGGCGACATGGCGCGCCACGGCCTGGATGCCGAGGTACTACGTGCGTCCAATCCACGACTGGTGTACTGCTCGATCACCGGCTTCGGCCAACAGGGTCCTTACGCGCAGCGCGCCGGCTACGACTTCGCCATCCAGGGACTCGGTGGCCTGATGAGCGTCACCGGTGCGGCCGATGGCGAGCCGCAGAAGGTCGGTGTCGCGGTGGCGGACTTGTTCACTGGCATGTACGCGACGGTGGCGATTCTCGCGGCGCTGCGTCACCGCGATGCGACCGGCGAAGGACAGGTGATCGACATGGCCCTGCTCGATGCGCAGGTTGCGATGCTGGCCAACCTGGGTAGCCACTACCTGGTCGGCGGCGACGTGCCGCCGCGACAGGGCAATGCGCACGCCAACATCGTGCCGTACCAGGTCTTCGCCGTGGCCGACGGCCACCTCATCGTGGCGGTCGGCAATGATCGGCAGTTCACGCGCCTGTGCGAACTGCTGGGCGACCCAGCGCTGGCCGGCGACGTGCGTTTCGCGACGAATGCGGGACGCGTGCGCCATCGCGATGTGCTGGTGCCGATGTTGCAGTCGGCCTTCCGGTCGCATGACCGGCAAACGTGGCTGGCGTCGCTGGAAGCGGCGGGCATTCCCTGCGGGCCGGTCAACGACATCGCCGATGTGTTCGCCGATCCGCAGGTGCTGGCACGCGGCATGGTCGCGCACGTCGAACACCCGCATGCCGGTGCAGTGCCACTGGTCGCGAGCCCGCTGAAGCTGTCGGCGACACCGGTCGATGTGCGGCATGCGCCGCCGCTGCTCGGACAGCATACCGACGAGGTGTTGCGCGAGGCGGGCTACGACGATGCGGAGATCGCGGCGCTGCGTGCACATGGCGCGATCTGAGTGGCCGTTGTAGGAGCGACGTAAGTCGCGACCGGGAATTTTCCGCCCGCATCGATGCTTCTGGGCCATCGAAGCGTGCGGTCGCGACTGACGTCGCTCCTACAGGAAATCCCGGGCCCTGAAACGACAACGGCGGGCCGAAGCCCGCCGTCGTGAGCGCGAAGAACGCGAGGGGTTACTGCGAAACGGGCTGCGACGAGAGGCGCGCCTCGGCGTCGGCGGTCAGCAGGCGGTTGACGTCCTGCACGTCGGCCCCGTCCAGCGTACCGGCGGCCTGTTCCAGCAACAGCCGGTTCTGCAGGAAGTTGTAGCGCGCCTGTGCGTACTCGACCTGCGCCTGGAACAGCGTGCGCTGGTTCTGCAGCACGTCCAGCACGGTGCGGGTACCGACTTCCAGGCCGACCTGCGAGGCATCCAGCGCGCTCTGCGCGGACACGACCGCCAGGCGACGTGCTTCCACTTCGGTCACACCTGCGACCAGCGCCTGGTAGGCGTTGCTGGTGTTGCGCACAAGGGCACGACGGGTCTGCTCGAGGCCATCGGCGGCGCGGTCGCGCTGGGCCAGCGCCTGGCGCACGCCGGACTGGGTGGCGCCGCCGGAGAAGATCGGCACGGTCAACGTCACGCCCCAGTTGTAGCCCTCGCCATCACGCGAGAGCGTGCCGGGCACGCTGTCCCAGTCGGTGCCATTGGAATAGCCGCCGCGGAAATTGAGCGTGGGGTAGTGGCCGGCACGCGCGCTCGACACGCCATGCTGCGCCGACTCCAGCACGTACTCGGCGGACTTCAGGTCTGGATTCTGCTCCAGCGCACGGTCGACCCACGACTGCGCGTTCTGTTCCGGCGGCAGTTCCGGACGGAAGTCGTCCGGCAGGCCCTTCAGGCCGCTGATCGGCTGGCCGGTGATCTCGGCGAGGGCGCGATAGCTGTCGTCCAACGCGTTGCGGGCCAGGATCGTATTCGCACGCGCACTGTCGTACTGGGCGCGTGCTTCGTGCACGTCGGTGATCGGGGCCAGGCCCACGTCCAGGCGCTTCTGCGCGTAATCGAACTGCTTCTTCGATGCGGCCTCGTTGGTCTCAGCGGCAGCCAGTGACTCGATGCCGATCAGCACGTTGAAGTACGCGGCGGAGGTGCGCGTGATCAGCAGGTTGTTCGCCGAGGCCAGATCGTAGTCGGCCGCCTGGCTGATGGCGCGCTGGCCCCGCAGGTTGGCGATGCGGCTCCAGTCGAAGATCGTCTGGTTGACCTGGGCGCCGTAGGTGCGGCTCTTGCCGTCGCCGGTCGGATCGCCCGGACGGCTGCTGTGGGTCAGTTCGTAGCCCGCGCTGCCGGTGATCTGCGGCAGCAGGGCCGCGCGCGCCTGCACGGCGCCTTCCTTGTCGATCAGGCGGGTCGATTCCGCGATCGACAGGGTCGGGTCGCCGGTGCGCGCCAGCTCATAGGTCTGCATCAGGTCGGTGGCGTTGGCCGCGAACGGCAGGGCCAGGGCGAGCGCGAGTACGAGGGGGCGACGGCTCATGCGGATTCCTTTTTGTATTTCTTCAGAAGACGAACTGGGGCGCCGGTGCGGCGCCGACCAGATAGGGGAGGTCGGTTTCGAACAACGATTCGATGCGGGTGCCGTTGACATCGGCCACGTGCAGTACGGCTTCCATCACCGGCGACACGCCCTGCACGACGAACAGGCGGCCACCCGGGCGCAGCCACTGCAGGAAGCGCGGCGGCAGGGTAGCGACGGCGCCGGTCACACAGATCACGTCGAAGCGACGGTCTGTTTCCCACGAGAGTGCGTCCACGGCGTCGATGCGCACGTTGCTGCCCAGGCCGGCCGCATCGAGGCGCGCGCGCGCGGCGTCGGCGAGTCCGGGGTGGATCTCCAGACTGACCACTTCACGCGCCAGGTGTGCCAGGCAGGCGGTCAGGTAGCCGCTGCCGGTACCGATCTCCAGCACGTCCTCGTCCGCCTGCGGCTTCAGCGCCTGCAGGGTGCGGCCTTCGATAACGGGCTTGGCCATCGACTGGCCATGGCCCAGCGGCAGCTCCAGGTCCGCGTACGCCAGCGCGCGGTGCGATTCGGCGACGAAGGCCTCGCGCGGCAGCGTGGCCAGCGTTTCCAGCACGCGCGCATCCAGCACGTCCCAGGGACGTACCTGCTGCTCGACCATGTTTTCGCGGGCCTGGGTGTAGTTGATCGTCATGGGGGTGGTCATCCGACGCGGAGGGCTGGGCCGGGCATTTTACCGGGCTGGCCCCGTCCGCGCTGGGCAAGGATCGGGGTACCTGCGCCAGCCGGCGCAGTGCCGGAAGTCACCGCAACCTCCGTCGCCCGGGGCTGCGCTTCAGTTTCAGCGGCGGCCATACGCCCTCAGGAACATGTCCACCGTGGCATCGACGTGCTGGCGGGCATCGACCGGACCGGGCCGGCTGCACAGGCCGCAGGTCATGCGCGCGTGCACCTCGCCCTTGATCAGGGTGAAGAACTGCGCGGACGCCGTCGCCACGTCGGGGATGTCCAGCTCGCCCTTGCTTACCAGCGCCTGCAGCATCGCCGCGAAGGCGTCGTGCGTGCGCTGCGGGCCGGCTTCCCAGAAGGTCTGCTTGAGTTTGTCGTCGATGTTGCCGGGGACCATCATCATGCGGTGCGTGCTGATGGCCTCTTCGCTGGTGACCAGCGCGAAGAACGCCTGCGCGATCGCCTTCAGCTGGTCGCGCAGGCCGCCGGTCAGTTCGAGCTCGAACAGCGTGTCCGGCAGCATTTCCTCGCACTTGGCCTGCACGGCCGCGGCGAACAGGGCGTCCTTGTCGCCGAAGTGGCTGTACACCGTCAGCTTCGACACACCGGCTTCGGCGGCGATCTGGTCCATGCTGACGCCGTTGAACCCCTCGCGCGCGAACAGGTGCTTGGCGGCGTCGAGGATGGCGGCGCGCTTGCCCAGGTCCTTGGGGCGGCCGGGACCGCTGGCGGCGGGCTTGGAGGGGGCTTTGGAGCGGCTGGCGGAAGAGCGTGGGCTGACCATGACGCAATACTAGACTACTCGGTTCGATATTTATACTATACCGCCAAGTCTACTAATTGAAATCGAAACGGAGCGGTCAATGCGCCAGACGCGCTGGAACGGAGTGTTCGGAATGGTGCTGGTCGGCCTGGCCGCCTGCAGCGCGGAGCAGCCCGCGGAAACGCCGCGGCCGGCCCTGGTGGTGCAGCCCGGCGGTGGTGCCGACGCGGCGCTGTCGGCCTATGCCGGCGAGGTGCGCGCCCGCGAAGAAAGCCCGCTGTCGTTCCGCGTCGGCGGCAACCTGGTCCGTCGCAACGTGGATGCCGGCGCACGCGTGCAGAAGGGCGAAGTGCTGGCGTTGCTCGACGCCGGCGACTTCGCCTTGCAGGCACAGGCCGCGCAGGCGCAGCTGGCCGCCGCCGAAGCCGATCTGGTCCGCGCGCGCGGCGACCGCGACCGCTACGCGAAGCTGGTTGGCGACAAGCTGATCAGCCAGTCCGCGTACGACGCGCAGGTCGCAGCCTACAAGGCGGCCGAAGGACAGGCGCGCGCGGCACGCGCGCAGATGGACGTGATGCGCAACCAGGAAGGCTATTCGCAGTTGCGCGCACCGCGTGATGGCGTCATCGCCAGCCGGCAGGCCGAAGCGGGCCAGGTGGTCGCCGCGGGGCAGACCGTCTTCACGCTGGCCGCCGATGGAGGTCGCGAGGTCGCGATCGGCCTGCCGGAGAACCGCATCCGCCAATTCAGCGTCGGCCAGCCGGTGGTGATCGAGTTGTGGAATGCGCCCGGCCAGCGACTGCCCGGCACCATCCGCGAGATCGCGCCGGCGGCGGATGCGCAGACGCGCACCTACGCTGCGCGCGTCAGCCTGGTGGGCGAGGCGCAGCAGCAGGTCGAGCTGGGCCAGAGTGCCCGCGTCTATGTGCAGGAGAACGGCAGCAAGGCATCGCTGAAGCTTCCGCTGTCGGCCATCCAGCGTGGCGACGATGGCAAGACGACGGTGTGGGTGGTCGATCCCGCGAGCGGCAAGGTGCGCGCGCAGGCCGTGCAGCTCGGTCCCTATGGCGAAGCGTCGGTCCCCGTGCAGAGCGGCGTGAAGGCCGGCGACTGGGTGGTGGCGGCCGGTGGCCATCTGTTGCGCGACGGGCAGGTCGTCGCGCCGGTGGACCGCAGCAACCGTCCGCTGAAGCCGAGCGCGGCCGGTGGTACCGCCAACGTCGCCTCGCGCTCGGAGTAACCGCATGCGCCGCTTCAACCTTTCCGAGTGGGCGCTGACCAACCGCAGCCTCGTGCTGTTCCTGATGATCCTGCTGGGCATCATCGGCGCGTGGTCCTACAAGCACCTGGGCCAGTCCGAGGATCCGCCGTTCACCTTCAAGGCGATGGTGGTGCGCACGGTGTGGCCGGGCGCGACCGCCGAAGAGGTCTCGCAGCAGGTCACCGAACGCATCGAAAAGGCGCTGATGACCACCGGCAACTACGAATACATCCGTTCGTATTCGCGGCCGGGCGAATCGCAGGTGATCTTCGCTGCGCGCGACAGTTTGAAGTCGCGCGACATGCCGCAGCTCTGGTACCAGGTGCGCAAGAAGGTCGGCGACATCCGCGCCACGCTGCCGAGCGGTGTGATCGGCCCGTTCTTCAACGACGAGTTCGGCGACACCTTCGGCAACATCTATGCGCTGACCGGCGAGGGGTTCGACTACGCGGTCATGAAGGACTACGCCGACCGCATCCAGCTGGAACTGCAGCGCGTCGACGACGTCGGCAAGGTCGAGCTGGTCGGCCTGCAGGACGAGAAGATCTGGATCGAGCTGTCCAATACCAAGCTGGCCACGCTGGGCATCCCGCTGGGCGCGGTGCAGCAGGCCCTGGAGGAGCAGAACGCGGTGACGCCGGCCGGGTTCTTCGAGACCCCGAGCGATCGCGTGCAACTGCGCGTGAGCGGCGAATTCGGTTCGGTCGACGAGATCCGCGAGTTCCCGATCCGCGCTGGCGGCCGTACCGTCAAGCTGGGCGACATCGCCGAGATCAAGCGCGGCTTCGCCGATCCCGCCGCGCCGCGGATGCGCTTCATGGGCCAGCCCGGCATCGGCATCGCGGTGGCGATGAAGGACGGCGGCGACATCCTGAAGCTGGGTTCGACGCTGGAGGCCGAGTTCCACCGGCTGCAGAAGACGCTGCCGCTGGGCATGGAATTGCGCAAGGTGTCCGACCAGCCGGCGGCGGTCGATGCGTCGGTGGGCGAATTCGTCCGCGTGCTGGCCGAGGCCGTCATCATCGTGCTGCTGGTGAGCTTCTTCTCGCTGGGCATGCGCACCGGGCTGGTGGTCGCGGTGTCGATCCCGCTGGTGCTGGCGATGACGTTCGCGGTGATGCACTACTTCGGCATCGGCCTGCACAAGATCTCGCTGGGCGCGCTGGTGCTGGCGCTGGGCCTGCTGGTGGACGACGCGATCATCGCGGTCGAAATGATGGCCATCAAGATGGAGCAGGGCTTCGACCGGTTGAAGGCGGCGAGCTTCGCCTACGAGTCGACGGCGTTCCCGATGCTCACCGGCACGCTGGTGACGGCGGCCGGATTCCTGCCGATCGCGACCGCCGCGTCCAGCACCGGCGAGTACACGCGTTCGCTGTTCCAGGTGGTGACCATCGCGCTGGTGGTGTCGTGGATCGCCGCGGTGCTGTTCATTCCGTACCTGGGCGACAAGATGCTGCCCGACCTCGGCAACCCGCAGCCGCCGAAGCCGGGATCGCTGGCCGCGCGCTGGCAGGCGTTCCGCGCGGGACTGGCGGATCGCTGGCCGCAGTTCGCCCGCGTCCTGGCACCGAAGGCGCACGATGCGCACGACCACAATCCGTACCACACGCCGTTCTATGCGCGCTTCCGTGCCTGGCTGGCGTTCTGCCTGCGTCACCGCTGGCTGGTGATCGGCGTGACCGTGGCGGCGTTCGTCGCGTCCATCGCGCTGTTCCGTTTCGTGCCGCAGCAGTTCTTCCCGGATTCCGTGCGTCCCGAGCTGATGGTGGACCTGGAACTGGCGGAGGGCAGTTCGCTGAAATCCACCGATGCGCAGGCGCGCAAGCTGGAGAAGCTGCTGGCCGGGCGCGAGGGCATCCTCAATTACGTGGCCTACATCGGCACCGGTTCGCCGCGGTTCTACCTGCCGCTCGACCAGCAGTTGCCGCAGGCGAACTTCTCGCAGTTCGTGGTGCTGACCGCCGACACCGCCTCGCGCGAATCCACCCGCCGCTGGCTGATCGACGAGGTGGCGCCGCAGTTCCCCGAACTGCAGTTCCGCGTGACGCGCCTCGAGAACGGCCCACCGGTCGGCTATCCGATCCAGTTCCGCGTCTCGGGCGAACACATCGACCGCGTGCAGGCCATCGCGCGGCAGATGGCGGAGAAAGTGCGCGCCAATCCGCACGTCACCAACGTCAACCTGGACTGGAGCGAACCGAGCAAGATCGTGCGGCTGCAGATCGACCAGGACCGCGCTCGCGCGCTTGGCGTCAGCACCTCGCAGGTCTCGCACTTCCTGTCCGGATCGCTGTCGGGCCTGAGCGTCAGCACCTACCGCGAAGGCAACGAACTGGTGGAGATCCTGTTGCGCGGGCCGGAAGAGGAGCGCACGCGGCTGGACCTGCTGGGCAGCCTGGCGGTGCCGACCAGCAATGGCGGCAGCGTGCCGCTGTCGCAGATCGCCAATCTGGAGTACGCCTTCGAGGACGGCATCATCTGGCATCGCGACCGTCTGCCGACGGTGACGGTGCGCGCCGACCTGAACACCGACGCCGTGACCGCGCCGACCGTGGTCGCGCAGATCTCGCCGACGCTGGACGGCATCCGCGACACGCTGCCACAGGGCTACCTGCTGGAAACCGGGGGCACGGTCGAGGACTCGGCGCGCGGGCAGAAGTCGATCGCCGCCGGCATGCCGCTGTTCCTGCTCGCGGTGACCACCCTGCTGATGCTGCAGCTGCGCAGCTTCTCGCGGATGGCGCTGGTGCTGCTGACCGCGCCGCTCGGCCTGATCGGCGTGACGCTCGCGCTGCTGGTGTTCCGCGTGCCGTTCGGCTTCGTCGCCATGCTCGGCACCATCGCGCTGGCGGGCATGATCATGCGCAATTCGGTGATCCTGGTGGACCAGATCGACCAGGACATCCGCGCGGGCCACGACCGCTGGCACGCGATCATCGACGCGACCGTGCGTCGCTTCCGTCCCATCGTGCTGACCGCGCTGGCGGCGGTGCTGGCGATGATCCCGCTGTCGCGCAGCGCCTTCTTCGGGCCGATGGCGGTGGCCATCATGGGGGGGCTGACGGTCGCCACCGTGCTGACGCTGTTCTTCCTGCCGGCGCTGTACGCGGCATGGTTCAAGGTCAGGCCCGAAGAGCGCACCGCGTCATAGTTCGCCGTGCGGCGGGGGGTTCAAGAACCCCCCTGCCGCAGCCGATACTGGGAGGGTCGAAGCCCTCCGGACGCCATGCCCGCCATGCGGCGCCTGTTCCTCAACGGCCTGTGTCTGCTGGTCCTGCTCGTCGGCGCGCCCGCGTGGGCGCTGGACCCTGCGCGCAAGGTGGACGAGTACACCATCGCGCGCTGGACGATGGAGGACGGGCTGCCGCACAACCTGGTGCATACGATCGGCCAGGACGCCGAGGGCTATGTCTGGATCGGCACATGGGAAGGCGCGGCGCGTTTCGACGGTCGCCGCTTCACGGCTTTCGATGCTGGCACGGTCGAGGGGCTGGAAATCGAGGGCGTGCGTGCCATCGCGCGGGACCCGAAGGGCGGCATGGTGATCAGCCTGGGGCGCGTGGGGCCGGGCCTGCTGCACTTCCACCAGGGGCGCTGGCAGCGACTGCCGGGCGAGGCGGGCACGCTGGCGGATGTGTCGGTGCTGCGTTTCGGTCCGGACGGTGCCTTGTGGATCGGGACCGACCACAGCCTCTACCGGATGGCCGGCGATGGACGGCTGCGTGACATCGGCGGCACGCACCCGAGGTTGGCGAACGAGCGCGTGCTGGCGGTCCTGCCGCTGGCGGATGGACAGGCGCTGGTCGGCAACCGGCATGGCTTGTTCCGCATCCGCGACGACCGCGCCAGCGAGTGGGGTCGCGAGACGGGACTGCCCGAGACCTCCGTGCTGGCGATCCAGCCATCGCGCTGGGGCGGCATCCTGATCGGTGGCGGCGCGGGCGCCTGGCGGCTCGACCAGGGCCGCGCCCTGCAGATCACCGGTGAGCGCGTCGAAGCCATGCTGGAGGACCGCCACGGAAGCCTGTGGATCTCCACGCTCGACGGCCTGCGACGCTACGCACAGGGGCGGTACGAAACGCTGGGCGAACGCAACGGCCTGATGGGGCGACTGGCGCCGGCGCTGTTCGAGGATCGCGACGGGCTGCTGTGGGTGGGCACCACCAATGGCCTGTACCGCATCTCCGACGGGCCGGTGTTCGGACTGGCGCGCAGCAGCGGCCTGCGCGACATCTATGTCCGCGCCATCATCGAGCGGCCGGGACAGGGCGTGTGGATCGGCCATCCGATGGGGGTGGACGCATGGCAGGGTGGCCAGGCCCGCGCGATACCGCTCGCGTTCGACGGCAAGGGCGATCCCTCTGTGCTGTCGCTGGCCAACGCGCGCGACGGCAGTCTCTGGATCGGCACCTACGACCAGGGCGTCATCCGGTTGCCCGCGGCTGGCGAAGGCCCGCAGGCACGCCCGCGGCGCATCGACGAGGCCGGGGGGTTGCCGTCGAACCACGTCCGCGCGCTGCTGGAGCGGTCGGACGGTTCGTTGTGGATCGGCAGCAACGAAGGCGTCAGCGTGTACCGGGACGGCCGCATCCTGCGGACGTACACGACCGCGGACGGATTGCCCAGCGGCAACGTCTATGTGCTGCACGAAACCGCGCAGGGCGAGCTCTGGATCGGCACCAGCAACGGCATGGGAATGATGCGTCGCGACGGAACGCTGCGTGCGTGGTCGCCGATGTCCGGGTTTCCCGCGGTGGCCGCGTTCGATTTCCTGGCCGACCCCGACGGCAGCCTGTGGATCGCCACCGATCGCGGCCTGCTGCACTGGCACGACGGCCGCTTCGTCCAGTTCGACCACCGGCAGGGCCTGCCGAACAACCGGCTGTTCCGGCTGCTGGAGGACGACAACGGCGACTTCTGGGTCTCGAGCAACCGCGGCGTGTTCCGGATCTCGCGTGCGGCGCTGACGGCGGTGGAGAACGGGCACCTCGCCCGCTTGCCGGTGGAGGCCTTCACCCATGCCGATGGCCTGCCGAGCAGCCAGGCCAACGGCGCCACCTCGCCGGCGGGATGGCCGATGCGCGATGGCAAGCTGTGGTTCGCCACGGCCAACGGCATCGGCGTGATCGATCCGGACGATGCCCGTCGACAACGCGCGCAGGGCATCACGCTGGTGGTGGAGTCGGTAGAGGCGGACGGGCGTTTCCTGCCGCCGCAGGATCGCCACGTGCTGCCGGCGGACACGCGGCGCGTGGTGATCCGCTTCACCGGCCTCAACCAGCGTGCGCCCGAGCGCCTGCGCTACCGCTACCGCATGGTCGGATTCGATCGTGGCTGGATCGAGACCGACAATGGCATCGCCCACGATGCGGTCTACACCAACCTGCCGCCGGGCAAGATGCGCTTCGAGGTGCAGGTGATGAACGCGCCGGCGGACTGGAGCAAGCCGGAAAACCTGGTGACGCGGACGGTCGAGTTCGAGAAGGCCTCGCCGTGGTGGTTGCGGGCGTGGGCGCTGGCCCTGTACGCCGTGCTGCTGGGCCTGGTGGGGTGGGCCGTGCTGTTGTTCGCGTTGCGTCGCCAACGTCATCGCCAGCGACGGCTGGAAGCGCTGGTGGACGCGCGCACGTCGGAACTGAGCGACAAGAACGCGCAGCTGGAGCAGGCGGGCGAGGCGAACGCGCGGCTGCTGGAGCAACTGGCCCACCAGGCGCGCCACGATCCGCTGACCCGGCTCGCCAACCGGCGCGCCGGCGATGCCTTCCTCGCTGAAGCGCTGGAGGTCAGCCGTCGCGAAGGGCGTCCGTTGTCCGTCGCGCTGATCGACATCGACCATTTCAAGGCCGTCAACGACCGCTACGGCCACGCGTTCGGCGACGACGTACTGTCGCAGATCGCCGCGCTGGCGGAACACCTGGCGGGCGGCGTGGAGGGCGTGCTGATCTCGCGCTACGGCGGCGAGGAGTTCCTGGTGTGCCAGCAGTTGCCCAGGTCCGCGTCGCGCGCGCGCCTGGAGGCACTGCGCGAGGGGATCGCCCGTGCGGGCATCGAGACGCCGGATGGCGATACCCTGCGCTGCACGGTCAGCATCGGCGTGGCGGAGCTGGAGGCCGGCCAGGACCTGCGCGACCTGCTGCGCGTGGCGGACGAGCGCCTGTACAAGGCCAAGCAGCAGGGGCGGAACCGCCTGGTCTCCAGCTGACGCATCCGAGGCGTGGTAACGCGGTCAGCGGCCGACGAAGCGGAGTCCGCCGGCCTCACCTTCGCCCACGGTTTCCGGATCGGTCGTCAGCGCGTTCTCGAAACCGCCGCCGCTGCCGTTGTAGAGCAGGTAGACCGGCTTCTCGTTGCGCAGCAGGTCGATGCAGTTCTGGAAGTCGTCCAGGTGGTAGTTCAACTGCGGCTGCGTGCCGTTGAGGCCGTCGGCGGGCAGGGCCGCGCCGTTGGCATGGAACACCAGCTGGCCGATGTAGGCGCCGCCGGCCATCAGGCCGATGCGGCGGCGGAACGTGTTGGCCGAATAGATGACGTGGTACTTCTCGATCTGTGTCGTGGGCATCGTGCCATTCCTGTGCGTGCATCCCCTGCCCTATGGACAACGCAGGGGATGCCGCGATCAGGTCACGTGCCTCAGTCCCGCAACTCCGCCACGTAGCAACGCGCCTGCATCTGCTCCAGCACGGCCTGCGTCGCCACCTGCGTGGACACGCCGCGTCCGCCGGTCGCCAGATCGTTGGTGAATACCTGTGCGTTGAGCGCGCCGTCGACCGCGCGTTCGATGCAGTCGGCCTCCTCGTGCAGACCCAGCGAATGGCGCAGCAGCAGCGCGCAGCTAAGGATGGTGGCGTAGGGATTGGCGACGCCCTTGCCGGCGATGTCCGGCGCCGAGCCATGGATCGGCTCGTACAGGCCGACCTTGCCGTCGCCCAGCGACGCCGATGGCAGCAGGCCCAGCGAGCCGGCCAGCATCGAAGCTTCGTCGGTCAGGATGTCGCCGAACATGTTCTCGGTGACGATCACGTCGTACTCGCGCGGCTTGGACAGCAGGTGCATCGCCATCGAGTCGACCAGCTGGTGTTCCAGCGTCACGTCCGGGAATTCCTCGCGGCCGATGCGCGTGGCCACGTCGCGCCACAGGCGTGAGGTTTCCAGTACGTTGGCCTTGTCCACCGACACCAGCTGGCTGCGGCGCTGGCGTGCCAGCTTGAACGCGCTGCGCACCACGCGCTCGATCTCGGTGACGCTGTAGCTGCACAGGTCGCTGGCGCCGCGCGCATCGCGCGTCTTCTCGCCGAAGTAGATGCCGCCGGTCAGTTCGCGCACCACCACGATGTCCACGCCGGTCAGCAGGTGCGGCTTGATCGGCGAGGCGTTCAGCGCGGCCGGATGCGGACGCACCGGGCGCAGGTTGGCGAACAGGCCCAGGCCCTTGCGCAGTGCCAGCAAGCCCTGCTCCGGACGCACCTTTGCATTGGGATCCGACCACTTCGGACCACCCACGGCGCCGAGCAGCACGGCGTTGGCCTGCTGGCACCCCTGCAGCGTGGCCTGCGGCAGCGGCCCGCCGTGCTTGTCGATGGCGATGCCGCCGATATCGTACTCGTGGAAGTCGAAGGTATGGCCGTGGCGTCGCGCCAGTGTGCGCAGCACGGTGACGGCGGCGGCGGTGACCTCGGGACCGATGCCGTCCCCGGGCAGGAGGGCGATGTCAGCGTGCATGGCGGGTGGCCTCGTAGCGTTCGATGTCGGTGTGGCGGGCCAGCAGGTAGCCCAGTTCGTCGACGCCCTGCAGCAGGCAGGTCTGCGCAAAGGCGTCCAGCGGGAAGGAGAAGGCGGAACCGTCCGGCGTGCGCAATTCCTTCGCCGCGACGTCGACGACCAGTTCGTCGTCCGGCCGCTGCATCAGCGCCTGCACGGTCGCTTCCGGCAGCACCACCGGCACCAGCCCGTTCTTCAGGCTGTTGTTGCGGAAGATGTCGGCGATCTCGCTGCTGACGATCGCGCGCAGGCCGAGGTCGGTCAGTGCCCAGGGCGCGTGCTCGCGCGAGGAACCGCAGCCGAAATTGCGGCCAGCCAGCAGGATCCTGCGGTCCGCGTTCTCCGGCTGGTTGAACGGGAAGGTCGGGTTCGGCGAACCGTCGGCCTGCCAGCGCCAGTCGTTGAAGGCGTGCTTGCCCAGTCCGGCGCGTTCGGTCGTCGACAGGAAGCGCGCGGGGATGATCTGGTCGGTATCGATGTTGGTCTGCGCCAGCACCACGCTCTGCGAGCGCACCTCGTTGAAGCCGGCCATCACGCCACCGCCTTGTGTGCGTTAAACAGATCGCGCGGATCGCTGACGCGGCCATTGACGGCGGCCCACGCCGCCGTCAATGGCGACGCCAGCAGCGTGCGTGCGCCGGGTCCCTGGCGGCCTTCGAAATTGCGGTTGCTGGTGCTGACGGCCAGTTGGCCTGGCGCAACCAGGTCGCCGTTCATCGCGATGCACATGGAGCATCCCGGCTCGCGCCATTCGGCGCCGGCTTCACGCACGACGGCATCGATGCCTTCTGCCTCGGCCTCGCGCTTGACGATCTCCGAGCCGGGCACCACCAGCATGCGCACGCCAGCGGCGACCTTGCGGCCACGCAAGACCTGTGCGACCTCGCGCATGTCGCGCAGGCGGCCGTTGGTGCACGAACCGACGAAGACCACGTCGACCGGCGTGCCTTCCAGCGCGTGGCCGGCGCGCAGGTGCATGTAGTCCAGGCCCTTCTGGTCGGCGGCATCGGCGGGCGCGGGAATCGGTACATCCACCGCGATCGCCGTGCCGGGGTGCGTGCCCCAGGTCAGGGTCGGACGGATGTCGGCGGCGTCGATGCGCACCTCAGCGTCGAAGGTCGCACCTTCATCGCTGCGCAGCGTTGTCCAGTACGCGACGGCGTCGTCGAACGCCACGCCCTTCGGTCCGCGCGGCGTGCGCGCGACCCAATCGAACGTGGTCCGGTCGGGCGCGACCATGCCGGCGCGCGCGCCGGCTTCGATCGACATGTTGCACAGGGTCATGCGCTGCTCCATGTCCAGCGCCTCGATGGCACTGCCGCGGAACTCGATCACATGGCCGGTGCCGCCATTGACGCCGATCACGCCGATCACGTGCAGCACGATGTCCTTCGCGCCCACGCCCGGCGCCAGCGCGCCGTCGACGGTGATCGCCATGGTCTTTGGCTTGCGCTGCAGCAGGCATTGCGTGGCCAGCACGTGGCCGACTTCGCTGGTGCCGATGCCGAACGCCAGCGAACCGAACGCGCCGTGCGTGCTGGTGTGGCTGTCGCCGCAGACGATGGTCATGCCGGGCAGGGTGAAGCCCTGCTCCGGCGCGATGACGTGGACGATGCCGCGGTTCGGCGAGGCCATGTCGAACAGTTCGATGCCGTACTCGGCGCAGTTGCGCGCCAGCGTCTCGACCTGCGTTTCGGCGGCCTGTGTGTAGTACGGCAGCTTGCCGTCCGGCCCGGCGGGCAGGGTCGGCGTGGAGTGGTCCATCGTCGCTTTGGTGCGGTCCGGCCGGCGTGGCGACAGGCCGCGCGACGCCAGCTCGGAGAAGGCCTGCGGCGATGTGACCTCATGGATCAGGTGCAGGTCGATGTACAGCACGGCGGGAGCCGCGTCGGTCTCGGGGACGACGACGTGGGCGTCCCACAGTTTGTCGAACAGGGTGCGGGGTGCGGTCATGCGGGGTTTCCAGCGATACGTTTCATGGTAGTTCGATCAGTCGGTCCATCCGGTCTCTCTTCGTCATCCCGGCGAAAGCCGGGATCCATGTTGCCGTTGCTCTTCCCGGCCTCGACGAACAGGCAAAGCAGAAGCGCAATGGATTCCGGCTTCCGCCGGAATGACGGGTCACGATGTCAGGCCGCCGCCGCTTCCTGCTGCTCGACACGGCGCTGGCGCAGCAGCCGGTTGGCCACGTCCAGCCAGGCGAGCGCGCTGGCCTCGATGATGTCCTTGCTGGTACCGGTGCCCTCGTATTCCTCGCCGTCGCAGCGGACCGACAGGCTGGCTTCGCCGCGTGCGTCGGCGCCGATGCCGACGCTGTGCACCTGGTAGCTCTCCAGCTGCAGCTGCACGCCGGTGGCCGCGGCGAGCGCACTGAACAGCGCATCCACAGGACCATTGCCCTGGGCGGTTTCGGAAATGCGGTTGCCGTCCGGGTCAGACAGCTCGACCAGTGCGTTCGCGCGGCTGCCGACATCGCTGATCGTCATCGAGGACAGCCGATAACCGTCGCTCACTGCCGCATCTTGCATCAGCGCCTGCAGGTCGGCATCGCCGACCACGCGCTGCTTTTCGCACAGGGCCTTGAACTGCTCGAACACCAGCTTCAGTTCGTCCTCTTCCAGCCAGTAGCCCAGCGCACGCAGCCGCTGCTCGACGGCGGCACGCCCGCTGTGGCGGCCCAGCACCATCTGCGACGACGGCCAGCCGACGTCCTGCGGCTGCATGATCTCGTAGGTGCCGCGGTGGCGCAGCATGCCGTGCTGGTGGATACCGGACTCGTGGGCGAAGGCGTTGGCGCCGACGATGGCCTTGTTGCGCTGGACCGGCATGCCGACCAGCCGCGACAGCAGCTGCGAGGTGGGCACGATGCGGCGGGTGTCGATGCGCGTATCCAGGTTGTAGAACGCATTGCGCACCTTCAGTGCCATCACGAGTTCCTCGATGGCGCAGTTGCCGGCGCGTTCGCCGATGCCGTTGATCGAGCCCTCGACCTGGCGCGCGCCGCCCTCGATGGCGGCCAGCGAGTTGGCCACGGCCAGGCCCAGGTCGTTGTGGCAGTGCGCGCTGAACACGACCTTGTCCGTCCCCGGCACCTTGGCGATGGCGCGCTCGAACATGGCGCGGATCTCCTCCGGCGTGGTGAAGCCGACCGTGTCCGGCAGGTTGATGGTGGAGGCGCCGGCGGCGATGGCGGTCGCGATGGCCTCGTGCAGGAAGTCCTCTTCGGTGCGGGTCGCGTCCTCGGCCGAGAACTCGATCTCGTCGACATGGCCGCGCGCCAGCCGCACGTGCGTGTCGATGGATTGCAGGACCTGCTCGCGGCTCATGCGCAGCTTGTGCTCGCGGTGCAGCGGGCTGGTGGACAGGAACAGGTGCAGGCGCGGCTTGGCGGAGGCCGACAGCGTGCGCAGCGAGGTCTCGATGTCGCCGGGCAGGCAGCGCGACAGCACGGCCAGCGTGGTCTCGCGTAGGTCGCGTGCGATCAAGGCATGCGCCTCGCGGTCGGACTGCGAACTGGCGGGAAAGCCGGTTTCGATGATGTCCACGCCCAGGTCGGCCAGGCCTCGGGCCATCACCACCTTCTGCTGCGGCGTCATGCTGCAGCCGGGGGACTGCTCGCCGTCGCGCAGGGTGGTGTCGAAAATTCGGATCTGCGCGGGGGTGGTAATGGTCGTGTTCACCAGATGGGTTCCTCGTGTACTTCTGTTTCCAGGGCGGCGACCGCGATGCGGCGCGCGCCGTTCTTGATGGGGGATTTGGCGGCCGCGCGACCGGGCGCGCGGCCGGTGGCAAGCGAAGGTTCGCCGTCCATGTTGCGGCGGCGCGGCTTGCGCGGTGCGCGTGGGCGCACGTCGGACAGCAACTGGGCGAGCACCATCGCATCGATGTTGCCGCCGGAGACGACGGCGCACTTGCGCTTGCCGGCGACGCGACGGCCGGCGGCCAGCGCCAGCGCGCCCGCGCCTTCGGCGATCAGGTTCTCTTCCAGCGCCAGCCGCACCAGGGTCTCGCGCAGTTCGGCTTCGCGCACGGTGACGACATCGTCGAGCAACTGCGTGCACAGGCGGCGGGTGATGAAGCCGGGCACCTTGACCCGCACGCCATCGGCGAGCGACGCGACCGGATCGATGGGCGAGACGTCGCCCTTCATCGCCCGGATCATCGAATCCACGCCTTCGACCTGCGCGCCGACGACGCGCACGCCCTGCGACTTCAATGCCAGCGCGACGCCGGAGGCCAGGCCGCCGCCGCCGATCGGGACGATGACCACATCCGGCGCATGCGGTGCGATCTCGATGCCGACCGTGCCCTGGCCGGCGATCACGTCCGGGTCGTCGAACGCGGACAGGAAGCGGTAGCCGTTCTGCTCGGCCAGTTCCTTCGCGAAGGCGAACGCTTCGTCGTAGCTGTTACCATGCTGGCGCACGGTGGCGCCCCAGTGGGCGACGCCGGCGATCTTGGTGGCCGGGGCGCCGTGCGGCATCACCGTAATGGCCTGCACGCCCAGCCGGTAGGCCGCCCACGCCAGGCCCTGCGCGTGGTTGCCGGCGGAGGCGGCGATCACCGGGCGATGGTCGCCGCGCTCGCGCGCGGCCAGCAGGGCGTTCAGGGCGCCACGCACCTTGTACGAGCCGGTGCGCTGCAGGTTTTCCAGCTTCAGCATCACGCCGAAGCGCTCGGCGTGGTGCAGCGGCGTCGGCGGCAGGTACCGGCGCAGACGCGCCTGCGCCGCCAGCACGTCGGCCACGGTGACGACGACGTCGCCTACGTCGGGCTCGGTGCTGGCGGGGGCGCGGCCGGCATCAGGCATCGCGGCACGCGAACGGCTGATGTCGAAGAAGACGCCTCCGTACCGCAACGTCCGCGTCGGCGGGTGCGGTCTTCATGCAGCGCGGTCCTGCGGGCGACAATCCCGGCTCAGTTCCTGCACGGCGCTGAAGGACAGCTCCTCGACGTCGTAGATCTTCAGCAACTGCTGGCGCAGGGTTTCCGGCGCACGGGTGCTGTCGATCACCAGCGCCAGCGCCCAATAGCCTTCGCTGTCGTGGGTCGCATGCACCGCGTGGGGCGGAAAGCCACGGCGCTCGATCATGCCCAGCACGCGCAGCAAGGCGCCCTCGGCAGGTTTGAGCTTGAGTTCAAGCCGGTAACGCATTCTTCTTCTCCGGGCCGTCGGCCGCGACGGCCGGCTCGGCGGATGGTTTCGCGGGATTGGCATCCAGCATCGAGCTGTTGGCATGGTTCGGCGGCACCAGCGGCCAGACGTTCGCCTTGATGTCGATGGTGACGTGCAGCAGGGCAGGGCCCGGCGTCGCCAGCAGGTCGGCCAACGCGCCTTCGACCTCATCGCGCAGGCTGATGTGGTGCGCGGGAATGCCGAACACGCGCGCCAGCGCGGCGAAGTCCGGGTTGTCGGACAGGTCGATCTCGCTGTAGCGCTCGGCGAAGAACAGTTCCTGCCACTGCCGCACCATGCCCAGCGCGCTGTTGTCGATCAGCACGATCTTCACCGGCAGCTTGCAGCGGGCGATGGTCGCCAGCTCCTGCACGTTCATCATGAAGCCGCCATCGCCGTTGACCAGGATGACGGTGCGGTCGGGACAGGCGAACTGCGCGCCCATCGCGGCCGGCAGGCCGAAGCCCATCGTGCCCAGTGCGCCGCTGGTCAGGTGGTTGCGCGGGTGGGTGAACTTGCAATGTTGCGCCACCCACATCTGGTGCTGGCCCACGTCGCACGCGATGATCGCGTCGGCCGGTGCCACTTCGCTCAGCCGCTTCAGCAGGCCGGGCGCGTAGATGTCGGTACCGGGCGCGTCGTAACGGAAGCCGAAACGCTCGCGGTTGCCCACGCAGCGCTTGCGCCACTCGTCGCAGGTGCTGCGCGCCGCGCCCAGCGCGCGCAGGCTGGCGCCGATATCGCCCGGCACCGCGATGTCGGCGGTGCGCAGCTTGCCGATCTCGTACGCATCGGCATCGATGTGCAGCACGCGCGCGAACGGCGCGAACTCGGCCAGCTTGCCGGTGGCGCGGTCGTCGAAGCGCGCACCCACCACGATCAGCAGGTCGGATTCCTGCACCGCCATGTTGGCCGCACGCGTCCCGTGCATGCCCAGCATGCCCAGGTAGTGCGGATGATGGGCGGGCAGCGCACCCAGGCCGCGCAGGGTCAATACAGTGGGGATCTTCGTGGCATCGACGAACTGGCGGAACGCGTCCGCCGCATCGGCGATGCCGATGCCGCCACCGCCGTAGATCACCGGCTTCTCGGCGCCGGCGATCGCGGCCAGTGCCTCGGCCAGTTTCGCGTCTTCCGGCGCGGGCACCGGATCGACGCTGGCGGGCACGTGGTCGGGCAGGTGCGAGGCATCGGACATCTGCACGTCCTTCGGCAGGTCGATCAGCACCGGCCCGGGGCGGCCCTCGCGCGCGATGCGGAACGCCTCGCGCACCATGGTCGGCAGGTCATCCACGCGCCGGGCGACGAAGCTGTGCTTCACGATCGGCAGGGTCAGGCCGAACACGTCCAGTTCCTGGAACGCGTCGGTGCCCATCAGCGAGGTGGCGACCTGGCCGGTCAGGCAGACCATCGGCACCGAATCCAGCATCGCATCGGCGATGCCGGTCACCAGGTTCGACGCGCCCGGGCCGGAGGTGGCCACGCACACGCCGACCTTGCCGCTGGCGCGGGCATAGCCGTTCGCGGCCAGCGCCGCGCCCTGCTCATGGCGCACCAGGATGTGCTTCAGGTTGGAATCCACCAGCGCGTCGTAGAACGGCATGATGGTGCCGCCCGGGTAGCCGAACAGCGTGTCCACGCCCTCGGCTTCCAGCGCGTGGGCCAGCCAGCGGGCGCCATTGCGTGGGGCAGTGGCCGCGGCGGCGTTCATGCGGCGGCCTGCTCGTCTGTATCGGGTTGGGCGGCGTTAGCCTGCAGCCACACCATCTTCGCGCGCAGTTCCTTGCCGACCTTCTCGATCGGGTGGTCCTTGTCGGCCTGCTGGAACTTCCTGTAGTTCGGCAGACCGGCGTCGTACTCGGCCTGCCAGTTGCGCGTGAAGGTGCCGTTCTGGATGTCGGTCAGCACGTCCTTCATGCGCGCCTTGACCGAGGCGTCGATGACGCGCGGGCCGCTGACGAAGTCGCCGTACTGCGCGGTCTCGGAGATGAATTCCAGCATGCGGGTGATGCCGCCTTCGTAGAACAGGTCGACGATCAGCTTCAGCTCGTGCAGCACTTCGTAGTAGGCGATCTCCGGCTGGTAGCCGGCTTCCACCAGCGTTTCGAAGCCGGCCTGCACCAGCGACGAGGCGCCGCCGCACAGCACGGCCTGCTCGCCGAACAGGTCGGTCTCGGTCTCTTCCTTGAAGGTGGTCTTGATGATGTTGGCGCGCGCGCCGCCCAGGCCGCCGGCGTAGGCCAGCGCGAACTGTTCGGCGTTGCCGCTCTTGTCCTGGTGCACGGCGTAGATGCAGGGCACGCCGCGGCCGATCTCGTACTCGCGGCGGACCAGCGCGCCCGGGCCTTTCGGTGCGACCAGCACCACGTCCAGGTCGGCGCGCGGCTCGATCATGCCGAAGTGGACATTGAGGCCGTGCGCGAACAGCAGCACCGCCCCCTGCTTCATGTTCGGCGCCAGCACGTCGGCGTAGAGCTTCTTCTGCACCATATCCGGCGTCAGCACGGCGACCAGGTCGGCGTCCTTCACCGCGTCGGCCGGCGCCTTGACCACGAAACCGTCGGCCTTGGCCTTCACTTCGGTCGGGCCGCCCGGGCGCAGGCCGACGACGACGTCGAAACCGGAGTCGCGCAGGTTCAGCGCATGCGCGCGGCCCTGGCTGCCGTAACCGATGACGGCGATCGTGGGATGCGGGAGGGCGTTGGCGGTGGTCATGGCGCGGATTTCCTGAGGGTTGAGGTGGAATCGAAGGCTCTTAAACAAAAAACCCCGCACTTCTCAGTGCGGGGTTTCGCGAATCTGGCGTTGCTTGCTGCTTACACGCCGGTCCGTCCCGCAGTTGTGGGCGAGGTAATAAGGACGAGTACAAGGAGCGACGCCGCAACGGGTGCGGTCGGGTCGTTCATCGTGGGCGTGTGGCGCTGCAACATGCGGCAAGAGAAACATGCCGCTTCAAATCGTGTCAAGCGGTTTCGGAATCTTTTCGACGATCGGATGATTTCAGTCGAGATGGTTGCAACTGAAACAGAGAAAACGCCGCAGAATCCAGCCTCCCCACGCCGTCGCAGCACGCCTGTTTTCATGCCCGAATACCGCTCCAGGACCTCCACCCACGGCCGCAACATGGCCGGCGCCCGCGCGCTGTGGCGCGCCACCGGCATGAAGGACGCGGACTTCCACAAGCCCATCGTCGCCGTCGCCAACTCCTTCACCCAGTTCGTGCCCGGGCACGTGCATCTCAAGGATCTCGGCCAACTGGTCGCGCGAGAGATCGAGCGCGTCGGCGGCGTGGCGAAGGAGTTCGACACCATCGCCGTCGACGACGGCATCGCGATGGGCCACGACGGCATGCTGTACTCGCTGCCGTCGCGCGAGATCATCGCCGACTCGGTGGAGTACATGGTCAACGCGCATTGCGCCGACGCGCTGGTGTGCATCTCCAACTGCGACAAGATCACGCCCGGCATGCTGATGGCCGCGTTGCGGTTGAACATCCCCACGGTGTTCGTCTCGGGCGGCCCGATGGAAGCCGGCAAGACGCGCCTGGCGGATCACAAGCTCGACCTCGTCGATGCGATGGTGATGGCGGCCGACCCGAACGTGTCCGACGAAGAGGTCGCGGCCGTCGAGCGCAGCGCCTGTCCGACCTGTGGTTCGTGCAGCGGCATGTTCACCGCCAACTCGATGAACTGCCTGACCGAAGCGCTGGGCTTGTCGTTGCCGGGCAACGGTACGGTCGTGGCCACGCACGCCGACCGCGAGCAGCTGTTCAAGCGCGCCGGCGTGCTGGCGGTGGAGCTGTGCCATCGCTGGTACGGCGGCGAAGACGCGACGGCGCTGCCGCGCGGCATCGCCACGTTCGAGGCGTTCGAGAACGCGATGACGCTGGACATCGCGATGGGTGGGTCCACCAACACCATCCTGCACCTGCTCGCCGCGGCGCAGGAAGGCGAGGTGCCGTTCGACATGCGCGACATCGACCGCCTGTCGCGGCGCGTGCCGCAGCTGTGCAAGGTGGCGCCGAACACGCAGAAGTACCACATCGAGGACGTGCACCGCGCCGGCGGCATCATGGCGATCCTCGGTGAACTGGCGCGCGGTGGCCTGCTGCATACCGGGGTCGCGACCGTACATGCGAAGTCACTGGGCGAGGCGATCGCGAAGTGGGATGTCGCCACGGTCGACGACGAGGCCGTGCACACGTTCTACAAGGCGGGCCCGGCCGGCATCCCGACCCAGGTCGCCTTCAGCCAGGCCACGCGCTGGCCGTCGCTGGACACCGACCGCGCCGAGGGCTGCATCCGCAGCGTCGAGCATGCTTTCTCGCAGGAAGGTGGCCTGGCCGTGCTGTACGGCAACATCGCCGTCGACGGCTGCGTGGTGAAGACGGCCGGTGTCGACGAGTCGATCCACGTCTTCGAAGGCAATGCGCGTGTATTCGAGAGCCAGGACGCGGCAGTGGCCGGCATCCTGGGTGACGAGGTAAAGGCGGGCGACGTCGTGGTGATCCGCTACGAAGGTCCGAAAGGCGGACCCGGCATGCAGGAAATGCTGTACCCGACCAGCTACCTGAAGTCGAAAGGCCTCGGCAAGCAGTGCGCGTTGCTGACGGACGGGCGTTTCTCCGGCGGCACGTCCGGCCTGTCGATCGGCCATGCCTCGCCGGAAGCGGCGGCGGGCGGTGCGATCGGCCTGGTGCACGACGGCGACCGCATCCGCATCGACATCCCGCAGCGCTCCATCGCCTTGCTGGTGTCCAACGAAGAACTCGACGCACGCCGTGCCGCCCAGGATACGAAGGGTTGGAAGCCGGCGCAGCCGCGTCCGCGCAAGGTCAGTACCGCGCTGAAAGCGTACGCGTTGCTCGCCACCAGCGCCGACAAGGGCGCCGTGCGTGACAAGGCATTGCTGGATGGCGTCTGATAGGCGGATGCGCCTTCACCCCGTCCTTGCGCTGCTCCTCCTACTTGTCGCTCTTCCTGCCTGCGCGAAGGAGGGCCTGCGCAAGCCGTGGGTGGTCGCGACCTACGCGTACCCCGAGCGCGACCGCCTCGCCGCGATCCAGCCGCTCGCGGACTATCTGGCCAAACGCGGCCGCCATCCGGTGCAGGTGAAGCTGTTCCCATCGCCGACGGCGCTGGTGCAGGCGATGCATGATGGCCAGGTCGATGTCGCGGTGCCCAACCTCCATGGCTACCTGCAGGCACGGCGCGACATCGCGCGGGTCACCACGCTGCCGGTACCGCAGGTGCCGTCGTTGCAGGCGGATCGCTACCGTGCGGTGCTGGTGGCGCGCGACGTCGCATCGCTCGCCGAGGTGAAGGCGAAGGCCGGCAGCATGCGGCTGGCGCTGGTCGGTCGCGACTCCGCATCCGGCGGCTTCGTGCCGGCGCAGTATCTGCGCAGCCAGGCACTGGATCCGGCGGAGGCATTCGCGTCAGTGACCTATGCGGGCTCGCACGCGGCCGCCTTGCAGGCCGTCGTCGAGGGGCGTGCCGATGTGGCGGCGTTGGCGGGTGATGTCTACGACGCGTCGCGCCCCGACGGCATACGCGAACTGTGGCGCTCCGATCCGATCCCACCGGGGCCGTTGCTGTGCCGCGCGACGACCGACGTGCCTTGCCAGGCCATGGCGGCCTGGTTGCTTGATGCGCATCGGGAAGATCCGGCCGTGATCGCGGCCCTGCGCGTGGGTTGGCCCGAGTTCGGCGACGCGACGGTCTTCGTTCCTGCCGACGTCGCACGTCTTTCCGAGGCGGCGTTACCCACGGACTGAGCGTCGTTCCTGCCTGAACAGGCCCCTCAATTCACTTTTCCTCCGGCCGCTACCAATAGACGGAGGAGGGGAACATGACAGCGATCGAAGACAGGCACGCCGACAGCGTGGCCAGCGAAGGCGTTCTGCCGGACGCGCCCGTGGGTCTGGTGCGCCTGGACGCAGCCGCCCGTGTGGTGGCCGCCAACCGCGCGGCCTGGGATCTGCTGGCCGTGTCGCCCGACGCGGTGCTCGGCCAACCCTGCGAGTCCCTGTGGGGCTTGCCGGCTGCCGTGCTCGACGACGAAGAGGGCAGCTGGTGCGCGCCCGGCAACGACCCCGCCCGCCGCATCCGCTACCAGGCCGACCGCGATGGCGAAGGCTGGTTGCTGTCGCTGCCGCATCCGGAAACCGCCGCGTTGCTGCGCGATGCCGCACGCCTGGCGCACGGCGAGATTCCGCCCGCCGTGATCCCGCCGCTGCGCGACCTCGCGCAACGCCTGGCCGATGCCACGGCCGAACGTGCACTGCTGGAGCGCATCGGTGCGCTGCTGGGCGGCTGCGACCTCGATCTGGCCTTGCCCGACGCGCAGGCCGCGCATCCGCTGTCGCGGCAGATCGCCGCCGGCTTCGGTAACCTGGCCGAGGCGATCCGACAGGCCGTGGCGCTGTCGGTGCAGGTGGCGTCCGAGGTGCCGCACCTGGTCGGCGACAACGACGAACTGCTGACGCAATCGCAGGCGCAGGTGACGGCGCTCGACACGGTGCTCGACATCACCCGTCGCCTGCTGCAGGGACTGAAGGGTGCAGGCGAAGAGTTGCAGGCGGTCATTGCCGTCGCCGCCAGCGCCGACGCCAGTGCACGCCAGGGCGTTGCCGCCGCACGCCAGCTCGGCGATGCGATGCGCGAAGTCGAGCGCCGCTCCGCGCGCGCCGGTGACGTCATCGAGGTCATCGACGCCGTCGCATTCCAGACCAACATCCTGTCGATCAATGCCAGCATCGAAGCGGCGCGCGCGGGACCGGCGGGGCGCGGTTTCGCCGTGGTCGCCACCGAAATCCGACGGCTGGCCGAACAGGCGGCCACGGCGGCGCGCGATGTGCGGGTGATCCTGGACGAAAGCGGTCGTGCGCTGACCGAGAGCGCGGCCTCGGCCGAAGCGACCGGCGAGGTGCTGGTCGGCATCGGCGACCTGCTGGCGCGCGCCAGCCAGGCGATGGAATCCGTGGTCGAGCGCGTCTCCGCACAGGATCAGGAAGTCATCGCGATCGATGCCGCCGTCGATCGGGTGGCCGCCCTCAGTCGCAGCAACCTGGAGCACGCGGACCAGGTCGCCGCGCGCGGTACCGCGCTGGCGCAGGGCACCGATACGTTGCGGGACTGCGTCGGCCTGTTCCGCCTGCCGGCCGATCCCCTCGGGCATCGTCGCCACGCGCGCGTCCGCGATCTCGCGCAGGACGCCGCCGTGCGGATCGGTGAAGCGCTGGCGCTGGCGCTGGATCACGGACGCATCGATGAAGACGCGCTCTTTTCGCGCGACTACGCGCCCATCCCCGGCATCGAGCCGGCCAAGTTCACCACGGCGTTCGACGCGCTCTGCGACGAGCTGTTGCCGCCGCTGCAGGAACCGGTCGCTGCACGCCACCCGTGGATCGTGTTCGCCATCTGCGCCAACCCGGACGGCTACGTGCCCACGCACAACCTGCGCTTCAGCCAGCCGCTGACCGGCGACCGTGCCAAGGACCTGGTGGGCAACCGCACCAAGCGCCTGTTCGCCGACCGCGTCGGCCGCAGCGTGGGTGCCCATACCGACCCGTACCGCCTGCAGGTCTACCGCCGCGACACCGGCCAGATCATGTTCGACCTGTCGGTGCCGGTGTTCGTCGGCGACCGGCACTGGGGCGGCTTCCGCGTGGGCTACACGCTGGAGTGATCTCACCGCCCCGGCGTTTGTGGTCTAATTCGCCCCGAAGCGGGGGTATCGCCGGCTGGGCCGGCGATTGAGACAGACCCTTCGAACCTGATCCGGTTGAGACCGGCGTAGGGAAGCTTCGCAGGATGCGCCGTGTTGCCGTTCCGCCCGCCAAGGGTCCGCAATCCGTCCGCCGCCGCGCCGCCGCTTCGTCCCGTTATGCGAATCCCTCGCAAGAGCCCGCACATCCATGTGCGGGGATTCAAAAAGGACGATGCCGATGAATGCCATTCCCAAGCCCGCCGCCGACCTGTTGCAGCAGACCGGGCAACTTTCCGAATCCGTCACGCGCCCGATCCCGGGCTCGCGCAAGATCTTCGTGCAGGGATCGCGCCCCGATCTGCAGGTGCCGATGCGCGAGATCGCGCTGACGCAGACGCCGACCATCTTCGGTGGTGAGGACAATCCGGCCGTCACCGTGTACGACACGTCCGGTCCCTACACCGATCCCGATGCGCGCATCGATCTGGCGTCCGGCCTGCCCGCGCTGCGTGCGAAGTGGATCGAGGAACGCGGCGATACCGAGCAGCTCGACGGCCTGAGTTCGGACTTCGGCCGCAAGCGCGAACATGATCCGAAGCTCGATGCGGTGCGCTTCCCCGGCCGCGTGCTGCCACGCCGCGCCAAGGCCGGCGCCAACGTCAGCCAGATGTATTACGCGCGCCGCGGCATCGTCACGCCGGAGATGGAATACGTCGCTATCCGCGAGAACCAGCGGCTCGATGCCGTGCGCGATGCGATGCTGCTCAAGCAGCATCCGGGCGAAAGCTTCGGCGCCAGCATCCAGAAATTCATCACGCCGGAATTCGTGCGCGACGAGATCGCCCGCGGTCGCGCCATCCTGCCGAACAACATCAATCACCCCGAAAGCGAGCCGATGATCATCGGCCGCAACTTCCTGACCAAGATCAACGCCAACATCGGCAACAGCGCGGTGTCGTCGGGTATCGCGGAGGAAGTCGAGAAGCTGGTGTGGTCGATCCGCTGGGGTGGTGACACCGTGATGGACCTATCCACCGGCAAGCACATCCACGAGACGCGCGAGTGGATCATCCGCAACTCGCCGGTGCCGATCGGCACGGTGCCGATCTATCAGGCGCTGGAAAAGGTCGACGGCCGCGCCGAGGCGCTGACGTGGGAGATCTTCCGCGACACGCTGATCGAGCAGGCCGAGCAGGGCGTGGACTATTTCACCATCCACGCCGGCGTGCTGCTGCGCCATGTGCCGCTGACCGCCAAGCGCGTGACCGGCATCGTCTCGCGGGGCGGTTCGATCATGGCCAAGTGGTGCCTGGCGCATCACAAGGAAAACTTCCTCTACACGCACTTCGAGGATATCTGCGAGATCATGAAGGCGTACGACGTCGCCTTCTCGCTGGGGGACGGCCTGCGTCCGGGCTGTATTGCCGATGCCAACGACGCCGCGCAGTTCGGCGAGCTGGAAGCGCTGGGCGAGCTGACCAAGATCGCGTGGAAGCACGATGTGCAGTGCATGATCGAAGGCCCCGGCCACGTGCCGATGCAACTGATCAAGGAGAACATGGACAAGCAGCTGCGCGAGTGCGGCGAGGCGCCGTTCTACACGCTCGGCCCGCTGACCACCGACATCGCGCCCGGCTACGACCACATCACCAGCGCGATCGGCGCGGCGATGATCGGCTGGTACGGCACCGCGATGCTCTGCTACGTGACGCCAAAGGAGCACCTGGGCCTGCCGAACCGCCAGGACGTGCGCGACGGCATCATGGCGTACAAGATCGCCGCGCATGCCGCCGATCTGGCCAAGGGTCATCCCGGCGCCCAGGTGCGCGACAACGCACTGAGCAAGGCACGCTTCGAGTTCCGCTGGGAAGACCAGTTCCACCTGGGCCTGGATCCGGAGAAGGCGAAGGAATTCCACGACGAGACGCTGCCCAAGGACGCGCACAAGCTGGCGCACTTCTGCTCGATGTGCGGTCCGCACTTCTGTTCGATGAAGATCACCCAGGACGTGCGCGACTACGCGGCCGAGCACGGCGTGGAGGAACAGGCGGCGCTGGAGGCCGGCATGGCCGAGAAGTCGGCGGAGTTCCTGGCGCAGGGCGCGCAGGTGTATCGTCAGGGCTGACCGGGCAGCGGCGGTCGCATCCGTTCCGGGCCTGCTGCCGTAGAGTTCACAGGACGTCCGCCATGATGGCGGCGTCCCCGACAGGAGCACGATCATGGCCCGTTTCGCCCGCAATGCCGGCCGCTGGATGATGGCCGCCGCCGTCCTTCTCCTTGCGTCCTGCGCCACCGGCCCGCGCGTCACCAGCGACGTGGACCCGTCCGCCAACTTCGGCCAGTACCGCAGCTTCGCTTTCTATTCGCCACTGGCGATCGAAGGACAGGGCTACGCCACGCTGACCAGCGGCCGTACGAAGGACGCCGCGCGCAGGCAGATGGAGTCCCGTGGCTACGTGTACGACGAGACCTCGCCCGACCTGTGGGTGAACCTCAATGCCTACATGCAGGAAAAGACCGACGTCGTGAGCACGCCCGAGGTCGACTACGACTACTACTACAGCTATCGCGCGCGCCGCTACGTGTCGGTACCGACCTGGCGTGACCGTACCGACGTGTACAAGTACACGGAAGGCACCTTGAACGTGGACCTGGTGGATGCGAAGCAGAACCGCCTGGTCTGGACGGGCGTGGCGGTCGGCCGCGTGGGACGCACCAAGCCGGAGGAGCGCGGTGCGAAGATCGACGCCGCGGTGGCGGAGATCTTCCTGCGCTATCCGTATCGCGCGGGCAGCGGAACGCCGGCGGCCACACCGTGAAGGGCAACGGTCCCGTCATCGCCAGGGCCGGTATCGGCTTCGGCACGGCGCTCGCCATCACCATCTCGTGGAGTGCGAACAAGTCGCTGCTGTGGGCGGTGATCCATGGCCTGCTGTCGTGGATCTACGTGGTCTACTACGCCCTGGTCCATCACCCCAGGTGAATTCCGCCGCATGAACACCTGGACGCGGTTGCGCTGGATGGTGACGGCGCGGCGCCACCCGTGCGCCTTCCTGCTGGTCGTGCAGCTGGCCGGCATCCTACTGTATCCGGTGATGGAAGACACGCAGGCGGGGCGCGCGTTGTTCGGCGCATTCGGCATCCTGGTGCTGGCGTTGGCCCTGTGGGTGGTCAACCGCAGCGCCGCGGTGAACTGGATCGCCTGGTCGCTGGCGGTGCCGTCGGTGCTGCTGTCGGTGTCCGCGGCGGTCTTCGACGTGCCGATGCTCTGGATCTACGCGCATCTGCTGGAAAGCGGCCTGTACTTCTACACGGCCGGCAGCCTGATCGCCTACATGCTGCAGGACCACTCGGTGACCAGCGACGAACTGTTCGCCGCCGGCGCCACGTTCACGTTGCTGGCGTGGGCCTTCGCGTTTTCGTTCTCGGTCTGCCAGCAGTGGTATCCCGGCAGCTTCACGGCGGCCGTCGATCCGCAATCGCCGCGCAGCTGGATGGAACTGCTGTTCCTGAGCTTCAGCCTGCTGTCGGGCGTCGGCCTGAGCGACGTGGTACCGATCCTGCCGCAGGCCCGCGCGCTGGTGATGCTGGAGCAGTTCGCCGGCGTGATGTACATCGCCGTGGTGGTGTCGCGGCTGATCGGGTTGACCATCCTGCGCATCAAGCCGGCGCCAGCGGACCGCGACTGAACATCTGCCGGTATCATCGCGGCATCCCGTTGGCCGCCTCCGCTGCCCGATTCTGGAATCCGTCATGAAACTGCAAGTGCCCTTCATCCAGCTGCCCATCCTGTTCGATGCCGCCGCCATGCTGGCGGAGGTTTCGGCGATCGAGGAAAGCGCTTGGCGGGGGCGGACGACGCGGGATGACGGAAACAGTGCGCTGACGTTGATCACGACGGACGGTGACCCCGCCAGCGATGCACTGTCGGGTCGTATGCAACCCACGCCCTGGCTTGAACGCTGCCCCTATCTCGGCCAGGTGCTGGAGGCAGTGGGCGCGACGTGGGGTCGCGCGCGCCTGATGCGGCTGAATGGCCAGGCCGAGGTGAAAGCGCACGTCGACATCAACTACTACTGGCGGGAGCGCATGCGGGTGCATATCCCCATCGTCACTACGCCAGGCGTGCGCTTCCAGTGCGGCGATGCCGAGATCAACATGGGGGCGGGCGAGTGCTGGGTCTTCGATACCTGGCGCAGGCATCGCGTACTCAACGAAGGCAACGTGCAGCGTATTCACCTGGTCGCGGACACCGTCGGCGGCGAGCGCTTCTGGGACATGCTGTCCGAGGGCCGTGCGCCTGGCCAGCCTTATCAGAGAGACTGGCGCCCGCAGTTGCAGGCGCCGTTGCCGGGCAGACGGGGGCAGCTCGATTTCGAACAGATCAATGCGCCGGCGGTGATGTCGCCATGGGAGGTGCGCGAACACATGGTGTTCCTGCTGGGAGAATGCATTGCGGATCCGCGGCTCGGTGCCATCCAAGCCGCGCTGTTGCGGTTCTCGCGCCGATGGCAGGCGTTGTGGGCGTGCCATGGCGAGGAGGCCGCAGGACGCCCCCGTTACCAGGCGCTGCTGGACACGACCAAGCGGGAACTGCTCGGCCTGGGCGCCGATCGTATCGACCTGCGCAATGAGGTTGGTTTCTGGCATGCGCTGAATTCACACGTCTTCGATATGGCGCTGGCCGATGCGAGCCGTCCGGCACAGAAGGACGTCCATGGTCAGCCGGATGTCCACGCGGGCGCCGTAGCGGTGCCGGAGCCACTGATGGCGCCGAAGCGCGCGGTTGCGACGTCGCGCAATACGCCAGCACTGGAGCGGCCTGTCTTCATTGTCAGCCCGCCGCGCTCGGGTTCGACATTGCTGTTCGAAACGCTCGCGGGAGCGCCGCACGTCTACACGATCGGCGATGAAAGCCATCAGTTGATCGAGGGCGTGAGCGGACTTGCACCCGCGCAGCGGTCTTACCACTCCAACCAGCTTGGTGAGGACGACGCCACCCTCTCGGTCGTACAGGAGTTGCAGGGTCGTTTCCGTAGTGCGCTGCGTGATCGGGAAGGGCGTACGCCGGGGGGTGAGATGGCTGTGCGCATGCTGGAGAAGACGCCCAAGAATGCGCTTCGCATCCCCTTCCTCAAGGCGGTGTTCCCCGACGCGAAATTCATTTATCTCCATCGCGATCCGCGACAGGTCTGGGGCAGCATGATTGATGGTTGGGAGTCGGGCCGGTTCCGGATGTATACCTTGCCTGACTGGCAGGGTCCGACCTGGTCGTTCCTGTTGACTCCGGGCTGGCAGGCCCTGAGCGGGAAGCCGCTCGGCGAGATCGTCGCGCGGCAGTGGGAAACCACCACGCGCATCATGCTCGACGACCTACTGACATTGCCTGCGGAGGATTGGGTATCGGTGGACTACGGTCGATTCCTCGCCGATCCGCAGGGCGAAGCGCGCCGTCTCAGTACGTGGGCCGGCTGGTCGTGGGATCGGGAGCTGGGAGCGCAGTTGCCGCTTTCGCGCTACACCTTGTCACAGCCAGATCCCGACAAGTGGCGCCGGCATGCGGACGTGATCGAACCGCGTCTGGCGCAATGGCGTACCACCATCGACCGCGCCGCGCGCGCCGCCGGCCTCTGAGTCCTACAAAAAAGAAGGCCGCCCAAGGCGGCCTTCCCGTCCACGAGCGCGTTGCCGCGCCGGGGCTCAGAACTTGTGCTTCTCGTCGTCCGGCTGCGCGGCCTGGCGGGCGATGGCGTCGACCAGCACGGCCTTGGCTTCGGCGGCATTGCCCCAGCCGTCGAGCTTGACCCACTTGCCCTTCTCCAGGTCCTTGTAGTGCTCGAAGAAGTGGCCGATGCGCTCCAGCCAGTGCGGGCTGACCTGGTCGATGTCGCTGATGTGGCTGTAACCGGCGAACACCTTGTCCACCGGCACGGCGAGCAGCTTCTCGTCGCTGCCGGCCTCGTCGCTCATGCGCAGCACGCCGACCGGGCGGCAACGGATGACCGAACCGGGAATCAGCGGCAGCGGCAGCACGACCAGCACGTCGGCCGGGTCGCCGTCGCCGCACAGGGTGTGCGGGACATAGCCGTAGTTGCAGGGGTAGCGCATGGGGGTGGAGAGGATGCGGTCGACGAAGATCGCGCCGCTGGCCTTGTCCACCTCGTACTTCACCGGCTCGGCGTCCTTGGGGATCTCGATGATGACGTTGATTTCGTCCGGCGGGTTCTTGCCGGCGCTGACCAGATCCAGGCCCATTGAATGCTCCGAGGGGGTGCGGTGATTGAGGGCCGGCATTTTACGCGGTTGGCTGCTGCGGCGCAGCAGGACCTTCGGCGCACTGGCCGACCGTCGGCGGCGGCCGCGTGGTTCAGGTTGAACTCCACGGCCCGGGCCTAGAATCCGCCGCCCATGCGCCACCTCCGATCCACCGCCAGCCTGTTGCTGACGGTGCTGGCCCTCCTGGCCAGCACCGAGGCCGGCGCGCGCACGGTCTACCGCTGCGTGCAGGGCGGGACGGTCAGCCTGGCCACGGCGCCCGAGCCAGGCTCGAAGTGCGTGGCCAAGGAAATCGACGACAACGCCGTCAGCACGCCCAATCTGTGGGGTTCGATGGGTGTCTTCAGCGGCACCCTGTACGAGCGCGAGCAGGAGGGGCAGAAGGTGTATTCCACCCGCAACCTGCCGGGTTCCGTCCCTTACCTGAAGTTCACCGTGCAGACCCCGCCCGGCGAACCCGCGCATCCCGGCCTGGGCCGTGTCGGCAAGCCGCGGCTGGACCGATATCCCTCGGAGTTCAAGGCGGCGGCGCGCCGGACCGGGGTCGACGACGCCTGGCTGCGCGCCGTGGCGCATGCCGAAAGCGACTTCGACGCCAGGGCGGTGTCGCCCAAGGGCGCGATGGGCGTGATGCAGCTGATGCCGGACGTGGCCAAGGAGTACGGGGTGGCCGATCCGTTCTCCTCCACCGAATCGATCAACGCCGGCGCGCGCCATCTGAGCGGGCTGATGAAGCGGTACAAGGGCGACCTGGCCCTGGTCGCGGCCGCCTACAACGCCGGCATCGGCACGGTCACGCGCTACGGTGGCGTACCGCCCTATGCGGAGACGCAGGAATACGTGTCCAAGGTCACCGCGCTGTACGAGCTCTACCTGCGCGCGCTGGGAAAGAAAGCGGCGCCCGAGCGTCCCGCTCTGTAGCGTCGGGATTGCGGGCGCATTGGGTTGCGCCGCCGTTCTTCACCCCCTGTGCGCGGCAGCGCGCCTAGCGTGTCGCGGTGGCCCGGTCATTCCGAGCCGGGCAGGAGACCGCCATGAAGCATCGTCGAGTATTCAGCGCTCCCTCCGTTGCCGTTGCCGAGGTGGCGATGCGCCAGGCCATCGGTGCCGGCATCGATCCCGACCATGCCGCGCTGGTCGGGCGTTCGGAGATCGAAGTCGAGCAGGTGCCTGACGATGAAAAGGAAGCCGCGCCGACCGATTTCAAGCCCGCCGCCGTGCGCGGCCTGGTCGGCGGTGCCGGACTGGGCCTGGTGTTGGGACTTCTCGCCATGCTGGTACCGGCCGTCGGCATCCATTGGGCCGGTGTGGCCGTCTGCGTGGTGATCGGTGGCTGCGTCGGCATGTGGGCGGCCTCGCTGGCCGGCTCGGCCGTGCCCAGCGAAGTCCGTCGGGATTACCGGCGCGAGATCGAGGCCGGAGAGGTCCTGCTGGTGATCGACGATACGGATGACGCACTGCTGGAACGGGCTGTCGCCGCCGTGCTGTCCACCGCAGGCGTCCACCGCTTGCAGGTGCTGCCGCACGGGCTGCTCCAGTAGCGCGCGCGACGTATGATCGCGGCGACTCCGGAAGAGGATGCAGGCATGCGTCGTTGGGCCATCACGGGAATGCTGTTCTTCACGGGCGCCGCCTCGGCAGCCGCCTCACCGCAATGGGAGAAGTTCGGCGCGGACCTGCCGCAAGGCGGCATGGCGGTGTCATTGGCCACCGCGTTGGCCGACCCTGCTGCGCATGTCGGACAGGCCAGGGTGTTCAGCGGTCGCGTCGTCGATGTCTGCCAGAAGAAGGGCTGCTGGGTGATGCTCGAGGACGAAGGGCAGGGCGCCCGCGTGCTGCTGGGCGACCATGACTTCTACGTGCCCAAGGACGTGCGAGGTCCCGCGCAGGTGCATGGCGTGCTGTCGCGCGTGGAACTGTCCGCGGAGGCGCAGCGGCACACGGCACAGGAGACGTCCGGCGCCGCCGTGCCGGACGTGGAGTACCGCATCGTCGCCGATGGCGTGCAGGTGCTGGCCGACGACGAGGGCGCCTGACCCGCGCCGTCAGCGCAGCAGGCGCTCGGAGGGAATGACGTGCCGCCCCGGCCTGGCATCCAGTGCCGCGTGCAGCAAGGCGTCGGCGACACGATCGGCGGGAACGATGCGATAGCGCTGCGGCAGCACGCCGTCCAGCGCTCCGAGTACGCGTAGCGCGATGCGCTCGCCACCGCGATGCTGCCGGCGTTCTCCACCCAGAAGGCCGGGACGCAGCAGGGTCAACGACGCGAAGCCGATCCCGGCCAGCGCGTCCTCCACGTCGCCCTTGGTGCGCGAATAGAACACGCGCGAACCCGCATCCGCGCCCATCGCCGATACGAGGACGAACGTGGCTGCGCCATGTGCGTGCGCGTGGCGCGCGATCGCCAGCGGATAGTCGTGGTCCACGCGGCGGAAGGCGTCCTGCGAACCGGCATCGCGGATCGTGGTGCCCAGCGCGCACGCCACGGCGTCCACCCGCCACCAGTCGGCATCGGCAGGCAGGGCATCGAAGTCCACGACCGGATTGAGCAGCCTGGGATGCGGCGCCAGCGGCCGTCGCGTCGGTGCGACCACCTGCTGCACGCGCGGCGATGCGAGCGCACGCTGCAGCGCCGCCTCGCCGACGAGGCCGGTGGCACCGGCCAGCAGTACACGTGTCATGTCGATGTCCGATGGGAGGAGTACGTCATCTTGCCAGTCCTGCGGCCGGAACCATGGACGGCATCGGTTACCCTTCGGCAGCGACGGGCGTGGCCCGATGACCCGGAATTCCGTATGCCCCGCCACGCCATTCCCTGCATCCCCTTCTGCCTGTGGGGCATCCCGCGATGAACCTGCCGCTCCACTACGGCCTGCTGGGCGCGCTGGAAGCGGGAGTGATCGCGCTGCTCGTCGGTCTGCTGTGCTTCCTGTTCTGGCATTGGCTGAGCGGGAAGATGCGCTGGTCGACTGGGCATGCGATCGGCTGGGCCTGCGTCACCGCCGTGGTCATCGGTGCCGGTGTGGACGCGTGGAACATGTTCTACCTGGGCATCGCGCGGCTCGAGTCACCGCTGTACGCGCGCATCGCGCTGCAGGGCATCCACGATCCCGATGGTCTCGGCTCGCGCGTGGTGCTGGAAATCGCCGGTGCGCTGAGCGGTGTCGTGCTGGGTTGGCAATGGTTCAGCAAAAAAACCGCGGCCGATCCTGCGCCGGACGGCACCGGAAAAACGGATGCGTAACGGGAAACCCGGGGCGCCGTCACGCATTCGACGAGGCGCTGACGCGGCGCTCACGAGCGCCTAACACCGGTCTAGTCGATCCCTTCGACAGCGGGGTTAAGCATGCGTGCACGTTCATGTCGCGAAGCAAATTTCGTTCAGATGCCCGGGGGCAAGGTGGGGCCGTGCGCAATCGGACGCACTCCCTACAGAACGGAGCACTGACATGACGAATAACAACCGCAAGCCGCTGATCGCCCTGGTCGCCCTGAGCGCCGCGCTGGCCATGCCGCTGGCGTTTGCGCAGGAGAAGACCGAAGACGCGGCGCAGGCCCAGCAGCAGACCGAGCAGAGCGCCGAGCAGGCCACGGGTTCGGCCACCACGCCGACGCAGAGCAGCGACGCGGGCGCGACCCAGGCCAAGCAGGGCTGGGCCGATGTCGACACCAACGCTGACGGCAACATCAGCAAGGAAGAAGCCGCGGCCAACCCGGGCCTGAGCCAGGTGTTCGACCAGGCCGATGCCAACGCCGACGGTTCGCTGACGCCCGACGAGTACAAGGCGTTCGTGAGCAAGAACTACGGCGACCAGCAGAAGTAAGCAAGCGCCGTCACGAGGGCGACGCCGTGCGCGACGAGGCGCCGGCGTCGTCCGGGCAAAGGGCGGCCACCAGCGCCGCCCTTTGCATTCCTGGAGTACGCGGTCACAGGAGGGACGCATGAAGACCAAGACGGTAACGAAGGAGCTACCGCTGCTGGGCGTGGCGGTCGCCGCGATGCTGCTTGCCCTGACGCCGTTGGCCGGCGCGCAGAGCCAGGCCGAAGACGCTGCCCGGCGAGCCGGAACGCCTGCCACGACAACGACGAAACCGACCACCGCGCCGCGCCCGTTCGACGAACTCGATCAGAACGCGGACGGCGTGATCAGCAAGGACGAGGCGGCCGTCGATCCGCCGCTCGCGCAGGTGTTCGGCACGCTCGACAAGGACGCCGATGGTCGTCTGACCCCCGAAGAGTACGCGGTGCACGCGCAGGGTACGCCCTGACGCCATCGCGCTTCCCACGCACGAACGCATGGAGGAACCCAATGAAACCTTCCACTCACCGACTGACGATGGGCCTTGGTCTGGCGCTGCTGAGCGCGGGTCTGATGACGGCCTGCGGACCGAAACCTGAAGACACGCCGCCGCCCAGTCCGTCCGAGCCTATGGAAACCACCCCGCCGACCGACAACATGACGCCGCCGCCCCCGGTTCCCACGGACCCGGCCGTGCCGCCTACCGATCCGACCCTGCCGCCGCCGGCCAACCCGAACGCGCCGGAGACCACGCCGCCGCCGGCTGAAGGCAGCGCATCGCCGCCGAGCTCCGGTGGCTGATCGCGGGCAACGCCTGCCGTGGTCATCCACAGGCGGCCGTCCCTGCCGGGGCGGCCGCTTTCTTTTGCGCGGACGGGCGGCTGCTATCCTTCGCGGCCTTCGTACGGAGTGAAGGGCGGGTATTCCATGGCACGCATCCGATGGGTCGGTTTCGACGGCGACGATACGCTGTGGAAGAGCGAGGACTACTACCGCCAGGCGGAAGCGGACTTCGAGCAGATCGTCGGCGCCTACGTCGATCTAGCCGATGCGCGCACGCACCAGCACCTGCTGGAGGTCGAGCGCCGCAACCTGAAGATCTTCGGCTACGGCGTGAAGGGCATGACGCTGTCGATGCTGGAGACCGCCATCCAGGTAACCGGCGAGCGCATCAGCGCCCGCGACCTGCATCGCGTGATCGAGATCGGGCGCGCCACGCTGCAGCATCCGGTCGACCTGTTGCCCGGCATCCGCGACGCCGTCGAACGGATCGCCGCCGACCACGAAATCGTGCTGATCACCAAGGGCGACCTGTTCCACCAGGAGGCCAAGATCGCGCAGTCCGGGCTGACCGACCTGTTCCATCGCATCGAAGTGGTGTCCGAGAAGGACGAGGCCACCTACGCGCGCGTATTGCGCGAGCTGGATGTCGCGCCTCCGGAGTTCGCGATGGTCGGCAACTCGCTGCGATCGGACATCGAACCGGTGCTGGCGCTGGGTGGCTGGGGCATCCACATGCCGTACCACGTCACCTGGGCGCTGGAGACCGAGCATGGGGTCGATGCCGACGCGCCACGGCTGCGTGTGGTGGAGAACGCGGGACAGGTGGCGGATGCGCTGGCGGCCATCGAAGCGATGCCGGCGACCTGACCGCACCCGCGCGGCGCCGCTGGGGCACAATGCCCCCGTGAAGCGCGCGCCCCTTACTTCCCTGATCCTGTGCTGCTGCCTGGCCATGGCCTGGCCTGTGTCCGCGCAGGACGCGGATGCGTACGTGCCCGCCAGCGGCGATGCCGCGATCGACCGCCATCTCGCCGACATCAACGAGTACGCGAGCCGCTACCCCGCGGCGTTCGCGGACGAGATGGGGCGCTACTACGCCGTGCCGCGTGCCTACGTGGAAGCGATGCAGCAGCAACCCGACTGGACGGCCGGCGACATCTTCATGGCCTGCGCGCTGGCGCAGATCGTGGGCCAACCCTGTCGCGCCGTCGTGCGCGAGTGGTCGCGCGACCATGAGGGTGGCTGGAAGGCCGTGGCGGGCCGCCTGCAGGCGGAGCCGGGCAGTGCGCAGTACCGTCGACTGCGCAGCGCACTCGAGGCGACCTATCGGCGCTGGGATCGTCCGGCGCCGGTGGCCGAGAAGTGAGCGGAGAGGAGTGAGGAGTGAGGAGTGAGCGGAAGCCTGCTCTCACTCACTCCTCACTCCTGTCCACTCACTCCTGCTTCTTCCCGTACATGATCAGCAGCACCAGGTCGTCGTCGCCGTCCTGCCGGATCGCGTGCGTACTGCCGGGGCGGGTCAGCATCGCATCGCCGGCTCGCACCTCCTGCGTCTTGCCGTCCAGCTCGTAGATGCCGCGGCCACTGAGGACGTAGTAGATCTCATCCTTGTGGTGCTGGTGCAGGCCGATACCGGCGCCCTTGTGCAGCACCCGCTTGCGGAATTCGAAGCCCAGGGCCGGCGCGTCCCTGAAGAACGGGTAGGCCGTGGTAGCGCCTGCGCCGCCATGGGGACCGGGTTGGTCGGTGGCGAGGTCCCCTTCGTGCACGACGAGCGATGGGTTCGCCTGTGCCTTTCGATCGGCAAGCGCGGTGTCCGGCGCGCCGCAGTCGGTATCGCGCGTCACATGCGCGGCGAGCGAGGGATCGATCCGCTTCCAGCCCGCGACGACCAGGCACGCGGCCATCACCGCGCCGCGTTGCTGGAAATGGGTGTCGTCCTGCTGGTCCTGTGCCGGGACATGCATGAAGTACGCCTTGCTCGCCTCGTCGCCGGCGGCGCGCAGCCAGTCCATGCTCAGGGCGGTCAGGTCGATCAGCCCCACCTGCTCGCGCTGCGCAAGGTCGCGCACCGCCTGCGCGTACAGGCCGTGCGTATCGAGCAGCTGACCGCGGTCGAATTTGCGGCGCGCCACCGGCGTCACCAGGATCGGCGTGGCGCCCTTGTCGCGGGCCAGCGATACATAGCGCAACAGCCACTCGGGAAACGCGCGTTGCGGCTCGTTGTACCGGGTGGGGTCTTCGATCTTCTCGTCGTTGTGCCCGAACTGGATCAGCAGCACGTCGCCGCGGCGCATCGCCTTCGCCATGCCGTCGAACCAGCCCTCGACGACGAAGCTTCGAGAGCTCCGCCCGCTCTGCGCATGGTTGCGGACGACATAGGCATCCTCGTCGAGGAAGCCCTGCAGCTGCTGGCCCCAGCCCTCGCGCGGCGCACGTTCCGGGCCGTAGTGGCTGGCGGTGGAATCACCCGCGATGAAGACCTGGCTCGGGGGTGCGGCGATCGCCGGCAGGCAACAACCGAGAAGAGCGACGAGAGCGAACAGGCGCAACATCGGCGATCTTCTCCATGGCGTGTGTGGGAGTGATGTCATTCGCGATGACGTACCGGGATGCCTGTTTCGCGACTGACGTCGCTCCCACAGCTCCCCGAGCGGATTCCGTTGCGTCAGCGCGCCAGCCACCCACCGTCGACCGGAATGACCGCGCCGTTGACGTAGTCGGACGCGCGCGAGGACAGGAACACGGCCGTGCCACCCAGGTCCGACGGCTCGCCCCAGCGCCCGGCCGGGATGCGGTCCAGGATCGCCTTGTTGCGGTCTTCGTCCGCGCGCAGTTGCGCGGTGTTGTCGGTGGCCATGTAGCCGGGTGCGATGGCGTTGATGTTGATGCCCTTGGCGCCCCACTCGTTGGCCAGCAGGCGGGTGATGCCGGCGATCCCGCTCTTGGACGCGGTGTACGACGGCACGCGGATGCCGCCCTGGAACGACAGCATCGACGCGATGTTGATGATCTTGCCGCTGCCCTGCGCGATGAAGTGGCGGCCAGCCGCCTGCGACATGAAGAACGCGGACTTGATGTTGACGTTCATCACGTCGTCCCAGTCCTTCTCGCTGAAGTCCACCGCGTCGGCGCGACGGATCAGGCCCGCGTTGTTGACCAGGATGTCCAGCCCGCCCAGGCCGTCGACGGTTTCCTTCACCAGCCGCTCGACCGGATCGATGCTGATCAGGTTCGCTTCCAGGTTGAGGAATCGCCGGCCAAGCGCACGCACCTTTTCGCCGGTCTCGGCGGCTTCCACGATGCCGGCCGCCGCGATATCGGCACCTGCTTCGGCCAGTGCCACGGCGATGCCCTGGCCCAGGCCGGTGTTGGCGCCGGTGACCAGCGCGATCTTGCCTTCAAGACTGAACGGATTGCTTGCCATCGTGGATTCCCTCGGTGTGGTGCGCTGCTGGTGGAGCGGAGCTCGCTCCGCTGCGCTTGATGCATCGGCTTCGGATGGTGGTTCAGCCGAGCAAGCTCGGCTCTACGCTACGTCTCTTACTTCAGCTGGCAGATGTCCAGCACGTGCATGTCGGTGTAGTCCAGGTTCTCGCCGCCCATCGCCCAGATGAAGGCGTAGTTGCTGGTGCCCGAGCCCATGTGGATCGACCACGGCGGCGACACCACGGCTTCGTCGTTCTGCACGACGATGTGGCGCTGCGCTTCCGGTTCGCCCATGAAGTGGTAGACGCGGTCGTTCTCGGCCAGGTCGAAGTAGAAATAGACCTCGCTGCGGCGGTCGTGCAGATGCGGCGGCATGGTGTTCCACACGCTGCCGGTCTTCAGCACCGTCAGGCCGAGCAGCAGCTGCGAGGACTGGCAGGTGGCCGGCACGATGAACTGGTAGATCGTGCGCTCGTTGCTGGTTTCCAGCGCGCCGCGCTCCAAGGCCACGGCGTCCTTGATCGACAGCTGCTTGGTCTCGAAGCGCGCATGCGCCGGCGTCGACGTCAGGTAGAACTTGGCGGGATTCGCGGCATTGTCGGACTCGAACACCACGTCGGCGCTGCCCATCGCCACGTACAGGCCATCCTTCGGACCCAGCGCATAGGTTGTGCCGTCGACGGTGACCTTGCCCGCGCCGCCGCCGACGTTGATCACGCCCAGTTCGCGACGCTCCAGGAACGGTTTGCCGGCGGCCGACGCGGGCTCGGTCTGGCGCGGCAGGTCGACCTTCTTCGACACCGGTGCGGCACCGCCGATCACGAAGCGCTCGTTGTGCGAATAGTTCAGCTGCACCGTGTCGTCGACGAACAGGTTGCCGATCAGGTAGCGGTCGCGCAGTTGGTCGTTGCTGGCGCCGTCCATCATGTCCGGATGGGTGGCGTGGTAGGTCTTGCAGAACATGGGCGTGGCTCCGTTTGGTGCGGACGCCCTTGGACAGGGCATCGGGAAGGTCGTGGGAAGGGAGTCTAAAAGCTTTGGTAACCGGTGTCATTTTGCGGTGCGGCAGCGGGGCGGCCATGCAACATGACGGAGCGGGCTTACTCGGGGGGCTGCGAGGAGTCGCGGATGACCAGATGCGGACGGATGCTGGCGGCGGCCAGCATCGGCGTGCCTTCCGGCTGGATCAGCATCGCGGCGGCGGTGCGGCCGGTATCGCGGGTATTCCGGCGGACCGAGGTCAGCGAGGGCCACAGGCGTGAGGCGAGCGGGCTGTCGTCGAAGCCGACCACCGACAGCTGGCGCGGAATGCTGATGCCGGCGCGCATGGCGACCTTGTAGACGCCGGCGGCCATTTCGTCGTTGCCGGTGAAGATGGCGGTGGGCCGGTGCTTGCCGGACAGCAGCTTCTCGGCGGCGACCACGCCGGACTCGAAGGTGTAGCCGGCTTCGATGATGCGCGACTTCGGCAGCTCCAGCCCACGCTTGGCGAGCGCCTGCACGAAGCCGTCGGTGCGCTCGATCGACGACCGGTACGCGGCCGGGCCGGTGATCAGCGCGATATCGGTGTGGCCGAGCGACAGCAGGTATTCGGCGGCTTCCGCGGCGCCGTCGCGGTCGTGCGTGACGACCATGCGCGCGGGCGTGTCCATCGACACCGAGGCGATGCGGGTGTAGCGGCAGCCGATCTCGGCGAGCATGTCGGCCAGCGCCTGGTCTTCCGAGGCGCGCGGCACCAGCATCACGCCATGCAGTTTCTGCTGCTGCACGAAGCGACGCACGCCGTCGATATAGCCGGGGCTGCGGCTGTCGCACGGATGCACGACCAGTTCGAAGCCCGAATCGCGCAGCGCGTCCAGCGCGCCGTACTGCATGTTCACGATGTACTGGGCGGTCGGATTGTCGTAGACCATGCCGATCAGGAACGAGCGGCGGAACGCCAGGCCGCGCGCCATCGGGTCGGGCGAGTAACCGACCTCGCGCATCAACGCCTCGACCTTCTCGCGGGTGTCCTTCCGGACCAGCGGCGAGTGGTTGATGATGCGCGAGACGGTCTTCTTGGAAACGCCGGACAGCCGTGCGATGTCGTTGATGGTCGCCGCCTTGCCACCGGTGGGCAGGGCAGCGGGGGATTCGGGCTTCTTGCGCGCGGGCATGGGGCAGGGCGGGTCCGTTCGTCTGTCGGGGGGATTCTAGCGGCTGGGGTGCGTCCAGCGTGCGGTAGCGGCGATTACGGCGCCCCTCATCCCTTCAGCGCCTTCGGCAGCCACAGCGACAACTCGGGGAACAGCGTCACCACCAGCAACACCGCCAGGCCTGCCAGCCAGAACGGCCAGATCGTGCGCATGCTCTGGGCGATGGTGATCTTGCCGATCGCCGTGCCGATGAACAGCACCGAGCCCACCGGCGGCGTCACCAGTCCCAGGCCGCCGGTCAGTACCAGCACCAGGCCGAAATGGATCGGGTCGATGCCGTAGGCGCGCGCCACCGGCAGGAAGATCGGCGTGCAGATCAGGATCATCGGTGCCAGGTCCATGAAGGTGCCCAGCAACAGCAGCACCAGCACGATCAGCAGCAGCACCGTGTATTTGCTGTGCGCGATGGACTGCAACGCATCGACCGCCGCCGCCGGCACCTGCAGATAGGCCAGCAGCCAGCCGAACACCGCGGCGGTGGCGATCACGAACAGGATCACGCCCGTCGTGCGTGCCGCGTGCGTCACCGTGGCGAAAAATTCCTTCAGCGACAATTGCCGGTAGAGCACGCTGGTCACCAGCAGCGCGTACACCACGGCGATCGCGGCGCTCTCGACGGCGGTAAAGATGCCGGCCCGGATGCCGAAGAAGATCAGGCCGACCAGGCCCAGCCCCGGCAGCGCGGCCACCAGGCGCAGCATGACCGCACGCATGCCCGGGAATGGTTCGGTGCCGTATCCGCGCTTTCGCGCCACTGCCCAGCCCGTGGCCATCAGGACGGCCGTCATCAACAACGCGGGCGTGATGCCGGCGGCGAACAGGTCGGCGATGGACAGGCCGCCGCCGGCCGCTGCCGAGAACAGGATCAGGTTATGGGAAGGCGGCACCAGCAACGCCACCAGCGCCGCGGTGATGCTGACGTTGACGGCGAAATCGCGGTCGTAGCCCCGCTTGACCATCTGCGGGATCATCGTGCCGCCCACGGCCGAGACGTCGGCGATGGCAGAGCCCGACACGCCGCCGAAAAACAGCGACGACAGGATGCTGACCTGGCCCAGGCCGCCACGCAGCCGGCCTACCAGAGAGGCCGCCAGACTGATCAGCCGCTCGGAGATGCCGCCGCGCAGCATGATCTCGCCGGCGAAGATGAAGAGCGGGATGGCGATCAGCGACGCCGAGCCGGTACCCGACGAGATCTGCTGGACCAGCACGATGCTGGGCAGATCGAGGTAGAGCAGGGTCGCCAGCGACGCGGCGGCCAGCGCATACGCGACGGGCACGCCGACCAGCAGCAGGATCGCGAAGAGGGAGAAGAGCAGGGTGATCGCCATGGGTCAGCGGGCCTCGTCGGTCAGCGGCGCGCGCAGCACCAGGAGCAGTCGGTACACGGCGAACACCACCATCAGCACGCCGCCGATCGACAGCGGCAGGTAGCCGATGCTCTGCGGCATGGGCGCGCCGGCGATGCGGATGTCCAGGCCGTCCAGCAACAGCACCGCGCCCCAATAGGCCATCACCGCGCCGATGGCGGCGATCACCAGGGGTGACAGGGCATGCAGCAGTCTCTTCAGGCGCGGACCCGCGGCGTCGGCCAGCAGGAAGAAGCCGAAGTGCCGGTGGGTGTGCACGCCGGACGCCGCGCCCAGGCTCATGGCGGTGGTCAGCAGCAGCACGGTCACCGGCTCGGTCCAGCTCGGCGAGTCGTTGATCACGTAGCGGGCGATCACCTGCCAGCCCTGCACGGCCACCAGGCCCAGCAGCGCGACGACGGCGATCCCGATGGCGGCGTTGGACAACAGGTCCATGCCGCGTTGCAGCGGCGTGGCGGGGGACGGTGTGGTTTCTTCGGACATCGTCGGTTCTCAGGCCAGGTCGCGGATGCGGCGGTACAGCGCGTCGATCGCGGGGTCTTTGCGGTACTCGGACAGCAGCGGCTGCGAGGCGTGCGCGAATGCGGCGAGATCCGCCTCGTTGTGTTTCACCCCCGCGTCGAACACGGCTTCCCTTGCCTTGGCTTCGGAGGCGTCCCACAGCGTCCGCATCACCCCGACCGATTGCCGCGCCGTTTCGATCAGCAGTTCGCGGTCGCGCGCCTGCAGCCCGTCCAGCGTGCGCTGCGACACCAGCAGGACATCGGGTGCATACGAATGGTTGGTCTGCGACCAGTAATGGGCCGCTTCGAAGTGCCGGCTGGAATGGAAGCTGCGGATGTTGTTCTCGGCGCCGTCGATCATGCGCGTCTCCAGCCCGGAGAAGACTTCGCCCAGCGACAGCGGCGTGGCGTTGGCGCCGAACAGGCGCAGCATGCGGATGAAGATGTCGGAGACGGGCACGCGGATCTTCAGTCCATGCAGGTCCGCCGGCGCCCGGATCGCGTGCTTGGTGTTGTAGAAGCAGCGGGCACCGGAGTCGTAGATGGCCAGGCCGACCAGGCCGCGCCGCGCGAAGCCTTCCAGCACCGTCTTGCCCACACCTTCGTCCATCGCGCGCCGCATGTGCGGCACGGAATCGAAGACGTAGGGCAGGCACAGCGCCTGGGTCAGCGGAAACGCATTGTTCAGTGCGCCGGCATACACGCGGGTCATGTCGATGGCGCCGAAGCGCGCCATGTCGATGGCTTCGGACTCGCGTCCCAACTGGCCGGAGTGGTACTGGCGCAGCGTTACCCGGCCACCGGTCTCGCGCATCAGCGTGTCGCCGATCCACTTCACGGCTTCGACGGTCGGGTAGTCCTTCACGTGCACGTCGGTCGCGGTGAGCACGTGCCGGCCTTCGTCGGCCAGCACACGGCTACCCAGCAGCGGCAGCGTGGCCGCGGCGCCCAGGCCGGTGCCGAGGAAACGACGACGGTTCATCATGCGCGCCAATCTCCCTCGTCCTTCGGTGCCGCCGCGGTGGCCAGGCATTCGATGCTGCCATGTCCGTCGAAATCGATGCGTGCCTGCTGGCCGGGCAGGATGTCGTGGATGCCGGTCGCATTGCCGGTGGCGATCAGGTCGCCGGCCTTGAGCGGCCTGCCGCGGCGTGCCGAGCGCGCCAGCGCGAACGCGAATGCCGCGCGCAGTCCGCCCGGCAGCGTCGTTGCGCCGCCCTGGCCGACCTGGCGTCCGTCGATCCAGGTCGTGCACGTGAGCGAGGCATCGCTGCGTTCGGTCCAGGCCGGGATCTCCGCTCCCATCACCAACCCGTTGTTGTTGCCGAAGTCCGACACGACCACCCGCGGGCCCAGCTGGTTGATCGTGGCCAACGGACTGCTGGCCACCTCCATGCCCACGAACAGCGTCGACAGCACGGCGGCCGCCTCTTCCGGCGTCCACTCCGTCTTGTCGCCCGGGACGTCCTCGTCGACGCGCAGGACGTACTCGGCCTCCACGGCGCCAAAGCCACCACCGAAGACTTCGAAGACGGATTGGCTACCGGTGGTCATCTGCAGCTGCCGCGCGAAGATCGGGCCGAGCAGCCGCTCATCGCCGGACACATCGCGCCGCTCGGGCGCAATGAAACCGACCTTCCAGCCCACTACCCGGTCCGGCCATCGGGCGATGGCCATGTCCTGCACGCGATAGGCGGTAACGAGGTCGTCGGGAATGTCGCCGGGGAACCCCGGCAAAGCGCGGCCTTGGCGGCGCGCGCCTACGAAACCGTCCGCGATGGCGGCCAGCGTGGGCGCGTCGGCGTCGGCTTTGCGGTCGTTGCTCAAGTGGGTTCTCCCGCTGCGATTTGTTGCACTGCCGAGTGACAGTGCAGGTGGATGGCCTGTATATGGTAAACCGGTGTCATTGACAATGTGCACTGCCGCAAAATCCATCCCGATGCCACGATGCGTCGACTACTCCTGGGAGGAGCCAATGCTTCATGTCCGTTCATCCGCGTCGACGCGGGTCCGTTGGATCGCCCGTGCGACCGCCGCCCTGCTGATCGCGCTCACCACGGCCACGGTGCTGGCCGCCGATACGCGTCCGCTGGCGTTTCCCGGTGCGCAGGGCGCCGCCGCGCACACGCCCGGCGGGCGGGGAGGCAAGATCGTCCGCGTCACCAGCCTGGCGGCCGATGGCCCGGGTTCCTTCAAGGAAGCTGTGTCCGGCACGGGTCCCCGCATCGTCGTATTCGAAGTGGGCGGTGTGATCGACCTGGGCATGAAGGAGCTGCGTATCACCGAGCCGTTCCTGACCATCGCCGGGCAGACCGCCCCGCATCCCGGCGTCACGATCATCAAGGGCGGCCTGATCATCGCCACGCATGACGTGGTGATCCGGCATATCCGCATCCGGCCGGGCGACGGCGGCATGCCGAAGCGCTCCGGCGACATCGACGCCATCACGACGGTACGCGGCGCGCACGATGTCATCGTCGACCACTGCTCGCTCACCTGGGCGACGGACGAGAACCTCAGCGCGTCCAGCACCCGCTTCCATGGCGAGAACGAAGCCGAGTGGATGGCCAATGCCTCGCGCCGGATCACCTACAGCAACAACATCGTCAGCGAAGGGCTGGCTCATTCCACCCATCCCAAGGGCGAACATTCCAAGGGCTCGCTGATCCACGACCACGTCAACGAGGTCCTGATCGTCGGCAATCTCTACGCGCACAACTACGAGCGCAGCCCGCTGTTCAAGGGTGGCGCGCGCGGGCAGGTGATCAACAACCTGATCTACAACCCGGGGCAGCGTGCGATCCACTACAACCTGATCGCGGAAGAATGGCTGGGCCACCCGTACTCGAAGGGCGAGATGGTGGTGCGCGGCAACGTGATGCGCGCAGGCAGGTCGACCGAGCCGCTGGCCTTCATGATGATCGGCGGCTCCGGGGATCTCGACCTGTACGCGCAGGACAACCTGATCGTCGACCGTACGGGCGCCAAGAGCATCCAGGAGACCGGCAGCTACACCACCGCGCCGGTGACGCTCAATCGCGTCAGGACAGCACCGGCGCTGCCGTTCGGCGTGACGCTGCTGCCGTCGGCCAAGGTGCAGGATGCGGTGATCGAAACCGTGGGTGCCACGCCCTGGAACCGCGACCTGATCGACCGCCGCATCGTCGCCGACGTCATCGAAGGCCGCGGCGAGATCATCGACAGCCAGGAGCAGGTCGGTGGATACCCGCAGTACAAGGAGGCGCGCAAGCCGTTTGTCGAGGCCGACTGGAACCTCGATACGATGGAGCCGGCTTCCGGCAGCTATCCCCGCGGAGAGCCGTTGCGCTGAGGGATCACCGAAGCGCACGTTCGCGCGGAACGCTTGTCGCAAAAGGCCCGCCATCAGGCGGGCCTTTTCGTTGGTCGCGATCGTGCGCGGCGGATGCACCGTGTGCCCGCTGCCGCGGGAACCTTCATCGGAACACGTGCACGTGGTTCGACCGACCGGTCCCCGGCCCATCACGCAGCACGGCGGTCGGAAGTTGGGCCGCATGCCCAGGCAGCATTGGCGAACGGTGCGGTGATACATCGCCCGGTCGCCGTCTGCAGAGTCCACGCAAGGCCCGTTGAGTTCATCCGCCGAGTTCAGCCCTTCGAGCGTCTGCGTGGGGTGCCTGTCCCATTTGCACGACATCGAAACATCGTGCCCGGCGTCTGCCTTCCCCGTCGTGGTGGTTCTGTCCTGGTACGCGTTGCAGGCGTTCGTCGCGGAAGGGCATCCAGCGCGCTGGATACGCCGCATCCGTCATGGCGCATGGCGGCGTGGCGACGCGCAGCGGACACAAAAAAGCCCGGCCGGGAGAGGCGGCCGGGCTTCGGGTGCACCTCGCAGGGAGGTGCTCAACGTCAAACGATCAGAACTTGTAACGGAAACCCAGCATGTACTGGCGACCGGTATGCGTGTAGGCGATCGAGCGGTCGCCGGCCGTATCCATCCACATGTCGGTCCACTCGTCGGTCAGGTTCAGGCCCTCCAGCGAGATGGTCAGCTTGTCGGTGACGTTGTACGACAGGGAAGCGTCGACTGTAGTGAACTCGGATGTCGCCTCCACGTCGCTGCCCTCGCGACCCGGGATGGTATTGACGAACTCGTCGCGGTAAGCCGCCGACACGCGGGCGGCGAACTTGCTGTTGTCGTAGTACAGCGTCGCGTTCCAGGCGTTCTTCGACAGGCCTACCATCGGTCCCTTCACCGTGGGCACGCCGGCAGAACTCAGGTACTGGATGTCGGAATCGACGTACGTGTAGTTCAGCTGCACGCCGAAGTCCTGCCAGAAGCCGGGCAGGAAGGTGAAGGGCTGCTGGTAGCTGAGTTCGTAGCCGCGCAGCTCTCCGCCGGGTGTGTTCAGCGGCTGGTTGAAGGTGAAGATGTCCTCCGGCGTGGCGATCGTGCCGTTCAGCAGTTCGTTGGGCAGGCCCGACGTGTTGTAGGGGCGGCTCTCGCGCGAATTCTGGATGTAGCTGTCGATGTCCTTGTAGAACACGCCCAGCGACAGCAGCGCCTCGTTGGTGAAATACCATTCGAGGTTCAGGTCCAGCGTCTTGGCGCGGAAGGGCTCGAGTTTCGGATTGCCCGTGGTGACCGTGAAGGCGCCGCCCGATGCACTGACGGTGGCGCCCGGGTTGAGGAAGCCGAGATTCGGGCGCGTCATGACTTCGGCGCCGGACAGGCGGACCACGAAGTCGGGTGTAATCTCCGCTGCCAGGTTGAAGGACGGCAGCGTGTCGCTGTACTCGTGGACAACCCGGGTCGGAACGGGCACGCCCCCGACGAACGACCACCCATCGCTGGTCAGCTCGGTATCCACGCGCCGCACACCGACATTGCCGCGCACCGGAACCGCGCCGATGTCGAAATTGAAGTCGCCCTGCACGTAGTAGCCCAGGCTCTTCTCGTTGACGGTGCGGTTGTTGGCTGCCAGCGAGGACAGGTTGTCGTAGACCTGGTATATGCCGGTGCCGTCATGGATACCCAGCGCTTGCTGGAAAGCGTTGACATCCGGTACCAACCAGCGGTTCACGCCGCCTGCGCCGATGCCGTAGGTGCCGAACTGGCGTAGCAGGCCGGCCAGGGTGTCGCTGGTCATCGGCGGGACGACGGTTTCGCTGCTGCGGCGCCACTCCCTGGATTCGAAGGTGTAGTCCTTGTGATGGACGCCACCCTTCAGCGTGAAGTAGGAGGACGCGATCCAGGTCAGGTCGATCTGCTGCGCATCGTACTCGTTGGTGGTCGATTGCGGGCGCAGGCGGATTTCCGCCAGCGTCCAGCCGTTCGGATCCAGCGGGTCCATGTTGCCGTAGTTGAAAACCGGCAGGCGGCTGTTGCCGCGGTAATCCCACGAGTAACCGTCGACATCGAACTTGTCCATGATGACGGTGGTCTGGATGGGGTTCTCGTAGGTCGACTTCACGCCGCCCAGCAGGGCGTGCATCGACAGCGAGTCGCTGAAGCGGTGCCTCAGTTCGGCGCCCCACTGTTTGAACTCGGTGGTCTGCTCGTCGTAACGGCCCTCGGAGCGGATATCGACGTTGTCGAACAGGCCGTACACCAGGTTGCCGTTGGCGTCGATCTCGCCGTCGCGGACGATCGTGTTCTGCTTGCCTGCCGCGTTGGTGCGGCTGAACGACACGGCGTTGATGTTGTCCTGGTAGCGGTTGGCGTCGAAGCGGGCATACAGGGCGTCGAAGCTGAGCTCGGTAGCGTCGTTCGGCTTGAACTGCAGCGACCCGGTGACGCCGACGCGCTGCTGGTCGTGCAGGTAGACGTTGTAGCGCGGAATGCGCGGATGGAAAACGTTGGGGCTGAGCGCCGCGGTATAGGGCGAGCTGGGGTTGAAGAAGTTGGTGCCGCTCTGCGCCGTCCACCAGCGGACGGAGTCCGAGCCTTCCTCGATCACCTTGCGGTCGGTGTAGGCCACCGACAGCAGGGCGCCGATGGTGTTGTCCGCGAAGGTGTTGCTGATCAGGAACGTGCCGCGCGGATCGGTTTCCTTCAGCAGGTCGTTGTAGCTGGCCTGGCCACCGACCACCATGGTGAAGCCGTCATAGTCGAACGGACGCGCGGTGCGCAGGTCGACCGTCGCACCCAGCGAGCCTTCCTCGACGTCCGCCGACGAGGTCTTGCGCACCACCAGTTGGCTGAAGAGTTCCGATGCGAAGGTGTTGAAGTCGAAACCGCGGCCGCGGTTGACGCCGCCAGCGGTATCGGTGCCGCCGCCGGTCGCCAGCGCCTCGATGCCGTTGATGCGCACGCGCGTGAACTGCGGACCCAGGCCGCGGACGGAAATGTTGCGGCCTTCGCCGCCGTCCCGGGTGATCGACACGCCGGGGATGCGTTGCAGCGACTCCGCCAGGTTCATGTCCGGAAAGTCGGCGATGTCTTCGGCGACGATGGCGTCCACCACGCCGGCTTCGCCGCGCTTGATGTCCAGTGCCTTCTCCAGGCTGGCGCGGTAGCCCGTCACGCTGATCGTGTCGAGGGTGGTGTCCACGGCTTCCTGCGCGGCCCCTTCCCCGGCTGGTGTCGCCTCCTGGGCATGCGCCGCTGCCCCCATCTGCAGCGCCAGGCCGATCGAGACGGCAAGCAAGGTAACCGGTGTCTTCCGGTTCTGATGACTAACTGGCATGTTCTCCCCTCCTCAAGGGACCATGGCCGCGTACCGCGACTGTTTTGTTGGCAAAAACTGCTGTTTATTCCCTTCCGAATCCTGCCAGCTGATAAAATGACACCGCTGGTCAAAAACAACGCTAACAGAGTGTGCGCTGCAACAACAACTGTCAGTCGAGCCGGTTAGTCTTTGTCCCATGGACAAGCCGGAACGACGCGCGGGGCGCGCTGCATCCATGCCACGGGAGGAGAGGGGAGATGGGAAAGATCGTCTGTTTCGGTGAGCTGCTGCTGCGCCTCGGCGCGCCCGGTCGCCAGATGCTGTTGCAATCGCCGCTGCTCGACGTGCATGTCGGTGGTGCGGAAGCCAACGTCGCCGTTTCGCTGGCGCGCTTCGGCCATGACGCGCGCATGGTGGGACTGGTCGCGGACAACGCATTGGGCGAAGCCGCCATGGGCGAACTGCGCCGGCATCGCGTCGATACGCGCGCGGTGCAGCAGGCGCCGGGGCGCATGGGCCTCTACTTCCTGACGCCGGGTGCCATCCAGCGACCCAGCGAAGTGCTCTACGACCGTGCGGACTCCGCGTTCGCGCGCGCCGGGGGTGGCACGCACGACTGGCCGGCCCTGCTCGCCGGCGCCGACTGGCTGCATGTCTCCGGGGTGACGCCGGCGCTCGGCCAACAGGCGGCGGATGGCGTGCTGCTGGCGGTGAAGGCGGCGCGGGCGGCGGGCGTGAAGGTGTCCTTCGACGGCAACTTCCGGCCGAAGCTGTGGGAAGCCTGGGGAGGCGACGCGCCGACGATCCTGCGGGGACTGATGTCCGAAGCCGACCTCCTGTTCGCCAGCCACCGCGACCTGCAGGTGGTGCTTGGCCTGGACTTCCCGCAGGCGACGCCGCAGGAGCGCTTCGCTGCCGGTGCGGCGGCCGCGTTCAAGGCCTTCCCGCATCTGCAGCAGATGGCGGCGACGGTGCGCGTGCAGCGCAGCGTCGACCATCACGCGCTGTCGGGCATCACCGCGCTCCGTGAGGGCTCGGTGCACACCACGCCCGCTTATGAGGTCTCGCCGATCGTCGACCGCATCGGCACCGGCGATGCGTTCGCGGCGGGCGTGCTGCATGGCGGCCTCGTCGGCATGGAGAGCGCGGACGCGCTCCACTTCGGCGTCGCTGCGGCCTGCCTCAAGCATTCGTTGCCGGGCGATTTCAATCTGGTTGGCGTGGCCGACGTGCAGGCATTCCTGGGCGAGAACAGCCTGGACGTGAAGCGCTGAGCACGCATCGGGAAACAGGCGGTTGTTGCGTTGCGACATACCGGAACGCAGCAAAAACTATCGTTTGAAGATGCCGGCCGGGGCTTTGCCGTGCACGCGAATCCCGCAGACTGCGCGCCATGATGAGCGCCGTCCATGCGTAGCAAGCTGTTCGTGCCCGGAGACCGCCCCGCGCTGTTCGCCAAGGCGATGGCGGGCGAGGCCGATGCGGTGTCCTTCGATCTGGAGGATGCGGTCGCCGACGCCGCGAAGCCGGAGGCGCGCGCACAGGTGGCGGGCTTCCTGCGCGATGCCCCGCACCGCAAGGCCGGCAAGCAGGCGATCGTGCGCACCAACGCCTGGCATTCCGCGGCATGGGAAGATGACCTCCGCGCTGTGCTTCCGCTCGATGTCGACCTGGTCAACCTGCCCAAGATCGAGTCGGCCGAACAGCTGAAACAGGCCGTGGCCGAGATCGAAGCCATCGAGGCCCGCCTCGGCGTGCGCGGCGGCGCCGGCCTGCTGATCAACATCGAAACCCCGCGTGCGCTGCGCAACGCGCTGTCGATCGCCGGCGCACACCGGCGCGTGCGCGGCCTGCAACTGGGACTGGGCGACCTGTTCGAGTCGCACGGCATCCGGCGCGCCGATCTTCGCAACGTGCATGCCGCACAGTACGCGTTGCGCATGGCGGCCGCGGAAGCCGGCGTGTTCGCTTGCGATGGGGCGTTCCCCGGTCTGGACGACGAGGCGGGCTTCCTTGCCGAAGCCGCGTCCGCCCGCGCACTGGGCTTCGTCGGCAAGAGTTGCGTGCATCCGCGCCAGGTGGCGTGGGCGAACGCGGCCTTCGCGCCGACGCGGGAAGAGATCGATGCGGCGCGACAGGTGGTCGACGCCGCCCGCGACGGCGTTTACGCCGTCGGTGGCCGCATGGTGGATGCCCCGTTCCTGGCGCGTGCCCGCGCGGTGATCGCCGTGGCGGGACAGGAGCAGGCATGACGTCCCGTACGCGGTCCAGGGTGCCGGCATTCGCTGGATGGTCGTCGCTTCTTCGCTGCGTATCGCTGCTGACCCTGCTGTTCGTCCTGTTGCCGGCATCGGCGCGGGCGGAGAGCCTGGCGGGCCTGCAGCAGGCGACCTTGCCGGCGCCGCCGTTGTCCGTGACGGCGCTGCGTACGGCGAACGGCCGGCTGCTGGCGTTCTCGGACACGGCGGTCCTGGCCTGGTCGCCGACCGCGAAGCGCTGGCAGACCGTGGTGTTGCCCGATGGCGCAACGGCGCGCGACGGCTGGCAGAACGCGGCCATCGATCGCCTGTACCGACTTCCGATCGCGACGGACGGTGGTGCGCAGGTGCTGGAAGCCGCCGACCTGGCCGGCGAACGCCTTTCGCTGCGCGCGCTGCCGGCGTTGCCGGCCACCCTGCATGGCGTCCGTCTCGCCGAACACGCTGGCACGCTGTACGTGGCGGGCCTCGATGCGGCCGGGCAACCGCACCTCCTGCGTCGCACCGTGGCGCAGGCCACGTCCGCCTGGGAACCGATGGCGCCCTGGCCGGGCGCCGCCGCGGCGGGCACGCTGGTGGCGCAACGCGGCGAACTGATCGTCACCACGCCGGCGCCGTCGCGTGATGCGCTCTGGCGCTGGTCCGCGGATGCCGGCTGGCAGGCGCTTGATCCAGTGCCGGGCAAGGTGCTTGCGGCCGAAGCGGCGCGAGCCACGGGCCAGGCCCACGTGCTCTACGTGCTGCAATCCGCCGGAGGCGCATCACGCCTGGCGACGTTCCATACCATCACGCGTGCGTGGGCCGATCTGCCCGGTCCCGAACAGGGCGTGCCGACGACCTTGACCGCCTGGGGCACCGGATTCGCCGGCTGGAACGCGCAAGAGGCTTCGCTCGGCACGGTCGAGCTGACCGCACGCACGTATCTGCTGAAATGGCTCGACTGGCTGGTGATCGTGGTCTACCTGGCCGCGATGGTCGGCATCGGTCTGTACTTCTACATGCAGGAGAAGCGCGCCTCGACGGCCGACTTCTTCGTCGGCGGGCGCAGCATTCCGTTCTGGGCCGCAGGCGTCAGCCTGTATGCGACCAACACCAGTTCGATCAGCTTCATCGCCATTCCGGCCAAGGCGTTCGAGACCAACTGGCAGTACCTGACCAACAACCTGATCGCGGTGCTGGGGCTCGTCTTCGTCGCCATCTGGATCGTGCCGCTGCTGCGCCGCCTGGACCTGATGTCGGTGTTCTCGTACCTGGAAACGCGCTTCCATCCGGTCATCCGCATGCTCGCCAGCGCGCTGTGCATCGCCATGCAGATCGGCAGCCGCATGAGCGTGATCCTGTTCCTGCCCGCGCTCGCCATCGCCACCATCACCGGCGTGGACGTGGTGTGGAGCATCCTGATCATGGGCGTGTTCACCATCCTCTACACTACGCTCGGCGGCATGAAAGCGGTCATCTGGACCGATTTCGTGCAGGTCTTCGTGATGTTCGGCGGTGCGATCTTCGCCATCGGCTTCATCGTCTACCACCTCAACGGCGGCGTGCCGGAGTTCCTCGACGTCGCCATGGCGGAGAACAAGACGCAGCTGTTCGACTTCAGCTTCGATCTGACCAAGGCGACGGTGTGGGGCTTCATCTTCCTGGTGGTATTCGACGTCGTCCTGACGTTCCCCAAGGACCAGGTGCTGATGCAGCGCGTCCTGTCGACCAAGTCCGACAAGGAGGCGGGCCGCTCCATCTGGACCTTCGCTGCGATCATGATCCCCGGCGGTTTCTTCTTCTACGCCATCGGCACTGCGCTGTATGTGTACTACCAGTCGCACCCCGAGCGCATGAATCCGCTGTTGCCCATCGATGCCACGTTCCCGCTGTTCATCGCGGCCGAACTGCCGATGGGCGTCACCGGCCTGATCATCGCCGGCATCTTCGCGGCGGCGATGTCCACCCTGTCCAGCATCATCAACAGCGTGTCGACCCTGGTGTCGGTCGACTTCTACGAGAAGCTGGCGAAGAACCCCACGCCGAAGAAGAGCGTGTTCTTCGCCGAAGTGATGGGCGTCGTCGTCGGGCTGGTGGGCATCGGCATCGCGCTGGTCCTGTCGCGCTACGACATCCACTCCCTGTTCGACGTCTCCATCGAACTGGCGGGCCTGCTGGGCGGCGGATTCGCCGGTGCCTACACGCTGGGCATGTTCACCCGCCGGGCGAATTCGCAGGGCGTGGCCATCGGCATCGGCGCCAGCATCGTGCTGACCCTGCTGATCTGGTCGATGGACCTGGTGCACCCGTACTTCTACCTGGCCATCTCCATCCTGATCTGCATCGTCGTCGGCTACGCGGCGAGCTGGCTGTTCCCGCCGCCCGCGCGCTCGTTGCGCGGCCTGACCATCCATCGCCAGGACGCGGTGACGGGTGCCGAGTGATCGCGCATGCGCCATAGGTCCCATCGCTGCCGCGTGCGGGCTCGTGTAGCCTGACGCGGAAAGGGGGAGGCGCGTGGACACCCAGTTCCTGAATACCTTCGTGGTGGTGGCCGACCGCGGCTCGATGGCCGCGGCCGCACGCGTGCTCAACATCACGCCGGCCGCGGTGGCGCAGCAGATCCGCACGCTGGAGCGCGAGCTCGGTGCGCCGCTGATCGCGCGCGCGGGCCGCACCGTCAGCCTGACCGAAGAAGGATCGCGCATCCTGCAGCGCGCACGCGACCTGCTGCGCGATGTCGCCGACATGCGCAGCATCGCCAACGACAGCGAAGTCTCGGGCGAACTCCGCCTCGGCGCCTGTCCAACCGCGCTGGCCGGCATGCTGCCGGACATCCTGGCGCGGATGGTCGACAAGTTCCCGCAGATCAACGTGTTCATCCGGCCCGGGTACTCGGCCGAGCTCTATCGCGCGGTGGAAGCCGGGGAACTCGACGCCGCGCTGGTGCTGCAGGCGCCGTACAACCTGCCCAAGACCTGCGACTGGCAGCTGCTGCGCGAGGAGCCGCTGGTGATGATCGCGCCGGCGAGAATGGCGGGCCGCGATCCGCATGACCTGTTGCGCACCGAGCCGCTGATCCGCTACGACCGCAACCAGTGGGGCGGGCGCGTGGCGGACGAGTACCTGCGTGCCGCCGGCATCGTGCCGCGCGAGCGGTTCGAACTGAACGGCCTCAATGCCATCGCGGTGATGGTGGACCGCGGGCTCGGCGTGTCGCTGGTGCCGGACTGGGCGCGGCCGTGGCCGGAAGGTCTGGACCTGGTGCGCATCCCGCTGCCGCTGCCCAGCGAACCGCGCCGGATCGGCATGGTGTGGTCGCGTTCGTCGGTACGCATCCGCCTGGTCACCGTGCTGCTGCAGGAGAGCCGTGCCGCCACCGGCCACGCCTGAGCGTCGCCATGTTGCAGTGCACGCTACAAAAACTAGCCTGTGAACATATCCGCGGACGATTCTTCCGTGACGGACGTCGACCTACGCTTTGACCATCGTCGGGTTCGAGCGTCTGGGAGGAACGCTGGGCACGCCGGCCGCCATCGCGGCCTTTCTCGTACACCTACCAGCCACGCGCCGACGCGCACGCGCGCTCGCCGTCCACCGAAGCATTCCGAGAACAGACCATGAAACAGGTACCCGCCGCGTTCGGCGTTTTCCTGCTGGCCGCCGCCGTCAGCGCCAGCGTCCAAGCCCAACAGAACACCCCGTTGCCGCAGGATGCGGCCTCCGAACAGGAGCGCGCGAAGGATGCTGTCGATCTGGACCAGGTGATCGTCACCGGTGTCCGGTCGGCGAAATCGGTCGACAAGATCCCGGGTGCCGTGTCGCTGGTAACGAAGGAAGAGATCGCCCACACGCTGCTGTTGACGGACGACGCGACCGCGGTGCTCGCGCGCACGGTTCCCGGCTATGCCGAGGCATCGCAGGCGATGAGCAACAGTGGCGAAACACTGCGCGGTCGCGTGGCCTTGCGCCTGTTCGACGGCGTTCCGCAGGGGTCGCCGCTGCGCGACGGCAGCCGCAACGCGACCTTCACCGACATGGGTATCGTCGGGCGCGTCGAGGTGATCAACGGCCCTTCGGCATCCGAGGGTATCGGCGCATCCGGCGGCATCATCAATTACATCTCCGCGGTTCCGACCAAGGAAGGCAACGAGTTCCGTCTGCTGACCCGCTATTCGACGCAGTTCAAGGATGACAGCGCGGGCTGGAAGGTCGGCATGAATTTCGCCCGCAAGCAGGACAACTACGACATGATCGTCGGCGTGTCGCGTATCGATCGCGGCATGGGCTATGACGCCAACGGACTGCGCCTGGGCATGAACACCAGCGGCTCGGTCAGCGATTCGGAGGCGCGCAACCTGTTCGTCAAGGGCGGCATCAACTTCGGCGAGGATCTCGAGAAGCGCCTGCAGGTCAGCTACAGCGATTTCAAGATCGAGGGCAATGGCAACTACGTCCAGGTCGATGGCTGCAGGTACGAGCCAGGCTGGTGCGAGAACCCGAGCCCCAACACGTCGGAGCGTGGCCACCTGTTCGGCACCAAGGCCGAGTTCAACGACTTCACCCAGGTCAACGTCATCTATACCGATGCCGATTTCTTCGGCGGCACCCTGAGCCTGAATGCCTACTGGGCGGACCAGGCCATGCGCTATCCGGCGGAGAACGGCAGCGATCGCCAGGACCCGTTGATTCCGCCGAACGGTCCCGATGGACTGATCTGGGACCAGTCGGAAATCAACTCCGACAAGGTGGGCTTCCGTCCATCGTGGACGCGCGGTGAGCTGTTCGGCGTGGAAGGGCTGGAACTGCGGACCGGCGTCGACTGGGTACGCGACAAGGCCGACCAGCGCCTTGCGTTGACCAACCGTCTGTGGGTGCCGCCGATGGAGTACGAAAGCGTCGCGCCCTACATGCAGCTCAGCTACGACATCGGGCCGGTCACCCTGAGCAGTGGTTTCCGGCGTGAGGACGGCGAACTGTCCGTCAACGACTACACCACAACCTGGTACCGCGACCGCCGCTTCGTGCAGGGCGGCAAGCTGAGCTATCAGGAGAACCTGGTGAACTTCGGCGCGATCTGGCGCATCACCGACCAGTGGTCGGTATTCGGTGCCTATGGCGAAGGCTTCGGGCTGCCGAATGTCGGCATCCCGTTGCGCAACATCTCCTGCCCGAACGATCCGAACGACACCAAGCCCGATGGCTGCCCGGGCGATCCGCCGGCTACCGTCGATTCGACCTTCCAGGAACTGAAGGCCGTCGTCGTCGACAACCGCGAGATCGGCGTCAACTGGCGCGGTGAGCGCACGTCGTTCAGTGCGTCGCACTACGACTCGCGCTCCAAGCTCGGGTCCTCCTATGTGATCGATCCGATCACCGAGGACTACACGCTGTTCCGCGCGCCGACGCGCATCAAGGGCTTCGAGTTCTCCGGCGACTGGACCATCAACGACGCCTGGAAGCTGAGTGGTGTCTATTCGCGGATCCGCGGTAAGACGTCGTTCTGGACCCAGGATCCCGAGGGTCGTTGGGATGCAGGCCCGCTCAACAAGCCCATCGGTGCGCTGGACGTGAATCCCGACAAGATCGCGCTGTCGGTGCGCTGGAAGTTCTCGGAAGCCGGCGACGCCACGCTGGGCTCGACCACGCTGCTGTCGCGCGACCTGTCCGGTAGCGACGTGCGGCCGTACGACAACCGCGAGTTCAGCTATGAGGAACACACCACCGGCTACACGCTGTTCGACCTGGGCGTGAACTACCGGGTGGAGAAGGTCGGCCGCTTCTCGCTGGGCATCGAGAACCTGACCAACAAGCAGTACATCCTCACCTGGTCGCAGGTACCGGGCTGGCGGAACTACTGGGCCGGCCGTGGCCGCATGTACTCGTTCACCTACGAATACACGTTCTGATCCACGATCCACGGATGCCGGCTCCCCCCCACGTTGCATCCGCCCGCGTCGCCCCCTCTCCCGGGCGGCGCGGGCTCTGGATGGCCCTGATGCTCTCGTTGGCTGCGTGCGCGACGGCCGCTCCTTCGCTGCCGCCTGCACCGCTCGATGCCTGGCTGGGCCAGGCCACCGGTGCCGACGGCTATCTCGGTGCCGTTGCCGTGGTCGCCGACCACGATGCCGTGGTCTATCGCGGTGTGTCCGGTCATGCAGACCTGCAGGGCCGCCGACCGCTGCGCGAAGACGCCATCTTCCGCATCTACTCCATGACCAAGCCGATCACCTCGGTGGCGGCGCTGATGCTGGTGGAAGAGGGCAGGCTGCGGCTGGACGATCCGGTCGCGCACTACCTGCCGGCCTTCGCGTCGCTGCGACGGGTGACCGGCGGCGACGTCGATGACCCGCAGCTCGCATCCGTGACGCGCCCGTTGACGATCCGGCACCTGCTCACGCATACCGCCGGCTTCGCCACCGGTGGCGACGACATCCGTGTCGCTTCCGCCTTGCTGCAACGGCAGGCACCGGAAGACGCCTCCGATCTCGCCGGTTATGCCGACCGCGTCGCCCGTGCGCCGCTGGCCGACGAACCCGGTACGCGCTTCCGCTACGACGGCGTCAATACCGAAGTGCTGGCGCGCGTCATCGAAGTCGCCAGTGGCCAATCGTTCGACTACTTCCTGCAGACCCGTGTCTTCTCGCCGCTCGGCATGCGCGACACCGGCTTCGAGGTGCCGGCCACGCAGCGTGGCCGCGTGATCGCGCTGACCTCGCGCGATGCGGACGGTCGTCGCGTCCTGGCCGATACATCGTCGGCGCGTACGCCCGGCATCGCACTGCGCGCCTACACCAGCGGTGCCGGCGGCCTGTACTCCACCGCCGACGATTACCTGCGCTTCGCTCGCATGCTGGCCAATGGCGGCGACCTGGACGGCACGCGTCTTCTGAAGAAGGACACCGTCGCCCTGATGATGACCGACCAGCTCGCGGCATTCGATCCTGCCGTGCCCGCACCGGAACCGGGCGAAGGCTTCGGGCTGGGCGGCTACGTCGTCACCGATCCGGCGAAGAGCACGCGCCCCGGTTCGGTCGGACAGTTCGGCTGGTCCGGCGCGGCGTCGACCTACTTCACCATCGATCCCGCACGTCACCTCGTCATCGTGCTGATGTCGCAGCACCTGCCCGTGGACGGCGCACCCGCGCTGCCCAAGCTGGCCGGACCGTTCTACCGCCAGGTGTATGCGGAGGTATTGCCATGAAGGCGGCCGGCACGGTGCTGGTGGCCGGTTCGGCCAACCTCGATTTCGTCGTGCGGGCGTCGCACGTCCCTGCGCCCGGCGAAACCGTGCTGGGGCGCGACTTCGCCACGTTTCCCGGCGGCAAGGGCGCCAACCAGGCGGTCGCCTGCGCGCGGGCGGGCGGCGCCTATACACGCATGCTGCTCGCGCTGGGCGACGACCCGTATGCCGCCGTGCTCGACAAGGCGCTGGCCGAGGCCGGCGTCGAGCGGCATGTCATCCGTGCAGCGGACGTCGCCAGCGGTACGGCCTTCATCTGCCTGTCCGATGACGCCGAGAACGCCATCACGGTCGCCCCCGGCGCCAACGCCGCGCTGCGGCCGCACCACCTGCCGTCGCTGCGCGGCGTCAGCCACCTGCTGCTGCAACTGGAAACCCCGCTGGACACGGTCGCCAGCTTCGCGCACGTCGCGCGCGCGGCCGGTGTCCGCGTCATGCTCAATGCCGCCCCCGCGACGGCATTGCCGGCCGGCCTGCTGGACGACGTCGACCTGCTGGTCGTCAACGAAGGCGAACTCGCCACGCTCGCCGGCCCCGGTACGCTGGCCGAACAGCTTGCGCGCCTGCCGGTGCCCTGCGTGGTGGTCACGCTGGGTGCGCGCGGCTGCATCGCACGGCGTGGCGGCGAACTGTTCCTGCAGCCGGCCTTTCCGGTGGACGCTGTCGACACCACGGCGGCCGGCGACACCTTCTGCGGCGCGCTGGCCGCGCGGCTGGCGCAGCATGCCCCGCTGGCGGACGCGCTACGCTTCGCCAGTGCCGCGTCGGCGCTGGCCTGCACGCGCCTGGGTGCGCAGACCAGCGTGCCGACGCGTGCGGAGGTCGATGCCTGGCTCGCCGGGCAGGCCGACGAAACACCGCGCCGCGCGGCGCTCGCCGCGTACCGCGGCCTCTCCGGTTCCTGATCCGATAGTCCCCATGATCCTCCCCACTTCCCCCGACACTGTCCCCGATCCCGCGCACGACGACGACCGCGTGCCGGTGAAGACCGAGTACAAGTTCTCCCACGTCACCACCCAGCGTTACCTGCCCACGCCGGGCAAGGCGCCGGGCTGGCCGTTCGCCGACATCGGCCAGTGGAAGATCGACGCCAACGCCTCGGCCGACGATTGGGTGGCGGAGCTGAAGGACTGGCGCCGCGAACACCTCACCCGCATCGGCTACGACGACGCCAACTACCGTCGTCCGGAGCTGCAGTGGGCGCAGCGCAACTTCGTGCATGCGCAGGTGATGGTGGAGGATCGTTATCTCTACGATCCCGTCGCCGGCCGCTACACCGTCGACCGTTACCTCGACGATCTGGAAGCGCGTTTCGGCGGTCTCGACAGCGTGCTGCTGTGGTGCGTGTACCCCAACATCGGCGTGGACGACCGCAACCAGTTCGACTTCGCCCGCAGCCTGCCGGGCGGGCTGGACGCGCTGCGCGGCGCGGTCGACGATTTCCATCGCCGCGGCGTGCGCGTGTTCCTCACCACCATGCCCTGGGACAACGGCACCCGCGACGAGGGCGAGCCCGACTGGCAGGCCATCGCGAAGATCGTCGTCGCGGTCGGCGCCGACGGCATCAACGGCGACACCTACAACGGCGTGCCGCGCGCGTTCTTCGACGCCTGCGATGCGCTCGGCCATCCGGTGGTGGTGCAGCCGGAGTCCACGATCAGCGCCGAAGAGCACCTGATCTGGAACGTGCAGAGCTGGGGCAAGAAGGCGCCGAACGAGGTCGTGCCGCCGGTGGCCAAGTTCAAGTGGCTGGAACCGCGCCACATGATCAACTACGAGAACCGCTGGGGCCGCGACCGCAACCACGACCTGCAGTACATCTTCTTCAACGGCGTGGGTTACAACGCGTGGGAGAACGTGTGGGGCCTGTGGAACCAGCTGACCCCGCGCGACGCCGCCTCGCTGCGCCGCATCGCCGCGATCTACCGCCGCTTTCCGTCGCTGCCGGTCAGCCTGGACTGGCGTCCCTACGAGCGCACGCTGCAGGCGGGCATCTTCGCCAGCCGCTTCCCGGCCGACGACCGCACGCTGTGGACGCTGGTCAACCGTCACGAATACCCGATCGAAGGTGAGCAGCTCGCCGTACCGCACGTCGATGGCACGCGCTATCTCGACCTGTGGAACGGCACGCCGCTGCAGCCGCGGATCATCGATGGCCAGGCAATCCTCGAGACCACGCTGGAAGGCCGCGGCTTCGGTGCGTTGCTGGCGCTGCGCGACGGTGCGCAGGAAGCGGGGCTGGATGACTTCCTCGCGCAGATGGCGAAGGAAGCGGCGACACCGCTGGCCTCGCTGTCTGCCACGTGGACCGCGCTGCCGCAGACCCTGCAGCCGATCGCGCCGACCACGCCGCAGGCCGATGCGCCGGACGGCATGGTCACGATCCCCGCCAGCGAATTCCTGTTCGCGGTGCAGGGCATCGAGATCGAAGGGCAGGTGTGGGAAGGCGTGGACGTGCAGTTCCCGTGGGAACCCACCGCACGTCGCCATCACCGCCGCCGCATGCAGGTCGCGTCGTTCCACATCGATCGCCATCTGGTGACGAACGCGCAGTTCAAGGATTTCATCGACGCCACCGGCTACGCCCCGCAGGATGCGCAGCACTTCCTGCGCGACTGGCGCAATGGCGCGCCGCAACCAGGCTGGGACAACCGTCCGGTGACCTGGGTGTCGATCGAGGACGCGCGCGCCTATGCCGCGTGGGCCGGCAAGCGCCTGCCGCACGGGTGGGAGTGGCAGTACGCCGCGCAGGGTACCGACGGGCGTTTGTATCCGTGGGGCGATGCCTGGCGCGACGATGCGGCACCGCCGGTGTTCCGCGGCCGCGTGCTGCCGCCGCCGGCCGAGGTCGGCGCATATCCCGCCGGCGCCAGTCCGTTCGGCGTGATGGACCTGGTCGGCCATGTCTGGCAGTGGACGGACGAATTCCATGACGAGCACACGCGCGCCGCCATCGTGCGCGGTGGCAGCGATTACGAGCCGCGCACCTCGCACTGGTACTTCCCGCAGGCCAAGCGCCTGGACCAGCACGGCAAGCTGCTGCTGATGGCGCCTGGCAAGGACCGGTCCGGCCGCATCGGCTTCCGTTGCGTGGTGGATGCGGCGTGAGCGACATGAAGGTCACCCTGGGAGGCCTGCTCGGCGACGCGCTGGACGCGAATCGCCGCGGCCGCCTGTCGCACTTCATCACCGGCGCCGACAGCCCGGCCATTGCGCTGTTCTCGCCCGCGCACCGCGCGCAGAACATCGAGGGCGACTGGTATGGCGAGCATGCCGGCAAGTGGCTGTCCGCCGCCGCCCGCGCCTACGCCCGCAGCGGCGATGCGATACTCGGTGCGCACCTGCGCGAGGTCGCCGACTACCTGCTCTCCGTGCAGGAAGACGACGGCTACCTCGGCACCTATGCGCCCGAACGCCGCTTCACCCAGCCGCAGCCACCCAAACCACCCAGCTGGGACGGCGCACCGGCGCTGCGCACCTGGGACATGTGGGTGCATGCCTACCTGATCCTCGGTTTCGTCGAGACGGCACGCGCGCTCGACGATGAGCGCTACACGCAGGCCGCCGGCCGCATCGCCGACCTGTGCGCGCGCGCGTTGGCCGACGGCATCGACATCACCACGCTCGGCAACCACCACGGGATGTCGGCCACCGTGCTGATGGATGCCGCACTCGAGTTGTACGAGGAAGCCGGCGAGCCGCGCTTCCTCGCTTTGGCGCAGCAGGTATTCGCCCAGGCCAATGCGCATCCGGCGCTGCGCCTGCTGCCGGCCATCGAGGACGGTGCCGATGCCTCGGAGATCGCCACCGGCAAGGCCTACCAACTGCTGTGGAATCTGGTCGGCGTGGTCAAGCTGTGCCGCGCGACCGGCGACGCCACGCTGCGCCGCGCGATTGAAGCGATGTGGGAGAACATCCATCAGTACCACCTGACGCTCGGCGGCGGTCCATGGGGCGGGGTGGCGCACCGCTCGCGCGAGGTGTTCAACGCGCGCGGCACGTTCAGTCCGCTGGCCTATGTCGAAACCTGTTCGCTGCTGTCGTGGATCCAGTTCAACCGCGAGCTGCTGCGGCTGACCGGCGAAGCGCGCTACGCCGAGGAGATCGAGCGCACCGCCTACAACGACCTGCTCGGCGCATTCGCGCCCGACGGCGAGGACTGGTGCTACTACTCGTTCCCGAACGGGCGTCGCGTGCACACCACCTACTGGCGCTGCTGCAAGTCCAGCGGCGCGATGGCGCTGGAGGAACTGCCGTCGCTGGCTTACGCGCTGGATGGCGACACCGCCCGCGTGCAGCTGTACGGTCCGGGTGAAGCCCGCCTTTCGCATCCGGCGGCCGGCACGCTGGTACTGCGCCAGCACACCGGCTACCCGTTCGAAGGCGACATCTCGCTGGAAGTGCAGCCCGAACGCGAAGCGACCTTCGACCTGCGCCTGCGCATCCCGTCCTGGGCCGAGGGCGCCACCGTCGCGGTCAACGGCGAAGCGGTGCGCGTGCCGGTAATACCCGGCACGTTCGCGGCGATCCGCCGCCACTGGCGCGCTGGCGACCAGGTGCAGCTGCTGTTCCCGCTGCGGCCCGCGCTGCACCGGCAGGTGCTGCGCAACGTGCAGGAATCGCGCGCGCCGGACGGCTCCGCCGTGCATCAGCAGGTACTGGACCTGCACTACGTCGGCATGACGCGCGGGCCGCTGGTCTACGCCACCGAGCTGGTCGACGGCTTCAAGACCGAGGAGACCATCCGCCTGCCGGACGGGCCGCAGGACGACTGGCTGCAGGTGCTGCCGGTGGCCGACGACGGCGAAGGGCCGGGCATCACCCTGCAGCTCGGCTACCGGCCGCCGCTGCTGTTCTGGCCCTACTACCGCACCGGCGGTCGCGCGGACGGCGCCTGGCGCCTGACCTGGCTGTCGCTGCCGCCGGCATCATGACCACCGGCGCGCTCGCAAGAATTTGTGGCCGCAGAAACTACGGCGGCCGACTGTATCCGCTGCACCGCCTGCACCAGACTGGTTTCCGACCAGCAGGTGGCGGTTGAAGGAGCCTCTTCCCATGGACACTGCCTCTCCCTTCCGCGCCCCCCGGCGCCATGGCCCGGCCGGGCCGCTCAGCGGCGTCAAGGTGCTCGACCTGAGCGCCTACATCGCCGGTCCGTACGGCTGCACGCTACTGGCCGACCAGGGCGCCGACGTGGTCAAGGTCGAACCGCCGGATGGCGACAACCTGCGCCAGTACCCGTCCACGTTGGAGCAGGAAAGCCGCGCCTTCCTCGGTGTGAACCGCAGCAAGCAGGGCATCGTGCTGGACCTGAAGCAGGCGGCCGATCACGCCGCGCTGCTGCGGCTGGTGCGCGAGGCCGATGTGCTGGTGCACAACTTCCGTCCCAGCGTGCCGAAGCGGCTGGGCATCGATTTCGACAGCCTGTCGGTGATCAACCCGCGCCTGATCTACTGCGCGGTGACCGGCTACGGCGAGAGCGGGCCGATGAAGGACAAGGCCGGCTACGACCAGGTGCTGCAAACCATGACCGGCATGTGCACGCTGCAGGGCAAGCGCGGTGGCGCGCCTGAAATCATCTACGGCTCGGTGGTGGACTACTACGCCGCGGCGCTGCTCGCCGGCGGCGTGTCGTCGGCGCTGTACGAACGCGAGCGCAGCGGGCTGGGCCAGTTCGTCGGCGTCTCGCTGCTGCGCAGTGCGCTGACCATGCAGTCGGCGCGCATGATCTGGGCCGAGGGCGAGGCGCTCGACATCGGTCGGGACATGCGCTCGGGCGGCGTCACCGGCATCCATCCGGCGCGCGACGGCTATCTCTACCTGTCCGCCAATACCGCGCGCTTCTGGAAGGCGCTGTGCCGCCTGACCGGCCTGGACGCGCTGGCCGACGATCCGCGCTACGACACCGTGCGCAAACGTGCCGCGCACGCGGCCGAGATCGTCCCGCAGCTGCACGACGCGCTGCAGGCGCGCACCGCGGCGGAATGGGAAGCGCACTTCGGTGACGAAGTCCCGTGCGCGGCCGCGCGTCGCGTCGAGGACATGTTCGAACATCCGCAGGTGCTGGCGGAGGACATGGTGGCGGAGATCGCCCATCCCGTCGTCGGCAGCTACCGCGGCGTGACGCGCCCGATCGCCTTCGGCCGCACGCCGGGCCCGGCCCCGTTCGCCGCGCCCACCTTCGACCAGGACGCCGACCACGTGCTCGGCCGCAGCGGGAAGACGCGCGCCTCGGGTTGAACCCGGCCGCGCGTTTTACGCCGAATTTACGGCGCGCCTGCCGCAGCGCATAGCGGCTTTACGCGACCCGGGACCAGACTTTCGCGGTCGGCGGAACTCCTCCGCCTCGGATCGCATTCATGTCTTTCATCTCCTCCGTTTCGCGCAGGCACAGGCCTGCGTTCGTCGTTTTCTCCCTGGCTGCCTGCCTGCTGCTGGCGGTGGCATCGTCCGCCAGCGCTGCGACGCTCAGCGGGTCCGGTGCCCTCACCACCGACTACGTCTGGCGTGGCACCACGCAGACGCAGGGCGATCCGGCCGTGCAGGCCGGCTTCAGGGCCGCGGCTGAGAACGGCCTGTACGGATCCATCTGGGGTTCGAACGTCGAGTTCGCGCCCGAGACCAAGGCCAGCAGCGAGCTGGATTTCGCCGTCGGCTGGAGCGGCAACCTCGCCCAGGACTGGGCGCTCGACGTCAACCTGACCCACTACCGCTATCCGTCCACCACCGTCGACCTCAACTGGACCGAGGCCATCGGCACGCTGACCTGGAAGCAGAATTACTGGGCCCAGCTCGGCTACTCGAACGATGCGCTGGCGACCGATGAAGCCGGTGCCTACGCGCAGGTCGGCGCGAAGCTGCCGTTGAGCGAACAGGTCCGTCTGGAAGCCGCCGCCGGTTACTACTGGCTCGACGATGCCTACGACGACAGCTACGCGCATGCGCAACTGGGCGCCGTGTGGGCGTTCAAGGCACCGTTCGAACTGCGCTTGACCGCGCACGCGACGGACAGCAGCGCCAAGGCGCTGTTCCCGGGCCTGGCGGGTTCGCGCGTCGAAGCCGCCCTGCAAGCCTCGTTCTGAGCGCCGCCATGTTCACCGGCCTCCTGCACCTGTCGTTGTCGCTCGCCGGCGTGCTCGCCGGCGCCGGCCTGATGTTCCTGCTGATCACGCGGCGCGCACGTGCGCCGATGGACGACTTCCATGACTGAGTTCCTGTTCGTTTTCGCGCTCGCCATCGCGCTTGGCTGGCCACTGGGCCGCTACCTGGCTGCGGTGATGCGTGGTGCCCCGATGCGCGGCGACCGCCTGTTCGGCCTGGTCGAACGCCCCGTCTACCGCCTGCTCGGCGTCGATCCGGCGCAGGGCATGGGCTGGAAGGGCTACGCCAAGGCTTTCCTGCTCAGCAACCTGGTGCTGGGCGTGATCGTGTGGGTGGTCCTGATGACCCAGGCCTGGCTGCCGCTCAATCCGAACGACATCCCCAACATGCGCTGGGACCTGGCGCTGCACACGATGGTGTCGTTCCTCACCAACACCAACCAGCAGCATTACTCCGGCCAGGCGCAGCTGTCGTACCTGGCGCACGCCAGTGCGATCGTGGGCCTGCAGGTGATCACGCCGATGATGGGCCTGGCCCTGGTCGCCGCCACCTTGCGCGGCCTGTTCGGCGGGCGTGAGAAGAACGCCGCAACGACAACCGCCAACGGTGATGCCGATGTCGGCAACTATTGGGCCGACGTCATCCGTCCCGCTGTGCGCTTCCTGCTGCCGCTGTGCCTGGTGTGGTCGCTGGCACTGACCAGCCAGGGCGTGCCCGCCACCCTCGACGGTGGTCCGGTCGCCACGCCGATCGACAAGACCACAGAGATGGCCGAGCAGAAGATCCCGCTGGGCCCGGTCGCGCCGATGGTCGCCGTCAAGCAGCTCGGCACCAACGGCGGCGGCTGGTACGGCCCCAACAGCAGCGTGCCGCTGGAAAACCCCACGCCATTCTCCAACGTGCTGGAAACGCTGGCCATCATCCTGATCCCCGTCAGCATCGCCTTCATGGTCGGCAGCTTCACCGGGCGCCGGAAGTTCACCGCGCTCGTGTTCGGCACCATGCTGACCATGTCGGCGATCTCGACTGGCGCGGCCGTGTGGTCGGAGCGCTATTCGGCCACATCGAACGACATCGCGCTGATGGAGGGCAAGGAAGTCCGCTTCGGTGCCGCGCCGTCGGCGTTGTGGGGCGCACTGACCACGCAGACCTCGAACGGCTCGGTCAACGCGATGCATGATTCGCTGGCGCCGCTGACCGGCCTGGTGACGATCGGCAACATGCTGGTCAACAGCATCTGGGGCGGCATCGGCTGCGGCCTGCAGCAGTTCCTGGTCTACCTGCTGCTCAGCGTGTTCCTCGCCGGCCTGATGACCGGCCGCACACCGGAACTGTTCGGCCGCAAGATCGAAGCGCACGAGGTGAAGCTGCTCGCCGTGCTGGTGCTGCTGCAACCGCTGGCGCTGTTGGGGTTCACCGCGATCACCCTGGCCGTTCCATCGATTACCGGCAATTCGAATCCGGACTTCCACGGCATCAGCCAGGTGTTCTACGAGTACACCTCGGCGTTCGCCAACAACGGCTCCGGCTTCGAAGGCCTCGGCGACGCCACGACCTGGTGGAACCTCAGCGCCACGCTGATGCTGCTGCTCGGCCGCTATCCCGCGCTGATCATCCCGCTCGCCATCGCCGCGTCGCTGGCCCGCAAGCGCGTCGCACCCGACGGCGTCGGCACGCTGCAGATCGAAACCCCCACCTTCGCACTGACGCTGATCGCCGTGGTCGTCATCCTGACCCTGCTGCAGTTCATGCCCGTGCTGGTGCTCGGCCCCGTCGCCGACCACCTCGCGCTGATCGCGTCCTGAGGACTGTCGCCATGACCGATTCCACCCTTGTTTCCCACCGCCGCCCGGCCGCGCTGCTCGACAGCGCCGGCTTCCGTGCCGCCGTGCTCGCGTCCTTCACCAAACTCGCTCCGCACCACGCCTTCAGGAATCCCGTGATGGCCGTGGTCTGGCTGGGCACGCTGCTGACCGCCGGCCTGACCCTTGCCGGCACCGCCACGCCGGGCATCGGCTGGTCGGTGACCGCGCTGCTGTTCGTCACCGTGCTGTTCGCCAACTTCGCCGAGGCCGTCGCCGAAGCGCGTGGCCGTGGCCAGGCGGCGTCGCTGCGGCGCGCCCGCAAGGATCTCGTCGCGCGCCGCGTCGACACGCCGCTCGGTGGCAGCGAGCGGCGCCTGCCTGCGGCCGAGCTGAGGCCCGGCGACTACGTCATCGTGTCGGCGGGCGAACAGGTGCCTGCCGACGGCGAGATCGTCAAGGGCCTGGCGACGATCAACGAATCCGCCGTCACCGGCGAATCCGCGCCGGTGCTGCGCGAAGCCGGCACCGACCGCAGCGGCGTGATCGGCGGCACCCAGGTGCTGTCGGACGAGATCGTGGTGAAGATCACCGCCGAGCCCGGCCACAGCTTCCTCGACCGGATGATCGCGCTGGTCGAAGGCGCCAACCGGCAGAAGACGCCGAACGAGATCGCGCTGGGCCTGCTGCTGCTGACGATGACGCTGACGTTCCTGATCGTGGTCGTCACGCTGCCCTTCATCGCCGGCTTCGTCGGCGCGAAGCTCGATCCGCTGCTGCTGATCGCGCTGCTGGTCTGCCTCATCCCCACCACGATCGGCGGCCTGCTGCCGGCCATCGGCATCGCCGGCATGAACCGCGCGCTGGCCGCCAACGTGCTGGCCAAGTCGGGCAAGGCGGTGGAAGTGGCCGGCGACGTCGACGTGCTGCTGCTCGACAAGACCGGCACGATTACCCATGGCGACCGCCAGGCCACGCTGTTCCATCCGCTGGCCGGCATCGACCGCGAGCAACTGCGCGACGCGGCGATGCTCGCCTCGCTGGCCGATCCCACGCCGGAAGGCAAGTCGATCGTGAAGCTGGCGCGCGAGCAGGGCGCCGTGCTGGTGGAACCGCAGCATGCGCAGTTCATCGCCTTCACCGCGCAGACGCGCATGTCCGGCGTCGACCTGCCCGACGACAGTCGCGGCAGCATGCGCGGCATCCGCAAGGGCGCGGCCGATGCCATCGTGCAGCACGTCAGGACGCTGGGTGGCAGCGCGCCGGCCGAGCTCACGGCGCGCGTCGAACAGGTCGCCCGCAACGGCGCCACCCCGCTGGTCGTCAGCGATGGCAGCCATGTGCTCGGCGTGGTCGAACTGTCCGACGTGGTCAAGCACGGCATCAAGGAGAAGTTCGCGCACATGCGAGCGATGGGCATCCGCACGGTGATGATCACCGGCGACAACCCGTTGACGGCCGCCGCCATCGCCGCCGAAGCTGGCGTGGACGACTACATCGCCGAGGCGCGTCCCGAGGACAAGCTGGCGCGCATCCGCCAGGAACAGGCCGGTGGTCGCCTCGTAGCGATGGTCGGCGACGGCACCAACGACGCGCCCGCACTGGCGCAGGCCGACGTGGGCCTGGCGATGAACTCCGGCACGCAGGCGGCGAAGGAGGCCGGCAACATGGTCGACCTCGATTCCGACCCGGCCAAGCTGCTGGACGTGGTCGAGATCGGCAAGCAGCAGCTGATCACGCGTGGCGCGCTGACCACGTTCTCGCTGGCCAACGACGTGTCGAAGTACTTCGCCATCCTGCCGGCATTGTTCGCCGCGGCGATTCCTTCCATGGCCGCGCTCAACGTGATGCAGCTGTCCAGCCCGACCAACGCGGTGATCGCGGCGCTGATCTTCAACGCCGTCATCATCCCGCTGCTGATCCCGCTGGCGTTGCGCGGCGTGCGCTTCCGCCCGGCCGCCGCCACCGCGCTGCTGCGCCGGAACATGCTGGTCTACGGCGTCGGCGGCGTGCTGCTGCCGTTCGCCGCCATCAAGCTCATCGACCTGTTGCTGGCCGCCGTCACCGGCGCCTGAGGAGTTCCCATGAATGCTGTTTTGACTTCATCCACCAATGTCTGGCGCGCGTCGCTGATGCTCGCGCTGGTCACGCTGCTCGGATTCGGCCTGCTGTACTCGCTGGCCGCGACCGGCATCGGCGGCCTGCTGTTCCCCGCGCAGGCGAAAGGCAGCCTGATCGAACGCGACGGCCGGGTGATCGGCTCATCGCTGGTCGCGCAGCCGTTTGCCGATGATCGCTACTTCCAATCGCGACCGTCCGCCGCCGGCTACGACGTGATGGCGCTGGCCGGCAGCAACCAGGCGCGTACGAATCCCGACCTGCGTGCGCGCATCGATGAGGCACGCGCTGCTGTCGCCGCACGCGAGGGCGTGGCGCCGGCCGACGTGCCGGGCGATCTGGTCACCCAGTCCGGCGGCGGTATCGATCCGCATCTGTCACCGGAGGCGATCCGCATCCAGATCGCCCGCGTGGCGCGTGCGCGCGGCGTTGATGCGGCGGTGATCGAGCGCCTCGTCGCGGAACACTCGGAAGGCAAGCAGTTCGGCCTGTTCGGCGAACCGCGGGTCAACGTGCTGGAACTGAATCTGGCACTGGATGGCAAGAGTGGCGTCCCCTCGCCCCGCGTGCGGGGAGAGGGTGCCGAAGGCGGGTGAGGGGCGACGGCGCCGTGTTGATTCGGTAGTGCGTGATGCGTCGAGTGTTGGCAAGCGATCAGTCCATGCGTGGAAGCGACTCATGACCAGAAAGCACTCTCACTCCGCTCGCCCCTCATCCGCCCTCCGGGCACCTTCTCCCCGCAGGCGGGGAGAAGGAATCAAACATGCAGTGTCGAAGCGCGGTTCCCCTCGCCCCGCGTGCGGGGAGAGGGTGCCGAAGGCGGGTGAGGGGCAGACGGCGCCGTGTTGATTCGGTAGTGCGTGATGCGTCGAGTGTTGGCAAGCGATCAGTCCATACGTGGAAGCGACTCATGACCAGAAAGCACTCTCGCTCCGCTCGCCCACTCATCCGCACCCGTCTCAAGTACGGGGCAGGCTCTCCGGGCACCTTCTCCCCGCAGGCGGGGAGAAGGAATCAAACATGCAGTGTCGAAGCGCGGTTCCCCTCGCCCCGCGTGCGGGGCGAGGGTACCGAAGGCGGGTGAGGGGCAGACGGCGCCGCGGACTCGGAGATCGCGTGGTGGATCGAGTGTCACGGCACGACCGCGACCGATGGCGGAGCAGAACGCCTCGATGCCGAACCAGAAAGGTGCGCTGTCGAAGCAGATTTCCTCGCGAGCGAGGCTCAAAGGTGAGGCGACAAGGCAAAAAGCTTTGCGCGCAGACCTTTCAGGTGAGACGACAAAGCCAAAAGCCTCGCGAATGTGACGCTGTAGCTGAGATGACAAGGCTTTTTGCTTCGACGTCGAACCAGAAAGGTGCGCGAGCGAAGCGTTCAGGTGAGACGACAAGGCAAAAAGCCTTGCGGTCGAACCAGAAAGGGTCGCCGTCGATGCTGGTTGCTTCGCGCACGAGGCTTTTTGCCATGCCGTCGAGGCAATTTTCCTCGCCGACGCCGTTCCCGTCTTGGCGCCCCACCCGTTGCGCAGCGGTAGCGACGTCATGGCGGGCCATCCCACCCGCTCGACGTGACATGACAACAGGCAGAATATCCCCATGACCGACCCCCGCGACCGCCAGGCCGATGCCTTGATCGACCACCTGCAACGCGAGCAGGGCGGGCGGCTGACCATCTTCCTGGGCGCCGCGCCCGGCGTGGGCAAGACCTACACCATGTTGTCGCGCGCCCGCGAGCTGCGCCGGCAGGGCAGGGATGTCGTGGTCGGCATCGTCGAGACGCACGGCCGCGGCGAGACCGCGGCGCAAACCGAGGGGCTGGAGATCCTGCCGCGCCGCCGGGTGTCCTACCAGGGCCGCTGGCTGGACGAGATGGACCTGGACGCACTGCTGGCGCGCCGCCCGCAGATCGCGCTGGTCGACGAACTGGCCCATCGCAACGCGCCGGGCAGCCGGCACGAACGGCGCTGGCAGGACGTGATCGAACTGCTCGATGCCGGCATCGATGTCCACACGACCATCAACATCCAGCACCTGGAAAGCCTCAACGACGTCGTCCACCGCATCACCGGCGTGCGTGTCAGCGAGACCGTGCCGGATGCCGTGTTCGACCGCCTGCGCGACATCGTGCTGGTCGACCTGCCGCCGCGCGAGCTGATCGAGCGCCTGCACCAGGGCAAGGTCTACCTGCCCGAGCAGGCGGCACAGGCGCTGCAGGCGTTCTTCTCGCCGTCGAACCTGATCGCGCTGCGCGAGCTGGCGATGCAGACCGCCGCCGACCGCGTCGACAGCGACCTGCGCGAAGACCAGGCCGCGCGTGGCCTGCCCGGCCTGCCACTGCGGCGGCGCGTGCTGGTGGCGGTCGATGGGTTGGGGTCTTCCGAATATCTGGTGCGCGCCGCGCGCCGCATCGCCGAGCGCCGCGACGCGCCATGGAGCGTGGTGACGGTGCAGGCCGACGCGGTGGACGAGGCGCGCCAGCGCGAGATCGACCAGGCCTTCGCACTGGCGCGGCGGCTGGGCGCAGACACGGAGGTATTGCGCGGCACACGCATCGCCGACGCGCTGCTCGACCACGCCACCCAGAGCGGTGCGTCGACGCTGGTGCTGGGGCGCACGCGTGAGCGGCCGGTGGCGCGCATGTTCAACCGCACGCTGACGCAGCAGATCCTGCAGCGCGGCGCGCACTACGAGCTGGTCATCATCGGCACGCCGGAGGCGCGTGCGCGTGCACGCCGTGGCGATGCGGGCATCGGGCCCTGGCTGCGGCGGCACGAGCTCGCCTTCGCCGCCGTCGCCTCGCTGCTGTCGATCGGCGTGGCCTGGCTGGCCGAGCGGTGGATGGGGCTGGAAGACGTGTCGATGGTGTTCATCGTAGCGGTGGTGCTGGTGGCCGCACGCACGCGCATGACCGCCGCGGTGGTGGCCGCGCTGTTGAGCTTCCTGGCCTACAACTTCTTCTTCATCGAGCCGCGCTTCACCTTCAACATCAGCGCGCGCCAGGGCGTGACCACGGTGTTCCTGTTCCTGATCGCGGCGCTGGTGGCGGGACGGCTGGCCTCGCGCCTGCGGATGCAGGTGGTGGCGCTGCGTGCGGCCAACACGCAGGCGACCGCGTTGCAGGCATTGGGTCGCGAACTGGCCGTGGCCGCCGACCTGGGACAGGTGCTGGCCGCCGGCCGCAAGGCGCTGGCGCGTGCGCTGTCGGCCGAGGCGTGGCTGCGCGTGCAGGGGCGTGAGGAACCCGCCGATGCCGAGCTTGCCGACCTCGATCGTGCCGCCGCCGATTGGGCACAACAGCACGGGCAGGCGACCGGGCGCCATACCGACACGCTGGCCGGCGCGGGGCGCTGGTTCCTGCCGCTGCAGGGCGACCGCGGCACGCTGGGCGTGATCGGACTGCGCTTCGGCGACGCGTCCGCGCGGCTGCTGCCGGAGCAGCGGCGGCTGGCCGAAGCGATGGCCGAAGACATCGCGCAGGCGGTGGTGCGCACGCGCCTGGTCGCCGAACTGGAAGACGCGCGTGTCAGTGGCGAAACCGAGCGCCTGCGCTCCGCGCTGCTGTCGTCGGTATCGCACGACCTGCGTTCGCCGCTGGCCTCGATGATCGGCTCGGCCAGCAGCCTGGCCAGTTACTGGAACGCGATGGGCGAGGACGACCGCCGCAGCCTGCTGGACACCATCCAGCAGGAGGGCGAGCGGCTGGACCGCTACATCCAGAACCTGCTCGACATGACGCGCCTGGGCCACAGCGGGCTGACGCTCAACCGCGACTGGATCGGCGTGGATGAACTGCTCGGTTCGGCGGTCTCCCGCCTGCAGCGCTACCAGCCGGAGGTGCGCGTGCAGACCACGGTGGCGGCCGACGTGCCGCCGGTGTGGGTGCATCCGGCGCTGATCGAGCAGGCGGTGTTCAACGTGCTGGAGAACGCGGGCAAGTTCTCGCCGCCCGATGAACCCGTACAGGTCGAGGCGAAGCTCGTCGACGGCGCGCTGCGCATCGACGTGCGCGACCGCGGGCCGGGCATTCCGGAAGACGAACGCAGCCGCATCTTCGACATGTTCTACAGCGTGGAGCGCGGCGACCGTGGTCGCCACGGCACCGGCCTGGGACTGGCGATCTGCCAGGGCATGGTGGGCGCGCACGGCGGCAGCGTGCAGGCGCTGCCCGGGCCGGACGGGCGCGGCACGGTGATCCGGATTACCCTGCCGCTGCTCACGCCCACCCCGCAGGCTCCCGCTTGACCTACACCGCGCCACCGCCCACTGCGTCCGCTCCGCCGGCGCGCATCCTGGTGATCGACGACGAGCCGCAGATCCGACGCTTCCTCGACATCAGCCTGCGCGCGCAGGGCTATATCGTCGCGTTGGCGGACAGCGGCCGCGCCGGGCTGGCGGAACTGGCCGCGCACGGCGCCGACGTGGTGGTGCTGGACATCGGCCTGCCGGACCTGGATGGCCACGGCGTGCTGCGCGAGCTGCGGCAGTGGTCGCAGGTGCCGGTGATCATGCTGACCGTGCGCGATGGCGAGACCGAGAAGGTCGCCGCGCTGGACGGCGGCGCCAACGACTACGTCACCAAGCCGTTCGGCGTGCAGGAACTGATGGCGCGCATCCGCGGCCTGCTGCGCACGCGCATCGCCGCCAGTGACGCGGCCATGCCGCTGTTCGACGATGGCCACCTGCACGTGGACCTCGGCCGCCGCGAGGTGACGCTGGACGGCGAACCCGTCGCGCTGAGCCGCAAGGAATTCGCCCTGCTCGCCCTGCTGCTGCAACACCCGGGACGTGTGGTCACGCAACCGCAACTGCTGCGCGAACTGTGGGGCCCGAGCCACCAGGACGACACGCACTACCTGCGCATCCTCGTCGGCAAGCTGCGACAGAAGCTCGGCGATGACGCGACGGCGCCAAGGTATATCGCGACGGAGCCGGGGGTGGGATTGTGGTTTGTGGGGGTG
>NZ_PDWW01000069.1 GCF_010093445.1 Pseudoxanthomonas japonensis | reverse complement strand
TCGCGCTGGCCTTCATCATCGACATCACAGAGCGCAAGCGGCATGAGGAAGGCATCCTGCGCCTCAATGCCACGCTCGAGCAGCAGGTGCTGGACCGCACCGCGCAGATCCGCACGTATTCCTCACGACTGGGGGCCATCCTGGCGCACGCCGGCTACGCCATCGTGGCCACTGACCTGCAGGGGAAGATCACGCTGTTCAATCCTGCGGCGGAGCGCATGCTGGGGCACGTGGCCGCGGAGATCACCGCCGGCGGCACCAGCATCGACCTGCTGCACGACGAGACCGAACTCCGTGCGCGCTCGCTCGCGCTGTCCGAACGCCAAGGTACCCATGTCGGGACGAACTTCGCGCAGATCGCCGGCGTGACCACCGCCGCCGGCAGCGACGTCGCCGAATGGACCTATATACGCCGCGACGGTACACCCATGCCGGTGGCGTTGAACGTGAGCGCTCTGCGCGACGAACATGGCGTGGCTTCCGGCTTCCTGGTGATGGCGTCGGACCTCACCGAGCAGAAGCGGCGCGATGCGGAGCTGCACCAGGCGA
>NZ_PDWW01000068.1 GCF_010093445.1 Pseudoxanthomonas japonensis | reverse complement strand
TCGCGCTGGCCTTCATCATCGACATCACAGAGCGCAAGCGGCATGAGGAAGGCATCCTGCGCCTCAATGCCACGCTCGAGCAGCAGGTGCTGGACCGCACCGCGCAGATCCGCACGTATTCCTCACGGCTGGGGGCCATCCTGGCGCACGCCGGCTACGCCATCGTGGCCACCGACCTGAAGGGGAAGATCACGCTGTTCAATCCTGCGGCGGAGCGCATGCTGGGGCACGTGGCCACGGAGATCACCGCCGGCGGCACCAGCATCGACCTGCTGCACGACGAGACCGAACTCCGTGCGCGCTCGCTCGCGCTGTCCGAACGCCAAGGTGCCCATGTCGGGACGAACTTCGCGCAGATCGCCGGCGTGACCACCGCCGCCGGCAGCGACGTCGCTGAATGGACCTATATACGCCGCGACGGCACACCCATGCCGGTGGCGTTGAACGTGAGCGCTCTGCGCGACGAACATGGCGTGGCTTCCGGCTTCCTGGTGATGGCGTCGGACCTCACCGAGCAGAAGCGGCGCGATGCGGAGCTGCACCAGGCGA
>NZ_PDWW01000067.1 GCF_010093445.1 Pseudoxanthomonas japonensis | reverse complement strand
TAGTGGATGCCGGGGCCGAGCATGCGCCAGCGCAGGTCCGCGTAGCGTTGGCCGAAATAGGGTTGCAGCGTGCGCGGCAACTCGCCGGCGGCCACCTGCGCACGGGCGGGGCGGCGGCGCGGCGGCAGCGGCTTGCCCTGGGCCAGCACGCGCGAACGCAGCTGTTCACGGGCATCGTCGGGCAAGGGTGCACCCTCCTGCTGCACCAGCAGGTGCCCGCCGATGCGGTCGGCCAGCGCCAGCTGTTCGCGGCACTGCGCGCAGACATCGAGGTGGGCGATCACGACTGCGGCGAATGCCTCAGCAAGCGCACCCGCGGAGAACGCGAGCAGGGTCGGGGAATCGGGATGATGGTTCGGGTTCATGGCGCGGCCCCCAGTCCGGCCTTCAGCCGCGCGAACGCACGGCGCAGGGTGGCTTTGAGGACAACAAACAAGCCTTCGCGAGAATGAACGCCGCGAGCCATGCTAAGACGCTAAGGTATGCGTGCGCTCCGCGCCAGTAACGCTCGAGTGAG
>NZ_PDWW01000066.1 GCF_010093445.1 Pseudoxanthomonas japonensis | reverse complement strand
CCTCTCTCTTTCTCTCCTTTTCTTTTTTCCCCTCTCTCCCTCTCCTCCTTCCTTTTTTCGTTTTTCTCCTTTGTCTCCTTTCTTTTTTTCTTCTCCTCTTTCTTCCTTTTTCCTTTCTCTCTTTTCTCTTTCTCCTCCCTTCTTTCTTTCCCTCCTTTCCTCTGTTGTTTATCTCTCCCTCCTCTCTTCCCCTTTTCTCCTTCTTCTCTCTTCCCCCCTTCCTCTTCCTCTACTCTTTCTTCCCACATCCTCTCCCCATTCTCCCCCCCCATTACTCTTTCCCTGTTCCCCTTCTTCTTCTTTTCTTTCCTTTTTTCTCTTCCTTTCTCTTCCCTTTTCTCTCCGCCATTCGCACTCTCCGCCACCTCGCATTATGACTCAACCTTGCTATTTCTTTCTCTCCCTCCCTTCGCTATTTTTCCTTACACTCTCTCTCCTCCCCTCCCTTCCGTTTTCTTCTCTTCTTCTTACCACCCTATTCCTTTTGCTGAACTCCTCCTTGCCATACTCCTGCGCGAGACTCGTCCGCACGCGCTGTGTCGACTACCACGTGTGCTCGCCGCCGCGT
>NZ_PDWW01000065.1 GCF_010093445.1 Pseudoxanthomonas japonensis | reverse complement strand
CGCTGGCTCGCAGGTCCTGGGCCTGCTGCTCCATCGCCCGCGCCGCCGCCGACGCCTCTTCCACGAGGGCGGCGTTCTGCTGCGTGGTCTCGTCGATCTGGATGATTGAGCCGTTGACCTGGTCGATTCCGGCGGCCTGTTCCTGGGACGCGGCTGCGATCTCCGCCATGATCTCGCTGACGCGCTGCACGGCGGCCACCACATTGACCATCGATTGCCCCGCCTCGCCGACCAGCGCGGAACCGTCCTTGATGCTTTCGACCGATGCTTCGATCAGGTCCTTGATCTCCTTGGCGGCCGTCGCCGACCGCTGCGCCAGTGTTCTCACTTCGCTGGCCACGACAGCGAAACCGCGGCCCTGTTCTCCCGCGCGTGCCGCTTCCACCGCCGCATTGAGTGCCAGGATATTGGTCTGGAACGCGATGCCATCTATCACGGAAATGATCTCGGAGATGCGGCGCGAGGATTGCTCGATAGTCGACATCGTCTCCACGGCACGCCCCACGATCTGACCGCCCTCCGCGGCTACGCCGGAGGCGGACAGCGCGTGCGCATTGGCCTGGCGCGAGGAATCGGCGTTCTGGCGCACGGTGGAGGTCAGCT
>NZ_PDWW01000064.1 GCF_010093445.1 Pseudoxanthomonas japonensis | reverse complement strand
CGCTGGCTCGCAGGTCCTGGGCCTGCTGCTCCATCGCCCGCGCCGCCGCCGACGCCTCTTCCACGAGGGCGGCGTTCTGCTGCGTGGTCTCGTCGATCTGGATGATTGAGCCGTTGACCTGGTCGATGCCGGCGGCCTGTTCCTGGGACGCGGCTGCGATCTCCGCCATGATTTCGCTGACGCGCTGCACGGCGGCCACCACATTGACCATCGATTGCCCCGCCTCGCCGACCAGCGCGGAACCGTCCTTGATGCTTTCGACCGATGCCTCGATCAGGGCCTTGATCTCCTTGGCGGCCGTCGCCGACCGCTGCGCCAGTGTTCTCACTTCGCTGGCCACGACAGCGAAACCTCGGCCCTGTTCTCCCGCGCGTGCCGCTTCAACCGCTGCATTGAGCGCCAGAATATTGGTCTGGAACGCGATGCCATCGATCACGGAAATGATCTCGGAGATGCGGCGCGAGGATTGCTCGATGGTCGACATCGTCTCCACGGCACGCCCCACGATCTGACCGCCCTCCGCGGCTACGCCGGAGGCGGACAGCGCGTGCGCATTGGCCTGGCGCGAGGAATCGGCGTTCTGGCGCACGGTGGAGGTCAGCT
>NZ_PDWW01000063.1 GCF_010093445.1 Pseudoxanthomonas japonensis | reverse complement strand
TCATTCAAGCCGAACCGGTAGTTCCTACGGTTTAGTGGACACCCCGACCTAACCCTCAGGAGTGTCCCCATGCCCAAGCCAGGCCCCAGAACCACCCATCGCTACAGCAATGCTTTCAAAGCCTCTGCCGTGCGTTTGAGCCAGCAGCCAGGCGTACGTGTCGTCGATGTCGCCCAGTCGCTTTACATCCATCCCTACATGCTGTCTCGTTGGCGAAGACTCGCGCGGGAGGGCGTTATCGTGACCAAGGGTGCACCGGTGGATCCGTCGACGGCAGCCGAGCTGAAGGCGCTGCGCAAGATCAAGCGGCAGTACGAGCAACTCAAGCTCGAGCATGACCTTTTAAAAAAAGCGATCGCGTTCACTTCCGATCGAAAAGCGAGATCTTCGCCTTCATCGAACACCACAAGGAAACCTGTTCGGTGAGGGCGATGTGCCGCCTTTACCGGGTCAGTGCCGCCGGCTACTACGCCTGGGCTCGGCGACCGGTGAGTGATCGCCGGATCGAGGACGCCTCGCTGATAGAGAAGATCCGCCAGGTGCATGAGGCCAGCCGACAGACCTATGGCAGTCCCCGGGTGCATGCCGCCCTCCGGCGACAGGGCGAGCCGATCGGACGCCGTCGGGTCGAAAGGCTGATGCGGCAGGAAGGCGTGCGTGCCTGTTCGGCCCG
>NZ_PDWW01000062.1 GCF_010093445.1 Pseudoxanthomonas japonensis | reverse complement strand
TAGGTTGTGTCGCGTACGTAGCCAGCGTGGCGCGTCCGACTAACGGAGCCGATGGAGGGTACACGCACGATGGATGGACGAGTGCTCTCATGCGGCTGCGCACATCCGTGGAGCGGCAGCAGATGTGCTATGTAGTTTTTTTTCCAATGAAACCGGCAACCAGCTGTTGCTGTCGATTTCGCCCGGTCCGTGAGGCGGTAATCCTACCAACCTGAAAAGCAAGAGAGAGAGGACACCATGAAAAGGAACATCAAGTGGACCGTGCTTGCCGTGGCGATCGCCGCCGCGACATCGGCCAATGCCGAAACCACCATCGACAACAACATCGTCAACAACTGGACGACCAACCCCACGATCGATACTGACGTCGATACCAACGTCGATACGAACCTCAGCAAGACCAAGTCCTACACCTCGACGGTAGACAAGGCCTACACCTCCGCTGTCACCAATACGGTCGACAATACGGTCGATACTTCGTATACCTCCGATGTGAACAACACGGTCGACACGTCATACACCTCGGACGTGACCAAGGCCATGGACCTGTCGTACAGCGACTCGTTCGATCGCGACACCACCATCGCCCACGACGTGGATACGTCCTACAGCGATTCGTTCGACCGGACGACGACCGCTACCCACGACATGGATACCTCGTACAGCGACACGTTCGAGAGGAACAGCACCATCGACAGCAATGTCGACATCGACATGGGATGGGATTACC
>NZ_PDWW01000061.1 GCF_010093445.1 Pseudoxanthomonas japonensis | reverse complement strand
GTCGACATCGTCTCCACGGCACGCCCCACGATCTGACCGCCCTCCGCGGCTACGCCGGAGGCGGACAGCGCGTGCGCATTGGCCTGGCGCGAGGAATCGGCGTTCTGGCGCACGGTGGAGGTCAGCTCCTCCATCGACGCGGCCGTCTCTTCCAGGTTCGCCGCTTGCATTTCGGTGCGACGCGCCAGATCGGCGTTGCCGGCCGCGATCTCGCTGGCTGCGGTATTGATGGAGCCCGTGGCGTCCTGGATGCTTGTCACGATGCGCTTGAGCTGGTTCACCGTGGCATTGGCATCGTCGCGCATGGTGGCGAACACCCCATGGAACTCGCCCCGCATGAGGTGGGTCAGGTCGCCGTCCGCCACGGCCTTGAGCAGCGCGGACAGGGCCGACAGGTTGCCCTCGGTGGTGTCCATCAGCCGGTTGAGGCTGGCCACCATGTCGTGGAAATCGTACTGGTAGGCGTGGGCCGGGCCGCGTTGCGAGAAATCACCCGCGGCCGCGGCGGCCGCCAAGCGCTTGATGTCCGCGTTGATCGCCTGAAGGTTGCGCTTGGCTTCGTCCATCGCCGCGGTGAGCACGGCCTTCTCGCCGGGCAGGACGTCCATGTCGACCGACAGGTCGCCGATCGCGTAGCGCTGGATCACTTCCACGAGCCGCATCTTGACGTGGATGTGCGATGCCACCAGTTCGTTGGTACCGCGCACCATCTCGCCGAAGCCGCCGGGAAACGCGCTGTCGTCGCATCGGAAGCTGATGGTGCCCTCTTCATGCTTCGCCGCCATCTCGCGCTG
>NZ_PDWW01000060.1 GCF_010093445.1 Pseudoxanthomonas japonensis | reverse complement strand
TTGTGGCGGTCATCCTCTACTCTGCCGTTGGTCACGCCATCTACCTCCAGTTCTCCGTCAAGATCGTCTTCAAGTCCCTTCTCGCACGTGACAGATATTTTCCCTTTAGACCCTCGTTATGAGCTTCTTTTTTTTTTTTTGCTCGAAGTGGGCGCGGGTACGCAACCGGAAAGCTGGATCGCGCAGCTGCTGGCCGGGCGCGACCGCACCCTGGCCGGGCCGACCGCGCCGCCGCAGGGACTGGTGTTCCTGCGTCCGCTGTATCCTCCCCAATGGGCCCTTCCCGCGGAAGTGACGCTGTGAACCGCACCCTCTATCGCACCCGGATCAAGTTCTGCGGCATGACCCGTCCGGGCGACGTGCGGCTGGCGGGCGAACTGGGCGTGGATGCGGTGGGTTTCGTCTTCGCCCATGCCAGTCCGCGCCGGCTGACCGCGGCCGAAGCGCGCCAGTTGCGGCTCGCGCTGGCGCCGATGGTCAGTGCGGTCGCGCTGTTCCGCGACAACACCTCCGCCGAGGTTCGCGAAGTCGTGCGCCAGGTGCGTCCGGCCCTGCTGCAGTTCCATGGCGACGAGGACGATGCGTTCTGCCGCGCGTTCCGCGTGCCATGGATGAAGGCGGTGCCGATGGCGTCCGGCGAAGCCTGGGACGCCCATGTCCTGCAGCAGCGCTGGCCCAACGCCGACGGCTTCCTGTTCTACAGCCACCGTCGCGGCGGTGCCGGCGGCACCGGCGAAGCGTTCGACTGGAGCCGCATTCCGACCGGGCTGCATCGTCCGTTCGTACTGGCGGGCGGGATCACGCCGGACAACGCGTTCGACGCGATCCAGGCCACGCTGCCGTGGGCAGTGGACGTGGCCAGTGGCATCG
>NZ_PDWW01000005.1 GCF_010093445.1 Pseudoxanthomonas japonensis | reverse complement strand
TGTGGTTTGTGGGGGTGGGGTAGGCGAAGCATGCCGCCTGCACGGGAACACGACTAGGGATCGGCCGTGAGGATGTAGGCGCGGTTGGATGATCGTGGAAAGGGGCGCGACGCAACACGACCACGCTGCGCATCGCGTTCAAGGCGCGGGAGCGCGCCTCGTGCCACGCCGGTGCCGGTCGCCATGCCGCCGCTGCGTGGAAGGGTGGGCGGAGAAGCCAGGCCCGCGACGGCGACCGGGGAGCGCTCCACGGCGAGCGGACGGGAGCAGCAAGCAGCGATGCGCGCGCGCGGCGCGCAGCCCTTTCCGAACAACAGCATGGGTGACTGGCTGGATCGGGCAATCGCGAGGTCGCCGCATCCATCGTGGTTGAGGTCGCCCGCCGCGAAGTAGGTCTCCCGACCCTGACTCTGGTAGGCGTCGATAAGTGTCTCGGGCATCAACCCTCCGCTGGCTTGAAGGTAGTACCCGACATAGCTCCATCCGGTGTGCGCGATCGCCAGGTCGGTCCGGCCATCGCGGTTGAGGTCCGTCGCGATCATGGGGCCGGAAGCGGAGTACCTGGCGATCTCTACTGGCGCCCTCAGCTTGCCTTGCGCATCCTGGGTATACAGGCGGAGGTTCGCATCCCCCCCCATCTGGTTCATCACCAGATCGCCGCGGCCGTCCCCGTTGAAGTCGCCGACGGCGAACGATGCTGCGGGGTTGGATCCCAACGGCAGGGAGAGCACCGTCGGCGCGCCGTATCCCCCTGAGGGCAGGGCCGGGTAGATCAGGGAGTCTTCCATCAGTCCGTCGAGGACGTTGCCCAGGATCAGATCGTCCAGCCCGTCGCCGGTGACATCGCCCGTCACCCGGGTCGCGGACGTGTGCAACGGCAATGTCGACACGCGGTTGAACGCGGCTTGGCCGTCGCCGTGGACCACCGTGGCCGACCTGTCGCTCGAATCGACGAGCACGTCGAGATAGCCGTCGCGATCGACGTCGGTGACGAGGATGTCGTAGGGATCGCCGGCCGGGGTGGTATGCGGCGTGAAGGTGCCATCCGCATTCGAGCGGAGAATCATGACGCCATCGACGGTTGTGGTGATGATCTCGTTGAAGCCGTCGCGGTCGAGATCAGCGATCTTGAGCTGCCGCGAGAAACTGTTGCCGGAATCCCCGACCCTGACCGCCGCACCCAGTCCCCCGTCGGCGCGCTGGGCGGCGACGTAGATCTCGGAGACATAGTCCTCGACGGCCATTGCGCCAAGCAACGACAGGAAGACAAGGTCGTCCCGCCCATCGCGCGACACGTCGCCCAAGGCAAGCGAGTGGGCCGTGGCGGCTGCCGGATCGGTGAGGGGCTCGGGTCCCGACATCCAGTAGGACGGTGGCGCCATGGGCGTTGCTGGCATCGACAGGGCAGCGCTGCTTGTACGGTCATGCGACGGTGCATTCGACTCACCAACTGACGTTCTGAACCAACGGCTCAGGGGCTTGTATGCGAAGTACGACAGGATGGTCGCATCTTCCTGGTTGTCCTTGCGCGCATCGGACAGCGTTTCCGTCGACGCGTCGTTCTGCTGGCGGGAGGGAAGATGGACGGGGTCGGCCACCTTCTCGGAAATCCAGAGCACGCCAGCACAAGCCGCGCTCGCCACGAGCATCAATGCCACCCCTGATTGCTTGTGCACGTCATTGCCTCCCCTGGCTCCAGGCGGAGTATATCGGCGGCTGCGGTCAGGCGGGCCAGCCTCACCTGCCTGGCCACACGGGGGAGGCGGAGACCTGCGGCTTGGCCGCAGTTAAAATGCGGTCATGTACTCCATTGACCACGACACGCTGCGCCTCTCGGTCGCCCCGATGATGGACTGGACGGACACGCATTGCCGCGTGTTCCACCGCCTGCTGGCGCCCGATGCACGCCTGTACACCGAGATGGTGCACGCGCAGGCCGTGATCCATGGCGACCGCGACCGGCTGCTGGGCTTTGACACCGTGGAGCATCCCGTTGCCGTGCAACTCGGCGGCAGCGATCCCGCGCACCTGGCGCAGGCCGCGCGCATCGCGCAGGACTGGGGCTACGACGAGGTGAATCTCAACGTCGGCTGCCCGTCCGACCGCGTGCAGGCCGGTCGCTTCGGTGCCTGCCTGATGAAGGAACCAGCGCTGGTGTCCGACTGCGTGGCGGCGATGATCGAGGCCGTTGGCATCCCGGTGACGGTGAAGTGCCGCCTGGGCGTGGACGAGCAGGAGGATTACGACCTGTTCCTGGCCTTCATCGACACCGTGGCCGCGACCGGCTGCAATACGTTCTTCGTGCATGCGCGCAAGGCGTGGCTGCAAGGCCTGTCGCCGAAGGAGAACCGCGAGATCCCGCCGCTGCGCTACGACTGGGCCTACCGGCTCAAGCGCGAGCGGCCCGCACTGACGGTGGCGATCAACGGCGGCATCACCACGACCGTGCAGGTCCACGAACACCTGCAGCACAGCGATGGCGTGATGATCGGTCGCGCGGCCTACCACGAGCCCTACGTGCTGCATGAGATGCAGGTGGCGCTGTTCGGCGGCGAGATGCGTTCGCGCGCGGACCTGCTGCGTGCGTGGCGACCCTACGTCGAGGCGCAACTGGCCAAGGGCGTGGCGCTTAAGCACCTGACCCGCCACGTGCTGGGCCTGTTCCATGCGCAGACGGGCGGGCGTGCGTTCCGCCAGATCCTCAGCGAAGGCGCGCACAAGCCGGGCGCAGACTGGTCGCTGGTCGAGCAGGCCCTCGCCGCCACCGCGCGCGAACTGCGGCCGGCGGCCTGAGCGTGATCACCCGCGACATCGCCGCGTTCACGGCGTTCGCGGGTTCGCTGGCAGCGGACTTCGGGCCGGCGACCGCACGCGCGGCCTTCCTGGTGTCGCCGGATGGCTTCATGCGCGCGGAGCAGTCGGCACAGGACAACCGCTACATGGCGGACGCCGGCGCCTTCGATACCGGCGCGGCGTTGCGCGAACACCATGCGCTGCATCGCGCATTGGCGCAGGACGTACCGGTGGTCTGCTTCCCCGGCGACGAGGCGACGCCGGATGCGGTGTTTCCGAACAACGTGTTCGCCACGGCGCGGGTGGACGGCGAAGCGCGGCTGATCGTGGGCCGCATGCGCCACGAGGTACGCCAGCGCGAAGCGGGGCGAAGGGATATCCGCGGCTTCTTCCGCGACACCCTTGGTTATGCCGAGGTGGATCTCTCCGGCCAGCCGCACCCGTGCGAGCTGACCGGTGCACTGGTCATCGACCGCGCGCGCGGCATCGGCTTCTGCGGTCTGTCCGAGCGCTGCGACGAGGCCGGCGCGGCACGGATGCACGAGGCGTTCGGTCTGCGTGCCACGCTGATGTTCGATCTGGCGCCGGGCGAGTACCACACCAATGTGCTGCTGGCGGTGCTGGCTGGCCGCGCGGTCCTGGTTCACGCCGGCGGTCTGCAGACCCCCGGTCTGTTGCCTGCCCTGGAGGTGCTCTACCCCGGCGGTGTGGTCGACCTGAACGGCCTGGAGCAGGCCGCCTTCGCCGGCAACGCCATCGCGTTGGCGTCAGGGAAGGTGTGGATGAGCCGTCGCGCCCACGACGCGCTGCGGCCGGCCACCGTGGAGGCGCTGGCCGCGTCCGGCTTTGCGGTGCACAGCGTGGCGCTGACCGCCATCGAAGCCGGCGGCGGCTCGCTAAGGTGTTGTGTTGCCGAGGTTTTCTGATCATTCAGCTGGCTGAATGCGCGGAGCGACCCTGTGGATAAATTCAGAACGGATTCACCGCCCGGGTCCAAGACTGCGCTTCCCATCCACTGAGGCGGTTTCGGGTTTCGTTCAGTTTCGCGACCCCAGTTCCGTTACGATTCCGTTATGCGTTTTCGTGCCCCGACCCTAGCCGCCCTCACCTTGGCGGTCCTCGTTGCCCTGACCGGTACTGCTGCGGTGCACGCACAGGACGACCGGGATCGCGGGGACGCGCCGCCGTCGCGTGACCGCGGCATGCCGCGCAACGACGACCGGGGTCACCGCAACTCGATGTCGGACTCCGTGCGCCGCGTGCGCAGCGATGCCGGCAACCAGGTCCTGAGTGTCGAACGCATGCAGTACGACGGCCGTGATGTCACGCGCGTCAAGTACATCGACGACCGTGGTCGCGTGCGCACGCAGACCCAGGACGACGCCGGGCCGTCGCGCCGCGATGCCGATTCCCCCGTCCGGCCGCGCCGCGACATCGCGCCGCCTCCACGCGGCGATAACCCCTCGCGCCCGTAGTCTTACGTAGAATCCACGCTCATCACGAGCATGTCCGTGGCCGGTTCCGCGCCACGCGAAATACCAAGGAGAGTCCATGCGTATCCTGCTGGTCGAAGACGAAGCCCCCCTGCGTGAAACCCTGGCAGCGCGCCTGAAGCGCGAAGGCTTTGCGGTCGACGCCGCCCAGGACGGCGAGGAAGGCCTCTACATGGGCCGCGAAGTGCCGTTCGATGTCGGCATCATCGACCTCGGCCTGCCGAAGATGTCCGGCATGGAGTTGATCAAGGCGCTGCGCGACGAAGGCAAGAAGTTCCCGGTGCTGATCCTGACCGCGCGCAGCAGCTGGCAGGACAAGGTCGAGGGCCTGAAGCAGGGCGCCGACGACTATCTGGTCAAGCCCTTCCATGTGGAAGAACTGCTCGCGCGCGTCAACGCGCTGCTGCGCCGCGCGGCGGGCTGGAGCAAGCCGACACTGGAATGCGGTCCGGTCGCGCTGGACCTGGCGGCACAGACCGTGAGCGTCAACGGCAGCAACGTCGATCTGACGAGCTACGAGTACAAGGTGCTCGAGTACCTGATGATGCATGCCGGCGAGCTGGTCTCGAAGGCCGACCTGACCGAGCACATCTACCAGCAGGATTTCGACCGCGACTCCAACGTGTTGGAAGTCTTCATCGGCCGCCTGCGCAAGAAGCTGGACCCGGACGGCGAGCTGAAGCCGATCGAGACCGTACGCGGTCGCGGCTACCGCTTCGCGATCCCGCGCAGCGGCGAAGGCTGATGTCCCGCGCCGGCATCGCCTGCACTTGATGCCTGCGCCACCCTCCGGCGCCGCGCCATCCGCCCCCGTCGGCCGTGACCGGTTCGACGGGTGGCGGCCGCGTTCGTTGCGTGCCCGCCAGCTGCTCGCCGCCAGCCTGGCGCTGCTCGCCTTCCTCGCTCTCGCCGGGTATGCGCTGGACCGCGCGTTCGTCGATACCGCCGAGGACAACCTGCGCCAGCGCTTGAAGAGCTACGCGCTGTACTACACCGACAAGGTGGAGTTCGGGCGCAACGGCACGCTGATTCCGCCCTACAACACGCCCGATCCCCGCTTCGACATGCCCGACAGCGGGATGTACGCGCAAGTGGTGCTCCAGGGCGTGCCGCCGTGGGGATCCAACTCCACGCTGGGACCCGAGCTGCCGGTGCCACGGATGCTCGGTGCGCTGGAGGAATCGTTCGAGGGGCCGCTGCCGATCCGTCGTGCCGACGGCAGCGAGAGCGAGGCGTACCGTTACGGCGTGGGGTACGCATGGCCGGCGACGCACCAGCACCCCGAGATCCCGTACAGCATCTACATCTTCGAGGATGCGCAGGCATTGAGTGCCCAGATCCGTGTGTTCCGCGGGTCGCTGTGGGTCTACCTCGGCGGCGCCGGCGTGATCCTGCTGCTGCTGCAGATGCTGGTGCTGCGCTGGAGTCTGCGTCCGCTGCGGCGGGTCATCTTCGAACTCAGCCGCGTGCAGCGTGGCGAGCTGTCCGGCATGACCGAGAGCCATCCGCGCGAACTCGAGCCGCTCACCGACAGCATCAACGCCTTCATCGAGAGCGAGCGTGAGAACCTGGAGCGGCAACGCAATACGCTGGCCGACCTGGCGCACAGCCTGAAGACACCCATCGCGGTGCTGCGCACGCAGCTGGACAGTGGCGGTGGCGATCCGCAGGCGTTGCGCGACGAACTGGATGTCCAGCTCAAGCGGATGAACAACCTGGTCTCCTACCAGTTGGCGCGTGCGGCCTCGAGTGGACACAAACTGTTCTCCGCGGCCGTGCCCATCGAGCCGCACGCGGAGGAAATCGTGCGCGGCCTGGAGAAGGTGTATGTCGCGAAGGGCGTGATCTGCGAATTCGAGATCGACCCGCGCGCACGGTTCCACGGCGAGACCGGCGATCTGCAGGAACTGATGGGCAACCTGCTGGAGAACGCCTTCAAGTGGGCGCGCTCGCGCGTGCTGTTGACGGTGACGGTCGGTGCGACGGCGCCGCAGCGGCGTGCCGGCCTGTTCATGGCCGTCGACGATGATGGACCGGGTATCGCCGAGGGCGACGTGGCGAAGGTGCTGCAGCGTGGCGTGCGTGGCGACGAGCGCGTGCAGGGGCACGGCATCGGCCTGTCCATCGTGCAGGACCTGATCCGCGACTATCGTGGCGAGTTGCAGGTACGGCGATCGGACGAACTGGGCGGCGCGCGCTTCGAGGTGCGGCTGCCGCCGGGGCTGTGATTCAGGCCGCCGTGCCGGTCATCGGCGAAGGACCGTAGAAACGCACCAGATGCGCCGCCACGTCCGGCATGGCCTCGGCCAGTACGTCTGGCGCGGAGAAGTGGTACTCGGTGACGACGGCGAAGAATTCCTCGGGCGCTTCCGCCGCGTACGGGTCGATGGCGGTCTCGCGGCCCAGGTCGACCTGCATGCAGAAGTCGTCGTAGGCGCGCTGGAAGTCGCGCGCCCAGCGGCCATGCCATGCGTCCGGCAACGGTGGCGTGCCGTCCAGTTCGCCATCCAGCACGTCCAGCTTGTGCGCCATCTCGTGCACGGCCACGCAGAAGCCGGCATCGGGCTCGGCGATGTCGGCCTGCACGTCGGCCCACGACAGGATCAGCGGTCCCTGGTCCCAGGCTTCGCCGGCCAGATCGTCTTCCCATTCGTGCAGCACGCCCGCGGCGTCGGTGTGCGTGCGCTGCACGCGGAAGGCATCAGGATAGACGATCAGCTGCGACCAGCCGCGCAGGCCGGCCTCGCCGTATTCGAGCAGCGGCAGGCAGCACAGCGCGGCCAGCTGCGCACGCTGCGCGTCGTCCAGGCTCAGCCCGGCCAGCGGCGTGATGGTCTTCTGGTGCAGGAAGCGCGCCGTCAGTGCGCGCAGGCGCTCCGAGCGCTCGTCGTCCAGCGCCGATACCCATGGGGTAGCGCTGCGCACGCGTTGCCAGAGGCTGTCTTCAATCGACGGGGAAGGGCGCCGCAGGCGGCGCAACAGTCCGATCACCGGGTGCCGCCCTCCGCGTCAGCGGAACATGCCGGGCAGGAAGCTGTGCCACTTCGAGCCGCGGCTGCGCGGCAGCGGGGTGTCGTCGTCGTCGCCGCCGCCGCGGGTGGTGGCCGGCGAGGTCAGCGACGCAGGCGCGCCGTACTTGCTGCGCACGGCGGTGGCGCGCGCGCGGCGTGCGTCCGATGCATTCGGCACGGCATCGGCCGGACGTTCGGCGACCGCGCGGTCGGCGACGTCCTGGCAGGTCCCGGTGGTGCCGTTGGCGATGCCGCGCCCGTTCTGGGCGAACACGGCCGCCGAGGCAACGAGGAGCAGCAGGGCAAGGCTGGCGCGAAGCATCGGAGGGACTCCTGTCGGTCGGTTACAGCGGCCAGATGACGCCGCCGACTATAGCCGGATTGGCGCCGGCCGGCACGGATCGGCCCGCTCCGTGCGACGAAACGGCGGTCCGCGGCGACGGATCGAGGAAAACCGCGGATGGGCTGCTGCGTCGCAGCAGGGCCGGTTCCCGGCTTGCGGCAGACTCCCGCCATGCCGACCGCCTCCGACCGCCCGCTGACCGCTCCCGCCCTGCGTCTGGCGCTGATCGCCGGCGCCCGCCGGGTGATCGCGGCCCGGGACGGGTTGAACCGCATCAACGTGTTCCCGGTGGCTGACGGGGATACCGGCAACAACCTCGCCTCCACCCTCGGCAGCGTGCTCCACGGTGCGCTGAGCCGGCCCAGCCAGCACGCCGGTGACCTGCTCAGCCGGGTCGGCAACGACGCGATCGACGGGGCGCGGGGCAATTCGGGCGCCATCCTGGCGCAGTTCCTCCACGGCGTGGCCGAACGCGTGCGGCCGCTGCCCGAGTTGGACGTGCGCTCGCTGGCCGCCGCCGTGCGCCAGGGCGCGCAGAGTGCGCGGCAGGCGCTGGCCCAGCCGGTCGAGGGCACCATCCTGAGCGTCATCACCGCATTCGCCGACGAACTGGATGCGGCAGCGGACAGCGCGCAGTCCGATACGCGCAGTGGCTTCACCCGCGCACTGGTGCGGGCGCGTCGCGCGCTGGCCGATACACCGCGGCAGATGGCGCTGCTGCAGAAGGCCGGCGTGGTGGACGCTGGCGCGCAGGGGTTCGTCGACCTGCTGGAGGGCATCGCCGAGTTCGTCGAAGGCGGTCCGCGGGCCGTGCGCATGCGGACGGGTGCACCGATGGCCGCCAACGACGCGGGCGGTTCCGTCGTCCACGACCACGAGATCGATCCTGACCGCCGGTGGTGCACGGAATGCCTGCTGCTCGGCGATGGGCTGGACCGCAACCGCCTGCGCGTTGCGCTGGAAGCGATCGGCGCGGATTCCATCGTCATTGCCGGCGGTGCGTCGCGGCTGCGCGTGCACGCCCACACGGGTTCGCCGCAGGCGTTGTTCGATGCCTGCGCAGCACAGGGGCGTGTCGAAGGCATGAAGGCCGACGACATGATCCGCCAGCAGGCGGTGGCGGCCGCACCGCAGCCGCTGGTGGTGGTCACCGACAGCGCCGCCGACCTGCCGGACGACATCGCCGAGCGTTACGCGATCGGCGTGGTGCCGGCGCGCGTGGACCTGGATGGTCGCGACTACCTCGACAAGATCGGCCTGTCGACCGACGAGTTCTACCGGCGCATGGCGTCGTCGCGCCAGCTGCCGCGCACCAGCCAGCCGCCGCCCGGCGATTTCCGCCGTCAGTTCGAGCTGTCGCTCGCGCACCATGCGCGCGTGCTGTACGTGGGCCTGTCGCGCGCGCTGTCGGGCACGCTGCAGTCCGGCGAGCATGCGGCGGCGCGCGATCCCGGCCGTCGCGTGCGCGTGTTCGACACGATCAACGCCGCCTGCGGCCAGGCCCTGCTGGTATGGCGGGCAGGGGAACTGGCGGCCGAAGGACGGGACGATGCCGAGGTCGTGGCTGAACTGGAACGCCTGCGCCCGCTCACGCGGATGTGGGCCATCGCGCCCGACATTTCCCATGCCGTGCGCGGTGGCCGCATCCCGCACTGGGCGGCGCCGATCGCGCGCCTGAGCGCGCTGACCCCGATGGCGAAGATGAGCGTCGACGGCCGCATGGTGGTCGCGGGTCTGCTGCTGACGCGTGCACGGGCGCCCGAGGCGTTCGCCCGGCGGGTCGCGCGGCAATTGCGCGCGGGCCAGCGCTGGCGTGTGATCGTCGGACATTGCGATGCGCGTGCCGAAGGCGAGCGCCTGCTAGCGGCTTTGCGCACCCGGTTGTCGATCAGCGAGGACCGGTTGGTGGAAACGGGTGCGGCCATCGGCGCGCATGCGGGTCAGGGTGCCCTGATCGTGGCGGTGCAGCCGGCGCCAGATGCCTGAGCCGTTGAGGGCGTGGCCCATAATGGCGCCATGCTGACCACCTGCCTGCTGTTGCTGTTCGCCTACCTGATCGGCTCCGTATCGGGCAGCCTGATGCTGGGCCGCCTGCGCGGCGTGGACATCCGCACGCAGGGCAGCGGCAATGCCGGTGGTACCAATGCCTTCCGCACCCAGGGCGCGAAGTTCGCGCTCGGCGTGGTGCTGGTCGATATCGGCAAGGGCGCGTTGGCCGCATGGCTGGCGTTGCGTTTCGCGTCGCTGGACGGCCCGTTGGCACCGCACGCGCTGGGATTCCTGGCGGTCTTCGTCGCGGCGATGGGCCATGTGTGGCCGGTCTGGCACGGGTTCCGCGGCGGCAAGGGCGTCGGCACGCTGCTGGGCGGGATGGCGGTGCTGTGGCCGATGGCGTTGCTGCCGTTGTTCGCCGTGTGGGTGGGCGTGCTGGTGGCGACGGGTTACGTGGGCCTGGCGTCGATCGTCGCGACGGCCTGCCTGGTGCCGCTGGCGTGGTGGATGCCGGTCGATCGCGCCGCCCAGATATTCGCGATGGCCGCGGCGTTGCTGGTGCTGTTCACCCATCGGGTGAATGTCCGTCGCCTGCGCGACGGCACCGAGTCGCGCTTCGAACGTGCGCGCATCTGGCGCCGTCGCGCATGACCGGCGAGCGCGAGCTACTGCAGCGACTGATCGAAGGCCCGGTGTCTGGCGATGTGCTGGCGCGCGATGCCGGCCTGACGCGTGCCGCCATGTGGAAACGCATCCAGGCGCTGCGCGAAGGCGGTGTACGCATCGGTGCGCAGGCCGGGCGTGGCTACGCGCTCGCCGAACCGGTCGAATTGCTGGACGCCGAGCGCATCCGTGCGCCGCTACAGGCCGCGACCGTCGATGCACTGTCGTCGCTCGACGTGGCGTGGTCGCTGGACTCTACCAACAGCGAATTGCTCCGGCGCAAGGCGCCGGAACGGGGCGTCGAGGTCCTGCTCGCCGAGCAGCAGACCGGTGGCCGTGGTCGGCGTGGACGTCAATGGGCGTCGCCGATCGCATCGAATCTCTACCTGTCGCTGTCGCGGCAGTTCTCCGGCGGTCTCGCGCGCCTGGGCGGCCTCAGCCTGATGGTCGGCGTGGCAGTGGCGGAAGCGCTGCGGCAGGCCGGATACGGTGCCGTGGGCGTGAAGTGGCCCAACGACCTGCTCGCGCACGGCCGCAAGCTCGGCGGCATCCTGGTGGAAGGTGGTGGCGAGCACGGCGGGCCGGTGCGCGCGGTGATCGGCATCGGTGTGAACGTGCGCATGCCGGCGCCCGTCGCCATGACCATTGATCAGGCATGGACCGATCTGGCCGGTTTGGGCGATGGTGCACCGTCGCGCAACGCACTGGCGGCGCAGTTGCTGGATGCGCTGCTGCCGGCGCTGGAGCAGTTCGATCGCGACGGCCTTCCGCCGTTCCTCGCGCGTTATGCCGCACTGGATGTGCTGGCAGGGCGCGCCATCACCGTGCATGGTCCGCAGGGCGACGAACAGGGCGTGGCCGATGGCATCGGCGACGACGGTGCATTGCGGGTGAGGATGGATCAGGGCGTGCGGCAGGTGCATGCGGGCGAAGTCAGCGTGAGGGCGACATGACGCAGTGGGTGTTCGACCTGGGGAACTCGCGTGTGAAGTGCGCGGCACTGCATGCCGACGGCACGCTCGGCCACGTGCAGGCCGTCGCGTACGACGAAGGCCTGGTCGCATCGCTCGACGCGGTGCTGCCGCCGGCCATGGCGCGGGAAGCCTCGGCCGCCGTTGTCGCCAGCGTGGCATCGCCCGCGCGCACGGCCGCCGTGATCGATTGGCTGACCACGCGCGTCGGCGCCATTTCCCTGCCGCGCACGCAGCCTGCGCTGGCCGGCGTGCGCATCGCCTACGACGAGCCCGCGCGCCTGGGGGTGGACCGTTTCCTCGCGCTGCTGGCGGCGCGTCGCCGCGCGGCGCGGAACTGGCTGGTCGTGGGCGTGGGCACGGCGGTGACGGTCGACCTGCTGGATGCGCAGGGCCTGCATCGGGGCGGGCGCATCGCGCCGTCGCCCCAACTGATGCGCGAGTCCCTGCAAGCCGCGGCCGGGCAACTTCCTGCGACGGGTGGCCACTACGTCGAGTTCGCCACCGACACGCTCGACGCGCTGGCATCCGGCTGCGACGGCGCCGCGCTGGGACTCGTCGAGCGCAGCCTGCTGCAGGCGGAGGACACGCTGGGCGAACGGCCGGCGTTGCTGCTGCATGGCGGTGGTGCCGCTGGCCTGATGCCCTGGTTGCCGGGTGCCGCGCTGGTGCCCTCCCTCGTCCTCGAGGGGCTGGCCGTGTGGGCGCAGCTCGGTTCGGACGCGTGAGCGCGGCTAGAATCACGGCATGCTGATCCGCGCCCTGATCGTCCTGCTGGTCGTGTTGAACCTTGGTGCCGCCGCCTGGTGGCTGACACGCCCCGTGACTCCACCTGCGTCGCCTGCGGACTTGCCTTCCGGTGTGGCTCGCCTGCAGTTGGTGGATGAGCCCGTGTCGCCGGCAGTGGCTCCGGTCGCATCGGCGACGACCGCGCCTGCTGCGGAGGCCTCCATCGCGGCCTGTTTCAGCCTGGGACCGTACACCAGCGAAGCGGCGGCCACGCAAGCGCAGGCGGCGACCGCAGGACGACTGTTGCGCGCACGCCTTCGCGAAATCCCGGGCACGAGCGCCAGTGGCTACCAGGTGGTCATTCCGCCGGCCGCCACGCTCGAAGAGGCGCAGGCCACCGAGGCGCGCATCGGTGCGGCGGGTTTCGACGATTTCCTGGTGGTGCGGCAGGGCGACCAGGCGAACGGGATCGCCCTGGGACGTTATCGCAGCCGTGAAGCCGCGGAACGCCGACTCGCACAACTGGAGGCCGCGGGCTTCGGCGCCGAACTGCAGCCGGTGGGACGCGCCGGTCCCGGCCTGTGGTGGCTGGATGCGGGCGTGGCGGAAGGCGTGGATGCCGTCGCCTTGGCCCGCGCTGCGTCCAGCGGCGCTCCCCAACCCCTCGAATGCACCGCGCTGCGCTAGAATCGCAGCCCGCGCCGCTTTAGCTCAGCTGGTAGAGCAACCGCCTTGTAAGCGGTAGGTCATCCGTTCGATTCGGATAAGCGGCACCATCTTCGCTGTCGTCGTCAGCGCGTCCGTGCTGCGATGCCACAGGCCCGTCATCGCCGACCTACTAGACTGTTCGCCTGTTTTCCGCAGGACGTACCCATGAGTCGAGCCTTTCCCCCGGTCTCCCTGATCGGTGTGCCCACCGACATCGGCGCAGGCCATCGTGGTGCCCGCATGGGGCCGGATGCGCTGCGCATCGCCGGCCTGGGCGAGGCGCTGGCGGCACGGGGCATCGACGTGATCGATACCGGCAACGTGCAGGGTCCGGCCAATCCGTGGACGGGTCCGGTCGAAGGTTATCGGCACCTCGATGAGGTGGTGGCCTGGAATCGCGCCGTGATGGACGCCACGGCGGCGGAACTCGCACGCCAGCGCCTGCCGATCATGCTGGGCGGCGACCACTGCCTGGCGATGGGGTCGATCACCGCCGTGGCGCGCCATTGCCGCCAAGCCGGCAAGAAGCTGCGCGTGCTGTGGCTGGACGCGCATTCGGACTTCAACACCAGCGAGGTCACGCCGTCGGGCAACATCCACGGCATGCCGGTGGCCTGCCTGTGCGGCATCGGCCCCGAGGCGCTGACGAAGCTCGGCGGCGATGCCCCGGCGATCACGCCGGCGATGGTGCGGCAGATCGGTATCCGTTCGGTCGATCCGGAAGAGAAGAAGCTGATCAAGGACCACCAGGTCGATGTGTACGACATGCGCTACATCGACGAGGTGGGCATGAAGCGCACCATCGAGGCCGCGCTGGAGGGCGTCGATGGCGACACCCACCTGCACGTCAGTTTCGATGTGGATTTCCTCGATCCCAGCATCGCGCCGGGGGTCGGTACCACCGTGCCGGGCGGCCCCAACTACCGCGAAGCGCAGCTGGTGATGGAGATGATCGCCGACACGCGTTTGATGGGGTCGCTGGATATCGTCGAGTTGAACCCGGTGCTGGACCGCCGCAACCGCACCGCCAAGCTGACGGTGGACCTGGTGGAAAGCCTCTTCGGCAAGTCGACGCTGATGCGCGACTGAGTGCCGGTGGATTGGGAAAACTGCGACTGAACACGGCGGTCCGGGCTTCACGTGCCCTATACGCGGTCGCGACGAAGGTGCACGCACACGCCGCCGCAGCCATGGGACGCCCCGCGGCGGCACCCAATCCACTCAGGAGATGACACATGAAGCGTGCAATGATGCTGCTGCTGACGGCGATGTTCTCGATGGCCGTCCTGTCCGGCTGCAACACGATGGCCGGTGCCGGCAAGGACGTCCAGAAGGTCGGCGAGAAGGTCGAGGACAAGGCCCAGGACTGCAAGGACGGCCGCTGCTGAGGCACGTCGCCTTGGGCCGTCGGGCATGTGCGAGGAAGGGCCGGGAAACCGGCCCTTCCTTGTTTTCGGGTTGCGGATGGTCAGCCAGCAGCCAGCGTGCTTGAATCAGACTGCGCGGGTGGGGCAGCATGGGTCGTCCGTCCCGGACGCTGCCGCCCCAGGCCGTGAGTACCGTCCACAGGAGTCGCTTATGAAGCGTATGGTTGCGTTGATGCTGTTGTCCCTGTTCTCCATCGCCGTGCTGTCCGGCTGCAACACCGTCAAGGGGTTCGGCAAGGACGTGCAGAAGGTGGGCGAAAAGGTCGAGGATTCTTCGGGCAAGTAACGTCCCGATTCCTGCGATCACGACGGGCCGCCATGCGGCCCGTTTTTTTTGGCGCGATTTCCATGGCGCCCATGCAGGCATTGCAGTGCTCCTCCTGGCGGCCTGTTCTTTTTCGGATGAATACAAGGACGCGTCCCTCTACGCGTTCATGGCCGCGAACGAACCGTCATGCCCCTGAATGGTTCAGCCATTCCTAATGGCCTGTTGACGCAGGGTTGATCGTGTGGAAACGCGCGCCTTGCGAAGCTGTTCCCGCGGCGCCCCCTGCCGCTCAATCAAGCGAGGCAACACCATGAATCAGGACATCATCGCCGGTAACTGGAAACAGCTGAAGGGCAAGATCCAGGCGAAGTGGGGCGACCTGACCGACGACGATTTCAAGGTCGCGGAAGGCAATGCCGAGTACCTGACCGGCAAGCTGCAGGAACGTTACGGGTACGACCGGGACCGTGCCAACACGGAAGTCCAGGAATTCCAGCGCACGCTGCGTTCGGACAGCACGTTCAAGCACTGACCCACGTACTCACCCTGACAGGCAAATCGAGACGGGCCGCCCGATGCGGCCCGTCTTCTTTCATGCGCGAAGCTCAGCGTTAGCGCGGCGGGTCGGCAACAAAGCCGTTGGGAAACGCGCGCGGGCGTTCATCGCGCCGCGTCGGTCCATGACGTCGGGGGACCACGCCCAGTGCGACCAGCCGGCGGTACTCGTCGTAGCGCACCTCGCTCACCTGTTCCGGCTGGCGGGTCGCGCGGTCGAAACCCGTTCGCGACGTGGGCGCCCACTCGCGACCGCCATGACCGGTGCCGATGCTCTGCTGCTGGGCGGCGTCGTTGGCGGCGATGCCGCGGGAGGCACCCGCTGGTGCAGCGGCTTCGGCCTCCACCCGCTTCTCCATCGATCCGCGCGCGATCGCCGGTGGCGTGTACTGCGGATAGCGATAGGCGGGCGCTTCCCGGAACGCGGCTATGCCGATCACGCCAACATTGCGCGGCCGGCCTGTCCGCGCGGCGTAGCTGTCGCCGAGGTCGGTGAAGACGAACTGCGCCACGTCACTCATCGACTTGCGCCAGCCGGTGACTTCGGTGGTCTGCCACGGCTCCAGCACGTAGCCGGCCTGCGAGGGGTTGGCGGTCTGGCCGGTGATGGCGTTGATCCCGTCCACCGACAGCACGACCAGCACGCGCTCGCCCGTGGTGTTGGTCAGGCGGACGCTGTAGCGGTTGCCGGGCGTGCCTGCGACCCAGAGATCGCCCCGGTGCGGATGCTGTGCCAGCCATTCGCCAGTGTTGCGGTCGACCACGCCGACATCGACCAGGGGGCCGGCGTGGGCCGGTGCGAAGGCAAGCAGGGCCAAGGTGGCCAGGGAGGCGAGGATTCGGTGCAGCATGTCCGTTCTCCAGGTGGGGACGTTGCTGCGAACGGCCGGCCGCATGCGGTGGGGTTGGTCGTGGTGGCGAAGCGCACACCGGTTAAGCCATGGGCAAGCGTGCTGGCTGCGACGTCGTGTCGCACCCCGGCGCCGGCATGCGCCGGCCCCAGCCGGTAAACTGGCCGCTTTCCCGCATTCCCACGCACTGCACATGACCACCCGCGTCCTCACCGGCATCACTACCTCGGGCACGCCGCACCTGGGCAACTACGTCGGCGCCGTGCGCCCTGCCGTGGCCGCCAGCCGTGCCGCGGACACGGAGAGCTTCTACTTTCTGGCCGACCTGCACAGCCTGATCAAGGCGCAGGACCCGGTGCGCACGCAGCGCTCCACGCTTGAAATCGCGGCGACCTGGCTGGCCTGCGGCCTGGAGCCGGACAAGGTGTGGTTCTACCGCCAGAGCGACGTGCCGGAGATCACCGAGCTGACCTGGTTCCTGACCTGCGTGGCGGGCAAGGGCATCCTCAACCGCGCGCACGCGTACAAGGCGGCGGTGGACAAGAACAATGCCGATGGCGAAGACCCGGATGCGGGCGTCAGTGCGGGGCTCTTCATGTACCCGGTGCTGATGGCCGCGGACATCCTGATCTTCAACGCGCACCAGGTACCGGTGGGACGCGATCAGATCCAGCACATCGAGATGGCGCGCGATTTTGGCCAGCGCTTCAACCACGTCTACGGCAAGGAGTACTTCACCCTGCCGGAAGCGCTGATCGACGACAACGTGGCCACGCTGCCCGGGCTCGACGGCCGCAAGATGAGCAAGAGCTACAACAACACCATTCCGCTGTTCGTGCCGCGGGACGAGCTGAAGAAGCTGGTGTTCTCCATCCTGACCGACTCACGCGGTCCGGGCGAGCCGAAAGACACGGAAGGCTCGGCGCTGTTCCAGCTGTACCAGGCCTTCGGCAGCGCCGAGGAAACGCGCGCGTTCGCTCAGAAATTCGTCGACGGCATCAGCTGGGGCGATGCCAAGCAGCAGCTGTTCGAACGCATCGATGCGGAAATCGCACCGCTGCGCGAGAAGTACGACGCGCTGATGGCCAAGCCCGCCGACATCGAGGCGATCCTGCGCGATGGTGCGCGTCGCCTGCGCGAACGCTACGCCACGCCGCTGCTGGCCGAACTGCGCCATGCGGTTGGCCTGCGCGACCTGTCGCAGGTGCCGGTGGTGGAAGCTAAGGTCGCGCCATCGAAAGTCGCGCTGCCGGCATTCAAGCAGTACCGCGATACCGATGGCCGGTTCTACTTCAAGCTGGCGGATGCGGACGGCAACGTGCTGGTGCAGAGCAACGGCTTCGACTCGCCGAAGGATGCCGGCAGGCTGATCGGCGTGCTGAAGCAGGCCGAGCAGGCCGACGCGATGGAAACGCCGGAGATCGTGCTGCAGGTGCCGGTCGCCGACGTGCTCGCGGCGCTGGCCGCGTTGCGGGCGGCGGAGGCCTGACGCCATGCCGTATCTTGCGGTGATCCTGTTCCTGCCGTGGTTCCTGCTGCTGGGCTCGCTGTACTGGCTGTTCCCGCGCCAGCCGCGCACTGCGCGCCGGAAGGGCTTCGATCTGGCGGTGCTGGCGGTGGCCTTCGTGCTGAGCTTCATCGGCATGCAGTGGGGCTATGCCCTGGGCGCCGCCGATGTCGGCACCGGCGCGATCTGGAAGCAGGTGCTGGCCACGCTGGTGGCGTATGGCGCGTTCCTGTTCGTGCTGACGCTGGCGGTGCCGCTGCGCGGCTGGTGGCTGTCGCGCGGCTGAGGCCGCGCGCGGATGGAGCGTTCCACCAAAGGCGGGTCGTACACCCGCGATACGGGGACTAGAATCGGGTCAACCGTCTCCACACAGGTACGCGGATGAGCCTGCACGGCATCCACACCATCGACGCCGCGTTCCATCGCGACCACTTCGACGCTGCCTATCTGATCGTCGAGGAAGGTCGCGGCGCCTTCATCGACTGCGGCACCAACCATTCGGTCCCGCGCCTGCTGGATGCAGTACAGGCGGTGGGGCTGACGCCTGCCGACATCGAGTTCGTCATCGTCACCCATGTGCACCTGGACCACGCTGGTGGCACGGGCCTGCTCCTGCAGCAGTTGCCCAACGCCACGGTGATCGCGCATCCGCGTGCCGCGCCGCACCTCATCTATCCGGCCAAGCTGGTCGAGGGTGCCACGGCGGTCTACGGCGAAGAGGAAATACAGCGCAGCTATGGCACCGTCAAGCCGGTGCCGAAAGAGCGCGTGCGTATCGCCGCCGATGGTGAGGCGATGATGCTCGCAGAGCGTCCGTTGCTGTGCGTCGACACGCCGGGCCATGCGCGCCACCACCATTGCATCTGGGACGCGCGCAGCCGCTGCTGGTTCACCGGCGACACATTCGGCCTGTCCTACCGCGAACTGGACGGGCCGGCCGGTGCCTTCATCCTGCCCACCAGCACGCCGGTGCAGTTCGAGCCTGCGGCGTTGAAAGCCAGCATCGCGCGGATGGTCGCGTACGGGCCCGAGGGCATGTACCTGACGCACTATGGCCGCGTCGGCGACGTGCCACGGCTGGCGCAGGCGCTGTACGAACAGATCGACGCGATGGTGGCGATCGCCGAAGCCTGCGAAGGGCGCGCGGATCGCCATCGCTGCATCGCCGCCGGACTGTCGGCGCTGTACCTTGAGCGGGCGCATGGCCTGCAGGTGCCGCTTGCGGACGAGGAGGTGTTGCGCCTGCTCGAGATGGACATCGAACTCAACGCGCAGGGACTGGGTGTGTGGCTGGATCGTGGACGGCCGTAGAAAGCGCACGCCAGTACCGGATCGATACCTGTGGAGCGACGTCAGTCGCGATCAAGCCGTCCGGATGCTGCATCGCGACTGACGTCGCTCCCACATCCATCCTTTAGACTCGCAACGCCCATCAAACGAAGCCGCGATACCCATGAAACGTTCCCTCCACTTGCTGCTCCTGTCGCTTGGCTTGACGCCCGCCTTCGCCGCCGACATTCCCGGCGGCGGGATCAGCGCCGACAACCTGTCGCGCCATGTGCGCGTGCTCGCCTCGGCTGAATTCGAAGGCCGCGCGCCGGCGACGCCCGGCGAGGAGAAGACCGTCGCGTATGTGGTCGATGAGCTGAAGAAGGCCGGTGTGCAACCGGGTGGCGAGCAGGGTGGATGGACGCAGGCCGTGCCGCTGGTACGCGCGCAGGTCGAGGGTCCGGTCACCGCGACGCTGAAGATCGGAGGCGCAAGCCAGGCGCTGTCCAACGGTGACGACCTCGTCCTGCAGAGCCTGAACCCTGTTGATCGCGTCGGCATCGTCGATGCGCCGCTGGTGTTCGTCGGCTACGGCATCACGGCGCCCGAGCGTGGCTGGGACGACTACAAGGGCGCGGACCTGAAGGGCAAGGTCGCGGTGGTGCTGGTCAACGATCCGGATTTCGAAGCCGACTCGCCCGGCGCGTTCGATGGCAGCGCGGTGACCTATTACGGCCGCTGGACCTACAAGTACGAGGAACTGGCGCGGCAGGGCGCGGCGGGTGTGCTGATCGTCCACGAAACCGCCCCGGCGGCCTATGGTTGGGCGACGGTGCGGGCGTCCGGCTTGTCGCCGGTGTTCGACATTCCGCGTGACGATGCGGCGACGTACCACACGCTGCTGCGCGGCTGGATGCAGCGCGAGCTGGCGGTGTCGCTGTTCGAGCGCGCGGGGCTGGATTTCGAGGTGGAGAAGCGCCGTGCGCAGACATCGGCGTTCGCGCCGGTCGCACTCGGCGATGCCACGCTTTCCGCGTCCTTTGCGGTAAAGCGGGACCAGGTGGTGACACGCAACGTCATCGGTCGCCTGGCGGGCGCGGAGCAGCCGGACGAGACGGTCATCTACTCCGCACACTGGGATGCCTTCGGCATCGGTGAGCCGGATGCGTCGGGCGATGTGGTCCGCCATGGCGCCGTCGACAATGCGACCGGCGTCGCCGCGGTGATCGAACTGGCGCGCGTGTTCGCCGCCGGTCCGCGTCCGCAGCGCACCCTGCTGTTCATGGCGCTGACCGCCGAGGAAAAGGGGCTGCAGGGCGCGACCTACTACGCCGCGAATCCGCTGGCGCCGCTGGAGAAGACGGCCGCGGTGCTGAACATCGAAATGCTCAGTCCCGATGGTCCCAATCGCGACATCGCCTCATGGGGCAATGGCCGCGTCTCGCTCGAGGGCGACCTGAAGCGCGTCGCGGAGGCACACGGGCGCACCTATTCGCCTGATCCGAACCTCGAAGCGGGCTTCTTCTACCGTGCGGACCATTTCGCCTTCGCGCGCGCGGGTGTGCCGGCGATCACGGTGGGCGCCGGACTGGACCGCGTCGACGGCGGCGAGGCCAGCGGGAAGGCGCTGCGTGATGCGTACTTTGCCAGGTGCTACCACCAGCCCTGCGATGCGTGGACGTTGTCGTGGGAGGCAGGTGGTCAGGCGCAGGATGTGGCGCTGCTGTACGCGCTGGGCCGCGATATCGCGGATGGACGCGCATGGCCGCGTTGGCTGAACGGTTCAGAATTCAAGACCGTGCGCGAACGCAGCGAGACTGAACGGAAATAGCGGCGCTGGCGCACGCCGTTCATGTGATTCGCTGCGCTATGCTGCGCGTCCTTTCGCACCACCGGAACGCTTGTGGCTCCTCTTCATGTACTGGTCTACCAGAGCCAGGCCACGCGTCCGATGGACGCCGACGATCTCGACCAGCTGCTGCTGGATGCGCGCGTTGCGAACGAACTGGCGGAGGTGACCGGCGCACTGCTGTACGGCGGCCAGCGCTTCTTCCAGTACCTGGAAGGCACGCGCGCCGATGTCGAACAGATCTACGCGCGCATCGCGCGCGCCAGCCAGCACCATCGTCTCGAAATCCTCGAGCAGGGACGCGTGGACAAGCGCGTGTTCCAGCGCTGGCACATGGGGTTCGCCCATGCCCCACAGACCCTGGTGCAGCAGCTCAGCCAGGCGCAATGGCGCCGTGAGATTCCGTGGCTGGAGGACGAGTCCGCCGCCTCGTCCGGTTTGACCCGCCTGTTGGCATTCTGGAAAGAGGATGCCGTGCCCACGCCTTGACGCCGGTCAGGGCCAGCGGTTCGGCCTCGCACGTCCACTGTCCTCGTTCATCGGCACCACGCAGAAGCGGTGTCCTGTCGGCGCTTCCATCACCCACCAGCGGTTGCGCACGTGCTGCACGCGCTTCGCGCCGAGTGCTTCCAGGCGCACGACTTCGGCTTCGATGTCGTCGGTCTCGATGTCCAGGTGCACGCGGGCCTCGTGCTTCACCTTCTGCACTTCGATGTGCAGGCCGCCGGGGCCGGGTTCGAACTTGTCGTAGATCCCCAGGCCGCCGTCATCGGGGTCCGTGACCTTCAACCCCAGGGCGGCGCTCCAGAACGCGGAGGCGGCTGGCAGGTCGTCGACCTGGCTGTCGATGATGAAACCGGCGAGACGGCTGCGGTGGGTCATGGCGGACTCCGGATGAAGGACGACGGCGTCATCCTGCCACCGTTCGCGGTCAGGCGTCGTCGCAGACCGGGGTGCCGAACTGCAGCAGGTAGCCGTTGTTGTCGTAGATCGCGAACTCGCGCATGCCGTAGGCGAAGGTCTCCGGCGTGTAGCAGACGCGCGCGTGGTCGCGCACGGCATCCCACAGGGCATCGACGTCGGCGACCTCCAGGTACAGCGAGCCGGTGAACGCCGGCGCGGTGTCGCCTTCATGGTCGTTGGGCGCAGACAGCATCAGCTCGGCGCTGTCGCGACGCAATGCCAGTCAGCCGTGTTCCGGTGCGCCCGACGCCAGCTCGAAGCCCAGCACGTCGCGGTAGAACGCGAGCGTGCCGGGCAGGTCCGGCGTACGCAGCATCGGCGTGAGCCGGCGGAAGGTCATGCCGGCAGGGCGAGGTCGTCGATCAGGGCCTTGAGGAAACGCGCGGCCTCGCCGCCCGTGCAGGCGCGGTGGTCGAACGTCACCGACAGCGGGATGACCTTGTGCGATTCGAAGCCGCCCATGACCGGCGTGACCTGGTGGCGCGCGCGGCCCGCGGCGACGATCGCGACGCATGGCGGCACCACGACGGGCGTGGCGTAGCGGCCGGCGAACATGCCGAAGTTGGACAGCGAGATCGTGTAGCCGGTCAGTTCCGACGGCGGGATGCTGCGGTCTTCCACCTGCACGCGCAGGCGGTTGATGCTCTCGCGCACGCTGCCGGCGTCCAGCAGGTCGGCATTGCGCAGCGCCGGCACGAACAGGCCGTCGTCGGTATCCACGGCGATGCCGATGTCCACGTGCGGATGCAACGTGCGGGTCAGCTTGTCGCCGTCGAACCACGCATTCATCGCCGGCACCGTCTTGCAGGCGCGCACGATGGCGCGGACGAGGCGGCCGGTCATGTCGTTGCCCGGCGTCCACGCATGGATGTCGGCGTCGTCGCTCAGCGTGGTCGGCACGACCTTGGCATGGGCCTCGGCCATCACGCGCGCCATGTTCCGGCGCACGCCCTTCAGTTGTTCCGGCTGGCCGCTGACGGACACGCCCGGCGGCTGTGTGCGCATCGGCTTGCCGCTGGCGGACAGCGTGGTGCGCTGATCTTCCCTTCTCCCCTCGGGAGAAGGTGCCCGAAGAGCCTGCCCCGTACTCGATACGGGGGCGGATGAGGGTTCGGTGCGAGCACGAGCAATCGGATGCTGCGCACCCTCTCCCCCGACCCCTCTCCCGGTGGGAGCGGGGAGCAGAGTAGAACCGTCTGCGGCCGCCTGCTTCACGTCCTGCATCGTCACCGCGCCGTCGGCACCGGTCGCGCGGACGCGCGCCAGGTCCACGCCCAGCTTCTTCGCCATCGCGCGCACGGCCGGCATCGCCTTGACGCCGCCGACGGCGACGGCCTGTTCGGTATGCACGGCGTTGGACGATTGCATCGCGCCGACGACGGTACCGGCATCGGCCTCGGCAGCCGTGGGAGCGACGTCAGTCGCGATCGAGGGAGCATCGGATGTCGGATTCGCGACTGACGTCGCTCCCACAGAAGCAGTCGTCTTCGGTGGGCCATGGTGATGGCCGGTGTCCTGGCCTTCCGCGCGCTGCGGCAGGCTGGCATCGGGTTCGAACACGGCCAGCATGCTGCCGGTCACGACGATGTCGCCGGCCGCGCCGGCCAGCTTCACCACCTTGCCGGAAACGGGCGAGGGCACTTCGACGACGGCCTTCGCCGTCTCCATCGATACCAGCGGTTCGTCCAGCCGGATCACGTCGCCTTCCTTGACGAACCACTCGACGATGGTGGCGTCCGGGAGGCCTTCGCCCAGGTCGGGAAGGTGGAAGGTCTTGCTCTCGCTCATTCGGATGTCTCTTCGGAAGTCGTTTCGTTGATCGGTTGCAGGTCGCGCGCCGGCAGCCAGCCACTGCGGCCGTCCGCGTGCGTGCACCACCACCAGTCGCCCAGTTCGTGCTCGAGCGTGACGGTGTCGTTCGCCTGCACGTCCAGTTCCTGCGCGGAATAGTCGCGCAAGGCCACGGCGTGGCCGTCGCCGTTCGGCTGCAGCCAGTCCACCGGCGCCCAGCCGGCGTTGCCGTCGGCGGTGGTGGTCCAGGCGAATGCCGGCCACTCGGTGTCGCGTGCGCCCAGCGCGACCACGTCGCCGCGCGCGAACCGGATGGGGTTCGCGTACTGCGTGCGGTAGTCGCGGAGGGCGCGGGCCCGCATCAGCCCGCCGCCATCGCCCGCTTCGCCGCGGCGACGATCTTGTCGACGCTGGGCAGGTACTTCATTTCCAGGCGGAACAGCGGGATGTGCGTGTCGTAGCCGGTGACGCGCTCGACCGGTGCCAGCAGGTCGTACATCGAGTGCTCGGCCAGGCGCGCGGCGATCTCGGCGCCGAAGCCGGCGGTGCGCGGCGCTTCGTGCACGATCACGCAGCGGCCGGTCTTGGCGACGGATTCGGCGATGGTGTCGAAGTCGAGCGGACGCAGCGTGGCGACATCGATGACTTCCGCGCTGATGCCTTCGCCGGCCAGCTTGTCGGCGGCTTCCAGCGCTTCCTTCACCTGCGCGCCCCAGGTCACCAGGGTCACGTCGGTGCCGTCGCGCAGCACGAAGCACACGTCCAGCGGCAGCGCTTCGCCGTCGTCGGCGACCACTTCCTTGTACTGGCGGTAGATGCGCTTCGGTTCCATGTAGATGACCGGATCCGGGTCGCGGATCGCCGCCAGCAGCAGACCGTAGGCGCGCTGCGGCGAGGACGGCATCACCACGCGCAGGCCGGGCACGTTGGTGAAGATGGCCTCGTTGGCTTCGCTGTGGTGCTCCGGCGCGCGGATGCCGCCGCCCCACGGCACGCGCAGCACCATCGGGCAGTGCAGGCGGCCGCGCGTACGCGTGCGGAGGCGTGCGGCGTGGCAGATGATGTGGTCGACCATCGGGTAGACGAAGCCGTCGAACTGCGCTTCGGCGACCGGCTTCATGCCCTGCGCGGCCAGGCCGATGGTCAGGCCGGCGATGGTGGTCTCGTCCAGCGGCGTGTCCAGCACGCGCTCGGGACCGAACTTCTGCTGCAGGCCGGCGGTGGCGCGGAACACGCCGCCGTTCACGCCGACGTCCTCGCCCAGCACCAGCACGGCATCGTCGTGCGCGATCTCCCAGGCCAGCGCCTGGGTGATGGCTTCGATCAGGGTGATGGCGGTCGGGGTTGCCGCAGTGTCCGGTTTCGCGACTGACGTCGCTCCCACAGGCTTGTTCTCGGGTTTCATGACGGTGCTCATGGGCGGTTCTCCGCGGCGATGGCGGCAGCGCGCTGTTGCAGCAGTTCCGGCGGCGGATCGGCATACAGGTAGTCGAACATCGCTTCGACCGGCTGCACCGGCGTGTTGAGGTAGGCGTTGACCTCTTCGTCCACGCGCGCGCCGCATTCCTCCTTCCACGCGGCTTCGTCGGCCTCGCTCCACGCACCCTGGGCGGTCAGCCAGGTGCGCAGGCGTGTCATCGGCTCGCGTTCCCAGCCGGCTTTCACTTCGGCGTCGTCGCGGTAGCGGCGGGCGTCGTCGGCGGTGGTGTGGTCGGACAGGCGATAGGTGACGAATTCGATCACCGTGCCGCCCTGGCCCTTGCGGGCGCGCTCGCTGGCGCGGCGCATGCCTTCCAGCACGGCGATCAGGTCGTTGCCATCGACTTGCAGACAGTGCAGGCCGCCGGCCAGGCCTTTCTGCGCAAGCGTCTGCGCACCGGTCTGCGCACTGCGCGGCACCGAAATGGCCCAGCCGTTGTTGATCACGCCCAGCACCAGCGGCAGTTCGTAGGCGCCGGCGGAGTTCAGCGCGGCGTAGAAGTCGGTCTTCGACGATCCGCCGTCGCCGCAGGTCGCCACCGCGATGTGGTCCTGCTTGCGCAGCTTGAACGACAGCGCGGCGCCGGCGGCATGCAGGCACTGGGTGGAGATCGGCACGCAGAACGGGAAGTCGTTGCGGGCATCGCTGGCCCGGTCGTAGTCGCTGCCACGTTCGTCGCCGCCCCAGTACATCAGCACGTCGCGCGGCTTCACGCCGCGCATGAACATGGCGCCGTACTCGCGATAGCTGGGGGCATACACGTCGCCGGCGCGCATCGAGGCGCCGATGCCGACGTGGGTGGCCTCGTGGCCCAGGCAGGCGGCGTACGTGCCCAGCTTGCCGGTGCGCTGCAGCGCAATGGCCTTGGTATCGAAGGTGCGGACGAACAGCATCTGCTTGAACAGCTCGCGCAGGCGGGCGACGTCGCGCCCGGCGTCGGGAAGGTCGTCGCGCACCAGGGTGCCGTCGGGCCCGAGGTACTGCAGGTATTCGATGGTGAAGCTTGCGGCGGTGGTCATCTGGACGGTGTTCTCGTCGGCCGGCGGAATTGGTTTCAAATGTAATTTTAGGGACGGAGCGTCCGGCAGCCTTCGTGCAATGCAGCAAGACGAGGGCGAATGGCGTGCATCGCCGGGCGAAAACGGTGCGGAAACAGGCGGTTGCCGGATGTCGTTCGGTGTCAGTCCGCCTGCCGCTCGGGTGGGCTGGACGTGTCGTGCGTCCCATCATGCGCGAACGGCGCCTCCGGAACGACAAGGGGCGCGGTTGCCCGCGCCCCTGTCGACCCCACGATGTCGCGAAAGTTCAGCGGATGCGCTGGACGAGCTTGTCGTGGTTGTTGTCCGCGTTCGGGTCCGGCGTGTCGCTGCTCACCGTGGCTTCGAACTCGAACGAGGTGCCGCGCTTCGGCTTGCCGGGCACGACCATCGCGAAGGCCAGCGTCTGCACGCCCTTGGCCATGGCGCCGCGACGGGTGCACTCGGCCTTCGACCCGTCGGTCGTGTCCTGCACGCGGGTGCAGGACCAGCCGCTCGGTGCGGCGACCGCGGCGTAGCGCGCCTCGACATTCGTGGACAGCACCACCTTGACCTGCTCGGCGGTGTCCGGACCGGCATTGCGGACCGGCACCAGCACGGTGGCGATGGTGTTGCGCAGCAGCGGCAGCGCACCGCCGGCCAGCTTCACCGACAGGTCGGCCTTGCGGGTCGGCAGCGCGGCGATGGCCACGGAGACCGAGGCCACGTTGTCGCCGCTCGCCGGGTCGAGCACGGTGGAGTTGGCCGACACGCCCAGGCCCAGCGTGGTGCCGGAGGCACTGGCCGGGACGATGGCGTCGATGGCGAACGTCGCGTCGCTGCCCACGGCCAGCGACGGCACGGTGCAGGCGACGCGGGTCGTACCGCCGGTGACTTCCGCGGCGGCGCAGCTCCAGCCCGCGGGCAGCGTGGCCAGCGACGGCGACAGTTCGGCCGAGAACACGAAAGCGAACGCGGCCGGCGAAGCGGCACCCGGGCCGGCATTGCGCACCGTGGCGGTGTAACGCACGGTCTCGCCGACGTTGGCGGTGACGCGGTCGGCCGACACCGTGGCCGACAGGTCGGCGCGGGCGAACGAGGGCACGCGGATGGTCAGGCGCACCGGGTCGTGGTCGGACGAACGGATCGCCAGCGATGCGTCGCCGAAGTTGTCCGTACCGAAGTCCGCGTTGATGCGCGCATGGTCCACGCGCAGCGCGGCGTCCATCACCAGCGACTCGTTGACCAGCACGTGGTCCAGCGTCTGCGCATTGCCCTCGAACGAATACGAGTAGCGCTGCGCCGGGTCGGCGATCAGCTGCGAACCGTCCACCAGCGGCGTGGTCAGCGGGCTGGCCATGTACGTCAGCACCTGGTCTTCCGGTGCCGCTTCGCCCTTGATGATGCCGAGCACGTCGACATAGCCGTCGTTGAACTCGAACGCGTTGAAGTCGCCGACCAGCACGATCTTCTCGTCCGGGTTCGCCTGCTGCATCTCCTGCACCAGCTGCGCCAGGTAGACCGCCTGCGCGCCGCGCTTGACCCGCACGCGCTCGCCGCCGGTGGCCCAGCCGCTGCTGCCCGGCAGGGTGTCGTTGATGTCGTTGAGCGAACGCAGGTGGTTGACGATGACGGTCAGCGGATAGCTCGACGTCGCATCCTGGTGCACGCGGGCGCGCAGGCGCAGCGGCGGACGGTCGTTGAGCAGGCTGGTGGTGCCGTTCGGATTGGCGATGGTGGTTTCCTTGCCGAACTGCGCGACATCCAGCACTTCGACGCGGGCCGTGCCGCCGGCGATCTGGCGAGCGCTCACCAGGAAGCCGACGTTGATGCCGCCGACATCGTTGCCCGGCTGCAGGTAGGGCACGTAGCCCGGGCGCGCGGCGCAGGTGGCGTCGATGCGCTCGGACAGCAGCTGCAGCACGCGCAGGTTCTCCACTTCCACCGCACCCACGATGTCCGGGGCCTTGAGGTAGTCGCAGATCGCCAGCGCCGCCTTGGACAGGCGCTTGTCCAGCGCGGCCGGCGTCAGCGTCACCGCGCCGTTGCTGTCGTTGACCTCGTCGAACAGGCGCAGCAGGTTGAAGCTGCCGATGGTGACTTCGTCGTAGCTTGCGTCGTTGACGGCTTCCGGCAGGCGACCGCCGGTCACGGTCGGCGGCGTACCGACGTCGGGCAGCACGGCCCAGGTGCCGGCGAAGTAGTCGAGTACGCCGATCAGGCCCGCGACCTCGGCACCGGTGTCGACCGACAGCGGCACCGCACCCACCTGGCCCCGGCTGCGCACCATCAGGCGTTCCTGGTTGGTGTCGAAGCGCGGCGGGTTCTTGCCGGCGGGCAGGGTGATGGCATCCATCACAGCGATGCCGGGCTCGCGGAACGGACGTGCGACGCCGGGCAGGGCGACATGGAACACGCCGTCGCTGCTGGCGGTGGCGTTGGCCTCGCTGAGGCTGCCACCGGACGGTGCGATGACCACCGACTGCGCCACGCTGACGCGCATGCCTTCGAAGCGTTCCAGCGTGCCGGGCAGGGCGTCGGGGCCCAGCTCGGCGGCGGTCAGCTCGATCGCGGCGGGCAGGGCGACGCCGGTGTCCAGCACGTCGACCGTCGGCGTGACGATCTCGGTGATCGCCAACTGGTGCGGATTGGACGTGGGCGTGTATTCCTCGACCGTGCCGGTCACGCGCACGCGGGTGCCGACGGCGGCGGTGGCCGGCGGCGCGCTGCTGGTGAACACGAACACGGCGTCGGACGTAGCCGGGTCGCCGTCATCGTTGGCGGCCTGCAGGAAGAAGCCGTTGTTGAACTTGATCGCGGTGACGATGCCTTCGGTCACCACGCGCTTGCCGTTGTACGGCGACAGCAGGCCGCTGCCCTGGATCTGCGCGATGGTCAGGGCCACCGGCGGATCGGGCGGTTCCGGCGGCTCGGCGCCGCTGTTGCGCGGGTTCGGCGTGCCGACCGCGAAGTCGGCGCCGTTGTTGTCGGTGTCGATGCTGCCATCGCCGCCCCGCAGCGCGGCGGTGGTGTTGCTGAGCGTGCCGGTCGGCGCGCTGCCTTCGAAGCAGGTGGCGGTGCTGCCGAAGCCGACGAAGTCGACCACGTTGGCATCGGCAGTCGGGCAGGCGCCGGTCAGCGCCGTGGTGCTGCGGCTCAGCGCGACCTTGCCGGCCGTACCGCTCATCGCGATGGTACCCACGGCATCCGGGGCGGGCAGGTCGACCGTGCCGCCGGTCCCCTGCGCCTGCTGGACCAGGTAGAAGCCGCCGGCCGGGATGCTGCCGGTGAGGGGGGTGCGTCCGCTCCAGGTGGTGCCGGCCGCGGAGGTGTACTGCACGCTCCAGCCGGTCAGGTCCACCGCGGTGGGTCCGTTGTTGCGCAGCTCGATGAAGTCGTTCTTCAGCGTGGCGCCGCTGTTGCCGCCGCCACCGTAGACCTGGCTGATGACCACCTGTGCCTGCACCGACGAGGCGGCGAAGAGCAAGGCGAAAGACGCGAGCACGGCCGCAACGCGGCCCCGTGGCATTTCCATGTAACGGGTTCTCCCTCAGTGGATTAGACGCCGCCCCCCGTCGGAGGCGATGCCACCCCCGGCCGACGCAATGTAACCAAAGCGTGGGCTACACGCATTTCATACACGTGACATAAGTGCCCGTTTTTGTTCGTCTTGTCCGGGCGGCCGTCCGCCATCGGTTACGCTGGCGCCCCCGCTGCCCCCGTGGCGCCCCGGTTGATCGACGGATGGCCGTAGAGAAGAACGAACGCCCGCTGGAAGCGGGCATCCACACCGACCTGTCGGGCCGCCTGAGCTACGGCGGCTACCTTCAGCTGGACCGCCTGCTGTCGGCGCAGCATCCGGTGTCGGACCCGCCGCACCACGACGAGATGCTCTTCATCGTCCAGCACCAGGTGTCGGAGCTGTGGATGAAGCTGATGATCCACGAGCTGCGCGCGGCGATCGGCTTCCTGCAGCGCGACCAGGTCTGGCAGTGCCGCAAGGTGCTGGCGCGCGCCAAGCAGGTGCTGCGTCAGCTGACCGAGCAGTGGTCGGTGCTGGAGACGCTGACGCCGTCCGAGTACATGGGCTTCCGCGACCTGCTGGGGCCGTCGTCCGGCTTCCAGTCGTTGCAGTACCGCACCATCGAGTTTCTGCTGGGCAACAAGAACGCCGCGATGCTGAAGGTGTTCTCGCACGACCCGGAAGGCCATGCCGGCCTGGAAGCCGTGCTGGATGCGCCCAGCCTGTACGACGAATTCCTGATGTACCTCGCGCGCTGGAACCACGCGATTCCCGCGCAGCACCTGCAGCGCGACTGGCGCCAGTCGCATGCGGCGGATGTCGCGTTGCTGCCGGTGTTCGAGGCGATCTACGAAGACACCGACCGCTACTGGCGCGAGTACTCGCTGTGCGAGGACCTGGTGGACCTGGAAAGCCAGTTCCAGCTGTGGCGGTTCCGCCACATGCGCACGGTGATGCGCATCATCGGCTTCAAGCGCGGCACCGGCGGGTCGAGCGGCGTCGGCTTCCTGCGACAGGCGCTGGAGCTGACGTTCTTCCCCGAACTGTTCGACGTACGCACCTCGATCGGGCCCGGTCGCTGACCCCGGAATGCACGTGCCGGTGCTGCTGCCGTGGACGTCCGCAGTACTGGGCGTGTCGCTGCTGGCGGTCGCCGCTACCCGGCTGCCCTGGCACAAGCTGAGGGACGATGAAGAAGCGCAGCGCGTACTCGGCATCGCGACCATGGCGCTGCTGCTTCTGCGCATCTTCAACACGCATGGCCTGGCGGGCGTGCAGCTGAATTTCATCGGTGCGATGGTCGCGGTGCTGATGTTCGGGCCGGCGTTCGCGCTGTGGGCGCTGGCGGTGGTGTCGCTGGTGGCATGGCCGTTCGGCTACGTCTGGCTGGGTCCGGGCCCGGACTTCCTCGCCACGGCCGTCGTGCCGGTCGCGCTGGGCTGGGCATGGTCTCGCTGGTGCGAGCGCAGGTTGCCGCCGAACCTGTTCGCCTATGTACTGGTGCAGGGTTTCGTGGGCGGTGCGCTGGCGATCGCGGCCTGCAACCTCGCCAAGTACCTGGTCGCGGTGTGGTTGGACATGCCGGGCGCGCCCTTCTACCTGCTCGCCACGCCGTTGATGATGTTCGGCGAAGCCTTCCTGTGCGGCGGCGTCATGGCGCTGGTCGTGGTCTACCGGCCGCAGTGGTGCAGCACGTTCGACGACGCTCGCTACCTCCGGCCGCGTTGAGCGTCGAGGCCGGGCTGGTAGCATGCGGAGGAACCCCTTGAAGGAACCTGCCGCACGATGACCGACGTCCGTCCGGAGAACGCCCCGCGCAGCCTCGCCACCCGCCTGCTGGACCTGGTCGAACGGACCGGCAACCGGTTGCCCGATCCGGCCGTGCTGTTCCTGATCCTGATGGTGCTGGTGTGGGGGGTGTCCTGGTGGTTGTCGGGGGTGTCGTTCGAAGCCATCGATCCGCGCTCCGGCCAGCCCATCGAGGTGGCGAACCAACTCGCGGGCACGTCCTTGACCGGGTTCATGGCGGGGCTGGTGCGGACGTTCGTCAACTTCCCGCCATTGGGCGTGGTGCTGGTGGCGATGCTGGGGCTGGGCGTGGCCGAGCACACCGGCTTCATCAATGCGGTGCTGCGCAAGATCCTGTCGGTCACGCCGCGCACGCTGCTGACGCCGATGCTGATCCTGGTCGGCATCCTCAGCCATGTGGCCGTGGATGCGGGCTACGTACTGGTGATTCCGCTGGGCGCGGTGATCTTCTATGCCGCCGGGCGGCATCCGCTCGCCGGCATCGCGGCCGCGTTCGCGGGCGTGTCGGGCGGTTTCTCCGCCACCGTGGGCATCCCGTCCTCGCTCGATCCGATGCTCGCCGGCCTGACCCAGACCGCAGCGCAGGTGGTCGCACCGACGCTGGAGATCAATCCACTCAACAATTTCTACTTCACCTCCGCGTCCACGCTGCTGATCGTGCTGGTGGGCTGGTTCCTGACCGACCGCGTGATCGAACCGCGCCTGCGTGGCACGCCGGTGGATGGCGACCCGGCCGGTCTGCCGCAGATGGAAGCGGTGGCGCGCGCGGAGAACCGCGGCCTGGCCTGGGCGCTGGGGGCGATGGTGGTGGCGCTGGCGCTGTTCGGATGGAGCCTGGCCGGCGACGATTCGCCTTGGCGCGCAGCGGCCGAGCAGGTGCCGCCGCAGACGCACCCCTTGCTGGCGCCCGCGGCGCCGCTGATGCAGTCCATCGTGGCGCTGATCTTCGTGTTCTTCCTGCTGCCCGGCATCGTCTACGGTTACGCGGCCGGCACGGTCAAGACGCACCGGGACATCATCCAGGGCATGGCCAAGGCGATGAACGGGATGGGTTACTACATCGTCATGGCGTTCTTCTGCGCGCAGTTCATCGCCGCGTTCGGCAACTCGAACCTGGGCGCACTGGTGGCGGTGGAGGGCGCGGACCTGCTGCGTTCGCTGGGACTGCCGATGGGCATCACGCTGGCCGGCATCATCGTGCTCACCGGTTCGGTGAACCTGCTGATCGGCTCGGCCTCGGCCAAGTGGGGACTGATCGGCCCGATCCTGGTGCCCATGCTGATGCAGCTGGGCGTGTCGCCCGACCTGACCCAGGCCGCCTATCGGGTGGGCGATTCGACCACCAACATCATCACGCCGCTGATGCCGTACTTCCCGCTGATCGTCGTCTACTGCCGGCGCTATGTCACCGGCACGGGCATCGGTACGCTGATCGCCATGATGCTGCCGTACTCGCTGGCCCTGCTGGGCACGTGGACCCTGTTCCTGCTGGGCTACTGGGCGCTGGGACTGCCGCTGGGCGTGGGCGCGAGCTACGAGTACGCGCCGACCTGAGCGGGCCATGCGCAAAGAAAATCCTTTCTCCTGCAACCACTTGGCTCCCTGAACAGCGGGACCTGGGTCTGGACGCCATTGCGGGCCGGTTTGACGCCCGCTGCCCGCGTCGGTAATCCTCGCGCGTCCCGTGCCTGCGGCACGGACGATTGAAGTCCTGAACCACTTTAGAAGGGGGAGCCCGCATGAGCGGAGCCGTCGAATCACCAACGCCGGAACGGATACCGGAATTCAAGCAGGTCCTGGGTCATCCGCGTCCGCTGTGGATGCTCTTCATGTCGGAGTTCTGGGAGCGCTTCGCGTTCTACGGCATCCGCTGGGCGATGGTGCTGTACATCGTGGCGCAGTTCCACGGTGGCAACGCGGCCGGCGAAAAGCCCGCCAGCGAGATGTACGGCGCCTACCTGGCGCTGGTCTATGCCGGTGCGATCTTCGGCGGTTACGTGGCCGACAAGCTGATCGGCTTCCAGCGTTCGATTCTGCTGGGTGCGGTGTTCATGGCGCTGGGCCTGTTCCTGCTGGCCTCGCCGACCGAGCCGCTGTTCAAGCTGGGCCTGGCGACGATCATCGTCGGCAACGGCCTGTTCAAGCCGATCATTTCCACCATGGTCGGCAAGCTGTATTTCCAGGGTGATGCGCGCCGCGATGCCGGCTTCACCATCTTCTACATGGGCATCAACATCGGCGCGATGATCGCCCCGGTGATCACCGGCTGGCTGGCGCGCAAGGTCTTCGGCACCAATGAAGACCCGCATTACCAGTGGGTGTTCATTTCGGCGGGCATCGGCATGATCGCCAGCCTGATCTGGTTCTGGGTCGGTCGCAGCCAGCTCAAGGGCATCGGCCTGCCGGCGCCCGGCCAGGAAGGCCTGGGCCGCGTTGGCCTGGTCGCGGTGCTCGGCCTGGTGGTCGGCATCCCGCTGTTCTACTTCCTGCTGACCATCGATGCGAGCGCGCTGCAGGCGATCCTGATGGCGCTGTTCGTCGTGCCGGCGGTGATGCTGCTGGTCGAAGGCGCCCGCAACGGCAAGGTCGCGCGCGACATGGTCGTGGCGATGCTGATCATCTTCGTGTTCAACGTGCTGTTCTGGATGTTCTTCGAGCAGGCGGGCAGCTCGTTCACCTTCCTCGCCGACAAGATCGTCAACCGCGATTTCGGCGACTGGGTGTTCCCGCTGGAGTGGTTCCAGTCGGTGAACTCGATCGCCATCATCACGCTGGCCCCGGTCATGGCGTGGATGTGGGTGCGGATGGGCAAGAACAATCCGTCGATCCCGCGCAAGTTCGGCCTGGGCCTGATCTTCAACGGCCTGGCCTTCCTGCTGCTGATGATCGCGCTGAACAGCATGGTCGACGGCAACGGCAAGATCCCGTTCTGGACCTTGTTCATGGTCTACGTCATCCAGTCGGTCGGTGAGCTGTGCCTGTCGCCGATCGGCCTGTCGATGACGACCAAGCTGGCGCCTGCGCGTCTGGCCGGCATGGCGATGGGTTGCTGGTTCCTCTCGATCGCGATCGGCAACAACCTGGCCGGCATCTTCGCCGGCAAGGTCAGCGGTGAAGGCGGCATGACCGTGCAGTCGGCGCACGCCGGTTACACGTTCGGCTTCTGGGCGCTGGTCGGGTCGGGCGTGCTGCTGTTCCTGGTCGCCCCGCTGGTCAACCGCCTGATGCACGGCGTGAAGTGACGCATTGGCCCGTGCGCAGAGCGCGCGGCTTTGCCAATGCGTCATCCCCGCGAAGGCGGGGATCCAAAGAAAAACGGCGGCCATCGGCCGCCGTTTTTCGTTTGCAGGGATGGAGGGCCTCAGCCCTCGATGCGCTTGACGCCTTCGCCGGCCAGCTTGTCGATCAATTGGTCGAGCATCGTGCGCTCTTCCTCGGTCAGCGGCTCCAGCATGCGCTGGTGGTACTCGATGACCATCGGCGCCACCTCGTCGTAGACCCGGAAGCCCTCGTCGGTCAGTGCCAGTACCGAGCGGCGGCGGTCGTCGCCGTGGATCTCGCGCTGGATCAGCGCCCGCTCCAGCAGGCGGGCCACCGCCCGGCTGACCGCCACCTTGTCCATCGCGGTGCGGTTGGCCACCTCGCCGGCCGACAGGCCGGGGAAGCGCCCGAGCACCGCCATGACCCGCCATTCGGTGATGGCCAGCCCGAAACGGCGGTGGTATTCGCGGGAAATCGCGCTGCTGATCCGGTTCGACAGCACGCTCAACCGGTAGGAAAACAGGCGGTCGAGGTCGAAATCGGCGTGGATGGGCGGGCTGTCGGGTGGCTGGCTCATTGGTGCGCTGCTACTTGTGGGTGGTTTCGCCTGAAACTATATTGGCGCGTATCCACGCAAGCCTAGCGAGACGTCCCATGAACGCACAACCCAACCTGGGCATGCAGCCCACGACGTTCGACAACCCGATGGGCATCGACGGCTTCGAATTCGTCGAGTTCGCCGCACCGGCCGGGCAGGCGCACCACCTGCACGACTACTTCCGCAAGTTGGGCTTCGTGCAGGTCGCGCGCCACAAGACACGCGCCATCAGCACCTACCGCCAGGGCGACTGCACCTTCCTCATCAACGAGGATCCGGACTCCTTCGCTGCGCGCTTCGCCGCCGAGCACGGTCCCAGTGCCTGCGGTTTCGCGATCCGGGTGAAGAAGCTGGCCGAATGGGCGCGCGTGCAGGCACTGAAGAACGGTGCCGAGTCGTTCGACGCCGCCGACGAACTGACCAAGGCCGTCGCCGCGCCGGTGATCAAGGGCATCGGCGGCTGCATGCTCTACATCGTCGACCGCTACGACGACCAGGGCACCATCCACGATCCGGACTACGAATACCTGCCGGGCGTCGACCTGATGCCGAAAGGCTTCGGCCTGACCTTCATCGACCACCTGACCCACAACCTCTACCACGGCAACATGGCCAAGTGGGCGGACTACTACGAGCGGTTGTTCAACTTCCGCGAGATCCGCTACTTCGACATCAAGGGCGCCAAGACCGGCCTGCTGTCGAAGGCGATGACCGCGCCGGACGGCATGGTGCGCATTCCGCTCAACGAGTCGAGCGATCCGAAGAGCCAGATCAACGAATACCTCGACGCCTACAAGGGCGAGGGCATCCAGCACATCGCCTGCTTCACCGACGACATCTATACGACGGTCGAGCGCATGCGCGAGGCCGGCGTCGAGTTCCTCGATACGCCGGATACCTACTTCGACGTGATCGACCAGCGCATTCCCAACCATGGCGAAGACGTCGCGCGCCTGGCCCGCAACAAGATCCTGATCGACGCCGACGTGGAGACCAAGGAGCGCAAGCTGCTGCAGATCTTCACCCAGAACGCGCTCGGCCCGATCTTCTTCGAGATCATCCAGCGCAAGGGCAACGAAGGCTTCGGCGAAGGCAATTTCCAGGCGCTGTTCGAGAGTATCGAGCGCGACCAGATGAAGCGCGGGGTGTTGTAGTCTCCCGCTTGAAGCCCCTCTCCCTGCGGGAGAGGGGTTGGGGTGAGGGGCAGGAGGACGACGATGACGAACCACCGCAGGCCTCCCATGGCGACGCGCTCGTTGGAGCGGGCGAGGGAATTGCGGGCAGGTTCGACAGATGCAGAACGCAAGCTGTGGTCGGTCCTCAGGGACGGTGGCATCGACGGATTGAAGTTCCGTCGACAACATCCGATTCCGCCCTACACGGTCGATTTCTGCAGCGTATCGGTCAAGCTGGTGATCGAAGTGGATGGATCGCAGCACACGGAAACGTCTGATCACGCACGAACGCGGTTCCTGGAATCAAAGGGTTTCACCGTCCTGAGGTTCTGGGACAACGATGTACTGATGCAGATTGAAGCGGTGGCCGAGGCGATTTGCAGGACCGTCTCACCATCGCCCCTCACCCCAACCCCTCTCCCGCCGGGAGAGGGGCTTTAAAGGCATCAACATGAAGACCTCCACTGTCCGCGGATACATGACCGGCTTCGGCAACCACTTCGCCAGCGAGGCGATCCCCGGCACGCTGCCGGAGGGCCGCAACTCGCCGCAGCGCGTGGCGCACGGGCTGTATGCGGAACAGCTGAGCGGGACGGCCTTCACCGCGCCGCGCGCGGAGAACCGGCGCAGCTGGCTGTACCGCATCCGTCCGGCGGCGATGCACGGACCGTTCGCGCCGTATGCACAGCACCGGCTGCACAGCGACTTCAGCGCGGGGCCGGTGTCGCCGGACCAGATGCGCTGGTCGCCGCTGCCGATGCCGGAAACCCCGACGGACTTCGTCGACGGTCTGTACACGATGGCGGGTAACGGTTCACCGGATGCGATGCATGGCGTCGGCATCCACCTGTACGCCGCCAACCGGTCGATGCAGGGCCGCTACTTCTACGATGCCGACGGCGAACTGCTGATCGTGCCGCAGCAGGGTAGCCTGCGCATCGCCACCGAGTTCGGCGTGATCGATATCGAGCCGCAGCAGATCGCGGTGATTCCGCGCGGCGTCCGCTTCCTGGTCGAACTGCTGGATGGCGAAGCGCGCGGCTACGTGTGCGAGAACTTCGGCGCGGCGCTGCGCCTGCCGGACCTGGGGCCGATCGGCTCCAACGGCCTGGCCAATCCGCGCGACTTCGAAACGCCGGTCGCGGCGTACGAAGACGTGGAAGGTGCGTTCGAGCTGATCGCCAAGTTCCAGGGCCACCTGTGGCGGGCCGACATCGGCCATTCGCCGCTGGACGTCGTGGGCTGGCACGGCAACTACGCGCCGTACCGCTACGACCTGCGCCGCTTCAACACGATCGGGTCGATCAGCTTCGATCATCCGGATCCGTCGATCTTCCTGGTGCTGACCTCGCCCAGCGACACGCCCGGTGTCGGCAACATGGATTTCGTGATCTTTCCGCCGCGCTGGCTGGTGGCGCAGGACACGTTCCGGCCGCCGTGGTTCCATCGCAACATCGCCAGCGAGTTCATGGGCCTGATCCATGGCGTGTACGACGCCAAGGCCGAAGGCTTCGCGCCGGGCGGCGCCTCGCTGCACAACTGCATGACCGGGCATGGGCCGGATGCGGCGACGTTCGAGAAGGCATCGAACGCCGACCTGTCGAAGCCCGACGTCATCACCGGCACGATGGCCTTCATGTTCGAGACGCGTGCGGTGATCCGGCCCACGCGCCAGGCCGTCGAGGCGGCGCACCGTCAGCGCGACTACCAGGCCTGCTGGGCGGGCTTGCGCAAGCACTTCACGCGTCCCGACTGAGCCGCGGTCAGCGCGCCGCGATGTCCAGCGTCGCGTCGGACACGTCCTGCAACCGGTGGGCCGCATCTTCCGGCAGCGCTTCCAGCAGGCGTTCGCGGATGCGGCCGGCGAGCGTCGTCGCCACGCGTGCTTCGAGGAAACGCAGCGCATCGGCCAGCGCCGCGAGCATCGCATCGTCGTCCAGCCGCGACTGCAGGCGTTCGCGATGGCGGCGTGCGCCATCGTCGCGCTGCAGTTCCAGCATGCCCGTCAGATAGACCCTGGCAGCCACCAGCGAACGTCGTGGTCCGGTTGGCGCCGGCGTAGCGGGCGCCACGATGCGCTCGACGGCGGACCTTGCTTCCGGCCGCGACAACGTCGCGGTCAGGTAGCCATCGTGCATCAGGCGTTGCACCAGCAGCGGTGCATCCTGGCCCAGCAGCCGGACGAGTTCCGCCAGATCGCGCTGCCCGTCGCAGAGGATCAGCGTACGCCGTTCGCGCATGCCGAGCGTGCCGGTATGGACCAGCAGGGTCTGGCGGGCGAGGTCTGTCTTGGTTGGGCGCATGGCGACGGGTCGATCGGGCCGTGCGCAGGCTAGCCGGGTGCGATGAAGTGCCGATGACAGCGCTTCATCGCGGCGACTTAACGCGCCACCGCTAGGATTCATGTTTGTGCACTGGAGAGAGCCCCCCATGAAGTCCATGCTGCCGATCGTGATGGTCGTCACCCTCTTGTCCGCCTGTCAGCGCGAAGAGGCCGCTGCGCCGACGGCGGAGCCGCAGACCACCGCGACCAGCACGCCGATGGCGGAAGCGCCTGCCCCCGCACCTGCGGTCGACGATACGGCGGCGCCCGCCGGACCGGTCAGCCAGGCAAGCTTCCTCGGCTACGGCGACATGAAGCTGGGCAGCACGGTCGACGAAGCGCGCGCGGCGTGGGGTGGCGAGCTCAACGGTGCGCCTATGGAAGGCACCACGTGCCACTACCTGTGGCCGAAGTGGATCAGCAAGCCCGCCGAGTTCGCCTTCATGATGGAAGAGGGCAAGTTCGTCCGTTACGACGTGGGCACCGACAAGGAGACCGCGCCCGGCGGCGGCAAGGTTGGCATGAGCGTCGACGAGGTGCAGAAGCTCTACGGCGGTGCGCTGAAGGCCTCGCCGCACAAGTACACCGAAGGCGGCCAGTACCTGACCATCGACGCTGGCGACGTGGCACCGACCACCAAGCTGGTCTTCGAGGCCGATGCCGCGGGCAAAGTGACCTCGTGGCGCGTGGGCCTGTCGCCGCAGGTCGAGTACGTAGAAGGCTGCTCCTGACCGGCGGCGCCCGGCTGGCCGCTCCGGCGGGCCGGGCATAGAATCGCCGCAGACTCGACGGGGAGTACGGCGATGGCGGAAGCCTGGGGTTATTTCGCATTGGGCCTGGTGCTGCTGGCGCTGGGTGGGGATTCCATCGTCAAGGGCGCATCCGGCCTGGCCCAGCGTCTCGGCGCGTCGCCGTTCGTGGCTGGCCTGCTGCTGATCGCCTTCGGTACCTCGCTGCCGGAACTGGCGGTCAATGCGCGCGCCGCATGGGTGGGCTCGCAGGAACTCGCGCTCGGCAACGCGGTGGGCAGCAACGTCGTCAACCTCGGTTTGACGCTCGGCGTCGCTGCGCTGGTCGCGCCGGTGCTGGTCCGCTTGCGCGTGCTGTCGCCGCTGCTGGTGCTGCTGGCGCTCGCCACGCTGGCGCTGATCGTGTTCGGCCTGGACGGCGTGGTCAGCCGTACCGAGGGCGGCGTGCTGCTGCTGGGTTTCGTGGCGTCGCTGGTGTTCCTGCTGGCGCGCGCATCGCGCGAGCAGGTCGCGGTGCGGACAGAGATCGAGACGTATGCCCGCACCAGCACCGTGCTGTGGATGAACCTGCTGCGCTTCGCCGTGGCCGCCGCGCTGCTCTATTACGGTGCCCGCTTCGTGGTGCAGGGCGCATCGGTGATCGGCGCGCACTGGGGCCTGTCGCCGCTGCTGACCGGCCTGCTGCCGGTGGCGATCGGTACCGCGCTGCCGGAGATCGCCGCCGCCGCGATGGCGGCGCGGCGCGGGCAGGGGGACATGGTCGCCGGCCATGTCATCGGCTCCAGCCTGTTCAACCTGCTGGTGGTGGTCGGCGGGATGGCAGCCTTCCGACCGCTGGCGCTGCCGGAATCGTTCGTGCGGCTCGAACTGCCTGCAGCGATCGCTTTCGTGCTGGTGCTGTACCCGATGCTGCGCGGCGACCTGCGCATCAGCCGCGTCGAGGGCGGCATCCTGCTCGCCGCCTTCGTCGGCTGGGTGGTCCTGGAGATCGCGCTGCTCGCCTGACCTGAACAGTGGGTCAGGCATGTGTGAACGGGTTTGTTAAACTCGGGGCGATTGCTCGCGAATGACGCATTCCCTGCAACGCAAGGCGGTAGATGATCCCTTTCCTTGAAATCCTGCTGGCGCTGCCGTTCGTGCTCGCGCTGGTGGTGGCGCTGGCGCGCGGCCTTCCGCGCGGCGCCACCGCATGGCTGGCCGGCCTGGCGCCATTGCTGGGCCTGGTGCTGCTGGCCTGGATGACGCCCAGCGTGCTGCAGGGCTGGAACCTGCGCGCGGACCACGCCTGGATTCCACAGATCGGCCTGGCCTTCACCCTGCGCCTGGACGGGTTGGCGTGGATGTTCGCCGGCCTGGTGCTGGCCATCGGCGCGCTGGTGGTGATGTACGCGCGCTACTACCTCAGCGAGAAGGACAGCGCACCGCGCTTCTTCGCCTGCCTGCTGCTGTTCATGGGCTCGATGCTCGGCGTGGTGCTGGCGGGCAACCTGCTGCTGCTGGTGGTGTTCTGGGAACTGACCAGCATCAGCTCGTTCCTGCTGATCGGCTTCTGGTCGCACCGGCAGGACGCGCGCGAAGGCGCGCGCATGGCGCTGGCGATCACCGGCGCCGGCGGCCTGGCGCTGCTGGGCGGCGTGCTGCTGATCGGGCGCATCGTCGGCAGTTACGACCTGGACATCGTGCTCGCCTCGGGCGACCTGATCCGCGGCAGCGCGCTGTATCCGTGGGCGCTGATGCTGGTACTGGCCGGCGTGTTCACCAAGAGCGCGCAGTTCCCGCTGCACTTCTGGCTGCCGCATGCGATGGCGGCGCCGACGCCGGTCTCCGCCTACCTGCACTCGGCGACGATGGTGAAGGCCGGCGTGTTCCTGCTGGCACGGATGCATCCGGCGCTGGCGGGCACGGACCTGTTCTTCTACGTGGTCACCACGGTCGGCGCGCTGACGCTGCTGGTGGGTGCCTGGTTCGCGATCTTCCAGCACGACCTCAAGGGCCTGCTGGCGTATTCCACGATTTCGCATCTCGGCCTGATCACGCTGCTGTTCGGCATCTCCACGCCGATGGCGGTGGTGGCCGGCGTGTTCCACATCCTCAACCACGCCACGTTCAAGGCGTCGCTGTTCATGGCGGCGGGCATCATCGACCACGAGACCGGCACGCGCGACATGCGGCGGCTGGGCAACCTGCGACGGCTGATGCCGTGGACGAGCGCACTGGCGATCATCGCGTCGCTGGCGATGGCGGGCATTCCGCTGCTCAATGGGTTCCTGTCGAAGGAGATGTTCTTCGCCGAGGCGCTCGATATTCCGGGCCATCGAGCGATGCGCGACGCCATCGCCGTCGCGGCGCTGCTGTACGGCATCTTCGGCGTGGCCTACAGCCTGCGCTTCGTCTACGAGACCTTCTTCGGCCAGGGTCCGCGCGACCTCGATGTGGTGCCGCACGAGCCTCCGCGCTGGATGAAGATCCCGGTGGAAGTGCTGGTGGTGCTGTGCGTGGCGGTGGGCATGTTCCCGGCGTGGACCATCGCGCCGGTCTTGCATGCAGGCGCGGGCGCGATCCTGGGCGACGCCATGCCGGAGTACAGCCTGGCGGTGTGGCACGGGATCAACAAGCCGCTGCTGATGAGCCTGGCCGGCATCGCCGGTGGCATCGCGCTGTACTTCGGCCTGCGCCGGCTGTTCGATCTGCACGCCATCGTGCGGCATTCGTTCGGCCGCCTCGTGTTCCGCTGGAACATGGAGGCGCTCTACGCGCTGGCCGGGCGTTTCACCGCGCGGATCGCCAATGGCAGCCTGCAGCGGAGCCTGCTGTTCCTGGTGCTGGCGGCGGTCGCCGCGGGTGCCGCGCCGTTCGTGGCCGGCGATGCAGCCCCGTTGCAGTGGCGCGCGCCGCAGTCGATGCCGCTGCTGGGTTGGCTGCTGTGGCTGGTGCTGGTGGTGTGCGCGGTCTGGACGATCCGCCTGTACCGGCAGCGGCTGCTCGCCGTGATCGTGCTGGGCGGTGCAGGCCTGATGGTCAGCCTGGCCTTCGTGTTCCTGTCCGCCCCCGACCTGGCGCTGACCCAGCTGATGGTCGAGATGGTCAGCCTGGTCCTGCTGCTGCTCGGCCTGCACTACCTGCCGCCGCGTTCGCCGCCGGAGCGCACGCCGCGCCGCCGGTTGCGCGACATCGTCGTGGCCGCGGTCGCGGGCGGCGGTGCCGGCCTGCTGGCCTACCAGATGATGACGCGCCCGGCGGACACCATCAGCGGGGAGCTGCTGGCGCGTTCGTTGCCGGAGGCCTACGGCAGCAACGTGGTGAACGTGATCCTGGTGGATTTCCGTGGCTTCGATACCTTCGGGGAGATCACCGTGTTCGGCATCGCGGCGCTGATCGTGCATGCGCTGTTGCGCCGTGCGCGGATGGCGCCGGAGAAGGTCATGTCGGGACCGCCGATCAAGCTGCCGGTGCCGGCGGACCTGGCGCAGATCATGTTCCCGCTGACGCTGACCGTGTCGGTGTTCCTGTTCCTGCGCGGGCACAACGCGCCGGGCGGCGGTTTCATCGCCGGCCTGGTGCTGGCCGTGCCGCTGCTGGTGCAGTACGTCATCCAGGGCGCGGCGTCGGTGGAGTCGCGCTTCGGCTTCGACTATGTGCGTTGCATCGGCGTGGGCCTGATCATCGCTGGCGTGAGCGGCGTGGCGTCGATGGGCTTCGGCGTGCCTTTCCTGACCAGCGGGCATCTCGATCTCGAGCTGCCGGTGATCGGTACGGTGCCGCTGGCCAGTGCGATCGGCTTCGATACCGGCGTGTACCTGGTGGTGTTCGGCGGCGCGATGCTGATCCTGTCGATGATGGGCACCATCGGGCCTTCGCGTACGCGCGTATCGCACCTGGGCGTGATGGAGCCGGGAGAACGCTCGACCCGCACGGGGGAACTGCGCTGATGGAGGAGACGCCGTAATGGAACTGGCCATGGCGAGCGCGATCGCGATCCTGACCGCGGCGGGCGTGTACCTGCTGCTGCGGGCGCGCACGTTCGACGTCATCCTGGGGCTGACGCTGCTGTCGTACGCCACCAACCTGCTGATCTTCGCGGGCGGGCGGCTGGCGCCCGGCAAGCCGGCCGTGCTGCGCGAAGGCGTCGCGCCGACACTGGCACACTACACCGATCCGCTGCCGCAGGCGCTGGTGCTGACGGCCATCGTGATCGCCTTCGCGATGACGGCGGTGACGGTGGTGCTGTCGATCCGCAGCCGCGGCGACAACGACAGCGACCACGTCGATGGCCGCAAGGCCGAGCGCGAGTTCCTGGCCAGCGAACAGCGCCGCCATGACGAAGCGCGCGAGGCGGCGAAGGGCGACGAGCCGGAGGCGCGCGCATGATGCAGCACCTGCCGGCGCTGCCGATCCTGATTCCGCTGTTCGCAGCGTCCATCGCGCTGTTCTTCGAACATCGCCGTTTCGGCATGGTGCCGCAGCGGATCGTCGCGTGGGTCTCGATCGCCGCGATGCTGGCGGTTGCCGTTGTCCTGGTCGCATCGGCGGGCTCGGGTGCCGTGTCGGTCTATCTGCTGGGCGACTGGCCGGCGCGGCTGGGCATCGTGCTGATGGTCGACCGGTTGTCGGCGCTGATGCTGCTGGTCGGCCTGCTGCTGGGTGCGGCCTGCCTGCTGCATGCATGCGCGGGCTGGGACCGGCGCGCGCCGCACTTCCATGCGTTCTTCCAGTTCCAGCTGATGGGGTTGAATGGCGCCTTCCTCACCGGCGACGTCTTCAACCTGTTCGTGTTCTTCGAGGTGCTGCTGATCTCCTCGTACGGGCTGATGCTCAGCGGCGGGCGCGGCGAACGCATGCGTGCCGGCCTGCATTACGTCACCTTCAACATCGCCGCCTCGACGCTGTTCCTGATCGCGCTGGGCCTGCTGTACGGGTTGCTCGGCTCACTCAACATGGCCGAGTTGTCCGCGCGCGTGGCCCAGCTGCCGCCCGGAGACGTGGCGATGGTGAAGGCCGCGGCGGGCCTGCTGTTCGTGGTGTTCTGCGCCAAGGCCGCGCTGCTGCCGATGTATTTCTGGCTGCCCGAGACGTACACGCATGCGCCGGCGGCGGTGGCCGGGCTGTTCGCCATCATGACCAAGGTCGGCCTGTACGCGGTGCTTCGCCTGGGCACGCTGACCTTCGGGGCGCTGGGACCGCTGGACGGATTCGCCTGGCCGGCGCTGCTGGCGCTGGGTGCGGTGACGCTGGTGCTGGCGTCGCTGGGCGTGCTGGCGGCGAACCGGCTGCGCGCGCTGGCGGCCTACCTGGTGCTGGGCTCGGCGGCGACGCTGTTCGTCGCGTTCTCGCTGCATACCGCCGGCACGGTCGGTGCGGGGTTGTACTACCTGGTGCACAGCAGTTTCGCCGGTGCTGCGTTGTTCCTGCTGGCGGACCTGATCCGTCGGCGTCGCGGCCGCGCGAGCGATCGCAAGGACCTGGTGGCGGCGCTGCCGGACAAGACGGTGCCCGGGCTGCTGTTCCTCGTCGCGGCGGTGTCGCTGGCGGGCCTGCCGCCGTTGTCGGGTTTCATCGGCAAGCTGCTGTTGCTGGAAGCCGTGCCGGCCGGCCCACGCACGGCATGGATCTGGACGCTGGTGCTGGGCACCAGCTTCCTGATGCTGGTGGGGCTGGCGCGAGCGGGAACCCGGTTGTTCTGGCGCGTCGAGCCCTGGCCCGATGCCGGCGTGGACAAGCTGGAGGCCTATACGCCGGAGAAGGATGTGGCACCGGCCCCGTCACGTCCGCTGGAAACCGCGGCCATCGTGCTGCTGCTGGCGTATGGCGTGGCAATGGTGCTGGCCGCCGCGCCGGTGCTCGACTACACGCGGGCGACGGCGACGCAGCTGCAGTCGCCTGCCCACTATGTGGAGCACGTGCGTGCCGCGGCGCCCGTGCTGAGGGAGCCCTGAGATGGCCGGATCCTGGCGCAAGCGCTGGTTGCCGTCGTTGCCGCTGAGCGTGGCGGTGTTCTGCTTCTGGCTGCTGTTGAACGACGAGATCAGTGCCGGGCACGTGGTGATGGCGCTGCTGCTGGCGCTGCTGATTCCCCCTTTCGCCGCGCGGCTTGACCGCGAGTTCGCCCGTATCGGCCGTTTGCGCAGCGTGCCGCGCATGCTGGGCGTACTGGCGATGGATATCGTGACCGCCAATGTCACCGTGGCGCTGCAGGTGCTGGGGCCGGAACGGAAGATCCGGCCGGGCTTCATCTGGGTGCCGCTCGACATCGGCAACATCCACGGCATCGCCGCACTGACCAGCATCATCACGCTGACGCCGGGCACGGTGTCTTCGGTGCTGTCGGACGATCGCAGCCACCTGCTGGTACATGTGCTGAACCTGGACGATGCCGATGCGGTAGTCCGGCAGATCAAGACGCGCTACGAGGCGCCGCTGATGGAGATCTTCCCATGACCCCTCAGGCCCTGGTGATGTACGCCATCGTGGCATCGATGCACGTGGTCGGCCTGGCGATGCTGCTGGCGCTGGTGCGGCTGGTGCGCGGCCCCAGCGTGCCCGACCGCATCCTCGCGCTCGATACGCTCTTCGTGGCCGCGATCGCGCAGCTGGTGCTGTTCGGCATGTACCTGGGCACGGCGGTCTACTTCGAGGCGGCGTTGATCATCGCCATGCTGGGCTTCGTCGGCACGGTGGTGCTGAGCAAGTACGTGCTGCGACGGGACATCGTCGAATGAGCTGGGTCTTCGCCATCCTGCTGGTGCTGCTGCTGGCCGTGGGCAGTTTCTTCATTCTGGTCGGCTCCTTCAGCCTGTTGAAGCTGTCGGAGTTCTTCAAGCGCCTGCATGGACCGACCAAGGCCAGCACGCTGGGCGTGGGCTGCATGCTGATCGCGTCGGTCGGCTACCACGCGCTGAGCGGTACCGATCCGCAACCGAGGGAACTGCTGATCACCGCGTTCCTGTTCATCACGGCGCCGATCAGCGCGCACCTGATGGCCAAGGCGGCGCTGTCGCTGCACATGGCGGAGCGGCCGCCGATGCCGGGCGGCGAGCCGGCCAAGCCCATCGACGCCGTCGACGAAGACGCCGCGCCGGACGCCTGATCCCTCATGCGTACGGCCCTCGTTTTCGGTGCGAGCGGACAGATCGGCGAGGCGCTGCTCGCCAGGCTTGATGCGCGCGACTGGCAGGTGTTCGCGGTATCGCGGACGCCGCGTCCGCCATGGTCGAACGTGCAGTGGCTGACCGGCGAGTTCGCCGGCATCGACGGTTTGCCAGCCCGCGTCGATGTGATCTTCAGCACCGGCCCGCTGGACGGATTCGCGCAGTGGTACGGACGAGGGCTCGTTGCGGCACCGCGCGTGGTCGCGTTCGGTTCAACCAGTCTCGACACGAAGCAGGCCTCGGGCGATGCCTACGAGCGCGACATCGTCGCGCGACTGCAGGCCGCCGAGCGGCTGGTGTTCGACACGGCGTCGGCGACGGGGGCATCGGCCACGCTGTTGCGCCCGACGCTGGTCTACGGCGCAGGCCGCGACCAGACGCTGTCGCGGATCGCGGCAATGGCGCGGCGCATGGGGTTCTTCGTGCTGCCGCGAGGTGCGGAGGGCAGGCGCCAGCCGGTCCACGTCGATGATCTGGCGGCCGCCGCACTGGCCGTCGTGGATGCGCCGGCAACGCACGGGCAGGCGTATGCGCTTCCCGGCGGCGAAATACTGGCCTATCGCGAGATGGTGGCGCGCACGCTGGCGGCGCTCGATCCGCCTGCGACGCTATGGCAGCTGCCGATGCCCGTCTTCCGCGCGGTGCTGTCGTTCGCCCGCATGGCGGGCGCGATGCGCGGGCTCTCCGACGATGCAGTTGCGCGCATGCGCGAGGATCTGGTGTTCGATGCGACGCCGGCGCGCAACGACTTCGGTTACGCGCCGCGGCAGTTCAACGTCGACACGCGTGCACTCGGTGCGTAGAGCGGAGCTCGCTCCGCTGCTTTTCGAAACCCCGGAACGAACCCGCGAACGGCATCAGCGGGGCAAGCCCGGCGCTACGCTCAATACCGCCAACCCATCTTCCGGTAGAACTTGCTGAGTACCCACACCGGGCCGATCAGCAGGTAGGTAAGGTCGGTGAGGAAGCTGGGCTTCTTGCCTTCGATCTTGTGGCCGATGAACTGCGCGATCCACGCCAATACGAAGACGCCGACGGCGAGGTAGAACAGGTTCTGCAATCCCAGCAGCGCCTCCAGCCAGCGCGTCAGCCACGCCATCGCGATGAAGATCGCCAGCATGCCGAAGCCCAGCGGGCGCGACAGCTTGTAGTAGTACATCCACGCGGCGAACATCGCCAGCGCCGCCCACATGCCCGACTTCACCCAGGTACCGAACACCGGGATGCACCACAGCAGCGCCACCACCGTCCACAGGATCGCCGGCACGGCGAACACGTGGATCAGCTGGTTGGTCTCGTTGACGTGGTCGCCGGAATAACTGGCGAACCAGCGGTCCACCGGACGTTGCGCGGTCGCGTTCATTCATCCCTCCCGAGGATGGCAATGCGGCAGGGTATGGAGCATACCCCAGCCCGACGGGGTGTGCCGGGACCGGGATCGGCGTTCGGATCAGTGGGCGGCGGCCTTGGAGAACAGTTGGATCACGGCCACACCGGCCACGATCAGCGCCATGCCCAGCATCGCCGCCAGGTCCAGCGGCTGCTTCAGCACCAGCCAGCCGATCAGCGCGATCAGCACGATGCCCGCCCCGGACCAGATGGCGTAGGCCACGCCCACGGGGACGCTCTTCAGCGTCAGCGAGAGGAAGTAGAACGCGACGCCGTAACCGGCGGCGACCAGCAGCGACGGGCCGAGTCGCGTGAAGCCTTCGGAGGCCTTCAGGGCGCTGGTGGCGATGACTTCGGCCACGATGGCCAGGGCGAGGTAGAGGTAGGCGTTCATGCGTGCGCACCCGGGAAAAGGGTGGCAAGCCTACTGCACGGAACGCTGAACCCCGGCTTGCCCGGCATCACCCGGATGCGGGGCAGGGAGCAGGTCAGTCGACGACGATGCCGGCCAGCTTCTGCAGCGCTTCGGCGTACTTGGCGCGGGTGCGCTCGATGACCTCAGCCGGCAGCGACGGGCCGGGCGCGGTCTTGTTCCAGTCCAGCGTTTCCAGATAGTCGCGCACGAACTGCTTGTCGTAGCTCGGCGGGCTGGTGCCGACGTCGTACTCGTCGGCCGGCCAGTAGCGCGAGGAATCCGGCGTCAGCATCTCGTCCATGATGTAGAGGCGGCCGTCCTCGTCGGTGCCGAACTCGAACTTGGTGTCGGCCAGCAGGATGCCGCGCTCGGCGGCGAAGTCGGCGGCGAAGCGGTAGATGCGCAGCGTGGCGTCGCGCACGCGCTCGGCCAGCTCCGCACCGACGGTCTTCACCATCGCGTCGAAATCGATGTTCTCGTCGTGGTCGCCGACGGCGGCCTTGGTCGAGGGGGTGAAGATCGGTTCGGCCAGTTTCTCGGCCTGGCGCAGGCCGTCGGGTAGTTCGATGCCACTGACCTTGCCGGTGCGCTGGTAATCCTTCCAGCCGCTGCCGATCAGGTAGCCGCGGGCGATCGCTTCCACCGGCACCGGCTTGAGCTTCTTCGTCACCACCGCGCGCCTGGCGTACAGCGACGCGTCCACGCCGGCCGGCAGCACGCTGGCGACGTCGATGCCGGTCAGGTGGTTCGGCATCAGGTGCGCGGTCTTGGCGAACCAGAAATTGGAGATCTGGCAGAGCATCTCGCCCTTGCCGGGAATGGGGTCGGGCAGCACCACGTCGAACGCGCTCAGGCGATCGGTCGCGACCATCAGCAGGTAATCGCCGGCGGGGGCGTCGGCAGGCAGGCGGTCGCGGGGCAGGTCGAACACGTCGCGGACCTTGCCGCGGTGGCGCAGGGTGAGGCCGGGCAGATCGGATTGAAGCAACGTCGTGGGCACAAACACTCCTTGGGGAGTCCGGAAACCATCGAGGCGGTACAGCGTCGTGGGGGCGTGCGGCAGGCCGTGCGCCCGTGCCCCGGGGCGGCCGTCTACCCGCTGCTGCGGGGCCGGGTACCGGACCGGGCCGCGTAGTGTACGGCGCTTGGGGCCGCCGTGTGCCGTAAAATGGCGCGATTGCCGGAGAAGGCGGGCCGAATGAAGCGCTGGTACGGAAAACTGCTGGGATTCGTGGCCGGTTGGCTGCTGATGCGCCATCCGTTGGGCGGCCTGGTGGGCCTGATCATCGGCCATGCCTTCGACGAGGACTGGTTCAAGCTCAGCCGCGACAATCCGTACCGCGTGTTCGACCTGACCAGCGACGCCAGCGATGCCGAGCTCGACCAGGCCTATCGCCGGCTGATTTCCCAGTACCACCCCGACAAGATGGCCGGCGCCGCGGAAGACCTGCGCCGCCAGGCCGAACACAAGGCCGGCGAGATCAACGCCGCCTACGACCGCATCAAGACCCTGCGCAAGCGCAAGTGAGCCCGTCCATGTCGAACTGCATCATCGCCCCGTCCATCCTGTCCGCCGACTTCGCCCGCCTCGGCGAGGAGGTCGACAACGTGCTGAAGGCCGGCGCCGACTGGGTGCACTTCGACGTGATGGACAACCACTACGTGCCCAACCTGACCATCGGTCCGCTGGTGTGCAGCGCGCTGCGCAAGCACGGCGTCACCGCGCCGATCGACGTGCATCTGATGGTGGAGCCGGTGGACCGCATCATCCCGGACTTCGCCGAGGCCGGCGCCAGCATCATCAGCTTCCATCCGGAAGCCTCGAAGCACGTGCACCGCACGATCCAGCTGATCAAATCGCTGGGCTGCAAGGCCGGCCTGGTGCTCAATCCCGGCACGCCGGTCGAGGTGCTGGACTGGGTGCTGCCGGAGCTGGACCTGGTGCTGCTGATGTCGGTGAACCCGGGCTTCGGCGGGCAGGCGTTCATTCCGTCGGCGCTCGACAAGCTGCGTGCCGTGCGCGCGATGATCGACAAGACCGGCAAGGACATCCGCCTTGAGATCGATGGCGGCGTGAAGGCGGACAACATCGGCCAGATTGCGGCGGCAGGCGCGGATGCCTTCGTCGCCGGCTCGGCGATCTTCAATGCGCCGGACTACAAGGACGTGATCGATCGCATGCGGGCCGCGGTGGCCGACGCGCGCGCCTGAAAAAGCAGAAGGGCGATGGCCTGCGCCACCGCCCCGGAAGAATTGGAGGCTGATCCTGCCTCCGCCCGTCGTCCCTGCTATGGCCTTCCACACTACGCATGGTCTGTGACGGGCCCGTGACAGCGGCTTGGGGGGGAATGTTGTGGGAGCGACGTGAGTCGCGAGCTCCGGCGTTCCTGCGTTCGCGACTCACGTCGCTCCCACGACGGACCGGCTATGCTCGCGCCACTCTCAAGGACTCCCCATGACCGCACCCCGCTGGCGCCTGATCCTCAACGGCAAATCCGCTGGTGATGACGACCTGCGCGAGGCCGTCGGCGCTCTGCGCGAGGCCGGCATCACGCTCGACGTGCGCGTGACCTGGGAAGACGGCGATGCCGAGCGCTATGTCGCCGAAGCGATCCGAGACGGCGTGGATACCGTCATCGCCGCCGGTGGCGACGGCACGCTCAGCGAAGTGGCGACGACGCTCGCCCATCGCGACGGGCCGGCCGATGCGCTGCCATCGCTGGGCCTCGTGCCGCTGGGCACGGCGAACGACTTCGCCACCGCGGCCGGTATTCCGGACGAGCCGCTGCCCGCCTTGCAGCTGGTCCGCGATGCCGCACCCGCTCCTGTGGATCTCCTGCGGATCGATGCCGAAGACGGTCCGCACTGGTGCGCCAACCTCGCCAGCGGCGGCTTCGGCACCGAGGTCACCGTCGAGACCGATGAGGGCCTGAAGAAGATGCTCGGTGGCTTGGCGTATCTCATCACCGGCGTCGCCAAGCTGGGACGCATCGAGCCGGTCGCGGCGCGCGTGCGCGGTCCGGAGTTCGAGTGGCAGGGCGACTTCATCGCGCTGGGCATCGGCAACGGGCGGCAGGCGGGCGGTGGGCAGGCACTGTGCCCGGATGCGCTGATCGACGACGGCCTGCTGGACCTGACCATCGTCCCGGAGCTGTCCGGCGAGGTCGCCGCCACCGTGGGCACGCTGGTGAAGGACGGCAAGCACGCCGCGCTGGACCGCGTGGCCACCCGCGCGCGCCTGCCGTGGGTCGAACTGGAAGCCGACCAGTCGCTGATCCTGAACCTGGACGGCGAGCCCGTGCAGTCCCGCCGTTTCCGCATCGAGTGCGTCCCCGGCCGCATCCGCATGCATCTGCCGGTGGCCTGTCCGTTGCGTCTGCAACCTTAGGAAAGCGCCGAAAGCGCGCGCTCGTCATTCCCGCGAAGGCGGGAACCCAGCGACTTGGCTTCTCAGTGACCTGAAGTCACCGGGCCCCCGCCCGACCAGACGTGCGTCTGTTGAAAGCCGCGGGGATGACGGCAGTGATTCATGCTCTCCCAGTGGCCGCCGGGCCGATGCGTCGGGTAAAGTAGCCCCGTGTCCCATCCCGCGCTCCCGCTTTCCAAAGATTCCGCACGCCGTGGCTGGCGATGGTGGCCCGTAGCCGTCGCCCGTACCGCCACCGTGTTCCGGAAGGAAAGCCCGCTTGATCTCGCACGCCCAGTTCCAGCAGTACGCTGCTGAAGGCTTCAATCGCATCCCCGTCGTCCGTGAAGTGCTGTCCGACCTGGACACGCCGCTCTCGGTCTACCTGAAACTCGCCGACGCCCCGCACACCTACCTGTTCGAGTCGGTGGAGGGCGGCGAGCGTTTCGGCCGCTATTCCATCATCGGCCTGCCGGTGCGCCGCGTGGCCACGTTCCGCGGCCACACGCTGCAGATCCACGACCACGGCCAGTTGGTCGAGACGCGCGACGTCGCCGATCCGTTCGCCGAAGTCGAAGCCCTGCGCGCCGCCTACGCGGTGCCCAAGCTGGACGGCCTGCCCGGCTTCACCGGCGGCCTGGTCGGCTGGTTCGGCTTCGAATGCATCGGTTACATCGAGCCGCGGCTGGCAACCGGCGACAAGCCGGACGAACTCGGCACGCCCGACATCCTGCTGATGCTGTCGGAAGAAGTGGCCGTGTTCGACAACCTCAAGGGGCGGCTGTACCTGATCGTCCATGCCGATCCGCGCGAACCGGACGCATGGGAACAGGCGCAGGCGCGGCTGGACGCGCTGACGGCCAAATTGCGTCAGCCGGGCTCGTACCCGACGCCGATCACCCGCGACGTGCTGGACGAAAGCCACTTCGTCTCCGGCTTCACCCATGACGGCTTCATCGCCGCGGTGGAGCAGTCGAAGGAATACATCCGCGCCGGCGACATCTTCCAGGTGGTGCTGAGCCAGCGCCTGAGCGTGCCGTTCAATGCGCGGCCGGTGGACGTGTATCGCGCGCTGCGCGCGTTGAACCCGTCGCCGTACATGTACTTCCTCGACGTCGGCGACGTGCAGGTGGTGGGTTCGTCGCCCGAGATCCTGGTGCGCCTGGAGAACAATGAAGTCACCGTGCGCCCCATCGCCGGCACGCGTCCGCGCGGGAAGACGCACGATGAGGACATCGCGCTGGAAGCCGAACTGCTGGCCGATCCCAAGGAGCGTGCCGAGCACCTGATGCTGATCGACCTGGGCCGCAACGACACCGGCCGCGTGTCGGAGGCCGGCACGGTGCAGGTGGGCGAACAGTTCGTCATCGAGCGCTACAGCCACGTTATGCACATCGTCAGCGAAGTCACCGGCAAGCTGCTGCCGGGCCTCAGCTACGCCGACGTACTGCGTGCGACGTTCCCGGCCGGCACCGTCAGCGGTGCGCCGAAGATCCGCGCGCTGGAAGTCATCCGTGAGCTGGAACCGATCAAGCGCAACGTCTATGCAGGCAGCATCGGCTACATCGGCTGGCATGGCGACGCCGATACCGCCATCGCCATCCGCACCGCGGTCATCAAGGACGGCCGCCTGCACGTGCAGGCCGGCGCCGGCATCGTCTACGACTCCGATCCCGAGAAGGAATGGGACGAGACGATGAACAAGGGCCGTGCCCTCTTCCGCGCGGTGGCCGAAGCGGCGAAGGGGCTGTGATGGACGTCGCCACCGACAACGCCCGGATCAGCCTGCGCAACGACTACAGCGAGGGCGCGCATCCCCGCCTGCTGCAGGCGCTTGCCGTGGCGAGCGCGGAAATCAACCGCGGCTACGGGCTGGACGCACACAGCGCCCGTGCCGCCGCCCTGATCCGCGACCGTCTCGCCCGCGACGCCGACGTGCATTTCCTCGCCGGCGGCACGCAGACCAACCTGGTCGCGCTGGCGGCCTTCCTGCGTCCGCACGAAGCGGTGATTGCGCCCGCCAGCGGCCACATCGCCACGCACGAAACCGGCGCCATCGAGGCCAGCGGCCACAAGGTGCTGACGGTCGCCACGCCCGACGGCAAGTTGAGTCCCGCGCTGATCCAGCCCTGTATCGACGGCCACAGCGGCGAGCACATGGTGAAGCCGCGGCTGGTCTACATCTCCAACACCACCGAATGGGGCACGCTCTACAGCGCGATGGAGCTGCAGGCGTTGGGTGAGTTCTGCCGCAGCCGCGGCCTGCTGCTGTATGTCGACGGCGCGCGCCTCGCCTCGGCGCTGACCACGCCCGGCAACGATGTCGACCTGGCGCTGCTGTCGACGGAAGCGGATGCGTTCTACATCGGCGGCACCAAGAACGGTGCGTTGCTGGGCGAGGCGCTGGTCATCGTCAACCCGGCGCTGCGCACGGAGTTCCGCCACGTCATCAAGCAGCGCGGCGCGATGCTGGCCAAGGGCATGGTGGTCGGCGCGCAGTTCGAGGCGCTGTTCGAGGACGGCCTGTACTTCGTGCTGGCGACGCACGCGAACGTCATGGCGGAACGCTTGCGCGAGGTCCTGCAGCAGGCCGGCGTGCCGCTGGCGGTCGATTCGCCGAGCAACCAGCTGTTCCCGGTGCTGCCGGATGGGGTCGTCGAGCGCCTGCAGCAGGAGGTGGAGTTCGAGACCTGGGAACGGCGCGGTGATGGCACCACGGTGATCCGGCTGATGACGTCGTGGGCGACGCCGGAATCGGCCATCGAGGCGTTTGCTGCGATATTTGCGGCGCTGTATGGAGATGGGTTGTCTGCGCGCCAAGAAGCGCCGGCGAAGGGAGCATAAGCCATGCATTTTCCTGGCTGGTCCGGTAACAAGGTCGTCATGTACAGAAGTCTCGCTTGGCGGCACCTCATCGTGACGCTTCTATTGTCGTCTTGCGCTGGAATCGTAGCGTGCGTTCCAGTCCAGGCTGTCCATCGGGGCAAGCATGTTGCTGCCGACCGGACCTGGAGTGTCGCCATCGATGGTCGCACGGTGACGTATCGCGGAATAATCACTGCTGATGGTGTGCAGCACGTGGAAGCGTGGTTGGATCGCTATCCCGAGGTAAGAACCTTGGAGATCGAATCGCAGGGAGGCGATACAAATGCCGGCATGCGCTTGGGAGACCAAGTGCTGGCTCGTGGTCTCGATGTGGATGTGATCGGCTCCCTGTGTGCGTCGTCCTGCGCGAACTACGTATTCACTTCGGGAGACAGGAAGTCGATCGCGCCTGGGGCCAAAGTCATCTGGCATGGCTCGCCACTTCGCCCGGAAGGTATTCCCGTGATCAATGAGGTCATCCATGCAGACGGCAGTGTCGACCACGAGCTGCTCAGCGGGGAGCGGTTGATGGCTTATCTACAACAGCCTGAGATTGCCTCGATGATCGAGCGTGATCGAGACCTCAATCGGACATTCTTTGAGAAGCGAGGGGTAGATGGGCGGGTAACTACATACGGGCAGGAGATCGGCTGTGGTTGTAATTGGACATTCAATGTTGCCGACATGTATCTGCTTGGCATCAAGAATGTGGTGGCCGAGGATGGCTATCCATCGCCATCTTCTGACGGACCACCTCTGGTAACGCTGAAGCTGGAAGCGAATTTCCGTCGTTCAAAGATCGGTAGGAACTGACCCATGCTGTTGATGATCGACAACTACGACAGCTTCACCTACAACCTCGTGCAGTACCTGCAGTCGCTGGGGGCCGAGGTGAAGGTGGTGCGCAACGATGCGATGACCGTGGACGAGATCGCCAAGCTCGCGCCCGAGCGCATCGTCATCTCGCCGGGCCCATGTACGCCGAATGAAGCCGGCGTGTCGCTGGACATCATCGAGCGGCTGGGCGCGAACACGCCGATCCTCGGTGTATGCCTCGGCCACCAGAGCCTCGGCCAGGCGTACGGCGGCAACGTCATCCGGGCGGGCCGCATCATGCACGGCAAGACTTCGCGTATCCGCCACGAAGGCAAGGGCGTGTTCGCCGGCCTGCCGGATGCCTACGAAGCCACGCGCTACCACTCGCTGGTGGTCGAGCGCAGCAGCCTGCCGGACGCGCTGGAGGTCACCGCCTGGACCGAGAACGACGACGGCAGCTTCGAGGAGATCATGGGTCTTCGCCATCGCGAGTTCCCGGTCGAAGGCGTGCAGTTCCATCCCGAGTCGATCCTGACCGAGCATGGCCACGCGTTGCTGAAGAACTTCCTGGAGCGATGATCTCCCACCCCTGCCTGTGTAGGAACGGGCCATGCCCGCGACGCTTTTCCTGCCGGGTGCACAGCGTATCGCGGGCATGGCCCGCTCCTACAGGCAACCGAAGATGCCACTGACCCCCCAAGAAGCCCTGCAGCGTACCATCGAGCATCGCGAGATCTTCCACGACGAGATGGTCGACCTGATGCGCCAGATCATGCGCGGCGATGTATCGCCGACGATGACGGCCGCCATCCTGACCGGCCTGCGCGTGAAGAAGGAAACCGTCGGCGAGATCGCCGGCGCAGCCACCGTCATGCGCGAGTTCTCGCGGACGGTGGACGTCGCCGACCGCACGCACCTGGTCGATATCGTCGGCACCGGCGGCGACGGCTCGCACACGTTCAACATCTCCACGTGTTCGATGTTCGTCGCGGCGGCGGCTGGCGCACGCATCGCCAAGCACGGCAACCGCAGCGTGTCGTCGAAGTCGGGCAGTGCGGACGTGCTGGAGGCGCTGGGCGTCAACATCGAACTGCAGCCGGACCAGGTGGCGCAGTCGATCGCGCAGGCCGGCATCGGCTTCATGTTCGCGCCGGTGCACCACCCGGCGATGAAGGTGGTGGCGCCGGTGCGGCGCGAGATGGGGGTGCGCACCATCTTCAACATCCTCGGGCCGCTGACCAATCCGGCCGGCGCGCCGAGCATCCTGATGGGCGTGTTCCATCCCGATCTGGTCGGCATCCAGGCGCGCGTGCTGCAGGAACTGGGCGCGGAGCGCGCGCTGGTAGTGTGGGGGCGCGATGGCATGGACGAACTGTCGCTCGGCGCCGGCACGCTGGTCGGCGAGCTGCGCGACGGCGAAGTGCGCGAGTACGAACTGCACCCGGAAGATTTCGGCATCGCGATGGCGGCCAGCCGAAACCTGCGCGTCGCCGATGCGGCCGAGTCGAAGGCGATGCTGCTGGGGGTGCTGGACAACCGGCCCGGCCCGGCGCGGGAGATCGTCGTGCTGAACGCGGGCGCGGCCCTGTACGTGGCCGGCGTGGCGGAGAGCATCGAGGATGGCATCGCACGTTCGCGCGACGCCATCGCCAGCGGTCGCGCGCTGGAGCGGCTGCAGCAGTTCGTCGCCACCACCCAGGCGCTTGCAAAACAGGACGCGCACTGACATGGCCGCCAGCGGATTCGCCAGCCTGCCGAAGCCTCCTTACTACGCGGTGGTCTTCTCTTCGCAGCGCAACGGCCAGGATGATGCCGGCTACGGCGCCATGGCCGAGCGCATGGTCGAACTGGCGCAGCAGCAGCCCGGCTTCCTCGGCATGGAGTCCACGCGCGGCGCGGATGGCTTCGGCATCACGGTGGCGTACTGGGAAAGCGAGGCCGCGATCCTTGCCTGGCGCCAGCATGCCGAGCACACGGCGGCGCGCGAGCAGGGTCGGCGGGACTGGTACGACCATTTCGAGCTACGGGTCGCCAGGGTCGAGCGTGCCTACGGCTGGGACCGCGACGCCGCCGGGCGCCGCGGATAGTGCGAAAATAGGGGTCCCGCCCAGGCGGGTGCCCGCCTGAGGACTGCATGAGCGACATCCTGACCACCATCCTCGCCCGCAAGGCAGAGGAAATCGCCGATCGCAGCGCACGCGTGTCGCTGGCCGACCTGCGTACGCGCATCGGAGACGCCTCGCCGACGCGCGGCTTCGCCGATGCGCTGAACGCGATGATCGCGCAGGGCGATCCGGCGGTGATTGCCGAAGTGAAGAAGGCCAGCCCGTCGAAGGGCGTGATCCGTCCTGACTTCCGGCCGGCCGACATCGCGGTGAGCTACGAGTTCGGCGGCGCGGCCTGCCTGTCCGTTCTGACCGATGTCGATTTCTTCCAGGGCGCGGACGACTATCTGAAGCAGGCGCGGGAGGCGTGCACGCTGCCGGTGCTGCGCAAGGATTTCACCGTCGACCCCTACCAGGTCTACGAAGCGCGCGTGCTCGGCGCCGACTGCATCCTGCTGATCGTGGCGGCGCTGGATGACGGACAACTCGTCGACCTGTCCGGCCTGGCGATGGAGCTGGGAATGGACGTGCTGGTCGAGGTGCACGACATCGATGAGCTCGAGCGTGCACTGCAGGTGCCGGTGCCGCTGGTCGGCATCAACAACCGCAACCTGCGCACGTTCGAGGTATCGCTGCAGGCCACACTGGACATGAAGGACGCGGTGCCCAAGGACCGGCTGCTGGTGACCGAGAGCGGCATCCTGGTGCCCGAGGATGTCGCCACGATGCGCACGGCCGGCGTCGACGCCTTCCTGGTCGGCGAGACCTTCATGCGCGCCGAAGAGCCCGGCGAGGCGCTGCGTCAGCTATTCTTCGCGGCATGACGGACGTTTCCTATCCGACGCCGCGTACCGATGCCCCGGTCGTCGTCTTCGATTTCGACCACACGCTGTACGACGGTGACTCCGGTGGTCACCTGGTCAAGTGGCTGATCCAGCGCAACCCGCTGCGCACGGCGGTCGCGTTGGCCGCGTCGGTCGTGCTGGGGCCGATGGTGGCGTTCCTGCCGACCCGCCGTCGCGGCATTTCCGGCTACATCTGGATCGGCACGTTCGGCCTGCACGGGCGTCGCAGCTTCGATGCGCTGATCGACCAGTACGTGGCGACGCACCGCGACGAGGTGCAGCAGCGCCTGCTGCCGCATGCGCTCGAAGTGTTCCGCGAGCATCGTGCCAGCGGCGACCACGTGGTGGTGGCCACCGGTGCGCCGCCGGAACTGGCGCGCGCGATCCTCAGTTTCGTCGCCCACGAAGACGTGCCGGTGATCGGGACCGCCGTCGGGCCGCGCCTGGGCGCGGTCGTGGCCACGCGCCACTGCCATAACGAAGAGAAGATGCGCATGCTACGCGAGCGCGGTTATGGCGAAATCGCCGTGGCGTATTCGGACAGCAGTGCCGACCTCCCGCTGCTGAAGGCGGCACGCGCGCCCGTTGTGGTGAATCCCAAGGCCGCGCGGGTGGCGATGTTCCGCCGCGTCCTGCCGCCGGGCACGCCCATCCTCAACTGGGGCTGCAAGGAACGGGGCGGACTTTCCGCCGGACAGGATGTCAGAGTGGGCTGATTGGGTAGCCGCCGGCTCCATCGTTTCGAGCGATGGCGGTCGGCAAACGGGCATCAAGCGGTGACCCGTTGCCAGCATCAGTCGTGTCGCTCCGGGAAGGAGTCAACGCTGCCTTGCGGTCATTTCTCGGTGGACAAGGCCGTCCCATAGCAGTTTGCGAACCCAATCGACTGCATCTGCCGCACGAAATGCATCCGTGACGATGGAGGAGCTGAGCAGGCTACGATGTTCCTTGGTGGAAACGCCGGGAGGTGCCGGGCAGGCGATCATGGCGGCCACGGGTTGTCCTTGTTCACCCTCCATGACCGGCCTCCATTTGCTGTCGATGACGGGCTGCGCCTTCGCTGTCCCGTCAGAAAAACCGAACAGCATGGCTTCTTCACGGAAAGCGAGTCGATCGCAATCCACCTGCACTTGGCGGACGATGTAGCGCCTGTCAGAGGCGGGGTTCTCGATGGCCTCTACCAGTTCGAGCTTTCTGGGATTGCCCGTGGAGCCTGGTGGATCCAGAGAGCGCACCATGCGAAGCACGCGATCGGGGGCCGTGCCTTCCGCGCCGACCATGTGCCAGCATTTCAGGACTTGGTCGCGAAGACAGGGGTCCTGCGATTGAGCGGCAGAACGTGTCGGTGACGCACAGGCAACGACGGCGAGTAGCACCGAAAGCGCCTTTGCACGGTCAAGAATCGAGATGGTGGGAATCATCTGTTGGGTCCCATGGCCTAGTCTGGCTTGTCTGATGGCTGGAACAGCGTGGGAGACCCTGGTTTCACTTCCACGATCCTGGTGATCCATGCGGTATCCGGTATTTCTGTGCGTACCTCGCTATAGATTGGAATGATGGAGCCAGTACCGAACATGGGACTGTAAGAGATCTGGCGTTCCCCCGAATCGACTTGATAACTGATCCTGCGGCCGTAGGGCACCTTACTGATCAGAAAGTATCGTCCAGGCTTCAGCCCGTGAAACTCGAAGTTGCCCTTCGTGTCGGTGATTACCCGCGCCGAGTAGCGAGCTGCACGTTGGTGTACTCGGGGACTTTCGTCGCCTTCCATCCTGAACGTTTTCACCATTTCCTGCATGTAGGGTGTCATTGGAAAAAGCTGCACCCACTCCCTGTCTGCAGTCACGGTCTGCTTGCGCAGTCCGGAGCGTTGCCGGAATCCGATAACGCCCCTGAGGCTTCCTTCACCTGGCGCCAAGGCAGCGGCGGTCGCTTCCGGGTCGAACATCGCCTCGAGCCGAATCCACTGTTGGTGGAGACGCATCTGTTCCGCCCGGAGATCCTCAAGGGCCCGGGTCTGGAAGGCCAGTAAGGGTGCGGGAAGCGCGATCAGCGCCACAAAAAAGGCACCAGCTGCAATAAGCGCGCAACCCATTCGCGCGTCCGTCGCCTTGCTGATGCCAGCGAACGTTGTCTTGCATAAGCTCAGCGCGCCGCGGCCGTTCATGGGGACAATTTCTCCCCCTGCCTGACGAGCTCACGGACGCCCGCAATATCCTCCGGCAACAGCTCGGCCTCATCTCGACAGACGCGGTATTCCACCGTCTTTGCTTCGCCCAGCATGCGGAGCTGCTTCATCGTGACGGGTTGTCTGACGAGTTCGACCATGCGGTCGCTGAGATCCAGGCTGCTATGCGAGGTAGGGCCGAATCGTACTGGTTTCCCGTCGATCAGCCAGTCGATGTTGTTGCAGTAAAGGAATCTTTCGACAGGCTTGTGGTAAGGGCTGACGGGCTGCCGATAAAAGATGACGATCTTGGGAGCTATCGGTGCGCCGCTTCCGCCCTCGATGGTGGCATAAAAGAGCGGCTCGTCGTCCTTCATGCCGGATGGATTGCTGTACTCGATAGGGTTTTCCGCAAACCTGTCTTCCTGTGCGTGTGATGACCACACGACGGCAAGAAGAAAGAAAAAGGCAATCGACTGTCCATGTCTGCTTTCCATGCTGCTACCTCATCCATTAGCTGTTGGCGAGTTCAACACGCGGCCTGCGTGTTTTCAAGTACGCAACGAGCCTCGAAGCGGAAGTGTGACAATGCTCGATGGGAATGAAGCGCGATCAGCAGTGGCGGCGACCTGGGCTGCGGTCACGTTCGGCCACGACCGGCACGCTGCGCAACGACGCTTCTGCAAGGCATCGAGAGTGCCCGGAGCCGCCACAGGTTCGTCAAATCCGTTCCGGCGCGTTCCAGTCCTTGATGAGGTCCACGAACTCGATCTCGGCGAAATCCTGGTACTCGCCCGCGTCGTAGAAGCGGCCATAGCATCCCTTGCAGCTCTCGAACCAGATGTGCGGCTGCAAAGCATCGACCATGCGGATCAGGGGGCGATTGCCGATGCAGGACGGGCAGGTGATCCGGTCGATCTTGTTGTACTGCTCGCCCACGGCCGGGTCGCCGGTGTCGATCTCGTCCGCTCGGTCCTTCAACGTCTCGTGGTCCACCATCTCGAACCACAATCCCCTGCACTGGCTGCAGCGATGAACATTGGCTTGCGGAACCGTGACCAGTTCCATCGTGCCTTGGCACTTGGGGCATTGCATGCGGGATCCTGCGACATGGGAAGCGAGGCGCCTGTTGTAAGGCGGCGCGACGGTCCGGTCAACGGGGTGATGCCTCGGGTACGTCGCCGCGCTGCGGCCCTTGGTCAGTGCGCGGGCCCCTGCACCTGCGTAGGCGGCGCGGTCGGTGCCGGCATGCTGCGCTCCGGCAGTGGCCAGGCAGGCGTGTCGCTCCGCTGCAGGCCGGTATCCCGTGGGACAGGCGCCTTATCCAGGTCGAGTTCGACGCGCGGCCAGCCCTCCTTGGTTGAAAAGCGCGCCTGTGTGCCTTCGCATCGATCGTGGCCAGGCTGCGCGACGTGATGCCCGCGGTGTGGCAGGCCTCGGTGAACTGCGACAGGCGGGCTTCGCTGGCGTAGTCGGGAAGATGCCGCTTCAGGGTTTCGTAAAGGGTGTGCTGTGGATGGCCTGGGTCGCGGAGCGCGGCCGGTGTTGTGGGAATGGGAGCGGGTTCCCCGCGCAGAGGGAGGGTGTCATCCCCGAAGCGCGCGAGCCGGGGAATCCGCTCGTCATCCCGTACATCGCGGTCATGAGCAACGACGAAGCCATCGGGAACCTGCTTCTTCCCATCGTCCGCATGACGAAGGGTGATAAGCCGTTGGCCATCGCTGGTATCGATCAGGCCAAGATTCCGTCCGCCAAGATTGAGGCCGGTGCTTTCCAGTTGCGCCGGGTCCAGCCCCAGCCGGGCCATGTCCAGTTTGACTGTCGGCGGTCGGACCCAGTGTGCCGTGTCCTGGCCAACCTGTTCGATCAGATAGGCGCCGTAATAGTTGCGGTAGTCGGCCTTGCCCTGCGCTCCGAGTGTCCTGGCGGATTGGTCGAAATGGCACTGCGCCACCGGCTCGACATTGATGGCGCCGGCCTTGGGCAGGCGCGTGTCGGACATGTGCATGTCCCGGTCGAGGACGATGCCGCGGGCGAGCTGGGGGAGACGCTCCTCATCAAGCTTGGCGCAATTGGTTGTGGGAGCTGCCCGCTCCAGCATCGCTTCCCGGGTGATTATTCCGCCACTGGTGTATTGGATGCGGCTGGCCAAGGCATTCCATCCCTTGATTTCGGCGATAGCCTCATCACGGCGGGCGGCACGCTGATACAGGGAAAAATGCGGTGTCACGTCGGCGCTTCCGCCGGGGCCGGCGGCACGTATCTCCTCCGTTATCTGGGGGGCAACGAAGTGCAGGGTCTTCCGTGATTCCGCCGCGTTCAATGCATGCCCTGTCTCGTGGCCAAGGGTGCTGGTGATGACATCGATTCGTTTGCGTGGCTCTTCCAGTCCTGGCTTCGTGAAAGTATCCACGCTGACATAAATGGCTTTTTTTGGGCTGTCGTAATGCCCTCCCTCGTTCACGCCGGGTGGGGTGAGCCGGATATGCCGGAGTTGACCGGCTTCGATGGCTTGGTTCATCCGTTGTTGCAGGTAGGGCGATGTGGCGATCGCTTCCTCTATCTCGGGGCGCTTGTCGGAGGGCAAGCCATCGGTGAGGCGCAGCAAATGTGGCGGCAACCTACTCACGGCGAGGGCCTCCATCAACCTTGAACCAATCCACGCAGGCGCGCTCCGAGTCGCTGCCTTCGTCCAGGTAGTAGAGATAGACACTCATGCTGAACCCGGTGCGGTTGGCTGGTACGTCCCTGCCAAATCCCCAGGAGGGCTTGTTTCCGAACGTGGAGCGCGTCGCTGCGCGCTCGTATCCCAAGGCGACGATGTCGTTGGCGAGTTCTTCGAAATCCATCGTGCAGTAGGTGGGCTTCTGGTCGGTCCATGGCTCCACACCATTGTTGAGCGCGATCGTGATCGTCGGCGGCTCGCTCAATGCATACAGTTTGGTGACGGAAATGCGATACGTCCATCCCTCGGTCGTGATGCCGAAGTACTCATGGCCATCGCGCACCCTCGGGTTCTTCACCATGCGGACCTTGAAGATCGGCTCCAGGTGCGTGCGTTCCATGTCTTCCAGCGTCTGCAGGTTGTCCAGCAGCGCCAGTACCTGCTTCCGGAGCGTAGCCGAGGGAATAGGCGGGCCGCGTTCGGTCTCGACGGTGGCTTCGTCAGCCACGGGCTTCGTGGGCGCGGCAGATGCGGTTTCGGGGGCTGAGAGGGTCGGTGTTGGTGACGGTGTGGGTGCTGTGGGCGCGGAGGCCGTCGCTGCCGACGCGTGTGTGGGCTCCGCAAGTTTCCCGGGTGAGTGGGCTTCGCCGCAGGCTGACAACGCGCCAGCCACCAAGGTGGATGTGGTCATGATCCGCTGAAGTGGGGTCATTTCATCGTCCTGAACGGCAACGGATGCGGGTGGATGCGGGCGATTGGGCTTGCGCTTGGCCTGCACTGGCACGCCACCGGGAGGCAGGGGGCCCAGTTCGCGCAAGGTGCGCTCGTTGACGATGGCCAGGTCGCGAAGCAGTTGCTGCCCATGCAGTGAATCACCGCGGTATCCAGGCCCGAGATCCGGGCCCTTCTCGTCCATGATATTCAACTACGTTCCCTTGCGATGCATTGAAGCGGTAGAGGTCATCCCGCCAATAGCGACGCGCGGGTGCGCTCGTCATCGGCCACACGGACGCGGACGTCATTCCTGTGAGCGTGCGATGCCTCAAGCGACAAAGGCAGGATCTCGACCTTCGGCAGCAGCCGCTTGGTGAAGTAACTGTCCTTGTAATAGCGCACCTTGCGGCACAGGATCGGGTGGGCCAGCCCCTCATACAGCACGATTTCCTTCTCCGGCCCCATCGCCTTGAGTTCCTGCGGAAGCATCAAGGCCCGCTTCTCCAGCACCTCGTTGTCCGACACGTTGCGTCCCTGGCCATGCGAGCGCGTACGCGCGCGACGCTTGATGGTGGTGTAGCCGAGCATCTCCGAATAGTCGTTGGCGTCCTGCTGCTCGCGTGGCGCATAGATGATCTGCAGCGCATGGTTGGTGATGATGGTGCGCGACAGTTCCTTGCCATAGACCGCATCCAGCTGCGCCATCGACTGGATGATGGGCAGCAGGCGCAGGTTGTAGCCGGCCATGTAGGCGACCGCCTTGGCGATGATGTCGACGCGCCCGATCGCGGTGAACTCGTCCATCAGCAGCAGGCACTGGTGTCTGAGCGTGGGATCGTTCTGCGGCAGCACCTTGGTGTTGACGTTGATCAGCTGGCTGAAGAACAGGTTCACGATCAGCCGGCTCTCCGCCAGCTTGTTCGGCTGGATGCCGACATAGATCGTCATGCGGCGACGGCGTACGTCGTCGAGGTGGAAGTCGTCGGCGCTGGTGGCCGCGTCCAGTACCGGGTTCAGCCAGGGATTCAGCGGTTCGCGGAACGAGCCGATGATGGACGCGAAGGTCACGTCCGCCTGCGACAGCAGGCCCGCGAATGCCGTGCGCGCCTGGCCGCTCAGGAATGTTGCCTCCAGGAGTTTCTGCAGGTAGGGCTTGAGTTCGCCGCCATCGCCCGATGCCAGGCGCAGCACGGCACCCAGCGTGGGCGCTTCCGCGGTGCGGTCGTGGTCGCGCTGTTCGAACAGGTACAGGGTGAAGGCGAGGAAGGCGTTGCGCGCCTGGCTGACCCAGAACTTGTCCTTGTCGTCCCCGTCCGGATACAGCATGGCCGCGATGCTCTGCAGGTCGGACACGCGGAAGGCCGGATCCGGCGATACGTAGGTCATCGGATTCCAGCGATGGCTGCGGCGGTCTTCCGCGAACGGATTGAACAGGTAGACCTCGTGCCCGATCGACCGGCGCCAGCCCGAGGTCAGGTCGAAGTTCTCCTGCTTGATGTCCAGCACGACCGCCGACTCGCGGTAGTCGAGCAGGTTGGGGATCACCACGCCCACGCCCTTGCCCGAGCGGGTAGGGGCGGCGAGGATGACGAACTGCTGCCCGGACAGGCGCAGCAGTTTTCCGTTCATCTGGCCGACCACAATGCCGTTGTCCTTGCTCGACAGGAAACCCTTGTTGGCCAGGTCGATCATGCCGGCGAAGCGCGCGCGTCCATGCAGGTTCCGATAGCTGCGCAACTTGTAGACCATCACCGACAGCGCGGCCCAGAACAGCAGCATCAGCCCGCCGCCGACCGCACCGGCCGCCTTGATGCGCCATGCATAGGGTTGCACGCGTGGATGGTCGAGGTGCTTGAGGTAGTCGACGTAGGTACCGGCGCCGACCTGTCCGCCATCGAGGCCGAGGAACAGCAGCGCCAGGTAGCCGGAGAGATAGAGGGCGCCGACGGCCGCGAGCGCGGCCAGCACCAGGATGATCACCACACGCGTATTGCCCACACAGCCCCCTGTCGTCGTTCCTTGATGAATGCCGTTGCGGCCTCAGCGGGCGCCGCCGGCCGCGCCTTCCTGCTTCACCGACGTGTCGATCAGCACGTACTGATCGTTCTTCTGCCAGCGTGGCAGACCATCCTGCAGCTTGATGCAAGGCTGCCCGCCGCAGGAGGTGATGGTGACGTGCTGCAACGCTTCCAGCACTTCCGCATCCACCTTCGCGCGTTCCGAGCGCTGCACGTTGTGCCATGACGCATAACCGCTGCCCGCCACCAGCGCCAGACAGGCCACCGACAGCGCGCCGAGCGACTTCCATCCGAGAAATCGTGCGCGCTGCGACAGCTGCGCCTGCTCGCGTTGCAGGTGGTCCGCGACATGGCGCAGTCGCGCCGCGGTCTCGCCGATGCTGTGCGTGGCGGCCGGAATTTCCTGCGCCAGCGCATCGTGCACGGCGCTGCGGGCCTGTTCGCTCATTTCCCGCTTGCCTTCTTCGATGGTCTTCCTGACCACGATTGCGGATGCCTGCAATTCCTGTGCGGATGTCTGCTGCGTCGCTGCCGCTTTGTTGCACTGCTCTGTCAGATGTGCCGCCAGCAGTGCCGCATTGGCGACGAACTCTTCCATCTTCGACGGTTCCATATCGCTCCTTGTCGCACGAGGAATAACCGCACGTGATTCCCAGCATGATGCATCAGAGGTTTGACGTTCAAGCGGACCCGCCGCGATGCATGGGGTAGGAAATTTCCTACAGAGATCAAGGGTGTTTCATATGAATCTTTTGAATTATCCACGTTGTTCATCGCAGTGAAGAATGTTTTCACATTCGATGTGACGCCGTTCGTGCTTTCAAGTGCTTCTTCACATTCATGATCGAACGTGCGCGCGAAATTTCATCCAATTGCAACGCGATGCTTGTTTTATGCGGTTTACTGAAGTGAGTGCACCACTAGGAAGATCGTCGTACATGCGTTTACGTTTTTATTTTGGTTGACGACACAAAAAGGCGTGGCTATGTTCGGCGCGACTGTCGTGATGCAGTAAACGGAATGAACGTGCGATGTGTGTTGAAAGTCGCGCGAGTTTAAAAGGAGCGTTACGCAATGGATGCGAGCACAGGGGGCAATGCGCAGGCGGATATCCTGCGCACGGCGATAGCCTCGGGAGGCGTAGATCTCCCGACGCGTGCGGGCGCGCATCGCCACCCGGAGACATTCATCAGTGCCGTGGCGTTTTCCTTCGGGGATGCGTACCGGAGGTCTGTTGCCGACGATTGCAGAAAGGTGGCTTCGTGATCCGGAACATCGTTCTTCACAAGATGATCGTGTTGTGTGTCGTGATGGTGTCGCTGGCGGTCGCGGGATGCGCCACGCCACAGGCGGCGGACATCAATGGACGCTGGCGTCCGGTGAACCGTTTCGCGGAAGCGCCGCAGGCCATTCCGCTGCAGCAGGCGTATGTCTATCAGGCGTCGCCGGCGGACGGCACGCTCAGGACCATGCTGGTTCGCTGGGCCAAGGACGCCAGGCTGACGCTGGCATACCTGCATCCGAACGACTACACGTTGCATGCGCCGGTCGCGCAGATCCGTACCAGCAGCCTCGAAGATGCCGCAGCTTCGCTGTCGGCCGCGTACGCGGACCAGGGCGTGCAGGTGGTGGTCGAGCGTCCGCGGATCATCGTGAGTCAGGCATCGCGACCGTCGGCGGACGTCGCGCCCGCTGCGGCATTGGGCGACTGAAGGCGACGGCCCGCGTATGTTCAGGAAGAAGACCTCCTCCCCCGAGATCGATCGCGCCGTGGCGCAGGGCGTCAGCTTCGAGCTGACGCTGGCCGAGCGCGCGCGCAAGAGCGAACGACGCGCCTGGCTGGTCGCGTGGTCGGCCATCGTGATGTCGCTGATCCTGGCGGGCGGGTATTTCCTGTTCCTGCCGCTGAAGGAAAAAGTGCCCTATCTGGTGATGGCCGATCCCTACACCGGCACGGCCAGCGTGGCGCGGTTGTCGGGCAACTTCCAGGACCGCGACGTCACCACCGAGGAAGCGATCAACAAGAGCAACGTTGCGCAGTTCGTGCTGGCACGCGAGTCCTACGACTCGGGCCTGGTCGGCCAGCGCAACTGGCGCACGACGCTGTCGATGGCGGGGCCTGCAGTCGCGCCTGCCTACACCGCGCTGCATGCGGAGAGCAATCCGGCGCGTCCTTTCCGTCTTTATGGCGGCGCGCGCGCGGTCCGCACGCGCATCCTGAGCATCGTGCTGATAGGCGGGGGAGAGGGGCGTCGCCCGACGGGCGCGACCGTGCGATTCCAGCGCAGCGTCTACGAAAAGGGGCGGGGTACCTCGCAGCCGCTGGACAGCAAGATCGCCACGATGGAGTTCACCTACAACCCCGACCTGCGCTTGAACGAGGAAGACCGGCTGCTCAATCCGCTGGGGTTCCGCGTGACCAATTACCGCGTGGACGACGATTTCGCTTCCGCTGCGCTGCCCGAGCGTGAGTTCCCGGCGCCACCGCCAATGGCTGGCGGTGCCGCGCCTGCCGTGGCGGTACCCGCGACCGCTGTCGATCCCGCTGCGACCGCCGTGGCGGGTCCGCCCACCGTGCCGGGCGAGAACGATGTATCGACGGCGCCGCAGCCCGCGGAGCAGTCGGAGACCGAGACCGGAACCGGAGTGCCCCAACGATGAGGTTGAAGGACGTCCTGCTGCATGTGGTCGCCGTCGGCTTGCTCTTCGCGACGCTGCCTGCCGTCGCGCAGGTGATAGAGCAGTACACGTATGCGCCCGACAAGGTGTACCCGGTGCGCACCGGGCTGGGCATCACCACCCAGATCGAGCTGTCGCCCCATGAGGAGATCCTGGACTTCAGCACCGGCTTCAGCGGCGGCTGGGACATCAGCCGTCGCGGCAATGTCTTCTATCTGAAGCCGAAGAACGTCGATGTCGATACCAACCTGCTGGTCCGTACGGCCGCGCATTCGTACATCTTCGAGCTGAAGGTCGTCGCCACCGACTGGCGGGTACTCGACCAGGCGCGCGCGGCGGGTGTGCAGTACCGCATCTCGTTCGTCTATCCCGGCGACACCAGCTTCGCCGGCCAGGCCGCCAGACCGCAGGAGCCCGATGCCGAACTGAACACGGGCGTCGAGCCTGGCCGCAACTATCACTTCAATTACGAGTACGCACAGCGGAAGCGTGGACCGGCGTGGCTCGTGCCGACGACCGTGTACGACGACCGACGCTTCACCTACATCCGCATGGGGGACCGCACGCGCTTCCCGAGCGGCAATTTCCCGGTCGTGTTCGCGCGCGACAGCGAGGGTGGCGATGAGTTCGTCGTCAACTCGACGGTGCAGGACGACACCATCGTCGTGCACGGCACCTACCCCTACTTGGTCATCCGCCATGGCGACAACGTGGTGGGCCTGCGCAGGAGCCCGGAATGACGAACCAGATGCCCCACGATCACCCCGAGGCAGGAGGTCCCGAGCGGGTCGCTCCGCAGAATCCGTACCAGCGTGCGGCACCGGCGGCCGATCCGGATCTGGATGCCAATGCCCCGTACCTGCGCTCGGCCGATGTGCAGCGTCTGAATCGCAAGGCCCTGATCTTTCTGGCCGGCATCATCGCGCTGATGCTGCTGGTGGTGTTCTGGATCTTCAGTGGCGGACTGTCGTCGAAGCAGGGCGAGACGCCCGCGAAAGCGCCAGGTGAGCAGGTCGTCATCCCTGCTGCGCCACGCGACCTGCCTGAACTTCCGCCGGAAGCGCCGCCGGTACCGGTCGAGCCCGATCTGCCGCCGTTGCCGATGGCCGAGGACTCGGGCCCATCCACGGCATCGATGATGACCATGCCGTCCGGCATGCCGGGCCAGCAGGCGCCTTCGCTGCGCGAGCGGCGCATGCTCGACATGGCCACCACGTTCGGTGAGGGCGGAAATCCGGACGCTGCTGCGGGCGCCGGCATGCAGGACGCCGGCATGGCGCAGTACGCCGCGTTGATGGGGCAGGGGCAGGCACCGGCCGCGCCACGCGAGCCACCCGACGGCGTGACCAGCGCAAAGCCGCTCTACAACCCGAATACCCTGCTGCTGCGCGGCACCTATATCCGTTGCGTACTGGAGTCGCGCGTCATTACCGACGTGCCCGGCTACACGTCGTGCGTGGTGACGGAGCCGGTCTATTCGGTCAACGGCAAACGCCTGCTGCTGCCGCGCGGCTCGAAGGTCATGGGCAGCTACAACTCGGACGCCATCATCGGCGAGCGTGCGGCCATCGTGTGGGACCGCATCACCACGCCGACCGGCATGGACGTCAACATGCGCAGCCCGGGCACCGACATGCTGGGGGCCGCCGGCAACCCGGGGCATTACTCTGCGCACTGGGCGCAACGCATCTCGTCTGCACTGCTGATCAGCATGCTGAGCGACGCCTTCAAGTACGCCGGCGCCAAGCATGGTCCGCAGGAGACCTCGATCGTCAACGGTGCCATCGTCCAGAACCCGTACGAGAGCAACACCGCCAGGACCATGGAGCGCCTGGCCAACATGGCGCTGGACCGCAACATGGCGCGGCCGCCGACGGTGACCATCAACCAGGGCACCATCGTCAACGTCTACGTCGCCCGCGATGTCGACTTCTCCGCGGTGATGCGCTGAGACGCTGGCATGGACACGCAGAACGAACCCTTGGCGCGCGTCTCCAACGAGTTCCTGGACTATCAGTACCAGGTGCTCGGCATCGGCGATCACATGCATTCCTCGGACGTGACCGAGATCTGCATCAACCGCCCGGGCGAGATCTACCTGGAAACGGCGCGCGAGGGCTGGCTGAAGGCCGATGTGCCGACGCTGACCTTCGAGCGCGCCCGACAGTTCTGCACGTCCGTCGTCAACGAGAGCAATACCGGCCAGCGCATCACCGACATCGATCCGATGGTGTCGCTGACGTTCCCCACCGGGCAGCGCGCCCAGTTTGTGATCCCGCCGGCCTGCGACGCTGGCAAGGTGTCCATCACCATCCGCCTGCCGGCGAAGTTCAGCAAGTCGCTGGAGCAGTACGAACAGGACGGCTTCTTCGATGAGATCCTCGAGCAGCAGCAGGTGCTCGGTGATCACGACCAGGAACTGCTGGAGCTGCGCCGCAGCCGCAACTACGCCGAGTTCTTCCGCAAGGCCGTGCAGTACCACAAGAACATCGTCGTCGCCGGCGCGACCGGTAGCGGCAAGACCACCTTCATGAAATCGCTGGTCAACCACATCCCCGACCAGGAGCGCCTGGTGACGATCGAGGATGCCCGCGAGCTGTTCATCCGGCAGCCCAATGTTGTCCATCTGCTGTACTCGAAAGGCGGGCAGAGCGCCAGCAACGTCACCGCCAAGAACTGCATGGAGGCCTGCCTGCGCATGAAGCCGGACCGCATCATCCTGGCGGAGCTGCGCGGAGATGAATCGTTCTACTTCATCCGCAACTGCGCGTCGGGTCACCCTGGCTCCATCACCAGTTGCCATGCGGGCAGCACCGCGCAGACCTGGGATCAGCTCGCGCTGATGGTGAAGGCGTCGGCAGAAGGCGCGGGTCTGGAATTCGAGGTGATCAAGCGCCTGCTGAAGATGACCATCGACATCGTGGTGCATATCAAGGCCCATGCCGGTCGGCGCTACATCACCGGCATCGATTTCGATCCTGCCCGCGCCCTGGCGTCCTGACCTGGAGAAACGCGAATGAACTTCAAGCATCTCTCGCAAGGACATCTTGCACCGTCTGGCCGCAGGGGGATCTGCTGATGCTGCCGGGCATGGAGCTCATGGGCTGCACGGGGCTGGCGGTGCCGCCGACGGTGATGGAGCACGTCGTCAAGGTCGAGTCCTCGTTCAATCCCTACGCGATCGGCGTGGTGGGAGGACGGTTGGCGCGCCAGCCGCGCAACCTGGCCGAAGCGCTGTCGACGGCGCGCATGCTGGAGGATCGGGGCTACAACTTCTCGCTGGGTCTGGCGCAGGTCAACCGCCACAACCTCGCGAAGCAGGGACTGCACAGCTACGAGAAGGCGTTCGACGTATGCCCGAACCTGCAGGCGGGGTCCCGCATCCTCGCCGAGTGCTACTCGCGGTCGGGCAGCGACTGGGGCAAGGCCTTCAGCTGCTACTACTCGGGGAACTTCACCACCGGCTACCGGCACGGCTACGTGCAGAAGGTGTTCGCATCGTGGCAACGACAGGTGGGCAAAGACACCGCTGCCGCCATCCCGGTCATCGACCGCCGGACGGCGGCGAGCCCGCAGCGCATCGTGCCGCGGGCGACCGCCGCCGCGGGCACGACCTCATCGCGCGTGGCGCGCCGCATCCAGGAGGCGAGCAGCGACCGGACGTCCATGCAGCGTCCCGCAGCTGTCGTCGCCAGCGTGGCCAGGCCAGCAGCTGGCCCGCCTGTTGCAACATCGGCACCGCTGACACCTGCCGCCGCGGCACCGGTGCCGTCGGCCATCGCACAGGCTTCGACCGAGTCCCCCGTGACCGTACAAGCCTATTACCAGAACACCGCCGCGACGCCGCAAGCGTCGTCGGCCGTGCAGACATCCGGGAGGGATGACGCTTTCGTCTTCTAGCAGCACCCGCCAGGGATGGCTCATCGGCACGCGAAAGTGCCACCCACCGCTGTAACCACCATTTGGGGTCGACTATGAACACTATGCACGTCACGCAAGTAAAACAGGTTTCCGCCGCTCTGGTCACGGCACTCGTGGCGGTCGCCGCTCTGGCGATGCCGGAGCTCGCCTTCGCTCAGGACGGTTCGGGCGCGGAAGGCCGGGTGACGACGTTCTTCACCAATATAAACAATCTGCTCAACGTGGCGTCGATCGCCGTCGTCACGATCGCCGTGATCTTCGCTGGCTACCAGATCGCGTTCAACCACAAGCGGATCGGCGACGTGGCGCCAGTCCTGATCGGTGGGTTCCTGATCGGCGCGGCAGCGCAGATTTCGCGCATGCTGGTACCGGAAGACGTCACGTCCGGCACGACGTCGATGGTGGTCCAGATGCTGGTCGGATATGCATAAGAACGTGCTCTTCAGAGGGTGCACCCGTCCGCCGATGTTCATGGGGGTGCCTTACGTGCCCTTCACCATCGGCGCGGGTGCCTGTCTGTTGCTGACGTTCTACTTCAACATGTTCTTCCTGGCCCTGTTGCCGGTGGTCATCTTCATCATGCGGCAGATGGCGCGCCGCGACGAAATGATCTTCCGGCTGCTGGGCCTTCGATGGCAGTTCCGGACCAAGGTCCGGAACCTGCGCCATCACGAGGGCATGTGGGTGTTCACGCCCAACAGTTATCGCAAGCGCTTCGACGACTCGCTACCGGACTGATCTCATGCTCGCGCCCGACCTGTCCATCGCCGAGTTCATCCCTCTGTCCGCCCACGTGTCGCCGCATGTGGTCAAGACGACCGGTGGCGACTTCCTGCTGACCTGGCGGTTGGATGGCTTGCCGTTCGTCGGGCGCGAGGAATGGGAACTGGAGCATCGCCACAACACGTTCAACCGCATGCTGCAGACGCTGCGGGCACCGGACTTCGTCAATGTCGCGTTCTGGGTGCACGACCTGCGCCGCCGTGGGCGCATCCGCTCCGGTGCGCGTTACGCGCAGACCTTCAACCAGGCATTGTCGGACGGCTATTTTGAAACGCTGTCCGCACAGAAGATCATGCAGAACGAGCTGTACCTGACGATGATCTACCGCCCCATCGTCATGGGGAAGAAGTTCGTCGAGAAGTCGACCAACGTCCCCCGATTGCAGGCCGAGCAGGAGCAGGCGGTCGGCAAGCTGCTGGAACTGGCAAGCAACGTCGAAGCGGTGCTCAAGGACTATGCGCCGGTCCGGCTTGGCATGTACGAGTCGGATGCCGGCGGGGTGTTTTCCGAGACGCTGGAGTTTTTCGGCTTCCTGCTCAACCGCATCTCGGAGCCGGTGCCGGTGCTGAACGCGCCGCTGTACGACTATCTCGCCGTGAGCCGGCACATGTTCTCGTCGAAGACCGGCGACTTCGTGGTCAGCACGCCGGACGGACAGAACCATTTCGGCGCAATCCTCAACATCAAGGAATACACCGACGGTACCTGGCCCGGGATTCTCAATGGGCTGAAGTACCTGGACTTCGAGTACGTCATCACCCATTCCTTCAGTCCGATGGGGCGCCAGGATGCCCTCAAGGTCCTGGACCGCACCAAGGGCATGATGATCTCATCCGGCGACAAGGCGGTCAGCCAGATCGTGGAGATGGACAACGCCATGGATCAGGTGGCGTCCGGCAACTTCGTCCTGGGCGAGTACCACTTCATCCTGACGCTGTATGCGGAAGACCAGCAGCGTCTGTCGCAGAACCTGGCGGTCGCGCGGGCCGAGCTCTCCAATGCGGGTTTCGTCTCGGCGAAAGAGGATCTCGCCGTCTGCTCTTCCTTCTATTCCCAGCTGCCCGGCAACTGGCGTTACCGCACGCGCCTGGCCAACGTCAGTTCGCTGAACTTCCTCGGTCTGTCACCGCTCCACAATTTCGCCACCGGCAAGCGCGACAACAATCCATGGGGCGAAAGCGTCACTGTGCTGCAGACCACCAACGGGCAGCCGTACTACTTCAACTTCCATGCGACGCACCCGGCCGAGAACTCGCTGGGTGAGAAGGCGATCGCCAACACCATGGTGATCGGCAAGTCCGGCACCGGCAAAACGGCGCTGATCAACTTCCTGCTCAGCCAGGTGCAGAAGTTCGATCCGGTGCCCACCATCTTCTTCTTCGACAAGGATCGTGGCGCAGAGATCTTCGTGCGTGCGTGCGGGGGGAATTACCTGGCGCTGGAGAACGGACAGCCCACCGGATTCAATCCCTTCCAGTGCGAACGTACGGACGGCAACGTCCAGTTCCTCGCAGGACTGGTCAAGGTGCTGGCAGGAAAGACGCATTACACCGCGCGCGAGGACGAGGACATCTTCCGGGCCGTCGAGGCCATGCTCGACATGCCGCTGCACCTGCGATCGATGACCAACTTCCAGAAGAGCCTGCCCAACATGGGTGATGACGGTCTGTATGCGCGCCTGCGCAAGTGGACGGCGGGCAATGCGCTGGGCTGGGTGTTCGACAACCCGGTGGATACGATCGACCTCAGCCGGGCGAGCATCATCGGCTTCGACTACACCGACGTCATCGAGAACGCCGAGATCCGCGTGCCGGTGATCAACTACCTGCTGCACCGGCTGGAGGAACTGATCGACGGCCGGCCGCTGATCTACGTGATGGATGAGTTCTGGAAGATACTCGACGGCGGCGGAGCGTTGAAGGATTTCGCCAAGAACAAGCAGAAGACGATCCGGAAGCAGAACGGCCTGGGCATCTTCGCCACACAGAGCCCGGAGGACGCGCTGGCGAGTGACATCTCGGCGGCTCTGATCGAGCAGACGGCCACGCTGATCCTGCTGCCGAACCCGAATGCCGCACGCGAGGACTACATCGACGGTCTCAAGCTGACCGAAGCCGAGTTCCAGGTGATCAAGAGCCTCGATGAACGGTCGCGCTGCTTCCTGGTCAAGCAGGGCCACGCCTCGACGGTATGCCAGCTCAACCTGCGCGGCCTGGATGACGCGCTCGCGGTGATCTCCGCCAGTACCGACAACATCGAGATCATGCACCGTATCGTCGACGAGGAAGCCGAGGGTCGGGGCATCGACAAGGCCGATCTGCTGCCCGAGCAATGGCTGCCGCGCTTCCAGGAAGAGCGCAAGGGCTCGCGCAGTAGGCGCGACGGCGCCGGCACATCATCGTCCAGTCCGAAAGACCGCTCCACCGGCCCGCAGGCAACGCGTGCCATCCAACCCAGTCTCCAGCGCTGAAGCAGAGAGGACTCCCGCATGTACACGCTGACAACGCCCGTCATCACGTCCCGTCACGCAGCCATGGCCCTGCTCGTGCTGGGTCTGGGGGCATTCGGAAATGCGCAGGCGCAATGGCGGGTCGTCGACAACGCCGCCAATACGAAGCTCCAGGACGTCAACACCCGTCTCGGCACCACGAGTGCGAACGGCAATGGCAATGGCACCGTCAATGGCAACCTGCGCGAGCTGTACCAGCAGCAGGTCTTCGAATCGTTCAACGGAAGCAACGAAGACAGCAAGGCGGCGCCGGAACCCGAGGAGAAGCTGCAGCACGCGCAGCCGACCAAGAGCGGCGTCAACATGAACGCCGACAACCGCTGCAAGCAGGCTACCAGCGGCATCGCGCAGCAGCAGTACCAGTTGTGCCGCGAGATCGTCAACACCGAGCTGGCGAAGTACAACTACTCGCTGAAGATGTATGAAGTCACCACGCAGCGCCAGCGCTACCTGGACGAGCTTAAGCGGCAGCGTGGCAGCATACAGAGCCATGAGGTCGGCAAACTCCAGGACAACACCAACCGCATCCTGCTGTTGATGTCGCAGATGGAGATCGACCGCCAGCAGCAGCAGACGTACATGGACGCCTATGTGGCCCGCATAGGCTATCTGCAGGAGGCCAGCAAGACGCTTGCCCAGCAGGCACTGGACGGCAAGGGCGAAGGCGGCGGTGGTGGACTGACGGGTGTCATCGGTGGGGCGGTGGGTATTGCCACGCTGAAAGCGGCCCTCGAAATCGCGCAGTCCAAGCGGCGCAACTGATCCTGGGTCCGAACTAGCGCTGCGACACAGGATGGGTCGCAGCGGCACGAAGGAATGAACATGGCAAACCTGCCCTCACTGGATAACGGAGTCGCCTTGCTGCTGCGCGGCATGGAGGCGGCGATCGGCGCTGTCGAGCGTTGGGCGTTCTTCCGGCTCGTCTTCGACTGGGTGGACGAAGAGATCAATATCTTCCGCGACAACCTGCTCGGCGCGATGGCCGAGTGGATCGGCGGCATCGCGTTCGTCCTGCTGACACTATGGGTCCTGCTGCAGGGTTATCGCATCGTTACCGGCCAGTCCCGGCAGTTCATGATGGAGCTGGTCGTGAAGTCCCTGAAGTGGGTGCTGATCATCACCGTGGCCACGACGTTCTCACTGGGCAGCAGCGACATCCATCGCCTGCTGACCGACGACATGCCGACCACCATCAACGCGATGGTGACCGGTGAGGAGGAAGGTCCCGAGGACTCGATCGACGACAATCTGCAGGCGATGGAAGGTGCGATGGTGGCCATCGACGCCCTCTACACCAGCTTTGACGAAACGCTGCAGGCCGCGAAGACGCGAACCATGTGGTTCACCGGTGTCGGGGTGGCGGGTCCCTCGCTGATGGGAGGCGCGATCCTGCTGATGTACAAGATGGCCATGGCGCTGTTCATCGGCCTGGGGCCGTTCTTCATCCTGTGCCTGGGCTTCGAGCAGACGAAGGGCATGTTCCAGAAGTGGGTCTGGTACGGCATCGGCACGATGTTCTCCCTGGCGGTGCTGAGCTTCACGGTGTCGATGATCTCGAAGCTGCTGGGTGCGGTGGCGGTGTCGTACGCCGCCCAGTACCTGACCATGCTCGCGGCCAACGCCTCGCCCCAGGGCGTCAGCAGCATGGCCATGCAGCAGGGCGGACTGGGACTGCTGATGACGCTGTTTCTGGTCACCGTGCCGCCCATGGCTGCCGCATTCTTCCAGGGCACCGTCGGGCAGTTCATGGCTTACAACGCGTTTGGGCAAGGGCAGGCGATGCAGCCGACGCGGCCGGGCGGGCCGTATGCGCCGGCGCCGGCACCCGGTCCGAACACTGGTGCGGCAGAGACCGCCACTCAGATTCCCCAGAGGAATTACGGATGAATGCGATACCGGTCCGGCGCCTGCTCCAGTGGGGGGGTGCCGTTGGAGCCCTCGTCATTGGCCTCGCATCAGCTCACGCGCAGATGGCGTGTCCACAAGGAGTTACGCCAGGAAGTGCCCAGTGTCTCCCCACCGGGCCAGGAAGCCAGGCCGCGCCGCCGCCGCCCCGTTGGCGGCTTACTTGGGGGGCCATGGCGGAGGATGAGAGCACCGGCAACGTTGGAACTTCGACGGGTCAGCTAAGCCGCCGCTCAGCTCGCGCGGAGGCACTGAGGAAATGCAAGAACATGGGCGGGCTCAACTGCAAGCCGGTTTTTGATTACAAGAACAACTGTGCCGTGGTGGTGGAGCCCGTGCAATTCCTTCAGGGAAGCTCGATTGCCATCTATCGCGATGGGTCCACTATCGAGGATGCTGCCGGCATAGCACTCGAGACATGCTCTCAACGCAACGGACGCGAGTGCAAGGTCAACTACTCGAACTGCACTCGTCCGCTACTTCAGCAGTGAGCTTGAAAGTTGCGTAAATCGGGCAACGGCGGCGGATGATGAGGACGATCATTCCGGACTGGATGCCAAGGCAGTCGCTGGGCAAACGTCGAATGAAATCTCTCAGCTGCGAGAGCGATAAGCGCGGTAGTGAAACGTCATGAGAGGAACGCCACTATGGTCATCGATATCTATCGGAATCGCGCTTGTCGTGATGACCGCATGCAGTGACGCCGTGGGCACGAAACAGCGACCCCAGTACAAAGAGAACCCCAACCCGGTGCATGCGTACCGGTTGCGCATGCACATCCACGATGCGCCAGGTCCGCTCAGGGTGACCGTCAGTGCGACGCAGCATGACGTCGTGACGCCGGAATGCCTGCCGCCGCCGAATGCGAATCCTGGCGGACACCTTTCGCCGATACCCACGAATGACATCCCGTTCCAGCTGGAGCGGGCGTCTGAAGCCGAGTACACCGGCGTCTTCTACACGGATGGAATAATCGACGAGGACTACCACGGCAGGGGCATCTGCCGTTGGGAACTGATCCAGGTGCAGGTGCAGCTGAAGGCGAGCGGGACTGAGGGCGAGACACGGTTCATCGTCAGTCTGGACAAGAATGAACTGTCCGGCGGTGGCCCCAAGACGGTCTACTACTGGAAAGGCGGCTACCCGCGCTCTTTCATGGACGATTTTCCCGACTACGGCGTGACGAGCGTGGAGGATGTCCGCGAAGGCCTGCGAGGAGACCTCTTCTCCGTCACGATCACTGCCGAGAGTCCCCGGCAATGAGACTGGAATCCCAGCAATACGCCAACCTCACCGAGCACAGCTACGATCGGGCCGGCGATGTGCGCACGCTCGTGAACAAAGTGGTAGAACTCGAAGGCGAGAAGTACAAGGTCGTCCACTTCGTCGACAGCCCGCGATCCGGTTACCAGCAGCCATGTGGAGTCGGCGCAAATGGCTAGTGAGATGGAAGCCAGTGGCCAGCGTGTGAGCGATCAAAGGAACTCAGGACGGATAAATGAGCGCACATATCATTTCTGGAAACAGGTTCTCATGGTCGCCGATACTTCTTGGAATCGCTCTGTTCTCCATAACTGCATGCGGTGACACCGTGGATACGAAACAGCGACCCCAATACAAAGAGAACCCCAACCCGGTGCAGGCGTACCGGTTGCGCATGCACATCCACGATGCGCCGGGTCCGCTCAAGGTGGCGGTCAGTGCGACGCAGCATGATGTCGTGACGCCGGAATGCCTGCCGCCGCCGAACGCCAATCCTGGCGGACACCTTTCGCCGATACCCACGAATGACATCCCGTTCCAGCTGGTGCGCGTCTCTGAAGCCGAATACGCCGGCATCTTCTACACGGATGGAATGATCGACGAGGACTACCACGGCAGGGGCATCTGCCGTTGGGAACTGATTCAGGTGCAGGTGCAACTGCGTGCGACGGGCGCGGAGCAGGAAACTCGATTCATCGCTAGCCTGGATCGCGAACAGGTCGAGCAGGGGGAGGGAAAGCGGACCTACTTCTGGAAGGCGCGTTATCCCCGGGTCGAAGACTTTGATGCCTTCCCTGATTTCGGTGAGAGCGGCATCGACGCCGTTCCTGAAGGGAGTCGCGCTGAATTCTTCAGCGTCAGCATGGAGACCGAGGAGCTCACCAAATGACGCTCGCATCCCAGCAGTACGCGAACCTGGTCGAGCACAGCTACGATCGCGACGGCCAGATGCGCGATCTCGTGAATAAGGAGATTGAGCTTGAGGGTGTGAGGTACAAGATTCTTCACTTCGTCGACAATACGAGAACGGGCTATCAGGGCACGGTCTACCAGCATCTCGGCAGCGGTGACATCGTCGTCGCGCACAGGGGCACCGAGTTCGAAAGGCAGCGCTGGGACGATTTGATCAAGACGGATGGCGCGATGGTGTTGACTCGGGCCAATCTGCAGGCGGACGACGCAGTCGCCCTCACGAGATGGGCGCGCGACTACGCCGAGAAGCAAGGACAGCTGCCGGGAAAGCGTACGCCCGAAGTCACCGTCACCGGCCATTCGCTGGGCGGTACGTTGGCGCAGGTCAGTGCCCACTACTACGACCTGCGCGGCGAGACGTTCAATGCCTATGGAGCGGTCAGCCTGGATCGACGGATCCCGGAAGGTGGCGATCGCGTTGTGAACCATGTGATGGCGGCGGATACCGTCAGCTCCGCCAGTCCGCATTACGGAAAAGTGCGCATCTACGCGCAGCCGGACGAGATCGGCATGCTGGTGGGCGCGGGCTACGCCAACAACGGCGCGCGGCTGCTGGATCCGCGTGCAAGCCTGGTCGCCGGCATCCGGGGATTCGGTTCGCACGACATGCACCGTTTCCTCAACGTGGATGGTGAGCAGCGCCCGGACCGCTCGGTGCTGGAAGATGTGCGGACACAAGCACTGGCCAGCGAGTACGCGCCGATGATCGGCAAGTATCGCGACGATGTGGAAGGAATGCGCGGCGCCATCACGATCGCGGCACGCGGCCCCCATGGGGCACTGCGCGATGGATTCGATGCATTGCGTGGCACGGTCCAGGCAGGCGAGCCCGGTGCGCGTGACGAGCGAACGCGCACGGCGTCGCTCCTGCCTGCATGGGGTACCTTCGCCGCCACTGCGCGCGCGCGCGATGGCAGCAACGCGAAGAGGGTGGACGGCATGGAGCCTGCCGGACCGTTCCACCCGCCACTCAAGTCCGAGGTGCGCTCTGCCGCAGATGAGGTGGATCGCCTGCTCTCCAGCGCGAGGGCCAACGACCCTGATGGTTTGCGCATCGCCCTGCAGGACCTGCGGGCCTCGCCGTACGGACAGGCCTGGCAGAGCCAACTCGAGATCCATCGACAGCGACTTGCCGAACCTGCGCCACGTATGGAGTCGCATCAAGGGCTGCTGACGGAGCAGGAGCGGGTATCCCCCTCCCCCATGCCGAATGTCGAACACAAGCCCGTGCAGATGGACATCGCACGTTGATCGCGGAACGGCCTGTCAAACCATGAGTGTCCATGCACTACGAGGAACGTAGCCATGAAACGAAACATCAAGTTCATCATCCCGCTGAGCCTGCTGGTCTTGTTCGATCTCGGCGCGCAGTCCACCAGTGGCTACTACCAGCCACTCTATTACCGCATGGACGATCCGTTCGTGTTCTGCACGCAGGGCCAGGATGTCAGGAAGAATCCGATGCCGTGCTGGAAGCCCATGCCGCCTTTCACCGGCGCTTTCATGCTGATGCCTTATTGTCGTCCGCCCAACCCGTACGGCAAGGATTGGACCCAGGACGACACGTTGTCGTTCGCCCAGTACAAGGCCGTCTGCCCCAAGGCGATCGAGTCGGGACGTTGGGAGGGCGGTGGTCGACCGGAAAACACGCCCATCCGCCACTGACAGGTTCGATCCTTCAACAGAAGGCGTTGCCAAGGAAACACGGACATGAGATCGAAGCGCATGAACATCTTTCCCCCCCTGCTCGTTGCTGCCATTGCGGTTCTGGTCGTCGGGTGTGATGCCCCGGCAGAGCGCACTGCGGATGCCGCGGCGCAGACGAAGCCCCTCCAAGAGAAGGAACACCAGATGTCGGAGCTGAAGCCACCCTCACCGGACAGCGTGCTGTACTTCATCTACCAGCGCGACGGCGACGGTGCGGTCAGCTACAAGGTCGACGGCGGTGCGACCGTCAGCTACTGGTACGGCCACGCGTTCGACCTTGGCGGCAAGCACTACTTCACCGGCTTCGGCGCCAAGAGCGAGGGCGAAGGCCCCGAAGGCGACGACGGCATGATGGAGGATCCGGAGCATGTCGCCATCTCGCAGGCGACGTTCACGCGGGTCGAGAAGGACGGCAAGGTGGAGTGGTCGAAGCCGGATACCGATGGCTATGTCGGTGAGTTCGGCAGGATGGGACGGCCGGAGCAGATCGATGATTCGCGGAAGGCGCAGTCGTTCACGATCGGCGATGGACGCTATCTGTTGGCGGTGCCCACACGGGATTTCGTGAACGGAACGGAGGTGGGCATGTTCAGTCTGCTGCTGTTCGACCCAGGCAGTGTGGACAAGCTCGGTTTCAGGCAGTGGGGCTACCTTGGAAGTATCCCTGTCAGCGACGACAACAGCGACGCATGCGATGGCGGGCAAGTGATGCCGTGTGTCGCCAGCACCGGAACGCTGACGTTCGAGCAGGTGGGCGAGGGCCTTCCCCGCCTCAAGGTGTCGTCCCAGGGAACGACCATCGCGTCGCCCGGAAAAGTCCGCGACATGACAGCAGCGGACGACGTGGTCTATAGCTTCGACGAGACGAGTGAGCGCTATTCCAAATAATCCGACTTCCAGTTGACCGACTTGCATCAGGCCCACGGAGGGGCCCGGTTGACGTCCTGCGACCCTCCCGGTCGCGCACATCAGCAAAGGAGCCAACGATGGCCAGTCAGTACACCCGTGAACAGATCCTCGACATCGTCGAACGCCAGGCACAGGCGAGCGGCATTCCGCGCGAGGACTTCCTCCGGTTCGCCTATATCGAGACGGGCGGGCGTTTCAATCCCGACGCGAGCAATCCCAGCGGCGCCAAGGGCCTGTTCCAGTTCATGCCGGGCACCGCAGCGCAGTACGGTATCGCCGGCCGCGAGTTCGATCCGGCAGAGAGTACACGCGCGGCTGCCGCGCTCTATCGCGACAACCTTGCCGACATCACGCGTCGGCAGTCGCGCAGTGGACATGATTTCCTGTCCGGGCAGGACGCGCCCAGTGGCCTGGACCTGTATCTGGCCCATCAGCAGGGTGCGGCAGGCTACGCATCCATCCAGAGCGCGATCGCGACGGGCGAGTTTACCCGCGACGATACGCGTCGCAACATCCTCAACAACATCAGTGCGCGCGATGCCGAGCGGCTGACTGGCCATACGACCGACGCGTTGCGTGGGCTGGGCGATCGCGAACTGGCCACGGCGTTCTCGCAGTACTGGAACGGCAAGTACGCTGCTATCAGCATTCCAGACCGTGGCATCCAGGCAGGCCAGCCCGATGCGGCTGTCCGCGAGCGCACGTCGCCGCTGTCTGACGGCGTGCTGCAGAGCGGCGAGCGTGGCGAAGAAGTGCGCGCCTTGCAGACGTCGCTGAACCAGCTCGGCTTCCGTGATGGCCAGGGTGCGGAGCTGGAGACGCGTTCGGGCATCTACGGCGGGAAGACGCAGGAAGCGGTGCGTGCCTTCCAGGCCGCCAACCAGCTGGAAGCCACCGGCAATGCCGATGCGCGCACGCGCGAAGCGATCGCACAGCAACTCGCGTTGCCGGAACAGGAGCGCAATCGTGCGCAAACCGTGGAGATGCAACAGCGCGAGGGCGGGCTGGCCTGGCCGACGCCGGGCAATCAGGACATCAATGAAGCCGACAAGCCGCGCGAAGGCCGGGGCGAATTCGGTACGCCGCGCAGCGGTGGCCGGCGGCATGGCGGCATCGATATCCAAGGCGATGTCGGCGATCCCGTGGTGGCCGTCGCCGGCGGGACGGTCGTGGTGCGCCCGAACAACGGCGCCGCCGGCAACACTGTCCACGTGCGTCACGACGACGGCACGCTGACCAAGTACTTCCACCTGGACGGGTTCAGCGTGCGCAACGGACAGCGTGTCGAAGCCGGGCAGCAGATCGGCACCATGGGGCGGACCGGCAACACGCCTGCCCAAGGCGATACGCACCTGCACTTCGAAATGTGGCGCGATGGCCGGCAGGTCGATCCGTTGCCGCACCTGCGTGGCGCCGAGCGTGATGCCGTGGCGCCCGCACGTGCAGCAACGCCCGAGGTGTTGCGTGACGGGGCTTCCGGTGCATCGGTGCGCGAGCTTCAGCAGCAGCTGAACCAGCTGGGCTATCGCGGTGCCGATGGCCAACCATTGGAGACCACGTCGGGCAAGTTCGGCCCACAGACGGAACACGCACTGCGTGCGTTCCAGGAGGATCATGGCCTGAAGGTGGATGGCGAATACGGCAACCGCTCCCGTGCGGCGATGGCAACGGCCACGCGCGATGCGGCACGCGAGACGACGCCTGCGGAGACCACGCCGCAGAATCCGCGCAGCGAGGATGCGCAGCGGTCGTTCGTGGATCGCATGTTCTCCGCCATGCACGGCGGCGACGACCGGGCGATGCGGCAGGCCCTGGACGATTACCTGAAGACGCCGGCGGGCCAGGGCTGGCAGCAGAAGGAGCACGCCGTGGTGGACCAGCAGGTCGCGCAGCCGCGCGACCAGACGGGCCAGTCCCGCTGACGGATGGAGAGGAGATGCGCGGGCCGTCGGTGGCGGCCCGCGTGTTTCGGGGCTACGCGCCCGGGCGCCTCACGTGAGCCAGGCGCGTCCGATCTGGTACAGGCTGATGCACAGCACCAGTAGTCCGACCACCTTCAGCACGATCTTCTCCGGGACATGCCGCACGAACCACGCCGCGAACGGCGCGGCGATGGCGCCACCCACCAGCAGGCCCAGCACGATCTCGAGATGATCCAGGCCGATGGTCAGGATGAAGGTGATCGACACCACCAGCGTCACCACGAATTCCGACGCGCTGACGGTGCCGATGGTCGTGCGGGCCTGGCCGCCGCGGGCGAGGAGGGTCGAGGTGGCCAGCGGCCCCCAGCCGCCACCGCCGGTGGCGTCCAGCAGACCGGCGAAGAATCCCAGCACCGGCACGCGCTTGACCTGTTCGCGCGGCATCCAGCGACCGAACGAACGCACCAGGATCAGCACCGCCAGCGCCAACAGATAGAGATAGACGAACGGACGGATCGCATCGCCGGGCAACCGGGTCAGCACGTAGGCGCCGATCGCGCCACCGACGGAGCCGGCGATCGTCAGTTGCCAGAACAGGCGTCTGTCGATGTTGCGGAAGTAGGCGTGCGAGGCGCCCGAAACGCCGGTGGTGACCACTTCGGCAGCATGCACGCTGGCGCTCACTGCGGCCGGCGGCAGGCCCATGCTGAGCAGGATGGACGAGCAGATCAGTCCGAACGCCATGCCGAGCGCGCCGTCGACCAGTTGCGCGCCCAGGCCGATCAGGACGAACCAGAAAAACCCGCTGCCGAACTCCATCCGCCCCGTCCTCCCGGCGTGGAGGTGCCGGGCGATCAGGTCCGAGCATACCGTGTGGGGGCGTGGGTTCCGCGGACGTCGCCGCATCGATGCGCGGCAGGGCGAACGCACGGGATGCTGGGGGCAGCAGGCTGTCACATCCGACAGAAGGCGCTCTGGTTCCGCTATTGAGGGCAGGTGTCACACGCAGATGCGTGAAGCTCGATCAGCGGTGCGGACGATTACCTGCGTCGCCTCGGACAGGGCGGCGTACGCGCGACGCCACGGGCGCACCGTGCCGCCATCGGGAAAGAACGGTGACGCCGGAAGGCTATGTGCAATGCGAGCGGTGCCGACGCAGCGCGTGAGGCGGAGTCGGCGTCAGCGCGTGCCGTACAGCACGACCGTCTTGCCGCGCGCGTGGAGGGCGCCATCGGCCTGCAACTTCTTCAGCACGCGGCCCGCCATTTCGCGCGAGCAGCCGACCAGACGCGCCAGTTCCTGGCGGGACACGCGCAACTGGGTGCCCTGGGGGTGGCTCATGGCTTCCGGCTCGCGCGCCAGGTCGTGCAGCGTGCGGATGATGCGGTCGGTGACGTCCAGGAACGCCAGGCGGCTGGCTTTCCGGCTGGTGTCCAGTAAACGCCTCGAGAGCTGCGCGCCGATGGCGTACAGCAGCTTGGGCGCATCGGCCGACAGCGTGCCGAGGAACAACTGGTGCAGGCGCTCGTAGCTGACTTCCGCCAGTTCGCACTGGGTGCGGGTGCGGAGGATGACTTCGCGGCGGTCGGACTCGATGAACAGGCCCATTTCGCCGACGAACTCGCCGGAGCCGAAGTAGCCGAGGACCAGTTCGCGGTCGTCGTCTTCCTCGGTGATGATGCTGACCGAGCCGCTGACCACGTAATAGAGCGTGCCAGCCGGGTCGCCCGGGCGGAAGACATCCGCGCGTGCCGGGTAGCGGCGCCGATGGCTATGGGCCAGGAAGCGCTCGAGCGTGGCGTTGTCCGGCGTCAGCGGGCTGGCGGCGGGGCGAGCGGGGGCTGCAAGGGGGATGCCCGGGCTCATGGTGGTCACGGCGTGTAATTCAGGAAGCTTAGTCCGAATACGTAGCCGACGGCAAACGCAGGCCATGCAAGGGCTGGGCCAGTATGTGACGGCGTACCGACGGGCGGGCCACGGACATTTCACTGTCACCCCGTATGGCGCATAATCCGCCCCCTCATCCGACACCCCCTGAGAGGGACCACCGCCGTGGTAAAACCCCTGCCTCGCCTGCGGCTGCAAGGCTTCAACAACCTCACCAAGGCGCTGAGCTTCAACATCTACGACGTGTGCTACGCCTCGTCCGAGGACGAGCGCCGTCGCTACATCGAGTACATCGACGAGGAATACAACGCCGATCGCCTGACCCAGATCCTGACGGATGTGGCGGAGATCATCGGCGCCAACATCCTGAACGTGGCCCGCCAGGACTACGACCCGCAGGGCGCGTCGGTGACGATCCTCATCTCCGAGGAGCCGGTGATCGACAAGAAGGATGCGGGCAAGGAGATCATCTCCGACGCGGTGGTGGCGCACATGGACAAGTCGCACATCACGGTCCACACGTACCCGGAAACCCATCCGGACAACGGCATCGCGACCTTCCGCGCCGACATCGACGTGGCGACCTGTGGCGTGATTTCGCCGCTGAAGGCGCTGAACTACCTGATCGAAAGCCTGGAATCCGACATCGTCATCATGGATTACCGGGTGCGCGGCTTCACCCGCGACGTGAAGGGCAAGAAGCACTACATCGACCACAAGATCAACTCGATCCAGGACTTCCTGGCCAAGAACATCAAGTCGCGCTACGAGATGCTCGACGTGAATGTCTACCAGGAGAATATTTTCCACACGAAGATGCACCTGAAGGAGTTCGACCTCGACAACTACCTGTTCGAGGAGAAGGCCAAGAACCTGTCGTTCAAGGAGCGCATGAAGATCGAGGCGCGCCTGAAGCGGGAGATCGAAGAGCTGTACCACGGGCGCAACCTGCCGGAATGACGGGTTGGCGACGGGCGCGGGTTACATCCGGTTCGGATGGCTTGCGCTAGTCTGCCCACAAACAACGGCGGGACGACCCGCCCGCGGCGCGAGCCGCGCATCAGGACCGACGGCGGTCCGGAACGCGAGTTCCGGGCCGTTTCGCGTTATGGCCCGGGCACAACCTGAGGAGGTGACGTATGGCGTGGGTCTATCTGGTGGTGGCGGGATTGCTGGAAGTGGTGTGGGCCGTGGGCCTGAAGTATTCGGAAGGCTTCAGCCGCCTGGTACCCAGCATGGTCACGGCGGTGGCCGCGGCGGCCAGCTTCTGGCTGCTGGCGCTCGCGCTGAAGCACGTCCCGCTGGGTACGGGGTACGTCATCTGGGTCGGCATCGGCGCGGTGGGCACGGCCCTGGTCGGCATGTGGCTGTTCAACGAGCCCGCCACCGCGGCGCGCCTGGTCTGCATCGGCCTGATCGTGGCGGGCATCATCGGCCTGAAACTGGCCTCGTAGCGTGCGCCACGCGCACGACCGCACGAGTCCATCAACGCCCTTGGTCTCCAGGGCATCCAGTATGTAGAGCCAAGCCTGCTCGGCTCCGCATGGTGCGGTGAGCGAGACTCCGCCCGACAAGAAGCGGGGCAGGCGCCGCGCTACGGATTACAGCCGGTAGGCCACCGTTTTCATCAACTTGGACGCGCCGGCCATCAGCATGGGGATCGGTGCCGGCAGCAGGCGTGCGCCGGCCTGCTCCGCATGGTCGGCATGGCGGGCTTCGTCGGCCTTCATGACCTTGAGGATCTCCCGGCTGCGCAGGTCGGCGGGGGGCAGGGACTCCAGGTGCTCGTCCAAGTGGGCTTCCACCTGATGCTCGGTTTCGACCACGAAGCCCAGGCTCCAGCCGTCCCCGCGCAGGCCGGCGAGGGCGCCGAGGGCATAGCTGCCGGCGTACCACAGCGGGTTGAACAGGCTGGGCCGGCTGTCCAGCTCACGCAGGCGGTCGGCGCACCAGGCGAGGTGGTCGGTCTCCTCCTGGGCAGCGTCCAGCAAGTGGGCGCGTGTGGTGGCGTCGCGGGCGACGGCCGCCTGGCCGAAGTACAGGCCCTGGGCGCAGACCTCGCCGACATGGTTGATGCGCATCAGGCCGGCAGCATGGCGCTGTTCGTCCGGCTCCAGGGCCACCTCGGGGGTGTCCCCGGCCGGGTTGGCGCGCTGGGCGGGCGGGTTGCCGAAGACGGTGTCCAGGCCGCGCTGGGCTTCCACCAGCCAGTGATCGAAGGGCGAAAAGGTCCGCGTAGTCATGGGGTCATTCTGCCGCGTCGACGGGCCCGTCGTCTGCCCTGGACGCCCCGGCTGGCAGGGGTTGCCTCAGGGTTGCGCACTGCGGCAAGGCCCCGTACAATCCCGCCTCTTCCGTTTCACCCTTCACAACGCGTGGCAAAGTTCCGCCCGGGAAACCGCGGAATCCGCCCGACCAGACACACGAGAGTTACATGAGCACCTTTACCGCCAAGTCCGAGACCGTCCAGCGCGACTGGTACGTCGTCGACGCAGCAGGCAAGACCCTGGGTCGCCTGTCCACCGAGCTGGCCCGCCGCCTCCGCGGCAAGCACAAGCCCGTCTATACCCCTCACGTTGACACCGGCGACTACCTCGTCGTGATCAACGCCGAGAAGATCCATGTCACCGGCAACAAGCTGGCCGACAAGAAGTACCACCGCTTCACCGGCTACATCGGCAACCTGAAGACCGAGACGCTGGCCCAGGCGCTGGAGCGCCATCCGGAGCGCGTCATCGAGACCGCCGTGAAGGGCATGCTGCCGAAGGGCCCGCTGGGCCGCGACATGTATCGCAAGCTCAAGGTCTACGCCGGCCCGAATCATCCGCACGCCGCTCAGCAGCCGCAGGTCCTGGACATCTAATCATGGCTATCACTCAGAACTACGGCACCGGCCGTCGCAAGTCCTCCACCGCCCGCGTGTTCCTGCGCAAGGGCACCGGCAACATCACGGTCAATGGTCGTCCGCTGGACGAGTTCTTCGGCCGCGAAACCGGCCGCATGATCGTGCGCCAGCCGCTGGAGCTGACCAAGAACACCGAAACCTTCGACATCACCGTGACGACCACCGGCGGCGGCATCACCGGTCAGGCTGGCGCCATCCGCCTGGGCATCGCCCGCGCGCTGGTGGAGTACGACGAAACGCTGAAGTCGGAACTGCGCAAGGCAGGCTTCGTGACCCGCGACGCCCGTGAAGTCGAGCGCAAGAAGGTCGGTCTGCACAAGGCGCGTCGCGCCACGCAGTTCTCCAAGCGCTAACAGACGCGCTACACTACGCGTCACTGGTTACACAGCCCCGTCGCCAAGCGGTAAGGCACCTGACTCTGACTCAGGCATTCGGTGGTTCGAATCCATCCGGGGCTGCCAACTTGACGTCCACTGGACATCCGCAAAAGCCCGCCTCTGGCGGGTTTTTGCGTTGAGGGATCTTGCCGATGGTCGCGATGTTCCAACCGCCGTTCTGTCCCGCCGACGAGGCCGTGCGCCGCGTGCAGGAGCGCGGCTATGCCGTGCTGGAGCCGCGCGCCATGGCCGATGCGGTGAGCATCGATCTCGACGCGCTCGACGCACTGCTGCCCAGTTGGGATCGGCTGGAGGTGGACGGTTACCTCAAGGACGGTGGTCGTTACCGGCGTCGCCGGCATTCCTGTTTCGTCGTCGAGGCTGACCGCGTGCAGCAGGTCCCGCATAGGGCGCACTGGCAGTCGCTGGACTACAACGCCCTGCACGGCGGCATGCAGCGCTGGTTCGAGCCGATCGAACCGGGTGTCGCGGACGCTCCGGCTTGGACCCGGTTGCTGGCAGGGCTGGGACAGTGGTGCTCCGCGCTGAAGGGCGAGCGTCCCTGGTACGTGGAGGCGCACCAGTTCCGAATCGACACCACCGACGGCATCGGCCGGCCGACGCCGGAAGGCGCGCACCGCGACGGTGTCGATTTCGTTGCGGTGCTGCTGCTGGGCCGCCAAGGCATCAAGGGCGGCGAAACCCGGGTGTTCGCTGCGGCCGGGCCGGACGGTCAGCGCTTCACGCTGGAAGCGCCGTGGTCGCTGCTGTTCCTCGACGACGAACGCGTGATCCACGAATCCACCCCCATCCAGCCGCTAGACGTGCAGGGTCATCGCGATACGCTGGTACTGACGTTCCGCAAGGACGGTTTCCAGGGCGATACCGCTGCCGGCTGATCGTCGCCGTCTTTCGTTACAATTGAAACCATGGCGCACGGGCGCCGCCATCTGGAGTTGCGATGAAGCTGGGTTCCCTGAAGGAAGGTGGTCGGGACGGTTCGTTGATCGTGGTGTCGCGTGATCTGGCCCGCGGCGTGCGCGCCACCGGCATCGCGCCGACGCTGCAGCTCGCGCTGGAGGACTGGAGCAACACCGCGCCGCGCCTCAACGCGCTGTACGAGTCGTTGAATGCCGGTGACGCCGACGGCGCGTTCGACATCGACCTGCAGGCGCTGGCCGCCCCTTTGCCGCGTGCCTATGAATTCGTCGACGGCAGCGCCTACCTGCCGCACGTGGAACGCGTGCGCCGTGCCCGCGGCGCAGAGGTGCCGGAGAGTTTCTACACCGACCCGCTGATGTACCAGGCCACCAGTGCCGCATTCCATGGTCCGCGCGATCCGGTGAAGGTGGTCAGCGAGGAGTACGGCATCGATCTGGAGGCAGAGATCGTCGTCGTCACCGACGACGTGCCGATGGCGGTCACGCCGGCGCAGGCCGCCGCCCACATCCAGTTGATCGGTCTGGTCAACGACGTGTCGCTGCGCAACCTGATCCCGGGCGAACTGGCGAAGGGCTTCGGCTTCCTGCAATCCAAGCCACGCTCGGCGCTGTCGCCGGTGTTCGTCACGCCGGATGAGCTGGACGATGCCTGGCGCGACAACAAGGTGCACCTGCCGCTGGTCACGCATATCAACGGTGAATGGTTCGGCGCGCCGGAAGCCGGCGTGGACATGCAGTTCGATTTCGCCCAACTGGTCGCGCACGCGGCCAAGACGCGGCCGCTGTCGGCCGGCACCATCGTCGGCTCGGGCACCATCGCCAACGAGGACACCTCCAAGGGCGCCTCGTGCTTCGCCGAGCAGCGCACCGTCGAGACGCTGCGTGACGGCAAGCCGTCCACGCCGTTCATGAGTTTCGGCGACGTGGTCCGCATCGAAATGACGAACCGTGACGGCCGTTCCATTTTTGGCGCGATCGAGCAGCGGATCGAGAAGCAACCCTTGCCTTGAAGGCGCGCCCGGGTCCAGTGTGAACCCAGGACGGAGCAGGGTGGGTGGGGCATGGATTCCGGGCATTCGAAGGCGCAAACCGCGGGGAGCGGCTTGCATGGCTGAGCAACTCCGGCTGTATTCCTACTGGCGCTCCAGCGCCGCCTATCGCGTACGCATCGGCCTGAACCTCAAGGGCCTGGCTTACGAGACGGTGCCCGTGCACCTGGTGCGCGACGGCGGGCAGCAGCACGCGCCGGACTACGTCGCAAGGAATCCCCAGCACATGGTGCCCACGCTGCAGCACGGCGTGCGGGTGATCCGGCAGTCACTGGCCATCCTCGAATACCTCGACGAAGCCTGGCCTTCCCCCCGCCTGCTGCCGATGACGGCCCGCGACCGCGCCCGCGTGCGCGCGCTGGCCCTGATGGTCGCCTGCGACATCCATCCGCTCAACAACCTGCGCGTGCTGCAGTATTTCGAGGGGACCTGGAACGTACCCCAGCCCGAGCGCGACGACTGGATCAAGCACTGGGTGATCGAAGGATTCACCGCCATGGAAACCCTGCTGGCCGAGGACGCGGCCACCGGTGCCTTCTGCCATGGGGCGACGCCGGGTCTAGCCGACTGTTGCCTGGTGCCTCAGGTCTTCAATGCGCGCCGCTTCGGCGTGGACATGAGCGGCTTCCCGACCATCGTCCGCATCGAGCAGGCCTGCCTGGCGTTGCCCGCTTTCGATCAGGCGCGGCCCGACAACCAGCCCGACGCCAACGCCTGAGCGGTGCGCGTGAAACGCGGACGGGCGGGTTTCCCCGCCCGTTCCAGCCTGCACTGCCCGGTCCGCGCTCAGCCGAAGCCGTGGGTGATGCGCGGCGAACTGCTGCCGCCGCTGTCGTAGTCCGCGTAGGGATCGTGCTCGCCCTTGCTGCCTTCGGACAGGCGGAACTTGAGCGCAAGGCCGTCGCGCGAGTCGGCGGCGCGCAGCGCTTCCTCCTGCTCGATCTGACCTTCCTTGACCATGCGGAACAGGCACTGGTCGAAGGTCTCCATGCCTTCTTCCAGCGACTCCTCCATCGCGGCCTTGATCTCGTGCACCTGTCCGCGCCGCAGCAGGTCGCGGATCATCGGCGTGTTGATCAGCACCTCCGCCGCCGGCATGCGGCGCCCGTCGGTGCCCTTCACCAGGCGCTGGGAGACCACGGCGCGCAGGTTCAGCGCCAGGTTCATCAGCACGTTCTTGTGCGCGCTTTCGGGGAAGAAGTTGAGGATGCGCTCGATGGTCTGGTCGGCGTTGTTCGAGTGCAACGTCGCCAGGCACAGGTGGCCGGTTTCGGCGAAGGCGATGGCGGCTTCCATGGTGGTGGCGTCCAGGATTTCGCCGATCAGGATGACGTCCGGCGCCTCGCGCATCGCGTTCTTCAGCGCGTTGTGGAAGGCGTGCGTATCCAGGCCGACCTCGCGCTGGTTGACGATCGACTGCTTGTGCTTGTGCAGGTACTCGATCGGATCCTCGATGGTGAGGATGTGGCCGGTGCTGGTGGTGTTGCGGTAGTCGATCATCGATGCCAGCGAGGTCGACTTCCCCGAACCGGTGGAACCGACGATCAGCACCAGCCCGCGCGGGGTCATGATGATGTCCTTCAGCACCGGCGGCAGGTTCAGCTCCTCGATCGTCGGGATCACGCTGCGGATGGCACGGATGACCATGCCGACTTCGCCGCGCTGCTTGAACACGTTGACGCGGAAGCGGCCGGCGTCCTGCAGGGCGATGGCCATGTTGAGCTCGAGCTCGCGCTCGAACACCGGCACCTGGCCTTCGTCCATCAGCGAGTACGCGATCTTCTTGACCATGCCGGGCGGCAGCCCGGTATTGCCCAGCGGGTAGAGCTTGCCCTCGATCTTGATGTAGACCGGCGCCCCGGTCGTGAGGAACATGTCCGAGGCGTTCTTCTCGGTCATCAGCTTCAGGAAATAGCCGATGTCCATATGCAAAGCTCCCCACGATGCGCGGCGACGTTGCAACGGCGCCAAAGGCTTCCGACAATGGCCGCGCGCACCCCTCAACGTCACGGCACCCCAATGATCGTTAGCTTCGCACACTTCCGCAGGCCCCTGCATGTGATGGCCGCCGCAGTAGCGGCAATGGCCCTGTCGGGTGAACCCGCTTTTGCGCAGAGCGCGCCGACGCCGGAACTCGAAGCTGCGGTGCAGGCCGTACAGCGCGCCGACCAGGCGGACGCGGACCAGTACGCCCCCGAACCGCTGGCGGCCGCACGGCAGACGCTGGCGCAGGCCCAGGCGGCGAATGCCGCACGCGACAAGAAAAAGGCGCTGGACTTCGCGCAGCGGGCCGCGGTCGAGGCCGATCTCGCCCGTGCACGCAGCCAGGAGGCGGTGGCCCTGGCCGAAGTGGCGCAGCGCCAGGCGGAGATCGCCGACCTGCAGCGGCAGATCGGCGGGGAGGGTAAGCGATGAGCGCCTTCCGCAAGAGCCTGCATTCGACCGTACTGGGCCTCGCCCTCGCGACGGCATCGCTGGCTGCCGGCGCCGCCGACAATCCGGTGGTCGTGCAATTGAACCAGCGACTGGCGGCGCTGCAGGCCGATCCCGCCCTGGCCGAGATGGCCGCCTACGAAAAGCTGCAGGCCCAGCACGCCATCGCGGCGTTCGACAAGGCGCGCCGCAGCCAGCGCGAGACGGCGCAGTACATCGCCGAACGCCGCGTGGAGATCGCCGAGATCGCCGCCCGTACCCAGGCGGCCCGCCGTGACGTGGATCGGCTGGACCGCACCCGCAGCGAGTTGCTGGTGGAGGCCAGCCGCCGCGAAGCCGAGAAGGCGCGCCGCGAGGCCGAACGCCTGCGCGTGCAGGCGCAGATCCAGGCCGAGGAAACCGAACGCCTGCGCCTGGCCGCCGAAGCCGAGGCCCTGGCGCGCCAGGAAGCGGAAACCACGCTGGACACAGTGGCCGGTCAACAGGCCAACCGCCTGAGCGCGGCACGCCAGCGCGAGCTGAAACTGGCGCGCGAGGAAGCCGAACTGGTCTCCGGGGCCAAGCTGCCCGCGTCGAAGTTCGAGGCGCGCGGCGAGGTCTTCACGCTGGGTGCGGATGCGTTCGGGAGTGGTTCGGCCAAGCTGTCGACCGGTGGCACTGCCAGTGCCAAGGCGTTGGCGGCCTACCTGCAGGCCAATCCCAAGGCCCGCGCCCGGGTCGAGGGGTTCGGCGACAGCCAGACGCCGGGCCAGCGCCGTGCGGATGCGCTCCGCGACGCCCTGGTGGCCGCAGGCATCCCCAGGTCGCGGCTGCAGAGCGCCGCGAAAGGGGCCGGCAGCAAGGCGCGCGCGCTGGAAGTCATCGTCACGCACTGATTTTATCTTGTAAATCAGTTGGTTGAACGAAATCCAGTGGCTTTCGGGCGGGTAGCCTGAATGCCCGCCTTTGCGGGGTTTGTTCCAGAAATCAACGACTTGGGGTGACCCTTGCCGGGCCGGAAATCGAGGAGTAGGGTCGTATACCCAAGCGGCTCCCGTCGCTTGGCTCACCGGAGAATCGACCCCGATGACGCCCGTCCCGATCCCCCAGGAGACCGCCGCCGGCAAGCAGGCCGCAGCGGGCATTCCGATGGGAAGTGCCCGCGCTGTCGATCCGATGCTCCGCTCCCAAGCCAACGCCCCGTGCCTGCAAAGGCCGGGGCGTTCGTATTTCCGCTGAAGGAGGTAACGATCATGTTCGAAGGTCAACCGCAGGCCGACATCGATGCGCTCATCAAGGCCGATCCGGAATTCAAGCAGCTGTACCAGCGCCACCGCGAGTTGGACAAGAAGGTCACCGACGCCGAACTCGGCGTGCTGCCCATCGACGACACCCTGCTCGGCCAGATGAAGCGCGAGAAGCTGCACGCCAAGGAGCGATTGCTCCGGATCTACGACGCCAAGCCCCACTGATCCTTCCCGGTTTTCTCGTCGCGGGCGGCGGCGGCCTCCTCGTCGGCCGTCGCCGTCCGCGTCACCCAATGCGATAATCCCGGCCCTGTACCGCACCGGATGCACGGCCGCATGGCGATCCACTCTTCCGTACTTGACCTGATCGGCGACACGCCGATCGTCCAGGCCAGGCGCCTCGACACCGGGCTCTGCACCCTTTACCTGAAGCTCGAGAGCGCCAATCCGGGCGGGTCCATCAAGGACCGTATCGGCATGTCGATGATCGAGGCCGCGGAGAAGCGCGGCGATCTGAAGCCGGGTGCCACGCTGGTCGAAGGCACGGCCGGCAACACGGGCATCGGCCTGGCCCTGGTGGCCCAGCAGAAGGGTTACAAACTGATGCTGGTGGTCCCGGACAAGATGAGCCGGGAAAAGATCTTCAATCTGAAGGCCATGGGCGCCGAGGTCATCCTGACGCGTTCCGACGTGGCGAAGGGCCACCCGGAGTATTACCAGGACCTGGCCGAGCGCATCGCCCGCGAAACGCCGGGCGCCTACTTCATCAACCAGTTCGGTAATCCGGACAATCCGGCGGCCCACGAATTCGGCACCGGCCCGGAAATCCTGCGCCAGATGGGCGGCGAACTGGATGCCATCGTCTTCGGCTGCGGCAGCTCGGGCACGATGACCGGCCTGTCGCGCTGCTTCGCCGAACATTCGCCACAGACGGAGCTGGTGCTGGCCGATCCGGTCGGCTCGATCCTGACCCAGTACATCAACGAGGGCACGCTCAGCACCAAGTCGGGCAGCTGGCTGGTGGAAGGGATCGGCGAGGATTTCCTGCCGCAGATCTCGGATTTCAGCCGGGTAAAGAAGGCCTATGCGATCAGCGACGGCGAGAGCTTCCATACCGCCCGCGAGCTGCTGGCGAAGGAGGGCATCCTGGGTGGCTCGTCCACCGGCACCCTGCTGGCCGCGGCGCTGAAGTACTGCCGTGAGCAAACCACCCCGAAGAAGGTGCTGGTGTTCGTCTGCGACACGGGTAACAAGTACCTGTCCAAGATGTACAACGATTACTGGATGCTGGACAACGGCTTCATCGACCGGCCCCAGTATGGCGACCTCCGCGACCTGATCCTGCGCCCCTACAGCCAGCGTGACACGGTGGTGGTCAGCCCCGCCGACCTGCTTACGACCGCGTATCAGCGCATGAAGCTGTACGACGTCTCGCAGTTGCCGGTGATGGAAGGGGATCGTCTGGTCGGCATCGTCGACGAGAGCGACGTGCTGCTGCATGTCTATGGCGACGAAACCCGCTTCCGCGACCCGGTCTCCACCGCCATGGTCAGCAAGCTGGACCGGCTGGACGTGCGCTCGCCGATCGAGGCCCTGCTGCCGGTGTTCGACAGGGGTCAAGTAGCCATCATTACGGACGGTGATGCCTTCCTCGGCCTGATCACCCGCATCGACCTGCTGAACTACCTGCGACGCCGCGCACAATAGGGACAGGGCCCCTCCCTTGGGTGGGCGTTGCATGGACGATACGTTAAGACTCGGCCAGTAGAATGGCCGGCTGATTCAAGGAACCCGAACATGACGCACCACTCATCCCCTTCCGGTGGGGGCGCTGGCGAGCCCGCCCTGGGCACACTGGTCATCCACGGCGGCCAATCGCCCGACCCCAGCACTGGCGCCGTCATGCCGCCGATCTATGCGACCTCGACGTATGCGCAGAGCAGTCCGGGCGTCCATCAGGGGTTCGAGTATTCGCGGACCCACAATCCCACCCGGTTCGCCTACGAGCGTTGCGTGGCCGCTCTCGAAGGCGGCAGCCGCGGGTTTGCGTTCGCTTCCGGCATGGCCGCCACGTCGACCGTGCTGGAACTGCTGGACAGCGGCAGCCATGTCATCGCCATGGATGACCTCTACGGCGGCAGCTACCGGCTGTTCGAGCGGGTGCGCAAGCGTACCGCCGCACTGGACTTCAGCTTCGTCGACCTGACCGACATGGCTGCTTTCGAGTCCGCCATCCGGCCGGAAACGCGAATGGTGTGGGTGGAAACGCCCACCAACCCGATGCTGAAGATCGTCGACATTGCCGCCATCTGCGACATCGCCCACAGGCATGGCCTGCGCGTGGTGGTCGACAATACGTTCGCCTCGCCGATCCTGCAGCGCCCGTTGCTGCTTGGCGCCGACATCGTGATGCATTCCGCCACCAAGTACCTCAACGGCCACTCCGACATGGTCGGTGGCATGGTGGTGGTCGGCGACGATGCGGAACTTGCCGAGCAGATGGCCTTTCTGCAGAACTCCGTCGGTGCCGTACAGGGGCCGTTCGACAGCTTCCTTGCGTTGCGCGGCCTGAAGACCTTGCATCTGCGGATGAAGGCGCACTGCGAGAATGCGTTGGCGCTGGCGCAGTGGCTTGAAGCGCATCCCGCGATCGAGAAGGTCATCTACCCCGGTCTCGCCTCGCATCCGCAGCATGCGCTCGCCAAGACGCAGATGCAGGGCTATGGCGGCATCATCTCCATCGTTCTCAAGGGCGGCTTTGACGCCGCCAAACGCTTTTGCGAGAACACCGCGCTGTTCACGCTCGCCGAGTCGCTGGGTGGCGTTGAAAGCCTGGTGAACCATCCGGCGGTGATGACGCACGCGTCGGTGCCTGTTGAACGGCGCGAGACGCTGGGCATCAGCGAGGGGCTGGTGCGGTTGAGCGTCGGCGTGGAGGCGCTCGCCGATCTGCAGGCAGACCTGCAGGGCGCACTGGCGCAATGAACCGTAGTCTCGTGCAGGATTACCTGGATACCCTCCGGCACCCGGCATTCTGGATGTATGCCACGTGGCTGGACCTGGTGACCAAGTACCGGCGGTCCAGACTGGGCATGTTCTGGGCTTTCTTCCCGCCTATTCTTTATACCTTTGGTGTCGGCATCTTCTTTGCCCACCTCCAAGGGGAGGAAGCGGGGAAATTCGTCGCCCATCTCGGCATCGGATACATGATCTTCCGCTTCGTCACCGTCTCGTTGAGTGAGGCGACAACCACGTATGCGGGTCACGCCAACTTCATCCTGGATGGCCGCACAAGACTGACGGATTATATTCTCAGGGTGGTCGCCAAGGCTCTGTTCTATTTCGTCCTTGCCGTTCCTGTGATGGCGTGCGCGCTGGCCATCAGTCCGGGGTTCCAGTGGATTGGCTTGGTGACGCTGTTGCCGGCTCTAGCCCTTGTCATACTCAACATCGCATGGATGGGGGCGGTCGTATCCGTGATCGGTGCGCGCTTGCAGGATGTCTACGAGCTGATTGGTAGCGCGTTGATGTTCAGCTTTCTGTTCACTCCCATCCTGTGGACGGCGGCAAGCGCACCGCCCGATACTCTCCGGGGTGCGATTGCACGCGCGAATCCTTTGTTTCATCTCGTAGAGATCGTGCGCGCGCCCCTTCTGGGAGAGCCGATCGAGCTTCTGACCTACACGTATCTCGCCGTTTTCACAGTGGCGGGATGGCTCACCGCGATTCTGATCTACAGGCTCTACGCGCGCTTCGTGCCGATGTGGATATGAGCACTATGCCTGCAAAACTGCATGCGCATTCAATTGGCTTGGATATTCCGGTCTTCACGCAGGATCAACGAAGTGTGCGCGCCAGCCTGAGCCTGCTTCTTCGAGCAGCGTTCCAGCCGCCCAAACGGATCACGCGCACCTTGTTGAGTGGCATTGATTTTCAGTTGCAGCCGGGGGATCGCCTGGGTGTCGTGGGCAGGAACGGCTCGGGCAAGTCGACGCTGCTGAAAGTGCTGGTGGGTGCGTACACGCCGAGTCGGGGGCGCCTGGATGTAAGCGGCGGGCGGCAAGGACTGTTGAATCTGTCTTTGGGATTCAATCCGGAAGCCACCATCGTCGAGAACATCGTCCTGCGCGGAATTGCGATGGGGCTCAATGCGTCAAAAGTCGAGCCGATCATCGATGAAGTGCTGGATTTCGCCGAGTTGACGGAGAAGGCCGGACACCGCCTGAGGACGCTTTCGTCAGGACAACGTATGCGGCTCGGCTTCGCATTGGCCACGGCGGTTCGGCATGAGATCCTGATCATGGACGAGTGGTTGGGGACAGGTGATGCGTCTTTCATCGAGAAGGCCAAAGCCAGAATCCAGTCGCATGTCGAAAGCGCCCAGATCGTCGTGCTGGCAAGCCACAGCTTTCCGTTGCTGCGGAGCGTATGCAACAAAGCGATCCTTCTTGAAGGTGGTGAAATGAGTGGGTTTGGGGGCGTCGATGAAGTCCTCCTCCAGTACGAGGCCCTGCTCAAGACGCCTATTGCTGCGATCGAGGAAACGGACTAGGCCCTCATGCGCATCTTGCTGATCGCTTACGACTTCCCGCCGATCCCTTCGCCGCAGAGTCTACGCTGGGCGTACCTTGCGCGTGAGCTGGACAGGCAAGGGTACCAGGTCAGTGTTCTCGCAGCGGATATCCCTGGCTACGGTTCGGGTGGCCTGCCGGTCCTGCCGGAGACCATCCGCGTACACCGCGTCTGGCCCGGATTCCTCACGTCGGGCCGTCGCTCCCTGGGTGGCGTGTGCGTTGACCTTGGTGTGCCGTACTGGTCTGCAGAAACCCCAGCGCCCACCGTTGTGATCGAGCCAGCGCCGGCTGTTGCGATTGGCGACGTCGAGCCGGCTCCCGTGCAGCTGAACTGGAAAGGTAAGCTCTACTTCGGAGCGAAATCGCTGCTGCCTCGCGCGCCGAGCTTCAGTGTCCGCCACGAGCTCCTGGGGACTGCGCGACGATGGGCGTCCGCATGGATGTTTCCGGACTATCGAGCGGAATGGTCGTTCTGGGCGCGTCGCGAGCTCAGGAACATCCTGAAGAGCCATGCGCCGGAACTGGTCATCACGTCGCACGAGCCGGCATTCACGCTTCCCCTTGGAATGGAGGCGAAGCGACGAGGATTTCGCTGGGTCGCGGATATGGGGGACCCTGTATTGGCCCCCTATACGCCGGCGCGCTGGCGCAAGCGGGCGTTCGAACTCGAAAGGGCAGTGTGCGCGCATGCCGACCTCGTCACCGTTACGTCCGAAAGAACGATCTCGGTTCTTGAAGAGAGGCATGGGGTACAGCGGTCCCGCTTTCATCTGCTGACACAGGGCTTTGACGCGGAGCGTCCTTCAGAGGTCGCGGGCAGTCCGGGGGGCGGGTTCGAAGGCGATCGCCTCGAACTGCTTTACACGGGAAGCTTCTACTCGTTCCGACGCATCGACGCCCTGCTGGACGCCGTGCTTGAGACGGACAGTGTGAGGTTGACGGTGGCGACGATCGCGCCGCCTGACGTGCTGTTGGAAGCGCAGCGCCGCCATCCGGGCAAAGTGCGCATTGTCGGCTTCCTTCCGCACGACAAGGCTCTCGATCTGCAGCGTGGGTGCGATGTTCTGGTCAATATCGCAAACGACGATCCCATGCAGGTCCCGGGAAAGGTGTATGAATACTTGGGCGCTGGCGTCAGGATTCTGCATGTCGGTGGTGGAGCTGATGCTGCCACCGAACTGCTGAGCCGAAGCGGCGTGGGCGTAAGCGCGCCGAATGACGCCCGTGCGTTGTCCGCCGTACTGAGAGAGTGGCGGGATGAGAAGTTGAAGGTGGGCGAACGCCTGACCTGCAAAGCGACGCCATCCTTCAACCTTCGTGCGCACAGCTGGCAGGCGCTCGCAGAGAGTCTGGCAGATTCAATCGAGCGCGCGCGACAGGCCGGCTGGCGGATATCATCGTCGACGGAACACTCACGGATCGCTGATGGTGAAATTTTGCGTCAGCGAGACTTTTGAATAGGGGCAGTAAGGTGGTGAATACGGTGAGGGATCATGCAAACAGCGGAGTCATGGGCTCGAATACTCATGACGTGGCTGTCATAGGACTGGGCTATATCGGACTGCCTACGGCGGTCATGTTCGCCAACGCGGGCTGTTCGGTCGCGGGGGTGGATATCTCGAAGCGGGCCGTGGATGCCGTCAATGCCGGCGAAGCGCACTTCGAAGAGCTTGGTCTGTCGGACATGGTGGAAAGGTGCGTGCGCAAGGGGTCACTTCGCGCGTACCTGAGTCCGATGCCCGCGCGTCATTTCATCATCGCCGTTCCGACGCCTGTCGACCATGCGACGCACGAGCCGGACATCAGCTATGTCCTAGCCGCAGGGCGATCCGTCGCGCCCGTGCTGGAGAAAGGCAACCTGATCGTGCTCGAGTCGACGTCTCCGGTGGGGACGACGCGGGAACTGGCCTCGCTGCTTGCGGAGCTTCGCCCGGATCTGGTCTTTCCGCTCAATGGACAGGTCGAGCCTGACGTTCATCTGGCGTATTGTCCGGAACGCATCATTCCCGGGCGCATGCTGCAGGAGCTCGTTGAGAACGATCGGGTCGTCGGTGGGATGACGCAGTCGTGCACACGCCTGGCGCGTGCCCTCTACGGTCGGTTTGTCCGCGGGGCATGCATTGACTCGGATGATCGTACGGCGGAGCTTTGCAAACTCACCGAGAACGCTTTCCGCGACGTCAACATCGCGTTTGCCAACGAGCTCTCGATGATCTGTTCAGACGCCGGGATTGATGTGTGGAAGGTCATCGAACTGGCGAACAGGCATCCGCGGGTCAATATCCTCAGTCCTGGCCCCGGCGTCGGCGGACATTGCATTGCAGTCGACCCCTGGTTCATCGTGGCGACGGCGCCCGAGCGGGCCCGGCTGATCAGGGCCGCTCGCGAGGTCAACGACAGCAAGCCCGACTATGTACTTGCGCAAGTCGCGCGCGCGGTGGCGGGCGGCCAGCCGGATTCCAGAATCGCGTGTTTCGGACTGACCTACAAGCCGGATGTGGATGATTTCCGAGAGAGCCCGTCGCTTCATATCGCTCATCAGCTCATCAGCCGGTACCCCGGACGGGTGGTCTGCGTCGATCCTTTCCAGGATGCTTTCCATCACTCGGGTGAGTCGGTCGACGGGATCTTGTTCGCCGAATCCCAGGATGCATTGAGGCAGGCCGACGTTGTCGTGATGCTCGTGAATCATTCCGCGTTCCGGGGCATGCAAAAGCCCGAAGACAAGGCCGTGATTGACGCCACGGGTTTCTGGAAGTAGCCGAGTATCGAACGCCCGAGACGGGCAGGTGGGACAACCATGCATGATGACCACGGCCATGAAGACCATGGCACTCCCAATGTATGGGCCGATCGGATAAACGAGGCCTACTACGATGCGATGGGCGTAGCGTTCGGCAGGAAGACGCGCGAACGCATCAACTGGATGTGCAGGCAGGCGCTGGGATCGAGTGTGCTGGATGTCGGCTGTAGCCAGGGTATCGCCTCGATACTGATGGCGCGCGAAGGGTTGGCTGTGACCGGACTGGATATCTATCCGCCCGCGATCGAGTACGCCATGGCCGAGCGCGCGAAGGAGATCGAGTCGGTCCAGCAGAGACTCGACTTCCACTGCGGCGAGTTGGCGTCACTCGACGGCACCTTGTTTGACACGGTTGTCATGGGTGAGGTGGTCGAACATCAGACCAACCCGGTGCGCTTCATCCGTCAGGGGGCATCGCGCGTCGCGCCCCGTGGGCGCATCATCATTACCGTGCCCTACGGGCTGAATCCGTGGCCGGACCACAAATCGTCGATCTTCCCGCGCGACATCCAGGAAGCGCTGTCCGAAGAATTCACTTTGAGGTCGGTCGAGGTCACCGATGGATACATTCGTGTGGTTGCTGATCGCCGTGACGCCGCTGAAGTAGAGGCGGATATCTCGGATGTGCTCCTGCGCGCGACCGAAGCGGGCGCCCTGGATGCGCAGAGTGACTACTACGCGGCGAGTGCCACCGCACAAGAGCAAGCGAAGGCCAAGGGTGCGCTTGAGCAGGCGCTTAAGCATGCGCGCGATGAGAAAGGAACGCTTCTCGCGCGGAAGGCGGAGCTCGAACGCGAAGTGGCGATACTGTCCGAGCAGGCAAGCGGCCTGAAGTCCGGGCTCGAGATGGCGAACCAGGCCAGCGCTGATCGCGGCGCCGAACATGCCGAAGTGCTGCGGGCGCAGCGCGAGGATTCTCTGGAACGTACACGCCTGCAGCGATCGCTGGCCGATGACATGGAGCGTCGCCGCGACGAGTTGGCACAGCAGCTGGTTTCGCTGCAGGTCGAGATCGCCGCTGTCCGTGCCACAGAGCGCGCAGCGGCGGAACGTGCCTTGACCCTGCAGGGTGAGGTGCAGGCGCTGCGTGCGGAGAGCGACATGCAGTCCGGCTTGCTCCAAGAGGCTGTCAGGGCTGCGCATGCCAACGTGAGGGAACTCCAGTCGAGGATCGAGCACGACAATTCCCGCATGCGCGACATGGACGCCGACCTGACCTTGACGCATGTGCGCGCGCAGGAACTGCAGGCGACGGTGGAGGACGGCAAGCAACGGATGCGTGCCATTGAGGCCGATCTTGAAACGGCGCGCGCGCATGCTCGCGACGTCCACGCGTCGATGGAGGAAAGCGGTGCGCATGCGCGCAGGCTCGAGGCCGACCTGTCCAACGCACTCGAGCGTGAAAGGACCGCACGGTCGACGGCGGAGGAAGACCGGGCGCGCGTACGTGCGCTCGAAGGCGACCTTGCAGACACCGTGAAGCGCACCGGGGAACTGCAAGCAGTGGCGGATGCCCTCAGGGAACGCATCCGAAAGATGACGGCCGACCTGGCTGAAGCGCAGGAGAAGCGTTCGGGCCACTGGGCGAAGTTCGAGGCCGAGCAGGAGCGCACGAAGGCATTGGTGGGACTGGCGCAGACGTTGCACGAAGACAATCAGCTTTACGAGCATTCGATCGCGCTGGCGATCGGGCGTGCATTGCTCGGCCTGGGGCGTGTGCGCGGAATCATCGCCTTCCCGTCCGCAGTGGCCGGTGTCGTGCGCCTGTACCTGGCGCGCCGTGCGGGAACACTGCCGATCAAACCGCTTGTGCTTCCGCCTTGGCCCGTTCCGGCGAAGGCAGCAGGGCAAAGCGCCCCATCGGACGCACAGGATGTCTCGTCGTCGCTCGCCGGCGCGGGTAGCGCCGAGAGCGCGCCCAGCCAACCGATCGAACAGCAGGAACCACCGCCCCGCAACCAGGAGGACGTGAGAAGGCTCTCGGTGATCGGTTGGGAGCAGGCCAGCATCACAAACAGCATTCCAGTCATGAGTGTGCTGGATGAGTTCTCGCGCGAGTGCTTTGCGCCGCACGCGGGCCTGATTGAAGCCCGGCCAGACAATTGGGAAGGGCTTCTCCAGGAATTCTCACCGCGCTTTCTGCTGGCTGAGTCGGCATGGCGTGGCAACGCGGGCGCTTGGCGCTACCGCATAGCGGATGCCGAGTACCGGCCTGGAGACGAATTTTCGCAGATGGTCGAAGGATTCCGTCGCCGCGGATTGCCGACGGTCTTCTGGAACAAGGAGGATCCCGTCCACTTCGACGCATTCGTCAAGTCTGCGACCCGTTGCGACGTGATCCTGACCACGTCGGTCGAATCGGTTCGCCGCTACCAGTCGAAGACGACGGCCCGGGTGGAGGCGATGCAGTTCGCCGCTGAGGACAGCCTGCACAACCCACAGCATACGTCCCAGCGGAATGGCAGGATCTGCTTCGCGGGGAGCTACTACGCCAAGGGTTTCGAAGATCGCCAGAATGGCCAGGCGATGTTGCTCGAGGCAGCGAAGGCGTACGAACTCGATATCTACGATCGCAATCTCCGCGCCGACGGCGCGAGTAGCGAGTTCGCGTTCCCGGCCGAATACGAGCCGTACATCAGGGGGCGGCTCGGCTACGTCGAGATCGCCAAGAAGTACCGCGAGTACCAGGTCTTCCTCAACGTCAATTCGGTCGACGATTCCAGGACGATGTTCTCGCGGCGGGTCTTCGAGCTGTTGGCGAGCGGCACGCCCGTTGTCAGCGTATGGTCCCCTGGCATCGCCGAGACGTTCGGCGATGACATCGTCTGGCAGGTGAAGGATCGTGCCGAGGCCGATGAGGCCTTGCACGTCCTGTTGACCGACCCGGCGGAGTGGCGGCGGCGGAGCCTGACAGGCATTCGAGCTGTGCTTTCACAGCACACCTTCCGTCACCGTTTCGCGCAGATCCTGTCGCTGGTGGGAGAGCGTACGCCCGATCCTGTGCGCGTCATCGCCATTTCCGAAGTCTTCGATGATGCCCAGAGTCGGGATGTCCTCACTGCCTACCAGCTCCAGCAAACGGCTCATGATGTCCGCACGCAACTGGTGCTGGTGTGCCGCGATGGATTCACTCTCCGTGATGACCTGCCTGGCGTGCGCGTGGTCCGTGAGGCGCAGGTGCCGTTGTCGCAGATCATCGACGCGGAGCGGGAGACGGCGGCTGGCGCCATCGTGGCGATCCTCTCGCCGAATGCCGTGTACGGACGCCACTACCTGCAGGATGCCGTACACGCCGTCCGCTACAGCGGGGCAGCGGTGGTCGGCAAGTCATCCGGCGGCATCGAGTACGAATGGGGGCAAGCACTCGATCCTCGTTCGCTCGTGATCAATACCGAGGTGATGGCAGCGTCGGGACTGACGGCCGGCGCATTGCTTGATGATCGTGGCGGTCTTGTGCGGTCGTTCGTGCCGAAGTCGTACGCGTTCGATTCGGCTAATTTCGCAGCGGTGGGCGCATCCGCTGATCGTGGCATGTTGTTGCAGAAGATCGAGATCTAGGGGGCGTAGTGCGCAAGATTCGTGTGGCGGTCATCGGTCATGACCTGAAGTTCTGGCGTGCGCTCCAGGCGCAACTGGAGAAGACCGGGGGCTATGAGTTCCGCGAGGACGAGTGGCCGAATCACGATGTCCATGACCGCGATCGCACGCTGTCGACGATGCTCTGGGCGGACGTGATCGTTGCCGAGTGGGCGCTGGGTAACGCCGTCTTTTGCGCGCGCCACAAGCTCCCGCACCAGAAGCTGGTTGTCCGCCTGCACCTTCAGGAGCGCATGACCGACTACCCGGAGAAGATCGACTGGGTGAACGTGGACCAGGTCGTGTTCGTCGGCCCGCATATCATGAGTGAGTGCGTCGAGAAGTTCGGTATCCCGCCGTCGATCTGCCGCGTGGTTGGAAACTTCCTCGATCATGATAGGTACGCGCTGGGTAAGCTGGATGCCGCAGAGTTCACGATGGGCATGATCGGGACGGCTCCTTCGCGCAAGCGGCTCGATCGCGCGATCGATGTGCTGGAGATCCTCGCGAAGCGCGACGATCGCTATACGCTGCGCGTAAAGGGAGAAAGTCCGGCGAGCTACGAGTGGTTGTGGGAGCGGCCAGATGAGCGTGCCTACTACGAGGCGGTGTATCGGCGGATCAACAGTTCCCCGGACCTTCGCCATCGCGTGATCTTCGATCCACCCGCAGACGACGTGCAGGACTGGTTGCGCCTGGTGGGATCGGTAGTGTCGCCATCGGATTTCGAGAGCTTCCATATGGCGGTAGCCGAAGCCGCGGCTTCTGGGGCATTGCCGGTGGTCTGGAGATGGGAGGGTGCGGGGCATATCTACCCGGAGCTTGATCTCGTCGATTCCGCGGACGCCGCCGCCGACCAGATCGAATCGGTGCTGAAAGGGTGTGCAGATGACCGCATCGCTGCGATCCGTGATGCTGTGCAGGCGCGTTACGGAGCCGGAGCGGTGATTGGCGAATGGAATGCGCTGCTGCAAGCACCGTCGCTTCATGCCGGACGCCTGCCATCGACGGACATGTTGGCGCACATGACCGCGCCACGGCCTGGTCGGCGCAAGGAGCGTGTCGTCGCAAAAGAGCTTTCAAAGCTGAAGGTCGCGCTTCTGTGCGACGAGTTCACCTACAACAGCTTCAAGGACGAATTCCAGCCTGTCGTTGTCGAGCCGGGCGACTGGCGCGAACGGTTCGAACAGGAGCAACCGGATCTCTTCTTTTGCGAGTCGGCCTGGTCCGGGGTGGACTCGCAGCGTCGTCCCTGGAAGGGGCGGGTGTACGCCAGTGAGAACTTCAAGAAGGAGAATCGCGGCGATCTGCTCGCGATCCTCGAGTACTGCAAGGAGCACGGGATCCCCACCGTCTTCTGGAACAAGGAGGATCCATCCCATTACGACGACAAGATACACAACTTCGTCGATACCGCCCGGCGATTCGATGTCGTATTCACGACGGATATCGATTGCGTGGAGCGCTACAAGAAAGAGCATGGGGTCAGGCGCGCCGCGTGCCTGCCGTTCGCGACCAATCCGCGCATCTTCAATCCTGCGGAAGCAGGAGCGCGCAGCGACTCCGTCGTCTTCGCTGGAAGCTGGTACGCATATCATGCGGAACGAAGCGCCGTCATGGCGGACATATTCGACGCCATTATCGAGAATGGGCGAGGTCTCGAGATCTTCGACCGTTTCTATGGTGGCGACGATCCCAACCATGCGTTTCCTGAAGCTTACCGACCTTATACGCGTCCGGCCGTCCCGCATTCGGAGATCGACAAGATCTACAAATCGAGCGTCTTCGGGCTCAATCTCAATACCGAGACCCGGTCCCCGACCATGTTCGCGCGGCGGGTGTTCGAGTTGATGTCGTGCAATACGCTTTGCCTGTCAAATCACTCGGTCGGCATGGAGCGGATGTTCGGCGACATGGTGGTCTTCCTGGATCGGGACCCGGAAGCGCTGGGGCGACTTACGGAAGGGGAGATCAACGACAAGCGCGCCCGCGCGCTCCATTCAGTCCTGCGCGAACATACCTACAAGGAACGATTCAAGACGATAGTCCGAGCCGCCGGCATTCCGTTCGTGGATCGCAGTGGGCAGCTTACGGTGGCATGCATCGTGGACTCTCACGAGTCCGTACAGTCGGCGATCGCCTACTTCAACAGGCAAGCATCGTTCCTTTCCGATGCGAGTCTACTGCTCGTGCTTGCGGAGTCCATCGAGGACATTGAGGTGGCGCACTACTATGAGCGGTACAACCGCCTCGGGGTAACGGTGGTTTCCTGGAGTTGCCTGGATAGGTACGTTGAAAGACCCGCGGCGACGATCAAGACCAGCCATTTTGCGCTCGTTGATCCTGTTCGGAAGGTGGCGCCGGACTACATCGCTAATGCATTCCTTCATACGAGCTACACAGGCGACGCCATCATCGCCATGGGGCACGAAGAGAAGTATCGCTTCGGGTCTGAGCAGGTGATAGGCGACGCGATAGCGGACAGCCGCTACTTCCTGCTGCTCCTCAAGAATCAGGGAAGGCCTTTGCAGGGGCGGTTCTATCAACTATGAATATGAAAGTCTCCATTATCGTCCCTTGCCACAATGCGATCGGAAAGATCGAGCGCTGCCTGGCTTCGCTGCGCGCGCAGGATTTCGCCAGCCCGTACGAAGTCATCTTCGTCGATGACTGCTCCGACGACGGCACCTATGCCTACCTGGAAGCCGAGGCCGCGCGGCACGCGAACTGGCGCGTATTCCAGACCGAGGCCAACAGCGGTTCGCCGTCGCGCCCGCGCAATCTCGGTACCCGGGTGGCGTCCGGTGATTATGTTTTCTTCCTCGATTGCGACGATCGCATCCTCGCGGACACGCTTTCGGTACATCATGCCCATGCCGTGGCCAACGATTGCTGCGTGGTCCGTGGCTACTTGATCGTCGACGACGGCAAGCAGCTGATCGAGATGAATCGCGTCGTGAACTTTGGCGAGGCCGAAGGCAAGCGTGAGCGCGTGGAGCTCATCATCAGCAAGCAAAGCACCACGGTTCCTTCGCTCATAAAGCGCGACCTGCTCTTGCACGGCGGAATCGCGTGGAATGAACAGCTCAGGATGGGCGAAGACACGCTGTTTCTTATAGACGTCCTGACGGCTGCCGAGCGGATTGACTACATCGAGCATGCGACCTTCATCTACAACAAGGCGGTGACCCAGGTAGCTTCATCAACCCGCACTTACGGCGCGAGGGAGCTGGGTAACCACCTGGCGGTCTGGGATGCTGCCGAGCGGAAGCTGGCGTGGCTGGGTCTCAGCTACGTGGGAATCCGCTTTCAGGTGGGTTTGCAGACGGTCCTACAGGCGCTGGTCCGCTACTACTCCGGGGATATCGATCCCGCGCTCTTCAAGCGTTTCTCCGACTTCGTTTCCCAGCACTGGCATGTGGTGTCGGCTTTCCGCTTCAATGCCCGCTTGGCCAGGCTTTTGGAGCTGCTTCACGCGAACGACTATTCCGGGTTCTTCGAAGAAGCAAAGCCACGACTGCTTGTCGCGGGCTACGACCTGAAGTTCATCGAGAAAGTGGTGCCGCTGCTGTCGCGTCGTTTCCAGGTGCGCGTGGATGAATGGACAGGACACAACGAACACGATGTCGCTGCCTCGCGCGACGCCTTGGATTGGGCGGAGCTGATTTTCTGTGAATGGCTCCTTGGCAATGCGGTCTGGTACTCGCGATACAAGCGCAATGACCAGCGTTTGATCGTCCGTGCGCATCGCTTCGAGCTCTCGCGTCAGTTCGGCCACATCGTCGAAGACGACAACGTTGACGTATACATCGCGGTGTCTGTCCTGTATGTCGAGCGCCTGATCGAGACGTTCAGGATCAGCCGCGCCAAGGTAAGGCTGCTCCCGAACTACGTGGATGCGACGGGCTATGCGTCGATGGAAGCTGCCGACCGTGTCTACAATCTCGCGCTCATCGGCTCGCTGCCGTCGCGCAAGGGGCTGATGAAGGCCCTTGAGTTGCTGCGCTCTCTTGTCGAAGTGGACCCGCGCTACAACCTGTCGGTCTATGGAAAGAGCGCGATGGAAACGACATGGGTCATGCGCGATCCTCTGGAAGAGGCCTACTTCCGACGCTGCGAGGACTACATCCAGGCGCATGGCCTGTCCGGCCGCGTGAGGTTCAAGGGGCATGTGGACGTGACCCGGGCCCTGGCCGAAGTCGGATTCGTGCTGTCGGTCAGCGATGACGAGCGTCTGCCGGAGAGCTTCCATATCGCGCCATCGGACGGCTTCGCGTCCGGGGGCCAGGGGTTGCTCCTGGACTGGTCGGGGGTCGAGTACATCTACCCCTCCGATTCCGTGTTTCCCTCGCTGGAGGCGATGCGGGACCACATCCTTCGAAGCGCCGATTACGCGACATTTCAGGAAGGGGCGAAGAAGGGGCATGAGTTCGTCGGGCGAGAGTACTCGGCATCCCTGTTCCTGGACCGCCTCGACGGGATTCTCCGTGACCTGCTGTGACCTGACAAAGGGGGCTGCGGCCCTGCCTTCCCCTTCCCGGATGAGCTGTATACTGCCCGCCCCGACCCTCATTGGAGTTTTTAGGATGCGTCGTTTCATCGGCTTCGGCGTTGCCGCCTTGCTTCTTGCCGCCTGCAACCAGCCTGCGCAGCAGGTTCCCGCTGATGCCGCCGAAACAACCGCACCGGAAGTTGCGGTACCGGTTGAGGCGCCCGTGGCGCAGACTCCAGCGCCTGCCGCGGACAACCCCGACTTTCCGGCCGGATTCCAGCCGTCGTTCGGCTACTCGATTCGCTCGCGCAAGGTAGAGGACGCCACGAACGGTCAAAGCCCGGTGCGCAAGCTGGTCATCGAGTTCAAGCAGGGGGACGCTCTCACGGTCGACAAGCAGATCGAGGAACTCCTGCTCGCCAAGGGCTACAAGCGTTACAAGACATTCGAGCGAGGCGACGACCTCGTTGGCGATTATGGCAACAGCGGCAAGCGCATTACGGTGACGACCACGCCGGCGAATGGCAAGCTCAAGCTTGCCGAGGATTCGCTCGGCACGGTGTATTTCGTCTGGACGGAATGACGGCCTGACGCCGTTGGCATGCCCGGTCCGCGTGTGTGCCGGGTACTTGCTGTCCTGACGGGTCCGAGTGAAGCTTCGGTGTGGTTGGGACGGCGCGTTCGGAATGCATGTTCATGAGCGCTGGCTGCGATCCTGCCCAAGGTTCCGACCGCGTCCGCCGCCGCAATGGTCGCCATCATTCCCGACCCGCTGGTCCTGCGTGGATGCGCGTTGGCACGCAACGAGGTCATCGTCCTCGATCAATTTCCTGACAAGCTGCCGACGCGCCCGTAACGCGCCGAGCACCCGCTTCGCCCCTCGTTACCTGCAACGGGATGTCGAGGTGGGGCATCGGTGTGGCGAAGGCCGAGCGTCACCTGAGCTTCCGGCGCAAGCGCATCCCACGTTCACGCCCTTCATCTCGCGCGGCGTGACCCGCGAGTCCCGCCCGCTCCCAACTCGAGCGGACGGCTGCACCGAGGCGGCAGAAGAACCGGATCCCCGCTGCGGGTGGAAGTATGGCCTGCGGACCGATTGCGGCAACGTTCAGGCTGCCGTGCACCGCGCTCGACGGTGTCGGCGCCGGAACTCCGCATGCTTGAAGGATAGGCTTGATTCTCCGTGCGGCCCCAGCGACGGTCCGCAAACTCCGGGGTGCGAACGAGTGGGGATATGCTCGCGTCGGTCGAGCGCGGCACGCGTCTCCGGATTCTGTGTCCTCCATCCGTCTCGGCGTCGGCGACTCGATTAGACTGGACCTTGAAAAGTCTGGTCGGTCTAGGGCGCCCATCAGCGCCGGACCGCTGGATGTACTGCAATCCCGAGCACCACGAGTAGTGGGTTGTCTACCCGTGGTGGTGACCTGATACGCAGGCCTGGAGGACTACATGTGGAATGAACTGCTGCCTTATCTGCCGAAAGATACTGCGGCGCAATATAGTGCGACGCAGTATGCGATGAAGCTTGCGCCGGCGCTTCCGCAAGATGCCCTCATCATCGATCTTGGATGCGGATCCGGTGTCTCCATTGATCTGTTCAAGCGTTCGGCGCCCCATGCGAAATGGATCGGCGTGGACATCGAGCATTCTCCGGAAGTCGATTCGCGCACGCGCGATGACGCGGAGTTCCGCACTTACGACGGGGTGAATATTCCTGCCGACGACGGTTCGATCGACATGATCTACAGCCGTCAGGTGTTCGAGCATGTTCGCTATCCGGAGCAGGTGCTCGCCGACATCAGGCGCGTACTGAAGCCTGGCGGCAAGTTCATTGGTTCGACGTCGCATCTAGAGCCTTACCATTCCTTCAGTTTCTGGAATTTCACGCCTTTTGGCTTCAAGCGCCTGGTCGATGCGTCGGGGCTCCAACTGGTGGAGATCCGGCCGGGAATCGATGGCGTAACCCTGATCACGCGCGCCTATCGCAGTAACGATGCCTCAATGAATCGTTGGTTTGGTGAAGAGTCGCCAATGAATCAGGAAATCGACGCGTGGGCCAGGGAGAATAACCAGAGCGTGCAGCAGGCCGCGTTCCGCAAGCTCGGATTCTGCGGTCAGTTCGCATTCTGGGTAAAAAAGCAGGAATGATGCCCAAGATCTTCATCTTCGGCAGTTGCGTCTCGCGTGATGCATTGGAGCAGGTGCCCGATTCGTTCGAGCTTGCCGGCTATCTCGCGCGGACGTCAATGGCGAGCGTCGGCATGCCGCCGGTAGACGATGCGGATGCCCGCGCAAAGGTGGCCGCCTTGCCGAGTCCGTTCCAGCGTCGCATGGCCATCAACGACTTCGACAAGAGCACGTTGTCTGTGATCTCATCGACGCCCCACGACCTGCTGCTCATCGATTTCATCGATGAGCGGTTCAATCTCATCTCGACAGGGGCTTCGTTTTTCAGTCATTCGGGCGAGTTGCAGCATGCGGGGCTCGATCCCGGCGAGCGTGCGGTGATCGCGCCGGGCAGCGATGAGTTCCTGGCGCTCTGGCTCGCCGGTTTCGAACGATTCGTGGCCGCGGTAGATATCGCGACCGTCGTTCTCAATCGCGCATACTGGGCGGAGCAGTTTCCAGATGGCTCCGATGCGTCGAGTCTTCGCTGGATCCGCAGCAGCAATGCCATACTGCAGCAACTTTACGATGCAGTGGAAGCGCGCTGGTCCCTGCGGACCATCTACTACCCTAAGGCTTCGGTTCTCGCGGATCCCGAGCACCGGTGGGGAAAGGCGCCGTACCACTACTCGCAGAGCTTCTACGAACACGCCATACGCTCGCTGAAAGTCCTCGCCTGGAGCGAGGGCCGTGGGTGACCAACAGCGACCAAGTGCTTGTCAGAGCGCCTTGGCGATGAGGGCGGCGATGCGGCTGGAGGCGAGTCCGTCGCCATAAGGGTTATGGGCTTCCGACATGCGGGCATACTCCACGGGGTCGTCCAGAAGTCGCGATACCTCTGCAACGATGCGCGCGCTGTCAGTACCCACCAGCATGACGGTGCCGGCATCGACGGCCTCCGGACGCTCGGTCGTATCCCGCATCACCAGGACGGGTTTGCCGAGCGACGGCGCTTCTTCCTGCACGCCGCCGGAATCGGTGACGATCAGGTGAGCGCGTGACATCAGGTAGACGAAAGGCAGGTAGTCCTGAGGCTCGATCAAATGGACGCTCGATTGCCCTGACAGCACGCGGTTCACCGGTTCCTGCACGTTGGGATTCAGGTGGACGGGGTACACCACCTGGGTATCGCCACGCTCGGCGATGGCCTTCAGCGCCTGGCAGATCTGCTCGAAGCCGCTGCCGAAGTTCTCGCGGCGGTGACCGGTGACCAGGACCAACCGCTTGTCCGGATCGAGGAACGGGAACCGGGATGCCAGCGCCCGTTCCAGGTCGGGCTGGCCGCGGATCTTGTCGACCACCGCCAGCAACGCATCGATCACGGTGTTGCCGGTCACGTGGATGCCGTCCTTCGCGATGCCTTCGGCCAGCAGATTGTCGCGGGAGCGTTCGGTGGGTGCGAAATGCAGCGCGGTCAGCGAGCCCGTCAGCTTCCGGTTCGCCTCCTCGGGCCAAGGTGAATAGAGGTTGCCCGTCCGCAGTCCCGCCTCGACATGGCCGATCGGCGTGCGGTTGTAGAAGGCTGCGAGCGAGGTAGCGAATGTCGTCGTGGTATCGCCGTGCACCAGGACGATGTCGGGCGCATGTTTGGCGATCACGTCTGTCATGCCAGCGAGGATCTTCGCGGTCAGCCCGGCCAGAGTCTGTCCAGGTTGCATGACGTCCAGATCCTCGTCGGGCACGATGCCGAACAACTCCAGCACTTGGTCGAGCATCTGCCGGTGCTGTGCGGTCACCGCAACGATCGTCTGGAGATCGGGAGACGCCTTCAGGGAGGCCACCAGCGGCGCCATCTTGATGGCTTCGGGACGCGTCCCGAAGACCACCATCACCTTCTTCTTGCTTTGCATTAATCGGGGCTCTTGTCGGACGGAGTCATCGCCTGCCGGAGAGGCGACGCCTCAAAGCGCCGCTTCCAGTTCCGGCAGCAACGCAAACAGATCCCCCACCAACCCGATATCCGCAATCTCGAAGATCGGCGCTTCGCCGTCTTTGTTGATCGCCACGATGGTGCCGGCGTCCTTGATGCCGGTCAGGTGCTGGATGGCGCCGGAGATGCCGACCGCGACGTACAGCTCGGGGGCGATGATCTTGCCGGTCTGGCCGACCTGCAGTTCGTTCGGCACGTAGCCGGCGTCCACGGCGGCGCGCGAAGCACCGACGGCGGCGCCCAGCTTGTCGGCCAGCGCATAGATGACCTTGAAGTTCTCGGCCGAGCCCACGCCGCGGCCGCCGGAGACGACGCGCTTGGCGCTCTGCAGGTCGGGGCGGTCGGACTTGCCGGCGGCCAGGCCAACGTAGCGTGTGTGCGTCGGCAGGGCAGCGTCCACGCTGGCGGCTTCGACTGTCGCGCTACCGCCCTTGGCGGCTTCCGGCCAGGAAGCAGTGCGGACGGTCGCGACCACGGTCTGGTCGGCCGGAGTTTCAACGGTGATGATCGCGTTGCCGGCGTAGATCGGGCGCTTGAAGGTGTGCGTGCCTTCCACGGCCATCAGGTCGGAGACCTGGTTGACGCCGAGCAGTGCGGCGACGCAGGGCAGCAGGTCCTTGCCGAACGTGGTGGACGGCGCGAACACGTGCGTGTAGCCCGCGGCGAGCTTGGCGATCTGCGGGGCCAGCACCTGGGCGATGGCGTTCGCATTGGCAGCGTTTGCGACGGCCAGCACCTTGACGACGCCGGCGATCTGCGCGGCCTCGGCGGCGACGGCGGCCGGTTCGGCGGCCAGCACGACCACGTCTATGGCGTCCGCTCCGACGGCAGCGGCGGCACTGACGGTCTTGGCAGTGGACGCGTTGAGCTTGCCGTCCAGGTGTTCGGCGATGACGAGAACCTTGCTCATTACAGCAACCCCTTCTGCTTGAGTGCGGCGACCAGTTCGGCCGCGTCCTTCACCATGACGCCCTTGCTGCGCTTGGCCGGCGCGGCGTAGTGCGTGGTGGTGTGCGTGTCGGCGGATTCGACGCCCAGGTCGGCCAGCTGCAGCGTTTCCAGCGGCTTGCTCTTGGCCTTCATGATGTCCGGCAGCTTGATGAAGCGCGGCTCGTTCAGGCGCAGGTCGGTGGTGACTACGGCCGGCAGGTCGACCTCCAGTGTTTCCAGGCCGGCGTCGACTTCGCGCGTCACGGTGGCCTTGCCGTCGGCAATGTCCAGCTTGCTCGCGAAGGTGGCCTGGGGGCGGCCCCACAGGGTGGCCAGCATCTGGCCGGTCTGGTTGGCGTCGTCGTCGATGGCCTGCTTGCCGAGGATCACTAGGTCGGGCGATTCCTTTTCCACCAGCTTGAGCAGGGTGCGGGCGGCGGTCAGCGGCTGGATGGCCTGGTCGGTGACCACGTGGATGGCGCGGTTGGCCCCCATGGCCAGGCCATTGCGCAGATGGGCCTGGGCGTCGGCCGGCGCGATGGTGGCGACCACGACTTCCGTCGCGATGCCCTTGTCGCGCAGGCGCAGGGCTTCTTCCAGTGCGATTTCGTCGAAGGGGTTGGGCGACAGCTTGACGCCGTCGGTGACCACGCCGGACCCGTCCGGCTTGACCTGGATGCGGACGTTGTAGTCCACCACGCGCTTGTAGGCGACGAGAATCTTCATCCTGCGGGGATTCCTGTAGGAGCGGTGAGACCCGGTCGCGACGGCAGACCGAGGACAGAACGCCGATTTTAGCCGTCAGGCCGGGTCCATGCGAGCCCGTACGGTACCGTCTGCCAGCCGCGAGGCCAGCAGGCCGGCCAACCTCGCCGCGCTGCCGGGTGCCTGGGCGAAGAACAGGGAGGGCTCGGTGAGCTCCAGCTCCAGTAGGCAAGGTTCCCCGTCAGCGCCGATCAGCAGGTCGACGCGGGCGTACGCCAGCGGAGCTTCCAACTGCCTCAATCGCGCGGTGGCGGCCAGCACCCGCTCCGCCAGCGCCTGTTCGGCGACCGTAGCGCTGCCCGCCGCGATGTCGCCCAGCGCCATCGGTGCCTGCCGGGCACCTTCGCCCGGCGCGAGCTGGGCGGACTTGCGGATGGCGTGGCTGAACTGCCCGTCGAAATAGAGCAGTGCGGTCTCGCCGCATCGATCGACCGAGGCGAGATAGGGCTGAAGCATCACACTGCGTTCCTGGTCAAGCAGGCGGGCGACATGGTTGCCGGCGGCGAACTGCTGATCGCGACCGTACCGCTGGGTGTCGCGCGCACCGGCGCTGACCGTCGGCTTGACCACGAATTCGGCCGTATCGAACGTGGCCAGGAAGGTCGCCAGGGCCTCCATCGGTTCGGCGTCCGGCTCCACGAAATGCGTGGGTACCACCGGGATGCCGACGGTGGCGAGATCCGCCAGGTAGTGCTTGTCGGTGTTCCAGCGCACCACGTTGAGTGGGTTGAGCAGGTCGGTGACCCGGTCGACGTGCGCGCACCACGCCAGGAATTCCGGCAGGCGTTCGGTGTAGTCCCAGGGAGAGCGCAGCAGCGCCGCATCGAAGCGTGCCCAGCTGACGGTCGGGTCGTCCCACGCCACTGCGCGGGCGTGCAGGCCAGCGTCGGCACAGGCATCGAGCAGCGGCACGAGATCATCGTCGTGGCCGGACGCGGCGACGGCCGTGACGAGGGCAAGGGTCTTCATGCCCGCCAGTGTACGCGCACGGCACGCGCGCCATTCCCATTGCCCGAAAGTACCTGTGTCGGTTCCGGCGCGCTGGGTAGAATGGGACTTTCCTCATCGAATGGATCGCGCCATGGCGATTAACCCCGGCTCCGGAGGCAAGCAGAAGCTCTATCCCAGCGCGGCGGCAGCGCTGCAGGGCGTGGTGGCGGATGGCCAGACGCTGGCGGTCGGCGGGTTCGGCCTGTGCGGCATTCCGGAAGCGCTGATCGGTGCCTTGCGCGACAGCGGCGCGAAGGGCCTGACCGCCATTTCCAACAACGCCGGCGTCGACGGCTTCGGCCTGGGCCTGCTGCTGGAAACCCGGCAGATCAAGAAGATGATTTCGTCCTACGTGGGCGAGAACAAGGAGTTCGAACGCCAGTTCCTGTCCGGCGAGCTCGAGCTGGAATTCAATCCGCAGGGCACGCTGGCCGAGCGCCTGCGCGCGGGCGGTGCCGGCATCCCGGCCTTCTTCACCCGCACGGGCTACGGCACCGTGGTGGCCGAAGGCAAGGAGACCCGCCAGTTCGGCGAGCACTGGTATGTCATGGAGACGGCGCTGTCGGCCGACGTGTCGCTGGTGAAGGCGTGGAAGGCCGACAAGGCCGGCAACCTGGTCTTCCGCAAGACAGCGCGCAACTTCAACCCGGCCTGTGCCATGGCGGGCACGGTCTGCATCGCAGAAGTGGAGGAAGTGGTGGAGATCGGCGAGATCGATCCCGACCATGTGCATCTGCCCGGCATCTACGTGGACCGCATCGTCCACAACCCGACCCCCGAGAAGCGCATCGAGCAGCGCACCGTCCGCCAAGGAGACAAGTGATGCCCTGGACCCGCGATGAGATGGCGCAGCGCGCCGCCCGCGAACTGACCGATGGCGCCTACGTCAATCTGGGCATCGGCCTGCCGACGCTGGTCGCCAACCACATTCCCGCTGGCGTCGACGTCTGGCTGCAGTCCGAGAACGGCCTGCTGGGTATTGGCCCGTTCCCGACTGAGGACGAGGTCGACGCCGACCTGATCAACGCCGGCAAGCAGACGGTCACCGCGCGCGCGGGCGCCAGCTACTTCGGCAGCCACGACTCCTTCGCGATGATCCGCGGCGGCCATATCGACCTGGCCGTACTGGGCGCCATGCAGGTCACCGACCAGGGCGACCTGGCCAACTGGATGGTGCCCGGCAAGATGGTCAAGGGCATGGGCGGTGCCATGGATCTGGTCGCCGGCGTCAAGCGCATCGTCGTGCTGATGGAGCACGTGGCGAAGGACGGCAGCCACAAGATCCTGCCCCAATGCGATCTGCCGCTCACCGGGGTAGGTGTCGTCGACAGGATCATCACGGATCTGGCGGTATTCGATGTCACTCCGGCAGGGCTCGTACTGGTGGAAATGGCCGATGGCGTAACCGAGGCGGAGCTGACAAGCAATACGGGCGTCCCATTCAAAGCCGGATGATCGTGCAAACTCGTGACGAAAGTCCGGTTGGTTTGCGCCGCGCTGCACGTCTGACTTTCAGCTGTACGTTTTCCGGCCGATAAGGCGGAGAAGGGAACCTGTTGGCTATTTGTGGCCCGGCGGCTGGGCTATAGTGTCCGTTCAGGGGCTCTATCCGTTTTTTCTCAGAGGCGTACGTATGAAACTCCGGGTCGGCGCTTGCGCCTTGATGTTGGTTTTGGCCGGGTGCAGTGGAGAAAGCCCCGAATCGGGCATGGCAGGGATGCGCGGCGTGGCCGCAACCAAAGCGACCGGCAATCTGCCGACGTCGCTGCCGCTGGCCCGCGCGATCGGCGCGTCCATCGCGAATGCGCCTGATCGTGGTGCGCTGTTGTCCTATCCCAACAAGGCAGTGCCCACCAAGCAGGAGGGCGCCTATACCTGGTTCCCGACCGCCATGAGTGAGGCGCATGCCTTCAAGGGCATCGCGACCGGTGAAATGACGGTGCCTTCACCCGATGGCAGCCAGGTCAAGCTGCGCTACGAGCGCCATGTTGAAGAGATCGACGGCAACTGGACGTGGATCGGACGCGTCGTTGGCGGCGATCCGATGCAGGAAGCCATCATCACCTTCGGCGAGAAGGCCGTATTCGGCTCGATTCCGCAGGCCAACGGCAAGCCGGCCCTGAGCCTGCAGACCCGCAACGGCACCGTGTTCGCCGTGCAGACGGACCCGTCCAAGGTCGTCTCCGCTACGAAAGGGCATGAGGACGTGATGATTCCCGAGGCGGCCACGCTGCGCTCGTCGATGGCGGCGGCTGTCAGCCAGTCGGCACAGGTGAGTCAGGGCGCCACCGCGGTGGCGCAGGCTGCCCCACCGACTGCCGCCAACACCATCGATGTCGCCGTGGGCTACACGCCTGAGTTCGCCACCGCCAATGGTGGCGCTTCCGGTGCCGCGACGAGGCTTGTCTACCTGGTGCAAGTAGGTAACCAGGCCTTCGCGAACAGCGCTATCAATGGCTATCTGCGCATCGTGAACGCCGTGCAGGTCAGCTACACCAATACAAATACCAACCAGACGGCGCTGCAGGAACTGACCGGTAGTACGGGCAGTTCTCCCGTTACGGTTCCCGCAAGCCTGGCGCCTTTGCGCACGGCGCGCGACCAGTACGGTGCGGACATTGCTGTTCTGGTTCGCAAGTTCAGTACGCCGGAGAACGAGGGCTGCGGCATCGCATGGCTGAATGGCGCGAACCAGACCGCCATCACCTCCGCGGACGCGGCGTGGGGCTATGCGGTGATCAGCGATGGCTTCGACACCGGCAGCGACGGTAAGACTTACTATTGCGCCGACGAAACGCTGGTGCACGAAGCCGCGCACCTGATGGGTTCGGCGCATGATCGCGCCAACTCGACCGCGACGGGAGGGGCGCTGCAGTACGGCCGCTATCCCTACTCCTTCGGCTACAAAACGGGCACGGCGGCCGGCAACTTCTACACCGTGATGGCGTATGGCGATACGGGCCAGACCCCGCACCGAATCTTCTCGACGCCGCTCAAGAGCACGTGTGGCGGCACGGGCAACCTCGCTTGCGGCGTGGCGAACAGCGAAGACAATGCGCGCAGCCTCAATCTGACGATTCCGGTGGTTGCGATGTTCCGCGCGACCGTGGTTCCGTTCGGCAACACAAAGGACGATTTCGATGGTGATGGGCGGTCGGATATCTACTGGCGGAATACTTCGACGGGCGCGAACGTCATCTGGAAGTCGGCATCCTCGTCGACGCAACAGTATGTGTACTCGCTCCAGTTGACCTGGACCGTTGCTGGGCTGGGCGACTTCGATGGTGACGGCAAGACCGATATCCTCTGGCGGAACTACGCCACGGGTGCCAATGCAATCTGGAAGAATGGTGACGCGACCTCTCAGAAGACCATAAGCTCGGTCGGTACTCACTGGAAGGTCGCGGCTGTCGGTGACTTCAACGGAGATGGAGCCGACGATATCTTGTGGCGGAATGGCCGTTCCAACACGATCTGGAAGGGCGGCGTCGCGAGTGCGCAACAGGCCGTGACTGCGCTCGACGCTGCCTGGACGGTAGCAGGAGTCGGTGACTTCAACGGAGACGGGGTTTCCGACATTCTCTGGAGGAATACCACGACGGGTGCCAACGCTATCTGGCGCTCCGCGAACTCTGCGAGCGTGCAGAGCGTGGCGACGCTGGCCACTTACTGGAAGGTTGCCGAAATCGGCGATTTTGATGGAGATGGTCGCGCGGACATTCTGTGGCGTAACGGTGCTTCCAATGCCATCTGGAAATCCGGAAGCCATCTCACTCAGCAGAGTGTGAGTTCGGTGCCTGCTTACTGGGTTGTTGCCGCCGTGGCGGATTATGATGGTGACGGTAAGGACGATATCCTTTGGCGCAACGGCAGCGTCAACACAATCTGGAGGGCGGCCAACGCCAGCACGCAACAGGCGGTAACTAGCCAGCCGCAGGCGTGGGTTGCGCAAGTGCCAAAGTGACCTGAGCGATTCCGCAAGAAAAAGGGCCCCGAGTATCGGGGCCCTTTTTTATGATAGCGGTTACATCAGAGATTCTGGTAATTCGGGCCCGCCCCGCCTTCCGGCGTCACCCAGTCGATGATCTGGTAGGGGTCCTTGATGTCGCAGGTCTTGCAGTGCACGCAGTTGGCGGCGTTGATCTGCAGGCGCTTGCCTTCGCCGTCGTCGACGATCTCGTAGACGCCGGCCGGGCAGAAGCGGGTGCAGGGGTTGTCGTATTCGGCGGCGCAGCGGCTGACGCAGACGGAGGTGTCGTGCACGCGCAGGTGCACGGGCTGGTCTTCGTCGTGTTCGGTGGCGGCGAAGTAGACGCCCTGCAGGCGGTCGCGTGGGGCCAGGGTGCGGTCAACGTAGTCGCGCTTGGGCTCTTCGTACTCGCCGACCTTGTCGAGCGACGACCAGTCGGGCTTCACCTTCAGCGTCCACGGCGAGAGGCCGCCGACGGCGGTTTCCCATGCGGCGTTGGCCATGCCGAACCACAGGCCCTTCTTGAAACCGGGTTTGATGTTGCGGACGGACTTCAGCTCCGCCATCGCATCCGATGCGCGAAGTTTCGCGTCGAAGCCTTCGGGCGCGAGCTGCGACGCGATCAGGTGTTCGGCTGCCAACATGCCGCTGCGGATCGCCTGGTGCGTGCCCTTGATCTTCGGCACGTTGAGCAGGCCGGCGGTATCGCCGATCAGCAGGGCGCCGGGCATCTCGACCTTCGGCAGCGACTGCCAGCCGCCGGTGACAATGGCGCGCGCGCCGGCGGACAGGATGCTGCCGCCTTCGAGGACCGGCTTGATCAGCGGGTGGTTCTTCCATTGCTGGAAGGCCTCCCACGGCCTGTACTCCGGATCCTTGTAGTCCAGGCCGCTGACGTAGCCCAGCGCGATCTGGTTGTTCTCCAGGTGGTACAGGAAGCTGCCGCCGTAGATGTCGTTGCTGGCCGGCCAGCCGAGCGTGTGCACGATCTTGCCGGGCGTGACGCGGCCTTCCGGCACCTGCCACAGCTCCTTGATGCCGATCGAATACGCCTGCGGATCGCTGTCCTTGTCCAGCGCGAAGCGCTTCACCAGCCGCTTGGTCAGGTGGCCGCGCGCGCCTTCGGCAAGCACGGTGACCTTGGCGCGGATGTCGATGCCGGGCGTGTAGCCGGGCTTGTGGCTGCCGTCCTTCGCGACGCCCATGTCGCCGATGCGCACGCCGACGACCTTGCCGTCGTCATCGTGCAGCGTCTCGGACGCGGCGAAGCCGGGATAGATTTCCACGCCCAGCGCTTCGGCCTGCGGGGCGAGCCAAGCGCACATGGCGCCGAGCGAGACGATGAAGTTGCCGTGGTTGCGCATGCCCGGCGGCACGATCGGGAACTTGCGTCCGCCCTCCTTGCTGAAGAACCAGAACTCATCGTCCTTCGCCGGCACGCAGACCGGCGGCGGGTTGTCGCGCCAGCCGGGCAGCAGCGCGTCGAGCGGCTGCGGCTCGATGACCGCGCCAGAGAGGATGTGCGCGCCAATGGTGCTGGACTTCTCGATCACGCATACCGAGAGCTCGGGATTCAGCTGCTTGAGCCGGATGGCGAAGGCGAGACCGGACGGCCCTGCGCCGACGGTGACGACGTCGTACTCCATCACATCGCGTTCGACATCGGACATCGGTTCGGCTCCAGCGTGGCGTTAGGCTTCCGCCATTTTCGTGGTTTGCACGGGGCGGGGCAAATCCGCGAGCATCATGGACATGACCATACCTTTGCCGCTGCCGGGGGATGGGCCGGACGCGTTGCCCGGCGCGCATCTCGTCTATCGGCCCGTCTGGCTGCCGCCCATCGAGGCCGATGCGCTACTGGACGATCTGCGCCGGACGCTGCCGTGGAGCGTGCACCGCATCCGGATCTTCGGGCGCCAGGTCGATTCGCCGAGATTGAGCGCGTGGATCGGCGATGCGGATGCGGTGTACCGCTATTCGGGCACGGACTTCACGCCGCATCCGTGGACGGACGCCCTGTCCGACCTGCGGTTGCGTCTGCAGGACGACCTCGACACCCCGTTCAACAGCGTGCTGGCGAACCTGTACCGCGATGGCCGCGATGCGATGGGCTGGCACAGTGACGATGAGCCTGAACTGGGGCCGCAGCCGGTAATCGCCTCGATCAGCCTCGGCGGAGCGCGTCGTTTCGTGCTGAAGAACAAGCAGGATGCCGCACTGCGGGCGGCATACGAACTACCGCACGGCAGCCTGCTGGTGATGTCCGGCGATACCCAGCGGCACTATCGCCATGCCTTGCCGCGCACGGCGAAGCCGGTGGCGCCACGCATCAACCTGACGTTCCGCTGGATCGATCCTGCGCGCCGTCGCTGACGCGCCGGCCGGCTCATCGACCGGGGTTCGGATCGCTGTTGCCGGAGACCAGCACCCAGCCGGCGATATCGGCGGTGGCCGCTTCCAGCGCCTCTTCGAACGCGGTCGCCACCTGCGCCACGTCGACGCTGGTTGCCTGCTTCTGCTGCAGGAACGTGCGCGACGCGACGACGCGCTGGCCACGGTTGTTGACGAGCTTGGCGTTCACTTCGACCACCGCCGAAGGCTGCGCGCTGCCGGCGTAATCGGCCTCGAAGCGACGCAGGTCCATCACCAGTTTGTAGTCGCCGAGGATACCGGCATCGGCGCTGGCCACGGCGGGAATCCGCCCCGAATCCTCCAGCGTGCGCTGCACCGCGTCCTGCAACATGTCGGTCGCCGGCAACGCCCACGAGACGCCGCGATACACCTGCAGCTCGCCGGGCGTCGGCCGCACGCTGATGCGGGGGCTGTCGATCACGCGCGCGGCCGTCGGCTTGGCGATGATGAGCGTCCAGGCGGCGGCGGGCCACTCCGGGCGCGCCTGCACGCGGACGTCGGGCGCAAAGATCGTGACCGGATCGCGCTGCTCGCTGCCCAGAATCGAGCAGCCGGCCAGGGCCAGGGCGAAGGGGAGGGCGAAGAAAAGACGCAGCGGCTTCATTTCGGGTCGAACTCCTTGGGTGCGTCGCGGCCGAGCAGGTAGCGCGCGGGATTGCCTTCGAGGCGGTCGCTGACGCGACGCAGGTCGCGTACCAGCCCGCGCAGTTCGGTGAGGGTGGGCCCCAACTGGCCGAGACCGTCGCTGGCGAAGCTGTTGATGGCGGCACGGTTCTCGCCGAGGATCGCATCGGCATTGCCGGCGGCCGAGTCCAGCTTGCCCAGCGTGGTCTCCAGCTTGTCCAGGATGCCCGGCAGTTCCTGCACCAGGTTCTTGTCCAGCCGCTCGATGGCGCCGTTGGTGGTGGTGAGCGTCTTGTCCAGGTTCTGCGCGGCGTCGCGCGCGCTGACGATCAGGGCTTCGATGCCGTCTTCGCGGCTGGCCAGCGAGTTGCTCATCGACTCCAGGTTGTGCAGCGTCGCCGTGATGCTGGCGACGTTCTTGTCGCTGAGTACCTGATCGAGGCGCTCGACGATGCGGTTGGCGGTGTCGGTGATGTTCTGCAGCGCCGACGGTGCGGTCTGGATCACGGGCGCCTCGCGGCGGTCGACACTGGTCAGCGTCGGTGCCTGCGGCGTGCCGCCGCTCAGCTGGATGATGGTCGGCCCGGTCAGGCTGGTGATGGCCAGCTTGGCGCGGGTGTCGGTCTTCACCGGCGTGTAAGACTCCACGCGGATGCGGGCGATCACCTGGCGTGGATCGTTCGGCGCCAGCGACAGCTTGGTGATCGAGCCGACCGCGATGCCGTTGTACTGCACGGGGCTGCCGACCGTCAGGCCGGTCACCGCTTCGCGGAAGACGACCTGGTATTCCTGCCAGGTGCGCTCGGACGAATACTTCGCCGCCCACAGGCCGAACAGCAGCAGCGCGGCGGCGATGATGATGGTGAAGGCACCGATGAGCACGTAATTGGCGCGTGTTTCCATGGATCAGACCGCCGTTTGCGAAGTGAGGGGCCGGGAGGCCTGCTGTCCGCTGCGCGCGGCGCGCGCGCGCGGACCGTGGAAGTATTCCTGTACCCAGGGATGATCGAACTGTTCGACCTCCTCGATGGGTGCCGCCGTGATCACCCGCTTGTCGGCCAGCACCGCGACGCGGTCGCAGATCGCATACAGCGTGTCGAGGTCGTGGGTGATCAGGAAGACCGTCAGGCCCAGTGCTTCCTGCAGCGTCTTGATCAGCCGGTCGAACGCGGCGGCACCGATGGGGTCGAGGCCCGCCGTGGGTTCGTCGAGGAACAGCAGCGGCGGGTCCAGCGCCAGCGCACGTGCCAGGCCGGCACGCTTGCGCATGCCGCCGGACAATTGCGATGGCAGCTTGTTCAGCGCGTCGGCCGGCAGGCCGGCCAGCTTCACCTTCAGCAGCGCCAGCTCGTAACGCCAACTGTCGGGCAGCTCGGGGTGATGTTCCTTCAGCGGCACCTGCACGTTCTCGCCGACCGTCAGCGACGAGAACAGCGCGCCGTCCTGGAACAGCACGCCGGTGTTGCGTTCGATGTGCTGCCGCGCAGCCGGATCTTCCGAACGGGCATCCTCGCCCAGCACGGTGATCTGGCCCTCGTTCGGCTGGCGCAGGCCGAGGATCGAGCGCATCAGCACCGATTTGCCGGTACCGGAGCCGCCGACCACGCCGATGATCTCGCCACGGCGCACGTCCAGGTCGAGGTCTTCGTGCACGGTCTGTTCGCCGAAGCGGTTGACCAGGCCGCGCACCTGGATGATGGGGGTGTCGTCGGCCATGCTCACCAGTCCATGTGCATGAACCACAACGCGGCCAGCGCGTCGATCATGATGACCAGCGAAATCGTCTGCACCACGCTGGACGTGGTGCGCTCACCGACCGACTGCGCGGTGCCTTCCACGCGCAGGCCCTCCAGGCAGCCGATCAGGCCGATCACCAGCGCGAATACCGGCGCCTTGGACAGGCCGACGAGGAAATGCTTCACCTCGATGGTGTCGTGCATGCGGGCGATGTACATCTGCGGCGGGATGCCCAGGTCGAAGGCGCCCACGGTAACGCCGCCGGCCAGGCCGGCCATCATCGAGATGAAGGTCAGCAGCGGCAGCATCACCAGCAGCGCGATCAGGCGCGGGATGACCAGCAGGTCGATCGGGTCCAGCCCCAGCGTGCGGATCGCGTCGATCTCCTCGCGGCTCTTCATCGCGCCGATCTGCGCGGTGAACGCCGACGCGGTACGGCCGGCCAGCACGATGGCGGTCATCAACACCGCGAATTCGCGCAGGAAGGCGATGCTGACCAGTTCCACCACGTAGATCTCCGCGCCGAAGTCGCGCAGCACGGTGGAGCCGAGGAAGGCGATCACCGCGCCCACCATGTACGACAGCAGGATCACCAGCGGCACGGCGTCCAGGCCGACGGCTTCCATGTGCGCCACGGTGGCGGTGGGGCGGAAGCGGCGCGGCTCCTTGACCATGCGCACCAGCTTGACCAGGTTCTCGCCGGTGAAGCTGAGCAGGGCGATGATTTCCTGCTTGTTCTCGTGCACGCGGAAGCCCAGCCGCGACAGGGCGGCCAGGAAGCCGTAGTCGCGCTTGCGCGGCGGGCGGTCGTCGGCGACGTCCTCGATGGTGCTGACCAGCGCTTGGTGGTCCTGGCGGAATGCGATGTCCGAAGGCTCCATGCCGCGGCGCTTGGCGAAGCGCAGCAGCTGCAGCACGCCGGCGGAGTCGATGCGGTTGATCGCGGTGGCATCGAGCCGGTTGACGGTCTCCGGCAGCGTCTTCAGCTGCTCGGCCACCGTCAACGCGCTCGCGAGCGTCCAGTCGCCCGCCAGCTTCACGCGCTGGGGGTCGCCGGGATCTGCTTCGTACTGCGGGCGGGCAAGGGTGGGGGTCATGGCGTCGCTCGGCCAAGGAGCATACAGGCTATCCCGGTGAACGTTAGCAGCACGCCGGTGAAGGCCCTGCGGCCCAGCGGTTCACGCAGCCACAACGCGGCCAGCAGCACGAGGAATACCGAGGCGCACTCGTTGAGGATCGCCGCCACCGAGGCGCTGGTGTACTTGTAGCCGCCCAGCCACAGCACCATCGACAGGCCTTGGCCGATGAGCGCGGCGAGTACCAGACGGTGCCAGGGCACGTCGCGGGGGACGAAGTGCATGCGCTTGCGCATGGCGGGCAGGGCGGCCAGCAGCGCCAGGCCGGCGACGGCGCCGACCAGGCGCAGCAGCGTCACCCACAGCAGCGGCTGCGTTTCCAGGGTGCGCTTCACCATCACGATGGCCACGGCCATCAAGGCGATGGCGAGCAGGCCGAGCAGCACGCCGCGTGCGGTGTGCTGGGGATGCGTACGCCATTCGCCGGGTGGCCGGCTGACCAGCAGCACGCCCATCGCCACCAGCGCGAAGCCCAGCCACTGGGCACCGCCGAGGCGCTCATCGAGGAAGACGAAGCCCAGCACCAGGACCAGCGGGCTGTAGAGGTTGCCGATGACGCCCATGCGCCCGGCGCCGAGCTCGTTGAGCGCACGGAAGTACAGCGTGTCGGCCAAGGCGATGCCGATGATGCCGCTGGCCAGCACGATCGCCACGTCGCGCGCGGGCAACGCGGGCCATGCACCGGCGTACACGAGGACGGCGACCGGCGCGAGCACGGCCAGCACCAGTCCGTTCTTCAGCAGGTTGAGCGCCAGTGGCGGCAGATGCGCGCCGAGTTGGCGCGCCAGGATCACGCCGACCGCCCACGCGGCCGCGCTGCCCAGTGCCATGGCTTCGCCGATCCCCACCTTGCCCCCTGCCCCCGTCGTCCGCGCACAGTGTAAGCGGCCCCGCATGAAGCCATCGCACGCGAGCTTGGGCGATACTGTGCCGATGGCCGACGACATGCTGACCACCGCCACCTATGCCCAGCGCATCGCCTTCGTCTGCGAGATCGCCGGCCGCCTGCACAGCTACGGCACCACCGCGCAGCGGCTGGAAGGCACGGTGGTCGGCCTGTCCCAGCGTCTGGGGCTGGACTGCGAGCCGTGGTCGAATCCGACCGGCCTGATCCTGAGCTTCAGCGATCCGTCGCGCCCGCTCGGGGCCAGCGACAGCACGCGCGTGATCCGGCTCGCGCCGGGCGAGACCGACCTGCACAAGCTCAGCGAGGCCGACCGCATCGCCGACGCGGTGTCGTCGGGGGAAATGAGCATCGCGCAGGGACACACCGCGCTTCGTGCGCTTGATCGCAAGCCAAGCTGGCGCTGGCGTGCCATGCAGATCTTCGCCTCGGGCCTGGCCGCCGCCGCGGTGGCCGGCCTGTGGCGGCTGCCGTGGCTGGACATGGCCACGGCCGGCCTGATCGGCGTGATCATCGGCGTGCTGGGCGAACTGATCGCGCGGCGGCCGAAGATGAAGGAGGCCAGCGATGCGATCTCGGCGCTGGTCGCCGGGTTTGTGGCGATCCTGGTGGCGAACTTCATCGCGCCGCTGAACCTCAACACGGTGATCATCGCCTCGCTGATCGTGCTGCTGCCCGGCATGGCGCTGACCAACGCGGTGAACGAACTGACCAGCCAGCACCTGGTGTCGGGGGTGGCGCGGTTCGCCGGCGCGATGGCCACGGTACTCAAGCTGACGGTCGGCAGCATGATCGCGGTGACGCTGGCGCAGCTGGTGGGCCTGTACCCGGACGTGCGCGCCTCGCGGCCGCAGCCCGAATGGGTCGAGTGGGTCTCGATGGTGTTCGCCGCCTACGCGTTCGCCGTGCTGTTCAAGGCGCACAAGCGCGACTACTTCTGGGTGATGGCGGCGGCGATCGCCGGCTACAGCATCTCGCGCTATGCCGGCCAGACCTGGGGCAGCCCGGTGGGCATCTTCCTGTCGGCGCTGACGCTGACCGCCGCCGGCAATGCGTTCGCACGATGGGCCAACCGTCCCGGCGCCCTGATCCGCGTGCCCGGCATCCTGATGCTGGTGCCGGGCAGCACCAGCCTGCGCGGCCTGCTGACGCTGGTGCAGCAGCAGGACGTGGGCGTGGGCCAATCCGCCCTGCTGGCGGTCACCAACGTGGTGATGGCGCTGGTCGCCGGCCTGCTGTTCGGCAACCTGCTGATTTCCTCTCGAAAGAATCTCTGAGACCGCCACGCATCGCAAAAGAAAACGGGAGGCCTGGCCTCCCGTTTTCGTGTCGTTCGTCGGCGATTACTTCTTCCTGATCAGGAAGTCGTCGGCCTTCTTGCCCTTCGCGATCAGGGCCGCCATCCAGCGCGGGTGCTTGCCGCGGCCGGTCCAGGTTTCCTTCGGGTTGGCCGGGTTGCGGTACTTCGGCGCCACCTTGCCGAGCTTCTTGCCAGCGCGCGGACCCGGCTTGGTCGCCGGCGCCTTTGCGCTGCGGGTACCGGGCGTGCCGAACAACTCGTCCAGCGTGTAGCCCTCGGCCTTGGCGAACTTGGTGATCTTGCCGCGCACCGTGGCGATGGGCGTGCGCTTGGCCAGCTTGGTCTGCTGTTCCTTGGCCTTGGCAATCAGGGCGCCAAGTTCCTTGGCGGACAGGTTACGCAGGTCGATCGACATCAACTATCTCCAGTCAGGAAGGGAAAGGCCCGTCCTTGGCAGAGTCCCGATGATAATGACGAGTTAATCGCGGTACAAATCGTCACGCTGCGTGAGCGCGCGGCCGCGCCCACGCTTCAGCATGCGACATCAGCCGCGCAGTCGAGCGAGCAATTCGTCGCGGCCGATGTTCTCGGCCTCGGTCGCACGACGCGCGCGGTATTCGAACGTCCCCGCCGCCAGGCCGCGCTCCGAAACGACGACGCGGTGCGGGATGCCGATCAGTTCGATGTCGGCGAACATCGCACCGGGCCGCAGGCCACGGTCGTCCAGTACCGCTTCGATGCCCGCGGACTGCAATTCCCCCAGCAACTGCTCGGCGGCGGCATTCACGGCCGCATCGTTCTTCGGATTGATCATGCACACGGCGACCGTCCACGGCGCCATCGGCACGGGCCAGATGATGCCGTTGGCGTCGTGGTTCTGCTCGATGGCCGCCGCGACGATGCGCGACACGCCGATGCCGTAGCACCCCATCGCGGGCGCGGCGGCCTTGCCGGTTTCGTCCAGCACAGTGAACTTCATCGCCTCGCTGTACTTGCGGCCAAGCTGGAACACGTGGCCCACCTCGATGCCGCGCACCAGGCGGATCTCGCCACCATCGGCGGCCTTGTCGCCTTCGATCACATTCCGGATGTCGGCCACGGTCTCCGGTTCGGGCAGGTCTCGGCCCCAGTTGACGCCGGTGAGGTGGAAACCGGCCTCGTTGGCACCGACGACGAAATCCGCCATCGCCGCCACGTCGCGGTCGGCGACCACGCGGATCGCCTGCTTCGCGCCGATGGGGCCGAGGAAACCGGGCTCGCTGCCCAGATGGGCCTGGATCTCGGCCTCCGTCGCCAAGCGGTAGTCGGCCATGCCGGCGACCTTGCCCAGCTTGATCTCGTTGACCGCGTGGTCGCCGCGCACCAGCGCGAGCACGAAGCCCGCCTCCGTCATCACCGCGACCGACTTGACCGTGCGCTGCAGCGGGAGGCCGAGCAGCGCCGCGACGTCCTCGCAGGTCTTCTGCGTGGGCGTGGCGACCTTGGTCATGGCTTCGGTGGCTGCGCCGCGCGGGGCGGGCTCGGCGGCCTGCGCCTTTTCGACGTTGGCGGCGTAGTCCGAGCCGGTGGAGAACGCGATGGAATCCTCGCCGGACTCGGCCAGCACGTGGAATTCCTGCGAGGCATCGCCGCCGATGGCGCCGCTGTCGGCCTGCACCGCGCGGAAGTCCAGGCCAAGGCGGGTGAAGATGCGCGTGTACGCCGCATGCATGTTGCGGTACTCGCGGGCGAGATCCTCGTCGGTGATGTGGAAGGAGTAGGCGTCCTTCATCACGAACTCGCGTGCGCGCATCACGCCGAAGCGCGGACGGATCTCGTCACGGAACTTGGTCTGGATCTGGTAGAAGTTGACCGGCAGCTGCTTGTAGCTGGACAACTCTTGGCGCGCGAAGTCGGTGACGGCTTCCTCCGCGGTGGGGCTGTAGCAGAACTGCTGTTCCTTGCGGTCGGTGATCTTCAGCAACTGGCCGCCGAACTTCTCCCAGCGGCCGGTCTCTTCCCACAACTCGCGCGGCTGGATGGTCGGCATGATCATCTCGATCGCGCCGGCGTTGTCCATTTCCTCGCGCACCACCGTCTCCACCTTGCGCAGCACGCGCAGGCCCAGCGGCGACCAGGTGTACAGGCCGGCGGCCAGCTTGCGGATCATGCCGGCGCGCAGCATCAGCTGGTGGCTGACCAGTTCGGCGTCGGCCGGGGTTTCCTTGGTGGTGCGGAGGTGGAACTGCGACAGACGCATCGGCATGGGGATCCGGGAGGGACGAATCGGCTATTTTGCCAGCCTTGGCCGCGGGCGGGGCGGGCGAGGGTCAATCCGTATCGGCGGGTGCCGCGTCGCCGCTCACGCGGATGCCGGTAGGCGTGTCGCGGTCGATGCGCTCGTAACGGCGGCCTTTCGGCGGCTGATCGGTGATCTGCAGCACGCCGGCGTCGTCGCGCCAGCGGTACAGCGATGGGCGGGCATCACGGGCCTGCGCGGCGGCGGCCTGTTCTGCAGCGGCCTGCTTGCGTGCGGTGGTGTCGGGCGATTCGCGGGACAGCCACCAGGCGGTGCCGACGCCCAGCGCGACGCCTGCCACGATCGCCGGCCAGGCGCGCATCCGGTGCGATCAGGTGCCGGCGGACGTGCAGTAGGCCTTTACCGCGGCCTCGGCGAGGTTGCGCTGGTTCTCGCGGCCGGTGTCGTCCAGCACCGTGTCAGGCTTGCCGTCGCCATCGGTGTCCTGCTGGATGGGACCCTTGGTGGCGCCGAGGATCTGCAGGTTGGCGCGCGCGCTGGCGCACTGCGGGTTGTCGACCGGCTTGCCCGCGGGCTGGGCGACCTCCGCGGCCGCGGCCCCGTACTGGTTGATGCGCCGGTTCTGCACGGTCTGGTTGGGCGGCGGGCTGTCCGAATAATGGGTCACGCCGTTCTTGTCCTTCCACTGGTAGACCTGCTGGGCCTGTACGGTGGTGGCGGTCGCCAGGCAGAGCGCCAGCACGGCAAGGCAGGACAGGAGGCGCATGGGAAGCTCCGGATCGCGGGAGGCCCGATTGCAGCATCCCCCGGGCGCGCAGGCAAGCCGGCCGGGGGAGCGCTGGGCTAAACTGCGACCCATGAACGAAATCAAGCCGCCCCCGCGCTCGCGGGGGATCTACCTGTTGCCCAACCTGTTCACCACCGCCGGCCTGTTCGCGGGGTTCTTCGCGATCATCGCCGCCGCCAACGGCCAGTTCGTCAATGCCGCCATCGCGGTGTTCGTGGCGGGGCTGATGGACGGGATCGACGGCCGCGTGGCGCGGCTGACCGGCACCAGCAGCGAATTCGGCGTGCAGTACGACTCGCTGGCCGACCTGGTCAGTTTCGGCCTGGCGCCGTCGCTGGTGATGTACCACTGGTCGCTGTCGGCGCTGAAATTCGACAGCACGGTGATGGGACGGGTCGGCTGGGTGGTGGCGTTCCTGTACGCGGCCTGCGCGGCGCTGCGGCTGGCCCGCTTCAACACCCAGGTGGGCACGGTGGACAAGCGCTGGTTCGTCGGCCTGGCCAGTCCGGCGGCGGCGGGCCTGATGATGTCCTTCGTCTGGGCGTTCGCGGACGGCGAACTGGGCTGGACCGGCGAGGAACTGCGCTACGTCGCGCTGGCGGTCACGCTGGTTGCCGCGCTGCTGATGGTCAGCCGCATCCGCTTCTGGAGTTTCAAGGGCACGGGCGAGGGCGGAGCGAAGGCCGACCGCATCCCGTTCGTGGTGCTGGCGCTGGTGCCGCTGGTGCTGGCGATCCTCTTCATCGATCTGCCGCGCACGCTCTTCGCGGTGGGCGTGGTGTACGCGCTGTCCGGCCCGGGCTACTGGCTGTGGCAGCGCCTGCGCCGGCAGAAGGACGCCGCAGCGTGAGCCTGGGGGCGGACCGGCTGTGGTCGGCCGAGCAGCAGGGTTGGCTGCGCGCGCTGGGCCATGCCGTCTACCTGCCGGCGGACTGGCCGACCGAGGCCGGCGCGCCGGTGGTCGCGGAGGCCCCTGCCGTACGTGAAGAGACACCTGCGCCGGCGCCTGCTTCCGTTGCACCGCGCGCTCGTCCGCCTGCACGCGACGCCATCGACACCGCGCCGCCCGCGCGGCGAGCATCGCCCGCGCCGCGGACCGGCGGTGCGAAGCTGCCCGACCGCCTGCATTTCGCGCTGATCCGCGCCTCGGGCTGCAATCCGAATGCGCCCGGTGCCGCGGAACTGTTCGCACAATGGCCGTCCTCCAGCGAGTTGCGCGGCAATCCGGCCGCCAAACGCGCGCTTTGGCCCACGCTACGGCGGCTGCGGCGGGGCACGCCGACGTGAGCGCGCTGGGCGTCGAGGCCTCACCGGTGTCCACGTCCAGCCTGCGGCCGATGCGCGAGGGCGACCTCGACGCGGTGATGGCCATCGAGCAGCGCGCGTATCCGTTCCCGTGGACACGCGGCATCTTCAAGGACTGCCTGAAGGCCGGTTACCCGTCGTGGGTCATGACCGAGCACGGCCTGGTGATCGGCTACGGCCTGCTGAGCATCGCCGCCGATGAAGCGCACGTACTGAACATCTGCATCGCGCCCGAGCGACAGGGCCGTGGTCTCGGTCGCCATCTGCTGCGTGCGCTGGTGAAGATCGCGCGCAACCACCGTGTGCAGCGCGTGTTCCTGGAAGTGCGTCCGTCCAACCCGGGCGCGATCGTGCTGTACCACAGCGAAGGCTTCAACGAGATCGGCCGCCGCCCGCGCTACTACCCGGCGAAGGACGGTCGCGAGGACGCGCTGGTGATGGCGATCGAACTGGTCGCCGACGACATCACCGCGATGCCGCCACTGTAGGGCGGCACGGCCCCGCTTCGCGCGCACGGCGCGGAATGCCGCATAGCCGGGTGCTATGGCGGCCATGAGAACAAACGATTATCCAAGCCGGCACAGCTCCGGCATCGTGCGGTCCCCATCCACCGGAGACCACCACATGATCCGACGAACCCCTTTCGTCCTGCTTTCCCTGGCCGCCCTGTCAGTCGCCGCATCCACATCCGTGCACGCCACGCCCCCGCTCACGCGCGACAACGGTGCGCCGGTGGGCGACAACCAGAACTCGCAGACCGCCGGCGAAGACGGTCCGGTGCTGCTGCAGGATGTCCATCTGGTGCAGAAGCTGCAGCGTTTCGCGCGCGAACGCATTCCCGAGCGCGTGGTGCATGCGCGCGGCACCGGTGCGCATGGCCACTTCACCGTCACCGGCGACATCTCCAGGCACACCCGCGCCAAGCTGTTCCAGCCCGGTGCCGTCACGCCGGTGTTCGTGCGTTTCTCCACGGTGATCCACGGCAACCATTCGCCCGAAACGCTGCGCGATCCGCGGGGCTTCGCGACCAAGTTCTACACGACCGAAGGCAACTGGGACCTGGTCGGCAACAACCTGCCGGTGTTCTTCATCCGCGATGCGATCAAGTTCCCGGACATGGTGCATGCGCTGAAGCCGAGCCCCGACACCAATATCCAGGATCCGGCGCGCGTGTTCGACTTCTTCTCACACGTGCCCGAGGCCACCCACATGCTGACCCGCGTGTATTCGGACTACGGCACGCCGCGCAGCTACCGCGAGATGGACGGCAACGGCGTGCATGCCTACAAGCTGGTCAACGACCGCGACGAATACGTCTACGTGAAGTTCCGCTGGGACAGCCGGCAGGGCGAGCACACCCTGTCCGCGGCCGAGGTCGAGCAGGTGCAGGGGCGCGACTTCAACCATCTGTCCAGCGACCTGATGAAGGCCATCGAGCGGGGCGATCATCCGCAGTGGGACCTGTACGTGCAGGTGCTGGCGCCGGACCAGCTGGACGACTTCGATTTCAATCCGCTCGACGCGACGAAGGTCTGGACCGGCGTGCCCGAGATCATGGTGGGCACCATGACGCTGGACCGCAATCCGGCCAACATCTTCCAGGAGACCGAGCAGTCCGCCTTTGCGCCGGCCAACCTGGTGCCGGGCATCGAGCCGTCCGAGGACCGGTTGCTGCAGGGGCGCGTGTTCTCCTACGCCGATACGCAGTTGTATCGCGTGGGCACGAACGTCCAGCAGCTCCCGATCAACGCGCCGCGCATCCCCGTGAACAGCAACAACCAGGACGGCGCGCTGAACGCCGGTGCGCGGCTGGGCAAGGTCAACTACGAACCGTCGCGGATCGCACCCCGCCCCGCCCTGGAGCACGCACGCGCGAGCGCGTTGCCGTTGCAGGGCAGCACCCAGCAGGCGCGCATCGGCAAGACGCTGAATTTCCGCCAGGCGGGCGAGTTCTATCGCGCCTTGAACGCCACCGGACGCCGCAATCTGGTGGCCAACCTGGCGGGCGACCTGCGCCACGTCGATGACGACACCACGCGCTACGCGATGCTGTCGTACTTCCACAAGGCCGATCCGGAGTACGGCACACGGCTGGCGCAAGCGCTCGGAAGCGATGTGACGCGCGTGCAGGCGTTGTCCGCGGCGTTGTCCGAATGAGGTCTCCGATGCTCCACCCCCGGCGATATCGGGAATCCTCGGCGCCTGCACCTTCCTTCCGCAGGTCGCTGTGCTGCGTGCTCGCTGTGGCGGCTTGCCTGTGCGGGGCTCCGACCGCGCTGGTCGCCGCGTCGCCCGTCCATGCGCCGCCAGCAGCCCACGTTGCGCCATCGGCGATCGACGAAGCCCTGGCGGCTGCGGTCCGTGCGGGTGACGTCGATGCATTGCGGATGGCGCTGGCATCGGGTGTCGACGTGGATGCACGTGATGCGCGTGGTTCCACCCTGCTGATCCTGGCGACGTACTACGGACACGAAGCACTGGTCGACGTCCTGCTCGAGGCGGGCGCGTCGCCGAATGCCGCCGATGCCGCACGCGGCAACACGGCGCTGATGGGGGCGATCTTCCGTGGCGAGGACGCGGTTGCGCATCGCTTGCTGGCCGATCCGCGCACCGACCCGGACCAGCGCAACCATGCGGGCCAGACGGCGGCGATGTTCGCGGCGCTGTTCGGTCGTACCGGCATGGTCGCGGCGCTGGCGGAGCGTGGTGCGGATTTCAGCGTGGCCGATGCGCAGGGCGAAACGGCGGAGACGCTGGCGCGCAAGCAGGGCAACGAGGCGCTCGCGGACAAACTGGCTCGGCACGCGGGCCGCGCGCCGCCGGGCTCGAAGCCGCCTCCCTAGCGCGCGAGGGCCGAAGTCGATCCCCTGATGCCCCCGTGGACCTTGGCAATGGGAAGGCCCCGTCCCGGCGCCGCAGTCGGCAGGCGGATGGGCGTGGACGGGATGGCATCGTCGTGCTGCCACCGAGTAGAGCGGAGCTTGCTCCGCCGCGTTCCTGCCGGACCATGAACATCCGAAAGCGTGCGGCGTCGAGCGAGCTCGACGCTACGACCCATGATCGGCCGTCGTCCGTGCCATTGCCCGGCCCGCGACGGCGGCGAGGACGCGCTGGTGATGGCGATCGGACGGGTTGCCGACGACAGCACCACGCTGCCGCTGCTATAGGGCGGGCCCTGGCCCGCCATCGCGCCACCAAGCCAAAACCATCCGGCCGTCATCCCGGCGAAGGCCGGGATCCAGCGACTTTACGGCCGTAAAACCAAGACGCTGTGCTGCTTCAAGGCCAGGGCACGGGATCCCGGCTTTCGCCGGGATGACGGAGAAGCACCATCAGGCCGGCATCTGCCCGTCATTCCCGCGAACGCGGGAATCCCTCGTGACTCTGGCTGTGCTGAAGAAACAACGGCAACGTCAACGTGGATCCCGGCGTACGCCGGGATGACGACGGCGTGTCGTCAGCCCAACTTCGCGCGCTGCCCGTGCAGGGCGGCGAGCTGGTTGCTCCAGTCGACCAGGCGCTGGCGCTCCTGTTCGACCACGGCCGGCGGCACCTTGTCGGTGAACTTGGCCAGCTTGGCTTCGCTCTTGTCCTTCTCGCCGGCGACGCGGGCGATCTCCTTGTCCAGGCGCGCGCGCTCGGCGTCCAGGTCGACCAGGCCTTCCAGCGGCACCAGCAGCTTCAGCTCACCGACCACGGCAGCCGCGGAGGCGGGTGCATCGGTGCCCGCGTCCAGCCATGCGATGTCGTCCAGCTTCAGCAGGAACGACAGCGACGAAGCGAAGCGCGCGATGCGGGCGCGGTCTTGCGGGTTGCCATCCTGCAGCAGCAGGCGGACGGTCTTGCCCGGGGAGACATTGAGTTCGCTGCGCACGCGGCGCAGCGTGGAGACCATCGTCTTCAGCCATTCGACGTCGGCTTCGGCCTGCGCGTAATCCTGGCCGGCGAAGTCGCTGGAGACCGGGTAGGGGCGCAGCGACACGGTGCCGCCGTCGATGCCCAGTTTCGGCGCGACCTGCTGCCACAGTTCCTCGGTGACGAACGGGGTCAGCGGATGCAGCAGGCGCAGCAACGACTCCAGCACGTACAGCAGCGTGTGGCGCGTGCTGTCGGCAGCCGCGGCGTCACCACCATTCAATGCAGGCTTGGCCAGTTCGACGAACCAGTCGCAGAACTCGTTCCAGGCGAACTCGTACAGCGCCTGCGACAGCAGGTCGAAGCGGTAGGCGGCGAATTGCGTGCCCGCCTCGGCGGTGACCTTGGCCAAGCGTGAGAGGATCCAGCGCTCGGCATCGGTCTTCGGCTGCGGCGCGCCGCTGGCGGTGAAGCCGTCGGTGTTCATCAGCACGAAACGCGTGGCGTTCCACAGCTTGTTGCAGAAGTTCTTGTAGCCCTCGGCGCGGCCCATGTCGAACTTGATGTCGCGGCCGTGCGTCGCCAGCGCGGCGATGGTGAAGCGCAGCGCGTCGGCGCCGTGCGGCACGATGCCGTCCGGGAATTCCTTGCGCGTGGCCTTCTCGATCTTCTCGGCCATCTTCGGCTGCATCAGGCCGCCGGTGCGCTTGGCCACCAGGTCTTCCAGCGAGATGCCATCGATGATGTCGAGCGGGTCCAGCACGTTGCCCTTCGACTTGGACATCTTCTGGCCGTCCTTGTCGCGGATCAGGCCGGTCATGTAGACGTCGCGGAACGGCACCTGGCCGACGAAGCTGTCGGTGGCCATGACCATGCGCGCCACCCAGAAGAAGATGATGTCGAAGCCGGTGACCAGCACCGACGACGGCAGGTAGCGGTCGAAGCCGCGCGCGGCCATCGCCTGGGTGTCCGGCCAGCCCATCGTGCTGAACGGCCACAGCTGCGAGGAGAACCATGTCTCCAGCACGTCGCTGTCCTGCGTCAGCGCGACATCGGCGGACAGGCCGGCCTTGGCGCGCGCTTCGGCCTCGTCGCGGCCGACGTAGCAGGTGCCTGCCTCGTCGAACCAGGCCGGGATGCGGTGGCCCCACCAGAGCTGGCGGCTGATGCACCAGTCCTGGATGTTCTCCATCCAGTGGCGGTAGGGGGTGATCCAGTTCGGCGGGACGAATTTCACCTTTCCGGACTCGACGAGTTCGAGTCCGCGCTTGGCCAGGCCGTCCATCTTCACGAACCACTGGTCGGTCAGGTAGGGCTCGATCACCTGGTTGGTACGGTCGCCGCGCGGCACCTGCAGCTTGTGCGGCTTGGTCTCGACCAGCAGGCCGAGGTCTTCCAGATCCGCGAGCACCACCTTGCGCGCCTCGTAGCGGTCCAGGCCGCGGTACTTCTCCGGCGCGTTCTCGTTGATCGCCGCGGTCGGCGTCAGCAGGTTGATCAGCGGCAGGTTGTGGCGCAGGCCGACCTGGTAATCGTTGAAGTCATGCGCAGGCGTCACCTTCACCACGCCGGTGCCGAACTCGCGGTCGACGTAGTCGTCGGCGATGATCGGGATCTCGCGCTCGGTCAGCGGCAGCTTCACCGTCCTGCCGATCAGGTGCGCGTAGCGCTCGTCCTCCGGATGCACCATCACGGCGGTGTCGCCGAGCATGGTTTCCGGACGCGTCGTCGCCACGACCAGCGAACCGCTGCCGTCGGCGAGCGGGTATTCGATCGACCACAGGAAGCCGTCTTCCTCGACGTTCTCCACTTCCAGGTCGGAGATCGCCGTCTTCAGCACCGGGTCCCAGTTGACCAGGCGCTGGCCGCGGTAGATCAGGCCCTGCTGGTGCCAGCGCACGAAGGCCTCGATGACCGCCTTCGACGCGTCGTCGTCCATGGTGAACGTGCTGCGCGACCAGTCGCCCGACGCGCCCATGCGGCGCATCTGGCGTTCGATGGTGTCGCCGGACTGTGCCTTCCATTCCCAGACCTTGGCGATGAAGCCGTCGCGGCCCAGCGAGTCGCGGGTCTCGCCGTTGCCTTCCAGTGCCAGGTTGCGGCTGACCACCATCTCGGTCGCGATGCCGGCATGGTCGGTGCCCATCTGCCACAGCGTGTCGTAGCCGCGCATGCGGTGGTAGCGCACCAGCGCGTCCATCAGCGTGTGCTGGAACGCATGGCCCATGTGCAGCGTGCCGGTGACGTTCGGCGGCGGCAGCAGTACGGTGTACGGCTCACCTTTGCCGCTGGGCGTGAAGTAGCCGGCGGCCTCCCATTGCGCGTACAGGCGGGATTCGAAGGATTTCGGGTCGTAGCTGGAGGCGAGGTCGGTCATGGGATTCCGAGGGAATGTTTGAGTCGTCATCCCGGCGAACGCCGGGATCCATGTTGATCTTGCCTTTGCGTTGTCTGGCGGGAACCACAGCAACGGCAAAATGGATTCCAGCTTGCGCTGGAATGACGGGTGTTACATGTCGTGCTTGTTCACTTCAAAGCCGCGCGCCTTGTACTGCTTCCAGCGCTCACGCAGCGGTTCGCGTGCGGACGGATCCGCCGGCACCACTTCCAGCACGCGCTCGCAGGCGCCGGTGAAGGCGTCGTCGCGCAGGTTGATCACCAGCGCCCGCGCCGGCACATCGATATCGGGCGTGGCGATCAGCACGGGCGTCAGCTCGTCTTCCTCGTCGCCGGCGATCTGGTGTGGGATGTAGGCGTCCGGATCGAACTCCCACAGCAATTCGTCCAGTTCCTCCGCCTGCGCCGCATCGCGCGCCAGCACCAGCGTCCACTGGTTGCTGTCGTAGGCCTTGCGGGCCAGTTCGCAGACCAGCTTCAGCGGTTCCTCGAGGAACCGCGGCTTGGCGATCAGGTAGAAGTCGGCGCGCATGAGAGCCGTGATTCGTGATTAGGGATTGGTGATTGGCGAGGGCAAGGCATGGCGTTCGGGATTCTTGAGATGGCTGAGTTCTTGCGAATCACCAATCACCAGATCACGAATCACGCGGCGCCACCTGCGCGATCCAGCAGCCACTGGCTCAGCAGGCCGACCGGGCGACCGGTGGCCATGCCGCGCTTGCCTTCGTCGTTGGCCACGCCGGCGATGTCCAGGTGCGCCCAGCGCTGGCCTTCGGTGAAGCGGGCCAGGAAGCAGCCGGCCGTGATCGCGCCGGCCCAGCGGCCGCCGATGTTGTAGACGTCGGCAAAGCTGGATTCCAGCTGGGTCTGGTACTCGTCCCACAGCGGCAGGCGCCAGGCGCGGTCGAATACGGTCTCGCCGGCGCCCAGCAGCTCGTTGCTGAGGTCGTCGTGCTTGCTCATCAGGCCGCTGGCGTAGCGGCCCAGCGCCACGATGCAGGCGCCGGTCAGCGTGGCGACGTCGACCAGCGCGGCCGGCTTGAAGCGCTCGGCGTAGGTCAGCGCATCGCACAGGATCAGGCGGCCTTCGGCGTCGGTGTTGCCGACCTCGATGGTCTTGCCGGACATGCTGGTGATGACGTCGGACGGGCGATAGGCATTGCCGTCGATCGCGTTCTCCACCGCCGGCACGATCACCACCAGGTTCAGCGGCAGCTTCATCTTCACGGCGGCCACGAAGGTGCCGATGACGCTGCCGGCACCCAGCATGTCGTACTTCATTTCCTCGATGCCGCCCTGCGTCTTCAGGTTGACGCCGCCGGTGTCGAAGGTGATGCCCTTGCCGACCAGCACGTAGGGCTTGGCGTCGGCATCCGTCGCACCGTTCCACTTGAGCACGATCAGGCGCGGACGGTTGACCGAGCCGCGGGCGACGGCCAGCAGCGAGCCCATGCCCAGCGCTTCCATCTGCGCCTCGTCGAGGATCTCGGCTTCGGCGCCGTTCTCCGAGGCGAACGCCTGCGCCTGCTCGGCCAGGTAGGCCGGGTTGCAGATGTTCGGCGGCAGGTTGCCCAGTTCGCGGGTGACCTGCACGCCGGCGGCGATCGCGATGCCCTGCGCCAGCGCCTGCTCATCGTCGCCGCTGACGGCGAAGGACGTCAGGCCCGGGTCGTCGTTCTTCTTCTTGCCCAGCGTGGCGGTGTAGCGGTAGCAGGCGTGGTCGGCGGCGATCACCGCCTGGCGGATCTTCCACGCTGCGTCGCGGTCCTTGACCGTCACTTCCGAGAGGGTGAACAGCGCGCTGCGGACCGGGCCGAGCTTCAGGGTCCGTGCGGCATCGCCGATGGCCTTCAGGTACTGCGCCACGCCGAACTTGGCGGTTTCGCCCAGGCCCACCACCAGCACGCGCGGCGCGGTCACGCCCGGCAGGTCGTGCAGCAGGGTGGTCTTGCCGGTCTTGCCGCCGATGTCGCCCCGCTGCAGCAGCGCCGACAGCTTGCCACCGCTGGCCGCGTCCACCGCCTGGCCGGCCGAGGTCAGGCTCTTGTCGGCGTAGGCGCCTACCACGACGCAGTCGACGCCGGCTTGGGCGGGGGCGTCATGGTTCAGGGTGAATTCCAGCGTCATTGATCAGATTCCCGGTTCAGTTACGTACAATCGCGGGCCGGATGAAGGTGGCGGATGCCATCCCGGACCGCAGAGACCGCCGCCGCAGATGCGGCGCACAAGCCCGAGATTGTAAATCAAGCCCCCCTGATGCCGAAGCTGGACCGCTACCTCTTCCGGGAATTCACCCAGAGCTTCCTGGCCACCCTGATCATCCTGTTGATGGTCAGCGTGGGCGGCGTGATGGCGGACCTGCTGGGCGACGTGGCCGACGGCAAGGTGCCGGCGCGGCTGCTGTTGTCCCAACTGGGCCTGCAGTTCATCAATTACATGCCCTACATCATCCCGCTGGCGCTGATGCTGGGCCTGCTGCTGGCGTTCTCGCGCCTGTACCGGGATTCGGAAATGGCGGTGCTGACGGCGGCCGGCATCGGGCCGCGCCGCCTGCTGCGGCCGCTGATGATGCTGGTGGTGCCGGTCGTGATCGCGGTCGGCCTGTGCTCGCTGTGGCTGGGCCCGTGGGCGCTGCGTACCGCGCAGACCATGCTGGAACACGCCAACCGCAGCCTGGTGGTGTCGGGCCTGGATGCCGGCAAGTTCACCGTGCTGTCCAGCGGTGCCGTGGTGTACGTCAGCGCGCTGTCGCCCGACGGCACCGGCCTCAGCAAGGTGTTCATGCATCGTGCGAACGAGGGCCGCATCGACGTGGTGACGGCCAAGTCCGGGCAGATGTTCTTCGAAGGCGAACGCAACCGCTACCTGCGCCTGGACGATGGCTTCCGGGTCGAGGGTCCCGATGGTGCGGGGCTGGATTACCGCCTGATCCGCTACAAGTCCAACGAGGTCGCGCTGCCGGACCGCGCCGACACGCTGGACAAGGACGATCCCGAGCTGCTGACCACGCCGCAGCTGCTGGCCGACCCACGCCCGGATGCGAACGCGCAGTTGCACGCGCGCCTGACGCCGCCGCTGCTGGCGCTGGCGTTCGCGCTGCTGACGCTGCCGCTGTCGCGCAGTTCACCGCGGCAGACCCGCTACGGACGGGTGATGCTGGGCTTCCTGGCCTATCTGGTCGGCATCAGCCTGATGTTCAATGGCACCCAACTGCTGGCCGACGGCAAGCTGCCGGGCCTGGCCGGCCTGTGGTGGCTGACCTTGCCGCTGCTCGCGGCGGGCCTCTGGTTCTATCTGCGTGACGGCCAGCTGTCGCGGCCGCGGAGGCGCGCATGAGGCTGTTGCCGCGCCTGCACGACACCTACGTGGGCCAGGTCGTTCTGGTCACCGTGCTGCTGACTTGGGCGGTGCTCGTCGGCCTGGACGTGGTGATGGCGCTGTCAGGCGAGATCGGCGATCTGGGTACAGGCAACTACACCTTCGGCCATGCGGTCGCGTGGGTGCTGTACACCGTGCCGCGCCGTGCCTACACGATGTTCCCCACGGCGGCCGTGATCGGTTCGCTGATGGGCCTGGGCCAGTTGGCCGCCAGTTCCGAACTGACCGCGCTGCGCGCGCTGGGCCTGTCGCGCCTGCGCCTGAGCGTGTCGGTCGCCGCGGCGCTGGGCATCCTGACCGTGCTGATGGTGTTCAGCGGCGAAACGCTGGGGCCGTGGGGTCAGCGCCAGGCCGACGTACTGAAGATGGCCGCGCGCACCGGCAATGTCGCGATGGACCGCTACTCGGGTCTGTGGGCGCGCGAAGGCAACACCTTCCTGTATGCCCAGAGCGGTGAAGAGAAGGCGCAGGCCGACGGCAAGGTGGCGCTGCAGCTGCGCGACGTGCGCATGTACGAGCTGGCCGACGACGGTCGGCTGGCCTCGATCGCGCATGCCGCCACCGCCGAACACCTGGACGGCTACTGGCTGCTGAAGAACGTGCGCCGCACCACCTTCAAGGAACGCTCTGCCGTGCAGACCACGGTGCTGGGCGAGCGCTGGGAGTCGGAGCTGGACGCGGCGGTGCTGTCGTCCAGCCTGGTACGCGCACGCAACATGCCCAGCCACGAGCTGAGCCAGAACATCGACTACCGCAAGCGCAACGGGCTGGACGCGCGCGACTACGAGGACCAGTACTGGGCGCGCTGGTTCTATCCGCTCAACGTGCTGGCGCTGTGCCTGGCCGCCATCCCGTTCGCCTTCGGCAGCCTGCGCAGCGGCGGCACGGGCAAGCGGCTGTTCCTCGGCATCGTGTTCGCGGTCGGCTTCTACGTGCTGCAGACGATGTTCGTGCGGTTGGCCGGCGCCTTCCGGCTCGATTACCGCCTCGCCTACGCGATCCCGCCATTCGCCCTGCTGGGCATTTCCTGGCTGATGTTCCGGCGCAGGAGCCGCTGATGCATCGGTCAGCGGACGGGCATGGCCCGGCGCTGGTCGCATCCGGACTGCCTGGATGCCTTCATCGCCCGTCCGCGTAGCGCGCCAGCCGCTGCTCCAGCGTGCCGGTGTGCAACTCGAACAGATGATTGTCGAAGTCGTAGAAGTACAGCGACAGGCCCTCGCCCTCCACGCGTTCGCGTGGGGGGCGGATATCGACGCCAAGCGCCTCGAGTCTGTCCCGGTAGCGGGATAGGTCGGGCTCGCTTACCGCAAAGGCGACATGCTGGTACGAGCGCTCTGCAGGCGGCTCGCCCTCCATGGCCGCCAGCCAGGTGTCTCCGAGGACGAAGAATTTCTCGCGCGACAGCGAGAAATTCCGGTGCGCGCTGTCGTACACCTCCCGCGCGCCCAGACCCTCGCACAGGAACGTCGCCATGCGATCGAGATCGCGGACGATGAAGGTCAGGTGGCTGATGCCTTTCATCGGTACCCGCGCGGCCTCAACGCGGGCGCTTCGGCAGCCGCACCAGGCGCGTGCCGCTGAAGCGGTCGTGGAAGGCCAGCCGGTCGCGGTCCAGCCATGCCCACCAGAAGCCCAGGCCCACGGCCAGCATCGACAGCGTCGCCAGTGCATAGCGGCGCCACAACGCGGCCAGCGTCGGCGCGCCGCCGTCGGCCGCGATCACCTTCAACCGCCATGGCCGCATGCCCAGGGTCTGTCCGCCACGCAGCCAGCTGAAGGTGGCGTACAACCCGGCAACGCCCCAGCAGCAGCTCCACAGCAGCCACCACATCAGGCTGTAGGGCTCGATGTTGTGGCGGACGTTGTCGCTGATCACCACGTCGACGAGGACGAACGGAATGGCCACGGCGAGCCACATCGCCAGCACCGGCCAGACATCGTAGAGCAGGGCGAGCAGGCGCCAGCCGATCAGGGCACGGGGTTTTTCGGGCGTGGAGGCGGGTTCCGTCATCGCGACAGGATACCGGCTAACCCCAGGCAACCTCCCTTGGTGTTGTGGGAGCGACGTCAGTCGCGATGGTCGATCCGGCGGGGCCTCTTTTCGCGACTGACGTCGCTCCCACAGGAAGCCGGTGCACCCCGGCAGCGGGTGCATCGCCTAAGCTTCCCGCATGACTGCCCGCACGCCCGCCGATCGCCGCCAGCAGGCGATCGCCCTGCCACCTGTTCCGGATGCCGACGCGCCGGACATCGCGGCTTTCCTCGACGCCATCTGGGCCGAAAGCGGTCTCGCGCGACCGACCCTGGACAGCTACCGGCGCGACCTGGAGGGCTTCGCGCGCTGGCGCAACGGTCGCGAGGGCGGCCTGGCGGCGGCGGATCGTGCCGCGCTGTTCGACTACCTGGCGTGGCGCACGCGCGAAGGCTATTCGCCACGCAGCAATGCACGCCTGCTGTCCGCCCTGCGTGCCTTCTTCGCCCATCGCCTGCGCCGCGGCCTGCGCCGCGACGACCCGACGGCGCTGCTCGAGCCGCCGCGCCTGCCGCGCTCGCTGCCCAAGGCGCTGGCGGAAACCGAGATCGACGCACTGCTGGCCGCACCGGACATCGCCTCGCCGCTAGGGCTGCGCGACCGCGCCATGCTGGAGCTGATGTACGCGGCCGGCCTGCGGGTCAGCGAACTGGTCACGCTGCCGGCGACGGCGGTCAACCTTCGGCAGGGCGTATTGCGGGTCACCGGCAAGGGCAGCAAGGACCGGCTGGTGCCGTTGGGCGAGGAGTCCCAGCACTGGCTGGAAACCTATCTGGCGCAGTCGCGGCCGGCGCTGGCAGGCAAGCGCAGCGTCCCGTTCCTGTTCGTCGGTGCCACCGCCGAGCCACCGACCCGGCAGCAGTTCTGGGCCTTGGTGAAGCGCTATGCCGCCGCGGCCGGGATCGATCCGGTCCGCATCAGCCCGCACGGGCTGCGGCACAGCTTCGCCACCCACCTGCTGAACCGTGGCGCCGACCTGCGGGCCCTGCAATTGCTGCTGGGGCACAGCTCGCTGTCGACCACCCAGATCTACACGCTGGTCGCGCGCGAACACCTCAAACAGCTGCATGGGCGGCACCATCCGCGCGCGTGAGCCATGTCACGCTGGCGCACGGTTAAGCCGCCCCGCCGCCGCCCTGTGCCAGAATCGCGGCCTGTTCCTGCCAGCCAGCCGCCCTGCGGCCACTCCCGGATGCCCTTGATGCCTCGCCTGATCACCGCCGCCCTGCTGGGTGCCCTGAGCCTGACTGCCTGCGCCCAGGCCCCGCAGCCGCCCGCCAAGCAGGAGGCCGCCGCCGCGCCGGCCCCGGCCCCCCAGTTGAAGCCGGGACAGGGCGCCACGCCGGATGAGCGCGCGCGCTCCGCGGTGGCGCAGCTCAACCCGCGTGCCCAGGTCGATTATGTCGGCGCGGCCCCGCTGCCGGGCTTCCGCGAGGTGATCGCCGGCGGGCAGCTGCTGTACATCAGCGACGACGGCCGTTACCTGATGCAGGGCGCGGTGATCGACCTGCAGCAGCAGGAAGACGTGATGCAGAACAGCGCTGCGCTGGCGCAGTACCGCACCAAGCTCATCGCCACCATCCCGCATGGCGAGAAGATCGTGTTCGCGCCGCCGAACGCCAAGTACACGGTCACCGTGTTCACCGACATCGAGTGCGGCTACTGCCGCAAGCTCCACGAGGAGATCGCCGAGATCAACCGCCAGGGCATCGCGGTGGAATACCTCGCGTTCCCGCGCATGGGCCTGGGCAGCCAGGACCACAAGGACATGATCTCGGTCTGGTGCGCCCCGGACCGCAAGCGCGCGCTGACCGACGCCAAGGCCGGCAAGTCGATCCCGTCGCGCGACTGCAAGAACCCCGTGACCATGGAGTTCGACGTCGGCCAGCGCGTCGGCGTGAGCGGTACCCCGGCGATCTTCTCGGCTGAAGGCATCCAGCTGGGCGGTTACCTGCCGCCGACCGCGCTGCGGGCCAAACTGGACGAACTGGCCGCGAAAAAGGCCCCGGCCGCCGCCGCAGGTGCCGCTCCCTGATCCGAAACGAAGCCGGCCCCGCGCCGGCTTCGCTACAATAGCGGGCCCCGTCCTGACGGCACGCCCCCACGGTTCCGGACATGATCGTCCTCGAAGGCCAACCGGCCTTGTCGCACTTCCGCCGCGCGCGGCTCGAATCCAGGCTCCAGTCGATTGCTTCGGGCGTCCGCATCCGCGGCGCCTGGCACGTCTACTTCATCGAACCCGAGGCCGGCGCCACGCCGGACCTGGCCACGCTGCGCCGCATCCTGCATGCCGGCGACCAGGACGAGACGCTGGCCGACGGCGCGGTGTCGCGCTTCGTCACCCCGCGACTGGGCACGCTGTCGCCCTGGGCGAGCAAGGCCACCGAACTGCTGCGCGGCGCCGGCCAGCCGGTGAAGCGCGTCGAGCGCGGCCTGCGCATCGATCTGGAGGGCTGGAATGACGACCAGCCGGCGCTGGCGAAGGCGCTGCACGACCCGATGACGCAGTCGCTGCTCGCCACGCGCGAACAGGCGTCGGCGCTGTTCACCGCGCCCACGCGTGGCGAACTCGAGCGCATTCCGCTGGCGCAGCTGGAAGCCGCCAACACCCGCCTCGGCCTGGCCCTTGCCGACGACGAGATCGACTACCTGCGCGAGCGCTATACCGAACTCGGCCGCGATCCGTCGGATGTCGAGCTGATGATGTTCGCGCAGGCGAATTCCGAGCACTGCCGCCACAAGATCTTCAACGCCAGCTGGACCATCGACGGCAAGGACCAGGACCGCTCCCTGTTCCGGATGATCAAGCACACCCACGCGCAGACGCCGGAGCACACGCTCAGCGCGTACAGCGACAACGCCGCGGTGGTGGAAGGCTATCCTGCGGCGCGCTTCCGTCCCGACGGCAGCGGCCAGTACCGCCTCGAGGCGACGCTGGATTCGGCGTTCTGCATCAAGGTCGAAACGCACAACCACCCGACCGCAATCGCGCCATTCCCCGGTGCCAGCACCGGTGCCGGCGGCGAGATCCGCGACGAAGGCGCGACCGGCCGCGGCGGCAAGCCGAAGGCCGGCCTGACCGGGTTCTCGGTCTCGCACCTGCGCATTCCCACGCTGCCGCAGCCGTGGGAGGCGCCGCGCGCGCTGAACCCGCGCATGGCGCCGGCGCTGGAGATCATGCTCGACGGCCCGCTCGGCGGCGCCGCGTTCAACAACGAGTTCGGCCGACCCAACCTGCTCGGCTATTTCCGCAGCTTTGAACTGCCGGAAGGCGCGGGCCTGACGCGCGCCTACGACAAGCCGATCATGCTGGCCGGTGGTCTGGGCGCCATCGACCGCATCCAGGTGGAGAAGCGGACGCTGTCCGACGGCGACGCGGTGATCGTGCTCGGCGGACCGGCGATGCTGATCGGCCTGGGCGGTGGTGCCGCCAGCTCGGTGGCGTCCGGCGAAAGCGCGGAGGAACTCGATTTCGCCAGCGTGCAGCGCGACAACCCGGAAATGGAGCGCCGCTGCCAGGAGGTCATCGACCGCTGCGTGGCGATGGGCACGGACAACCCGATCCTGTGGTTCCATGACGTCGGCGCGGGCGGCCTGTCCAACGCGATTCCCGAGCTGCTGCACGACTCCGGCGTGGGCGGCGTGATCGACCTGGCCAAGGTGCCCAGCGACGATCCTTCGCTGTCGCCGATGCAGCTGTGGTGCAACGAATCGCAGGAGCGCTACGTGCTCGGCGTGCCGCAGGCGCGATTGGCCGAGTTCGCGGCAATCTGCGAGCGCGAGCGGTGTCCTTTCGCGGCCGTGGGCGTGGCGACGAAGGAAGAGCGGTTGGTGGTCGGGTATGGCGCGTTGAATGATCCTTCCCTTCTCCCATCGGGAGAAGGTGCCCGGAGGGCGGATGAGGGTGCGACGAAGTCCGGAGAACAGCGCATCGCGGATGTTGCCGCGTCCGCGATTCCCTCCGGCAGCTCTACTCCGCCGAACCCTCACCCCAACCCCTCTCTCCCACAGGGACTTCCTTCGGTCGCCGAGGGGAGAGGGGCGTATCCCATCGACCTGCCGATGGACGTGCTGTTCGGCAAGGCCCCGAAGATGCATCGCGACACCGCGCACCCGCCGGCACCCAGGTGGCCCGCGCTGCAGACGGAAGGCCTGGACCTGCACGAAGCCGGCCTTCGCGTGCTCGCACATCCGACCGTCGCATCAAAGCAGTTCCTCATCACCATCGGCGACCGCAGCGTCGGCGGCCTGACCGCGCGCGACCAGCTGGTCGGCCCGTGGCAGATGCCGGTCGCCGACTGCGCCATCACGCTGAGTGGTTACGAAGGCTTCGTCGGCGAAGCGATGGCGATCGGCGAACGCACGCCTCTGGCATTGCTGGACGCCGCCGCCGCCGCCCGCATGGCGGTCGGCGAAGCGATCACCAACCTGTGCGCCGCGCCGGTCGAATCGCTGCACCGGGTCAAGCTGTCCGCCAACTGGATGGCCGCTGCCGGCCACCCGGGCGAAGACGCGCTGCTGTTCGATGCGGTGAAGGCCGTCGGCATGGAACTGTGTCCGGACCTGGATATCAGCATCCCGGTCGGCAAGGACTCGCTGTCGATGCAGGCGCAGTGGCAGGTCGGGAATCGGGAATCGGGAATCGGGAGTGGGCAGGAGCAGGAAGCGTCGGCCACCGGAGATGTCGCTTTCTCCATTCCCCATTCCCCACTCCCCATTCCCGGCGAAACGCACAAGTCCGTCTCCCCCGTCTCCCTCATCATCAGTGCGTTCGCGCCGGTCACCGACGTGCGCCAGCAGCTGACGCCGTTGCTGTCGCGCGAGGACGACAGCGAACTGTGGCTGATCGGTCTGGGTGCCGGCAAGAAGCGCCTCGGCGGTTCGGTGCTGGCGCAGGTGTATCCACAGTCCGGCGGCGACGGTGCGTGGCCGGCGTTCGCCGGCGACGATCGCGACGAAAGCGTGCCGGACCTCGACGATCCGCAGCGCCTGCGCGATTTCTTCCACCTGATCGCCGATGCGCGCGAGGCCGGCCTGTTGCTGGCCTACCACGACCGCAGCGACGGTGGCGCCTTCGCGGCGCTGTGCGAAATGGCGTTCGCCTCGCATCGCGGCCTGGACATCAACCTCGACGGCTGGGGCGATGACGCCTTCCGCACGCTGTTCGCCGAGGAACTCGGTGCGGTGGTGCAGGTGGCCGACGAGGACCGTGCGGCGTTCGCCGACCTGGTCGAGCGTCATGCGCTGACCGAGTGCGCACAGCGCATCGCACGCCCGACCACGGCGTCCACGATACGTGTGCAGCAGGACGGCGACGTGCTGGCGGAATGGCGCTGGGAAGAACTGTTCGATGCCTGGTGGTCCGTCACGCACGCGATGCAGAAGCTGCGCGACAACCCGGACGCCGCCGACGAGGAGCGCGATACCGCGCGCCAGTTCGGCCGCACCGGGCTGAAGCCGAAGCTCTCCTTCGACGCCGGCGACGACATCGCCGCCCCGTTCATCGCCACCGGCAAGCGGCCGAAGGTCGCGATCCTGCGCGAGCAGGGCGTCAACGGACAGATCGAGATGGCGTCCGCGTTCACCCGCGCCGGCTTCGACGCGTTCGACGTGCACATGAGCGACCTGATCAGTGGCCGCGTCGCGCTGGACGGCTTCAGCGGCTTGGCCGCGTGCGGCGGCTTCAGCTACGGCGACGTACTGGGTGCGGGCCGCGGCTGGGCGACCTCGATCCTCGAGCGTTCCGCCCTGCGCGACGCGTTCGCGGCGTTCTTCGCGCGGACCGACACGTTCTCGCTGGGCGTCTGCAACGGCTGCCAGATGATGAGCCAGCTGAAGGACATCATTCCCGGTGCGCAGCACTGGCCGCAGTTCCTGCGCAACCAGAGCGAGCAGTTCGAGGCGCGCGTGGCGCTGCTGGAAGTTCAGGAATCGCCGTCGGTGTTCTTCCGCGGCATGGCCGGCTCGCGCATCCCGGTCGCGGTGGCGCATGGCGAAGGCCGAGCGTCGTTCGCCGGTGCGGTCGACCAGGCGGCTGCGCGCGTGGCGTTGCGCTACGTGGATGGCGACGGTGCCGTCGCGACGACGTATCCGCTGAATCCGAACGGTTCGCCCGACGGCATCACCGGCCTGACCAGCGACGATGGCCGCGCGACGATCCTGATGCCGCATCCGGAGCGTACCCCGCGCAGCGCCAACCACAGCTGGCACCCGGCCGGCTGGCCGGACGATTCGCCGTGGCTGCGGATGTTCCGCAATGCGCGGGTGTGGGTCGGGTGAGCAGGCGTTGAGGGTTGCCGGTCCGGGCGCTCACTGGCGATCCCGGACCGGGCGATACCGGTCATCCTCGCCAAACGCGTCGCCTTTCGGGTCGATGTTGGCGCACAGCCGGCCATCGCACAGGGTCACGTCGGCAGCGTCGTAGGCTTTCAGCAGCTGCGCCGATAGTTGGTAGCGGCGGATCTCGTCGTAATAGTGGCGGGAAAGCCAGCCGCCGCCCAGAACGATCAGGGCGAGGCTGGCGAGACAGACGCCGACGACCTTCCACATTAGATGCCGGTAGAGAGTGCGCGCTGCGTGGATCTGCGCCATCAGTGCCTGCGAGGCGTGCTGTACATCCTTTCCGGACGTTTCCAGGCGCGCCTGGTAGGTCGAGACGGATTGTCCGATGCCTGCGTCGACGGCGCTCACGACACTGCCCCGCAGCTGCTGCATTTCCGTATCGGCGGCCCGACGGAGCGTTTCAGGCAGGTGTTGCGAGAGCTCCTGGAGCTGCTGGCGCGCTGATTGCAGGCTGCCCTCGATCTGTTGCGTACGGCGCTCGAACCGCTCCATGAGGGCTGACGCACTGGCGACGAGGTCGGTGATGCGGTTGGTGTCCATCGTGCTTTCCTTGGCAACGTTAGCGTCAGATCGAGCGTGCGATGCCGGCCGACACCGCGACCTGCGTCTGCTCCGCACTTTGTTGTTCTGCGACCTGCGCTAGCAGCGCCTGCTGTCGTTCTTCGGCATCCACCTGGGTCGCCGCAGTCGCACTCACCCGCCTCGCATAAGAATCGTTGGCTGCAGCCTGAGTCATCAGACGGAAGTCGACCTGGTCGCTGGCGTCATAGGCGGCCACCATGCGGTCGATGTAGGAGAGGGGGTCATCGCGTAGCGAGACCGGCGACGGTGCGGAATCGCCGGCGGGCCTCGAGGGCCAGCCACTGCCGCGCTCCGGCTTGCACTGGCTGTCTTCCAGCGTGGGAGCGCGGAGAAGCTCCTGCATCCGCCCGTCGATCTGTTCCAAGGGGCTGCCGGCACTGTCCCGATAGATCAGCGGTCGATCGGGCGGCACGAAGTCGCGATTTCTCTCGTCCGTCGCGCGTTGCCCCGCCCGTCGAAGCTCCCTCAGTTCGTCGTGAACTTCGTTGCTCATCAGGCCGTGCCGGACCTTGTGCATCACATACTGGGAGCCGATCGCGGACGTGTAGGCGATGCCCGCGCCGGTGAGCTTCGTAGCCAGCGCTGCATCCTCCGCAGCCGAGCGGATGCTCTCCCGGTAGGCGTCGAACTCGGGCCTGTGTTGCTTGTAGAGAGCTTGGCTTTCGTGATTGATAAGTGAGTTCGGGCCGTAGACCGCCAGTTGCTCGGCGGTGCGGTGGTCGCCATGGAACTGCACTGCGCCGTGGGTGGCGTCCGGACCGAGTGTGCGCAGATCGTTGATGAGTTCCCATCGGTTCTGCTGACTGGGTACCGGACCCTGATTGAGCAGTACATCGACATCCTGCTGCGTGGCGTAGACGCGTACTTCGCCGAAGTGCCGGTTCGCCGCGCCTACCATGTCGCTGGCGCGGACATGGTTGATGACTTGGCTTCCGCCCTCGGGCACGTCATAGAGTCCGGCTGCACCATAAGCGTTGAATGTCTCGCCCTTTAGTCCGTACTCGTGGCACGTGACTTGGGTATGAAATCCTCCCAAGGAGTGTCCGGTGACAGTGACGCGGGTGCCATCCCGTTTGGCCATTTCGATGGCGAGCTCCACCAGGTCTCGGGCGTCGTCCAGTTGCTGGTTCACCTTCAGCAGCGCCATCTGGGCATCGGTGAGCAGGCCATCACGCAGCTTGTCGGTATCGAACTCAGTGCCGGTGTGGGATACAAGGTAGTCTCCGGTATCCAGATTCCTGTGGATGGTTCCGCGGTAGCCCGATGAGCTTTTGACTTCCTTCATTAAGAAAAAGGCACTGGTATCGATCTTGTCATCATAGGGATCGTAGGATTTTCCGGATAATCTTGCGTGCGATTCAGTAAACGTCGGCATGTTAGTTCGTCCTTGATGGCTTTACTTTCACAAGATAAGAGATGAGGCCGAGTTCTTCAGCGCGCGCAGGGTCACTTGGCGTGAAGCAAGTCTTATCGAACTTGTCACGCATTTCTTCTCTGCAGTAGGCAGTAGCGTCCGATAGGGAAAGGAGCTCGGCCGAACTGAGCCTTGTGATCTGTAGGAATTCATTGCTTCTTGCAACGGTTGCGTCGACGTAAGCAAGCTCCCACTTGCATACCCCAAGCCCGTAATAGTCCTCGTCGATGGGCCAATCGAGAAAGATGTGACCGCGGTAGGTGTTGTTTCCGGTCGGAACGAGAGGGAACTTCTTCTCGTAGCGGGAGCCAGGGGTGTATCCGGCGATACGGTCCGGCGTAGGCATGCAGATGACGTCAGGAATACTGAAATAAGCAGCGCCAGAGATGTTCTTGACGTCGGCCGGTGGATCAACCAGCTCTACCGTGATCTCGTAGCGCTGCGTCGGACTGGGATTGGTCTTGGCAAGCGGCGGCTCGAAATTGGAGCCGCCCCAGCAGGCTGCAAGCAGAAAAAGCAGGGGCGCGGTGAAGACTAGTGAAATGTGGCGTGCGTTCATTCGCTTCAATTTCCGCTTTCCATGCTGTCAGGGCGGTTCTTGGGATGCCCGGCAACTGACATCCAGACGAAGAACTACTCCCCGCTGGAGCGCTTGCTACATGCGATGTCCATAAGACTGCTGGAGTTTGTATCAGACGCACCAGGTGCAAGCCATTAACATTTTTTGAAATTTCGCGATTGCACATGCAGCGCTCATTCGTACGCCGGGCATCGTGGAGGTGACGCCGCGGCGTTACGACATCCTCACAAGCGACAGACTTTACGGTAATCCTCTCCAGGGAGCAGGGAGCTGCCTCGAAAAGCTCCCTCGCGCCACGTTTCGCGCGTCGCGACAATCCCTCCCGTCCGGACCTGATAAAGTCCGGGCCTTCAAGGAGGCCTCCGTGAACGCAGCCGTATCCGACCCCACGCTTTCCGACGACGAGCGCATCGTCGCGGCGCTGCTGGCGCGTGGACGGCTGAAGGAGGCCGACCTCGCGCGGGCGCGCCGGCTGCAGGAAGAGGCGGGCGGTGGCCTGCTGGCGCTGCTGTCGCGCCTGGGCCTGGTGTCCGAGCGCGACCACGCCGAGACCGTGGCCGACGTGCTCGGGCTGCCGCTGGTCAACGCCAAGGACGCGCCGGACGCGCCGCCGGAATCGGTGCTGCTGTCGCAGCGGTTCCTCAAGCAGTTCCATGTCTGCCCGGTGGGCGAGGACGAGACCCACATCGACCTGCTGATGGCGGATCCGCAGGACCGCTACGCACTCGATGCCGTGCGGCTGGCCACCGGCCGCGCCATCCGGCCGCAGGTCGCGTTGCGTTCGGAAATCAGCGACCTCATCGAGCGCTACTACGGCCAGGGCCGCAGCGCGATGGGCGCCATCGTCGAGAATGCGGATGGCGAAACCACTGCCGACCTGGACGATGTCGAGCACCTGCGCGACCTCGCCTCCGAGGCGCCGGTCATCCGCCTGGTCAATCTGGTCATCCAGCGTGCGGTGGAACTGCGCGCCTCCGACATCCACATCGAGCCGTTCGAGAACCGGCTGAAGGTGCGCTACCGCATCGACGGCGTGCTGGAGGAGGGCGAAAGTCCGCCCGCCAACCTCACCGCGGCCGTGATCAGCCGCGTCAAGATCATGGCCAAGCTCAACATCGCCGAGCGCCGCCTGCCGCAGGACGGCCGCATCATGCTGCGCGTGCAGGGCAAGGAGCTGGACCTGCGCGTCAGCACCGTGCCCACCGCGCACGGCGAGAGCGTAGTGATGCGCCTGCTCGACCGCGAGACGGTGGTGTTCGATTTCAAGAAGCTCGGCTTCACCGACGCCTTCCTGCCGCAGTTCCAGAAGGTGCTGGAGCAGCCGCACGGCATCCTGCTGGTCACCGGTCCGACAGGCTCGGGCAAGACGACCACGCTGTACACCGCGCTGAGCAAGCTCAACACGCCGGACGTCAAGATCATCACTGTGGAGGACCCGGTCGAGTACCAGATCGAAGGCATCAACCAGATCCAGGCCAAGCCGCAGATCGGGCTCGACTTTGCGCATGCACTGCGCAGCATCGTCCGCCAGGATCCGGACATCATCATGATCGGCGAAATGCGCGACCTCGAGACCGCGCGCATCGCCATCCAGTCCGCGCTGACCGGCCACCTGGTGCTCAGCACGCTGCACACCAACAACGCGGCCGGCGGCATCACGCGCATGCTCGATATGGGGGTGGAGGACTACCTGATGACCTCCACCATCAATGGCATCCTCGCCCAGCGCCTGGTGCGCCGGCTGGAGCCGACGCATGCGGAGAAGTACGCCGCATCGCCCGAAGAGATCGAGAAGTTCGGCCTGCGTCGCTTCCAGCCGCAGGGCGAGATCTTCCTGTACCGCCCGCGCGGGTCGGCCATCGCGCCGACCGGCTATCTCGGCCGCACCACCATCGTCGAGTTCCTGGTGATGAACGACGGCATCCGCCGCGCGATCATGCGCCATGCCGGCATGGGCGAGATCGAACAGTTGGCGCGCGAGAACGGCATGCGCACCATGTACGAGGACGGCATCGTCAAGGCGCTGTCCGGCGAGACCACCATCGAGGAAGTGCTGCGGGTCACCGAGGAGGGTTGAGGCGATGAAGCGGAGGCTGACCGGATACGTCGTGATGGCGCTGTGCGCGATGCCGGTGATCGCGTCGGCGGCCAAGCCCGCACCGAAGACGCTCGCGCGCGGCGAACTGCCGGCCGGCTTCGCGATAGGCGATGCGTCGCCGTCGTTGGCGCTTCAGGTCGAGGTCGTCGACGGCAAGGTGGTCGCCTCCGCGCCGGCCGGCGATGCACCGGGCAACCTGCGCGCCGCCCGCAGCGGCGACGCCACGCAGACCACACTGATGGTCAGCAGCACACTGGCCGAGGCGGTCAAGTTCGACCTGTACGTCTCGACCGACGGCGAGCAGTTCACCTACACCAGCAGCTGCGGCGTGACGCCCGGCATCTCGTCGTTCGAAATGTGGGAGAAGCCGGTGACGCATTTCGCGATCGGCAATCCGCGCGTGCTGCCGAAGGGACGCATGGCCTGCGACTGAAGCCGGGCACACGAGAAAAAGAAAGGGCCCGGCATTGCCGGGCCCTTCTTCATGAAGACGACCGGTTTACAGGTCTATACCAAAGCCGACACCCGCGGACTTCTCGTCGCCGCTGAACGCACCGCCGATGCTGAACGAGGCGCGCTCGCCGATCGGCTTCGAATAGCCCACCGACAGGGCGTTCTCGCCGTTCTGCCAACCCGCGCCCACGGCGACCCGTCCACGCGGACTGCGGCTGCCGGCGGCGTTGATCGCCATGTTCAACATCGCCGAGCTCATTGCGCCCATCTTGTCCAGACGGCGATCCTGCTCGGAGAAGCGGCGGTCCACATCGCCGCGGAAGGCGTTGAAGTCGTCCTCCAGCGCCTTGACCTGGAAGTCGGCGTAGGCCTTCGCGCTGGCCAGCGTGCTCGCCGAGGACTGGTCGGTGTAGGACTGTGCGCTGCTGAGCGTGTTGGCGTCGCCCGCATCGGCGTAGGACGCGGCCGCGGCGGGAACGTCGGCTGCCGCGGTGGCATCCGTCGGCGTTGCGACAGCAGGCTGGCTGCTGGCCACGGCGCCGCTGCCGGCAGCATCCGTGGTCGTGGCCGTGCCACGCGTCGGTGACGAAGCGGTACCACCGGTGCCCGCCGCCGATGCCGTCTCGCCGGCCACCTGGCCCTGGCTGGCCTGCGTAGGCGGCGCGGTGCCGGCGGACGCCGTCGTCGTGCTGCTGCCCGATCCGCTGTACATGCCATACAACTCGTTGAGCTTGGCGTCGACGGCAGTGAACGCCGCGCCCACGTTGTTGTACGACGTGCCCTGGATCGTGTAGCTCGGCGCGATGAACGTGCCACCGGAGAAGCCCGCACCGCCGCCGAGCGCACTGGCGACGGAGCTCAGCTGGAACAGGTTCACCGCGTCGGTGGCCTGGGTGCCGGCCGCGACGTTGGTGACCTGCCGCTCGCTGCCGGCGCTGCCCACGGAGACGGTGTCCTCGCGGTCGGCGACCGAATCGCCGCCGATGGCCACGCTGTTGTCGGCTTCGGCGGTGGCGAGGTTGCCGACGGCCACCGAGTTGACGCCCGGTGTGTAGGCGCCGCCACCGACGGCGACCGAGTAGTCGCCGGACGCTTCGGTCGGCAGAAAGCCGAAGAACGCACCGCCCACGGCCACGCTGTTGTCGCCGCTGGCGATGGCGTTCGAGCCCAGCGCCGTGCTGTCGTAGTTGCTCGCCACGGCACCGAAGCCCAGTGCGGTCGCGCTTTCCTGCGACGCTTCCGCGCCGTAGCCGAACGCCGACGCGGCGAAGGCGGATGCATTGCTGTAGCTGCCGATGGCCGCCGACCCGTCGCCGGAGGCGTCGCTGCGGAAGCCGGTGGCCGTGGCCTGCAGTCCCGATGCCGAGCTCTCGGTGCCGGTGGCGGTGGCATAGGCACCGGATGCCGTGGCGCCGGCACCCGTCGCGGTCGCGCCGGTATCGCTGGCGACTGCACCTGCGCCGAGGGCCGTCGCGTCGTCCGCCGTCGCTTCGGTGCTGGCGTAGACCGGATTGCCGTCGGCATCCAGGATCGGTTCGCCGTCCTCGTCGAGCAGCTGGCGCTGTCCGCCGACTGCGACCGAGCCCGCCCCTGCCGCCTGCGCGCCCGCGCCGCTGGCGACGCTGTTCGCGCCGGTGGCGGTGGCGTTGAAGCCGGTCGCGGTGGCGCCGTCGGCCAGCGCGAACGCACCGGAGCCGGTGGCGGTCGCACCGACGCCATCGGCCAGTGCGGCCGAACCGGAGGCGGTCGCGTAGTCGCCGTTGGCGGTGGCATCGTCGCTGCCGTCGCCTTCACCGTTCGCCTTGAAGTAGCGCGTGGCGTTTTCCGAGGCGTTGGCGATCGCATTCAGCTGGTCGAGGTTCACCGCATCCGTGCCCTCGGTACCGGCCGCGACGTTGGTGATCTGCCGTTCCGCACCCACGTCGCCGACCGATACGGTGTCGTCGCGGTCGTTCCACGAGTTCGCACCGATCGCGACGCTGTTGGTCGCCGCTGCCACCGAATTCACGCCCACCGCCACGCTGTCGTCGCCGTCGGCGTAGCTGTTGTGGCCGAGCGCGGTGCTGTACTCGCCGGTGGCCCAGGCGCCGTTTCCGAACGCCGAACTGCCGGTGCCGCTGGCGCGCGTGTTGATCAGGCCGAAGAACGTGGTGCCGCCGACGGCCGTGCTCTCGTCACCGCCCGCGCTCGCGCCTTCGCCGACCGCGGTCGCACCGCCGCCGGCCGCATCGGCGCCGTAGCCGAACGCCGAGGCGAAATCGCCACCCGCGCTGCTGTAGCCGCCGACGGTGGTGGAGGCCAGGCCGCCCGCACTGCTGCGGAAGCCCACCGCGGTGGACTGCGTTTCCGAGGCGGAGGCTTCCGTGCCCAGTGCGGTGGCGTAGGCGCCGGACGCGTTCGCGCCCGCACCGACGGCGCTCGCGCCGACTTCACCGGCGACCGCGCCTGCACCCACGGCGGTGGCGTCATCCGCCGTCGCTTCGGTGCTGGCGTAGACCGGATTGCCATCGGCATCGAGGAGCGGATCGCCGTTCTCGTCGAACAGCTGGCGCTGTCCGCCGACGGCAACCGAGCCTGCGCCGACCGCCTGTGCACCAGCGCCGTTGGCGACGCTGTTGCTGCCGGTGGCGGTGGCGTTGAAGCCGGTGGCGGTTGCGCCGTCCGCCAGTGCGAACGCACCGGAGCCGGTCGCCGTTGCGCCAACGCCATCGGCGAGTGCGGCAGAGCCGGATGCCGTGGCGTAGTCGCCATTGACCGTGGCGTCATCGGTGCCATCCTCTGCACCATTGGCCTTGAAGTAGCGCGTGGCGTTCTCCGAAGCCTCGGCGACTTCGTTCAACTGGTCCAGATTCACCGCATCGGTGCCCTCGGTGCCGGCGGCGACGTTGGTGATCTGCCGTTCGCTGCCCGCACTGCCGACCGACACCGTGTCCTCACGGTCGGCGATCGAATCGCCACCGATGGCCACGCTGTTGTCGGCTTCCGCGGTGGCGAGGTTGCCCAGCGCCACCGAGTTGAAGCCCGGGGTGTAGGCGCCGCCACCGACGGCGACCGAATAGTCGCCAGAGGCTTCGGTCGGCAGGAAACCGAAGAACGCACCACCCACCGCCACACTGTTGTCGCCGCTGGCGACGGCGTTCGAGCCCAGCGCAGTACTGTCGAAGTTGCTGGCGACCGCGCCGAAGCCCAGCGCCGTGGCGCTGTCGGCGCTGGCTTCCGCGCCGTATCCGAAGGCCGAGGCACCGAAGTTGGAGGCGCTGCTGTAACCGCCGATGGCGGTGGCGGCGTCGTCGGACGCGTCGCTGCGGAAACCGACGGCCGTGGCCTGGATGCCCGACGCTGATGCTTCGGTTCCGACCGCGGACGAGTAGGCGCCCGACGCCGTCGCACCTGCGCCTACTGCGCTCGCACCCACCTCGCTGGCGACCGCGCCGGCACCCACGGCCGTGGCATCGTCTGCCGTCGCTTCCGTGCTCGCGTAGACCGGATTGCCATCGGCATCGAGGATCGGATCGCCGTTCTCGTCGAGCAGTTGGCGCTGTCCGCCCACGGCAACCGCGCCGGCGCCCGACGCCTGCGCACCGGCACCGTTGGCGACGCTGTTCTCACCCGTCGCCGTCGCGTTGAAGCCGGACGCGGTCGCACCGTTGGCCAGTGCGAACGCACCGGAACCCGTCGCCGTCGCACCGACGCCGTCCGCCAATGCCGCGGAGCCGGATGCCGTGGCGTAGTCGCCATTGGCGACCGCGTCATCCGTACCGTCATTCGCACCGTTCGCCTTGAAGTAGCGCGTGGCATTCCCCGACGCTTCGGCGACCGCGTTGAGCTGATCCAGATTCACCGCATCCGTTCCCTCGGTACCGGCGGCCACGTTGGTGATCTGCCGCTCGCTGCCCACGTCGCCGACCGACACCGTGTTGTCGCGGTCGGCAGTCGAGTTGGCGCCGAGCGCCACGCTGTTGTCGCCCAGCGCCGTGCTGTAGAAGCCGACGGCCGTGCTGTTGTCGCCGCTGGCCCAGGATTCCGCACCCAGCGCGGTGGCGTAATCGCCAGGCGCGTAGGAGAAGAAGCCGGCGGCCGTGCTCTCGATGCCCGACGCCTCCGACAGGCTGCCGGCCGCCAGGCTGTAGTCGCCTGCGGCGATCGCGCCGGACCCGAACGCTGCTGCACTGAACCCGCTGGCCTGCGTATAGACCAGCAGGCCGAACCCGGGAATCAGGTCCGCCGGTCCGCCGACCGCGACGCTGTAGTCGCCGGTCGCACCGCTCGCGTGGCCGAAGCTCGACGCATACGAACCGGTCGCCGTGCTGCCGTAACCGAACGCGGAACTGGCTTCGCCGCTCGCCTCGCTGAGCACGCCGAACGAGGAGCTGCCGAGTCCCGAGGCCAGGCTGCCGGAACCGACCGCCGTCGCGCCGAGACCGGACGCCACCGTATTGACGTTGATCGGATTGCCGTCGGCGTCGAAGGCATCCACCGAGCCGCCGATGGCGATGCTGGAATCGCCGCTGGCCTCCGCGCTGCTGCCGTTGGCGACGCTGTTCGCACCCGTGGCCGTGGCGTTGAAGCCGGTCGCCGTCGCACCGTCCGCCAGTGCGAACGCGCCGGAGCCGGTCGCGGTGGCGCCGATGCCGTCGGCGAAGGCCGCCGAGCCGGATGCCGTGGCGTAGTCGCCATTGGCCGTGGCGTCATCGGTGCCATCCTCTGCACCATTGGCCTTGAAGTAGCGCGTGGCGTTCTCCGAAGCCTCGGCGACCGCGTTGAGCTGATCGAGGTTCACCGCATCGGTGCCTTCCGTGCCGGCGGCGACGTTGGTGATCTGCCGTTCGCTGCCCGCGCTGCCGACCGACACGGTGTCCTCGCGGTCCGCGATCGAATCGCCACCGATGGCCACGCTGTTGTCGGCCTCGGCGGTCGCGAGGTTGCCCAACGCGACAGAGTTGAAGCCCGGCGTGTAAGCGCCTCCGCCGACGGCCACGGAGTAGTCCCCCGACGCTTCGGTCGGCAGGAAGCCGAAGAACGCACCACCCACCGCCACGCTGTTGTCGCCGCTGGCGATGGCATTGGAACCCAGCGCGGTGCTGTCGAAGTTGCTGGCGACGGCGCCGAAGCCCAGCGCCGTGGCGCTGTTGGCGCTGGCTTCCGCGCCGTAGCCGAAGGCTGAGGCGCCGAAGCTGGAGGCGCTGCTGTAGCCGCCGATGGCGGTGGCTGCATCATCCGACGCATCGCTGCGGAAACCGACCGCCGTGGCCTGCGTGCCTGACGCCGATGCTTCGGTGCCGATGGCCGATGAGTACGCGCCGGAGGCATTGGCGCCCGCACCGACCGCGCTGCTGCCGACTTCACCGGCGACCGCGCCTGCACCGACAGCGGTGGCGTCATCCGCCGTCGCTTCCGTGCTGGCATAGACCGGGTTGCCGTCGGCATCGAGGATCGGATCGCCGTTCTCATCGAGCAGCTGACGCTGTCCGCCCACGGCAACCGAGCCTGCGCCTGCCGCCTGTGCACCGGCACCATTGGCGACGCTGTTCTCACCCGTCGCGGTAGCGTTGAAGCCGGACGCGGTCGCACCGTTGGCCAGTGCGAACGCACCGGAACCCGTCGCCGTCGCACCGACGCCATCGGCGAGCGCGGCGGAGCCGGAGGCCGTGGCGTAGTCGCCATTGGCGACCGCGTCATCCGTACCGTCATTCGCACCGTTGGCCTTGAAGTAGCGCGTGGCGTTCTCCGACGCTTCGGCCACGGCATTCAATTGATCGAGGTTCACCGCGTCGGTGCCTCCCGTGCCCGCGGCTACGTTGGTGATCTGCCGCTCGCCGCCGGCACGACCGACGGAAACGGAATCTTCCCGGTCGGCGACGGAATCGCCACCCAGCGCCACGCTGTTGTCGGCGCTGGCCGATGCGAGATTGCCGATCGCCGTGGCATTCGTGCCCGGCGCCCAGGCGCCGCCACCGACCGCGGTCGAGAAGTCGCCGGAGGCTTCAGTCGGCAGCAGGCCGAGCAGCGATCCACCGACCGCGACGCTGTTGTATCCGGTTGCGATGGAGCCGGAACCCAATGCCGTGCTGTCGCCGCCGCTGGCATCCGCGCCATAGCCGACCGCCGTATCGAAACTGCCCGACGCGTTGGCGAATCCGCCGACCGCGACGGTGGCGATGCCGGTCGCCGTGCTGGTGTGGCCGGCAGCCAGCGCCTGCGTGCCCGAGGCCGTGGACGAACTGCCGAACGCGCCGGCGTACGCGCCCGTGGCACGGCTGCCGGTGCCCACGGCACTCGCGCCGGCGCCCGTCGCGTTCGCCAGCGTGCCGACCGCGGTCGCATTCGCGCCGGTCGCATTGCTCTGGCTGCCCAGCGCCGTCGCGCCCTGCGCGGTGGCGTTGCTGTCGTAGCCCACGGCGGTGGCGTTCACACCCTTTGCTTCGGCATAGCCGCCGACCGCGGTGGCGCCCGCCTTGTTGGCGATGCTCTTGTAGCCGACCGCGACCGCATGGCGACCGGACGCGTCGACATCGTCGCCGCAGGAGACGGCGTTCTCACCGGGACGTCCATCGATGATGGGATTCCCGCGCGAATCCACGCAGAAGGCGGGGCCCGTTCCGATCTGAGGCTTGTCGTTCTGCGGTTGGCCTTTCTGTTTGTCATGCGCCAACGCCGCGCCGAACGGCGCACCTGCGAGCAGGGCCGAGACCAGCAGCGTCACGCCGAGCCGCGCACGCACGCGCGCACCGGACGACATCACGCCGTGCGCGCGACGCGCGAACTCCGAGGCCACCACCAGCATGCCAAGGGAAGGGTTCCACACCTTGCTGTAAATCCTGTTCATGGATCACGTCCTTCATTCTGTGTTTTCGGGGGAATACGACAGCGCCCGGGCCAGGAGGCGGCACGGGAATTCGAGGCGGACTACGTCAGGGGAAATGACAGCGCGGCATGCGACAGGGGCGACACATGACCGCGTTGCACGAAGTGGCGGACGCGACGAGGAAGAGAGGGTGCGTGTTCTGCTGCCGTCCGCGAACGCGGCGCGGCATGCGCGAGGAAAGCGATGCAGGCGCAATGCGAAATGCAAGACGTGCAAGTGAAACAGCGAAACAAGAAATAGCGCCGACAAAAGATTCCCGCATTCCCCATCCCCTCATCCCGAGATGACGCTCAACAACTCCGTGTGATCGAACACTACATCCGCGTTGTGCAATTTGCGAGAGATTTGCTACGTTCGTTCCAGCGCGACGAAACAGCTGAAAACAAGGCGTTAAATCCACGTGTAGGCCGTGTATAGAGGATGTGTTCGCTGCGTGAAGAGTGCTGTGGCAGGTAAACAGGGGTACTTGCAGCACACCTTGAAACGGAAGTCGCAAGTCGTTGAGTAAGCACGTTGTAAACGGGTTACCCAGTTCGTTCATCCTTGTAGACATGGAGCAGGTCAAGTGAATCGAAAATCCTCATCACGCGTTTCGCGTCGTCGTCCCCTTGTTGCTGCGCTCGCCGCAATAATCACATTCGGAGCCTTCGCGGCGACCGCGTCCGCCGGCGACGTCAGCACCGCCGGCTTGCGCGACGGCGAAACCTACGACCGTTTCATCGTGAAGTACCGCGATGGCAGCAGCGCGCGTACCAGCAGCGCCACGTTGCAGCGCTCGCTGGTGGGCGCGGTATCGCGCGCTTCGCTCGGTCCGTCGAACGGCAAGGCGGTCAGCGCGGCGAAGCTGCGCCGCCTCGGTATCGGCGCAGAGCTGGTGCAGACCTCGCGCAAGCTGGACCGCGTGGAGGCGGAGAGCCTGCTGCGCCAGTTGGCGACCGATCCGGAAGTCGAGTTCGTCGAAGTGGATGCCAAGCGCTATGCGCGCCTGGTGCCCAACGACACCTACTACAACCAGTACCAGTGGCATTTCAAGGATCCGGTCGGCGGCATCAACCTGCCGGCGGCCTGGGACAACGCGACGGGCGCCGGTGTCGTCGTCGCCGTGCTGGACACCGGCATCACCGCGCACAGCGACATGGACGCCAACATCCTGCCGGGCTACGACTTCATCAGCGACACGTTCGTCTCGCGCGACGGCGACGGGCGCGATGCGAATCCGCGCGACGAGGGCGACTGGAATCCCGTGGCGGGCGAGTGCTACGCCGGGTCGCCGGTGCAGGACAGCAGCTGGCACGGCACGCACGTGGCCGGCACCGTCGCCGAGGTCAGCAACAACGCGAAGGGCATGGCGGGCGGCGCGTTCAACGCCAAGGTCGTGCCGGCACGCGTGCTGGGTCGCTGCGGCGGCTACACCTCCGACATTTCCGACGCGGTGATCTGGGCCTCGGGCGGTACCGTGGCCGGCGTGCCTGCGAACGCCAATCCGGCCGAGGTCATCAACCTCAGCCTCGGCGGTTCGGGTGCCTGCAGCGCGGTCGAACAGAACGCATTCAACATCGCCATCGCCAACGGCAGCACCGTCGTGGTGGCCGCGGGCAACGATGCAAGCAACGTCAACGGCTTCTCGCCCGGCAACTGTGCCGGCGTGATCACCGTGGGCGCCACGCGCATCACCGGCGGCATCGCCTCGTATTCCAACTACGGCACGCGCATCGACATCTCCGCGCCGGGCGGCGGCGGCAGCGTCGACGGCAATCCGGGCGGCTACGTCTGGTCCGCCGGCAATGCGGGCACGACGGTTCCGACCACCGAAACGTACTTCGGCATGGGCGGCACCTCGATGGCGGCACCGCATGTGGCGGCCGTCGTCGCGCTGATGCAGAGCGTGGCGGAAACGCCGCTGACGCCGGCGCAGGTGCTCGCGGTCCTGAAGTCCACCGCGCGCCCGTTCCCGGTCGCGCCGCCGGCCAACCGTCCGATCGGTGCGGGCATCGTCAATGCCGCGGCCGCGGTGCAGGCGGTCATGGGCGGCGGCGAACCGCCGACGGCGACCCCGCTCACCAACAACGTGGCCATCGGCGGCAACGCCGGTGCCAAGGATGCGGTGGTGCAGTACGCACTGGTGGTGCCGGCGGGGGCGAAGAACCTGTCGTTCATCAGCTTCGGTGGCAGCGGCAATGCCGACGTCTACGTGAAGTTCGGCAGTGCGGCCACGGCGACGAACTACGACCTGCGTTCGGTGCGCCCGGGCAACAATGAAGTGGTCAACATCGCCAACCCGCAGGCCGGCACCTACTACGTGTCGCTGGTGGGCAAGACGGCGTTCTCCAACGTCAGCGTGCGCGGCAGCTTCACCGCTCCCTGATGTATCGGTGACGGGCAACGCCGCGGCCCCGTGCAACCGGGGTCGCGGTGTTGCGCGGCGTGATGCGGGCGCATGACGCTGGGCGGGGGAATACGGTAAGTTGGCGCATTCCCGCTTCTGTCGCCTGCATGCCGCTCTACCGTTACAAGGCCCTCAATGCGCACGGTGAAATGCTGGACGGCCAGATGGAGGCCGCCAGCGATGCCGAAGTCGTGGCTCGCCTGCAGGAGCAGGGACACCTGCCCGTCGAGGCCGCGCTTGCCGCCGCCGGCGGTGGCACGAACTGGCGGCAACTGTGGCGACCCAACGCGTTCGCCGGCGACCGGCTGGTGCAGTTCACGCAGCAGCTGGCCACGTTGCTGGGCGCGGGTCAGCCGCTGGACCGCGCGCTGGGCATCCTGCTGGACCTGCCCGAAGACGAAAAGGCGCGTCGCGTCATCACCGACATCCGCGACGCCGTGCGCGGCGGTGCGCCGCTGTCGGCGGCGCTGGACCGGCAGCACGGCCTGTTCTCGCGGCTCTACATCAACATGGTGCGCGCGGGCGAGGCCGGCGGCAGCCTGCACGACACCCTTCAGCGGCTCGGCGATTACCTGGAGCGCAGCCGTGCGCTGAAGGGCCGCGTGGTCAACGCGCTGGTGTATCCGGCGATCCTGCTGGTCGTGGTCGGTTTCGCGCTGCTGTTCCTGCTGGGCTACGTGGTGCCGCAGTTCGCGGTGATGTACGAGAGCCTGGACGTGGCGCTCCCCTGGTTCACGCGCGGGGTGCTGTGGGTGGGTGCGTTCGTGCGCGACTACTGGTTCGTGCTGGTCGCCGTGCCTGCGGTGGCGCTGCTGTGGTTCGATCGCCGTCGCCGCGATCCGGCGTTCCGCGACCGTCTGGATGCCTGGTTGCTCGGGCGGCCCCTGGTCGGACCGCTGCTGGCACGCCTGGAAACGGCGCGGCTGGCGCGCACGCTGGGTACGCTGCTGAAGAACGGCGTTCCATTGCTCACCGCCCTCGGTATCGCCCGCAACGTGCTGGGCAACCGGGCGCTGGCGGCGGATGTGGATGCCGCGGTCGAGGATGTGAAGAACGGCCACGGCCTGTCCGCCTCGCTCGGCAAGGGCAAGCGCTTCCCGCGGCTGGCGTTGCAGATGATCCAGGTGGGCGAGGAGTCGGGCGCGCTCGACGGCATGTTGCTGAAGACCGCCGAAACCTTCGAGCAGGAAACCGCTCAGGTGCTGGACCGTATGCTGGCCGCCCTCGTTCCCGCCATCACGCTGGTCCTGGCCGCGGTGGTCGGCGTCGTCATCATCGCCGTGCTGGTCCCGCTGTACGATCTGACCGGCGCCATCAACTGAGAACCACCGGAGAGTCCACCGCCATGTCCCGCATGCGTCCGACGAAAGCCTTCCACGCCCCGCGCTCGCAACAGGGTTTCAGCCTGCTCGAGATCATCATCGTGCTGGTGCTGATCGGCGGCATCCTGGTCCTGGTCGGCAGCCGGGTGATGGGCGGTGCGGACAGCGGCAAGGTGAAGCTGGCGCAATCGCAGGTGCAGACGCTGGCCGGCAAGATCGAGAACTACCAGCTCGACACCGGACGCTATCCGGCGCAGCTGTCCGATCTGGTGGTCAACCCGGGCAACGCGACGGGCTGGCTGGGGCCGTACGCGAAGGAGAGCGAGTTGCAGGATCCGTGGAAGAACCCGATCGAGTACCGCATCCCCGGCGAAACGCAGCGCTTCGACCTGGTCAGCCTGGGCGCCGACGGCAAGCCCGGCGGCGACAGTGTCAACGCGGACATCAAGAACGAGTAAGCACGGCGTCCGTCGTCGTGGCCTTCCGTGCCGGCCCCGCGCAGCCATCCATCGACGGACGCCGCTCGCGCGTCCACATGGACGGCTTCACGCTGCTCGAGACCCTGCTGGTACTGGCGCTGATCGCGGCGGCGGGCATCCTCGCGGCGATGGCCTTCACCGGCGGCATGGACGGCATGCGGCTGCGCTCCGAATCCAAGGAGATCGCTGCGCAGCTGCGCTACACGCGGGCGCGCGCCATCGCGACCGGCCAGCCGCAGCGTTTCCGCATCGACCCGCGTGCGCATGCCTGGGAAGCGGCGGGCGACCGTCGCGGCGACATCAACGACGGCTTGTCGGTGCGCTTCACCGGCGCGCGCGAAGCGCAGGCGCGCGCGGGCGAAGGCGGCGTGCTGTTCTTTCCCGATGGCGGTTCCACCGGTGGCCGCATCACCCTGTCGGCCGGTACGGCGGCGTGGAGCATCGACGTGGCCTGGCTGACCGGCGAGACCTGGTTGTTCCGCGACGAAGTGCCGGCGCCATGACCGCGTCCCGCCGCCGCCAGCACGGGTTCACCCTGCTCGAGGTGATCGTCGCGTTCGCCCTGCTGGCGCTCGCGCTGAGCCTGCTGCTCGGGTCGCTGTCCGGTGCGAGCCGGCAGGTGCGCGATTCGGCGGACAGCAGTCGTGCCACGTTGCATGCGCAGTCGCTGCTGGCGCAGCTGGGCGCGGGGGAGGCACTGAAGCCCGGACGGCAGCAGGGCAGTTTCGAAGGCGACCGCTACCAGTGGCAGCTCGACGTCGTCCCGTTCGCCGATCCGCTGGCGGCGCGTGCGCAGCTCGACCCGGGCGCACCGCAACTCCTCGACGTGCGCCTGGCGGTGCGCTGGGGCAGCGAGCGTGGACAGGCGATGGAATGGCGTACGTTACGTCTGGCGCCACGCGACATCAACCAGGTGGTGTCGCCGTGATGCGCGCGCGGATGCGCGGCTTCACGCTGATCGAGGTGCTGGTGGCGCTGGTGCTGATGGCCGCGGGGCTGGCGCTGGCCTTCGCGACGCTTCGCTCGTCCACGGCGGTGGTCACGCGCGGCGAGGACATGGCACAGGCGAGCGAACGCATGCGCGCGGTGCACGGCTATCTGCGCGCGCGGCTGGCATCGGCGCAGCCCATCGTGTTCGCCACCGACCGCAGCACCCTGCGGCAGGCGCGCTTCATCGGCACGCCGCAGCGCATGCGGTTCGTGGCCGACCTGCCGGATTACCTCGGCTACGGCGGACCGTACCTGCACGATCTGGTGATGGACGACGCCGGGCGCCTGCAGGTGGCGTTCTCCGTCGCGCGCCCGGACGCGTCGCTGGAGGACATCGATCTTGCCGCGCGCGGGCTGCGCGCCGAACGGCTCGCCGATGGCCTGAAGGCGGTGCGTTTCCGCTATCGCGGCCTCGATGCGGACAACCGGCTCGGTCCCTGGCAGGACCGCTGGGAGACGTCGGACATGCTGCCCCTGCAGGTGAAGATGGAGATGGAAGCCGTGCGCGGCGGGCGCTGGCCGGACCTGGTCGTGACGCTCGCCCGCAGCGAGGGTGGCGCGGGCGGCGGCCTGCTGCCGGGCGGCAACCCGTCGGTGCTGCCATGAAACGTGCGCGCGGTGCCGCGCTGCTGCTCGTGCTGTGGCTGGTGGCGCTGCTCACCGCGCTGATCGGTGCCTATGCGCTGACCGCACGCATGGAGGCCTTGCAGGCGCGGGTGGGCAGCCGCGGCGCCCAGGCGCAGGAGATCGCGCGTGCCGGCATCGAGTACGCCCTGGTGCGCGTGTCCGACCGCAATCCGGAGACGCACTGGCAGCCCAATGGGCGGCAGTACACCTGGACCTTCGATGGCCAGCAGGTGCAGGTGCGCATCGTGGACGAGACCGGCAAGATCGACCTGAACCAGGCCGACGTGCCCTTGCTGTCGCGCCTGATGCAGGCGCTCGGCGAGCCGCCCGGTGCGAGCGATGCGCTGGCGGCGGCCATCGTCGACTGGCGCGACGGCGACAGCCTGACCCAGCCGGTGGGCGGCGCGGAGGACGCGGACTACGCGGCGGCGGGACGCGACTACGGCGCCAAGGACGCGCCGTTCGAAACCATCGCGGAAGTCGAGCAGGTGCTCGGCATGACGCCGGACCTCTATGCGCGGCTGGCCCCCTTCCTGACCCTGTACTCGGGGCGCGCGCAGCCCGATGCGATGTACGCGCAGGGCCCGGTGCTGGAGGCCATGGGCGTCGATTCGGCCGCGTGGCTGGCGCAACGCCATGCGGCGGGCGCCGCGGTGAATCCCCAACTCGTCGGCACCGGCAGCGGCACGTATAGTATCGAGAGCCGTGCGCGGCTGGCCGATGGCCGCGAGGCGTCGCTTCGCACGGTGGTGCGCGCGGGTGCCAGCCCGGTACCGGGTTCGGCCTATACCTTGTTGCGCTGGGAGGAGGGAGCGTCACCACAATGAGCGGCGTACGCGACACCTTGCAGCGGCTCAGGGCACGGCTCGGGCCGGGTCCCCGCAGTTTCCTCGCGTGGTGGGGACAGGCGCTGGCGACCTGGTTGCCGGCGCGCTGGCGCGTGCTGCTGGGGCTGACCGGCGACCGCCTGCTGTTCCAGCGCCGCGACGACGAGATCGAGATGACGTGGCTGGATGGCACCCGGCGGCAGATGCTCGCGCGGCTGCCGGTGACGGTGACGTCCGATGAACTGCAGTCCCTGCTTGGCAACCGCCTGGCCGGATTGCCGCGCTGGTGGCTGGTCCCTGCCGGCATGGCGCTTCGCCGCCGGCTCCTGCTGCCGGCCGCGGCGGCGGACCGGTTGCGCGATGTGCTGACCTTCGAACTCGACCGGCAGACGCCGTTCGCCGCGAACGAGGCCTGCTTCGACGCGCGCGTGCTGACCGTGCGTGCGGACGCCCAACTCGAGGTCGAACTGGCCGTGGTGCCGACCGCTGCCTTCACCGCCGGGCTGTCCGGACTGGGTGCACTGGCGGGCGGCATGGCCGGCGCGGACGTGGAAGAGGCGGACGGCACGGTCCTCGGCCTCAACCTGTTGCCCGAGCCGGCGCGCGTCTCGCGGCAGGCGCCGCAGCGTGGGCTGCACCTCGCGCTCGCGGCGGTCGCGGTGGTCGCCATCTGGTTCGCGGCATGGGTGGTGCTGGACAACCGGCGGGCCGCGGCCGATGCGTTCGCCGCCCAGGTCGATCTTCGCGCCGATGCGGCGCGGCAGGTGGCCGCGCAGCGGCAGCAACTGGTCGACCTGGTCGCCGGCACGACCGTGTTGAACCAGACCAGCGCCCGTCGTCCCACCGCGCTGGAAGTGATGGATGACGTCACCCGGCGGCTGCCCGACAACACCTATCTCGAGAAACTCGCCATCGAGGGCGACCGGTTGACGTTGATCGGCTTCAGTCCGGAAGCCTCGGGGCTGGTGGCTCGCCTGCAGGGTTCGCCGTTGTGGCGCAACCCGGCGCTGAGCGGTGCCCTGCAGCCGGATCCGCGCACGCGCATGGACCGCTTCACGCTGACCGCCGAACTGCTGGGCAAGCAGGATCCGTCCGCCAATGCACAGGGAGGTGCGAATGCCGCCGGCCGTGACTGACCGCGATCGCTGGCTGGCGCTGGCGCTGCTGCTGGCAGCGCTGCTGGTGGGCTACTTCGTGCTGGTGCATCCGTGGTGGACGGTACCGATGCAGGACGTCGGCGCCCGCGTGGACGAACTGCGCGAACGCGAACTGCGCATCCGCACCCAGCTGCAGCAGGCCCCGCAGGTGCAGCGCGAACTCGCGGCCGCGCTGGCGCAGCAGGCCCAGCGCCCGGGATTCCTGCCGGAGGCCACGGTGGAACTGGCCACCGCCGGGCTGGTGCAGCGGTTGGAAACCATCGTCAAGCAGGCCAGCCCGGGCAACCGCAGTTGCGCCATCGCCAACCAGTCGCCGCTGGCCGTGGCCGGTCGCGAGGTCTACCCGCGCGTGGTGGTCCAGGTCCGCCTGCGCTGCGGCGCGCCCGAACTGGCCTCGGTGCTGCACCAGATCGAGTCCGGCAGCCCGCGGCTGTTCGTCGAGAACCTCAACATCCTCGCGCAGCGCTACGCGTTCCAGGCCAGCGAGAGCGGCAGCGGCGGACTGGACGTGAACTTCGACCTGTACGGCTATCTCAAGCCTTCCCCGGTCGTGGCCCAGGAGGCGCCCGGTGCGCGCTGACACCTGGAACCTGCGTACTTGGCTGCTCGCCGTCGTGGCGGGCTGGGCCGTGCTGGTGGCCGTGCTGGCCCTGTTCGGGCTGGGCAGCCGCATCACGCCGCTGCCTGCGGATCCGGGCCTGGTCCAGGCACTGCCGCGCCTGCCCGCCAGTCCGCCGGAGCGTCTGGGTGCGCTGGACCGGTACGCCGACGTGGGGGCACGCCCGCTGTTCTCGGAAGATCGTCGCCCCAAACCGTTCTTCCTCTCCGGCGAGGAGGCGGCCGCGCCCACGTTCGACCTGGTGCTGACCAGCGTGCTGATCACGCCGGCGCTGGAGCTGGCCATCGTGCAGCCTGCGCAGGGTGGGGAAGGGCTGCGGGTAAAGGTGGGTGAATCGCCGGCGGGGTTCCCGGGCTGGCAGTTGAGCGAACTGGGACCGCGCCGGGCGGTGTTCGACGGGCCGGAAGGTCGCCGCGAACTGGAACTGCGCGTCTTCGACGGCGCCGGTGGGCAGCCGCCGACGCAGATCCTCAGCCAGAACCCTGTCGTGCCGCCGGCGGGCATTGCGCCATCGGCGGCGCCGGGTGGTCGCGCCACCGGCGGCAACAATGCGCCGGCGGCGATGCCAGCCACGGTTCCGCCCCCGACGCAGGGACAGGGATCCGCGCCGTCTGCAATGACGCCCACCCCGTCGTCGCCCTCCACGACACCTGCACCGCCCACGTCGACCACCGACGAGCAGATGGAAGCCATCCGCCAGCGCATCGAACAGCGCCGCGCGCAGCTGCGCCAGCAGCAGGCGCAACCCACCACGCCGCCGGCAACGCCCGGCAAGACACAGTAGAGTGCCGGCATGACGTTACGTGTGATCCTGTTTTCCCTCTGCCTGGGCCTGCTGGCCGGGTGCGCCAGCGCGCCCGTGGCGGAGATGCACCGCGGGGCGACGACGCCGACGGGCATCGTGCCGGGCAATGCGCAGACCACGCCGGTGTCCGAGGCCGACGCGCCGGAGACGGGTCCGCAGGCGCAGGTCCGCCGCGGCAACGGGCAGATGATCAACCGCAGCGCGGCCGCCGCGCCGGTGCCTTCGCTTGGCGGTGCGAGCAGCGGGTCGGCCACCTTCAACTTCGAAGGCGAGTCCGTCCATGCCGTGGTCAAGGCCATCCTCGGCGACATGCTGGGGCAGAACTACGTGATCGCACCGGGCGTGCAGGGCACGGTCACGCTGGGCACGCCCAAGCCGGTGTCGCCAGCCGAAGCGCTGAACCTGCTGGAGATGGTGCTCGGCTGGAACAACGCCCGCCTGGTCTACAGCGGCGGGCGCTACAACATCATCCCGTCCGACCAGGCGCTCGCGGGCAGCGTGGCGCCGCGCACCGGTCCGGCGTCCAGCGCGCGCGGTTACGAGGTGCGCGTGGTGCCGCTGCGCTTCATCTCCGCCAGCGAGATGAAGAAGGTGCTGGAGCCATACGCGCGCCCGAACGCCATCGTCAGCATCGACGGCACCCGCAACGTCATCACGCTCGCGGGCACGCGCACCGAACTGGAGAACTACCTGCGCACCGTCGAGATCTTCGACGTGGACTGGCTGTCCGGCATGTCGGTCGGCGTCTTCCCGCTGCAGTCGGGTCGCGCGACGCGCGTGGTCGCCGACCTGGAGAAGGTGTTCGGCAACGACAGCAAGACGCCGAGCGCCGGCATGTTCCGCTTCATGCCGCTGGAAGGCGCCAACGCGGTGCTGGTGATCACACCGCAGCCCGCCTACCTGGACCAGATCCAGCAGTGGCTCGAACGCATCGACGGCGCGGGCGAAGGCAGCCGGCTGTTCTCCTACGAACTGAAATACATCAAGGCCCGCGAACTCGCGCAGCGGCTGTCGGAAGTGTTCGGGTCCTCGGGCGGCAGCGGGTCCGGTAACGAGCGGTCGACCGGTGGGGCGGGCAACGTCTCGCTGATGCCGGGCACGGACCCCGTGCAGATCAACGACGGCGGCCTCAACGGCAACGGCGGCAGCGTGGACTTCGGCAGCAGCGGAAGCAGCAGCGGGACCGGTGGCCTGGGCAGCGGCTCGCTGTCGCTCAATCAGCGCGACAGCGGCAGCGGCGCGGTCACGCTGGAAGTCGACGGCAACCGCGTCGGCGTGGCGGCGGTCGAGGAGACCAACACCTTGCTCGTGCGCGCCAGTCCCAGCGCCTGGAACTCGATCCGCGAAGTCGTCGAGAAGCTCGACGTGATGCCGATGCAGGTGCATATCGAGGCGCAGATCGCGGAGGTCTCGCTGACCGGCGACCTGAGCTACGGCGTCAACTGGTACCTCGAGCGCGCGATGACCGACAACGGTCTTGGGCCCTTCAATCCGCCGGGCGGCACGCCCGGGGTGAGCGGTCCCAGCAAGTGGAGCACGCTCGCCGGCAGCATCGGCGGCGTGAGCGGCGCGGGTGCCGTCTGGACGCTGGTCAAGAACGATGCCGCGGCGGTGATCACCGCGCTGGACGAAGTCAGCGACGTGCGCCTGCTGCAGACGCCTTCCGTGTTCGTCCGCAACAACGCCGAGGCCACCCTCAACGTCGGCAGCCGCATCCCGATCTCGTCGGTGACCGTCAATCCCGGACTCGGCACGGACAACACCTTCAGCCAGGTGCAGTACCTGGATACCGGCGTGATCCTGAAGGTGCGCCCGCGCGTCACCCGCGACGGCATGGTGTTCCTGGACATCGTGCAGGAAGTCAGTTCGCCGGGCAGCGAACCCGATGCCAACGGCAACGTGCGCATCAACACGCGCCGCATGAAGACCGAAGCCGCGGTGGAAGCCGGGCAGACCGTGATGCTGGCGGGCCTCATCAGCGACAGTGCGACGGAAGGATCCGCCGGCATTCCCGGCCTGAGCCGCCTGCCGGTGATCGGTGCGCTGTTCGGCAGGAAGTCCACCAGCAGCGAGCGCAGCGAGGTGATCGTGCTGATCACGCCGACGATCGTCCGCAACCCGCAGGAAGCGCGCAACCTGACCGACGAATACGGCCAGCGTTTCCGTGCCCTGGATCCGCTCTACGCGCCGCCGAAGAAGTGACCCCCGGTAGCGCATCGCCCCTGCCGGTCGTCCTGTTGCCGGTCGGCACGGACGACGATGCCCTGGATGCCTGCCTGGGCGCGCTCGATGCCGGCACGCCCGCCGGCACGCGCGTGTGGCTGGCGGACGACGCGCAGGCGGGGCCACGCGGACTGGCCATCATCGAGCGCTGGCTGGCCCGCACCGCATTGCAGGCCGACTACACGCGCCGGCCACGGATGGTCGGCGAAGTGGCGCATGTCGACGAGATGCTGTCCGCCTGCGGCGATGCCGACGTGGTGCTGCTGGCCCCCGACGCGCAGCCCCTGCCGGGCTGGCTGCAGCAGCTGTCCGCCTGCCTGGCGCGCGACGCCGCCATCGCCACGGCCACGCCGTGGTGCAACGCCGGCGAAACCGCGGCATGGCCCCGGCTCGGCGAGGTGATGCCGCCGCCGGAGGACCGCGAGCGCACGGCGCTGGCCTGCGCGGCGCTACCGCCCCTGCATCCCGAACTGCCGGCCGCCGTCGCGCACGCGGTGGTGCTGCGCGGCAGTGCGCGCAAGCGTGTCGGCGGACTGGATGCCGCGAGTTTCGCCTCGTGGTACGCGGCGCTGGTCGACCTGTCGCTGCGCCTCTCCGGCCTGGGCTGGCGGAATGTCCTGTGCGAAACCGCTTTCGTCGCGCGCGGTGGCGAAGGCGGTCCAGCGGATGGCGACATGGATGCGTTGAACGCGCGCTGGCCCACGTTCACGCCGCGGCTGGCGACCTTCCTGATGGAGGATCCCCTGCGGCAGCCGCGCGAACGGCTGCATGCGCTGTATGCCCAAGCGGATTTGCCGGAGCGCCAGCGTGACCTCTTCGGTTGAGGTGTCCGGCATTGCCGCGGTGGTGGTGACGCACGAGAGCGCGTCCAGCATCGACGACTGCCTGATGCGGCTGCGCGTCGCGCATGGCGTGCACGAGATCCGCGTGGTCGACAACGCCTCGAGCGACGACACCATGGAGATCGTGCAGCGGCATGCCTTGCAGGATGCGCGGCTGCGCTTCATCGCCAATCCGGACAACCCGGGCTTCGCCGTCGGCTGCAACCAGGGTGCGCGCGACACGCAGGCGTCGTGGCTGGCGTTCGTCAATCCCGACCTGATGGTGGAAGCCGACACCTTGTCCCGGTTGCGCGCGCATGCGGTCGGCACGGCGGGCGAGACGATGCTGGGTGTCGACCTGGTGGATGAGGACGGCGTGCGCGATGTGGCCGCGCGCCGCCGCGATCCGGTGTTCGCCGCGATGCTGCGCTCGCCGGCTGCGGCGTCGAAGCTGGGCGTGCCTGCCGACGATAGGCAGGCAGTGCAGCCGGTGGACATCATCTCCGGCGCGCTGATGCTGATGCCGCGCGCGCTGTTCGACAGGATCGGCGGTTTCGACGAGGGCTACCGTCTACACGCCGAGGACATGGACCTGTGCCGGCGTGTGCGCGACGCGGGCGCGATGGTCGCCGTCGCCAACGATATCCGCGTGCTGCATATCCGTGGCGTCTCCAGCCGCGCGCGTCCGGTATTCGTGGAATGGCACAAGCACCGTGGCCTGTGGCGCTACTTCCGCAAGTTCGAGGCCGTGCAACACGGCCTGGTCACGCAGCTGGGCGTGTTCGCCGCGATCTGGCTGCATTTCGGCGCCGTACTGGCGCGGATCTTGTCGCACAGACGCTGAATCCGCAGGGCCGTCATCGCTCGAGTGCTTGAGCAATCCGGGCTTTCGTCTTGAGTTCTTCGTAGGAGTCGACTTCGATGCGGATCACGGTCGTCGCCATGGAGCGTGAGGCGTTCTCGCGGAAGGTCCAGTAGGAGCGCGGCCACATTCGTCCCGCCGCGGCGTCAGCGAACCAAGCGTCTCCGCTACCGTCCGGATGAAAGCCAACGAACTTCAGCGTCGGCGTGTCAGGATGGTTTCCGATATAGAGGGATGCGATGGGTTTGCGTGTGTCGGCGAAACGGTACTCGCACACCAGGAAGTCGGGTCCTTGGCGCACGGTCAGGACCCAAGCCGTCCTCACTTTCAAGGTCGGGCACGTGATGGTGTCGCCGGCATCGAAGAGTGGCGCTTGGGGTTCACCAGCGTGACAGGCTGCAAGGACGAGCACCGCAACCAGTGCGAGGACATGCGTCGACGCGCGAGAGATCATCGAAGGACCCCGTGTCCTGAGGCCGACAGAGCATCGCATGCCGGCTCCAGCTGATGCGCTTGGACAAGCACATAGTCGGTATCGAACGTGGAGATCGCGAAGATGCCCACGCCGGCTGCCGCCAGTGGATCCAGTACCGCCTTCAGGATGCCGGTCAGCGCGAAGTCGAACGGCCCCTGCAGCTTGAACATGCGCCAGCCGCGCTGGCAGCGGACGTCGTCGGGAACATGGGCTTCTTCGCAGACCAGCGACAGTTCGTCGTCGGTCCAGCCGGCGTGCCGCATGCCGGTGGTCGGCCACCAGGCGGGCAGGGGCGAGGTGGCGGACAGTTGGGCGACCGCGTAGCGCTCGGGCAGCAGGGACAGTGCCAGCGAAGGCGACGTCATCCCGGGCGCCCGTTCCACCAGAACATGGCATTGACGACGAGCACCACCACGACGGTATAGACCAGCGACAGAGGCCCGCCGACGCGCCACAGCTGGCGCGAGGTGTAGTTGGCGGGCCCAACGATCATCGAGATCACCGGGTTCGACGCGGTCATCAGGTTGTTGGACGCCGACAGCGCCACGATCAGCGCGAACGCGGTCGGATTGCCGCCCGCGGCGAGCGCCAGGTTGATCGCCATCGGCACCATCACGATGGTTGCGCCGACGTGGCTGATGACCAGCGAGAACGCGGTGGTCAGCAGGGCGATGGCGATTTCCAGCGCCCATACCGGAATGCCGTCCGGCAGGCGCTCGACCGTATGCCCGGCCACCCACGCCGCCGCACCGCTGCTGTCCATCGCCCAGCCCAGCGGAATCAGCCCCGCCATCAGGAACACCGTCTTCCAGTTGATCGCGCCGTAGGCCTCGTCCATCCGCAGCACGCCGGTCAGCAGCATGCCGGCGACGCCGGTCATCAGCGTCAGTGCGACGGGCAGCTTGGAGGTCAGCGCGATGAGGATGGTGATGGCGAAGATCGTCATTGCGATCTTGAACTTGTGCGGCCGCTGCTCGCCCTTCGGATAGTCGGTCACCACCACGAAGTCGCGGCTTTCCGCCGCCAGGCCCAAGTCCTGCCAGATGCTGTGGAACACCAGCATGTCGCCGGCGCGCAGCTTCTCGTCGCGCACGTTCTCGCGGATGACCTTCTTGTCGCGGTTGATCGCCAGCAGGCTGATGCCGTTCTGCTTGCGCAGGCGCAACTCGCGCGCGGTCTTGCCGATGAACTTCGACGTGGGCGGCACCACCGCCTCGGAGATGCCGGCGCGGCTGGGATTGAACAGGTCGCCGAAGTGGCGCAGGCGCGAGGACATGCGCAGGAACTGGTTCTGCGCGAAGTCGCCGACGTCCTGTCGCGACCCCATCACGCCCAGCACGCTGCCCACCCAGATGCGCATGTCCGCCGGCGGCGACAGGCGCGTGTCGTTGCCGGTCTGCAGCGCCAGCATCAGCGGTGCGTCGTGCAGTGCTTCGGCCTCGCCCAGCGACATGCCGACCAGCGGGCTCTCGGCGCTGACCACCAGTTCGAACACGTCGCCTTCGATGCCGTAGGTGTTGGCGAAGTAGCTCTCGGTGCGGGCGGGCGTCACCGCGCCGTCGCTGTCCTGCGTCTCGTCCTTGAGCTTGCGGTCGCCGAAGTAACGGAAATACACCAGCGAGGCGATCACCAGCGCCAGGCCGATCGGCCACGGCGCGAACATGCGCAATGGTTCCAGCGTGGCCATGCCCGACGGCAGGTTGTTGTTGGCCGACACCAGCAGGTCGTTGAGCAGGATCAGCGGCGAGTTGCCGACCATGGTGAACGCGCCGCCCATGACGATGGCGGCGGCGATCGGCAGCAGCAGTCGCTGCATCGACAGCCCGGTGCGCGAGGACAGGCGCGAGGCGACCGGCATGAACAGCGCCATCACCGACGGGTTCTGCATGAAGGACGAGTTGAGGCTGGCGATGGCGGTGGTCATCAGCAGCAACCGCTGCTCGATGCCGTGCCCGCGCCGCAACAGCCAGGAGGCCAACCGGTTCAAGGCGCCGGTGCGGTCCAGGCCGGCGCCCAGGATCATGGTCGCGATGATGCTCATCACCGCGTTGCCGGAGAAGCCGCCGAAGATCTCTTCCGGTGCGATCAGTCCGGTGATGCCCAGCACCACCAGCACCACCAGCGCCACCAGGTCGGCGCGGATGCGCTCGAACAGGAACATCGCCATCGTGAAGCCGACCAGCCCGAGGACGAGCTTCATGTCGTTGGTCAGCGTCAGCGCGTTGTCCATTACGGCAGGCGGGAATCGGGAGTCGGGAATCGGGAATCGGCGAAGACCAATCTGCCTAGCGGCCTGAAACGTGCACGGGGACGTGGGCGGGCCGTCTCGTCCATTCCCTAGTCCCCACTCCCCATTCCCGGCTTGTCGTACAGAAGATCCCACACCCCATGGCCGAGCTTCTGGCCGCGGGTCTCGAAATGCGTCTGCGGGCGCCAGTCGGGGCGCGGCACGCTGCCGCGAGGTCCGGCGCGGTTGGCCAGGCCCGGGGTCGCGTCCAGCACGTCCCACATGTGCTCGGCGTAGGCCTCCCAGTCGGTGGCGCAGTGCAGGCGGCCACCCGGGCGCAGCTTGCGTGCGATCAGGGCGGCGAAGGCCGGTTGCACCAGCCGGCGCTTGTTGTGGCGCTTCTTGTGCCACGGATCGGGGAAGTAGATGCGGACTTCGTCCAGCGATCCGTCGGCGACCTCGTGCTGCAGCACTTCCACCGCATCGTGGTGGTAGATGCGCACGTGATCGCTGCCGTCTTCGGCGAGCGCGTTCAACAACCGGCCGACGCCGGGCGCATGCACTTCCAGGCCGAGGTAGTCGCGTGCCGTGTCGTGCGCAGCGGCGAAGCGCAATGCCTCGCCGTTGCCGAAGCCGATTTCCAGCACGCGTGGTGCCGTGCGCCCGAACACCGCGTCGTAGTCGCGCGGTTCGCCGGTGTAATCCAGCCCGAAGCGCGGCCATTGCGTGTCGAACGCGCGCTGCTGCGCCTCGGTGAAGCGGCCCTGGCGCAGCACGAAGCTGCGGACTTCGCGCCGGCCTTCGGTCAGGGTGAAGGGCTTGGGCGGCGTCTTGGCGCCGGGACTGGAGAACGGGTCCGTCATCAGCCGATCAGGCCGTCGATCGGGCTGGACGCGGAGGCATTGCGCTTGCGCGGGATGCGGCCGGCCAGGAAGGCTTCGCGGCCGGCTTCGACGGCCTTGCGCATGGCGCTGGCCATCAGCACGGGATGCTTGGCGCCGGCGATGGCGGTGTTCATCAACACGCCGTCGCAGCCCAGCTCCATCGCGATGGCCGCATCGGACGCGGTGCCGACGCCGGCATCGACCAGCACGGGCACCTTGGCGTTCTCGATGATTTCCAGCAGGTTGTACTTGTTCTGCACACCGAGGCCGGAACCGATCGGCGCGGCCAGCGGCATGACCGCCACGCAACCGATCTCTTCCAGACGGCGGGCGAGTATGGGGTCGTCGCTGGTGTAGACCATCACCTGGAAACCGTCGGCCACCAGCGTCTCGGCGGCGGCCAGCGTCTGCACGACGTCGGGGTAGAGGGTCTTCTGGTCGCCCAGTACTTCGAGCTTCACCAGGGTGTGGCCGTCGAGCAGCTCGCGCGCCAGCCGGCAGGTACGCACGGCGTCGGCGGCGGTATAGCAGCCGGCGGTGTTGGGCAGGATGGTGTACCTGTCCGGCGGCAGCACGTCGAGCAGATTGGGCTCGTTGGGCGACTGGCCCAGGTTGGTGCGGCGGATGGCGACGGTGACGATCTCGGCGCCCGCGGCCTCGGTGGCCAGGCGGGTTTCCTCGAAGTCCTTGAACTTGCCGGTGCCGGTCAGCAGGCGGGAACGGTAGGTCTTGCCCGCGATCACCAGCGGGTCATGGGGGGCGGTGTTCGACATGCGGCGATTATCGCCCATGTGACGCCGGTGCGTCCCGTCGACGACAGCCCTGGCGCTCAGCCGCCGCCGAGCGCGTGCACGATCTCGACGCGGTCACCGGCCTTGAGCGCGTGCTGCGCGTGCTGGCCGCGCGGGATGATCTCGCCGTTGACCTCGATGGCCACGCGGCGCTCGGCCAGGCCCTGCGAGTGGAGGAGGTCGGCGATGGTGCTCTGCTCGGGCAGCGCCTGCGGCTGCCCATTCAACTGGATGTCCATGGCGGCATTGTCGCCGATGGTGCGGTGGCTTGCCGCATTGCAGCGTGTACGCCGACGGGCTTGGTGGAACGATGCGCGCCATGCGCAGCCGTACGGCAGAGCCGGCGCGCAGTCCTTCCATCCCTTGCCCCGGAGATTCCATGAAGCGTTCCTTCTCGCCCGTCCGTTCCCTGCTGGCCGTTGCGCTGGCGGTGGCGGCCGCGCCCGCCCTTGCCGGCGACAGTCCGTATTCCCAGACCGTCTTCTTCGGCGACAGCCTGACCGACTCCGGGCACTTCCGCCCGGCGCTGATCCAGGCGGTCGGTCCGAACGGCGCCATCCTCGGCCGCTTCACCACCAATCCGGGCCTGGTGTGGTCCGAATACCTGGCCGAGTACTACGGCACTGGTGCCGTCAGCTCCAACCAGGGCGGCACCAACTACGCCGTCGGCGGCGCCCGCGTGGGCACCAATACCTCGGGTGCGCTGGGTCCGATTCCGTCGATGACCACGCAGTTGACCAGTTACCTGTCCGCCAATGGCGGCCGCGCCGATCCGAATGCGCTGTACACGGTGTGGGGCGGTGCGAACGACCTGTTCGCAGTGGTCGGTGGGGCCAATCCCACGACCACGATCGGCGGTGCCGTGACCGCGCAGGTCGGCATCATCGGCACGCTGCAGAACGCCGGCGCGCGCTACATCCTGGTGCCGACGATTCCCGACCTGGGCGTGACGCCGCAGTTCCGTGCCGGCGGTGCGACCGCGCAGGCCACCGGCACGCAGCTGGCCACCACCTACAACACCTCGCTGTTCGGCGCCCTCAACACCGCCGGCCTGCGTGTGATCCCGCTGGATACCTTCACGCTGCTGCGCGAGATCGTGGCCAGCCCGGCCGAGTACGGGTTCGGCAACGTCACCGGCACCGCCTGCAATCCGCAGATCACCGCCTCGTCGGTCACCTGCAGCCCGCTCAACTACGCCACCCCCAACGCGGCCGACGTGTACGCCTTCGCCGATGGCGTGCATCCCTCGTCGAAGGCCCACGGCATCCTGTCCCAGTACGCGGTCTCGGTGCTGGAAGGTCCGCGCCAGATCGCGCTGCTGCCCTACACGGCGTCGGTGCATGGCCGCGCTCGCGCCGATCGGGTGGCGTCGCACGTGGCAGGCAAGCCCGAGGCCGACGGCATGCGCTGGTGGGGCGACGTGCGCGGCGATTTCCTGCGCTATGACGACGGCAATCTGTACGACGGCGCGGGTCCGATGGGTACGTTCGGCGTGGACTGGTCGAGCGGGTCCTGGGTCTACGGCGCGTTCGCGGGCTACGGCCGTGCGAAGTACGACTTCGGCCTGCGCCGCGGCAGCTTCGACGAATCCGATGCCACGCTCGGCGGCTTCGCCGGCTGGTACGGCGATCACCTGTGGGCGAATGCGCAGGTCAGCTACAGCTGGCTCTCGTACGACGTGGACCGCGAAGTGCAGCTGGGCGGCGTGACGCGTCGCCACAGCGGCTCGCCGGACGGCACCAACCTGACCGTCGGTGCCAGCGCGGGCTACGAGTTCGGTGATGGCGCGTTCCGCCATGGCCCGGTGGTGAGCGTGGTGTCGCAGACCATCGAGATGGACGGTTACAGCGAAAGCAACGTCAACTCGACCGCGCTGGCGTATCCGGACCAGGATTTCGATTCGCTGATCGGCAGCGCCGGCTGGCAGGTCAGCTATGCGATCAACGATCACCTGGCGCCGTATGCCCGCCTGACGATCGACCGCGAGTTCGAGGACCCGGCGGCGGAAGTGTTCGCCCAGTCGTTGTCGATGCCCGGAACGGCGCCGTACGCGGTGCCGGGCCTGGATACCGACGACAGCTACGGCACGCTGCTGCTGGGTGCGCGCACGAAACTGTTCGGGTTCGACGCCAACCTGGGCGTGAACACCACGGTCAACCAGGGTGGCGGCACCAACACCACCGCCTTCATGACATTGAGCGGCGGCTTCTGATGCACGCCGGGCAATGCGGCGCCCACCCCGGGCGCCGCATTGCCTTGCCGCGCGCCGCGGCATAGACTCGCGCCATCGTGCGGGTGTAGTTCAATGGTAGAACTGCAGCTTCCCAAGCTGCTAGCGTGGGTTCGATTCCCATCACCCGCTCCATTCCGCTCCCTCGTCCTGTCATCGCCCCGGCTTCCGGGCGTGGCATGCTCTGCGTGACCCCCGCTGACTGACTCTCCATGAAGCTCGCCATCCTGTCGCGCAACGGCAAGCTGTACTCGACGCGCCGCCTGGTCGAGGCGGCGCGGCAGCGCGGGCATACGGTCCGCGTACTGGATCCGCTGCGCTGCTACATGCGCATCTCGTCCAATGGATTCCAGCTGCGCTACAAGGGGCGGTCGCTGGCGGGCTACGACGCCGTCATTCCCCGTATCGGTGCGTCGATTACCCGTTACGGCACGGCGGTGCTGCGGCAGTTCGAGCTGATGGGCACCTACAGCCCCAATCCTTCCGACGCCATCCTGAGGGCGCGCGACAAACTGCGTGCGCACCAGTTGCTGGCGGCGCAGGGCATTGACTTGCCGGTGACCGTCTTCGGCGACAACCCCGACGACACGGCAGACCTGTTGTCGATGCTGGGCCCCCCTCCGCACGTCATCAAGTTGAACGAGGGCGCGCAGGGCGCCGGTGTGATGCTGACCGAGAAGCCTTCCGCCTCGCGCAGCGTGGTGGAGGCCCTGCGGGGCCTCTATGCCAGCTTCGTGGTGCAGGAATTCATCGGCGAGGCTGAGGGCGCCGACCTGCGCTGCTTCGTGGTGGGCGACGACGTGGTGGCGTCGATGCGCCGGCAGGCGCCGGAGGGCGATTTCCGTTCCAACCTCCACCGCGGCGGTACCGCGCTGCTGGCCGAGGCCACGGAAGAAGAGCGGGCGGTGGCCATCCGGGCTGCGAAGGTGCTCGGGCTGGGCGTCGCGGGGGTGGACCTGATTCGCGCCCAGCGCGGTCCCCTGGTGCTCGAGGTGAATTCGACGCCCGGCCTGGAGGGCATCGAGGCCGTCTGCGGCGTGGATGTGGCGGGCTGCATCGTTGACCATCTCGCCGCCCGGGCTGAATAGGGCTCGGGGCTGCAGCCCGTGATCACGAGCCGCGATTTCACGCAGAATTAACGCGCTCTTTAACGGTGGTTTAATCGAAAACCGCGTAGCCTTGTCCGGACCGAAGCTCTGCGTTCCTCCCGGTGGATACATCTGGAAAGCACAGGATTACGGTAATCGGGGCAATTGTTTGGCCCAGGCGGGCGACCACCCGCCTGGGCCTTGTTTTTTCCGCAAAGAGCCTTGGCCCGGCCCCACGCACGTATGCAAGAATCAACGTTCGTGCCACGCCGACGCACTCCCGGTACAACGCTGGTGGGGGCGTGGCGACAGCAACATCGGGGAGTTTGAGGATGAGACATTTCGAGCGAGGTGAAAGGCATGCGTAAATTGGTACTTGTCTCCATCATGCTGCTGGTCATCCCAGTGGCACACGGCGCCATGAGCGCAGCTGCCGGTAGTAGCGCCGACAAGCCGCAGCGACTCAATGTCTCCGTGCCATTCGAGCAGCAGAGAGAACAGATCCTGACTCAAATGGGTGACGGAGAAACCTATTCCGAAATCTCCCAGCAGGATCGCCAGGATGTGCGAGACGCGCTGAACCGCATCGGCGACTCGCTGCTGCGGACGGGTGGCGTAGATCAGCTGTCGGCGAGCGACAAGGTCAAAGTGTTCAACGACCAGGAGCTGGTTAATACCATCTTGACGCGCGCCCATGAAGACAGTCGGCAGGTGTGCACGCGAGAGAAAAAGGTGGGCTCGCACCGGGCCACGACTCAGTGCTACACCGTGGCGGAGCGCCGACGCATGCGTGAAGACAGTCAAAATGAGATGAGCAAAACCTTCCGTCAGCCTATTCTCGAGTCGCGTTGATACGATGCGCATCTTGGTCATTGAAGACAACAGCGACATCGCCGCCAACCTGGGCGACTACCTGGAAGAGCGGGGGCATACCGTCGACTTCGCGGCCGACGGCGTGACTGGTCTGCACTTGGCGGTGGTGCATGAGTTCGATGCGATCGTCCTCGACCTCAACCTGCCTGGCATGGACGGGCTGGAGGTCTGCCGCAAGCTCCGCAACGAGGCGCGCAAGCAGACGCCGGTGCTGATGCTGACCGCGCGCGATTCGCTGGACAACAAGCTGGCCGGCTTCGATTCCGGTGCCGACGACTACCTGATCAAGCCGTTCGCGCTGCAGGAAGTCGAGGTGCGTCTGAACGCGCTGTCGCGCCGCGGCAAGGGCGTGCAGACGCGCGTGCTGGAAGTCGGCGAACTGGAGTACAACTTGGACACGCTGGAAGTCCGTCGCCAGGGCAAGCTGCTGCAGTTGAACCCGACCGCCTTGAAGATCCTGCAGGCCTTGATGGAAGCGTCGCCCGCCGTGGTGACGCGTCAGGAACTGGAAACGCGCGTGTGGGGCGAGGAGCTGCCGGACTCGGATTCCCTGCGCGTGCACATCCACGGCCTGCGCGCCGTGGTGGACAAGCCGTTCGACTCGCCCTACATCCAGACGCGCCACGGCATCGGATACCGCATCGCCGCGCCCGATGCCAGCAACTGAGTCGTCGAAACCCCGCCGCCACCGCCGCTTCCGGCGGCGGCTGCGCACCCGCATCATCCTGTCGTTCGTGCTGCTGGGCTTCGGCCTGACCTTGTTGCTGGCGTTCTCGGCGAACTGGGTGCGGAATCGTGTTGAAGAAGATCTGGTCGTCGACGCGATCAATCAGAACATCAGCGAGTATCAGCGACGCTACGTGGAAAGCGGGGGGCGAGAGCGCGATCTCCGCGTGCAGACGATGCGTGCCTACGCGTTTGCGCCGGACAAGTTCGCGCAGTTGAAGGTCGATCAACCCGAGTGGTACGAACTTCCGAACGGTATCCATACCGTAAGTGGCACGGATCAGGACGGATCGCCATTTTCTTACTGGCTTGCGGTCCAGAAGACTCCGGAGGCTTGGTTTTTCATCGCCTATGACAAGACCGAGTCGGTCAAAGCGAAGAGCAAGTTCAACAACGCCTTGGTGGGCGTCGTTGTCGTGTTTACGGCGATATCCCTCCTGATAGGCTGGTGGTCCGCCTCCCGCGTGATGAGCCCGGTGTCCGAACTGGCGGCGCGGCTACGTGCTTACCGCGGCAGCAGCAACCCGCGCCCGCTTGCCCCGCATTTCCCGCAGGACGAGGTCGGTGAGCTCGCCAAGGCACTGGACGACTACTCCGGCCGCCTGACCGAAGTCGTGCAACGCGACCGCGAGTTCAACGCCGACGTCAGCCACGAGCTGCGTACGCCGCTGGCCATCATCCGCGGTTCGGTCGAGCTGATGCTGTCGCGTCCCGACATGGACGAGAAGACGCGCACCCGCATCCAGCGCATCCAGCGCGCCGAGCAGCAGTGCACGGACCTGATCAGCGCGCTGCTGTTGTTGTCGCGCAACGAGCGCGGGCATGGCAACACCGATGTCGCGCGCGTCGTCGACCAGTTGCTCGACGCACATCGCGCGACCTTGGGCGGCAAGCCGCTGGTGCTGCGCGTCGAAGGCGAGGGCGGTGTGACCGTCGATTCGCCCGAGGCCGCGCTGTCGGTCGCCTTGGGCAACCTGATCGGCAACGCGGTGAAGTACACCAAGGAAGGCGAGGTGGTCGTGCGCCTGCTGCCGGATGCCGTGGAGGTGATCGACTCCGGTCCCGGCCTGAGCAAGGAGGACGCGGCGCGCCTGTTCGAACGTGGCTACCGTGGCACCCATGCCGGGCACTCGCAGGGTGGCGGCATCGGCCTGTCGATCGTCAGCCGCCTGTGCGCGTTGTACGGGTGGCAGGTGGGCGTGCGCCCGGGCGAGCCGAAGGGGGTGGTGGCCACGCTGCGGTTCACGCCGGATCGCGGCGCGCCGTCCGACGAGCCGGGTGGCATGCCGTCGCGCGCGCCTGAGGATGCCGACGCCCGCTAGAGCGTGATCCAGAAGCAGTTGTAGGCCCGCCGCAATCCGAACGTCGTGTCCGCGGGCGTCGCGCTGTTCTTCAGCGTCTGTACCACGCGCAGTCCGACCGGACGCTGCCGTTGGGTGGTGGTCTGCGGGTAGTAGCCGTCCTGGTTCGCATCGACCACCGCGCCTTCCGCATCGAGTACCGGTGCGGGGGCGGGGCGGATCGGCACGATATCGACCAGCGGGCGCTGCACCACGACGTCCAGCCGGTCGAGGACGCGCAGCGCGCCGGCATCCGACGTGCCCGTCCAGTGGTAGACCCCGGCGAGGCGGTTCACGTCCCGTGCCTGGATCGCGGACGACACCTGCATCACCAGGTCGCTGAGCGTGCGCGAACAGCCGCCGCGGTACAGCGCACCGGTGGGGTTCGTGCTGGTGGTCGACGGCAGGCGATCCATGGCGCCCACGTCCTCGCAGCGCTTGTCGGTGTAGACCGTTTCGCCGGACATCGTGGTGCAACGCTGCACGCCCTGCTGTTGAGCCGCCGCGGGTGGCGCACGAAATCCGGCGAGGACCAACAGGCAGGCGAGGAGGAGAACGGATCGCATGCCGCAGCCTAATGCGGCGCGTCCATCCGGTCATGGCACGCGCGCACGGAACGGCGTTGCCATTCACCTGCCGGTCGGACGGCCAGCAGGGAACTCAGGCCTTCCAGCCCAGCCGCGACAGGACGGTCTGGGTCGGCTTGGCCAGATTGAGCGTGTAGAAATGCAGCGACGGTGCGCCGCCTGCGACGAGGCGTTCGCACAGGTTGGCCACCACGTCGGCGCCGAAATCGCGGATCGCCTCGGCGTCGTCGCCGAGCGCCTGCATGCGCTTGCCGATCCAGCGCGGGATCTCCGCCCCGCAGGCTTCCGAGAACCGCCGCAACTGCGAGAAGTTGGAGATCGGCATGATGCCCGGAATGATCGGAATCTCCACGCCCAGCCTGCGCACCGCATCGACGAAGTGGAAATACGCATCCGGGTTGTAGAAGTACTGGGTGATCGCGCCGTCCGCACCGGCGTCGACCTTGGCCTTGAAGTGGCGCAGGTCGGTCAGCGCGTCTTCCGCCTGCGGATGCGTCTCGGGGTAGGCGCCGACTTCGATGTGGAAGGTGTCGCCATGCTCGGCCCGGATGAAGTCGATCAGCTCCGACGCGTAGCGCAGGTCGCCTGGATGCCCCATGCCGGACGGCAGGTCGCCGCGCAGCGCGACGATGCGCTTGCAGCCCAGCGCGCGATAGAGGCGCAGCAGTTCGCGGATTTCCTCGCGGCTGCCGCCCACGCAGGACAGGTGCGGCGCGGCGTCGAAACCATGGTGCTGGTTGAGGTGGCGGACCGTCTCGGAGGTGTAGCTGAGCGTGGAGCCGCCCGCGCCGAACGTGCAGGACACATATTCCGGTCCATACGCCTTCAGCTTGCCGGCGGTGCGGTCCAGCTGCGCGCGCTGCTCGTCGGTCTTGGGCGGGTAGAACTCGAAACTCAGGGAGGGCATGGGCAGCGCCGTTCGGGTCGTGCGGGAAGTATATCGCTTCATCCGGATGGATGTTGATCAACTCGCGCTCCCGACGGCATGCACGGCGCCGGACGCGGCGACAGGGCGTCGCGGGTACGCTGTCGCGATGATTCCGGAGGCCACTGCATGACGATCGTCCTCACCCCGTTCGCCCGCACCCGCCTCTTTCCCGCCGACCGGCGCCGCAATGCCATCCAGGACTGCACTCCCGAAGCTTTCGAGCAGCGCCTCAGCGGGGAAGCGCCCGTGGCCGTGCTCGACGGCTATGCGCCGTTCTGCCGGCTGCACGTGCATCGCAACTGGACGTCGACCCGCTGCCTGACGGTCCCCATCACCGACGACAACCGGCATCTGCTCCGCTCGTCCTACGAGGCGCGCTCGTCGTCCGAACTGCCCGTGCTGGTGCGCTGGTTCGAAGGCGTGGAACCGCCGGTGGCCGACTACCTGGTCGTGATCCTCTACAGCGCGGTGCAGCTGGCGAAGGAGGGGGCGCCGATCGAGGGCGACTGGGGCATCGTCGGTTGCCTGTACACGCAGACGCCGGAAGAGATCCCGATGGCGCCCATCACGATGATGCGCAACGCGCTGGGCGTGGAGGAGGGTGGCTCGGGCGTGCCGATCGATCGCGAGGCCTATCGGCGGAGCGTCGCGTTCTGGGAGCGCAATGCCAACTGGCGTCCGTAGCGTCCGCTCAATCCGGCTGCAGCGCCGCCAAGGCAAGCCGCAGCTGTACGGCGGGCGGTTCGGCCGCGTCGATCCGCACGACATCGGCTTCGTCCACGGGCGTCTCCAGCGTGGCGAACTGGCTGTCCAGCAGCGATGCCGGCATGTAATGGCCACGACGTGCCTGCATACGCGCCGCGATCAGCGCCGCGTCGCCGTGCAGGAACAGGAATTTCATCGGCAGTCCGGTCGCACGCAGCCGGTCGCGATGACGCTGGCGCAGGCCGGAGAACGCCAGCACCACGCGCTCGCCCGCCGCCACCCGGCGTTGCAGGTCCAAGGCGATCCGGCGCACCCAGGGCGCGCGCATGCGGTCGGTGAGTGGCTGACCTCCAGCCATCCGCGTTTTCGCGGCCAGGCTGTGGACGTCGTCGGCATCGAGGAACGTCGCCGGCCAGGCATCGGCCAAGGCGCGCGCCAGCGTGGTCTTGCCGCTGCCCGACACGCCCATCACCACGACGACGCGGACGTGCCCGCTCATGCCGGCAGCTCGACGCGCACCTGGTACGTGCGGCCAGCGTCGAAGCCGCGCAGCCTGGTGTCGTCCTGCCAGACACCATCCACGGCGACCCGCGTCTCCGCGATGCCGTCCACCCGTTCGATGGCGACCTCGAACGTCGCGCCCCGGAAGCTGCGCGTCGCGCGCGCCGACCGCCAGTGCGAGGGCAGCTGCGGCGCGATCCGCAGCGCATCGCCCTCGCCACGCAGCCCGAACAGTTCCTCCACCAGGCAGCGGTACAGCCACGCCGCCGTGCCGGTGTTGAACAACTGGCTGGAACGGCCCGCGGTACGCGGATGCAGGCGCCACGCGCCGCGGTAGTAGTTCGGCACGAACACCGGCAACTGCCCGCGCTGCAGGCAGTCGGTGGCGTCGGGCATCGGTAGCATGGCGCGCAACACCTGCCAGGCCCGGTCGGCGTCACCGACCCGATAGAGGCTGTAGAGGTAGAACGCCGCGGCATGGTTGTAGACCGAACCGTTCTCCGCCGAGCCGGGGAACTTCTGTGTCACCCGGCCCACGTCCTCGCGCATGCGCGTGTACGGCGGGTCGAACATCGCCACGCCGTAGGGCGATACCAGGTGCGCATCGATGGCGGCCAGCATGCGCGTGCGTTTGGCCGCGTCGGCGGCGCCACTCAACATGGCCCAGCTCTGGGGATTCAGGAAGATGCGGCCTTCCCGATCGTTGCCGACGCCGAAGGCGACGCCGTCATCGGTGATGCCGCGGCCGTACCAGTCGCCATCCCAGAGGTGGCTATCCATGGCGTTGTTGCAGGCGTCCGCCCCCTGGCGGCATTCCCCGGCGAGCGCATCCTCACCGCGTCGCGCACAGATCTCCGCCCACTGCTTCAGCGCGTGGGCGGTGGCCAGCGTCAGCCAGCCGGACACGCCGCGTCCACGCCAGCCCACCATGTTCATCGGATCGCACCAGTCGCCCTGTGCGATGTAGCTGAGACCGCGTGCGTCGCGGGCCTGCAGCAGCCAGCGCATCGCCCGGGTGATGCGCTCGGACACCGTTGCGACGTGACCCTCGCGATCGGTCACCGGCGCGTCCAGCAGGGCATCGTCGCCGGTTTCGTCCAGGTAGGCGCGCAGGCAGACCGGCAGCCAGACCGCGTGGTCGGTGTGGGGAATCTGGTTGATGTACTTCAGCTCCGCGCCTTCCGTCAGCAGGATGCCGTCCGGCATCGCGCCCGACGGTTCCTGCTGCGAGAGCGCATGCAGGAAAGCGGTGCGCGCAACCTCGGGGCGCAGGTAGCCCATGCCCATGTGGTCCTGCAGGTAGTTGCGCGTCTGCGGGTCCGTCGTCAGGCGATTCACGTCGCCGTGGTAGAACACCTGCCGAGGCAGCCAATGGTTGGCGAAGGCATCCAGCCAGGGGTCGGGCGTTTCGATGCTCAGGCAGCCGCTACCGGCATCGATGTATGCCCCGCCGGCGGCAGCGGCGTCGGAAAACCCGTGCGGCGACAGATGCCGGGTGCGGAGCTGCCGGATCTCGTCGTCGTCGCGCGCGGGCGCGAACACGAAGCGATACTCCCGTACCTCGTCGTCCTCCAGGTCGACGCGATACTGCAGCACCGCGGTGGGCATCTCGTAGGCCGCGTCGCCGCCGCCCAGGCGATCCTGGCCGGCGATGGCCTGCGGCGCGTGCAACCCGCCTTCGCCTTCGAACTGCGCCTGGTTGGCCTCCCACGCATCCGGTGCCTGTTCGTAGAGCAGCACGGTGCGGTCCTTGAAGTCGCGCTGGCGGAAGTAGTCCTCGACCTTCTGGTACGGCGCGATGCTGTCGCAGACGATGCCGCCCAGCTCGGCGCGATGGCGGCCGGACTGGTTCATCCATGACATGTAGCCGACCGGGAAATACGGATACAGGCTCACCCGTCGTCGCCGGCCGGCGCGGTTGCGCACGCGCAGCGTCCACAGTTCCGCCACGTCGTCGGTGGGCAGCACGACGCTCATTTCCACCTCGATGCCCGCGCACTGCACGCGCCACGCGACGTCGCTCAGGCCGACCGAAAACGCGAAGGCCTCCGGCGCGCGGCGCACCGGCTCGTGCGGTACCGAGAACAGCGCGCCGTCCTCCTCGTCCTTCACGTAGCAGAAGCGGCCCGGATGGTGCGCGTAATACGGCTGCTCCGGCTGCATGAAGGTCTTGGCCTCCAGCGTAGGCGCGTGCGCGTACTTGGCCGGCTCCGGCTGCATGAACTGCGCGGTGGCGAAGCCGCGGCAGTTGAGCTGCAGCAGCATCCGGCGGTTCCACAGGAACGTCGACGCGGAGGGCATCGCGGTGGGGCTGGTCAGGACGAAGCGGCGGCCTGCTTCCTGGAAGCCGTACGGGACGTCCGTCATGCCGTTACCTCCCGCCGCGCCCGCAGGTCGGCCTGCACCTGCGCGAGGGTGGCGCCGTCGAGGGGATAGAAGCGCATCACCCACGCCGCCAGCAGCGCGACGCCGCCCGGAATCACCGTCAGCAGCAGCACGATGCCCAGCCGCGATGCGTCCGACTGCGACGCGTTCGCCACGTAGCCCATGGCTGCGAGGATCCATGCGATCGTGGCCGAGGCCAGCGCACCGCCGAGCTTCTGCGAGAACGTCGCTGCGGCGAAGGTCATCGCGGTGGCACGGCGTCCGGTCTTCCACTCGGTGTAGTCGGCGCAGTCGGCGTACATGGAGAACGCCAACGGCGATTTGGGGCCCAGCATCAGCCCGACCAGCAGATTGAGGGCGAACATCCACCAGACGGATCCGGGCGGGATGAAGAACATTGCGCAACTCGCTATTCCGACGCCCGCCATCAGCCCTGCCATCAGTCGCCGCTTGTCCACGTAGCGCGTCATCAACGGCGTCAGCCCGGCGCCGACGGCCAGGGCGAGCGCGTAGGTGCCCAGGAACAAGCCGGTCAGGTCGGGCCGTCCGAGGTGGTACTTCAGGTAGTAGGCCAGTGAGCCACCGCGCATCACGATGGTCACCATGATGATCAGGGCCAGCGCGAACAGCACCATCCACGGCCGGTTGTGCAGCAGGTCGACGACATCCTGGCGCACGTTGCTGGCCTGCTGGGCCGGCGGCGCCACGCGTTCCCGCGTGGTCAGCGCCACCGTGACGAAGGCCGCCGTGGCGATCACGCCGTACAGCGACAATGTCAGCTGCCAACCCAGCGCTTCGTCGCCGCGTCCCAGCCAGCGCACCAGGTCCAGCGTCAGCCAGTTCACCGCCATCGTGCCGGCGAACGCCGCGATGAAGCGGAAGCTGATCAGCTGCGTGCGCTGCTGGCTGTCGGCGGTGATCACGCCCGACAGCGCGGAGTAGGGGATGCTCAGCACGGTGTAGGCGAGCATCATCAGGGTGAAGGTCGCATAGGCCCACACCAGTTTTCCGCCGTCGCCCAGGTCGGGCACGGTCCAGGTCAGCACGCCGGTGAACGCCAGCGGCAGCGCGCCGTAGAGCAGGTAGGGACGGAAGCGGCCGAAGCGGCTGCGGGTGCGATCGGCCAATGCGCCCATCAACGGGTCGGTGACGGCATCCACGATCTTGGTGACCAGCATCATGGTGCCGACCGCGGCGGCGGCCAGCCCCATCACGTCGGTGTAGAAGATCAGCAGGAACGCCGAGATGTTCGCCCAGTAGAGATTGAAGCCGAAGTCGCCGACGCCGTAGCCGACCTTTTCGCCCAACCGGGGTTCCGTCGAAGATGGTGCCTTGTCGGCGGGGTGCGCGATACCGCCGCTCCCCTGGTCGCGTTGCATGTCCACTCCCGGTGCTGGGTCGTCGCGCCGCAGACCCGATGCAGGCGTGGGCGACGGTACGGCGGCCAAGCTTGCGATGATCGCCGAAGCGAGGCAAGCGCCCAGCGGTATCGAAATGGTTGCGGAGGAAGGCGTGCGACGGCCACTCGCTGCGTGAAATGCAGAACGGGCGCCCGAAGGCGCCCGTTCCGTTGTCGCAGCGGAACCGCAGCGATCAGTAGCGGTAGTGATCCGGCTTGTACGGGCCTTCGACCGACACGCCCAGGTAGTCGGCCTGGTCCTTGGTCAGCGTGGTCAGCTTCACGCCGATCTTCTCCAGGTGCAGGCGCGCGACTTCCTCGTCGAGCTGCTTGGGCAGGATGTAGACCTTAGACTCGTACGCGTCCTTGTTCGCCCACAGGTCGATCTGCGCGAGCGTCTGGTTCGAGAACGAGTTCGACATCACGAAGCTCGGGTGGCCGGTGGCGCAGCCCAGGTTCACCAGGCGGCCTTCGGCGAGCAGGAAGATCGCGTTGCCGTTGCCGAACGTGAACTTGTCGACCTGCGGCTTGATGTTGGTGCGCGTGGCGCCCGAGGCGTACAGCGCATCGACCTGGATCTCGTTGTCGAAGTGGCCGATGTTGCAGACGATCGCCTGGTCCTTCATCGCCTTCATGTGGGCGAGGGTGATGATGTCCTTGTTGCCGGTGGTGGTGACGTAGATGTCGGCGCGGCCGAGGGTGTCCTCGACGGTGGTGACTTCATAGCCTTCCATCGCCGCCTGCAGCGCGCAGATCGGATCGATCTCGGTGACGATGACGCGGGCGCCGTAGGCGCGCAGCGATGCCGCCGAACCCTTGCCCACGTCGCCGTAGCCGCAGACCACGGCGACCTTGCCGGCCAGCATCACGTCGAGCGCGCGCTTCAGGCCGTCGGCCAGCGACTCGCGGCAGCCGTACAGGTTGTCGAACTTCGACTTGGTGACCGAGTCGTTGACGTTGATCGCCGGGATCAGCAGCTTGCCCTGTTCGGCCAGCTGGTAGAGGCGGTGCACGCCGGTGGTGGTTTCTTCCGACACGCCCTTCCAGTCGGCGACGACCCTGGTCCAGTAGCCCGGGCGTTCCTTGGCGACGCGCTTGAGCAGGTCCTTGATCACCTGTTCCTCGTGGCTGCCCGATGCGCTGTCGACCCAGCTCTCGTCGCCCTGTTCCAGCTCGTAACCCTTGTGGATCAGCAGCGTCACGTCGCCGCCGTCATCGACGACGAGCTGCGGGCCGAGGAAGCCGCCCTTGCCGTCGGGGAACGACAGCGCGTCCAGCGTGCAGTCCCAATACTCTTCCAGCGTCTCGCCCTTCCACGCGAACACCGGCGTACCGGTCGCGGCGATCGCGGCGGCGGCGTGGTCCTGCGTCGAGAAGATGTTGCACGAGGCCCAGCGCACGTCGGCGCCGATGTCCTTCAGCGTCTCGATCAGCACGGCGGTCTGGATGGTCATGTGCAGCGAGCCGGTCACGCGCACGCCCTTCAGCGGCGTGGTGGCGGCGTGCTTGCGGCGGATCGACATCAGGCCGGGCATCTCGTGCTCGGCGATGTCGAGTTCCTTGCGGCCCCAATCGGCCAGCGAAATGTCGGCGACTTTGTAGTCACCCTCGGTCGAGAACTTGCGTACTGCGTTCATGGCATTGCTCCGGTCTGTGCGATCAGGGTCGCAGGTTGGCCGGGCGCCGTTGCAGGTTCGTTCCACCGAGCCTGGCCGGACTCCAGGTCACGGTCGCAGCGCCCCTCGGCGAAGGGGCGCCATTATATCGCTGGTTCCGGATGAAACGATGGCGCACGTATCACCCCTGATCGGGTAGGCTCCGGAATGCTGCCTTGCAGCAGACCAGTTGTCCGCCGGGACAATACCAATACAGGCCAACCGAACGACGGGATCCACGCGCCACGCATGAACAGCCCCCGCAGTCTCGAATTCGCTCCCCCCGATGTCCCCCTGCGTGAAGACGTGCGCCGTCTGGGCGCCCTGGTCGGCGACATGCTGGCCGAACAGGTGTCGCCGCAGTTCCTGGCCGACGTGGAGCGCGTGCGCACCACCGCCATCGCGCGCCGTCAGGCGGGCGAACCGCCGCAGTCGCTGGCCGGACTGCTCGACGGGCAGGCGCCGGCCCAGGCCGAGGCGCTGATCCGCGCGTTCAGTACGTATTTCCAGGTGGTCAACATCGCCGAGCGCGTGCACCGCATCCGCCGACGGCGCGAGTATCAGCGCGCCGGCAGTGCGCGACCGCAGCCCGACGGACTGCACGACACGCTGTCCAAGCTCAAGGCGCAGGGCGTGACGCTGGACGAACTGGCCGACTGGCTGCCGCGCATCGACGTGGAGCCGGTGTTCACCGCGCACCCGACCGAAGCCGTGCGCCGCGCGCTGCTGGAGAAGGAGCAGCTGATGGTGGCCAGCCTGATCAACGGGCTGGACGGCACGCGCACGCCGGGCGAACTGGCCACCGACACCGCGCGCTTCCGCATGGCGCTGACGTCGGCCTGGCAGACCTCCGATTCGTCGCCGGTGCGCCCGGGCGTCGAGGACGAGCGCGAACACGTCGGTTTCTACCTCATCGAAGTGCTCTACCGCGTCATTCCGGTGCTGTACGAAACCTTCGAGAACGCGATCACCGACGTCTACGGCGCCGCGCCTCAGGTCGCCGCGCACCTGCCGCGGGTCCTGCGCTTCGGTACGTGGGTGGGCGGCGACATGGACGGCAATCCGAACGTGGATGCCGGCACGATCACCGCCACCCTGAATGCACAGCGCCGCTCCATCCTCACCCGCTACCTGAAGGAGCTGCGCCAGCTCACCACGCTGCTGAGCCAGTCCACCTCGGTGATCGGCGTGTCGCCCGGGGTGCTGTCACGCGTGGAAGCGTACCGCGCGCTGATGCCCGAGGCCGCGAAGAAGTCGCGCCCGCGCCACGGCGACATGCCGTACCGCCTGCTCAACGACCTGATGCGCGCGCGCCTGCAGGCCACGCTGGAAGACAGGCCCGAGGCCTACACGTCACCGGAAGAACTCGCCGGCGACGTCGACCTGATCCTGCACAGCCTGGAAGCCAACCGCGGCATCCATGCGGGCTGGTTCGCGATCCGCCGGCTGGCCTGGCGCGTGCGCACGTTCGGCTTCCACCTCGCGCGACTGGACGTGCGGCAGGAATCCAGCGTGCATGCGCGCGCTGTCGCGAGCGCGCTCGGGGATGACGGATGGGAGGAGCGCGCCGCTGTCGAGCGCGCCGCGCAACTCGGTGCCTACGCCAGTGGCAAGAACGTGCTGCCGGCATCGGATCAGGAAGGCAACGAGCGCCTGGACGCCGTCTTCCGCGCCCTGGCCGATGCGCGCGCGCGCCACGGCACCGATGCATTGGGCACCTACATCATCAGCATGGCGCACAGCCGCGCCGACGTGCTGACCGTGCTGGCGCTCGCGCGCCGGGGCGGGCTGGTCGATGACGCAGGACAGGTGCCGCTCGATATCGCGCCGCTGTTCGAGACCATCGACGACCTCGGCCACGGCACCGGGGTGCTGCGCGACCTGCTGGCCGATCCGGTCTACCGCGCGCACCTTGCGGCCCGCGACAACGTGCAGATGGTGATGCTGGGCTATTCCGACAGCGGCAAGGACGGCGGCATCGCCGCCTCGCGCTGGGGCCTGCAGCGGGCGCAGGTCGACCTGGTCGATGCCGCCCAGGAGCTGGACATCAAGCTGACGTTCTTCCACGGACGCGGCGGCTCGATCGTCCGCGGCGGCGGCAAGACCACGCGTGCGCTGGAAGCGGCGCCGCGTGGCAGCGTCGATGGCCGCCTGCGCGTGACCGAGCAGGGCGAAGTGATCCACCGCAAGTACGGCATCCGTGCGCTGGCACTGCGTTCGCTGGAACAGTCGGTCGGTGCGGTGCTGCTGTCGAGCCTGCGCCCGCGTCCGCCGGAGCCGCGCGAGGCGACATGGCGCGAGATCATGGCGCTGGTCGCGCAGGAGAGCTCGCAGGCCTATCGCGCGTTCGTGCAGTCGCCGCGCTTCATGGACTACTTCCGTGCCGCCACGCCGATCGACGTGATCGAGCGGATGACGCTGGGCTCGCGCCCGTCGCGCCGGCTGGGACAGGACGCGGCGCTCGGCAACCTGCGGGCGATCCCGTGGGTGTTCGCGTGGAGCCAGGCGCGCGCGGTGATTCCCGGCTGGTACGGCGTGGGTACCGGCCTGCAGGCCGCCGTGGACACGTACGGCGAGGAGGCGCTGAAGGAGATGGCGCGCGACTGGCCGTTCTTCAAGACCTTCCTGGACGACATCTCGATGGTGCTGGCCAAGGGCGACCTGAGCATCGCCGAGATGTACTCGAAGATGTCGGGCGACCTGCACGGCGAATTCTTCCCGCGCGTGCAGCACGAGCATGCCGCCGCGGCGAAGTGGGTGATGGCGCTCAACGGCAACGAGTGGCTGTTGCAGCACGACCAGCGGCTGGCGCTGTCGATCCGCCTGCGCAATCCCTACATCGACCCGATCAGCGTGATGCAGGCCGACCTGCTGAAGCGCTGGCGCGACAGCGACCGCGAGGACGACGCGCTGCTGCACGCGCTGGTCGCCAGCATCAACGGCGTGTCGCAGGGCGTGCAGAACACCGGGTGATGTGGGATCCCGGTGTGGGAGCGACGTAAGTCGCGATGACGTGTTACCGATGTTTCATCGCGACTTACGTCGCTCCCACACCAGCATCCCGCCGCCTCAGCCATCCAGCTCCGACCAGCGCTGGTAGGCGCGGTCCAGGTCCGCCTGTTTCGCGGCCAACTCCTCGTTCGCACGCTGCAGGTCCGCCGGCGATTGCTGGTAGTACGCCGGGTCGTTCATTGCGGCGGTGCGCCTGGCGACTTCGGCTTCCAGTGTTTCGATCAGGGCCGGCAGCTGTTCCAGTTCGCGCGCTTCCTTGAAGCCGAGCTTGCGCTTGGCGGCGACCGGCTCGGGCTGCTTCGACAGGGTGGGCTTGGCAGGTGTGGATGGGCTGGTGGCCGCGGCTGGCGCGCGACGCTGGCGCAGCCAGTCCGAATAGCCGCCGACGTAGTCGCCCAAGCGGCCTTCGCCTTCCAGCACCAGCGTGCTGGTGACCACGTTGTCGAGGAAGTCGCGGTCGTGGCTGACCAGCAGCAACGTGCCCTTGTAGTCCAGCAGCAGCTCTTCCAGCAGTTCCAGCGTCTCCACGTCCAGGTCGTTGGTCGGTTCGTCCATCACCAGCAGGTTGGACGCCTGCGCGAACAGCTTGGCCAGCAGCAGGCGGTTGCGCTCGCCGCCGGACAGGCGGGTGATCGGTGCACGCGCGCGTTCCGGTGAGAACAGGAAGTCCTGCAGGTAGCCGATGACGTGCTTGCGGCTGCCGTTTATCTCGACGAAATCGCTGCCTTCGGCCACGTTCTCCAGCGCGGTGCGCGATTCGTCCAGCTGGCTGCGGTGCTGGTCGAAATAAGCGATCTGCAGGCCGGTGCCCAGCTTCACCTCGCCCTGTTGCGGCGCCAGTTCGCCCAGCAGGATCTTCAGCAGCGTCGACTTGCCGGCACCGTTCGGGCCGATGATGCCGACGCGGTCGCCCCGCATGATCGTCGCGGAGACGTCGTCCAGCAGCGTGCGGCCGTCGTAGGCCTGGGTGATGTGGGTGGCTTCGATGACCTTCTTGCCGGACGCCTGCGCGGCGGCGGCTTCCATCTTGACGTTGCCGGACAGTTCCCGGCGTTGCGCGCGTTCGCGGCGCATCGCCTTCAGTGCGGTGACGCGGCCTTCGTTGCGCGTGCGACGCGCCTTGATGCCCTGGCGGATCCAGACTTCCTCCTGCGCCAGCAGCTTGTCGAAGCGCGCGTTCTCCTGCGCCTCGGCATGCAGCCGCTCTTCGCGACGGCGCAGGTAGTTGTCGTAATCGCCCGGCCAGCTGGTCAGCTGGCCGCGGTCGATCTCGAGGATGCGGGTGGCCAGCGAGCGCAGGAAGCTGCGGTCGTGGGTGACGAAGACGATGCTGCCGCCGAAGGACTTCAGGAAGCCTTCCAGCCAGGCGATCGCCTCGATGTCGAGGTGGTTGGTCGGTTCGTCCAGCAGCAGGATGTCGGGATCGCGCACCAGCGCCTGCGCCAGCAGCACGCGGCGCTTCATGCCGCCGGACAGCGCGGCGAAGTCGGTCTCCTCGGGCAGCTCCAGCCGTTCCAGCACCTGCTGCACTCGGCGGTCCAGGTCCCAGCCGTTGCGCGCCTCGATCTGCGCCTGGGCGTCGCCCATCGCGTCCATGTCGCCGTCGTGCAGCGCATGGTGGTAGCGCGCCAGCAACTGGCCGAGGTCGCCCAGCCCCTCGGCGACCACGTCGAACACCGTGCCCTGCGTATCCTGCGGCACCTCCTGTGCCATGCGCGCGACGACCACGCCGTTCTGCACGCGGATTTCGCCGTCGTCCGGCTTCAGTTCGCCGGCCATCAGCCGCATCAGCGTGGATTTGCCCATGCCATTGCGGCCGACGATGCAGACGCGCTCGCCGGGTTCGATGGACAGGTCGACGTGTTCGAGGAGAAGCGGCCCGCCGACGCTGAAGTCGACCCGCTGGAATTGCATCAGAGACATGCGCCCATTGTACCGGGCGCGGGTCGGTCACCGGCGGTACTCAGTCGACGGCGTGCGCTTTCGTGCCGAGCAGGGCGGCATGCCGTTGCTCCATTTCCTCGCGCAACTCCCGGCGCAGGCGAGCGGCGGCGAAGCGGCGGACCTCGTCGGGCGTGCCGGGTTCCAGCGCGGGCACCGGGGTGGGGCGGCCGTCGTCGTCCACCGCGACCATGGTGAAGAAGCAGCTGTTGGCGTGGCGCACGCTCTGCTTGCGGATGTCCTCGGCCACCACCTTGATGCCGATTTCCATCGACGAGATACCGGTGTGGTTGACCGAGGCCAGGAAGGTCACCAGTTCGCCCACGTTGATCGCCTGGCGGAACATCACCTGGTCCACCGACAGCGTGACCACGTACTTGCCCGCGTAGCGGCTGCCGCAGGCGTAGGCCACCTGGTCGAGCAGCTTGAGGATGGCACCGCCGTGGACCTTGCCGGAGAAGTTGGCCATGTCCGGGGTCATCAGCACCGTCATCGATAGCTGGTGGCTTTTCAGGGTGTCCATGGCGTGTCCACAGGAGAACTGGCGGGCAGGCTAACCCATTCTTCCCGCGGCGTTGCACCGCCTCGCGTAGAGCCCAGCTTGCCCGGCTGGGGGGGGCGGGCGAGCGCGCACAGAAGCAGCGGAGCAAGCTCCGCTCTATGACGGCAAAGCAAACGGGCCGCATGAGCGGCCCGTTCTCTGAATCAAAGGCACGGGATCCCCGCCTGCACGGGGATGACGGCCCGGCAAAGGCGCCTGCGTCCGCAGGCGCGCCGGGTCGTCACTTCAGCTTGGCGTCCTTGCGCAGCGCCTCTGCGCGATCGGTCTTCTCCCACGAGAAGGTGGTCGCGGTGTGCTTCTTGCCGGCGGCGTCGACGTAGCTGATTTCCTTCGGCTTGCGGCCGAAGTGGCCGTAGCTGGCGGTCGGCTGGTAGATCGGGTGCTCCAGGTCCAGCATCTTCGTGATGCCGTACGGACGCAGGTCGAAGTGCTTGCGGATCAGCTTCTCGATCACGTCGTCGCCGACCTTGCCGGTGCCGAACGTGGTGACCGAGATCGAGGTCGGCTCGGCCACGCCGATGGCGTAGGAGACCTGCACTTCGCACTTGTCGGCCAAGCCGGCGGCCACGATGTTCTTGGCCACGTAGCGCGCGGCGTAGGCGGCCGAACGGTCGACCTTCGACGGATCCTTGCCCGAGAACGCGCCGCCGCCGTGGCGGGCCATGCCGCCGTAGCTGTCGACGATGATCTTGCGGCCGGTCAGGCCGCAATCGCCCACCGGGCCGCCGATGACGAACTTGCCCGTCGGGTTGATGTGCACCTTGTTCTTCGGCAGCGCGTCCAGCCACTTCTTCGGCAGCACGGGCACCAGGATCTCGGCGCGCACGGCCTCGATCAGGTCCTTCTGCTTGATGTCCGGATCGTGCTGGGTCGACAGCACCACGGCGTCGAGACCGAGCACGGTGTTGCCGTCGTAGCGCAGGGTGACCTGCGACTTGGCGTCGGGACGCAGCCACTTCAGCTTGCCCTTCTTGCGCACCTTGGCCTGCTGTTCCACCAGGCGGTGGCTGTAGTACAGCGGGGCGGGCATGAATTCCGGCGCCTCGTTGCAGGCGTAGCCGAACATCAGGCCCTGGTCGCCCGCGCCCTGTTCTTCCGGCTTCTTGCGGTCGACGCCCTGGTTGATGTCGGGCGACTGCTTGCCCAGCATGTTGATGATGGCGCAGGTGTGGCCGTCGAAGCCGACGTCCGAGTTGTCGTAGCCGATGTCGTTGATCACCTTGCGGGCCAGCGATTCGATGTCCACCCACGCGGTGGTGGTGACTTCGCCGGCCACGATGGCGGCGCCCGTCTTCACCAGCGTCTCGCAGGCCACGCGTGCGCGCTTGTCCTGGGCCAGGATCGCGTCCAGCACGGCGTCGGAAATCTGGTCGGCGATCTTGTCCGGATGGCCTTCGGAGACCGATTCGGAGGTGAACAGGTAGCTGGACATCGGGCTTATATCCTTTGATTCGGATGAAAAGATGGGCGCGCATGATACACGCCGGGACGGGTGCGTGCATTCTGCGCTGTTCAGGGTTGCCACCGGGTTAAGGGCAGGTCGACCGGCGTTGTCACCGGACTGCCAGAAAACGGACACGGCGCTGTCGCCCGCCGGGCGCAGGCTGCGCGGCGACACCCCGCCGCCAGCCCTTGCCCATGCGCCCGCTGGAACAGCAGATCACCGAACGTTATCCCCACTGGTTCCGAGGCCGTCACGCCCGGCTGACCCGGCCGTTGCTGCGCACGCTGGGCCGCTGGTCGAAGCTGGACCAGGCCTACGCCTTCCTGGCCGACCATGGTCACCTGCATGGCCTCGCCTTCGTCGATGCCGCCATCGACCATCTCAACATGCGGACGATCGCCGACCCGGCGGAGGAGCGGCGCATTCCCGCGCAAGGCCGGCTGCTGATCGTCGCCAACCATCCCTCCGGCGCGCTGGATGCGCTGGCACTGCTGCAACTCGTGGGCCGCGTGAGGCAGGACGTGAGGATCGTCGCGAACGACGTCCTGGCCGGCATCGCGCCACTGGCGGAGTTGCTGCTGCCGGTGCGCATCCTGGGCGGCAAGCCATCGGCCGATAGCGTGCGCGCGGTGGAACAGGCGCTGGAGGCCGAGCAATGCGTGATCGTGTTCCCAGCCGGTGAAGTCTCGCGGTTGGGTCCGCGTGGCGTGCGCGACACGCGCTGGCGTCGCGGCTTCCTGCGCTTCGCCCGCGCCACCGGGACGCCGGTGCTGCCGATCCGCGTGGAGGCGCGCAATTCACCGCTGTTCTATGGCGCCTCGGCGCTGTTCAAACCGGCCGGAACCGCGCTGCTGGCGCGCGAGATGTTCCGCCGCAGCCAACGGCGCCTGCAGTTGCATGTCGGACGGGCGCTGCGCGTGGATGCGGAGGAAGACGTCGCATCCGCGATCGCCGGTGTGCGTGCGGCGCTGTATGCGCTCGGACGACGCGCCACGCCGGCGTCGCCGGAGCCCGTCGATGTCGCCGAGCGGCTGGTCGAGCCGTTGTCGCCCGACGTGCTGGAGGCCTGCATCGCCGCGCTGGACGTGCTGGGCCAGACCACCGACGGCAAGCGCATCTGTGTCGGCCGGCTGGCGGGCGGCTCGCCGCTGCTGCGCGAGATCGGACGCCTGCGCGAACTGACCTTCCGTGCCGTGGGCGAGGGCACGGGCAAGCGGATGGACGTGGATGCCTTCGACACCTGGTACGAGCACATCGTGCTGTGGGACGCGTCGCAGCGGAGGATCGCAGGTGCGTACCGGATCGCCCGCGGTGCGCCGGTGCTCGCGGCACAGGGACTGAAAGGCCTGTACACCGCCTCGCTGTTCGACTACGCCGACGACGCGCTGCCGCGCCTGGCGGGCGGCATGGAGCTGGGACGCAGCTTCGTGGTGCCGGAGTACTGGGGCAGCCGCAGCATCGACTACCTGTGGCAGGGCATCGGCGCCTACCTGCGCCGGCATCCGGGCGTGCGCTACCTGTTCGGTGCGGTGTCGATGAGCGCCGCGCTGCCCGCGCACGCGCGCGAACGCATCGTCGCCTACTACACGCACTACTACGGAGACGCGTGTGGCAACGCCCGGCCCCGGCATCCGTTCCAGTACGCCGCCACGCCGCTGTCGTTCGAGGCGCTGGATGCCGACACCGGATTCCGCGTGCTCAAGGCCAATCTCGACACGCTCGGGGCGAGCGTGCCGATGCTCTACAGGCAGTACACCGACCTGTGCGAACCCGGTGGCGCGCGCTTCCTGGCGTTCGGCGTCGATCCGGATTTCAGCGACTCGATCGATGGCCTGATCGAAGTGGACCTGCACCGCATCCGTCCGAAGAAGCGCGAGCGCTATCTCGGCGACCGCCGGCCTCCGGTGGAGACCGCGGCGTGAGCCCGCGGACCGCGCCACCCCCGATGCGGCGCGCGGTCTTCGTCTCCGACGTCCATCTCGGCTCCAAACATTGCCATGCCGCCGAGTTCGCCGACTTCCTGTCCGGACTGCGCTGCCGTCGGCTGTATCTGGTCGGCGACATCGTCGACCTGTGGTGGATGGCGCAGCGCCGCGCGTCGTGGGATGCCGCCCACAACCGCGTGGTCGAGGCGTTGCACGCGCTGGCGCGCGACGGCACCGAACTGATCTACGTGCCGGGTAACCATGACCGCGCGATCCGCCGGTTCTGCGGCCTGGTGCTGCCGGCCATGCAGGTGCGCCGCCGGGCCATCCACACCACGCTGGACGGCCGGCGCCTGCTGGTGACCCACGGCGACGACTACGATGGCATCACCCATTTCGGCGGGCTGCAGGAAAGGTTCGGCGACTGGCTGTACTACCGCATCCTCACCGGCAACCGCCTGACCAATCAGCTGCGCCGTCGCTTCGGCCTGCGCTACTGGTCGCTGGCCGAGTACCTCAAGCGGCAGAGCGACGCGGCCGAGCGCTACATCGCCCGCTTCGTGCAGGCGGGGCTGGACGATGCACGCCGCCGCAGCCTGGACGGCATCGTCTGCGGCCATATCCATCGTGCCTCGCTGCTGCAGCGCGACGGCCTGATCTACGCCAACGACGGTGACTGGGTGGAAAGCCTGACCGCGCTCAGCGAGGAGGCCGACGGCACCTTGTGCCTGCTGTCGCACACGGGCAAGGTGCTGGCCGACGTGGCGCCGCGGCTGCGCCTGGTGCCGCAGGACGCGCAACGCGCCGCGTAGGCCAGCCCGGCGTGCACGCCGGGTGATGGTCGCGGGCATGGCCCGCTTGTGTCTGCGGTTACCCCTAGAGTTGTGGCGGAGAGCGATGTGCGGCAGGCCGACAGGCCGCTGTGTTCGAGCACGTGTAGGAGCCAGGGCCGCCGCACATCGACCTCGATCCATAGCCCGAA
>NZ_PDWW01000059.1 GCF_010093445.1 Pseudoxanthomonas japonensis | reverse complement strand
TGCGGATCACTGACCAGCACGCCATGTACAGGACACGGCGGATCGCGGCGCGTCCGCCGCGGATGCGGCGTTTGCCGGCGTGTTGTCCGCTGTCCACGTTGTAGGGAGCCAGTCCGGCCAATGCAGCGATTTGGCGGCGATCCAGACGCCCCAGTTCAGGCAGGTACGCCATCAGGCTGGCGGCGGTGACCTGGCCGATACCGGCGATGGCCTGCAGCTTGCGGCTCAGCTGATCGTCGAGGTGTTGCTGGGCATGGACGATGGCCTTGTCCAGATGGCGGATGCGCAGGCGCAGCTGGCCGATGTGGGCGGCAAGGTCGTCGCGGACCAAGGGCGTGCACGCCTGGGGCAGGCGGCGGCGCTCGTCGTCACGCTGCTGGACCAGTTGTTCGCGGCGCTGGACCAGCTCACGCAAGACTTCGCGCTCGGGCTCCGGTGCCACACCAGGGGCGCAGACCAGTTCGGCCATGCGCGCGAGTAGGGCCGCGTCGATGGGGTCGGTCTTGGCGGTTTTGCCCAAGGCGGTGGCAAAGGCACGGGCCCGACGTGGGTTGATCCGGGTGACCGGCACCTCGGCGGCGGCCAGGGCCCGCATCACGGCGCGTTCGTAGCCGCCGGTGGCTTCCAGCAGCAGATTGCCAACGGCCTGCCCCTTGAGCATGGCGCACAGGCTGGCATGCCCCTCGCCAGTGTTGGGCACAGAAAGAAACTGCCGGGTCGGCAGCACATGGACGGCCAGGGTGGCCTTGGAGACGTCGATACCAATCCAGAGGGTCATGGAAGCTCGTAAACTGTGGGACAGGAGAGAGCCCCCTCGTTCCTGCCCACGCTTGTGAAGTTCGAGCTCAGGCTCGTTCAACTGTTCGGGCTATGGATCGAGGTCGATGTGCGGCGGCCCTGGCTCCTACACGTGCTCGAACACAGCGGCCTGTCGGCCTGCCGCACATCGCTCTCCGCCACAACTCTAGGGGTAACCGCAGACACAAGCG
>NZ_PDWW01000058.1 GCF_010093445.1 Pseudoxanthomonas japonensis | reverse complement strand
AACGTAAGCTCGCCTTACAACGTGAACGTGGAGATACTCTCCTGTATTGTGCTTATCATCGCACCCATGAGAAAGGTCATTTCGCACACCACACTGAAGCTCGTTACCGTCCCGTGGTAGGAATTGACGTCTATGTACGTCATTAAAATCTCTTACGTCATCGTGTTTCTTTTGACGTTCGGCAGTCCGGCTTTGCGTGTTTTTTTTTTGCTGCAAATCTTCGATGTCGCTGCCGACCCATCCGTTTGCGTAGTGGCCGATCACCGCACAGTTGCGGCCTGACTTCCATGGCTGGAACAACAGGACCGCAATACCTGTTCTCGGCGCGCTCTCAATCGGCCTCCACCCACCAGCCCGCGAGGCGAGGGCGCGGGTGTTCCAGGCTTTGCGTGCGCCGGCTGCACCGTAGCCAACACACATCCAGCCGCAAGCGCCTCCGGTACAGGAGACCTTGTACAACTGACGCTCCCCGCCGCCGAGAATGTATGGGCCGCTCGGATACGGACATTCGTCCTGATCGACAACAGCACCGCAGATGCACGGCGCCAACTCCACCAGCTCGGTCGTCATGGGGTTTCCTTGTTTGCGATTTGGATCAATAGGTCTGCGTGGCACGGTGTACCGATGCGGCACCAGCAAGCGAGATTCTTTCCGCGCAGTTGCTCACGGTTCGCCACGACGTAATCGCGCACGGCCACCTGCTCATCAAAGTTGTCAGTGCCCAGGGCGATATAGCCGCCGACGGTCAATTCAAACAGTCGGACGCATTCGGCCTGCGTGCCGTGCTTGCCTACGATGAAGGGGTTTCCCCCCTTGGTGGTGCGATCCACCTTCACCGTATCGGCAGGCATGCGCCATCCCTTGGCGCGTCGTAGCTGGATGCGTTCAACCGTCACTTCACCCCCTCCGCGCCGGGCTTGGCGGTGAGTTCTGCTGCGGATATGACCTTGCGAATTTCATCGTCCGGAACGTCATCACCCGATTTGCCGGGAGCTAGTAACAGGACAATATCCGCGCCGGTCTCGCGTGAAGTGCTGACC
>NZ_PDWW01000057.1 GCF_010093445.1 Pseudoxanthomonas japonensis | reverse complement strand
CGTGGATGTGCGATGCCACCAGTTCGTTGGTACCGCGCACCATCTCGCCGAAGCCGCCGGGAAACGCGCTGTCGTCGCATCGGAAGCTGATGGTGCCCTCTTCATGCTTCGCCGCCATCTCGCGCTGCGAGGCGACCACGCGATGGACGGTGGACTGCATGTCACGCATGCTCATCAGAAGCTGGCCCACCTCGTCGCGATAGCGCGATGGGATGGGCGTGTCGAGATCCCCGGACGAGATCCGGCTGGCCACCTTGGCGGCATGGCGGATGCCGCGGGTGATCGCGCGCACCGTGTACCAGGACGCGCCCACGACGAGCGCCAGGATCAGCGCCACCATGGCCGCCCCGATGTACATCTTCGCGCGCGCCGCGCGCAGGTGCGCAGATGATTGGGACTGTAGTTCGGCGAGCGCGGCGTTGTCGATGGCGGCGAGTTTTGCTGCAAGCGCAGCGAGCGCCGCCGGATCCGCCTGGGCATCGTCGGCGGCGTAGGCGTCCTTGACCACGCTGTGGGCGGAGCGCAGGGCAGGCGCCGCAGTCCCCGTCAACGACAGGGCCTTGTCCATCTCCCGCACGTAGCTGCCCAGTTCCTGATGGAAGATGTCGAGCAGGACTTCCCGATGTGCATCGGCCACGTCAGGACCACGGCGATGGATGTCACCCAGCACGTCGGCCAGAGCGCTGGCCGCCCGCGGGAGCGACTGACTCGTGCCCAGCATCAAGTGGTAGCTCTCGGGGTGCGGTGTGTAGACCAGCAGGCTCTCGTCACCGAGTATCTCGACCGCCTGCAGAGCCTGTTCGACATGTTCGGCGATCGACGGGTCGTCGTGGGCGAGGTCGCGCAGGGTGCGCCACTCCCGGGCCAGCTTCTCGATGCTGGCGTGACTGTCATTCAGATGGGGCTGGGCAGCGGCGGATGCGACCGCTTTTTCGTACAGGGCGGTGATGTCGGCCTGCACGTCGGTCGTCCGTGCATCGCCACCACGACGCAGGTTGAGGGCACTGACCACGTCCAGCAGTTCTTCCAGCGCGGGCATGCTCGCGAGCTCGGTGCGATTCACGGCCAGTTGCTCTCGCAGCTGCGCGAGGTACGCCACCGAAGGCACGAGGATGCCAACGGTGGAAAGGCAGCAGATCAGGGTCAGCTTGAAAGCGGTCGTACGGTTGTTCCATGCAGCAA
>NZ_PDWW01000056.1 GCF_010093445.1 Pseudoxanthomonas japonensis | reverse complement strand
CGTGGATGTGCGATGCCACCAGTTCGTTGGTACCGCGCACCATCTCGCCGAAGCCGCCGGGAAACGCGCTGTCGTCGCATCGGAAGCTGATGGTGCCCTCTTCATGCTTCGCCGCCATCTCGCGCTGGGAGGCGACCACGCGATGGACGGTGGACTGCATGTCGCGCATGCTCATCAGAAGCTGGCCCACCTCGTCGCGATAGCGCGATGGGATGGGCGTGTCGAGATCCCCGGACGAGATCCGGCTTGCCACCTTGGCGGCATGGCGGATGCCGCGGGTGATCGCGCGCACCGTGTACCAGGACGCGCCCACGACGAGCGCCAGGATCAGCGCCACCATGGCCGCCCCGACGTACATCTTCGCGCGCGCCGCGCGCAGGTGCGCAGACGACTGGGACTCCAGTTCGGCGAGCGCGGCGTCTTCGATGGCGGCGAGTCTTGCTGCAAGCGCAGCGAGCGCCGCCGGATCCGCCTGGGCATCGTCGCCGGCGTAGGCGTCCTTGACCGCGCTGTGGGCGGAGCGCAGGGCAGGCGTCGCAGTGCCCGTCAACGACAGGGCCTTGTCCATCTCCCGCACGTAGCCGCCCAGTTCCTGATGGAAGATGTCGAGCAGGACTTCCCGATGCGCATCGGCCACGCCGGGACCACGGCGATGGATGTCGCCCAGTACGTCGGCCAGTGCGCTGGCGGCCCGCGGGAGCGACTGGCTCGTGCCCAGCATCAGGTGGTAACTCTCGGGGTGCGGTGTGTAGACCAGCAGGCTCTCGTCACCGAGCGTCTCGACCGCCTGCAGGGCTTGTTCGACATGTTCGGCGATCGACGGGTCATCGTGGGCGAGGTCGCGCAGGGTGCGCCACTCCCGGGCCAGCTTCTCGATGCTGGCGTGACTGTCATTCAGATGGGGCTGGGCGGCGGCGGATGCGCCCGCTTTTTCGTACAGGGCGGTGATGTCGGCCTGCACGTCGGTCGTCCGTGCATCGCCACCACGACGCAGGTTGAGTGCGCTGACCACGCCCAGCAGTTCCTCCAGCGCGGGCATGCTCGCGAGCTCGGTTCGATTCACGGCCAGTTGCTCTCGCAGCTGCGCGAGGTACGCCACCGAAGGCACGAGGATGCCAACGGTGGAAAGGCAGCAGATCAGGGTCAGCTTGAAAGCGGTCGTACGGTTGTTCCATGCAGCAA
>NZ_PDWW01000055.1 GCF_010093445.1 Pseudoxanthomonas japonensis | reverse complement strand
CTTGGATTCAACCGATCGACGCAACAGTTTGTCGATATCGCTCTGCCGGTGTCTCGTAGCCCAGCGTCTTGCGTGGCCGTTCATTGAGTTGGCGTGCCACGGCATCCAGTCTGGCCTGCGTGACATCGGCCAGATTGATCCCCTTCGGGAAGTACTGCCGCAGTAGGCCGTTGGTGTTCTCGTTGGTGCCGCGTTGCCAAGGATGGTGCGGGTCGCAGAAGTAGACCTGGATGTCCGTGGCCAAGGTGAAGCGGCGGTGCGCCGCCATCTCCTTGCCCCGATCCCAGGTCAGCGACCGGTACAGCTGCTTCGGCAGACGGCGTGCGTTCTTGATCAGTGCATTGACCACGGTCTCCGTGTCCTTGCCTGCCACCTTCACCAGCATCAGATACCGCGTCTGTCGCTCCACCAGCGTGGCGATCTGACTGTTCCGGTCACCGAACAGCAGGTCGCCTTCCCAGTGTCCCGGCACGGCCCGATCTTCGGCGCTGGCCGGCCGCTCGCTGATCGAGACGGTGTTGGTGATCCGGCCATGGTTCTCTGTCTTTTGGGTGTGGTGTCGTGAGCGATGCATCGCCCGCGTGCGCCTCAGGTGCGCGAGCAGCTCCTGTTTCAAGGCTCCGCGGGACTGGATGTAGAGCGTGCGATAGATCGTCTCGTGGGACACCTGACGGCTCGCATCATCGGGATAGGTGCGTTTGAGCCAGCCGGCCACCTGCTCAGGCGACCACTGCCGCTGGATCTTCTCTGCCACGCGAGCGGCCAAGGCTCGATGCAGCGTCAGCTTACAGGTCTTGGGGCGCCGCGCCCTGTCCCAGGCGGTCTGGTCGGCTTGGCTGGCGCGGTAGCCTTCAGCGCCTTCGTTGCGACCGATCTCGCGGCTGATCGTGGATGGCGCCCGCCCCAGCAACGCGGCAATCGTGCGGATCGATCGTCCCGCCGCCAGGCCGCGGGAGATCTCCTCGCGCTCGGCCAGGCTCAGCACCCTCGGAGATCGACGCCTCACTGGCGGACGAATGCCGCCGTGCTGGGCCAGGATGTTCCGGACGGAGCTGTGGTGCCGATCGAACAGGGACGCAATCTGATGCAGGGACTCGCCCTGCTGCCAGCGATCCCACATCAGTGCCTTCTCGGTGTCGGTGTAGTAGAGCCTCTTCCTGCGCTTCATTCGCAACACTCCTGCTGCCTATGCAGCTATCCGTGTGTTGCGTCGATCATATGAATCCGCG
>NZ_PDWW01000054.1 GCF_010093445.1 Pseudoxanthomonas japonensis | reverse complement strand
GCGATCAACGACTACATCCAGTTCTACAACCACCAGCGCCTGCACTCGGCGCTGGGCTATCGATCACCGGTGGAGTTCGAGCAGTGCCGCTAGAGAATCGGTGTCCACTTTTTCGTAGGAACTGCCCGCCGCTTCGCGGCGCGGCTTAATTCAGGCGTTAGGCCACATTGGAGAGTTTTCCTTGTTTGGACTATTCAAGAAGAAGGCCTCAGAGCCACCTAAGCCACCTACTGGGCGGTTTCCTCCTGTTCCTGATTGGAGGCCCTCTATTGTCCAACCCCTCGAAAATGTAGAGGACCGTGTCCGCTACTACACGGATGGAAAGAGGGACTTCGCGCTTTTCAAACATGGTACGTTCGTACTTCTGCCCGAGGGGCTAACTGATGGGCAGGCTGAGGCTTTTGCCCTCGAATCGCTTCGGCATGTGTTCCACGCTCACCCCGACATGAACCCTATGGCCATGGATGACGGAAACATCCTGATCGGCTACAAGCACAACGCGGGCAACGTGGTGCTGGCAGATGTCGTCGCCGCCAACTGGTCCGAGATCGATCGCAAACATCAGTCCGCTTTGGCCACACATGAGGTCCTAATCACCCCTCTCGGCCAGAACAAGTTTGATGATTTTGGCATTAAGGCGCTCTTTGGTCGGTGCTATATGTTTATGGACGCACAAGAGCCAGAGATCGTACGGGTCGCGAGGCATGTGGCCTAACAATTCATTCAAGCCGAACCCGCTTCGCGGGTCGGCTTAATTCTGGTGTTAGGCCTCTCAAGATATGAACTCGTACCCGACAGAGATTGATCTCCTTGCGGCATTGGATCGCTCTGATCATCTTGTGCGTGAGTGCGCCGCAGGACACATTTCGTTCGCTGACTTCTGCGCTAAGTACGACAACTTCTACTGGTCGTTCGCCTTAGATGGCCACGAGTCGGATCAGGCAGGTCAAATCGTGCTGGCCAGGTACGCTGCACGCGTCGCGCTCCATCAAACAGTGGCGGAGACCATTCTTGCCAAGGTCTGCTCGGACGCGGATGCGGCAAAAGAGAGCTATCGCGCGGCCGGCCGCTTCGGCTCCACAGAGGCGGTCTCAAGGCTTAAGCTTGTGGTGGCGGGCCTTCCCGGTGGAGAGGCCTAACAATTCATTCAAGCCGAACCGGTAGTTCCTACGGTTTAGTGGACACCCCGACCTAACCCTCAGGAGTGTCCCCATGCCCAAGCCAGGCCCCAGAACCACCCATCGCTACAGCAATGCTTTCAAAGCCTCTG
>NZ_PDWW01000053.1 GCF_010093445.1 Pseudoxanthomonas japonensis | reverse complement strand
CCGAGGCTGTGTGAAAACCTCGACACCACTGGCAAGATTCAAGCACTCCTCGGTCGGTGCTGATCATGAAGCGATTCGTCGATGGCGTGGATCGGACTCAGGCGCTCCTGCTGCCTGACCGGCTCGAGGATTACGTCCATCAGGACAATCCTGTTCGTCTCGTCGACGCCTTCGTGGATGCGCTGGATCTCGGGTCACTGGGTTTCGAGGCCGCCAGCCGCGCCGCCGGTGGCCGACCTGCTTACCACCCAGCCGCGCTGCTCAAGATCTAAATCTATGGCTATCTCAACCGGGTGCAGTCCAGCCGTCGGCTGGAGCGCGAGGCGCAGCGCAACCTGGAACTGATCTGGTTAACCGGACGACTGGCGCCTGACTTCAAGACGATTGCCGACTTCCGCAAGGACAACGGCACCGCGATCGTGGCGGTCTGCAGTCGTTTCACTGCGCTGTGCCGCCGGATGAAGGTGTTCTCGCACGCCGTGGTCGCGATCGATGGCAGCAAGTTCAAGGCGGTCAACAGCCGCGATCGCAACTTTACCGTCGGCAAGATCAAGGCGCGGCGTAGCCAGCTAGACGAGAGCGTGGCCCGTTATCTGGCCGAGCTGGATCGTGCCGATCGCGACCCGGCGCTGCTGCCAGAGGCACGTATCCCGCAGCTACGCCACAAGCTGGCCAAGGTGCGAGAGCAGATGGCGGCGCTGGATCGCATCGAACAGGAACTGCAAGATGCGCCCGATAGCCAGATCTCACTGACCGACCCGGATGCACGATCGATGACCTCGACAGGACGTGCCACCGGCACGGTGGGCTACAACCTGCAGGCTGCGGTCGATGCGGAGCATCACCTGATCGTGGCCCACGAAGTCACCAACGTTGGACATGATCGGACGCAGCTTGCGCCCATGGCGCTCAAAGCCAAGACCGCTCTAGGCACCGACCACCTGACCGCGTTGGCCGATCGCGGCTACTACAACGCTCAACAGATCCTGGCCTGCGAGCAGAGCGGCATCATCCCACTGGTGCTCAAGCCGCTGACCTCGAACAGCAAGGCCCAGGGGCGCTTCGACAAGCGGGACTTCATCTACGAGCCGACGCTGGATGCCTATCGCTGTCCTGCGGGCGAGCACGCCACGCATCGCTTTACCAGCGAAGAGGACGGCTTGACGCTGCGCAAGTATTGGTCATCCGCCTGTCCAGACTGCTCGATGCGCGACCAATGCACAACGGCGCGTTACCGGCGGATCAGCCGCTGGGAACACGAACACGTGCTCGACGCGATGCAACTGCGGCTCGACGCCAGGCCGCAGGTCGCCGTTGCGCGAAGGCAGACGGTCGAGCACGTCTTCGGCACCCTCAAGGCGTGGTTGGGCACCACCCCACTTCTAACAAAGACGTTGCCGAAGGTCAGAGCAGAGATCAGCTTGGCCGTGCTGGCCTACAACATGAAGCGGATGATCAAGATCATCGGTATGCCTGGCATGTTGAAGGCGATCGCGGCCTGAGAATCGCGATGCCATCAACCAGACAAACGTAGGTCGAGCATCGGCAAAGCGCCAGCGATCTGCCGTCGGACGTTTTTACACAGCCTCG
>NZ_PDWW01000052.1 GCF_010093445.1 Pseudoxanthomonas japonensis | reverse complement strand
CGATTCACGGCCAGTTGCTCTCGCAGCTGCGCGAGGTACGCCACCGAAGGCACGAGGATGCCAACGGTGGAAAGGCAGCAGATCAGGGTCAGCTTGAAAGCGGTCGTACGGTTGTTCCATGCAGCAAGGAAGGCATTCATTCTCTTGTCCGTCTCTTCGGTTGTCTGGTCTTCTTCGCAGGCATTAGCGGCGTGCCCGGGAGAACCTGAGGCGGCCGTGCTCAGACTTTCGGAGGGGGTAGCGCACGGAAGAGGGGCGAAGGCCCACGGCCGGAAACGACACCGTCCGGCGCAATCCTTTGAAAAAGATGGGAAAGCGCCCGATTTTCGCGGCTCCCGGCGTTCGTGCAGGAGCCAAGTAATCGTGATTACCATGTTTAGGTCCCGACCCGCCGCGGGGTTCAACCGCCTCGCGCTGCGCCGCTATTCGCTACGTGGCATCGAGATGGCGAGGGAGTGGGCATGGCGTTGAAGACAATTCCAACGGACACGCTGAAGGCGGGCATGTACGTGGTGAAGCTGCACGGTCCGTGGTTGGAGCATCCGTTCTGGCGCACGCGCTTTGTCGTGGATCAGGACGACGTGGACACATTGGTGGCAAGCGGGGTCGCCGCTGTGGACATCGACACACAGCGTGGTCGTAATGAGGGCACGTCTAACGGCCCGTCGATGATCGCGATAGAGGCAGACGCAGCTCCGCCATGCGACATCGCGTCCCTGCAGGCGGCCGGCTCCTCGGGGCCCCCGGCACGCGAACCCACAGGGCTGAGGGACGAGCTCGCACGAGCGAAACTCATCTGTGAGGAAGGCCGCGCATTGGTGGAAGCCATGTTCGGCGAATTGCGGATGGGGCGCTCCATCGTGCTCGAAGGCGCGCGGGACCTCGCCTCACGCATCGACGATTCGGTATCACGAAACCCGCTGGCTCTGGTCAGCCTGGCGCGACTCAAGACCGCGGACAATTACACCTATCTCCACAGCATCGCCGTTGCAGGACTGATGGCGGCCGTGGCGCGCGACCTCGACCTGCCGACGGAGCAGCGCGAACATGCGGCGATGGCGGGTTTGCTCCATGACATGGGCAAGGCGCACGTGCCTCTCTCCATTCTCAACAAGCCGGGCGCGCTCCAGGACGGCGAAATGGCCACCATGCGCCAGCACCCCGCGCGCGGCGAGCAGATCTTGCGGGAGGCTGGCATGGACATTCCCGACGTGCTGCATGTGGTGCGGCACCACCACGAGCGCATGGACGGGGCAGGGTATCCCGATGCCCTGCCAGCCGACGCCCTGCCGATGCTCACGCGCATCAGTTCGGTCTGCGACGTGTATGACGCCATCACTTCGAACCGGCCTTACAAGTCGGGATGGGACCCCGCCGAATCGTTGCGACGCATGGCAACTTGGCAAGGGCACTTCGATGTCGCCGTACTGAAGAGTCTCATCCGCGTGCTGGGCATCTTCCCATTGGGCTCGCTGGTGCGGTTGGCATCGGACCATCTGGCCGTAGTCATCGCGGCAGGCGAACATCCACTGGCGCCGCCGACGGTGAGGGTCTTCTACTCGGCCAAATCCAAGGCCCAAGTGTTTAGACGAGATGTCGACCTTGCCTCGGCGAAGGACAGCATCGTGGGCATTGAGTCGCCGAAGAAATGGGGATTCAGAGACTTGGAGCAAGTCTGGATGGCTTAGCTTGCGCGCGTCCGCTTGTGGCCG
>NZ_PDWW01000051.1 GCF_010093445.1 Pseudoxanthomonas japonensis | reverse complement strand
ATCGACCAGGTCAACGGCTCAATCATCCAGATCGACGAGACCACGCAGCAGAACGCCGCCCTCGTGGAAGAGGCGTCGGCGGCGGCGCGGGCGATGGAGCAGCAGGCCCAGGACCTGCGAGCCAGCGTTTCGGCCTTCAAGACGTCCGACGGACGGTCGCCGGTCATCCAAGGCAGCTCCCGCAGCCGAAGCGTAGAGACTGAGGTCCTGCTCGCCTGAGGCGTCGGCGGAGCGCGGACGCCGTGGGCCGCGGTGCCGCTTGAGCGCGCGGCGCCACTCGCCTAGAGTGGCGCCGCAGTGCTTGCCGCGGCCCTTTGTCGGAAGGGCTCATGTCTTGGAGACATGCGGGGGAGTGCATGGGGGAGGCGGGACTTCAGGGAACGGTATCGCGACGGTCGTTGGGCCGCCGCAGGGGTCTGTTCGGCCTGTGCCTGGCGGCGCTCGCAGCGTCCGTACTGGCGGGCGTGCTGCAACACCAGGCGAATCAGGACCATCAGCGCGAACGGTTCTCCCGCGTAGCAGATGCGGCCACCCTGACGCTGCAAACGCAACTCGCCGCCTTCGAACATGGCCTGCGCGGCGCGCGTGGCGCCGTGATCGCGGCGGGCCCCCAGCTGGATCGCGCCCGCTTCCGTGCCTACAGCGAATCGCGCGACTACGCGAGCGAGTTTCCCGGCATCCGCGGCTACGGCTACATCCAGCGCGTTCCCGGGATCGAAGAGGGCCGCTTCGTGGAAGCCGCGAAGAACGACGGCTTCCCGGATTTCGCCGTGCGTTCGCTGGCGCCGAACGACGGGGATCGGTTCGTCATCCGCTACCTGGAGCCCCTCGCGCGGAACGAAGCCGCGATCGGCCTGGACATCGCCTCGGAACCTGCGCGGCGTGCCGCGGCGCTGGCGGCCGCACGCAGCGGCCAAGCGACGCTGTCCCGACCGGTCACACTGGTGCAGGAAGCCGGGCGCGCCCGGCACGGATTCCTGCTGCTGCTGCCCGTGTACGACACCGGGGCGCCGCTGGACAGTGCGGATGCGCGCCTGGCGGCCACCCGCGGTTGGGCCTTCGCTCCACTCACCATCGATGCCGTGCTGCAGCGGGTCGAACAAGGGGAAGGCGCTTACGCGCTTGCGCTCACCGATCTCGGTGACGATGCGGCCGAAGGACCGTTCTACGTGAGCGCTGGGTTGGCGTCGCCGGACACTGCTCCGGTGAGCGCCGAGCGACGCCTGCGCATCCACGGACGGGAGTGGGCGGCGCGCTTCACCGCGCGGGCCGCCTTCATCCAAGGCCTGCGCCTGCCTTCCCCGTGGCTGGTGGCGCTGGCGACGCTCGTGCTGGGCATGTTGAGCGTAGCCGTGTGGTACCTGATGACCACGGCACGCGAGCGTCGCCGCGCAGCCTTCATCGATCATGCCCAACTCGAGGCGCTCGTCGCCGGCTCGACCGAGGCCATCATCGCGTGCGACCCCTGCGGACGCATCACACTATGGAATACGGCTGCGCAACACACGCTGGGCCATGCGCAGGCCGAGACGCTCGGGCGCCCGATGGCGTCCGTGTTGACCGACGACAACGGCCAACCCGCGTTCGCCGATCTGTCGCGCGATGTCCAGGGCGCGTCTCACCGGCTACGCCGCAAGGACGGCGCCCTTCTTGATGTGCTGGCCAGCCTTTCGGTCATCCGGGACGCCGCCGGCCAGACGTACGGCGCCTCCCTGTTCCTGCACGACATGTCGAGGCACTTGCGCGCGGAAGAGCAGTTCCGTCGCGTGGTGGAAGCCTCGCCCAGTGCGATCCTGATGGTGGACGAGGCCGGTCGCATTCAACTGGCGAACGCGAAAGCGGAAGAGCTGTTCGGCTATGCGCGCGAAGACCTACTGGGCCAGGCCATGGATCGCTTGCTGCCAGGCGATACTCGCCAGCACCACGCCGGTTACATCGAGCGATACTTCCGCGAGCCGCAGGCGCGACCGATGGGCGCGGGGCGCGACCTGTACGGACTGCGACGCGACGGCACGCGCGTGCCGATCGAGATCGGCCTGAATCCGATCCACACCGCGGAAGGGCGCTTCGCGCTGGCCTTCATCATCGACATCACAGAGCGCAAGCGGCATGAGGAAGGCATCCTGCGCCTCAATGCCACGCTCGAGCAGCAGGTGCTGGACCGCACCGCGCAGATCCGCACGTATTCCTCACG
>NZ_PDWW01000050.1 GCF_010093445.1 Pseudoxanthomonas japonensis | reverse complement strand
CAGAGGCTTTGAAAGCATTGCTGTAGCGATGGGTGGTTCTGGGGCCTGGCTTGGGCATGGGGACACTCCTGAGGGTTAGGTCGGGGTGTCCACTAAACCGTAGGAACTACCGGTTCGGCTTGAATGAATTGTTAGGCCGCAATCCGACTACCCGGCCCGATAACGAAGACTGAGAAAAGTGCCACCCAGAAGGTAAAGCAGAAGGCTGAGATTAGCCAGAGCCATATTCTTGCGAGTCTAGAGCTGCGTTGTCGCCGGAGTGCTAGGTGCCACAGTCCGAGGAAGGCGATGTTTGCGCCGAAGGGTGCCAGCATGAATAAGCCGAGCGCGCCGGGCGACAAAGAAAATTGGCCTGCCTGACGAAGCCACAACAACTGCGCCGCAAATATCAATGTACAGGCGATCAGCGCCGAAGTAAGAGCGACTTTGGTACGAGTAGATTTGACTGCCGACATGTCGCCTTTTGCGGCCTAACACCTTGAGTTAAGCCGACCCGCGAAGCGGGTTCGGCTTGAACGAACTGTTATGCAGCCTGGGTAGTAGGTAGCCCGGACTGCCGAAGCGATCTTAGCCGAGAAAGCCGGGCGAAGAGACAATCACTGGATGGAGTGGGGGCAGTGAGTGGCCCGCGCTTTTGCGGCCGAAGCCAACGGCGCCGCCTATCCGGAAGTTCTGAAGCCATGCTCGTGCCTAGCGGCGCGAACCTGCTGCATCCGAAGCCGATTGAAGCGGAACCGGTAGAGGCGGGTAATCGAGCTAGGTCAGCGACCGATAGATGCCGAAGCCGCAGTGCAGGAACGATCTACGCGCCACCGAAGCCGACAACACCAACAAGCCAACCCACGCATAACACCTGAGTTAAGCCGACCCGCGAAGCGGGTTCGGCTTGAATGAACTGTTAGACCGCAGACAGTTAGTCTGGGTCATAGATGGAATGCCGTGCACCACACTTTTTACACTGGAACACCATCTCGTAAGGCTCAATACGCGTGATGTACTCCGCAGGCTCAGAGCAGTGAACCCACCAGCCAATCGGGTTGTACGTAGAGAAGCCGATAGTGCACCCGAATACTGACCGATAGAAATGCTCAGGAAGCTCGACTACGTTGCCTGCATCATCATAAAAATCGGCGTCAAAAAATGCAGCGATATATTTGTCCGCAGCTGCCCCACTAGCAATGCACCAAGGACATAACGCCTTTACCTTTGACCGGGTATATACCACACCGTCATAGAGTACCCCGCGAGACTGCCCGCAACACTCACAGGCGTCATCAGTACGACGAAGCGACCCGGAAGCTTGAGGATCGCGGTGATACGGGAAGTGCGGTAGTTCCAAGCTCACGAGAACCTCGCATGCGGTCTAACACCTTGAGTTAAGCCGACCCGCGAAGCGGGTTCGGCTTGAACGAACTGTTATGCAGCCTGGGTAGTAGGTAGCCCGAGCTGCCGAAGCGATCTTAGCCGAGAAAGCCGGGCGAAGAGACAATCACTGGATGGAGTAGGGACAGTGAGTGGCCCGCGCTTTTGTGGCCAAAGCCAAGTGCGCCGCTCGCGTGGAGTCAGCTCTGCATCGGACAGCCGAGCGGCGCGCACCTGCCGCATCCGAAGCCGATTGAAGCGGCGCCAGGAAGCGCGGGCGATAGAGCCAGGTCAGCAACCGACCAACGCCGAAGCCAGTGGGGCGGCGGCATCCCGCACATCACCGAAGCTGACAACACCAATACGCCAACCCACGCATAACGCCTGAGTTAAGCCGACTGGCGAAGCCAGTTCGGCTTGAATGAATTGTTAGGTGCCACAGGCGGAGATTGAGATGCCAACCCCGCGCACGGGCTCTGAGACAAGTTGGACATTGAACTAGTACGCATTTCCGTCATAGGTAATCAGCTTTTCTCCGTGCTTGGCATCCGGCCCTACGCCGAATATTGCCTTGATTCTCTCGTAGAGCCCAAAGTAGAGCTCATGAGGAACCTGAAATAGCGGTGGGAAAGACGGATCCTCACCGACATAAACGTAGTGCTCTCTTGCTGATCGGGGCGCGGCCAGAAATAACTGACGGCTCCCTAAGGTTGCTGCCTCATGCATGAGCTTGCCTGTAATCCGGGCGACATAGCCGCCTGAGCGTCCAGGGTAGCTTGGCTCTTCGAGGACTGGTGGACCTTGCATGTGGCACCTAACGCCTGAGTTAAGCCGACTTGCGAAGCAAGTTCGGCTTGAATGAATTGTTAGGCGCGCTCCGACAGCAGTTGTGCGAGAGCGTCCCACTCCGAGTCCAAGAACATCTGGAGGTCAACGGGATAGCGAGTATGCCCGGCAAAGCCCAGATTTAGTTTTGACATGAAATCATCTGGATCATGAGTGTAATAGCGCCATTCCTTGCTGCCGTTTCCGGTTAGTGAGGCGGCCTGCACTCCAACACCCTTTGTCCCAACGGCCGTCTCTAGCAAATCCTCAAAGCGCCGCATCTGCTCGTATACATCCGCGGCGGGCATGCCTGATTCATCAGAGTCATAGGGCCAGGTAATGATGATGAGATTTTCGTATATCGCGCGGTCTGGCGCTGCCGGCAGCGCAGATCTGGCGCGAACCAGGATGGGGGAGCCATCGACGTTGCCCTCACCAACAGACCATAAGTCGTCCTTGTAAATTCCGGCCATCGAAATCCCTATTGAGCGCCTAACGCCTGAGTTAAGCCGACCCGCGAAGCGGGTGGCAGTTCCTACGAAAAAGTGGACACCAATTCTCTAGCGGCACTGCTCGAACTCCACCGGTGATCGATAGCCCAGCGCCGAGTGCAGGCGCTGGTGGT
>NZ_PDWW01000004.1 GCF_010093445.1 Pseudoxanthomonas japonensis | reverse complement strand
GAAAGCAATAGTGCCCGACACGGCCGTGCGTGACGAGCACCCCCCCCCGCGCATGACACAGCCCAACAATGCCCTGACAACCAATGCCCGCCACCCGCGCAGTGAACGAACCCCTTGTCCTAACCAACCCCCCCAACCAAAAGGAAGACTCCCCCCCCCCCGCGGGGGGGGAAGAGGGTCCAAACGGGGGGTGGGGGGCGAACGGAGCCTGCCACCCATCGCGCCACCGCACAGGCGCAACGCGCGATGCACTGACGCCCGCCCCCCCGTGTCGACAACGAGAAGCGCCCCTCATCCGCCCTCCGGGCACCTTCTCCCCGCACGCGGGGAGAAGGACAGCCATTCACTCGTTGCGCACATCCAGCCACCCGCGGTAATGCACCAGCAGGCCGGCGAGCGGCAACGAGGCCCACACATCGAACGCGTAACGCTCGCCGTCCGCGGACTCGCGCGCGCCGACGCCGGTGAACCAGCGGGGCGGTAGCGACACGCCGAACACGCGGACCCGCACCACGCGCCAGACTATCGCCTCGTTCACGACCTCCAGGTGGAACCCGAACGTCGCCACGCCCAGCCGCTCGCACAGCACGCTACCCTCGCGCCACAACCGCGAGGGCATGGCGCGGCCGCCGATGTAGCGGGTCCAGTACTCCTGGGACGGCGAGGCCTCGATCTCCACGCACAGCGGACCCGATCCGGCCGGCGGCAGACGCGTGGCGAAGACCGCCAGGCGAGACAGCAGGCCCGATCCGCGTTCGACCTCGACCGCACCGGCATAACGGCGCCGGCCCTGCGCGACATGCAACGCGCGCACCGGCGCCGGCAGCGCGTCGAACGCCGGCCCCAGTACCTGCGCGAACAGCGACCTTACGGCTGCATCCATGCCAGCGTGGCGATGCGTCCGCTGCGGCCGTCGCGTCGATGCGAGAAGAAGCGCGCGGGTTCGTCCATCGTGCAGAGATCGCCGCCGTGGATGTCGGCGGGCGACATGCCGCGTGCTGCCAGCCGTCGACGGGCAAGCGCCGGCAGGTCGGCCAGCCAATGGTCCGGCCGTGTCGGAATGAAACAGCCTGCAGCACCGGCGTCGTGGGCGACGAAGACGTCGAACACGTCCTTGCCCACTTCATAGCGCGCCGGCCCCGCCGCCGGACCGATCCAGGCGACGACGTCGGCCGCAGGCGTTTCCATCGCCGCCAGCGTGGCCTCCAGCATGCCTTTCGACAGCCCCGGCCAGCCGGCATGCGCCGCCGCGATCTCGCGGCCGTCCTTCGCGGCGAACACCACCGGCAGGCAGTCGGCGGTGAGGATGGCGAGCACGGCGCCCGGCGTCGAGGTCACCAGCGCGTCGGCGACGGGTTCTGTGGATTCCGGATCGGCCGGCGCGTCCACGCGCAACACGTCGATGCCGTGGACCTGTTTCAGCCAGTGCGGCGTCGACGGCAGTCCGGCCAGGTCGACCAGCAGCGCGCGGTTGCGTGCGACCATGGCCGGATCATCGCCATCGGCCGCATACCTGTTCCCGAGATTGAACGTATCGAACGGCGCGGCCGAATAGCCGGCCCCGTGCCGAAGGGTGGTGAATGCGTGCACGCCGGCAGGCGCCGGCCAATCCGCCGCCACCGCCGGTGCGCGATTCATCCGCGCTTGGCCTGGCTGTCCGCGCGCAAGGCAGCCAGCAGAGCCACCATGTCCGCGGGGACGGGCGCCGTGACCCGGACCGGCTCGCCACTGACCGGATGCGCGAATTCCAGCGTCTCCGCATGCAACGCCTGCCGGCGGAAGCTGCGCAACACGGCGATCAGTTCGTCGCTGGCGCCCTTCGGCAGGCGCAGCGGTCCGCCGTACAGCGGGTCGCCGACGATCGGGTACTTGATGTGCGCCATGTGCACGCGGATCTGGTGCGTGCGGCCGGTTTCCAGCCGGCATTCCAGCGCGGTGTGCGCGCGGAAGCGTTCGCGCAGGCGGTAGTGCGTGACGGCATCGCGACCATCCTCGCGCACCGCCATCTTCAGGCGGTCACGCGGATGGCGGTCGATCGGCGCATTGGCCGTGCCGCCGGACACCATCGCCCCGACCACCACGGCCAGGTACTGGCGGTGCACGTCGCGCGAAGCGAGCTGCACCACCAGCGAGGTGTGCGCCGGCAGCGTGCGCGCCACCACCATGACGCCGGAGGTGTCCTTGTCGAGGCGGTGCACGATGCCCGCGCGCGGCAGCGCCGACAGCGACGGGTCGCGGAACAGCAGCGCATTGACCAGCGTGCCGGTCGGATTGCCAGCACCGGGATGCACGACCAGCCCGGCCGGCTTGTCCAGCACGAAGACGTGTTCGTCCTCGTACAGGATGTCCAGCGGGATGTCTTCCGGCTCGGCGTGGGTCTGGGTATCCAGCACCACGTCCAGGCTGGCGGTCTCGCCGCCGCGCACGGGGGCGCGCGGACGCACCACCTGGCCGTCGAGCAGGGCGTTGCCGGACTTGATCCACTCGGTCAGGCGCGAACGCGAGAATTCGGGGAACAGCTCCGCCAGGGCGGCGTCGAAGCGGCGGCCGGCGGCGCTGGCGGGCACGATGGCCGTGCGCGGGGCGTCTGAGGTGTCGGGGGAATCGGGTTCGGTCATGCGGAAAGACGTCCAGGGAGGCCAGGATCCGGTCCGTATTGGCCGAATGTTCATGGCGAAGGCGGCGCCTAGGCTATCATCGACGGCCTGTTTCCCTGCCGCGGCCTGCCGCCAGCCCATGACCCAGCGTGCCTTCCCCCGCTTCTCCCGCTCCTTCGCGACCTCCCGCTTCGTCCTGCTGGCCCTGGTCGTCGCCTTCGCCGGCACCGGCTGCGGCAAGATCTTCAAGAAGAAGGCAGCGCCCGAGAACCAGCCCGTCGAGGTGATGTACGAGGAAGCCCACGGGGCGATGGTCAACAACAACTGGGACCGCGGCCTGCAGAACTTCCGCCGCCTGATCGCGCAGTACCCGTACGGCCCGTACACCGAGCAGGCGCTGATGGAAACGGCCTACGCCGAATACAAGGCCGGCAAGCTGGACGACGCGGTCACCACCATCGACCGCTTCATCCGCACCTACCCGACCCACCGCAACATCCCGTACATGTATTACCTGCGCGGGCTGGCCAACTCCAACCGCGACACCGTCTTCCTGCAGAAGGTATGGCGCCTGGACGCCAGCCGCCGCGACCTGGCCACGCCCATGCAGGGCTACAACGACTTCGCCCGCGTCGCCGAGAACTACCCGAACAGCCGCTACGCCGCCGACGCGCGCCAGCGCATGATCCTGCTGCGCGACCAGTTCGCGCTGCACGAGCTGGACACCGCGATCTACTACCTGCGCCGCGACGCATGGGTGTCGGCCGCCAGCCGCGCCCGTTACCTGCTGGAAACCTACCCGCAGAGCAGCTACCAGTACGACGCCGTCGCCGTGCTCGCCGAGGCCTACACCCACCTGGGCAACCAGACGCTGGCCGCGGACGCCAAGCGCGTGCTGGAACTCAACGATCCTCAGCACCCCTGGCTGGTGGGCAAGTTCCCCGACTATCCGTGGATGGTGCGCCGCCTGAACCCGTTTGCCGGCGAGAAGTCGAGCAACACCGTGGAAAAGCGCAACAAGGACTGACCGGTCCGCACCCGGACAGGAAACGAAAAAGGGCCTCGCGGCCCTTTTTCTTTGCGTGCGCTCCGACGCGATGCGGTCAGTCGGCCGCGGCGGCCTTGTCCCAGTCGAAGCGGGTCAGCACCGCCAGCTGCTGCGGTTCCATCACACCGTTGTGTTCGATGCCGTCGATGACCCAGGTCGGGAACACCGTGACGCCGGCCGCTGCGCAGGCGGACACCATCGGCGTGTTGCGGCCGCCGGGCGAGCACTCGACGTAGGGCAGCCGGTCCGCCGCATGGCCGAAGTGCCGCTTCTGCCGGCTGCATTCCACGCACCACGACGCGCCGTAGAACTTCGCGCCGTAGTCGGTCAGGTGCTGCGCCAGCGCGGCCGCGCGGCGGCTCTCCGGCCGCTGGTGCAGCAGGCCGCTCTGATGCACGTGCAGCAGCGCCACGACCAGCAGCACCGGCACCGCCTGCATGCCCCACCAGCGACCCCACGGCTGGCCCGGCGCGGCAGCGGGACGACGCACCTGCAAGCACGCGAACATCGCGATCAGCACGGCCAGCGACGCCAGGCAGCCGATGCAGAACGCATCCAGCACCAGCTTGCCGACGGCCGTCAGGTACAGGCTGATCGCCAGCCCCAGCAGCACCAGCCGCCATTGCCGCTGCCAGCGCAACAGCAGGGAGGCTTTGCGCGACAACGACACCAGCGCGACCACCGCATACAGGCCGAAGCCCCACAGCGCCATCGGCAGGCCGAGCAGCGTGGACCAGCCGCTGCGCTGGATGGCATCGCAGCTGCCATCGCCGGTGCAGAACGCGGAGGCCGATCCGCTGCCTGCGGTCCAGGCCAGATAGCCCGTGATCAGCAGGCCCAGCACCGCCATTGCCAGCATCACCCGGTCCGGCGGCGTTGCCGGACGCGGTGCGGGCGATGCCGGACGGTCGCGATGCGCCGTGCGCTTCTTCTTCCTTGTCATGCGGGTCTCCGTGTCGCGTCGCGCGGGAACGTGCTCACAGCGCGTACTTGTTGGTGATCGGATAGCGGCGCTCGCGACCGAAGGCGCGGCGCGAGACCTTCGGTCCGGGCGCGGCCTGGTGGCGCTTCCACTCGTTGATGCGCACCAGCCGCAGCATGCGGTCGACGGTGGCGGCGTCGAAGCCGGCGGCGACGATCTCGTCGCGCGACTGCTCCAGGTCCACGTAGCGGAACAGGATGGCGTCCAGTACGTCGTACGGCGGCAACGAATCCTGGTCCTTCTGGTTGTCGCGCAGTTCCGCCGACGGCGGACGGTCGATGACGGCCGGCGGGATCACCGGCGCGCCACCGACGGTGTTGCGCCAGCGCGCGAGCGCGAACACCTCCGTCTTGTACAGGTCCTTGATCGGCGCATAGCCGCCGCACATGTCGCCGTAGATGGTGGCGTAGCCGACGGCGTACTCGCTCTTGTTGCCGGTCGTCAGCAGCAGCCCGCCGAACTTGTTGCTCAGCGCCATCAGGATGACGCCCCGACTGCGCGACTGCAGATTTTCCTCGGTGGTGTCCGCGGGCTTGTCGCCGAACAGCGGGCCCAGCGCCTCGAGGAAGCCCTTGAACGGCGCCTCGATCGACACCGCTTCCAGCTTCACCCCCATTGCCGCGCACTGCTCGGCCGCCAGATCATTGGACAGGCCCGCGGTATAGCGGGACGGCAGGCGCACGGCAGTGACGTTCTCCGCACCCAGTGCGTCGACGGCGAGCGCCAGCACCAGCGCCGAATCGATACCACCGGACAGCCCCAGCCACACCTTCGAAAACCCGTTCTTGCCGCAGTAGTCGCGGATACCGCGCACGATTGCCCGCCACGCCAGTGCGTCGCGACTCTCGTCGCCGTCGTCCATCCACACGACCGGGCTGAACTTGCGCGTCGCCACATCGAAATCCACCACCAGCCACTGGTCGGTGAACGCCGCCGCGGCCGGATGCACCGTGCCGTCGCCGTCGGCGACCACGGACGCGCCGTCGAACACCACCGCATCCTGCCCGCCCACCACGTTGAGGTACGCCAGCGCCATGCCGGTCTCGCGCGTGCGCTCGGCGATCAGCGCATCGCGCTGCGCATGCTTGTCACGGTCGAACGGCGAGGCATTCGGCACCAGCGTCAGCACCGCGCCCGCCTCAGCGGTATCCGCCAGCGGTTCGGGGAACCACAGGTCCTCGCAGATGACCAGGCCCAGCGACACGCCCTTCACCTCGAAGGCGCAGGCGCCGCCATCCGGATCCACATCGAAGTAGCGGCGCTCGTCGAACACCGCGTAATTGGGCAGTTCGCGCTTGCGGTAGGTCGTTTCGACCACACCATCGCGCAGCACGCTGGCCGCGTTGTAGACCACGCTGCCGGCGCTCTGCGGCCAGCCGACCACCGCGACGATGCCGTGCGTGCTGGCGGCGATCTCCGTCAATGCGGTTTCGCAGTCGGCCAGGAAGCGCGGCCGCAGCAGCAGGTCTTCCGGCGGATACCCGCTGACCGCGAGTTCGGGGAACAGCACCACGTCCGCTCCGTACTCGTCGCGCGCCTCGGCGATCATGCGCCGGATGCTGGCGCTGTTCTGCGCGACGCCACCGACCGGGAAGTCGAACTGGGCCATGGCGATGCGGAGTGTCTGGGTCATGTCGGCCTTCTGGATCTGCCCCTTCCCCCGCGTGCGGAAGAAGGCTGGGATGGGGGCGAGTGTCCGAGCCGGCGGAGTATCAGCGCGCGGACACCGTCGAGGTTCGCCATGACCTCATTATTCCAGAAGCGCAGTACATGAAACCCTTCGCACTGCAGGAAGCAGTCGCGGGTGCGATCCGATGCGGCATCCATGTGCTGGCCGCCGTCGACTTCGATGATCAATCCGGCCTCGAGGCAGGTGAAATCGGCGATGTAGGGACCTATCGGAACCTGCCGACGGAAGCGGAAGCCTTCCAGTTGCCGCCGGCAGAGAATGCTCCAGAGCCGGCGTTCCGCAAGCGTCATGTCGCGCCGCAGTTCGCGGGCGCGGTCGCGTTTCTGTCCTTGGCGCATGGGCACGTCCTGTGCGGTGGCAGCGGACGCATTCTGCCCCCATCCCAGCCTTCCCCCGCAAGCGGGGGAAGGGGCTGACCGCGCCCGGATCAGGATCAGGATCAGGATCAGGATCGGGATCGGGATCGACAGGAGCAGCAGGAGCATGACTTGGATCTGGGGAACCTGTCAGATCGGGAGAATCTGCAGACCCTCCGGACAAGCCCCCTCCTCCGCTCGCGGGGGAGGGCTGGGGTGGGGGCGGACGGAGCCGATCTTCTTGGCGACCCGGCGACAGATCGAACGCCTTCCTTTCAGTCATCTGCACAGAAAGCAGAAAGCCGCCCGAAGGCGGCTTTCTGCGATACCCGACTGAGGCGAGCCTTACTTACTTCTTCAGACGCGCCGCAATCGCCGCACCCAGATCGCCCGGCGAACGCACCGTGGTCACGCCCGCGGCTTCCATCGCCGCGAACTTGCCTTCGGCCGTGCCCTTGCCGCCCGAGGCGATCGCGCCCGCGTGGCCCATGCGCTTGCCGGCCGGAGCCGAGGCACCGGCGATGAAGCCGACGACCGGCTTCTTCACGTGGTTCTTGATGTACTCGGCGCCGGCTTCCTCGGCGTCGCCGCCGATCTCGCCGACCATGATGATGCCTTCGGTCTGCGGGTCTTCGTTGAACAGCTTCAGGCAGTCGACGAAATTCAGGCCGTTGATGGGGTCGCCACCAATGCCGATGCAGGTGGACTGACCCAGGCCCACTTCGGTGGTCTGCTTGACCGCTTCATAGGTCAGCGTGCCCGAACGCGACACGATGCCGATCTTGCCCGGCAAGTGGATGTGGCCCGGCATGATGCCGATCTTGCACTCGCCCGGGGTGATCACACCGGGGCAGTTCGGGCCGACCAGCACGGTGTCCGGATGGGCGCGGGTCAGCACGTTCTTGACGCGCAGCATGTCCAGCACCGGGATGCCCTCGGTGATGCAGACGATGACCTTGATGCCGGCCGCGGCCGCTTCGAGGATCGCATCGGCCGCGAACGGCGGCGGCACGTAGATGACGGACGCGTCGGCGCCGGTGCTCTTGACGGCATCGGCGACGGTGTCGAACACCGGCAGGTCGATGTGGGTGGTGCCGCCCTTGCCCGGGGTGACGCCGCCGACGACCTGGGTGCCGTACTCGATCATCTGGGTGGCGTGGAAGGTGCCCTGCTGGCCGGTGAAGCCCTGCACGATCACCTTGGTGTTCTTGTTGATCAGAACGCTCATGGAATCTGTCTTCCTGTAGGACGGGCCCTGGCCCGCCGTCGTGATGTCTGGATCTGTCGATGGCGGGCCGGGGCCCGCCCTACGACGCGCGTGGGATCAGGCAGCGGCCTTGACCGCTTCAACGACCTTCTTGGCGCCGTCGTTGATGTTGTCGGCCGGGATGATGGCCATGCCGCTGTCGCGCAGCAGCTGCTTGCCTTCTTCCACGTTGGTGCCTTCCAGGCGCACGACCACGGGCACCTTGACGCCCACTTCCTTCACCGCGGCGATGATGCCCTCGGCGATCATGTCGCAGCGGACGATGCCGCCGAAGATGTTGACGAAGATGCCTTCGACCTTGTCCGAGGACAGGATCAGCTTGAACGCCTCGATCACGCGCTGCTTGTTGGCGCCGCCGCCCACGTCGAGGAAGTTCGCCGGCTCGCCGCCGTTGAGCTTGATGACGTCCATGGTGGCCATCGCCAGGCCCGCGCCGTTGACCATGCAGCCGATGTTGCCGTCCATGGTCACGTAGTTGATGTCCATCTCCGAGGCCAGCACTTCGGTCTCGTCTTCCTGCGACTTGTCGCGCATGGCGAGCAGGTCCTTGTGGCGGAAGCTGGCGTTGTCGTCGCTGTTGAACTTGCCGTCCAGCGCGTACAGGTTGCCGTCGTCCAGGATGGCGAGCGGGTTGATCTCGACCAGCGCCAGGTCCTTCTCGTTGAAGATGCGGTACAGGTTGACCATGATGTTGGCGAACTGGCCGGCCTGCTTGGCGGTCAGGCCCATCTTGAAGCCGAACTCGCGGCCCTGGTACGGCTGCACGCCTTCGACGAAGTCGACGTTGAGCGTGTGGATCTTGTCCGGCGTCTCCGCCGCGACCTGCTCGATCTCCACGCCACCCTCGGACGAGGCGATGTAGGTGATGGTGCGGGTGCCGCGGTCGACCAGCACCGACAGGTACAGCTCCTTGACGATCTCGCCGGCGGTGGTCACCAGCACCAGGTTGACCGGCAGCTCGACGCCGGCGGTCTGGTAGGTGGCCATCTTCGTGCCGAGCATCTTGCCGGCGGCCGCCTTCACATCATCCGTGGTCTTGCAGAACTTGACGCCGCCGGCCTTGCCGCGGCCGCCCGCGTGGATCTGGGCCTTGACCATCCAGGGGCCGTTGCCGAGGGACTGCGCGACCGCAACCGCTTCGTCCGCCGTGGAGGCGACTTTGCCGGCCGGGACCGGGATGCCGTACTCGGCCAGCAGCTGCTTGGCCTGATATTCGTGGAAATTCATGCGTCACCGTGGGTAGGGAACAGAAGACACCGCCCGGACCGGGGCCACATGGGCGGCGGCTGGGCGAGCCCCCTATTGTCGCCGACGCGGCCGGGGGGCGCAAAACCCGGGGTCTAAGCCTTTGGTGGCAAAGGGCCGGGCGCGCGATCCGGGGGCCGGCATGCCTATACTGTCGGCCTCGCTACAGGGGAAGTATGCGTTTGCGCCAGGCCCAGTCGCTCCTGTCCCGCATCGAATCGGTTCCGCGCCGCGAGCTCTATTTTTTCGCGCTGTACCGGGTGCTCGAAGCCGGCATCCTGGCCGCGCTGGTGTTCAGTCCGCTGGGCGAAATGCTGGGCCAGCCGCGCCATCCGGACCTGGGCATGGGCGTCGCCATCGCCTACCTGGTGCTGGCGCTGGTGCTGTTCTTCGTCGGCCGCAGCGTGCAGTGGCTGGTCTGGATCGTATTCTTCAGCGTCTCGGCCGACATCGTGGTGGCCGCGCTGATCACCCATGCGCTGCCCGACGCGACCGCCGGCGTGGCGATGATGCTGCTGTTCAACGTGTCGGCCGCCGCCCTGCTGCTGCCCTCCACGCGCATGGCGCTGGCGGTGGCGGCCATGGCCATCGGCGTGCTGTTCGGCGAATACCTGTTCACGCTCTTCCACGACCAGGGAAGCAGCCGCTCCTTGGCCGAAGTCATCATGTTCGCCGCCAGTTACCTGGCGCTGTCCTACCTGGCGCACCAGGCCGGCCAGAAAGCCCGCAACAGCCAGGCGCTGGCCGACAAGCGCGGCGAGGAAGTCGCCAACCTGTTCGAGGTCAACGAGCTGATCATCCGCCGCATGCGCACGGGCGTGCTGGTGGTGGATGCGGACAACCACATCAAGCTGGCCAACGAGGCCGCCAGCCTGCTGCTCGGCGACGGCGGCGATGGCCAGGGCGCCGACGGCAAGGGCGTGTCGCTGCTGCATGCCGCGCCGGAGCTGGCTCGCCGCCTGCAGCGCTGGCGCAACGGCTGGCAGACCGACGAAACCCCGATGCAGTTCACCCCCGACCAGCCGGAAGTGCAGCCGCGGTTCGCCCGCCTGCTGGCCGACAGCGAGACCTCGCTGATCTTCCTGGACGACGCCACGGTGGTGTCGCGCCGGGCCGAATCGCTGACGCTGGCCGCGCTCGGCCGCTTTTCCGCCAGCCTGGCGCACGAGATCCGCAATCCGCTGGCCGCCATCAACTACGCCGTGCAGTTGCTGGAGGAATCCCAGCAGGTCACCGACGGCGACCGCCGCCTGCTGCAGATCATCCACCAGCAGTGCCAGCGCACCAACGGCATCGTCGAGAGCGTGCTCGGCCTGGCCCGTCGCGAGCGCGCCACGCCCGAGCACGTCGACCTCAACGCCTTCGTCCGGCGCTTCGTCGACGATTACCAGCAGACGCTCTCCATCGAGACCGACACGCTGGAGACCATCATCGGCGCCAAGCCGGTGCCGGCCCTGGTCGATCCGCGCCACCTGCAGCAGGTGGTGACCGTGCTGGTGCAGAACGCGCTGAACTACGGCCGCCTGCCGGGCGAATCCGCACGCATCCGCGTCCGCGTCTTCAATGCCGAAGGGCGCCCGACCATCGACGTGATGGACCGCGGCCCCGGCATCCCCGAGGCGGTTGCCGCGCAGCTGTTCCGGCCGTTCTTCACCACCTCAGAGCACGGCACCGGCCTGGGTCTGTACATCGCCCGCGAGCTGTGCCGTGCCAACCAGGCCACGCTGGAGTACGTGCCCGTCCCCGGCGGCGGCTGCTGCTTCCGCGTCATCCTGCCCGGCCCGCACGCGCTGCTCCCCGCCTAACCCCGTAGAAGCCGCTTTTGCAGGAGCGGGCCATGCCCGCGATGCTCTTGCTTGTCGCGGCCATCCGGAAAAGCATCGCGGGCGTGGCCCGCTCCTACGAGGGCACCTCCCGGGGCGCGGGCATGGCCCCGCTCCTGCGGGTTCCCGGCGATCTCATGGATACGGGGCTTCGCCTACCATGTTTAACATTCACTGGGTACACTGCCGGCACAGGGGCAGTAGGGGGAATGCATGAATCAAAGCCGTAGCGCCCTGATCGTCGACGACGAACGCGACATCCGTGAACTGCTGACGCTGACGCTGGGCCGCATGGGCCTGCGCATCGACACCGCCGCCAATCTCGGCGAGGCCCGCGAACTGCTGGGCCGCAACGCCTACGACCTGTGCTTCACCGACATGCGCCTGCCCGACGGCAACGGCATCGACCTGGTGGGCGAGATCTCGCGCAATTACCCCAGCACGCCGGTGGCCATGATCACCGCGTTCGGCAACATCGAGCTGGCGGTGGAAGCACTGAAGGCCGGCGCCTTCGACTTCGTCAGCAAGCCGGTGGACCTGGCCGTCCTGCGCGGGCTGGTGAAGCATGCGCTGGAGTTGAACAACAGCGAACGCGCGCCGCCGCCGCCCCCGCCGCCGGAACAGGCCAGCCGCCTGCTCGGCGCCTCGGCCGCGATGGACGGCCTGCGCGAGACCATCGGAAAGGTCGCCCGCAGCCAGGCACCGGTCTACATCATGGGCGAGTCCGGCACCGGCAAGGAACTGGTGGCCCGCACGATCCACGAGCAGGGCGCCCGCGCGGCGGGCCCCTTCATTCCGGTCAACTGCGGCGCCATTCCGGCCGAGCTGATGGAAAGCGAGTTCTTCGGCCACAAGAAGGGCAGCTTCACCGGGGCGCATGCGGACAAGCAGGGCCTGTTCCAGGCGGCCAACGGCGGCACGCTGTTCCTCGATGAGGTGGCCGAGCTGCCGCTGCCCATGCAGGTGAAGCTGCTGCGCGCGATCCAGGAGAAGGCGGTGCGCCCGGTCGGTGCCTCCGGCGAGGTGCAGGTGGACGTGCGCATCCTGTCGGCCACGCACAAGGACCTCGGTGAGCTGGCCGCCGATGGCCGCTTCCGCCACGACCTGTACTACCGCATCAACGTCATCGAGCTGCGCGTGCCGCCGCTGCGCGAGCGCACCGGCGACCTGGCCCAGCTGACCTCGGCCATCCTGGAGCGGCTGGCCGCCCAGCACGGGCGGATGGCACCGTCGGTGTCGCCGGAGGCGATGGAGGCACTGGGCCGGTATCCGTTCCCGGGCAATGTGCGCGAGCTGGAGAACATCCTGGAGCGCGCACTGGCCATGTCCGAGGGCCACGGCATCGAGATCGACGACCTCTACCTGCCCCAGGCGCCGGCCGGCAGGAAGTTCGGCGGCGACTTCAACCCCGGCGAGGTGGTCCGCGATGCGCCCGATGCGGTGGACGTGGACCCGGCCGCCGGCGCCCTGCCCGACTACATCGAGCAACTGGAGCGGGCCGCCATCCAGAAGGCGCTGGAAGAGAACCGCTGGAACAAGACCAAGGCAGCCGCCCAGCTGGGCATCACGTTCCGGGCGCTGCGCTACAAGCTGAAGAAGCTGGGCATGGAATAGGCCGAGCCGGGCGCCTGCCCGGCCGTGCGCGCCCAACCGGGCGATCACATCAGCCCATCTCCCCCGACCTTCTGTAGGAGCGGGCCATCCCCGCGATGCTTTTCCAACACCGACCGGAAAGCATCGCGCCCAAGGGCGCTCCTGCATGCGCCTGCACCTGCGTGACGCCGGTCCGTCGCTACCTATATAGGTGTACCCCCGAATGTGCGCCGCATCCCACAGTGACCCGGGTGACGCGACGCGTCACTTTCTGACGCGAGAGGTCATCTCACCAAGGGAGCGTCAGAGGATTGGCGCGGAACCCGCCCGGACGGCTGATCGTTCAATCTGTGACACGAACCGGCATTGACCGCACGTCCCGGTACACAAGCCAAAAAAATGATGCGATAGTCCCGCCCGACTTCGGTGTCAGGGTTTCCTCCCGGGGAAGTGTGGGGGAATCGCTGGGGGTATCAGAAGTTGGCACGCATCCTGCTCTACATCCCTGCACGCGTCGTAAGCGGTTGTACGCGGCGCCCACGGTCCATGTAGGGACACGGGGCTTGTGTCCCTAACCATCAAGCCAATCCTGAAAGGGGAAATACCAATGAAGAAGAACGCCCAGGGCTTCACCCTGATCGAACTGATGATCGTCGTCGCCATCATCGCCATCCTGGCCGCCATCGCGCTGCCGGCCTACCGCGACTACACCCAGCGCTCCGCCAACGGCGGCTGCCTGGCCGAAGCCAAGGCTTACGTGAATGCTGCGGTGGCTGATGCTTCCGATGATCGCGCTCCGACTGCGTTCGTTCCGAGCGCATGTGCCAGCGGCACGCGTGCGACGACCGGTCAGTACAACGCTGGTACGCCCATCAATTTCGTGGCCAAGACGCGTGGTAATCCCGCCATCGCCACGGGTACCACTTGCAACATGGGTAGCGGCAGCTGCAGTCTGCAAGCTGAAGGCACCAACGCTCCGTAAGCGAGTTACAACTGACTCGACAAGTGTAGTTTTTTTGCCGAGAGCAGTTAGCGAAAAGCGCCGCAAGGCGCTTTTCGTTTTTGCGCGCAGCAATGCCTTTACCATGCTGCATCTAATACTCCGCAGGGACCTCCATGATCTTTTCGCGGTATCGCTTCCCGCTGTGGGCGGCCCTGTGTGCGCTACTGGCAGCTTTCATGCTCAGTCCCGGCCTGGGCGGCGGCTTCATATTCGATGATCGGCCTAACATCCAAGAGAATGGCGCGTTACACGTCACCCAACTGACTGCAGAAAACCTGCGCGACGCCGCCTATAGCTTTCAGCCCGGCCATGGCTCCCGGCCTCTCTCCATGCTCAGCTTCGCGCTGGATCACTGGCGCGCAGGCGGCCTTGACCCGAAGGCATTCAAGCTCACCAACCTAGTCATCCATACCCTGACGGCGCTTGCATTGGCACTGCTCCTCAGACGATTGCTGAAGCTCACGCGTTTGCCGAGCCGCCAAGCCGCGTGGACCGCGATCGCCATGGCGGCCCTCTGGGCCGTCCATCCGCTGCAAGTTTCTTCGGTACTGTATGTGGTTCAACGCATGCAGACATTGTCCACTCTGTTTGTCGTGCTTGCGCTATGGGCATATTTGACGGCACGACAGGCCCAGATCGAAGGCGTGCGTAGCAGAATTTATTTCGTGTTGACAGGGTTGTTCGCAGTGCTCGCCCTCGCCGCCAAGGAAGACGCGATCCTCCTGCCCGCCTACGCCTTCGTCTTGGAACTGACGGTACTGCGCTTCCGCGCCGCGGATCCCGCGCTCGCCGTGCGTATGCGACGCGGTTACCTATGGGCCACGGTGGCGGGATTTGCCGTGTACGTGCTTGTGATCCTTCCGCACTACTGGAGCTGGGATAACTACCCCGGCCGCACCTTCTCATCGTTCGAACGCCTGCTTACTCAAGGCCGGGTGCTAGTGATGTATCTCGGCCAGATCCTGCTGCCGCTGCCCGACCGGCTGCCCTTCTTCTATGACGAGCTGCAGATCTCCCGTGGCTTATGGGATCCTCCTAGCACCTTGCCTGCCCTGGGACTGATCGCTGCGCTTCTGATGCTTGCCTGGCGTTGGCGTAACGACCGACCCGTCTTCGCGTGTGGCGTACTGCTGTTCTTTGCTGGCCATGTCATCACCAGCAACGTGATCAATCTGGAAATGGCCTTCGAGCACCGCAACCAGTTGCCGCTGGTCGGGGTTCTGCTGGCTGCAGGCGATCTGTGCTTCGCGGCTATACGGCGATGGGGAATCAAGCCAGGCTGGGTCGCTGGCCTGGCTGCGGTGGCGTTGGTCACCACTGGCGCCGCAACGCTATCAAGGTCGTACATGTGGGGCGAACCCTTGCGCTTCGCGCAGTACAGCGTGGATATCGCGCCGCGCTCGGAAAGGGCTTGGCTCGCGCTCGGCGGTACCTACGCCGACTTCAGTGGCCTCAGGCCCAATAGCCCCTACCTGCAGAAGGCCATTGAAACCTGCGAACGGGGCGCACAGAAAATCGATTCCGCGCTCCTGCTGTCCAACGTCGTGAGTTACAGGACGATCCAAGGGACCGTGACGCAAGCCGACTGGCAGAGATTCCACCAACGCCTCGAGCGCGCTCCCATGACGCAACAGAACCGACAGGTCGTGTGGACGCAGATCCGGAATGCGAAGCGTGGCATTCCCATGGATGAACGCGGCGTACTGGACACGATGAAGATTGTATCTAGACGGGCTACCTTTTCAACGGAAGAGAACCTGCAGTTGGCGTCCTACGTCTTCAGTGACACGCAGCATTCCGACGAAGCATTCCCGTATCTGAAGCGCGCCGTAGAGCAGGCAAAACCGGACGATCCTCTGGTCGCCAAGACATTTTCCCAACTCCACGAAGCAGGTCGCGATGACTGGGTGGAACAACTCTCGTCCCTTGAGCACAAGGCGCCCTGATTTGTTCCCTGACGGCAGCAAGGCGCACTCCACGCCAGTCCGGTTCTTCCTGCTGGCGAGCCTGCTATTGGCTGCACTGTCGGGCATGGCCTTCCTGCCCGGCCTGCCGGGCGACTTCCTATTCGACGACATCCCCAACATCGTCAACAACCGCAGTATCCACCTGACCGAACTCACGCCGTCCGCGATCGTGGAGGTGCTCGCGACGCCCCAGATTTCCGGCAACCTTCGTGTGCTGCCGACGCTTACGTTTGCGCTGGACTACTGGCGTGCCGGCGGCAGTGCCGATCCGGCCACGTTCAAGACCACGAACATCGTGATCCATGTCTTCACGACCTTCGCGCTGGCCTGGTTCTTCCGCAGCCTGCCACCTCTGGCAGGCGTATCCAGCCGCCGTGTCGCACCCATCGCCGTCGCGCTCTCCGTCGCATGGGCCGTGCATCCGCTGCAGGTCTCAGCGGTGTTGTATGCGGTGCAACGGCTGCAGACCATGGGTACGTTGTTCCTGGTGCTGGCGCTATGCACCTACCTGCAAGCGCGTGCGGCGCAGATCCGTGGCCAGTCGGGTCGCACCAGCCTGATGGTGACCGTGCTGCTGTGGGCGCTGGCGATGGGGTGCAAGGAAGACTCGGCATTGCTGCCCGTCTACGCGCTGGCGATGGAGCTGACCGTACTGCGATTCGCCGCTGCCGATGCAAGCGTTGCCCGCTTGTGGCGCAGCGGTTACCTGATTGTCGTGCTCGCGGCAGCCGTCGCCTACGTCGTCTGGCTGTACAACGTCTGGCAACCGGCGGCCTATCCCGGCCGCGACTTCAACAGCCTGGAACGTCTACTGACCCAACCGCGTGTGTTGTGTATGTATCTGTGGCAGATCGTCGTGCCACTGCCGCAGCACATGCCCTTTCACTACGACTGGGTGCAGCCGTCGCGCCGCCTGCTGCACCCGTGGACAACCCTGCCCGCCTTCGCCCTGATTCTGGCCCTGGTAGCGACCGCATGGCGACTGCGCGTGCGACAGCCCCTGTTCGCGCTGGGTGTCTTCCTGTTCTTCAGTGCTCACTTCATCGCCAGCAACGCCATCGGCCTGGAACTGGCCTACGAACACCGCAACCATTTCGCGCTCATCGGCGCGGTTCTGGCGATTGGCAGCGCGCTGGCGCACCTCGCGTCACGACTGCCTATCCGCACGGCCGTGCAGACCGGGCTGTGCGCAGCGCTGCTGCTGGCCCTCGGCGCGACAACCGCGGTGCGCGCGCACAGTTGGCGCAATGCGCTGTCGCTGGCCCAGGCCAGTGCGTTCGCGGCGCCCGATTCGCCACGCGCTTGGATCGACCTGTGCGATACGTACTTCATGGTGGGCGGCGGCGTCACGGAGCGCAACCCGAATCTGAATCTCGCCATTTCCGCGTGCGCGTCCGGGGCAGACGCCGCTCCCGACTCGCTCAACAATCTCGCACTGCTGGTGGCACTCAAGAGTCTGCGTGGCGATGTGACACCACAGGACTGGCAGCGTCTCCAGCAGCGTCTGCGTGTCGTACCGATGACCGCCGACAACACCCGCGCGCCCCTGATCCTCGTCCACTACGCAACGCTTGGCGTTCCCGTAGACAGCGCACAGATGCGGTCGGCGCTCGCAACGCTCGACCGCAGGACCACGCTGGGTCCCCGTACCCTGATCTTCATCGGCGATGCGCTGCTCAACGCACTGGATGATCCGGAACACGCCGTGCCCTACTACCTCAAAGCGATCGCGGTACTGCCGCCGGACTCCCCCTTCGCATGGCAACTCGCTGCCGCGTTGCGCGACCGCGACCACCCCGAGTTGGCCGGCAACGTGGAGCAGGCCGCCGCGGCACGTCACCAAGCGGCACCCGGTTCACATCCTGAATCGCGGCCATGAGCGCACGGCCACCGTCCCTAGTGCGATGCGACGGCTCCTTTTCACTGTCCACTCGCAAGTACCCGATCCGATGACGCTCACCTCCGGACGCTTCCTGCTGCTATTGCTGTTAGTGGCGCTGTTCGCTGCGGCCCTGTTCGGCCTCGGCGTGGGCGGAGGATTCGTCCTGGATGACGGCCACACCATCGTCGACAACATGTTCATCCGCCTCGACACACTCAACAGCAACGCATTGTGGGATGCGGCCGCCAGCTTCCACGCAGGCGGCGGAGTGCGTCCGCTGTCGATGCTGACGTTCGCGTTGGACTACTGGCGCCACGGCAGCCTTGATGCCGCCACCTTCAAGACCACGAACCTGTTCATCCACGCGGTGACCGCCGTGCTGATGGCCGTGTTCGTCCGCCGCCTGCTCCTGATCGCCGGATGGACATCGCAACGCGCCGCCCTTTGCGCCCTGATCATGGCACTCATCTGGGCGATGCATCCGCTTCAAGTATCGAGCGTGCTGTATGTAGTGCAACGCATGCAGACCTTGGCGACGCTGTTCGTCGTGTTGTCGCTGTGGTCCTACCTGTGTCTGCGGCAGGCGCAGATCGAGGGGCGTGCGGGCTGGCCCTTCGGCGTGCTGGGAGCCGCGAGCTGGGTGCTGGGCCTAGCCAGCAAGGAAGACGCCATCCTGTTGCCGGTCTACACGCTGGTACTGGAATTGACCGTACTGCAGCTTCGTGCCGCAAGCGCACAACGTACGCGCGGACTGCGCAACACGTATCTGGCGCTTGCGTTGGCGGGCATCGCCGTCACGTTGTTCTGGGCGCTGCCGCACTTCTGGAGCAGCGAGGCGTATGCCGGCCGCGACTTCAACAGCGTCGAGCGCCTGCTCACCCAAGGTCGGGTGTTGATGATGTACCTGGGGCAGATTCTGTTGCCACTACCGAGCCACATGCCCTTCAACTACGACCAGTTGACGATATCGCGCACCCTGATTGAGCCGCTGACAACCCTGCCCGCACTGCTGGCGGTCATCGCCCTGCTGGCCTGGGCGGGCCTGTGGCGCACGCGTCGTCCCGTATTCGCCTGCGGCGTGCTGCTCTTTTTCGCTGGGCATCTGCTCACGAGCACGATCATCCCGGTGGAGATGGCATTCGAGCATCGCAACCACCTCCCCCTGATCGGCGTGTTGCTGGCATTGGCGGACCTGGTGGTCGCGGGCTGGCAGCGGCTGCATGCACGACCCGCTCTGCCGATCGTCTTCACAACGGCCATCGTGGCGTTGGTGGCCGTCGCCGGGGGTCTGCGTGCCTACGCCTGGGGAGAGCCCGTCCGGTTTGCACGCCACATGGTCGACATTTCGCCGGATTCTCCGCGCGCTTGGCTGGCCTTGGGCGGTGTTTACTTCGATCTCGCCGGTCGGAAGGCCGGGCGCGACAGTCCCTACATGGATCAGGCCATCGCGACCGTCGAAGAGGCCGCGGCCCGGACGGGCTCCGCATCGGCGTACTCCAACATCGTGATCTACAAGACCATCAAGCGCAGCGTCACCCGGGCCGACTGGGATCGCCTGGCGACGCGCCTGGAAGAAGTGCCCATGCTGCCGGCCAACAAGAACATCCTGTGGACGACCCTGGCCAACGTCCGCGCGAAGATCGGGCTGGACGAGGCACAGGTATTGCGCGTCGTCGATATCATTGCGCGTCGCGCGGAGTTCTCTCCGGCCGAACACCTGATGATCGGATCCAATATCTACCTTCACACGCAGCAGGCGGATGCCGCGCTGCCCTACGTCCTGCGCGCAGCAGAAGCACTGCCGCGTGGCGACCGCAACATCATCGCCCTGCGTGACGAAATGCGCGCGCAGGGGCGCGAAGACTGGGCCGAAGCCATCGAGCAGGCGAATGCACGATCGACCGAGAAGGAGGCAGGCGCGCGTTGAGTGTGCGAAGGACTTGTCCTGATCACGGCGTCGCAGACTGGCCGCCGATCAGTCGTCCATCGGGCCGTTCGCCGCACAGAGTATCTCTAGCCACACTGCACGGATCGCTTGGCTGGACAGATGGTCCGCGAAGTACTGGCCTGCGGCTTTCCCCAATGCGATTCGTTCGGCTCGTGATTCGATAAGCGTCCTGATCGCTGTCGCCACATCGCGCGCCCATTTCTGCCTGTCCGTGCCCGCAACCAGAACAGCGGGCAGGGGTGGAAGTCCATCGGGCAGCGAGTGCGCGGCCTGGGTGACGATCGCCTTCCCGGCCGCGAGGGCGCAGTACGACTTGAAGGGGAGTACGCGGGCTGCCTTGCCCTCGCCACCGAAGACGCCGAGGCAGACGTCGGCCTCTTCGATCTCGCGCGCGATGCCGGCGAGCGGCACCCACTCGCGTATCCACGTGAAGCCGGCGACCTTGCCAGTACGCACAAACGCTTCCACCAGCGCACTTTGCTGGCCGTCGCCAATCAACCTGAATTCGATTCCGTCAGATTTCGACAACTCGGCGGCGACGGCAAGCACGATATCGATGCCGTGCAAGGGCACCAGCGTCCCCACGAACAGGACGCGCGCTGGTCTGCCTGATGGCGCTTGTTCTCGACCGGACGATGAGAACAGGCGCTCATTGATGGCCAACGGGATGGACCTGACGCGTCGTGCGGTCAGCGCGAAATCCGCGATCATCTGCCGCTTGTTGGCTTCGGTATCGACCAGCACCAGCGCCGCGGCGCGCAGGCTGCGCGCTTCAAAGCGTCGCACGATGCGCGACACAACGCCCGTGGCATCGCCACCGCCGCGATCCCGGAACATGGAGTCCCAGAGGGAAATGTACGCATCGGCGATGCATCGGGGTCGCCAACGCTTCGGAACGAGTGCAAGCCACCACAACGTAAGCGGTGCTGGGTATGGCAGGTAGGCGACATCTCCAGGCCGACTCCTGATGCACAGGCATGCCGCTTGAGCAAACCCACCTGCCACCAAGCGCAGCATGAGCCGGACTCGCTGCCGGGCCGGTCCGCGTGCGAGATGCCAAAGCCTCGTCTCGGTCGGCAGCCAGTCGGCTTTGTCGGATATCACCCATTCCGGACTGCCCATCAACACTGCAACCGTATTCATCGCGTTCGGGTAACCATCACCACGCATGGCGACACCCGCGATCCAGAGGCGCTTCATGTGGTCGCGTCGCGCCCCTTCCGGCCGACGATGACGAGGTTGAGTGGATTCGGCGGATCCTCTTCAATCAGCATCGCCTTATCGTCGAAGCCGAAATCCGCAACAGGGATCTTCATCTTCGCGTCCACCTTTCCGGGATGGGTGCGCAACGCGTGGAGGAGATCCAGGCCACGCCGGCGCAGTACGTCAGGCAGCAGAGGCAGAGTGAAAGGCAAGGTCAGCCACTTGGTCCTCCGGTATCTCCGGATCTCAACGCCAGCAACATCCCATGCCGCCCCCATCTTCAATGACGCAGCAACATCGAAAAACTGGCTTACTTTTCGCTCGAGTTGCGCGCCTGAGTATTCCCGGACATGCCAACGATTCCAGGGACGCTGACCCGGCAGCAAGCGATGGGCGCGGTCAGGCGTGACTACCACCATAACGCCTCCGGGCCTCAGTACCCTATGCGCTTCTTTCAGATAGTTGCCATCGTCCCAGACGTGTTCAATCACCTGGAACGAAAGCACCACATCAAAGGATGCGTCAGAAAACGGAAGGCTTTCCCTGGCCTTGATCTGGGAGAACGAGACGTTTTCGCGCGAGTAGCGCCGCTGCGCGAAGGCCACAGCCTCTGCATCCACGTCCACGCCTTCCACTCTCTTCGCTTCTTCACCTATACGCGCTGCGCCATACCCGCTGCCACAACCGAGATCCAGCACAATATTCCCTGCACAGTATTGCTTCGCAAATGCGTAGGAAGCGGTATGCATGACATAGATGACGTACGACTCCAAGGAGTGCATATACGCATCTTCAATCATCCGCTCGCCGGAAACGTCAAGATCAGTCATCGACTCGCCTCTGCACGCCTGATGCGGGCTTGGAGGAGCACGGCTCCCACGAAACAGAAAGCATCACCCACCATGGTGACAACACGCGCCAGCAACACGAAAACAACAAGCCTTTCGGAATCGGCAGCGCCCTGCAGCAGCATGAGCATAATGCCCTCGCGTGCGCCCAAACCAGCCGGTGATCCGGGCGTCATGAACCCGAGCAGCCACGAAAGCGCGAACGCTGATGTCACCACCAAATAGGTCAGGCCCGTGGACTCGCCGAGAGCAATCGAAACGCCCCATAACCCGACTCCGATCAGCAGGTAGTTGAAAGCGTACGCCGAGAACGCCTTGCCTGTTGCCCTCCAACCGGGAAGGGTAGCCAAGGCGGCCAGCAACCCGGCGACCTTTCCTGACCGACGGAAGCGTCTCAGGCTCCTCGACCCCGGCAACAGCAACACGGCAATACAAAGTGCTCCCATCGAGACCGTGAGGACCAAGACGTGATCGGGCCCAAGGGACGCGAGACCGCGTCCACTAGCCAGAAGCGCAAGCACGCCGACAACAACACTGGCCGTTATGGCCAGCACCGTCTCTTGGGCAACGGTGGCGACCAGCGAGGTAGTCGCCATCCCCTGCCGCATCGCGATCGCCGCGCGTGCCGCATGTTGTGCGATGTTGCCCGGGATGTACTTTGCGAGCTGAGACAGGCCGATGGTCATCGACAATACTGACGGCGACCAGCACTCGGAACGCACACGCAGGAGCACTGACCATGCCCAACCGGTAACAGGCACGATAAAGGCGTAGAGAACCGCGGCGATGCAAACCGCCAACCAGACGCCGAAGGAGGAAAAGGCCTGCCGCAACAGGGCCGGATCGAGCGTCCTTGAGGCAACGACCAGGAAGTAGACCGTCAGGGCCAGCGCGAGGATACCGGCCGCGATACGCCAGTGCCGCCTCATTCTTTCCTGGCCAGCACGAGATAGCCGGTACCCCAATCCGTGCGGGACGCCAGGCTCTGGGTGATGTTGAAAAAGCGCAGGAGCGCGCGCGCCGGCGCCGAGTCCAGCCACTTGAACTTCCTGACGTAGTAATTTCTTTCGACACCGCTCTCGCTGGTCGCCTGCGATTTGTTCAGATTGCCCTGCCTATCGCGCAAGGCACGCCGATAGAAACGCTCCCCATACCACTCGGTGAGATTGCCCAGTGGGAATCCATAGCACTCGATGTGCTCGATCACGAAGCCCTTCGAGACCAGCAGCGCCTGGAGATCATGGCGGCCATACCGTCGCCAGTGCCCTGCCCACTCGTCCCCCGCCCCCCATCTGCGCTGATGGGCCGGCACGGACATGCAAAGTCTCCCTCCCTTCATCAGCCATCCCGCCCACTCTTCTAGAGCGGCACCATCGTGTTCGATGTGCTCCAGCACATCGAAGGCGCAGACGAGCTCACGATCCTGATTCCATTCGGGATCCGGCCCGGCAACGATCCGCTGCTTGCCTCGCCCCGCCTTGGCAATGGAAGAAGCCAGCGCGCGTGCGCGCTCAGAAGTTTCGATCCCAGTGGCGTGCTCACTCCGTTGCGCAAGTTCATGCAGCAACGAGCCCCCGCCACACCCCACCTCCACAAGTCTTCCCAATGACGGATCGGCCAGCAAGCGCATGATGCGATCCCTACGCAAAAGGAATCTCGGCGTGGGTACCCATCCAAGCTCAGGAGCCACTACGCCAAGCAGAGGATCGGTCCTCATGCGGATCTACCTGCCTCGCGGAGCTCGTTGATGATGGACACAACTATTCGCCGCCTTTCTCGCGGCGGCTATGCAGATACGTCAACCCGGTGATCTGCTCAGAGATCAGGCCGATCAGGAAGATGATGACCGCTGCACTGAACAGCAGTGCGCTCATGTTGGTGAAGCGACCCTGGGTGAGGAAGGTATAGGCGTAATAGCTGAGCCCCGTCAGAAAGAAAGCAGCCGCCGTCGGCGCAAACAACTTGAGTGGCGAGTACAGCGTCGCGATCTTGAAGATGATCAGCAGGAAGCGGACACCATCGCGAAGCGGCCGGATATGGCTTTTCCCCAGACGCTTCGCCACGGGAATCGGCATGTAGGCCACCGCATACGCACTCCGGAAGAACGCCATGGTACTGGTGGTGGGGTAGCTAAAGCCATTCGGCAACAGATGGATGAACTCAAGGAACTTGTCGGCACGCACCACACGGAATCCCGACGTCAGGTCCTTGACATCGAAACCCGTCATCCGGCTTGCGAGCCAGTTGTAGAACGCGTTCGCCGCCCCCCGGTGCACGCCCGCCTGCCCAGCCCAGTCGCGCGCACCCACCACCATGTCATAGCCCTCGTCCAGCTTGGCCAGCAGGGCTGGAATGCAGCCCGGATCGTGCTGGCCATCCGCATCCATGAAGATCAGGATGTCGCCTTTCGCCGCCCGCGCGCCGCGCTTGATGGCCGCGCCGTTGCCCATCGAGTACGGCGAGGAGAGGACGGTGGCCCCATGCGCCTCTGCAATGGCAGCGGTGTCGTCCGTCGACCCGTCGTCCACCACAATGATCTCCACGCCCGTCAGACAGGCGTTGAGCGCCGGCAGCGTCTTGGCCAGTCCGCCGGCTTCGTTTTTTGCCGGCAAGATGACGGAAATGGTCATGTTTGGTCCCCTTTCGGATTAGGGTAGCTGGAAGCTCTGTGTCGAGAAAGCTTCTTCACCCTCCTTCGCCGCGGTTCGGGGGCCTTGACCCACCCACAGAATGACGCTGACGGTCACATTTTGACGTTTCCGAGCGCCAGGATAGATCCGCTGCCCGGGATGTGGCGTACTCCTTGCTTGGTCCCAAGCGGAAACCTCCGCCTGGTGCCCCATGTCCCGCGACATCCGTGGATTCACATTGATCGAACTGATGATCGTCGTGGCGATCATCGCCATCCTTGTCGCCGTCGCACTGCCCGCCTATCGCGGGTTCGCCATCCGATCGGCGGACGCCGCCTGCCTGGGCGAGGCGAAGGGGTACGCGCAGACCGTGGTAGCGGCCATGGCGAACGACTACACGATTCCCGACCATGAAGCTGGCCGATGCCAGACCATCACGACGCCTGTAGCCAACGCCACCTCCTTCACCGCCACCCCCCTTTCGCCAGGCACGGGCACAGTGACCTGCGATCTGGTGAATGGCGGTTCTTGCAACCTGTAACTTCCGACGCCCCTGCGCCGGCACTGCCGAGGGCCGACAGGCAGGCGCGGTTCTTGCTTTAATGTCGGTGGCTCTAGCTCCCCGGATATCGTCATGAATGCAGTCGCCTCCGCCAATCTCGTCGGCATCACCGGCCTCGCACGCCGCCTGGTCCAGGACGGCGCACTGGACGAGACCGTCGCCCGCACGGCCATGGCCAACGCCACCGAAGCCAAGGTGCCGCTGCCGCAGTGGATCGCCGAGAAGCGCCTGGTCACGGCGCCACAGCTGGCCGCCGCCAATGCCATGGAATTCGGCATGTCGCTGCTGGATGCCTCGGCCTTCGACCCCACGCACAACGCACTGAAGCTGGTCAGCGAGGAACTGGTGCAGAAGCACCAGGTGCTGCCGCTGTTCAAGCGCGGCGGCAAGCTGTTCGTCGGCGTATCCGATCCCACCCGCAGCCATTCCGCACTGGACGAGATCAAGTTCCACACCAACCTGATCGTCGAGCCGATCCTGGTGGACGAGGATCAGCTCAAGCGCGTACTGGATCAGTGGCAGAGCGCCGCGTCCAGCATGGGCGGCAACTTCGGCGACGACGACGACGGCCTGGACAACCTGGATGTCGACGCGGGCGACGAGGAAGCGGGTGGCGACAGCGCCGTGGACGCCAAGGGCGACGACACCCCCGTGGTCAAGTTCGTCAACAAGGTGCTGGTGGACGCGATCAAGCGCGGCGCCTCGGACATCCACTTCGAGCCCTATGAAACCGACTACCGCGTGCGCCTACGCATCGACGGCATCCTCAAGCAGGTGGCCAAGGCGCCGACCAAGCTGAAGGACCGCATCGCGGCCCGCCTGAAGGTGATGTCGCAGCTCGACATCGCCGAAAAGCGCGTCCCGCAGGACGGTCGCATCAAGCTGAACCTGTCCAAGACCAAGCAGATCGACTTCCGCGTCAGCACCCTGCCCACGCTGTTCGGCGAGAAGATCGTCCTGCGTATCCTGGACGGCAGCGCGGCCAAGCTGGGCATCGACAAGCTGGGCTACGAGCCCGACCAGCAGAAGCTGTTCGAAGAGGCCATCCACAAGCCCTACGGCATGGTGCTGGTGACCGGCCCGACCGGCTCGGGCAAGACGGTCAGCCTGTACACCGCCCTGGGCATCCTCAACGACGAGACCCGCAACATCTCCACCGCGGAAGACCCGGTGGAAATCCGCCTGCCCGGCGTCAACCAGGTGCAGCAGAACAACCGTCGTGGCATGACCTTCGCCGCGGCGCTACGCAGCTTCCTGCGCCAGGATCCGGACATCATCATGGTGGGCGAAATCCGCGACCTGGAAACCGCTGAGATCGCCATCAAGGCAGCGCAGACCGGTCACATGGTGCTGTCCACGCTGCATACGAACGACGCCCCGCAGACCATCGCGCGCCTGATGAACATGGGCATCGCGCCCTACAACATCACCAGTTCGGTGACGCTGGTCATCGCCCAGCGCCTGGCCCGCCGGCTGTGCGGCAAGTGCAAGCGGCCCGTGCCGCTGCCGCCGCAGGCCCTGCTGGCGGAAGGCTTCAGCGAGGCTGAGATCGCCACCGGCTTCACCGTGTACGAGGCGGTGGGCTGCGACGATTGCACCAGCGGCTACAAGGGCCGGACGGGCATCTACCAGGTGATGCCGATGAGCGAAGCCATCCAGGAGATCGTGCTGGAAGGCGGGAATGCGCTGCAGATCGCCGAGGTCGCGCAGAAGGCCGGCATCAACGACCTGCGCAAGTCGGCACTGCTGAAGGTGCGCAACGGCATCACCAGCCTGGCCGAGATCAACCGCGTCACCAAGGACTGAGTCGCCGCGTGCCTCCAAGGGTGCAGGGCAAGATCTGTAGGAGCGCCCCAGGGCGCGATGCTTTCCGGTCCGTGCACGAAAGAGCATCGCGGGCATGGCCCGCTCCTACAAGGGTGCGGGGCGAAATCTGCAGGAGCGCCATCGGGCGCGATGCTGTCCGGCCCTCCGCGGAGGAAAGTGCATCGCGGGCATGATCCGCTCCTGCGGCCGTTCTGGCCTGCCGTCCTGGCTGCGGGGTACCCCATTCACCGAAACCCGGCCGCCGTCACAGGCGCGGCGCTTCCATTGGGCCGATAACCGGCTACCATGCGGCATTGACGTCCGGGTGGGGAAATCCGGACAGGGGACTACCGATGGCCGTGACCCGTTCCGCTGCGAAATCCGCCACCGCGCCCGCGCGCGAGAATCCGCTGAACCTGTTCGTCTGGGAAGGCACCGACAAGCGCGGCGTCAAGATGAAGGGCGAGCAGTCGTCCAAGAACGCCAACTTCCTGCGCGCCGAACTGCGCAAGCAGGGCATCACCCCGACCGTGGTGAAGGTGAAGCCCAAGCCGCTGTTCGGCACGGCGGGCAAGACGATCTCCGCCAAGGAGATCGCCTTTTTCAGCCGCCAACTGGCCACGATGATGAAGTCCGGCGTGCCGATGGTGTCCTCGCTGGAGATCATCGAAGGCGGGCAGAAAAACCCCCGCATGGGCAAGATGGTGCAGCAGATCCGCTTCGACATCGAAGGCGGTTCGTCGCTGTACGAGGCGATCAGCAAGCACCCGGTCCAGTTCGACGAGCTGTACCGCAACCTGGTGCGCGCCGGCGAGTCAGCCGGTGTTCTCGAGACCGTGCTTGAGACCATCGCCAGCTACAAGGAGAACCTGGAAGCGCTGAAGGGCAAGATCAAGAAGGCGTTGTTCTACCCGACCGCCGTCATCGCCGTGGCGATCCTGGTCTGCGCGGTGATCCTGATCTTCGTGGTGCCCACGTTCGAGGAGACGTTCGCGAGCTTCGGCACTGAACTGCCCTATTTCACCCAGTTGGTTATCGGACTGTCCCGCTTCATGGTCAGCTGGTGGTGGCTCATCCTCGCCCTGGTGGTGGGTGCCGGCTTCCTGGGCATGTACCTGTTCAAACGGTCGCCCGCGTTCCAGCATGCGGTCGACAAGCTGATCCTGCGCGTGCCGGTGATCGGCCAGATCATGCACAACTCGTCGATCGCGCGTTTTGCCCGTACCACGGCCGTGACCTTCAAGGCCGGCGTGCCGCTGGTCGAGGCGCTGGATACGGTGGCCGGCGCTACCGGCAACTCCGTGTACGAGAAGGCCGTCCATCGCATGCGCGACGACGTGTCGGTGGGCTATCCACTGAACATGGCGATGAAGCAGACCCAGCAGTTCCCCCACATGGTGGTGCAGATGACTGCCATCGGCGAGGAAGCCGGTGCGCTGGACAACATGCTGTTCAAGGTGGCCGAGTACTACGAGCAGGAGGTCAACAACGCCGTGGATGCGCTGTCGAGCCTGATCGAGCCCTTCATCATGGTGATCATCGGCGTGCTGGTCGGCGGCCTGGTGGTGGCGCTGTACCTGCCGATCTTCAAGGTCGCCGCGACGGTGGCCGGCTGACCGGTGGCGTTCCTCGATCAACACCCCGAACTGGGATACCCGGTCGTCGCAGGCCTCGGCCTGCTGGTGGGCAGCTTCCTCAATGTGGTCATCCTGCGGCTGCCCAAGCGGCTGGAGTGGGAGTGGAAGCGCGACGCGCGCGAAGTGCTGGATGAGCCGGAGCTCTACGACCCGCCGCCACCCGGCATCGTGGTCGAACGCTCGCACTGCCCGCACTGCAAGACGCCGCTGTCCTGGTACGAGAACATTCCGCTGTTCAGCTGGCTGGTACTGCGTGGCAAGTGCCGGCACTGCAAGGCCCCGATCTCGCCGCAGTACCCGCTCGTCGAACTGCTGACCGCCGTGCTGGCGGTGGCCTCGGTATGGCGCTTCGGCTTCGGCTGGCAGGGCTTCGGCGCGGCGCTGCTGAGCTGCTACCTGGTGGCGCTGAGCGGCATCGACCTGCGCACGCGGCTGTTGCCCGACCAGCTCACCCTGCCGCTGATGTGGCTGGGCCTGATCGGCAGCCTCGACAACCTTTACATGCCGGCCAAGCCCGCGCTGCTGGGCGCCATCGCCGGCTACGTATCGCTATGGCTGGTGTGGTGGCTGTTCAAGCAGGTCACCGGCAAGGAAGGCATGGGCCGCGGCGACTTCAAGCTGCTGGCGGCGCTGGGCGCCTGGGTCGGGTTGAGTGGCGTGCTGCCGATCATCCTGATCTCCTCGGTGGTGGGCGCGGTGATCGGCTCGGTCTGGCTGGGCATCAAGGGCCGTGATCGCGCGACGCCCATCCCGTTCGGGCCTTATCTGGCCATCGCGGGCTGGATCGTCTTCTTCTGGGGCGAGCAGATGGTCGACGCCTACCTGCGGTTCGCGGGACTGAAATAAGCCGGCCGGGGCCGGGCCTGCGTGCCCTGCCCCATACTCCGCCCATGAGCGATTACTTCATCGGACTGACCGGCGGCATCGCCTCGGGCAAGAGCGCGCTGGAGAAGGCGTTCGCCGCGCACGGCATCGTCGTGGCCGACGCCGATCTGCTGGCCCGCGAGGTGGTGCAACCGGGCACGCCCGCGCTGGCCGCCGTGGTGGAGCGGTTCGGACGCGGCGTGCTGCTGGCGGATGGCCAGTTGGACCGCGCTGCCCTGCGCCAGCGGGTGTTCGGCGACGACGTGGAACGGCGGGCGCTGGAGGCGATCCTGCATCCCGCGATCCGCGCACGCCTGCAAGAGATTTGCCAGAACGCGACCAGTCCCTACGCCATCGCGGTGATCCCGCTGCTGGCCGAAGGCGGCGGCCGTGAGGCCTATCCGTGGCTTCACCGGATCCTGATGGTCGACACGCCGACCGCCGTGCAGAAAGCACGGCTGATGCAGCGCGACGGCATCGACGCGGCACTGGCGGAACGGATGATGGCCGCCCAGGCCTCGCGCGCCGACCGGCTGGCGCTGGCCGACGACATCGTCGTCAACGACGGCGATATCGCACACCTGCAGCGCGCCGCCGACGCGCTGCACCGACGGTACCTGGCCCTGGCGGCCGCCACCCCGTAGAGCGGAGCTTGCTCCGCTGACCCGGTGACCATGCCTCCAGCCGAGCAAGCTCGGCTCTACATCGACTGAGGCGCTTCCCGAACCGTGGCCGGCCAAAGGCTCCGCATCGCCTCGGTCCCGCCTCGTAGAGCGGAGCTTGCTCCGCTGGCCTGGTATGGCCATGCCTCGCGGAGCCGAGCAACCTCGGCTCTACGTCGACTGAGGCGTTTCCCGAACCGTGGCTGGCCAAAGACTCCGGATCGCCTCGATTCCACCCCGTAGAGCGGAGCTTGCTCCGCTGCCCTGGTGTGGCCATGCCTCGCGGAGCCGAGCAAGCTCGGCTCTACATCGGCGAAGGTGCTTCCCGAACCATGGCTGGCCAAAGACTCCGGATCGCCGCGATGCCCTGCGCGCCGTGCCGGCGTGCCTCGTCGATATCCGCGGGCGTCATGCCGCCGATGGCGTAGATTGGCAGCGACACGCCTTCGCGCAGGTGGACGAAGCCGGGCCAGCCGAGCGATTGGCCGCCGGGGTGGCTGGGCGTCGGATGGAGGCTGCCGACGACCGCGAAATCGCACCCCACCGCTTCGGCCTGTTGCAGTTCGACAGCGGTGTGGCAGGACGCTGCGACCGCCAGGCCATCAGGCAGCGGCCTGGCCGTCAGTGCCGCGAGTTGCGATGCCCGCAGGTGCACGCCGACCTGCAGGTCGCGCGCCAGGTCGATGTCGCCGTTGAGCAGCACCTCCACGCCTGCATCGCGGCAGCGTGCGACGGCGCTCCGCGCCAGCGTCGTCCATGCCCCGCCGGACAGGCTGCGCACGCGCAGCTGCACACGACGGACACCGTCCGCGAGAGCCTGTTCGAGCGCGGCCAGCCAACGCGCCGGATCTTCCGGCTCCGGCGTGACCAGATAGCGATCCGGTTGCCGCAGTGCCGCCACCACGGGGCGGTCGGCCGGCGGCATGTCGTAGCGCATCAGCTTGTCGGGCGCGACCCAGGCCAGCGCCTGGCCCTCATGCCCACGCGGCGTGCCCGTCCAACCCGTCAGGTGGCGGACTTCCAGGCACAGCCGCTTGTCGGGGTACTGCTGCGGGACGCTGATGACGTGCTCGCCCACCCGCGCCTCGATGCCGAGTTCCTCCCGCAACTCGCGCACCAGCGCGTCTTCCGGACTCTCCCCCGGCTCCTGCTTGCCGCCGGGAAATTCCCAGCGCCCGGCCAGGTCGCGCCCCTCCGTGCGGCGGGCCAGCAGGATGCGGCCGCGCGCGTCGGTGATGACGGCGGCCATGACATGGATGGAACGCAACGGGGTGGGCATGGAAACAGCTTGCCGGGAACCGGCCGGTAGACGCAAATAGTCCCGCCTACCCAAAGAAAAAGCCGCGCAATGCGCGGCCTTTTCCGTCAGGCGATGCGGCGATGCCTCAGGCCAGCTGGCCGTGGCAGTGCTTGAACTTCTTGCCGCTGCCGCAGGGGCACGGGTCGTTGCGGCCGACCTTGGGTGCATCGCGGTGCGCCTGCACCGGGCCGGACTGCACGTAGCCGCCCTGCGCCGCCGCCAGGCGCTGCGCCTCTTCGGCTTCCTCGTCGGCACCGTAGCCGCCGGCATCCTGGTGCTGGAACTGCATCTGCCGAGCCTGCGCCTCGGCCATCGCGCGCTCCTGCGCCTCCAGTGCCGCGACCTCTTCCTCGCTGCGGATGCGCACGCGCGACAGCAGGGTGACCACTTCGCTCTTCACCCGCTCCAGCATGCTGGAGAACAGCTCGAAGGCTTCCTTCTTGTACTCCTGCTTGGGCTGCTTCTGCGCATAGCCGCGCAGGTGGATGCCCTGGCGCAGGTAGTCCATGCGCGCCAGGTGCTCCTTCCAGTTCTTGTCGAGCACGGTCAGCATGATGTGCTTTTCCAGCGCGCGCATGGTTTCGCCACCGATCGCGGCTTCCTTGTCCGCGAAGTGCTGGTCCATCGCTTCCTGCACGCGGCGCTCGATGGTTTCGGCGTCGAGCTCTTCGGCCTCTTCGCGCCAGCGGCTCACGGGGATCTCCGCGCCCATCTCTTCGCCCAGTTCGCTTTCCAGGCCGCGCAGGTCCCACTGCTCGTCCACCGAGTTCAGCGGCACGAAGCGGGCGACCGTCTCGGCGACCACGTCACCGCGGATGCCGTCGATGTTGTCCTTCACCGACTCCGCATCGAGCAGCTCGTCGCGCTGGGCGTAGATCACCTTGCGCTGGTCGTTGTTGACGTCGTCGAAGTCCAGCAGGTTCTTGCGGATGTCGAAGTTGTGCGCTTCCACCTTGCGCTGCGCCTTCTCGATCTGCCGGCTGACCAGCTTGTCCTCGATGACGTCGTCTTCCTTCATGCCGATCAGCTTCATCGCCTTCTGGACCCAGTCCGAGGCGAAGATGCGCATCAGGTTGTCTTCCAGCGACAGGTAGAAGCGGGACGAACCCGGATCGCCCTGGCGGCCGGAACGGCCGCGCAGCTGGTTGTCGATGCGGCGCGATTCGTGGCGTTCGGTGCCGACGATGTGCAGGCCGCCGGCGGCCTTCACGGCGTCGTGGCGCTGCTGCCACTCGGCCTTCACCGCGGCGCGCGCGGCCTCGTCGGCGTCTTCGCCCAGCGCTTCGTATTCGGCTTCCAGCGAACCGCCCAGCACGATGTCGGTACCGCGGCCGGCCATGTTGGTGGCGATCGTGATCGCACCCGGACGACCGGCCTGCGCGACGATGTGCGCTTCGCGCTCGTGCTGCTTGGCGTTGAGTACCTCGTGCGGCACGCCGGCCTTGTTGAGGAAGTCGGACAGCATTTCCGACGTCTCGATCGAGGTGGTGCCCACCAGCACCGGCTGGCCACGCTGGTAGCAGTCCTGGATGTCGGCCAGCACCGCCTTGAACTTGCCCTGGCGGTTGAGGAACACCTGGTCGGGCGAATCCTTTCGCACGGTCGGGCGGTTGGTCGGGATGACGATGACTTCCAGGCCGTAGATGCTCTGGAATTCGAAGGCTTCGGTATCGGCCGTGCCGGTCATGCCGGACAGCTTGTTGTACATGCGGAACAGGTTCTGGAACGTCACGCTGGCCAGCGTCTGGTTCTCGCGCTGGACCGGCACGCCTTCCTTCGCCTCGACCGCCTGGTGCAGGCCGTCGGACCAGCGGCGACCCGCCAGCGTGCGGCCGGTGAACTCGTCGACGATGACCACTTCGCCATCGCGCACGATGTAGTCGACGTCGCGCTGGTAGATGGCATGCGCGCGCAGCGCGGCGTTGAGGTGGTGCACGACCGACAGGTTGTTGGCGCCGTACAGCGGTTCCTCCTCGCTGATGATGCCGGCCTGCAGCAGCAGTTCCTCGGCGTGCTCCATGCCCGCTTCGGACAGGTGCACCTGCTTGCCCTTCTCGTCGACCCAGTAGTCGCCCTCGGCTTCCTCGCTTTCCTGCTTGATCAGCTGCGGCACGATGCGGTTGACGCGGATGTACAGTTCCGGCGACTCGTCGGCCGGACCGGAGATGATCAGCGGCGTGCGCGCCTCGTCGATCAGGATGGAGTCGACTTCGTCGACGATGGCGTAGTGCAGGCCGCGCTGGAAGCGGTCGGCGCGCGACATCGCCATGTTGTCGCGCAGGTAGTCGAAGCCGAATTCGTTGTTGGTGCCGTAGGTGATGTCGGCGGCGTAGGCGCCCTGCTTGTCGCCGTGCGGCATGCCCGGGTAGACCACGCCCACGCTCAGGCCCAGCCAGTTGTACAGGCGGCCCATCCAGGCCGAGTCGCGACGGGCCAGGTAGTCGTTCACGGTGACGACGTGCACGCCCTTGCCTTCCAGCGCATTGAGGTAGGTCGGCAGCGTGGCGACCAGCGTCTTGCCTTCACCCGTGCGCATTTCCGCGATCTTGCCCAGATGCAGCACCATGCCGCCGATCAGCTGCACGTCGTAGTGGCGCATGCCCAGCACGCGGCGGCTGGCCTCGCGGCACACCGCGAAGGCTTCGGGCAGGATCTTGTCGAGCGATTCCCCGCCCGCGATGCGCTGCTGGAACTCCGGCGTCTTGGCCTTCAGCTGCTCGTCGGTGAGCTTCTGCAGCTCCGCTTCCAGTGCGTTGATCTTGTCGACGGTGCGGTGCAACTGCTTGAGCAGACGCTCGTTGCGGCTGCCGAAGACACGGGTGAGCAGGTTGTTGATCATGTAGGGAACCGGAAAGGAAAAGGACGCCGGGGCGGCGCAGCGTGTGCGGCCCCAAAACGAAACAGGGCGCAAGGCGCCCTGTCTGGCAACACCGTATTGTAGCTTGGGGCGCCGCCCGGGGAATCAAGGCGGGCCGTCAGACCGTCCCGCCCCCGATTGGTTCCGCGCGATCAGCCGCGCTTGACCTGGCCCACCGGCGTCGGGCCTTCGCCCAGGAACTTGCGCGGATTGACCACGCGCCCGTTTTCCCACACCTCGAAATGCACGTGCGCGCCGGTCGAACGGCCGGTCGAGCCCGCCTTGGCGACTTCCTGCCCCACGCGGACAAGATCGCCCGCACGCACGCTGAGGCGCGAGTTGTGCGCATAGCGGGTGACGTAGCCGTTGCCATGGTCGACGTCGATGACGTTGCCGTAGCCGCCCTTCACGCCGGCGAAGCTCACCACGCCATCGGCCACCGACAACACGGGGTCGCCCACGCGCGCCTTGAAGTCGATGCCCTTGTGGTTCTGGCCGCCGCCGCCGAACGGATCGGCGCGACCGCCGAAGCCGGAGGTGATGTAGCTGTTGGTGATCGGCATGCGGCCGGGGGTCGCGTTCCTGTCCAGTTCGCGGTTGAACAGCAGCGCTTCCAGCACCGACAACTGGCGACCCGAAGCGGCGAACTGCCGCTCCAGCTTGTCCACGCCGTCCTTCAGGTCGGCGGGCTTCATGTCGAAGGAGACATCGTTGCCGCCGACGCCGACCGGCTCATTGAAGTCGAACTCGCCGTCCTGCAACTGGCCCACGCGGGTCAGGCGCTCGCCCAGGGCATTCAGGCGGTTGGCCTGCGCCTGCAGCTCGCCCAGGCGCGCGGCCATGGCATTGATTTCCTGCTGGGCGCCGCGGCGCACCTGCTCCAGTTCCGCATCGCGCTGCTCGGCCTTGGCCTGCAGCAGCGAGACCTGGCCCAGGCCGGCGGCACTGCGTCCGGCCGCGCCGACCAGCAGGCCGGCGGCGACCAGCACCGCGGCGCTGACCAGCGGACGTGCATGGAACGCGAGGCGGATACGGTAGGCACCATGGGCGGACGCATGGGCCCACCAGGTACGCGAATTGTTTACGATGGTCTCAAAGCTCATAGATACCGATGTCTGATTCGAAGTCCAAGCCGCGCCGCGCCGGCATCGCGCAACCTGCCCTGCAGGCTGCCCTGACGGATGCCGCCACCGACCCGGTGCGTCGCGCCCTGTGGCTCGACGCCTTGGAACAGCAGCTTCGCCCCTGCCTTCCGCCTGCCCTCGCGCCGCATTGCCGGTTGGCGAACGTGGCGGGCAAGCGGCTCGTTTTTATCGTCGACTCCCCCGTGTGGAACGCCCGGCTACGCCTGGCGGCACCCGAATTGATCAACGTGGCCCAATCCATCGGACTGGCAGTCACCGAAGTCACTGCCAAGACGAGTCTGGCGCCGCTTCATCCCCGGAAGCCTGCGCAGAACCCGGTCGTACCCGTATCGGAAGCGTCCCGCAAAGGCCTGCAAGCCGCCCTCGACCTCCTGTCGGCATCGGACTCCGCCGACGCGCCGGCCCCTAGGGGCATTCATCGTGGGAGGCGGAAAATTTGACCCGGCCATCACGAAGGACGGGGCATGGTACCGGCCACCGCCGGTCGGGACGTTAGCCGGAAGTTAAGGACGCGTTATTTTCGGACCCATTCCCTGACTGACGTCACACTTTCGTCAAGGCGTAACCAATCGCACACCACCGCGTGACGGGGGTGGGAAACCGGGCGACAACGGATTCACCGTCCCGGCGGGACGGACGTCTCAGACAGCGAGGGCCGGGGTCACGTAGGCGACCGGCGACGGCGTGGCGCGGTCCTCGAAGGTCACTTCTTCCCAGGCCGAGGTCTCGGCCAGCAGGGCACGGACCAGCTTGTTGTTCAGCGCGTGGCCCGACTTGAAGCCCTCGTAGGCGCCCAGGATGGGCTTGCCGGCGAGGTACAGGTCGCCGATGGCGTCGAGGATCTTGTGGCGGACGAACTCGTCCGCATAGCGCAGGCCGTCCTCGTTCAGCACGCGGAACTCGTCCAGCACGATGGCGTTGTCCATGGAGCCGCCGAGGCCCAGGTTGCGCTCGCGCATGTACTCCAGGTCGCGCATGAAGCCGAACGTGCGCGCGCGCGCGACTTCCTTGATGTAGGCGCCGGTGGAGAAGTCCACTTCCGCACGCGACTGCGAGGCCGGGATCATCGGATGGTCGAACTTGACGGTGAAGCCGAGCTTGAAGCCGTCGTAAGGATCGAAACGCGCCACCTTGTCGCCCTCGGTGACTTCGACCGGACGGAGGATGCGGATGAAGCGCTTCGGTGCGTCCTGCTCGGCGATGCCGGCGGACTGGATCAGGAACACGAACGGACCCGCGGAGCCGTCCATGATCGGCAACTCGGCCGAGGACAGTTCCACATAGGCGTTGTCGACGCCGAGGCCGGCCATGGCCGACATCAGGTGCTCGACGGTCTGCACCTTGGCGCCTTCACAGGTCAGGCCGGTGCACAGCGTGGTCTCGGTGACCAGTTGCGCGCTGGCAGGAATCTCCACCACCGGCGACAGGTCGATGCGACGGAACACGATGCCGGTATCCACGGGGGCCGGGCGCAGGGTCATGTAGACCTTTTCGCCACTGTGCAGCCCCACGCCCGTCGCGCGGATCACGTTCTTGAGGGTGCGTTGCTGGGCCATCGGCAGGAATTCGCAGGTGGGGGGAACCTGAGCGGGCAGCGAGAATATCACGCAGACCACTGAATCTTAACGGAAGAACCTGTCTGTCCCACCCCTGCAACAACGGTCTGCTAAGGCCGCCGGGAAAGGGCTGCCGGACCGGCGAAGGTCCGGCAGCGAAGGGACATGGCAGTACACAGCCCCTTCCCCCGCATGCGGGGGAAGGTTGGGATGGGGGCTCCGAAGACCGCTCGCTCGAACCCACTGGATGGCATTCGCGTCGACCGACTCCGCTTGCCCCCCACCCTGCCCTCCCCCGCAAGTGGAGGAGGGTTCCACTTCTATGCGATCAGTCCGCCTGGCGGCGCAGGAACGCCGGGATGTCCAGGTAGTCCGACGGCAGTTCCGCCGCGACCGGCGCGGACGGTGCCGGCGAGGCCGAACCACGGCGCAGGCCCAGGCCGCTGGTGGCGGCGCTGATCGGATCCATCGGGAAACCGTCGTCGATCGGCATGCCGGTGGTGGCGTCGCGGACCAGCTTGATCGGCGCGCGCATCGGCTCGCGCAGATCGCCGCCACGGCCGACCGGCTGGCGAGCCGCGTTGCGGTTCAGACCGGTGGCCACCACGGTCACGCGCACTTCGTCCTGCATGTCCGGGTCCAGCACGGTGCCGACGACCACGGTCGCGTCTTCGGAGGCGAAGCCTTCGATGGTGCGGCCCACTTCGTCGAACTCGGCCATGGTGAAGTCCGGGCCGGCGGTGATGTTGACCAGGATGCCGTTGGCGCCATTGAGGTTGACGTCGTCCAGCAGCGGGTTCTGGATCGCGGCCTCGGCGGCGGCCTGCGCGCGGTCGTCGCCGCGGGCGGAGCCGGTGCCCATCATGGCCAGACCCATCTCGCTCATCACGGTGCGCACGTCGGCGAAGTCGACGTTGATCAGGCCCGGACGCACGATCAGGTCGGCGATGCCCTGTACGGCGCCGAGCAGCACGTCGTTGGCGGCGCGGAACGCCTGGATCATCGTCGCGTTGCGGCCCAGCACGGTGATCAGCTTCTCGTTCGGGATGGTGATCAGCGAGTCGCAGTGGTGGCTCAGTTCCTCGATGCCCTTCAGCGCGACCTGCATGCGGCGACGGCCTTCGAACGGGAACGGCTTGGTGACCACGGCGACGGTCAGGATGCCCATTTCCTTGGCCAGCTGCGCTACGACCGGCGCGGCGCCCGTGCCGGTGCCGCCGCCCATGCCGGCGGTGATGAACACCATGTCGGCGCCGTCGAGGGCGTCGATGATGCGCTCGCGGTCTTCCAGCGCGGCCTGGCGACCGACTTCCGGATTCGCGCCCGCGCCCAGGCCCTTGGTGACGTTGCTGCCCAGCTGCAGCTGCAGCTTGGCGCCGCAGTTCTTTATCGCCTGCGAATCGGTGTTGGCGGTGATGAACTCCACGCCGTCCACGCTGCCGTTGACCATGTGCGCCACGGCGTTGCCGCCGCCACCGCCCACGCCCACGACCTTGATCACCGCATTCGGGGCCATCTTCTCAACCAGTTCGAAATGTGCCATGTCCTTGTCCTCGTTTATTTAGTTATGTAGTGCTTGTTGGAACGAACGTCGTGACGCCTTCAACTTCGCGGTAGGTGTCGCCTCACTCAGAACTCGCCGCGATACCAGTTCTGCAGTTTCTTGAACCAGCTGCCCGCCTTGCCCGTGGGCAACGAGGGACGCCGGGGATGTTCGATCTGGCTGCCCATCAGCAGCAGGCCGACGCCGGTGGCATGCACCGGGTTGCCGACCACTTCGCCCAGGCCGGTGACGTGCTGCGGGATGCCGACGCGCACGGGCATCTGCAGCATCTCCTCGGCCAGTTCGACCACGCCTTCCATCTTCGCGGCGCCGCCGGTCAGCACCATGCCGGCACGCACGCGCTCTTCGAAGCCGGAACGGCGCAGTTCGGCCTGCACCATCTCGAAGATTTCCTCGTAGCGCTGCTGCACGGCCTGCGCCAGCGCATGGCGCGGCAGGCGGCGCGGCGGACGGTCGCCGACGCTCGGCACCTGGATGCTTTCTTCCGCAGTCGCCAGCTGCGCCAGCGCGCAGGCGTAGCGCACCTTGATCTGCTCGGCTTCCGGCGTCGGCGTGCGCAGCATGTGCGCGATGTCGTTGGTCACCTGGTCGCCGGCGATCGGCAGCGACGCGGTGTGGCAGATCGCGCCCTGCACGAACACCGCCAGGTCGGTAGTGCCCGCGCCCATGTCGACCAGCACCACGCCGAGCTCGCGCTCGTCGCTGGTCAGCACGGCCACGCTGGAGGCCAGCGAGGAGAAGATCAGGTCGTCGATCTGCAGGCCGCAGCGCTGCACGCACTTGCTGATGTTGGCGGCGGCCGACTGCGCGCAGAACACCAGGTGCGCGTCCACTTCCAGGCGCACGCCGGTCATGCCGACCGGATTGCGGATGCCTTCCTGCGAGTTGTCCAGCTTGTACTCGCGAGGAATGGCATGGAGGATCTTCTGGTCGGCCGGGATGGCGACCGCCTTCGCCGCTTCCAGCACGCGATCCAGGTCGCCCCAGGTCACTTCGCCGTCGCGGATCGGCACGATGCCGGGCGAGTTGCGGCACTGCACGTGGTTGCCCGAGATCGAGGCGTAGACCGAGCGGATCTCGCAGCCCGCCATCAGCTCGGCTTCCTCGATCGCGCGCTGGATCGACTGCACGGTGGACTCGATGTCCACCACGACGCCGCGCTTGAGGCCGCGCGACTCGTGCGAGCCGATGCCGATCACCTCGATCGGATTGCCCGGCGCGTACTCGCCGACCAGCGCCGTCACCTTGGAGGTGCCGATGTCCAGCCCGACGATCAGCGATTTGTCACCCTTGCGATTCATGTAATGCCCTGCAGAAGACGACCCGCGACCGCGATCGGCGCAGGCAATGGAGTCGGTGTGGCGGCCGGTGGCGGCGCCTTCGGCGCGTCGCCCCAGCTCAGCGCGAAGCCGTTGGTGTAGCGCAGGTCGGCGCGCACCAGCGGTTGCGCCTGCGCGGCCAGCAGCTGCGGCAGCATCCGCGCGAAACGGCCCAGGCGCGGGCGTGCGTCGGCGCGACCCACCACCACCTGCGTGCCGTTGCCGAGCAGCAGCGACCAGCTGCCGCGGGCGTCCATCACCAGCGTGGTGACGTCCAGGCCCATCGGCGCGAACAGCTGGCGCGATTCGTTGTACAGCGCGGTCACTTCCTGCACCTGCGAATCGGGACCACCGAGCTGTGGCAGGTCCAGGCCCGTGAGTTCCTTCGGCATCGGGAACAGGCGGCCGTGCTCGGACAGCAGCTTGTCGTTGCCCCAGCGCGCGAACGGCTTGTGCTCGGTGATGCGCACTTCCAGCACGTCCGGCCAGCGCTTGCGCACGTCAGCGCGCTCCACCCACGGCAGCGTCTCGACGGCGTGCTTGGCATCTTCCAGCCGCACGGCGAAGAAGCCACGGCGCGCATACGGCAGCACCGTCGCCTGCAGCTGGGCGGGATCCACACGCGCCAGTTCTCCCTGCACGCGCAGGCGCGACAGCGGCCAGCGGTCCGCGCCGATCCAGCCGTTGACCACGGCCACGACCGGCAGCGCCACCAGCGCCAGCGCGATCAGCCAGGTCAGGATGCGCAGGGCGGCGTTCATCGGCCTGCCACCTCCGGCACCGTCTGTTCGAGGATGCGCCAGCACAGGTCTTCGAAGCCGATGCCGACCTGCGCCGCTTCCTTCGGCACCAGCGAATGGCTGGTCATGCCCGGCGCAGTGTTCACTTCCATCAGCAGGAAACGGCCGTCGGCATGGCGCATCACATCGACGCGGCCCCAGCCGCTGCAGCCGGCCGCACGGAAGCCGTCCAGCGCCAGCGCACGGATGCGCGCTTCGTCGCCGGCGTCGTCCAGACCCGGGCACAGGTACTGCGTGTCCTCGGCGATGTACTTGGCGTGGTAGTCGTACCAGCCGTTCGCCGGGACGATACGCACCGACGGCAGCGCCAGGTCGCCAAGGATGGCGACGGTGAATTCGCCGCCGGTCAGCATCTGCTCGGCCAGCAGTTCACCGGGGTACGTCGACGCGAACGCGACCGCTGGCGCCAGGTCGGCTTCGCCCTCGATCTTGAACACGCCGACGCTGGAGCCTTCGGCCGACGGCTTCACGAACACGGGGAAGCCGAGCGTACGCACCGCTGCGAGCAGATCTCCGCCGGCGGGAATGCGCACGAAGCTCGCCGTGGGCAGACCTGCCGCCTGCCACACCTGCTTGGTGCGGATCTTGTCCATCGTCAGCGCGGAGCCCAGCACGCCGGGGCCGGTGTACGGCACGCCGAGCGACTGCAGCAGGCCCTGCAGCACGCCGTTCTCGCCATCGCCGCCGTGCATGATGTTGAAGACGCGATCGACCTTGCCGGCCCGGATCGCCTCGACCAGCGCCGGCACGCCGTCGACGGCGAACGCCTGCACGCCCCCCGCGAGCAATGCGTCGAGCACGTTCTGCCCGGAGTTCAGCGACACCTCGCGCTCGCTGGACACGCCGCCCAGCAGCACGGCGACGCGGCCGAAGCGCAAGGCGTCGGTGATGCGCAGCGGCGGCACGGCAATGTCGCTCATGCGGGATCCTTCGCGGTGAAGCCGTGCGACGCGAGGTGTTGCGACAGGTGGCCGATGTCGCCGGCGCCCATCAGCAGCAGCAGGTCGCCGTCCTGCAGGACGTCGGGCAGCACGTCGACCAGGTCGCTGACCTGGCTGACCACCACGGGTTCGTTGCGGCCACGCGCGCGGATCGCGCGCGCCAGCGACTTGGAATCCGCACCGGCGATCGGCTGCTCGCCGGCCGGATACACCTCGCTCAGCACCAGCGCGTCGGCTTCGGACAGCACGGCGGCGAACGCGTCGAACTGGTCGCGCGTACGGCTGTAGCGGTGCGGCTGGAACGCGACCACGAGGCGCTTGTGCGGCCAACCGCCGCGCGCGGCGGCGAACACTGCCGCAAGTTCCTTCGGATGATGGCCGTAGTCGTCCACCAGCTGCACGCGTGCGCCCTGCGGCGTGGCGATCTCGCCGAGGTCGTTGAAGCGGCGGCCGATGCCGGCGAACTTCTCCAGCGCGGCGGCGATGTTCTCCGGCGACACGCCGAGCTGCCAGCCCACCGCAGCGGCAGCCAGGGCGTTCAGCACGTTGTGGCGACCGGGCAGCGCCAGGCTGACGCGGATGCTGGCGTCCTCCGGCAGGCGCAGGGTGAAGTGCATGCGCCCGCCTTCCTGCTCCACCTCTTCGGCGCGCACGTCGGCATTCTCGGCGAAGCCGTAGCTCATCACGTGGCGCGGCGTGTCGGCGGCGATGGCGGCGACTTCCGGATCGTCGATGCACAGCACGGCCAGGCCGTAGAACGGCAGGCGCTGCAGGAACTCGGCGAAGGCGGCCTTCACGCGTTCGAAATCGTTGCCGTAGTTCTCCAGGTGATCGGCATCGATGTTGGTGACGATGGAGATCAGCGGATTCAGGCGCAGGAAGCTGCCGTCGCTCTCGTCGGCCTCGGCCACCAGCCACTGGCCGTCGCCGAGCTTGGCGTTGGCGCCGGCGGCGAGCAGCTGGCCACCGATGACGAAGGTCGGATCCAGGCCGCCTTCGCTCAGCACGGCGGCCGTGAGGCTGGTGGTGGTGGTCTTGCCGTGCGTGCCGGCCACGGCGATGCCGCGACGGAAGCGCATCAGCTCGGCCAGCATCGCGGCGCGCGGCACGATCGGAATGCGCTGGCTGCGCGCTTCCATCAGCTCGGGGTTGTCGTGCTTGATCGCACTGGACACCACCACGCAGTCGGTGCCCAGCACGTTGGATGCGTTGTGGCCGCGCATCACGCGCGCACCGAGCGAGGCCAGGCGACGGGTCGCGGCGTTGTCGGCATTGTCCGAGCCCGACACCTCGTAGCCCAGCGTGCACAGCACTTCGGCGATGCCGCTCATGCCGGAGCCGCCGATGCCGACGAAGTGCACCCGGCGGAACGCCTGGGCCAGGTTGCCGGTGTGCTGCAGGCGGCGCTCGCGTGCGGCGGCCATCATCATGCCTGCGTCCTCATCTTGACTGCTTCCTCGAGAATCGTGTCGGCGATGCGGTCGGCCGCATCGGGTTTGGCCAGCGCGCGCGCGGCCTGCGCCATCGCGAGGCGCCTGGCACCGTCGTCGATGAGTGGGCGCAGCGTGGCGGCCAGGCTGTCGGCGAGCGCGTCGTCCTGCTTCAGCAGCACGGCGGCGTTGCGCTCGACCAGGTATTCGGCATTGCGGGTCTGGTGGTCGTCGACGGCCTGCGCGAACGGCACCAGCACGCTGCCCACGCCGACCGCGCACAGTTCGGCCAGCGTCGAGGCACCGGAACGGCAGACCACGAGGTCCGCCCACGCGTAGGCGGCGGCCATGTCGGTGATGAAGGCTTCGACGCTGGCGGACACGCCGGCATCGGCATAGGCCTTGGCCGCTTCGTCGCGCAGCTTCTCGCCGCACTGGTGGCGCAGGTCGATGCTGCCGGCAGGCAAGGCCGCGATGGCCTTCGGCACCGCCAGATTTAGCGCCCGCGCGCCCTGGCTGCCGCCGAGGACAAGGACGCGCAGCGGACCGCTGCGACCGGCGAAGCGTTCGGCCGGCGGCGGCAGCGCGGCGATCTCGTCGCGCACCGGATTGCCGACGACCTCTTCGCGCGACGGGAAGGCGCCCGGGAACCCGGTCATCACCCGACGCGCGACCTTGACCAGCACGCGATTGGTGAAGCCGGCCGCACGGTTCTGTTCGTGTACCAGCAGCGGCAGGCCCATCAGCTTCGCCGCCACACCGCCCGGCCCCGACGCGAAGCCACCGAAGCTGACCACCGCGCGCGGTGCGCGGCGGCGCAATGCGAAGCCGGCGGCACGGATCGCGCGCAGCACGCGCACGGGCGCACCGAGCAGCGCCAGCGTGCCCTTGCCACGCAGGCCGGTGATGGCCAGCGTGTCCAGCGGGATGTCGTGCTGCGGCACCAGCCGCGTTTCCATCGCACCGTCCGCACCCAGCCAGACGACCGGCACGCCGCGCGCACGCAGCACCTTGGCTACGGCCAGCGCGGGAAAAATGTGCCCGCCGGTGCCGCCGGCCATGATCATCACGGGAGCCGCCATCGTCGCGTTCATGCCAGCCTCTCGAAGGTCGGCTCGATGCGCGGCTGCAGGCGACTGGTGCCACGCAGCGTCTGCGACAGCGATGCAGCGGCAACCGATGCCGACGCGGCCGGTGCGGGACGCGGGTCGGCCGGCGCGCGCGGCGCCTCGCCTGCACCCTGGACCGCCTCGCCACGCAGCGCGACCTGGCGCTGCGTGCGCTCCAGTTCGTACGACACGCGCAGCAGCAGGCCCATCGCCACGCAGGTCATCAGGATGCTCGAACCACCCGACGAGATCAGCGGCAGCGTCAGGCCCTTGGTCGGCAACAGGCCCAGGTTCACGCCCATCGACACGAAGCTCTGCACACCCACCCACAGCGCGACACCAAAGGCGATGTAGCCGGCGAAATGCCGACGCATCTCCACGCAGCGCAGGCCCACCCAAAACGCGCGGCCCACCAGCAACGCATACAGCGCGATCACCAGGCAGACGCCGACGAAACCAAGCTCCTCGCCGATCACCGAGAAGATGAAGTCGGTGTGCACTTCCGGCAGGTAATTGAGCTTCAGCACCGAGCCACCCAGGCCGATGCCGCCCCACTCGCCACGCCCGATGGCCATCAGCGCGTTGCTCAGCTGATAGCCGGAACCCAGCTGGTCGGCCCACGGGTCCATGAACGACGTGACGCGCTTCATGCGGTAGGGCTCGAACACCACCAGCGCCACCAGTGCCGGCAGCAGCAGCAGGATCGGCAGGATGATGCGCTTGATCGGCGCACCGCCCAGCACGAGCATGCAGGCCGTGATGCTGAGCAGCAGCATCGAGGAACCGAAGTCGGGCTGCAGCAGCAGCAGGCCGACCAGCAGGCCGACCACCACCACCGGCTTCAGCATCGCCTGCCAGGTGACGCTGACCTCATCGCGGAAACGCACCAGATAGCTGGCGATCCAGATGATGTAGAGCACCTTGACCGCTTCGACCACCTGGAACTTGGACACGCCGAGGTTGATCCAGCGACGCGCACCGTTGACGCTGCTTCCCAGGCCCGGCACGAAGACCAGCGCCAGCAGCACGAAGCAGGCCAGCAACAGCAGCTGGTTGTGGTGTTCGATGCTCTTCAGTTCGGTACGCATCGCCCAGGCCGCCAGGCCCAGGCCGACGCCCAGGAACATGCCGTGGCGGATCAGGTAGTAGAACGGGTTGCCGTGCTGGTAGATCGACGCGGAGGCGACCATCACCACGCCGAGCGAGGCCAGCGCCAGCATGGCACCGAGCAACCAGGGGTCGAAACGGCCCCCGATGGCTTCCAGTCGCGTGGCCTGGCGCGGCGTGTCGTTCATCAGCGCACCTTCAACGTGGCCAGGCCGACGAGGACCAGCACGACGGAGATGATCCAGAAGCGCACGATCACGCGCGGCTCCGGCCAGCCCTTCAGTTCGAAGTGGTGGTGGATCGGCGCCATCCGGAACACGCGCTTGCCGGTCAGCTTGAACGACGCGACCTGGATCATCACCGACAGCGTCTCGATGACGAAGATGCCGCCCATGATCACCAGCACCAGTTCCTGGCGCACGATCACCGCGATGGTGCCCAGCACGGCGCCCAGCGCCAAGGCGCCGATGTCGCCCATGAACACCATGGCCGGGTAGGTGTTGAACCACAGGAAGCCGAGGCCCGCGCCGGCGATCGCCGCGCAGATGATGGTCAGTTCGCCCGCGCCCGGCACCGGCGGGATCTGCAGGTAGTTGGAGAACACGGCATTGCCCGACGCGTAGGCGAACACGCCCAGCGCGCACGCGACCAGCACGGTCGGCATGATCGCCAGGCCATCCAGGCCGTCGGTCAGGTTGACCGCGTTGGAGAAACCGACGATCCAGAAGTAGGCGATGGCGACGAAGCCGACACCTGCCAGCGGCAGCGCGATCGACTTGAAGAACGGCACATAGAAGGTCGTTGCCGCCGGCACGTCCGCGTACAGGTACAGGTACAGGCCGGCGGCCAGGCCGAAGATCGACTGCAGCAGGTACTTCCAGCGCGACTTCAGGCCGTTCGGGTCGCGCTTGACGATCTTGATCCAGTCGTCGTACCAGCCGATGGCGCCGAAGGTCAGCATCACCAGCAGCACCACCCACACGTACTTGTTGCGCAGGTCGCCCCACAGCAGCACCGAGGCGGCCACCGTCATCAGGATCAGCGCGCCACCCATCGTCGGCGTGCCCGCCTTGGAGAAGTGCGACTGCGGGCCGTCCTTGCGGATCGGCTGGCCACCCTTCAGCTGGCCGAGCTTGCGGATCACCGCCGGACCCAGCCACAGCGACAGCGCCAGCGACGTCAGCGCGGCCAGGATGCCGCGGAACGTCAGGTAGCCGAACAGGCCGAAGAAGTTTTCCAGGCTCTGCAGCCAGCGAGCCAGTTCAAGCAGCATGCGATGCGTCCTCCCCGGTGGACAGCAGGGCGGCGACGATCCGGTCCATCGCGCTGCCGCGCGACCCCTTGACCAGACAGCGCACGCCGGCCCGCAGGTCGGCGCGCAGGGCGTCGGCCAGCGAGGCGTGGTCTTGGAATGAATGCGCGCCTTCGCCGAAGGCGGCGGCGGCGGCGGCGCTGAGCGGGCCCAGCGTGTAGAGGCGACGCAGGCCGGCGTTCTTCGCGCGCATGCCCATGTCGGCGTGCAGCACTTCCTCATCGGCGCCCAGCTCGCGCATGTCGCCCAGCACCAGCCAGCCCTCGCCACCCCCCTGTTTGCTCGCAGCCGCGAGCGTGTCGATGGCCGCGGCCAGCGAACCGGGATTGGCGTTGTAGCTGTCGTCGATCACCACCGCGCCGTTCGGCAGCGTGTGCGCGATCTGGCGACCGGCGACCGGCTGCGCGGCCGACAGGCCCTCGGCGATGATGGCGAGCGACACGCCGCACGCCATTGCGATGCCGGCGGCGGCGAGTGCGTTGAGCACGTTGTGGCGGCCCGGCAGGTGCAGTTCGACCGCGACCTCGCCGTGCGGCGCCACCAGCACGAAGTCCGAGCCGTCCGCGGTCGCGCGGATGTCGCGCGCGGTCAGGTCGGCGGTCGCCTCCAGGCCGAAACGCAGGATGCGGCGGTCGGGCACGCGGCTGGCGAAGTACTCGGCGAAGGCGTCGTCGGCGTTGATCACCGCCGTGCCGTCGGCCGGCAGTGCGTCGTAGATCGCACCCTTGGTCTCGGCCACGCCCATCAGCGTGCCCATGCGCTCCAGGTGCGCGGCGGCGATGTTGTTCACCAGCGCCACTTCCGGGGTGACGATGTCGGTCAGGTAGGCGATGTCGCCCGGCTTGCCCGCGCCCATCTCGTAGACCGAGAAGTCGGCGTCGTCCGGCCCGTCGATGACGGCCATCGGCAGGCCGATCTCGTTGTTGCGGTTGCCCGGGTTGAAGTAGGTGACGCCGGCGCGCTGCAGGATCGACACTACCAGCGTCTTCACCGAGGTCTTGCCGTTGCTGCCGGTGATGGCAACCGCCTTCTCCACGCGGTCGCGCTGGAGGCCGGCGGCGATGCGCGCCAGCGCCAGCAACGTATCCGGCACCACCACCTGGGGTACGTCGACCTTCACTTCGTGGTCGACCAGCACCGCGGCGGCGCCGCGCATCGAGGCGTCGTAGGCGAAGTCGTGGCCGTCGAAGCGCTCGCCGCGCAGCGCGACGTACAGGCTGCCGGGCACCAGCGCGCGGGTGTCGTGGGTCAGCGAACCGATCACCAGGTCGTCGCCCAGCAGTTCGCCGCCCGCCCAGTGCGCAAGCAGGGAAAGGGGAAGCCGCTTCATCGACGGTCCTCCAGGGCCTGCCGCGCGACGGCGGTGTCGTCGAACGGATGCTTCACGCCGTGGATGTCCTGGTAGGGCTCGTGACCCTTGCCCGCCACCAGCACGATGTCGTCGGGTCCGGCCTGCGCGACCGCCTGCGCGATCGCCTGCGCGCGGTCGCGCTGCACGAGGACCGCATCCGGCGTCGCGAAGCCGGCCATGATGTCGGCGACGATGCGGTCGCCGTCCTCGGTGCGCGGATTGTCGTCGGTGACGAGCACCACGTCCGCCAGGCGCTCGGCGATGGCGGCCATCTGCGGGCGCTTGCCCGTGTCACGGTCGCCGCCGCAGCCGAACACGCAGATCAGCCGGCCCTGCACGTGGTCGCGCAGGCTGGCCAGTGCCTGTTCCAGCGCGTCCGGCGTATGCGCGTAGTCGATGACGACCAGCGGGCGACGGTTGCCCGCCGCATCGCTGTCGCCGCCGAGCCGGTTCATGCGGCCATGGATCGGTGCCAGCCGCGACAGCGTGCGTGCGATCTCGGCCGTCGTGTCGCCCAGCGCATGCAGCACGCCAGCCACGGCGAGCAGGTTGTCCACGTTGAAGCGGCCCAGCAGGCGCGACTGCACCGGCTGCAGGTCGTCGCCGATGGCCAGATCGAAGGCGATGCCGTTGCCGTCCAGACGCAGCGCGTCCGCGCGCACGACGGCGTCGCCCTGCCCGCGTGAAGTCACGCCGATGCGCTGCAGCCCATGCGACAGGCGCGCGAACAGTTCGCGACCGTAAGCATCGTCGAGATTGACCACGCCGGCCTTCAGGCCCTCGCGCGAGAACAGCAGCGACTTGGCGGCGCCGTAGCGCTCCATGTCGCCGTGATAGTCCAGGTGGTCACGGGTGAGGTTGGTGAACACGCCGACATCGAAATGCACCGCGTCCACGCGCCCCTGGTCGAGCGCGTGCGAACTGACTTCCATCGCGACGGCCTTGGCGCCCGCATCGCGGAACTGCGCCAGCAGCGCGTGCATCTGCAGCACCAGCGGCGTGGTGAAGCCGGTCGGCACCACTTCGCCGTACATGCCGGCGCCGAGCGTGCCGACGGTCGCGCAGCGCACGCCGCGCAGGTGCCAGGCCTGCGCCAGCAGCTGCACGGTCGAGGTCTTGCCGTTGGTGCCGGTGACGCCGACCATCTTCATGTCGTGCGACGGCGCGGCATGGAAGCGGTCCGCCATCGTGCCCATGCGCGCACGCAGGCCGGGTACGGCGATCGCATCGCGCGGCGCTTCCAGCCCGTCCGGCACCGGCGGTTCGAACAGGATCGCGCTGGCGCCGTTCTCCTTCGCCTGCGCGGCGAAATTCAGGCCGTGCGCGCCGAAGCCGGCGATGGCGACGAAGGCATCGCCCGACTGCACGCTGCGGCTGTCCAGCGTCAACCCGCGCACGACGATGTCGCGCGGCACGTCGACGTCGGGCAGCAGTTCGGCAAGGGCCATCATCCGCCTCATCGCGTCGCCCCCGTCGCCGGCAAGGCGGCCTGCGGCGCATCGAACGCGGACGGGTCCGTCGTGTCGATGACGTCATCGGCGATGGGGGTCGGCGCGGCAGCCGGCGCTGCCGCCCCGGGCTTGTGCGTGTTCTTGGCCTGTGCGGCGAGCCAGGACTCGATATCGTCCGGCGGCACGTCCATCAGGCGCAACGTCCCGTCCATCACGTCATGGAACACGGGGGCCGCGACCAGACCGCCGTAGTAGCCGCCTTCCTGCGAATCGTTGATCACCACGACGGCGGCGAAACGGGGGTTGCTGGCCGGCACCAGGCCGGCGAAGAACGACGCGTAGCGGCCCTTCGCGTAGCCGCCGCCCGAGGCGATGCGTGCGGTACCGGTTTTGCCGGCCACACGGTAACCGAGCACGCCGGCGCGCTTGGCGCCGCCCTGCGTCACCACGGTTTCCATCATGCCGACGACTTCGTGCGCGATGGCCGGGTCCAGCACCTGCGGCGCTTCGCCGCGCTGGCCCTTCACGAACGTCGGCGTCACCAGCTTGCCGCCGTTGCCCAGCGCCGAGTACGCACGCGCGATCTGCAGCGGTGTGACCGCCAGGCCGTAGCCGTACGACATCGTCGCCTTCTGCAGGCCGTTCCAGCGGTCCGGCGGCGCCAGCATGCCGGCGGACTCGCCCGGGAAGCCGCTGCCCGGCTTCTGGCCGTAGCCGAAGCTGTGGATGCTTTCGTAGAAATAGGCGTTCGGCAGCTTCTCGGCGATCTTGATCGAGCCGATGTTCGAGCTCTTGGTGATCACGCCGGTGACCGTCAGCACGCCGTTGTTCCGCGGCACGTCGCGGATCGTGTAGCGGCTGTTCAACGCCAGGTAGCCCGGATTGGTATTGATCAGCGTCGACGGGGCGACCACGCCGGCCTTCAATGCCGTGGACACGGTCAGCGGCTTCATGGTCGAGCCCGGCTCGATCATGTCGGTCAGCGCGCGGTTGCGGCGCGCATCCGGCTTCACCCGGTCGATCGCGTTGGGGTTGTAGGTCGGCAGGTTGGCCATCGCCAGCACTTCGCCGGTGGCCACGTCCATGATGACGATGGAGCCGCTGCTGGCCTGGTGCGCGAGCAATGCATTGCGCAGCTCGCGGTGCGCCAGGTACTGGATGCGGCGGTCGATGCTGAGCGTCAGGTCCTTGCCCGGCTGCGCGGAGCGGATCAGGTCCACGTTCTCGACGATGCGGCCACGGTTGTCGCGGATCACCTTCTGCGCGCCCGGCGTCCCGCTGAGCCATTCGTCGAACGCCAGTTCCAGCCCTTCCTGCCCGCGGTCGTCGATATTGGTGAAGCCCAGCACGTGGGCCATCGCCGGCCCCTGCGGGTAGAAGCGACGGAACTCGCGCTGCGAGAACACGCCGGGAATCTTGTGCGCGAGGATCTTCTGCGCCTCGTCCGGATTGATCCGGCGCTTGAGGTACAGGAATTCCTTGTCGGCCTTCTGCGACAGGCGGTTGTTCAGGTGATCGAGCGGCACGCCCAGCGCCTGCGCCAGTTCCGGCAGGCGGTCGGGCGTCTTCAGCAGTTCCTGCGGATTGCCCCACACCGATTCCACCGGCGACGACACCGCCACCGGCTCGCCGTTGCGGTCGGTGATCATGCCGCGCGAGGTCGGGATGGGGATCTCGCGCAGGAAGCGTGCATCGCCCTGGCGCTGGTAGAAATCGTGGTTGATCAGCTGCACGTACGCCGCGCGCCCGACCAGGCTGACCGAGCACAGGCCCATCGCACCGAGCACCAGCGCCAGGCGGCCGCGCAGGTTGAAGCGCGCGCGGTTGCGGTTCTTGGCGGGCGCGGCATTCATGGGCGGATCACCACGATGTCGGTCGCTTCCGGAAACTTCATGCCCAGGCGCACGCGCGCGACCTGGTCGATGCGGGTGGCTTCGGCGACCGTGGCCTGTTCGAGCTGCAGACGGCCGAACTCGACGTTCAGTTCGTCGCGTGCGCGCTCGAGGCGCGTCACTTCGTCGAACAGCACGCGGTGGCGGTGGCGCGCATAGACCACGCCGATCGCCGAGGCGATGTTGGCCAGCACCAGCACGAGGATCAGGAAGCGGCTCATGCGGCCACCTCCAGCTTCTCGGCCACCCGCAGCACGGCGCTGCGGGCGCGCGGGTTGGAGGACACCTCGTCGGCTTCGCCCTTCTGCCCGCTGCCGATGGCGCGCAGGGTCGGGGTGAAGTCGATCGCCACGGGCAGGCGGCGGTTGGCCGGCGGCGCCTTGGCGTGCCGGTTGATGAATTGCTTGACGATGCGGTCTTCCAGCGAGTGGAAGCTGATCACCGCCAGCCGGCCGCCGACCTTGAGCCGCGACAGCGCCGCGTCCAGCCCGGCTTCCAGGTCCGCCAGTTCGCGGTTGATATGGATGCGGATGGCCTGGAAGCTGCGCGTGGCCGGATGGATCTTCTCGCCGCGCGGCATCACCGAGGCGATCACGGCGGCCAGGTCGGCGGTGCGGGTGAACGGCTGGGTGGCGCGGCGGGCGACGATGGCGCGCGCGATGCGGCGGCTCTGCTTTTCTTCGCCGTAGGTCCACAGGACGTCGGCGATGTCGCGCTCGTCGGCGCGATTGATCCAGTCGGCCGCGCTCTCGCCGGAGTCTGGATCCATGCGCATGTCGAGCGGACCGTCCTTGCCGAAGCTGAAGCCACGCTCGGCCACGTCCAGCTGCGGCGACGACACGCCCAGGTCGAGCAGCACGCCGTCGAGGCCGGCGGCGGTTTCGTTCCACTGCGCGAGCGAGGCGAAGCTGCCGCGGAAGATCGACACGCGCGCATCGCCCGCGAACATCTGTTCGGCATGTGCGATCGCGTCGGGATCCTTGTCCATCACCAGCAGCCGGCCTCCCGGGCCGAGGTGTTGCAGCACGCCGCGCGCGTGGCCTCCACGCCCGAAGGTGCCGTCCAGATAGGTACCGTCCTCTTTCACCTGCAGCCCTTCCATGACCTGCGTGTACAACACCGGCAAGTGCAGCGCTGGGAGGTGACCGGCCGGCGCGGACTGCCGCTTGCCGTCACCCCGGGTCACAAGCGCAGCTCGAGCATGTGTGCGCTCAGATCATCGTCAGTGAGGGTCTGACGGATCTGCGCGTGGTGCGCCTGTTCGCTCCAGAGTTCGAACTTCTCGCCCATGCCGAGCAGCACGGCCTTCTTCTCGATGCCGACCGCGCTGCGATGGCTGGCCGGAATGCTGATGCGGCCGTTGCCGTCCAGTTCGACCGGCGAGGCAGCACCGATCAGCTTCAGCTGCAGGCTGCGGTGCGCCTTCTGGGTGCTGGGCAGCTTGCTGACGTCGTCGCGGACGCGCTGCCAGACCTTCTCGGGGTACAGGTACAGGCTGCCGCCTTCGAAGGGGTTGTAGGTGATCACCAGGCGGTTGCCGCACTCGCGCGCGACGAGGTCGCGGTACGCGGTGGGCACCGCGAGCCGTCCCTTGTCGTCCACTGTGATGGCGGTCTCACCCTGAAACACAGCCCCTGCCCTTCCCGACACTCATTAGCGATCAATTGAACCACGAAAAACCACTGAAAACCCGGTTTTCCCTCTGTTGCCCACCTTAGCAGCGCGCACAGGGTTGTCAACAGGAAGAACGACCTGAAATCACTTGGCGGATCAATGGCTTGCAACAAACTTCAGAGACTTGTTCAAGCCTTATCCACAAGTTGCTGTTTCGTCTCAAATTTTGAGATTGAGGAACGATTCAGTGAGGTGACCGTCGTTTCACATGAAGGCCGATGCTGACCCGCCGGCAGGAGTGGAACTGCGCAAACCGGGGGGCCAGAATCGGCCCATGTGCCTCGTTGCCCTCGCCTGGAAGGTCCACCCGCGCTGGCGCCTGCTATTGGCCGGCAACCGCGACGAGTTCCATGCCCGCCCCACCGCCCCGCTCGCCCACTGGGCGATGTCGCCGCACCTGATGGCGGGGCAGGATCTGCAATCGGGTGGCACCTGGGCAGGCGTCGAGGCCGGTGGCCGGGTGGCGGTGGTGACCAACGTGCGCGACCCGGCCATCCAGGTGCCGGGCGCTCCCTCCCGCGGCCAGTTGCCGGCGGGGTTCCTGCAATCACCGGACAGCGTGGACCACCGGGCGACCGGACTGCTGGTGGCCGCGGAAGTGTTCGCCCCCTTCAACCTGCTGCTGGCCGACGAGACGGACTGCGAATACCTCAGCAACTACCCGACGCCGCGCCGGATCACGCTCGCGCCCGGAGTGCATGCCCTGTCCAACGGCGACCTCGACGAGCCCTGGCCGAAGACGATGGCGTTGAAGGAACGGCTGGCCGGCTGGGTGGCATCGGAGAGGGACGATGTGGGGCCGTTGTGGGCCGCGCTGACGGACGAGACCCCTGCGCCGGATGAGCACCTGCCCGACACGGGCGTCGGCATCGACCTCGAGCGCATGCTGTCCCCCGCCTTCATCCGCGGCGAGCGCTATGGCACCCGCGCCAGCACCCTGATCGCCGTCGACCATGCCGGCCACGGCTGGATCAGCGAGCGCAGATTCGGGCCGGAGGGGGTGTTTGAGGGGGAGACGACGCTGAGGATCGGGGCTGGTGCGTAACGAGCGCCCGACAGCTGAAACGCCGCGATCGCGACTCACGTCGCTCCCACAAGAGACGTGTCCCTGCGCTGCTTTACCCGCCCCCTGAGTCAGGGGGCGGCGAGCGCGAAGCGCGAGCGGGGGTATGGAGGCCAACGGCCTGGGGCCCAAGGTTTGCGCCGCAAACCTTGGGGCTTTCCAAAGCGCCGATGGCGCTTTGGAAAGCGGCGGAGCCGGCCGGTAAGCCGGGTTCTGTCGTGGACAGTCATTCCTCTAGGCGCAACGTCACCGTTACGCTCAAGCAACCTACCCGGAGACACTGCGGGCTGCAGCATAGCCTCCCTATTTGGTCTTGCTCCCGGTGGGGTTTGCCGTGCCGGTCCGTTGCCGGACTCGCGGTGCGCTCTTACCGCACCATTTCACCCTTGCCGTCCTGCCGAAGCAGTCTTAGGCGGTATCTTTCTGTTGCACTTTCCGTCGGCTCGCGCCGCCCAGGCGTTACCTGGCACCGTGCCCTGTGGAGCCCGGACTTTCCTCGGCATTGTTTCCAATGACGCGACTGTCTGGCCGGCTCCGCCGCGGGCATTGTCGCATGCGCGGCTCACCGCCACACGATTCACCTGGCCGATGATCTGCCACCACCCTTGCAGGCTCAGCGATCTCATTCACCCGCTTTCATGTCGCGGCGCTCAGGTGACTCCAGCCATCAGCGCCGCTGCCCCATCGAGGACTTCCATCGGAAGCGGGCCAGAAGCCAGGATGAAGTCGTTGTAGGCGCGTGCGTCGAACCGCGTCCCCAGGCGCTGTCGGGTCTTCTCGCGCGTAGTCACTATCTGTTGCTTGCCCACCATGAAACTGCACGCCTGCCCCGGGTAAACGCAATAGCGGTCGATCTCGCGCTCGGCAGCGTCGGGATGCTCGCCAGCGTTGGCCACCATCCAGTCGATGGCCTGTTGGCGGGTCCAGCGCGCGTGGTGGATGCCTGTGTCGACGACGACGCGGCAGGCACGGAACAGCTGGCCCTGCAGATAGCCGATACGCCCGACCGGATCACTCTCATAGGCACCGACCTCATCCGCCAATTGTTCGGCATACAGGGCCCAACCCTCGGTCCAGGCCGAGAAACGCACCGTTCGCCGGAACAGGGACAGTCCACCCGCCCCGCGCAGCACACTGTCCTGGAAATGGTGCCCGGGTATCCCTTCATGGTGCAGCAGGGTCGGGATGCGCCACAGAGCGTTCTCCGCGACCGAGCGCAGGTTGAGGTAGATGATCGAGGGCTGGGCGGGGTCGCTGCTGGCGCTGTAGAAGGCACCCGGCGCGCCGTCCTGGATCGCGGGCGAGACACGCTGCACCTCGACCGGTCGGTCCGGAATCACGTGGAAACCACGCGGCAGCAGGCCCTTGATCCGATCCAGGTGTGCGCTGGCGTAGTCGATGATCGCTTGGCGCCCCGCGTCCGTATCAGGCTTGAGGAAGCGCGGATCGCGATCCAGGGCGGCCATGCGCTCGCCCACCGATCCGCGGGCCAGCCCCTGTGCACGCAGCAGCCGATCGATCTCGGCGGACAGTTCCGCCACCCAGGCCAGGCCAAGTTGATGCAAGTCGCCCGGTGCATGGCGGGCCGTGGTGTTCGAATGCAGAGCCGAGGCGTAGTAGGCCTCACCATCGGGCTTGGCCCAGATGCCCGCCCGATCGTCGGCGCGGGGCAGCAAGACCGCGAGCGCCTCGCTCTGGCGTTGCAGGGCAGGCACGATACGCTCGACGAAGATCGCCGAGGCGCGTCGGTCCAGATCGGCAATACCGCCATCGCGTGCACGCGCGAGCGCCGACGTCGTCAGTGCATTGCGGGTCGGCGCAGCATCGCGCAAGGTCGCGAGCTGCTTCAGGGTCTTGGCCAGGATGAAGTCAGGGGGGATGACACCCAGGCCCGCGTCGTGGCGGATCTGTTCGGTCTCCTGGTCCAAGGCCACGGCAAACTGGCCCAGCCTGTCCAGATAGCGGTCGGCATCTTCCGCGTCCTTCATGGGCGAGCGTCCGCCGATGCCGTCTGGCAGCCAGAAGTAGGCACCGTTCATCTGGCTGACGACATAGGGGCTGGGTCGCAGGTTGAGGTCGGAGAAGCCGTAGCGTCCGTACTGGTCTGCCATCGTCTCGTAGACGAAGCGGGCCGTGTCGTAGTCCAGGGAAGCGGCGGCCGAAAGTGCGGCACGGTCGATCCCCCTCAGTTCATCCAGGCGCCGCGCCGTCGCCTGTCGGTGACGCGCGCGTGCGGCCAGCGAATAATCGGCCAGACGGTCCGGCCCACCCTCCTCTGCCTGCAGTGCTTGGGCGTGGCGTTGCAGCAGGTCCGCCAGACGGACGTCCTCGGCGGGTGCATCCCCCGTCGTGTCGGAGACAGGAATCGAACTGGCCATGCGCGCGGCCAGAGGCCACGTCATGCCGAGCGCCACGGCGCCGACCAGCAGTTCACGACGACGCATCAGGTGCACCTCCAAAGCAAGGCGTCACGAGCCTCCCGTGCCGAGAGGGCGAAACGCAGAATGAGATCAGACAGCATCTCCGAACAGGACACACGCTCAGGGCCTACTTCACTGCCCCGCTCGACATCAGCCAGCGGTCGATCTTGGCTTCCAGCACATCTAGCGGCAGGGCACCGGTGTCCAGCACCTGGTCGTGGAAACGGCGGATGTCGAAATCCGGACCCAGGCGCCGGGTCGCACGCCGCCGCAGTTCCTGGAACTTCAGCTCGCCTACCTTGTAGGCGCAGGCCTGGCCCGGATTGGTGATGTAGCGGTCGATCTCGACCGCCACGTCGCGCGGGGCCATGGAGGTGTTGGCCAGCATGTAGTCGATCGCGCGTTGACGGTCCCATTTCAAGGCATGGATACCGGTGTCGACGACCAGGCGCACGGCGCGCAGCATTTCCATGTCCAGATGGCCGAACCATTGGTAGGGGTCGGTGAACATGCCCAGTTCCTGGCCCAGCGACTCGGCATACAGGCCCCAGCCCTCTGTGTACGCGGTGGCCGGGACCTGCCCGAAACGCAACAGCTCCGGCAGGCGCTCGTCCTCCTGGACCAGCGAGATCTGGTAGTGGTGGCCCGGCACGCCTTCGTGCAGCTGTAACGTCTCCAGGGTCGGGATGGGACGCGTGTTCAACATGGCCATGTTGAAGTACAGGACACCCGGCTCCGACGCGTCCGGCGGACCGGCGCGGTAATAGCCCGTGCCCCTCTGGTCCCCGAGTGCCGGCAGCGGACGCAGCTCGAATGCCGCACGCGGACGACGCGAGAACAGTTCAGGCATCCGCTCCCAGACCTTTTTTTCGATCCGTTCGAAGTGGTCGACGAGGTCTTCCGGTTTGGAATAGTAGAACTGGGGCCCGGTGCGGACGTGTTCGAAGAAGGCCGGCAGGTCGCCGTCGAAGCCGGTCGCCTGGCGCGCCTGTTCCATCGCGGCGCGGATCCTGGCTACTTCGGCGACGCCGAGCTGGTGGATCTGCTGCGCGCTCATCGTGGTGGTGGTGTGTTTGGCCAGCAGGGACGCATAGACCCGCTCGCCGTCCTTCATCGCCCACAGGCCTGCGCCATCGGTGGCGCGCGGCAGATAGCGTTCGCGCAGGAACGTGCGCCATCGCTCGTAGGCTGGAGTGGCGCGGTCATCGATGGTCCGGCGATAGGCGGCCTCCAGACGTGCGCGATCTTCCGGCCCCATGGCGTCGGGGAAATGCGTGACCGGCGAATAGAAGGGATTCTGCTCCACCGGCAGACTGAGGAAAGCCTCGACCTGCCCCAGCACGTTGTTCACCACGACCTTGGGCTGGCGGTAGCCCTGGGCCATCCCCTGCTCCAGGCGATCCACCGTGCTGTCCATGAAGTCGGCGAATCCCTTGAGCTGCGCCAGCCCCCGTTCGTAGTCTTCCACCGTCTTGAAGCGGACGCCCGACAGGTAGTCCGGGAACTCGACGTGCAAGCCGAAGGAGGCGTTCAACGGCACCAGGTTGCGGGTCGCGTGGATGCCGCTGTCGATGTCGCCGAGCGCCTGCTCGGCCTGGTAGCGGAACGCGTCGTAGGCAATCTGGTCCTTCTCGGCCAGGGAGGCGCGGTCTATGCCGGCCAGGCCCGATAGCTCGGCACGCTTGTTGGCCGCCAACTGCCGGGCAAAGGCCTCGCCCTGGGGGTCGACGAAAACGGCCCCGGTCGGGGGCAGGCCACGCTTGGCCAGGCGCAGGGGATTGAGCGCGTCGTCGGCCTTCTGGCTCTCCGCCACCAGCACGCCGAAACGCTCGCGGGCGTCCGGCTGGGTCCACGCGATCGCAGCGGGCGATGCCGCCACGACGACCAGCATTGCGGCTGCCGCCGTGAGCCGTTCACGCAATCTCATCTTCATCCCCTTTCATCCGAGTCCAGCCAACAAGGCCCACTATCGCGCGCCATACAACTCCTTTCTCGGCGCGCCGGTGATCTCCGCCGCCAGTTTCGCGGCGGCGGACGGCGGCAGGTGCGCGTTGAGCAGCGCGTAGACGCGACGACCTTCCACCAGTTGCGCTGCCTCGTCGTCGGCGGTCCCCTGCACCATCACGACGAACTCGCCCTTGCGCTGGTTGTCATCGGCCTCGACGCGCGCCTGCAGCTCGGACAGCGTGCCGTCCATGACGGTTTCGAACAGCTTGGTCAGTTCGCGCGCCAGCACCGCGGGGCGGTCGTCGCCGAAGGCGGTGCGCATGTCGGCCAGCGATTCGGTGATGCGGTGCGAGGATTCGTAGAACACCAGCGTGCGCGTCTCGCCCGCCAGCCGCTGCAGCTGTTCGCGCCGCGCCGAGGCCTTGGCGGGCAGGAAGCCTTCGAAGGTGAAGCGATCGCTGGGCAGCCCGGCCACGCTCAGTGCGGCGATGGCGGCACACGCGCCCGGCAGAGGACTGACCTTGATGCCCGCCGCGCGCGCAGCGCGGACCAGGCGGAAGCCGGGGTCGCTGACCAGTGGCGTGCCGGCGTCGCTGACCAGCGCCAGCGAGTCGCCGGCCAGCAGGCGCTCGACCACGCGCTGGGCCAGCGCGTCCTCGTTGTGCTCGTGCAGGGCGATCAACGGTGTGGACACCCCGAAGTGCGCCATCAGCTGGCCGCTGCGACGGGTGTCCTCCGCGCAGATCGCCGCCACGCCACGCAGGGTCTCCAGCGCACGTGGCGTCAGGTCGCCCAGGTTGCCGATCGGGGTGGCGACGATGAACAGGGTTCCGGCTGGCATTCCAGTGGGGCTCGGTGGCTGGGGGTAGAATCGTAGCCGGTTCCCCTGCCTGAACATCGACGATGCCCTTGGACCTGCCTGTCGCACGCACGCTTTCCGCACGCCTCCGTCCCGCACGGACCCTCGTGGCCCTGCTGCTGGTGGCCCTGCTGGCCAGCTGCGCGACCACGCCGGGCGCAGGCCCTGCCACGTCGGCGGCGCGTTTCGCGCCCGCGTTCGCCAATGCCGCCACCCTGGCCCGCCAGGATGCCGCCCTCAGTGGGCAGGCCCGCAGCGACAACGCCCGCGAGATCGACCGCCTGCTGGCAACGCTCGACGACGCCACCCTGACCCGGGATGCCGCCGCGCTGCCGTCCGGGGACCCGCTGTACAACTTCGCAGGTCGCGCGCTGCAACGCCGCGGCCTGCCGCTGCCGCGCCCGTTCGATCGCGGCACGCGGTGGCGCTTCGACGCAGGCAATCGTCCGCCGGCCGAATCCGACGGCTACCGTCCACCGATGAAACTGGCCGTGCTGCTGCCGCTGTCGGGCAACCTCGCCACCGCCGCCGCGCCCGTTCGCGATGGTCTGCTGGCGGGCTACTACGGCGAACGCCGTCGCCGTCCCGATATCCAGTTCTACGACACCACCGGCACCGCCGCGGGCGCGACCGCCGCCTACGCGCGTGCTGCCGCCGAGGGCGCCGATTTCGTGATCGGCCCGCTTGGCCGCGATGAAGTGAGCGCGCTGTTCCAGCAGCCGCAGCTGGCCACGCCGCTGCTGGTGCTGAACCGCGGCACGGTGGCCGTGCCGGAAGGCAATGCCGGATTCTCGCTGGCACCCGAAGACGACGGCCTGGCCGCGGCGGAATACCTGTTCGCGCGCGAGCGTCGTGCGGCGCTGGTCATCGAAGGCAGCGACGACAACGGCCGCCGCGCCTCGCAGGCGTTCGCGGCACGCTTCGCCGAGCGGGGCGGCAAGGTCACGCGCGTGATCCGCGTGCAGGATGCGCCGGGCGACCTGTCGGCCGTGCTGGCCACCGCCGCACAGGAGGGCGCCGATGCGGTGTTCCTGGCCGTGCGTGGCGGCACCGCGCGCGCGCTGACGCCGCAACTGGCGCTGGCCGGCCTGGGCGGCAAGACACGCGTGGGCACCTCGCAGCTGACCTCGGGCACCGGCAAGCCGGAAGAAGACATGGCGCTGGATGGCATCGCGTTCCCGACCGAGGCGTGGACGTCGCGGGGCGTGCCGGCCCTGCCCGCCGCCAGCATCACCGGCGAGCGCGTGCCGACCGCCCGCGGTCCGGCCGCGCGCCTGTTCGCGTTCGGCTACGACGCGTGGCTGCTGACCGCTTACCTGGAAAAGCTGGCGACGGGTGCGAATGCCGAGCTGCGCGGCGCCACCGGTCGCCTGCAGCTGGACGGCTTCGGCAACGTCGTGCGCACGCCGTCGTGGTCGACGTTCGCTGGCGGCCGTCCTGCCCCGATCGCGGATGGCGGTTGACCGGCGCGCCCGCGGGCACGCCGTCGAAGTCGCCGCGCGCGCACTGCTGCTCCGCGCAGGGCTGACGGAGCTCGCCACCAACGCGAACTACCGCGGCGGCGAACTCGACCTGGTGATGCAGGACGCCCTCCGGCCCGGTACACTGGCGGTGGTATTCGTCGAAGTGCGTTATCGCCAGTCGCAGGCATTCGGCGGCGGCGCGGCCTCCGTCGACATCGGCAAGCGCCGCCGGCTGGTGCATGCGGCGCAGCGCTTCCTCCAGGACCATCCTGCGCTCGCCGACGCGCCGTGCCGCTTCGACGTGGTCGACGCGCAGGGCGATCCCGACGCACCGCAGCTCGACTGGATCCGCGACGCCTTCAGGGCCGACGAGATCTGACCGGCGACACCTACAATGGCGCGATGGATGCTCACCTTCCTTCCGCCCTGCACGACGCGATGTCGACCCGCCTCGGCGACGGCTGGCTGACCGGCGAGGCCTGCCGACCCTTCGGCGGCGACGATTCGCGGCGATGGGCCATGCCGGCGGCCGTCGCGTTGCCACGAACGCAGGACGATGTCGTCGCGGTGGTGCGCGCCTGTCGCTCGCATCGCGTGCCGATCATCGCGCGAGGCGCGGGCACCGGAACGACCGGTGCCGCCGTGCCGACGCAGGGCGGCGTGGTGGTGTCGTTCGCGCGCATGGACCGCGTCGTCGACATCCGCGCCGCGGATCGCTGCGTGGTGGTGCAGCCGGGCGTTCTGAATGGCGAACTGCAGCTGGCACTCGCGCCGCACGGCCTGTTCTGGCCGCCGGACCCGTCGAGCGCGGATGCCTGCAGCGTGGGCGGCAATCTCGCCACCAATGCGGGTGGGCCACGCGCGGTGAAGTACGGCACCGCGCGCGACAACGTACTCGGCCTGGTCGCGGTGACCGGTGCGGGCGATCTGATCCGCTGCGGCGGCGCGTACACCAAGGATGCGACCGGCTACGACCTCACCCATCTGATCGTCGGCAGCGAAGGCACGCTCGCGATCATCGTCGAAGCGACCCTGAAACTCGCACCGCGACCGCGTGCGCAGGCCGGCCTGCGTGTGCTCTACCGGGACGCCGCCACCGCGGCGGCGGCGGTATCGCGCATCATGGCGCGGCCGGCGACACCGGCGATGCTGGAATTCATGGACCGCAGCGCCATCGCGCTGATCCGTCACAACGGCAGCGACGTGCCGGAGGCCGGTGCCATGCTGCTGGTCGAAGCCGATGGCGACGAGGACACCTTGCCGTACGCGTTGCAGGCGCTCGCCGACGCCGCGGAAGGCGACGGCATGATGGCACTGGATGTCGCCGCCGATGGCAGCGCGCGCGACCGTCTATGGGCGGCTCGGCGCGCGCTGTCGCCGGCGCTGCGCACGATCAGGCCCGGCAAGATCAACGAGGACGTGGTGGTACCGGTCTCGCGCATCCCCGACCTCGTGGCGGCGATGGAAGCGCTGTCGGTCGACGCTGCGCTGCCGATCGTGGTGTTCGGCCACGCCGGCAACGGCAACCTGCACGTGAACATCATGTACGACGACGGCGACGCGGACGAAACCGCACGTGCGCAGGCGGCGCTGCCGAAGGTGTTCGCACGGGTACTGGCGCTGGACGGCACGCTCTCGGGCGAACACGGTATCGGCCTGAGCAAGCGCGATTACATGGCCGATGCGTTCAGCGCGGCGACGCTCGACGCGATGCATGCCGTGAAGGTGGCGCTCGATCCCGACGGCATTCTCAATCCGGGCAAGGTATTGCCGCCGCGGGAAGCCCTGTAGGAGCGACGTCAGTCGCGACCGCGTACCGTGCCCGACCAGAAGACCACCGACAGCATGTTGCCTCTCGCTCGCCGGCTTTCTGATGATCGACGTGCACCGACGACCTACGGTCGCGACTCACGTCGCTCCTACAACAGGCTCAAAGCGCCGCGAAGTGGTCGTAACCGCGTCGTGGCGGTGACCATGTCCGTCCATCGGCATCCAGCGGATGTACGCCCTCGCCGGTCATGATGCGGCCGATGCGCGTGATCCGTAGACCGAACTGCAATGACACGGCATCGATGCCTGCACGCGCTTCGGGCGGTGCGGTAAAGCAGAGCTCGTAGTCGTCGCCGCCACCGGCCTGCATGGCGAGGCGTGTCGCTTCATCGAAAGACGCGCGCAGCGCCTCCGATACCGGCAAAGCACCGACGTCGACCTGTGCCGCCACGCCGCTGCGCGACACGATGTGGCCGAGGTCGGCCAACAGGCCGTCGGAGACATCGACGCAGGCGGTGGCAATCCCGACCAGCGCGCGACCTGCCTCCACGCGCGGCGTGGGCCGGTCCAGCCGCAAACGCAGCACACCGACCGGATCACGCTCCAGCAGCGCCAGCGCGCCGGCCGCGTCGCCCAGCGTCCCGGTCACCCAGACGTCATCGCCGACGCGCGCGCCGTCACGACGCAGCGCGCGACCGGCATCGACGAATCCCATCGCGGTCACCGACACCGACAGCGGGCCGCGCGTCGTATCACCGCCCACCAGCACGATGCCATGCTCACGGGCCAGCGCAAGGAAGCCATCGAGGAAGCCGTCGATCCACGCCGTATCGCCCTGCGGCAACGACAGCGACAGCGTGCACCACGCCGGTTCGGCGCCCATCGAGGCGAGATCGGACAGGTTCACCGCCAGCGCCTTCCAGCCGAGGTCGGCCGGCAGCGTGCCATGCGGGAAATGGACGCCGTCGTTCAAGGTGTCGGCGGTAACCACCAGATGCCTGCCGGGCGGCGGCGCCAGCAGCGCGGCGTCGTCGCCGATCCCGAGCACGATGTCGTCGCGCGTGCCCGCGCGTGCGCGGATGCGGGCGATCAGGTCGAATTCGCCAGCGCCCATGGCGGCGTCAGGTGCGCGATCGCGCGAAGTCGACGGCGGACTGGATCGCCGCGCGCGCCTGCGGGCTGTTCTTCCAGCAGGTAGACCCGGTGAGGCCGGCCGCGCTGGCGACGATCTCCGATGGTTCCGCCGCGGCCAGTTGCCGCAGCGAGGCGATACCCATCTGTTCGAGCCGTTGCACGACGGTGGGGCCGACGCCCCTCAGCGCGAGCAGCGCATCGCGTTCGTCGCTTGGAAAGCGCGCGTTGCCGGCCGGCACGTCAGCGGCGCGCCTGCGCCTCGGCGGGGCGCCATTCGATGGCGGCATGGTCGAGCACGCCGTTGATGTAGGTGTGCCCGTGCTCGGAACCGAAGCGCTTGGCGGTTTCGATCGCCTCGTTCAGCACCACGCGGTACGGCACGTCGAGGCGGTGGATCAGTTCGTAGGCGGCGATGCGCAGCACCGCACGCTCGATGGGATCGACTTCCTCCACCGTGCGGTCGAGGAACGGCAGCAGCGCCTCGTCCAGCGAGGCGCGATGGCGGACCACGCCGCGCACCAGGTCTTCGAAGTACTCGAGGTCGGCGATCTCGTGCGCCTGCTCGTGCGCGAACTGCGCGATGACCTGGCCGACTTCACCGCCCGACATCTGCCATGCGTAGACGGCCTGCAGCGCGCGGCGGCGCGCACGTGCGCGCGTGACCGGATCGACGCCGTCCTTGCGGTGGGGATGTTGTTGTCGGCTCACGTCGGCTCCTGCGATTCTGGGGTTACGGCAACTGTTCCAGCAGCTGCGCCATCTCGATGGCGGCCAGCGCGGCTTCCTCGCCCTTGTTGCCGTGGCTGCCGCCGGCACGGGCTTCCGCATCCTCGATGCGCTCCACCGCCAGCACGCCATTCAGCACCGGCACGCCGGTGTCGAGCTGCACGCGCATCAGGCCCTCGGCGCAGCGGTCGGCGACATGTTCATAGTGGCGGGTATCGCCACGGATCACGCAGCCCAGCGTGATGATCGCCGCGTGGTCGCCCGAGGCAGCCAGGCGCGCAGCCACCAGCGGGATTTCCCAGGCGCCCGGCACGCGCACCACGTCGATCGCATCCTCGCCCACGCCGTTGCCGGCCAGGCTCTGCCGCGCGCCGGCGACCAGCACATCGGTGATGCGCGGATTCCAGCGGCTGGCGATGATCGCGAAGCGGGCGCCGTCGGGCGCGCGCAGATCGCCTTCGTAGTGGGACATGGCGGGTTCCTTGGGGGTGGGGAAGTCTACCAGCCGGGGCGACCGGCCGGTCTGCCGGGGCCGGTCAGGGCTGGACGTACTCGACCACGTCGAGGCCGAACCCGGCCAGGCCGACCTGCCGCCGCGGCGTGCCCAGCACCCGCAACCGGCCCAGGCCCAGGTCGGCCAGGATCTGCGCGCCCGCCCCGTTGCGGCGCCACTGGCCCACGTCCTTGGCGCTGGCCTGCACCTCGGGCTGCTTGCGCAGGCGCGCCAGCAACGCGTCGGCGCTGCGCGGCTCGGACAGCACCACCATCACGCCCTGCCCTTCGGCCGCGATCGCGCGCAACGCGTCGGTGGCATGCACGCCGAAGTCGTCGCGCCGCCAGTGCAGCAGGTCGCTCAGCGGATTCTCCACCTGCACGCGCACCAGCGTCGGCGTGGCCTTGTCGGGCGTGCCGCGGACCAGGGCGAAATGCAGGTCGTGGGCGATGCGGTCGCGGTAGGTGACCAGTTGGAACGGGCCGAATTCGGTCTCGATGTCGCGCGCGTCGATGCGCTCGACGGTGTGCTCGGTGGCCAACCGATACGCGATCAGGTCGGCGATGGAGCCCATCTTCAGCCCATGCTCGCGCGCGAACACTTCCAGCTGCGGGCGCCTCGCCATGCTGCCGTCGGGATTCAGCACTTCCACCAGCACGCCGGCCGGCTCCAGCCCGGCCAGCAGCGGCAGGTCGCTGGCCGCTTCGGTGTGGCCGGCGCGCGTCAGCACGCCACCCGGTTGTGCGATCAACGGGAAGATGTGGCCCGGCTGGCTGAGGTCGCTTGGCTTCGCGTCGGGTCGCACCGCCGTGCGCACGGTGTGCGCGCGGTCGTAGGCGGAAATGCCGGTGGTGACGCCCTCGGCCGCCTCGATGCTGACGGTGAAGTTGGTGTGGAACTGCGCGGTGTTGGTCTGCACCATCGGGGCCAGTCCCAGCTGCGCACAGCGCTCGCGCGTCAGCGACAGGCAGACGAGGCCGCGCGCATGGGTGACCATGAAGTTGATGTCCGACGGCTTGACCAGTTCGGCGGCCATGATCAGGTCGCCCTCGTTCTCGCGGTCCTCGTCGTCGACGATGACGACCATGCGGCCGTTGCGGATCTCTTCAAGGAGTTCGGGGATCGGGGAAAAAGCCATCTTTCAGTGCTCGGATAACAGAGGGGGAATCGTCATCCCAGCGAACGCTGGGATCCATCTTGATCCTGATGCTTCGTCTGTCTTGGCAGCGAAGTAACAACGTCAACGTGGATCCCAGCGTTCGCTGGGATGACGGCAGGGGAGACGGTGCGATTGACGGGTCGGACGCCACTCAGCGCGCACCCAGCAGGCGCTCCACGTAGCGCGCCACCAGGTCGATCTCCAGGTTCACCGCATCGCCGACCGCGGTGGCGGCGAATGCGGTATGCGAGACGGTGTGCGGGATCAGCGCGACCTCGAAGCCTTCGCCATCCACGTCGTTGACGGTCAGGCTGACGCCATCGACGCAGATCGAGCCCTTCTTCGCGATGTACTTCAGCAGCGGCGCGGGGGCGGCGAAGCGCCAGCGCTGCGCACGGGCATCGTCGTGGACGGACAGCACGCGACCCACGCCATCCACGTGGCCACTGACCAGATGGCCGCCGAGACGATCGGTCGGGCGCATGGCGCGCTCCAGGTTCACGACTGCGCCTTCCTTCAGGCCACCCAGCGTGGTCAACGACAGCGTCTCGGTGGAGGCGTCGGCCTGGAAGCTGGCGGCGTCGAACGCGATGACGGTCAGGCATACGCCGTTCACCGCGATGCTTTCGCCGAGTTGCACGGCATCGAACGGAAGCGAACCGGTGGCCACCGTCAGGCGGACATCGCCGCCCACGGATTCCAGCACGACGATGCGGCCGACGCCTTCGATGATGCCGGTGAACATCAGCAGGCCTCCGGACGGCGGAGGACGGAAAAAGCACGGGTCATCGTGGAAGGCATGGACGTCTCTCGCGACAGCAGGGCGGAGACGCCTCCGGGGCGCGAAGGCAGGCGCACGACGCCACGCTCGCGCGCGGTTCGGCGGTGCCGTCTTCTTTCATCCGGACTATGACCGTCGGCTCCGGCATCTGACCGGATCTGCTGACCCTGCGGTGGCATTGGCTTGCCGCCCGAGGCGCTCGCGGGCTCGTCGCTGGGCGACCTACCGCCGGTGGGGAATCTCGCCCCGCCCTGAAGACGTCGTTGGTGGTGTGCCGGCGGACCGGCCCGCGCATTTTACACGCCCAGCTCCAGCGGCGGCTCTGAACGGAGCGTTCCGCCGGCTCAGGCCGCCGGCTTGCGGCGCAGGTGCAGGATCAGCGGCCAGCGCATGGTGCGCACCCGTTGCGGGTCGCCCCAGACCTCGGCCAGCGCCGGCGTGTGGGCGTAGACCGGATCTTCGCCGGTCGCCGCGCGGTAGCTCCCCGTGGCCGACAGGCTGCCGAAATAGCCCAGCAGCGTGGGCAGGTTCCATTCGGCGGTCAGCCACAGCCGCGGCGTGGGGATGGTCTCGAACGGCCACACGTAGTCGCCGTAGCCCATGTCCACGTCGGCGCGCTCCGGCGGCCAGTAAGGATCGATGTCGTCGCGGACCTTCTCGGCCACCTCGGCCAGGTCGTCCTCGAAGATGATGTCCTGGTACGTCCACGCCGCCAGCACGCCGCCCGGGCGCAACACGCGCTCACAGGTGGCGAAGAAGCGGTACCGGTCGAACCAGTGGAGCGCCTGCGCCACGGCTACCAGGTCAACGCTGCCATCGGCCAATGCGGTCGTTTCAGCAGGCTCGACCTCCAGGCTGACGTTGGCGCCCGATTGTCCGTTCGCCCAGTGTCGCTCGATTTGCGCGGCACTGGGATCGGTGGCGTGTACATGCGCGAAGCGCGCCGCCAGTCCGCGCGTGGCCTGGCCGCTGCCGCAGCCGGGTTCCCAGACCTGCGCACTGGCGGGAACGGCCGACGCGACCGCGTCGTACAGCGCCTCCGGATAGGTGGGGCGCGAGGCGAGGTAGACGTCGGCGACGCCGGAAAAATGATCCTTGAAGGCCACCATGGCGGGCGTTCTAGCGGGCAGGTTGCAGCAGGAGGCGGTGATCTTCGCCAATCATGCGGCTGTCGACAATCTCCAGCTTCAGCCGGTCCGCCATCGCCTGGATGCCCAGGCCGCCGAACAGCGGACGGGCCAGGTCGCCCAGCAACACCGGCGCCACGTACAGCAGCACTTCGTCGGCCAGGCCGGCGGCCAGGAACGCGCCGGCCAGGGTCGCGCCGGCTTCGGCATGGACTTCGTTGATGCCGCGCGCGGCCAGCAGTTCCAGCACCGCCTTCAGATCGAAGTTGCTGCCGGTCGCCGGTGCGACCACGCGCTGGACGTCGACGTCGCGTGGCGGCTTCGCCTCCGCGGTGTGTACGTAAAGCGTCGGCGCTCCGCCTTGGCGCACGTTGCCGCGCGCCACGGTCGCCAGGCCGGGATCGAGCACCACGCGCAGCGGCGGGTCGAACACGGTGTCGTCGCCGAAGCGCACCGTCAGCGAGGGATCGTCGGCCAACACCGTGCCGGCGCCGGTGAGGATGGTCCCGGCGCGCGCGCGCCAGCGCATCACGTCGCGGCGCGAGGCCTCGCCGCTGATCCACTTGGAATCGCCGTTCGCCATGGCGGTACGACCATCCAGGCTGGTCGCCAGCTTCACCCGCATCCACGGCCGACCGCGCTCGACACGCGAGAGAAAGCCGCGGTTCAACCGGCGCGCCTGCGCTTCCATCAGTCCGGACTGCACGGCGATGCCGGCCGCGCGCAGCCGGTCGAAACCGGCGCCGTCCACCTGCGGGAATGGATCGCGTATCGCGGCGACCACGCGCGTCACGCCAGCAGCGACCAATGCCTCCGCGCAGGGGCCGGTCCGCCCGGTATGCGCGCAGGGCTCGAGCGTGACGTAGGCGGTCGCGCCCTTTGCGCGATCACCCGCCGCCTGCAGCGCGAAAACTTCCGCATGCGGACCACCGGCCTTCTGGTGCCAGCCTTCGCCGACGATCTGTTCCCCCTGCACGATCACGCAGCCGACCATCGGGTTCGGCCGCGTCGTGTACGCGCCGCGCTCGGCCAGCCGCAGCGCGCGCGCCATGTGCAGGTGATCGAAGGCGGAGAAGGAGGCGTCAGTCATGCGTCGTCCACGCGGTATCGGGAGGGGCGCCAGTATGCGCCAGACGCTGCGCTGGCCTGATCGACATGATCACCACCGGCGTCCCGTGCAGCGACGTCCGCTCTTCCACCTGCCAGCCGAGCGACGCATAGAAGTCCTCGTGCCAGAGCGTGAACAGGCGCAGCATCGCCACGCCTTCGCGCGCGGCATGCGCGACCGCCGCCTCGACGAGAACACGTCCGCCGCCACGGCCGCGCGCTTCCGGCAATACGAACAGGCTGCCCAGCCACGGGCTGCCGCGATCCTGCAGCGCCGGAGCGTCCTCGACCAGCAGGCTGACCGAGCCCAGCAGGTCCTCGCCGTCCATCAGCAGCAGCGTGGTCGGCACCGACGTACGCGTCGCGTGGCCGGCCAGTTCGGCCGTGGCGGCGTCCAGCGTCCAGTCGTCGTAGAGCGCACCCCATTCCTGGTGGTGCCAGCGCGCGAGCGATCCGATGCACGCCGGGTGCCGCCCGATCGCCTCGATGCGCACGGCTCAGCGCTTCTTGTTCTTGTCCGCGTGCTTGTCGAACGGCACCACGTCGCCACCCAGCAGCGACAACTGGCCGGCGGCGGGCAGGTCGCGTTCCAGCTTCTCGATCTCGTCGCGGAAGTCGGCCACGTCCTCGAAGCTGCGGTACACCGACGCGAAGCGCACGTAGCCCACGTGATCCAGCTTGCGCAGCTCGCCCATGACGAATTCGCCGATCTTGCGCGAGGCGATCTCGCGCTCGCCGCTCATGCGGATCGCGTGGATCACCGCACGCACTGCCGCTTCGATCTGCTCTTCGGACACCGGCCGCTTCTGCAGTGCGCGGTCGAACCCTGCGCGCAGCTTGCGCGCATCGAAGGTATCGCGGCGGCCATCGCCCTTGATGACCGCCGGCAGCTTGATCTCGATGTTCTCCAGCGTGGAGAACCGCTCCCCGCACGCCTCGCACTCGCGGCGGCGACGGATCGTCGCCCCGTCTTCGGACACGCGCGAGTCGATGACACGGGTATCGGTGTGCTGGCAGAAGGGGCAGTGCATCGTCGTCGATCAGCCGTAAACCGGATACTTCCGGCACTGCGCAGTGACGTTCTCGCGCACCTTCGCCAGTACGGCCTCGTCGCTCGGCGCATCCAGCACGTCGCAGATCCAGTTGGCCAGATCGATGCAGTCCTGCTCGCCGTAGCCGCGCGTGGTGACGGCGGGCGTGCCGATGCGCAGGCCGGACGTCACGAAGGGCTTGCGCGGGTCGTTCGGCACCGAGTTCTTGTTGACGGTGATGTGTGCTTTGCCCAGCGCCTCTTCCGCGTCCTTGCCGCTGACGTCCTTGCCGATCATGTCGACCAGCATCAGGTGGTTTTCGGTGCCGCCGGACACGATCTTGTAACCGCGGGAAATGATCGTCTTCGCCATCGCCTGGGCGTTCTTCACCACCTGCGCCTGGTAGGTCTTGAACTCGGGCTCCAGCGCTTCCTTGAAGGCCACGGCCTTGGCCGCAATGACGTGCATCAGCGGCCCGCCCTGGATGCCCGGGAAGACGATGCTCTGCAGCTTCTTCTCGATTTCCTCGCCCGCACCCTGGGCGACGATGATGCCGCCACGCGGACCGCGCAGCGTCTTGTGGGTGGTCGAGGTGACCACGTGCGCGTGCGGCAGCGGGTTCGGATAGACGCCGGCGGCGACCAGGCCGGCCACGTGCGCCATGTCCACGAACAAGTAGGCGCCGACCTTGTCGGCGATGGCGCGGAAGCGCGCCCAGTCCACCACCTGCGAGTAGGCGGAGAAGCCCGCCACGACCATCTTCGGCTTGTGTTCCAGCGCCAGCTTCTCGACGTCGTCGTAATCGATCAGGCCCTGGTCGTTCACGCCGTACTGGATGGCGTTGAACAGCTTGCCCGAGGCGTTGACCTTGGCGCCGTGGGTCAGGTGACCGCCATGGGCCAGGCTCATGCCCAGAATGGTGTCGCCCGGATTCAACAGGGCGAAATACACCGCCTGGTTGGCCTGCGAGCCGGAATGCGGCTGCACGTTGGCGTAGTCCGCGCCGAAGAGCTGCTTCACGCGGTCAATGGCCAGCTGCTCGGCGATGTCGACGTACTCGCAGCCGCCGTAGTAGCGCTTGTGCGGATAGCCCTCGGCGTATTTGTTGGTCAGCACGCTGCCCTGGGCTTCCAGGACGCGGGGACTGGCGTAGTTCTCGCTGGCGATCAGCTCGACGTGATCCTCCTGCCGGCGCGCCTCGTGGGCGATGGCCTGGGCCAGTTCGGGATCGTAGGTTTCGATGCGGGCGTCGCGCGGGAACATCGGGTCTCCGGGGGCAAGGGCGGGCGGGATGGCCGATTGTAGCCCGCCCGGCCCGGGACCACCCTGTTGCACGGGGCCCCGGCAAAGGAAAAGCGCGCCGGAGCGCGCTTTTCGGGGACATCCGGCCGGCTGGCTCAGTGGTGCAGCAGCAGGTCGGCGATGATGCCGGTGGCGATGGCGACCATCAGCAGGTTGCCGCGGTCGTCGCGCACCCAGTGGTAGCCACGGGGAGGATGACGCACGTGGTAGCGGTTGTAGTCGTTCACCACGTAGACCGGGCCCCGGTAGTAGTCACGGTACCGCTGGCCCTTGGCCCACCGGTGGTAACTGGGAGCCGGACGGTAGACGACGCGCGGCGGGGCGTAGTAGCGGCGGTCATCGTAGCGTCGATCATCCCGGCGGCCGTCGTGGTAGCCATGCCGGTAGGCCTGGCGCTGGTCGCGGTGATCGCGGCGGTCGTCACGGCGGTCCTCGCGCCAGTCGCGGCGATCATCCCGACGGTCGTCGCGGCGGTCATGGTGATGGGAACGGCCGCGATCATGTCCGCGGTCGTCGCGCGCCAGCGCGGGGGCGGTGACGGCGAAGGCCAGGACGGCGCAGGCCATGCTCTGGAAAAGACGCTTGGTGTTCATGGGGAAGCCCTCTGTGTGGCACGTGAGCCCATCATGCCGATCACATCTGAACCGATTCCGGCTGGAAAACGGTTACGACGATGTCAAAACCGCGTCGGAGAAATGTATTCAGCCGCCGGTCGGCCCTGCCCGAACGGCTATAATCGCCGCCTTCCCCTTTACCCCATCGCCCGCCGCTGCCCGGCCGGGCGCCGGGGCCTGCGTACCGGAGCCTGCATGTCCTCGCAATACATCTACACCATGAACCGGGTCAGCAAGGTGGTCCCGCCCAAGCGGCAGATCATCAAGGACATCTCGCTGTCGTTCTTCCCGGGCGCGAAGATCGGCCTGCTGGGCCTGAACGGCGCGGGCAAGTCCACGGTCCTGAAGATCATGGCCGGCGTGGACACCGACTTCGAAGGCGAGGCCCGTCCGCAGCCCGGCATCAAGGTCGGCTATCTCGCGCAGGAACCGGAACTCAATCCCGAGCACTCCGTCCGCCAGGCCGTCGAGGAAGGCGTGGGCGACGTGCTGCAGGCCCAAGCCGCGCTAGAGGCAGTGTATGCCGCCTACGCCGAGGAAGGCGCGGACTTCGACGCGCTGGCCAAGGAGCAGGAGCGCCTCGAAGCCATCCTCGCCGCCGGTGACGCACATACGCTGGAAAATCAGCTGGACGTGGCCGCCGACGCGCTGCGCCTGCCGCCGTGGGACGCCATCGTCGGCAAGCTGTCCGGCGGCGAGAAGCGCCGCGTGGCGCTGTGCCGCCTGCTGCTGCAGAAGCCGGACATGCTGCTGCTAGACGAACCGACCAACCACCTGGATGCCGAATCCGTCGAATGGCTGGAACAGTTCCTGGCCCGCTACACCGGCACGGTGGTGGCGGTGACCCACGACCGCTACTTCCTCGACAACGCCGCCGAGTGGATCCTCGAACTCGACCGTGGCCGCGGCATCCCGTGGAAGGGCAACTACACCGACTGGCTGGTGCAGAAGGACGAACGCCTGAAGCAGGAAGACAACCAGGAAAAGGCCCGCCAGAAGGCGATCCAGAAGGAACTGGAGTGGTCGCGCCAGAACGCCAAGGGCGGCCGCTCGAAGGGCAAGGCCCGCCTGGCCCGCCTGGAAGAGCTGCAGTCGGTCGACTACCAGCGCCGCAACGAGACCAACGAGATCTTCATCCCGCCGGGCGAGCGCCTGGGCAACTCGGTGATCGAGTTCAAGAACGTCTCCAAGAAGTTCGGTGACCGCCTGCTGATCGATAACCTCAGCTTCCTGGTGCCCGGCGGCGCGATCGTCGGCATCATCGGTCCGAACGGCGCCGGCAAGTCGACGCTGTTCAAGATGATCACCGGGCAGGAGAAGCCGGACTCCGGCGAGATCGTCAAGGGCCCGACCGTCCAGTTGGCTTACGTCGACCAGAGCCGCGACAAGCTGGAAGGCAACCACAACGTCTTCCAGGAGATCTCGGGCGGCCTGGACATCCTCAACATCAACGGCGTGGAGATCCAGTCGCGCGCGTACATCGGCCGCTTCAACTTCAAGGGCCAGGACCAGCAGAAGATGGTCGGCTCGCTGTCCGGCGGTGAACGTGGTCGCCTGCACATGGCCAAGACGCTGCTGCAGGGCGGCAACGTCCTGCTGCTCGACGAACCGTCGAACGACCTGGACATCGAAACCCTGCGCGCGCTGGAAGACGCGCTGCTGGAGTTCCCCGGCAACACCTTCGTCATTTCGCATGACCGCTGGTTCCTGGACCGCATCGCCACGCACATCCTCGCCTTCGAAGGCGATTCGCACGTGGAGTTCTTCCAGGGCAACTACCGCGAGTACGAGGAAGACAAGAAGCGTCGTCTGGGCGAGGAAGGCGCGCGCCCGCATCGCCTGCGGTTCAAGGCGCTGAAGTAGATTCGGGATCCAGCAGCCCTGTCACTGCTTCGAGCAATCTGTCTCGACGGAAAAGCCCGCGATGAAGCGGGCTTTTCTTTTCCTGAGTGCGGACGCTTCAGCGCGACGTCCATGCTTCAGGCCGCGCAGCGGAGGGACACCACCCTCAACCCGGCAACTGGATCCTTCCACTGCCCACCAGGACACCAAGCACGATCGCACCGATGAGCGTGGCTACCATCAGCACCACCTGGACGATAGCCCAGCCTGCCGCGCCGCGCAGAAAGGCCTTCCATCGCGAATATCCCGGGAAGACCTGAGTCAGCGAAAACACGTTGAGAAGCACCGCCACCAGCACCATCACTGCCTGCGCGTCCGACCACCAGCGCTGAAGCGGCATGAAAACCGTCCATACGACGAACAACTGCGCCATCAGGAACGAAGTGATCACGAGCCATTCCGGGTAGTTGATCTGCTTGAAACGTCGGAACGTCAGCTTGAACGCAGCCGCCTGCACCGGCAGCAACAACAAGGTGATCAAGGTCAGGTGGCGATTCATCCAGTCCTTGACCACCCCGAACACTTTTCCCATCCGGGCCATGGCTTCGGCCTGCTTGGCATTCATGTCGCTTTGATGTCCTGCTCCTGCCTCCATGCCCGCCGTGAGCGACGCCCCAAGCGCATCGCCATCCAGTGCGTAGTGCGCCATCACCGTAGCCGCAGCGCCCGTCATCATGATCAGCAGCAATGGCTTGACGATTCCTGCGCGTCGCCCTTCGATGTAATCACGGATGAGAAGCCCCGGCCGCAGCATCAGCCGTTTCAAGGTGTAGAGGACACCGCGATCCATGTGCAGCACGCTGTGCTCTAGCTCGTGCCCCAGGAAATGCCAGTCGATGCGATGCGCCGGCGTCGGCTGGCCGCACGCAGGACAGAACTTCTGTTCGGGACCGGCCATCGCGCGCGCGCAATTGGCGCACTTCCCCATATCCGACATCGCCATCCCCATGGCATGAAAGCGTCGCATTCTAGAGGGCGGTCCGCCTGTTGTGGAACCGGCCGTGCGAAACCACTCACTCCATCGGCAGGCCGAACACCTTGCGCAGGTAGGCCACGAAATCGGGATCGTCGCTCATGCCCTTGCCGGGTGTGTCGCTGACCTTGGCGACCGGCTGGCCCTGGCAGCGCACCATCTTCAACACCAGTTGCAGCGGCCTGGGGCCGACGTCGTTGGTCAGGTTGGTGCCGATGCCGAAGCCCACCTTGCAGCGCCCCCGGAAATGCGCGTGGATGCGCAGTACCGCCTCGATGTCCAGGCCATCGCTGAAGACCAGTGTCTTGCCCTGCGGATCGATCCGCTGCGACTCCAGGTGCGCGATGACGCGGTCGCCCCATGCCAGCGGATCGCCCGAGTCGTGGCGCATGCCGTCGAACAGCTTGCTGAAGTACAGATCGAAGTCGCGCAGGAAGGCGTCCAGTCCCACGACGTCCGACAGCGCGATGCCCAGGTCGCCCCGGTACTCCTGCGCCCATGCCTCGAAGGCGGCCCGCTGCGAGTCGCGCAGGCGCGGCCCCAGTTGCTGGAACGCCTGCAGCCACTCGTGCGCCATCGTACCGTGCGGGGTCATGCCATACAGGCGCGCGAAATGGATGTTGCTGGTGCCGACGAACTGACTGCCCAGTACCTGCCGGCAGATCGGCAGCAGCCGCGCATGCCAGTCGTGCGAATAGCGTCGGCGCGTACCGAAGTCGGTGATCGTGCAGTCCGGCGCGGCGTCGCGCAGGCGCTCCAGCTTGGTGCGCAGGCGATGCTCGCCCTCCTGCACGTCGCCGCCCGGCTGCGCGCGCATCCAGGTCTCGCTGATGATCGCCAGCACCGGCACTTCGAACAGGATCGTCTGCAGCCACGGACCATCGATGGTCAGGTCGAGCTCACCCGGCACCTGCGTGGAGGGCGCGATGTGCACATGGCGCCGGCGCAGCTGGAACTGCTCGAGGAAGTCGACGAAATCCGGCTTGATGTAGCGCAGCGAGGCGAGAAACCGCAGTTCCTCGTCGCTGAAACGCAGATCGCAGAGCCGGTCGATCTCCGCCCAGATCGCGTCCAGGTGTTGCACCAGATCCACACCCGGCGTGCGGCATTTGAAGCGGTACAGCACCTGTGCACCGGGATGCTGGTGCAGCACCGCCTGCATCATCGTGAGCTTGTAGAGGTCGGTGTCGAGCAGCGAGGGGATCATCATGCCGGTCACGCAGGCGCCGTCAGGGGATGCGCCATGGTCGCACGACCGGCGCGCGCCAATGCGCGCGGCTGCGCTGCAGCGCCCCATCGCGGGGAAAGTCCGCACCGCAACGGTGCCGATTAAAGCACCTCGGCCGCACGCCGATAGCGCTTCAATCACGGGATCGACAGGCGGCCATCGGAATCACGGTCTGTCGTCCTGCCTCTTCGCGCAAGGAGTTCCATGAACGCATGCCCCGCCGCTTCCGTATCCGAGGCCGGCATCGACGACCATATCCAGTCCGTCTCCGGACTGTCGGATTCGCTGCTGAAGCAGTTGCGCCAGTCGCTACAGAAGATCGATGAGATCAACCGCGTCACCCGCATCATCTCGATGAACGCCCGCATCGAGGCCGTCCGCATCGGCACGGCCGGGCGCAGCTTCGGGGTGATCGCGGAAGAGATGGATACGCTGTCGCGGCGGGTCAGCGATACGGCACGCGAGATCGACCAGATGGCCGGCCGCACCAGCACCGACCTGCGCGAACGGCTGGACGAGCTGCAGACCAATGTCCGTCGCACACGGCTCACCGATCTGGCGCTGGCCAACATCGACCTGATCGACCGCAACCTGTACGAGCGCAGCTGCGACGTGCGCTGGTGGGCGACCGATGCCGCGATGGTGGCGGCCGTGCAGGATCCGCAGCCCGCCACGCTGGCGCACGCCAGCCAGCGGCTGGGCCAGATCCTGGACTCCTACACCGTCTACTTCGACCTGGTCCTCGCCGATCTGCAGGGCAACGTCATCGCCAACGGACGGCCGCGCCAGTACCGTTCGGCCGGACAATCGGTGGCGCAGCACGCGTGGTTCCAGTCGGCCATGGCCACCGCCAGCGGCGAGGAATTCGGCTTCCAGTCCATGCACGCCAGCCCGCTGGCGGGCGGCGAGCGCGTGCTGGTCTACGCCTGCACGGTGCGCGAGGGCGGCCGCGTGACGGGCCGGCCGCTCGGCGTGCTCGGCATCGTGTTCCGCTGGGACGCCCTGGCGCAGACCATCGTCGAACGCACGCCGCTCTCGGAGGCCGAGTGGCGACGCAGCCGGGTCTGCATCGTCGATGGGCAAGGGCACGTGCTGGCCGATACCGCAGGGAGCGACGCGGCGTCACCGCGACTGGACTTCCCCGGGCGCGCCGCTTTGTTCGCCCAGTCGCGCGCGGCCGTCGACCTGATCATGGATGGACGTGCGCACTGCATTGCGCATGCGGCGTCACCGGGCTACGAGACCTACCGCACCGGCTGGCATTGCGTGATCGTGCAAGGCGTCGACTGACGCCTGCCGGTCAGGCCAGCCACACACCGTCGTCGCGCACCTGCACGGCGACGGCACGCAGCGCATCGCCGCGACAGGGGCCGGCGACGCAGTCGCCGCGCACCAGTTCGAACGACGCGCCGTGCGCGGCGCAGACCAGATGGCCGTCCTTGCTCTTGAGGAACTGGCCCGGCGCCCAGTCGAGGCGGCGGCCTGCATGCGGGCAGACGTTCAGCCAGGCGCGCACGTCGTCGCCGTCCCGGAAGAGGATCAACGACTCGGCATCGTCGCCGATCGTGGCCTCAACCTCGGCAAAACCGCCATCGACGATGTCGTTCAGTGCACTCAGTCGCATATCGTTTAACGAAGTCCTCACACGGTCACACAACGGTCATCCGATACTGCCGCACCGGCCCCCGCCGCATTCTGTCACGACGCAACGCCATGTACGCACGCCACTTCCAGTTCAACGCCTTCCGTAACGTCTTCGCACCGCGCAAGCCGCGCCATCCGCTGCTGCGGGTCGGCCTGGGCCTGCTGGGCGTCGCGCTGCTGGGCGTGCTGGTGTTCTTCAGCGTGTTCGTGGGCGCCGCGATGATCGCCGGTGGCCTGGTCTACAAGCTGGTCCGCCAGCGCGGCAAGCCGCAGGCCCGCGATGCGCGCGTGGTGGATGCGGAGTACCACGTGGTCCGCAAGCCGGTGCTGCCGCTGCCGCGTTGATGTACCCGCGGGAATGCGGTTCCCGCCTACACTCTGCGACCGTCCTGTTTCTCCACGGCCGCCATGACCGACCTGATTCCTGCCCCGCCCGTCCCGCGCGTACCCGTTCGCGGAGGCGCCACGTTTCCCGTGCGTCGTATTTTCTGCGTCGGACGCAATTTCGCGGACCATGCGCGTGAAATGGGCGCGGCCGCCCCGGCCTCGAAGGCGGAGCGCGGAACGCCCGTGTTCTTCCACAAGCCGGCCGATGCCATCGTTACCGGCAATGCCGACGTTCCCTACCCGCCCGGCACCCAGGATCTGCACCACGAGGTCGAACTGGTCGTCGCGCTGGGTGCGGACGCGCCTGCCGGCACGCTCGCGCGCGATGACGCGCAGGCGCTGGTGATCGCCTACGGCGTCGGCCTGGACCTCACGCGTCGCGACCTCCAGGCCGCGGCCAAGGCAAAGGGCCTGCCGTGGGACACCGGCAAGGGCTTCGACCACTCGGCACCGGTCAGCGAACTGGTGCCGGCGGCCGATGTCGGCGCGCTGGACGACCTCACGCTGACCCTGCGCGTGAACGGCGACACGCGCCAGCACGGATCGCTGCGCGACCTGATCTGGGACGCGCCCGACATCCTGCACGAACTGTCGAAGCTCTACGCACTGAAGGCCGGCGATCTGGTCTTCATGGGCACGCCGGCGGGCGTCGCCGCGCTCGTGCCGGGCGACCGGTTCATCGCCTCGCTGGACGATGTGGTGACGCTGCAGGGCCGCATCACCGCCTGAGCGGTGCAACAGCGGGCGTCATGCGCGCTATAGTCCCCGCCGATGGCGCGACGACGCCGACAGACAGGACAACAGCATGGGCATGATCGGCGAGTTCAAGGAATTCATCGCGCGCGGCAACGTGGTCGACCTGGCGGTCGGCGTGGTGATCGGCGCCGCGTTCGGCAAGATCGTCACCACGCTGGTCGACAAGATCATCATGCCGCCGATCGGCTATCTGATCGGCGGCGTCGACTTTTCGAAGTGGGCGTGGACGCTGAAGGAGGCCACCGTCGACGCGGCGGGCAAGGAAGTGCCCGCGATCGTGGTCGGCATCGGCGAGTTCCTCAATACGGTGATCCAGTTCGTCATCGTCGCTTTCGCCATCTTCCTGCTGGTCAAGGCCGTCAACCGCCTGCACCGCAAGCCCGAGGCCGCACCGGCGGCGCCGCCGGAAGATGTGCTGCTGTTGCGCGAGATCCGCGATGCCCTGAAGAAGTAGGCGGACGCAGCATTCCGAACCGGCAACACCGGCAAAGGAACCACGAGGCCACGGGCTGCTAAGCTCGTGGCCTTCGTTTTTCCGGGATATGCCATGCGCCTTGCTCCGCTGCTGCTCGCCCTGACGTTCGCCGTTCCCGCCCTCGCCGCCCAGCGCGAGACCCGCATTCCCGATGCCGCCCTGGTCACCGCCACCCAGCTGCGCGAACAGGCGCTGGCCGACGACACCGGATGGAAGGTCGTCGAATCGCTGACCACCGAGATCGGCCCGCGCCTGGCGGGCAGCGAGGCCGATGCGAAGGCGGTGGCGTGGGCCGAAGCGAAGTTCAAGGCGCTCGGTTTCGACAAGGTGTGGCTCGAGCCGGTGACCTTCCCGAAATGGGTGCGCCGCAGCGAACACGCCGTCGTGCTGGGCGAGCACGCGCAGCCGTTGACCGTCACCGCGCTGGGCGGCAGTCCCGCCGGCGAGGTGGATGCCGAGATCGTCCGCTTCGCCGACCTCGCTGCGCTGGAAGCCGCGCCGGAAGGTTCGCTGGCCGGCAAGATCGCCTTCGTCGACTACCAGATGAAGGCCGCGCGCGACGGCAGCGATTACCGCAACGGCGGCGCGATCCGCTCGAAGGGGCCGTCGGCGGCGATCCGCAAGGGTGCGGTCGCGTTCCTGATGCGTTCGGCCGGGACCGACAACCACCGCGTCGCGCACACCGGCATCACCCGCTTCGACGACGGCCTGACGCCGGTGCCGTCGGCCTCGTTGACGATCCCCGATGCCGATCAGCTGGCGCGCCTGCTGCAGCGCGGCCCGGTGCGCGTGTCGCTTGCGCTGGATTGCGGCTGGGACGGCGAATACACCTCGCACAACGTCATCGGCGAGATCACCGGGCGCAGCCTGCCGAAGGAGGTCGTGGTGATCGGCGGCCACCTGGATTCGTGGGACCTGGGCACCGGCGCGATCGACGATGGCGCCGGCATCGGCATCACCATGGCCGCGGGCCACCTGATCGGGCAGCTGAAGCAGGCGCCGAAGCGCACGATCCGCGTGATCGCCTTCGCTAACGAGGAACAGGGGCTCTATGGCGGCAAGGCCTACGCCGAGAAACACCTGGCCGACATCACCCGCCACCAGCTCGCCGCCGAGAGCGATTTCGGCGCGGGCCGCATCTACGCGTTCAACACCGGCGCGCCGGCGCATGCGCGCGAGGCGACCGAGCAGATCGCGCAGGCGCTGGCGCCGCTGGGCATCGAGTACGCGCCGGACAAGGGCAGCGCCGGGCCGGACATCAGCCCGTTCGCCGCCAAGGGCATGGCGTGGGCGTGGCTGGCGCAGGACGGCAGCGACTATTTCCATCTGCACCACAACGCCGACGACACGCTGGACAAGATCGACCCGGCCGCGCTGGCGCAGAACGTGGCGGCGTACACGGTGTTTGCGTATCTGGCGGCAGAGGCCGAGGGTGATTTCGGCAGCCAACTGAAGGAATAGCGCCGGTCGTGGGAGCGACGTGAGTCGCGACGGGTTGTCGCTACCGCCGCATGGCTACCCGCTCCCCTCAGCCATGATCGGCCGGCACAGACGCCGGCTTCGATCTTCGCGACTCACGTCGCTCCCACCTGTGATCTGCGCATCGCTTCAGCTACTCAGCGGCTGCGCTGTTTCCACTGCGCGAGGAACACCGCGGTCGCCGCGGCGACGTTGAGGCTTTCGACCGCGCCGCTGCCGGGAATCGACAGACGCGTATCGCAGGCCGCGGCGAGCTGCGCGTCCATGCCTTCGCCTTCGGCACCCATCACGTAGACCAGCCGCTTCGGCAGCGTCGCGGCGAACAGGTCGACGCCACCGCGCACGACGGTGGCCGCCAGCGAGAATCCTGCGTTGCGCAACTGGGCAGCCGCATTTTCAGTCTGTCCCATGCGCACCAGCGGCACCTGTTCGGCACCGCCTTCGGCAACGCGCGCAGCAGCGCCGGAAATCGCCAACGTCGAATCGCGCGGCAGCAGGATGCCGGCCACGCCGAAATGCGCCGCCGACCGCAGGATGGCGCCGAAATTGTGCGGGTTGCCCACACCATCCAGCCATAGCGCGGCCCCCGGCGTGCCGTCGGGCAGCGTGCGCAGCCAGTCGCCCATCGGCATCGGCTCCACCTTCAGCACGTCAGCCACCACGCCTTCGTGGTGGGTGCTGGCGGCGAGGCGATCGAGGTCGCCCTCCTCCACCACGCGGTAGCCGACGCGCTGCTTCACGCACCAAGCCAGCAACGGCTTCAGCGCGGGAATGCGCGACTCGGTCAGGTAGACCTTGCGGATGGCTTCCGGCCGGCGCGCGAACACGGCGTGTACGGCGTTGAGACCGTACAGCCGCAACTCGCTGCGCGACGCGCCCGCAACCCGTTCCTCACGCGGTGCCGGCGCGCGCGCAGAACGGTCTTCCTGCGCGCGTGGCGGACGCCGTCGCTCCGGCGGGTTGCCGGGCGGGCGCGGCGGACGGTTGTTCCAGGGATTGCTCACGTCAGGCCTTCGTCTTCCAGAAATCGGCGTTGCGGATGCCCAGCGCCTCCGGATCGAACACCGGGTCGACGCCCAGCTTCTTCTGCCGCTCGTAATCGCGCAGCGCGATCAGCGCCGGCTTCTGCAGGATCAGGATGGCGATGACGTTCAGCCACGCCATCAGGCCCACGCCGATGTCGCCCAGCGTCCACGCCATCGCGGCGTTGTGGTACGCACCGAAGATCACCATGCCCACGATGCCCAGGCGCAGCAGCAGCGTGGCCAGCGGATGCGTCTTCTTCACGCCGGCCAGGTAGGTGAGGTTGGTCTCGGCCATGTAGTAGTAGGCCATGATGGTGGTGAAGGCGAAGAAGAACAGCGCCACGGCCACGAAGATCGCACCGCCGCCCGGCAGCACCGACTCCACCGCCGCCTGCGTGTACAGCGCGCCCTCGGCCGGCTGCAGGCCGGGGACACCGGTGACGATCGCTTCGAGCTTCTGCACGCCGTTTTCGGTCACGGTGCGGAACGTGTTGTACATGCCGGTCGACAGCACCAGGAACGCGGTGGACGTGCACACAAGCATGGTGTCGAAGTAGATCGCGAACGCCTGCACGTAGCCCTGCTTGGCCGGGTGCGAAACCTCGGCCGCCGCCGCTGCATGGGGACCAGTGCCCTGGCCGGCTTCGTTGGCGTAGATGCCGCGCTTGACGCCCCAGGCGATCGCTTGGCCGATGATCGCGCCGAACGCCGCGTGCGCACCGAATGCGCTGCTGAAGATGTCGGAGAACATGCCCGGCACCTTGTCGGCGTTGAAGATCATCACGAGCACGGCCATCAGGATGAAGGCCAGCGCCATGAACGGCACCACGATCTCGGCGAACGTGGCGATGCGCTTGATGCCGCCGAAGATGATCAGCGCCAGCAGCGCGGCGACGCCTACGCCGATCCACAGCTTCATTCCACCCGTGACGCCGGCCGCCTCGCAGCTGCCCAGGCTGCACAGCACCGTGCTGGCACTGTCGGCGATGGCGTTGGCCTGCACGCCCGGCAGCAGCAGGCCGGTGGCGATGACGGTAGCGACGGCGAAGGTCACCGCGTACCACTTCAGGCCCATCGCCTTCTCGATGTAGTAGGCCGGCCCGCCGCGATAGCGTCCTTCGCCGTCCTTTTCCTTGTATATCTGCGCCAGCGTGCACTCGATGTACGAGGTGGACGCGCCAAGGAAGCCCATCACCCACATCCAGAACACCGCACCGGGACCACCATAGGCGATCGCGGTGGCGACACCGGCGATGTTGCCGATGCCCATGCGGCCGGCCATCGAAATGGCCAGCGCCTGGAACGAGGACACGCCCGCGTCGGACTTCTGTCCCGTCACGGTCAGCCGGCACATCTCGGCGAAGCCGCGCACCTGCATGACGCGGGTACGGAGGGTGAACCACAGGCCGGCGCCCAGGCACAGCGCGATCAGCGCGTTGCTCCAGATGATGCCGTTCAACCAGTTGAAAAAGGCTTCCACGGGGATGCGTCTCCGTTCGTTCGTGCGTGCGCTGGGATACGGGAAGGCGGCGCGGGGCGTCGCCAGGTCCCTGCAAGATAACCGCAACACGCGCCACTGCGCAGTCCCTGCGGACGTTTCAGCCGGGCCAGACCCGCCCGAACAGCCTCAGATCGTGCAGTCCGTCGGGCTTGCGGATCGCGCTGCGGCGGCAGCCCTCCTCGACGAACCCGTTCTTTTCCAGCACCCGCGCGGAGGCCGGGTTGGTGTCCAGCACGTTCGCCTCGACCCGGCGCATCGCGAACGCCGGGACGACCCAGGCCAGGTAGGCGGCGACCACGCGCGTCATGTGGCCTTGGCCCCAATGCGCGCGGCCGAGCCAGTATCCCAGTTCCGCACCATGCGCCTTTTCGCCGCCATGCGGGCGCACCGCAATGCCGCCGCAGGCCTCGCCCTCGATCTCGATGGCGAACACCGGATGCGCCAGGTCGACCACGCGCCCGGCGAGGAAGGCTTCGCCATCCGCACGCGTGTAGGGATGCGGGAAGCGGTCGCTCAGGCCGCGTGGCACCTGCGGATCGTCGGCATGGCGCAGGAGCGATCGCAGGTCATCCTGCCGCCAGGCACGCAGCAGGAAGCCCTCGCCTTCGATGCGCACATCCGCATACGGACGCGCACCGGGATCAGCCATGGCCACCCACGGAGGGCGTTTCCGCCTCGAGCTTGCTCAGCTCGTGCGCCACCGCTTCCGGCGACCGCGTGAAGGGCGCGAGCAGCGCGTAGAACGCCGGCACCACGTACAGCGACAGCAGCGTGGAGAACGTCACGCCGAAGATCACGACCACGCCGATGGTCGCGCGGCTGGCCGAACCCGGTCCGCCCGCCAGCACCAGCGGCACCGCGCCCATGACGGTGGCCACGGAGGTCATCAGGATCGGGCGCAGGCGCACGCGCGCGGACTCGGCGATGGCCTGCGCCACGCTGGCGCCGTCGTCGCGCAGCTGGTTGGCGAACTCCACGATCAGGATGCCGTTCTTCGCCGCCAGGCCGATCAGCATCACGATGCCGATCTGGCTGAAGAGGTTGAGCGTGCCACCGGTGACCCACAGCCCGATCAGCGCGCCCAGCACCGCCAGCGGCACAGTCAGCATGATGACCAGCGGGTGGATGAAGCTCTCGAACTGCGCCGCCAGCACCAGGTAGACGATCAGCAGCGCCAGGGTGAAGGTCAGCAGGATCGCACCGCCGGCTTCCTGGTACTCGCGCGACTCGCCCTTCCAGTCGATCTGCGCGTAGTCAGGCAGTTCCTCGGCCACGGTCTGCCGTGTCCACTCCAGCGCGTCGCCCATGGTGTAGCCGGGCGCCAGGCCCGCGCTGATGGTGATCGCGCGCAGGCGGTTGAAGCGGTTGAACGTGCCCGGCTCGGCGATCTCGCTGAGCGTCACCAGGTTGGACAGGGGCACCAGCGCGCCGTCGCTGCCGCGCACATAGGTGTTCGCGAGGTCCTCGGTGTTGGCGCGCTTGTCGCGGCCGGCCTGCAGCATGACGTCGTACTCTTCGCCGTTGTCCACGTACGTGGTCACCTGGCGCGAGCCCATCATCGTTTCCAGCGTTCGCCCGATCTCCTGCACCGACACGCCCAGGTCGGCGGCGCGGTCGCGATCGATGTTCACGCGCATCTGCGGGCGCGTTTCCTTGTAGTCCGAATCCGGATCCTGGATGCCGGGGTTGCCCTCCATCCGCTGCAGGATGCGGTCGCGCCACTGCGCCAGTTCGGCGTAGTCCGGTCCGCCCAGCACCAGCTGGTAGCGCTGCCCGCGGCTGCCCACCAGTCCACCCGGCACGTTGGCACGCGCCTGCACGCCGGGGAGCTTCGCCAGCTCGCCGCGCAACTGCGCGACCACCTGGTCGGTCGCCACATCGCGCTCATGCCAGTCGTGCAGGAACACGATCACCTGGCCCGTATGCATGTCCTCGCTGCCGCCGAAGCCACGCGGCGTCCGCGAGTTCGCACGGTCGATGGGCTTGTCCTGGCCGACCTGCGCCATGACGATCTTCTCGACCTGCTGCATCTGGCCGACCATGTAGTCGAAGCCTGCGCCTTCCGGACCATCGACCATGACGAAGAAGCGGCCGCGGTCTTCCGCCGGCGCCAGTTCGCTGGGCACGCGCAGGCCGAGCGCGACGATCGCCACGCCGCACAACGCCATCGCCACCAGCACCAGGCCAAGGATGCGCTTGCCGGGCAGCGCGACCAGGCGCTCCACGTGACGCGCATAGCCATCGCTGATGCGGGTCAGCGTGCGGTTGGTCCATTTGTTCAGGCCACGCGGCGCGGTGTGCGGCCGCACCAGCTTCGATGACATCATCGGCGTCAGCGTCAGCGCGACGAAGGCCGAGATCGCGACCGCCGCCGCCAGCGCAACGGAGAGCTCGCGGAACAGGCGGCCGGTGTTGCCTTCCATGAAACCGACCGGCAGGAACACCGCCACCAGCACCGCGGTGGTCGCGACCACCGCGAAGGCCACCTGCGCGGTGCCTCGCCGCGCCGCCACCAGCGCCGGCTCGCCCAGGTCGGCGCGGCGCTGCACGTTCTCCAGCACCACGATGGCGTCGTCCACCACCAGGCCGATGCACAACACCAGCGCGAGCAGGGTCAACAGGTTGATCGAGAAGCCGAACGCGTACAGCGCGATGAATGCGGAGATCAGGCACACCGGCACCGTCACGGCCGGGATGAGCGCGGCACGCAGGCTGCCGAGGAACAGCCAGATGACCAGGAACACCAGCACCATCGCCTCGCCGAGCGTCCAGTAGACACGCTGGATCGACGCGTCGATGAAGGTCGTGCTGTCGTAGGCGATGAAGATGTCGGTGCCTTCCGGCAGCGTCTGCTGGATCACCTCGGCTTCGGCACGGGCGGCGCGCGCGACGTCCAGCGCGTTGGCGGTCGAGGTGCGCACGATGCCCAGGCCGACATTGGGCACCGCATTGCTGCGCAGGTAGGAACGGCGTTCTTCCGCACCCAGCTCGACTTTCGCCACGTCGCCCAGGCGCACCACGTAACCATCCGCGCCCTTGCGCAGGGGCAGCTGCGCGAACTGCTCTGGCCGCTGGTAGCCGCGCTCGACGCGCAGGGTGAAGTCGCGCGTCTGCGACTCGATACGGCCGGCCGGCAGCTCGATGTTCTGCGCGCGCAGCGCGGTCTCGACATCGCCCGTGGTCACGCCACGCGCCGCCATCGCCTCGCGGTCCAGCCAGATGCGCATGGCGTAGCGCTGGCCGCCGCCCAGCTGCACGCGGGCGACGCCGTCCAGCGCGGACAGGCGATCCAGCACGTAGCGGTCGGCGTAGTCGGTCAGTTCCATCGTGTCCATCACGGTGGAACGCATGTTCAACCAGATGATGACGTCGGCGTCGGCCTCGACCTTGGAGATCTGCGGCGGATCGGCCTCGTCCGGCAGGCGGTTCATGACGCGGCTGACGCGGTCGCGCACGTCGTTGGCGGCGGCCTCGATGTCGCGGCTGAGGTTGAACTCGATGGTGACGTCGGCACGTCCGTTGCGGCTGCTCGACTGGATGGTCTTGATGCCTTCGATGCCGGACAGGCCGTCCTCGAGGATCTGGGTGATGCGGGTCTCGACCACCGCCGCCGAGGCGCCGGGATAGTTCACTTCCACCGACACGATGGGCGGATCGATGTTGGGCAGTTCGCGCAGGGTCAGGCGCAGGAACGACATCACGCCCAGCACGACCAGCAGCAGGCTGACCACCACCGCGAAGACGGGGCGCTTGATCGACAGGTCGGAAAGCTTCATGACGCTCAGCCCTGGCTGTCGGCGACGGGCGCGTCCTGCTTCGCCGGAGCCGCCGGCGCCGCGTCGGCCACCTTCACGCCGGGCCGCAGTTTGCCGGTGCCGTCGATGACGATGCGCTCACCCGCCGCGAGGCCCTCGACGATTTCGACCCGGCCGTCGCGACGCACGCCGGCGGTGATCGGCGCCTGCTCGACGCTGCCGTCCGCCTTCACGCGGTAGACGAAGGAATCACGCCCCACCTGCACCACCGCGATCTCGGGGATCACCAGCGCCTGCCGCTCGGGTCGGAACAGGCGCACGTCCAGCAGCATGCCGGGGCGCAGCTTGCGGTCGGGGTTCGGGAACACCGCGCGCACCGTCACCGCGCGCGTGGTCGGATCGATGCGCGCGTCGACGGTTTCGACCGTGCCCTGGAAGGTCTCGCCCGGGTACGCGGTCGTGGCCGCGGTGACCGCATGCCCGGTGGCGACCGAGGCCAGCGCCGCCTCCGGCACCTGGAAGTCCACGTACATGCGCGAGATGTCGTCCAGCGTGGCGATGCTGCTGTTGGCCGTGATCAGCGAACCGGGGCTGACCTGGCGGATGCCGAGCACGCCGGCGAACGGCGCACGCACGCTGCGGTCGCCAATGTCGGCGCGCGCCTGGCGTACGCGGGCGGCGGCAGCATCGCGCAGCGCCAGCTGGGTGTCGAGCTGCGAGCGCGCGATCAGCTGCTGGTCGGCCAGTTCCTTCTGCCGGCGGTAGAGGCGCTCGGCTTCCGCATAGGTGGCTTCGGCCTGCACCAGCGATGCCTGCGCCGCGTCGCCTTTCAGGGTGATGAGCTTCTGGCCGGCGGCGACCTGCTGGCCGCTTTCGAAATGCACGTCCTGCACGATCTCGCTGACCTTGGCGGTCAGGGTCACCGACTCGCGGGCCTTCGCCGTGCCCAACGCCTGCAGGGTGTCGTTCCAGGCGCTGGCCTGGACGACCTGGGTGGTCACCGGGATCGGCCGCTCGGCCGCGTTGCCGTTGGGCTTCGCCTGTGCGCCCTTGTCGTCGCCGCAGGCGGCGAGCAGCAGCAGGGGCAGCGCGACCAGCAACGCGCGGAGGGCGAATCGGTTGAGCATGGAGCGTCCCGTAATCTTCGTTATTCAGGCAGTCTACCGGCCGTACGTGAAACACGCTGCAGCGGATGCGCCGGTTCGTGCGGGAAACGCGCCAAAGGGCATGTGGTGCACATGCCCGACCATGACCAATGACCCTTGCCAGCCGCGGCGGACCGGCCGGGCGACTACTCGAGTCCCAGTTTCGCGAGCACCTGCAGCGCCAGCGCTTCGGGGTCTTGCTCGCCCGCATGCAGGTGCACGTCGGGATGCTCGGGCACTTCGTAGGGCGAGTCGATGCCGGTGAAGTTCGGGATCAGGCCGGCACGCGCCTTCCGGTAGAGGCCCTTCACGTCGCGCGCTTCGGCCAGCGCCAGCGGCACGTCGACGAAGACCTCGATGAACTCGCCCTCGCCAAAGCGCTCGCGCGCCATCTGCCGCTCGGCGCGGAACGGCGAGATGAAGCTGACCAGCACGATCAGGCCGGCATCGGTCATCAGCTTCGCCACTTCGGCGACACGGCGGATGTTCTCCACGCGGTCCTCGTCGGTGAAGCCGAGGTCGCGGTTGAGGCCGTGGCGCACGTTGTCGCCATCGAGCAGGAAGCTGTGGTACCCCAGCGCATGCAGACGCTTGTCCACCAGGTTGGCGATCGTCGACTTGCCGGCGCCGGACAGGCCGGTGAACCACAGCACCTTCGGCGCCTGGCCCTTCTGGCGCGCACGCGCGGCGCGGTCGACATCGACGTGCTGCCAGTGCACGTTGCCGGCGCGGCGCAGGGCGAAGTCGAGCGTGCCCGCGCCCGCCGTGGCGTTGTCGTAGCGGTCGATCAGGATGAAGCCGCCCAGCGCACGGTTGCGCGCATAGGCTTCGAACGCGATGGGCTCGTCGAGGCTGAGATTGCAGTAGCCGACCTCGTTGAGCTCCAGCCGCTTGGCGGCCAGGTGCTCCTGCGTGTTCACGTCGATGCGGTGCTTGATCTCGGTGACCGTGGCGGCGACGGTACGCGCGCCGATCTTAAGCCAGTAGGGCCGGCCCGGCAGCAGCGGCGCATCGGACATCCACAGCACGTGCGCGGCGAACTGGTCCGCCACTTCCGGCGGATCGCCGCCGGCGGCGATCACGTCGCCGCGGCTGATGTCGATCTCGTCGGTCAGCGTCAGCGTCACTGCCTGCCCGACGGAGGCCGAGGCGACCTCGCCATCGGCGCCGAGCACCTGCGCCACCCGCGAGCGGCGCGCTGACGGCAGCACGATGACCTCGTCGCCGGGCTTCACCTTGCCGGCCGCGATGGTGCCGGCGTAACCGCGGAAATTCTGGTGCGGGCGGTTCACCCATTGCACTGGCAGGCGCAGGCCGCCATCGCCCTCCTGCACGTCCACCCGCACCTGCTCCAGGTGCTCGAGCAATGCGGGGCCGGCGTACCACGGCGTGCGCACCGAACGCGACGACAGGTTGTCGCCTTCCAGCGCCGACAGCGGGATGCAGGTGACCTCGGCGATGCCCAGCCGCTGCGCCAGCGCGCGGTAGTCCGCGGCGATGCGTTCGAACACGGCCTCGTCGAAATCGACCAGGTCCATCTTGTTCACCGCCAGCACCACGTGGCGGATGCCGAGCAGCGAGACGATGTAGCTGTGCCGGTGCGTCTGCGTCAGCAGGCCCTTGCGCGCGTCGACCAGCACGACGGCGAGGTCCGCGGTCGACGCACCGGTCGCCATGTTGCGCGTGTACTGCTCGTGGCCCGGGCAGTCGGCGACGATGAACTTGCGCTGGTCGGTATCGAAATAGCGGTAGGCCACATCGATGGTGATGCCCTGCTCGCGCTCGGCCGCCAGGCCGTCAAGCAGCAGCGCGTAGTCGATGCGCTCGCCCTGGGTGCCGTGCTTGCGGCTGTCCTTCTCCAGCGCCGCCAGCTGGTCGTCGAACAGGCGCTTGCTGTCGTGCAGCAGCCGGCCGATCAGCGTGCTCTTGCCGTCGTCCACGCTGCCGCAGGTGATGAAGCGCAGCAGCGGCTTGGATTCGTGCTGCTTGAGGTAGCTGGCGATGTCGCTGGTCGTGCTCATGCTGCCGCCACCTGGAACGTACCTGCAAGAAATGCATGGAATCTGGGTTCGTCATCCCAGCGAACGCTGGGATCCATCTTGATCCTGCAGGGAACCCCGGCAATCGCCACGGATCGCCCGAACATCAACATGGGTCCCAGCGTGCGCTGGGACGACGGCGGAGGGATGACCATCAGAAATACCCCTCCAGCTTCTTCTTCTCCATCGACGCGCCGGGGTCGTGGTCGATCACGCGGCCCTGGCGTTCGGAACTGGTGGTCACCAGCATCTCGGCGATGATCTTCTCCAGCGAGTCGGCCTCGGAGTCGATGGCGCCGGTCAGTGGATAGCAGCCCAAGGTGCGGAAGCGCACGCGGCGCTGCTGCGGCACCTCGCCGTCGCGCAGCGGCAGGCGCTCGTCGTCGACCATCAGCAGCGCACCATCGCGCTCGACCACGGGACGTTCCGCCGCGAAGTACAGCGGCACCACGGGAATGTTCTCGCGGTAGATGTAGAGCCAGATGTCGAGTTCGGTCCAGTTCGACAGCGGGAACACGCGCACGCTTTCACCGGTGTTGATGCGCGCGTTGTAGAGGTTCCACAGCTCCGGACGCTGGTTCTTGGGATCCCAGCGGTGCTTGTCGTTGCGGAAGGAGAACACGCGCTCCTTGGCGCGCGACTTCTCCTCGTCGCGGCGCGCGCCGCCGATGGCGGCGTCGAAACGGTAGTGGTCCAGCGCCTGCTTCAGGCCCTGGGTCTTCATCACGTCGGTGTGGACGGTGGCGCCGTGGCTGATCGGACCGATGTCGCGGGCGATGCCGTCCGGGTTGATATGCACGCGCAGGTCCACGCCGGTCTCGGCGGCACGCTGGTCGCGGAAGGCGATCATCTCGCGGAACTTCCAGCGCGTATCCACGTGCAGCAGCGGGATCGGCGGACGCGCCGGGGCGAATGCCTTCAGCAGCAGGTGCAGCAGCACCGAGCTGTCCTTGCCCACCGAATACAGCAGCACGGGATTGCGGAACTCGGCGGCGACCTCCCGCAGGATGTGGATGCTTTCCGCTTCCAGACGGTCGAGGTGGGACAGGGGGGGTACGGCGGTCATCGAGGCGGGCAGCAGGGACGGTGGATCCGGACGCGCTAGCCTAGCAGGCGTCGCCACGGGGTCCGGGAGGCAGGCCAGTATTCGGCCGGCGGCTCATGCCGGCGAAATAAGCGGGCGACATAAGCCCATAACCATGCGTCCTTTCAGGCCGCATTGGCGTCTCCCTAACATCGGCCGTCCCAGTCGCGCCCACGGGCCATGCCGATGTCCGCCACCCAGCCTGTCCTAGCCCCCATCCCCCTCGCGGAGGAACGGCGGGCACTGCTCGCCCAAGCGGTGGCGGGCCTGGACGGCGCCAGCCTGTGGTGGGTCTCCGGCTACGCCGCCGGCCTGGCCCAGGCCCAGCTCGCGCCGCAGACCGCATCGACGACCGCGTCGCCCAAGGCGATTGCACCCGCCCCCGGCACCCAGACCGCGCAGCGCCTGACCATCGTCTACGGCAGCCAGACCGGCAACGCCCGCCGCGCCGCCGAGGCGCTGGCGCAGCAGGCCGAAGCCGCCGGCCTGTCGGTGCGCCTGCTGCGCGCCGATGCCTACCCGCAGCGTGAACTGGCCAGCGAGCGCCTGCTCTATATCGTCATCAGCACCCAGGGCGAAGGCGATCCGCCCGACGACAGCATCGGCCTGGTCGAGTTCATCGCCGGCAAGCGCGCGCCCAAGCTGCCCGAACTGAAGTACGCGGTGCTCGGCCTGGGCGACTCCAGCTATTCGGACTTCTGCGGCATCTCCCAGCGCCTGGATGCCCGCCTGGCCGATCTGGGGGCGACCCGCCTGCTCCCGGCCGGTGCGGCGGACCTCGACATCGATACCGTCGCCACCCCGTGGCGCGAACAGGCACTGGCGCAGGCCCGCGAGCTGCTGAAGGCGCCCGCAGTCGGCGCCGCGTCGCTGGCGACGGTGACGCCGCTGCGTCCCGGTCAGGCCGCGGTGTGGTCGCACGAACATCCCTTCCCCGCCGAACTGCTGCTCAACCAGCGCATCAGCGGCCGCGACTTCAAGGGCCCGCGATTCGGCCAGCACGGCGTGGCCGACAAGGACGTGCGGCACATCGAACTGTCGCTGGACGGCAGCGGCCTGCACTACGAACCCGGCGACGCGCTGGGCGTGCGCCACCGCAATCCCGCCGCGCTGGTCGACGGCGTACTCGAGGCGCTGCGCCTGGACGGCGAGACGGCCGTCAGCGAGGGCGGCGATACGCTGCCGCTGCGGGAGTGGCTGGCCGCACGCCGCGAACTGACCCGCCTCTCGCGTCCATTCCTCGCCACGCATGCCGCGCATGCGCAGGCCGACGACCTCAACGCGCTGCTGGCGCCCGCGCAGAACGCCACCCTGGCGCAGCTGTTCAACACCCACCAGCTGGTCGACGTACTGCGTCGCTGGCCGGCGGGCTGGTCCGCGCAGGAACTGGTCGCCGCGCTGCGTCAGCTGGCGCCGCGCCTGTACTCCATCGCCTCCAGCCGCAAGCGCGTGGGCGAGGAAGCGCACCTCACCGTCGACGTCCTCGGCTACGACGCCTTCGGCCACGCGCACGGCGGTGCGGCCAGCGGCTTCCTTGCCGCACGCGAGGAAGGCGACCAGGTACCGGTGTATATCGAAGCCAACGAGCGCTTCCGCGTGCCGGTCGACGGCAGCCGCGACATACTGATGATCGGTCCCGGTACCGGCGTGGCGCCGTTCCGCGGCTTCGTGCAGGAGCGCGCGGAAACCGGTGCGCGCGGCCGCAACTGGCTGTTCTTCGGCGCGCAGCACTTCAACCACGGCTTCTTCTACCAGAGCGAATGGCAGGACGCGCTGCGCAGCGGCGAACTGCACCGGCTGGACCTGGCGTTCTCCCGCGACCAAGCCCGCAAGATCTATGTGCAGGACCGCCTGCGTGAGCGCGGCCGCGACGTCTACGACTGGCTGCAGAACGGTGCGCACCTCTACGTCTGCGGCGCCATCGCGATGGGCAAGGACGTGCATGCGGCGCTGCAGGCCATCGTCGTCGAACACGGCGGCTTGGATGAGGAGGCGGCCCGCGAGTACCTGGTGAACCTGCAGACGGAGGGGCGCTACGGGCGCGACGTGTACTGACGACCCGCCCTTGTAGGAGCGACGTGAGTCGCGACCTGCAACCTTCCGGTCGCGACTCACGTCGCTCCTACGGTGGAAACCCAATGAGCAACCATTCCGTCGAAGACATAAAATCCGAGAGCAACCGCCTGCGCGGCAGCCTGCTCGACAGCCTGGCCGACCCGGTCACCGGCGCGCTGCGCGAATCGGACCAGACCTTGATCAAGTACCACGGCAGCTACCAGCAGGACGACCGCGACCTGCGCGACGAGCGCCGCCGGCAGAAGCTGGAGCCCGCCTACCAGTTCATGATCCGCACGCGTACGCCCGGCGGCGTGGTCACGCCGGAGCAGTGGCTGAAGCTCGACGCCATCGCCACGCAGTACGCCAACCACTCGCTGCGCATCACCACGCGGCAGGCCTTCCAGTTCCACGGCGTCATCAAGCGCGAACTGAAGGCGACCATGCAGGCCATCAACGCCGCGCTGATCGACACGCTGGCCGCCTGCGGCGACGTCAACCGCAACGTGCTGGTCGCGGCCAATCCGCTGGAGTCGCGCGCGCATGCGGAAGTGCAGGCGTGGGCGGCGAAACTGTCCGAGCACCTGCTCCCCAACACCCGCGCCTACTACGAGATCTGGCTGGACGAAGAGCGCGTCGCCGGCAGTGGCGAAGAAGAGGAGCCGATCTACGGCGCCACCTACCTGCCGCGCAAGTTCAAGGTCGGCTTCGCGGTGCCGCCGGTCAACGACGTGGACGTGTTCGCCAACGACCTCGGCTTCATCGCCGTGCTGGAGGACGGTGCACTGGCCGGCTTCAACCTGGTCATCGGTGGTGGCATGGGCGCGACCCATGGCGATGCCGAAACCTATCCGCGCATCGGCAACGTGGTCGGCTTCATCACGCCGGACCAGGTGCTGGACGTGGGTACGGCGGTGGTCACCACCCAGCGCGACCTCGGCAACCGCGTGCTGCGCAAGCGTGCGCGGTTCAAGTACACCATCGATGACCACGGGCTGGAGGAGGTGGTCGGCGAGATCGAGCGTCGCAGCGGCGTGACGTTGCAGCCGGTGCGCCCGTTCCGCTTCGAGCACAACGGCGACCGCTACGGCTGGGTGGAAGGCGAGGATGGCCGCTGGCACCTGACCCTGCATCTGTACGCCGGCCGCATCGCCGACACCGCGCACGCAACGCATCTGACCGGCCTGCGCGAGATCGCCAACATCCATCGCGGCGAGTTCCGCATGACGGCGAACCAGAACCTCGTCATCGCCGGCGTGCCGGCAGGCGAACGCGAACGCATCGACGCGCTGGCGAAGACGCATGGCCTGGATGCCGGCCAGCGCTTGGGTACGGCCCTGCAGCGCGCGGCGGTGGCTTGCGTGTCGCTCCCCACCTGCGGCCTGGCGATGGCCGAGGCCGAGCGCTACCTGCCCGACTTCACCGCCAGGCTACAGCCGCTGCTCGAAAAGCACGGCCTGCGCGATACACCGATCGTGCTGCGCATCTCCGGCTGTCCGAACGGCTGCTCGCGGCCGTACCTGGCGGAGATCGCCCTGGTCGGCAAGGCCCCCGGCCGCTACAACCTGATGCTCGGCGGCGACGCACGCGGCCAGCGTCTCAACACGTTGTACCGCGAGAACATCGACGAGGCCGCCATCCTCGACACGCTCGACGGGCTGTTCGCCCGTTACGCCGCCGAACGCAGCGACGACGAAGGCTTCGGCGACTTCCTGCATCGCAGCGGCGTCGTCGCCCTGCCGCCCTACCCCACCCATCGACAGATCGCACTGGAACTGTACGCATGAGCGCTCTCGCCCTCTCCCTCGACACGGACCAGATCGTGGAGCACAACGCAGCGCTCGAGCGACAGACCGCCGAACAACGGGTTGCCTGGGCCCTCAAGCACGGCCCGGCCGAAGCGGCGATGTCGTCCAGCTTCGGCGCGCAGGCGGCGGTGCTGCTGCACATGGTCACCCGGCAGAAGCCGGACGTCCCCGTGGTGCTGATCGACACCGGCTACCTGTTCCCCGAGACCTATCGCTTCGCCGATGAGCTGACCGAGCGCTTGCAGCTCAACCTGCAGGTGTTCCGCCCGCTGGTCAGTCGTGCCTGGATGGAGGCGCGCCATGGCCGCCTGTGGGAACAGGGCCTGGTCGGCATCGAGCAGTACAACAGCCTGCGCAAGGTCGAACCGATGAAGCGCGCGCTCAAGGAGCTGGGCGTGGGCACATGGTTCACCGGTCTTCGCCGCGTGCAGGCCACCAGCCGCGCCAATGCGCCGGTCCTGCAGCAGCGCGAGGAGCGCTGGAAGATCAATCCGATCGTCGACTGGACCGACCGTGACGTGTGGCAGTACATGAAGCAGCACGACCTGCCCTACCACCCGCTGTGGGAACAGGGCTACGTGTCGATCGGCGACTTCCACACCACGCGCCGCTGGGAGCCCGGCATGCGCGAGGAAGACACCCGCTTCAACGGCCTCAAGCGCGAGTGCGGCATCCACATCGACGTCTGAGCCACGCGGGGCGGCCACCGGGCTGATCCGTTCGCACCCAGGCACCCCGGTTTCGTCGCCGCATCGCAGGATCCGTCGCGCTCCCTCTTCCCTCCGAGGACGAGCGGGCTATGCTCCACGGCACTCCCGAAGCCGTGGTGTCCGACGTGTTCCCCAGCCTGCTCCTGATCATCCGCATCCTCATCGCCTGGTTCCTCGCGATCCTGATGGCCGGCCTGGTCTGGAACGGCCTCTTCGAGCGGACGTTCCTGTCCGGCGGCGCGAGCTGGCTGTTCAACCTGGCCGCGACGCTGGTGATGATCTCGGTACTGATCGGCCTGATCAGCCACCTGCGCCGCATCTGGCTGATCACCGGTCGCCTGGACAGCGCCGCCCTGTCGAGCCGGCAGCGCCGGCAGATCGAAGTGCCGCTGGACACCGCCGCGGCGTTCGAGCTGATCGAGGGCGCGCTGCGCGAACTGCCACGCGCCGAGGACGCGGAAAGCGCACCCGACAGCCTGCAGGTGCGGGTCAAGGTGCGCCGGGTGGACAGCTTCGACGGTCCCAGCCAGCCCTCGCGCTTCAACATCATGGCCCGCTTCGCGGTGAAGCGCGACCTGGTGCAGGCAACGGTCACGCCGGGCAACGGCACCAGCAGCATCACCCTGATGGTCGGTCCGGATGCGAGCGCATGGCTGGACCTGTTCGTGCTCGACGACGGCGTCAACGTCGAGAACGCCGAAGCCGTCACCCGCGCCATCACCCGCCGCGTCTCCGACCAGCGCCGGCAGGAGCAGGCCGACGTGGTGAAGACCGTCAGCGAGAAGGAGCTGACCGTCGCACGCCTGAACCTGCTCAATGCGCAGGTGGAGCCGCACTTCCTCTACAACACGCTGGCCAGCGCGCAGGTGCTGACGCGCACCGATCCGCCGCGCGCCGACGTGATGCTCGGTCACCTCATCCAGTACCTGCGCGGCTCGCTGCCGCGCACCGACGACACGCTGTCCACGCTGGGCGAGGAACTGGAACGCACGCTGGCCTATCTCGAGATCCTGAAGATCCGCATGGGCAGCCGCCTGTCGCTGCAGATCGAGGTACCCGACGCGCTGAAGTCGGTGCCGATGCCATCGATGATGCTGCAGACGCTGGTCGAGAACGCGATCAAGCACGGCCTCGAGCCGAAGACCGGCGGCGGCACCATCTGGATCCTGGCGCGCCGGCACGACGACCACGCGACGCTGACCGTCGCCGACGACGGCCAGGGTTTCGGCGGCCAGAGCAGCGGCACCGGCATCGGCCTGAAGAACCTGCGCGAACGCCTGCGCCTGACCTTCGGCAGCGCGGCCTCGTTCGCCATCGTCTCGAACTTCCCCAGTGGCGTGGCCGCCACGCTGACCCTGCCGCTCACGCACGAGGAGACCCGGGCATGAACTTCCGTGGCGTGATCGCCGAAGACGAGGAACTGCTGCGTACCGCGCTTTCTTCGTTGCTGAAAGAGACCTGGCCGCAGATGGAGATCGTGGCCGAGTGCGAGGACGGTGCCAGCGCGCTGGAATCCATCGCCGAACTGCAGCCGGACGTGGCCTTCCTCGACATCCGCATGCCGGGCCTGACCGGCATCGAAGTCGCCCGCGCCATGGCCGAGGCCAGCCCGCGCACGCAGGTGGTGTTCGTCACCGCCTACGACCAGTACGCCATCGACGCGTTCGAGCAGGGCGCCATCGACTACCTGCTGAAGCCGATCACACGCGAACGGTTGCTGGCCACCGTGCAGCGCATCCAGGCGCGCGTCGCCGCCGGACACCCGGACGGCGCGACGCTCGATGCGCTGCTGCGCCACCTGTCGGCGCGCCAGGGCGCGCCTGACAAGCCGCCGCTGGCATGGATCACCGCCAGCGCCGGCAAGGATACGAAGCTGATCATGGTGGACGACGTGGCCTACTTCCAGGCCGACAACAAGTACACCACCGTGATGACGGCGGATGGCGAATCGCTGCTGCGCACGCCGCTGCGCGAACTGCTCGATGCGCTGGACACGAACACGTTCAAGCAGATCCACCGCTCCACCATCGTCAACATGAAGCAGGTCGCCTCGGTCAGTCGCGACGACGCCGGCCGGGGACGGTTGAAGCTGAAGAGCCGACCGGAAGTGCTGACGGTCAGCCAGCCCTTCATGACGCTGTTCCGCACCATGTAGCGCCGCTCTAAACCGGACCGCCCCGCGCGGCATCCAACGTGGCATCGCCGGCACGACGCACGCGCGTCGTGGAGGGCATGCCTTTGCCCAACGGAACACTCGAGGAAACCGCCATGCGCATCGTCACCTCCCTGATCTCCTGCCTGCTCGCCCTGGCAGGATGCGACGACAAGCCCAGCGTCACGACCATCCACCACAGCAGCGCGAACGGCGTGGACACGCTCTTCAGCAAGAGCACGCTGAAGGAAGGCGTGGCCAGGTTCGAGTGCTTCGCCAGCGAAACCGGCCAGTGCCACTACCGCGTCTACACCGAACGCTGCCCCACGCCGGCACCCGGCGAAAACCCGGCCGCCTGCGCCCGCACCACGCTGGAAGACTTCGTGCTGGCGCCCGGCAAGACGCATGAGATCCGTGGTCTGCCGGACGGTTACCGCGAATGCGTGAGCCAGCAAGGCGTCAACGGCTGCACTTGAGCGGTGCAACGCACGTTCCCCCGGCGGCGCCTCGCTGCCGCTGCCCTGACAGGCCATCCGGAACTACAGGGCCTCGAGCGTCCTGCGGTGAGTGTCAGCATCGAAACGGATACGGACGGTGCCCCCTTCGTCCAGGCTCACCCTGTGGCAGCCGCAGTTCGGTAGCGGAATGCCCAACTGATAGACGCGGAAGGCACGCATGTCGTCCGGCGTGGAGGCCATGTTCCTCTCCGTCATCCAGTAGGCGAGTCCAAGCCAGATGCCATGACCGAACACGACACTTCCGTCCTCGATCATGCGCAGCGTGTCGATACCAAGGCGGACCCTGGCGTGGAACTCGGCGAAGGTCTCGGCATTCGCTCCCATCCGTCGCCCGGGATCGGCGTCCGCCCAGTACGCATCCGCAATGGGTCTCCGTTGTGCCCCGCTCATGCCTTCCAGCAGCGCAGGGTCGATCGCCGAGAATTCCTGGAGCTCGTCCAGCACGGTCAGCGGCACGCCGGTGCGCTGGCTGTACGGCTCTGCCGTGCTCATCGCGCGCAGGAACGGCGAGCAATAGATCCGGGAGGGCGAAGCAGGCAGAAGACCGGCAACGATGGATGCTTCGCGTCGTCCACGCTCCGACAGCGGGATATCCGCATGCGGCAGGGTGACGCCGCCGGCATTTGCGACGCTCTCACCGTGGCGGATGAACAGCAGATGTTTCATGGGTCCGGATGGCCTCCCTATGCGGATCGCTCCAGGAGATCGGCGTGACCGACACGGCCCGGACACGTCGTGCTCCACGGCCGCGACCGTAGCCAGCGGCGCGATTCGACCTATGCGCTGCGCGCCCTCGCCTCCCCGCCACGGCGGGAAGAACCGTGATCGTGCGGCAGTCGCTGCGATCGTGCCTGGTGCGACCGGCAACGCCATTCGTGCCCTGCGCTCAAGCGAGGCATCAGCGGGCTTTACCAGAGGTGCGCGGCTTCAGCATGCCAGGGCGCAGCAGGCGCTCGCTGCGGATGACGTGGAGGATCAGCACGCGCCCCGGCTCGTGACGATAGATCACTCGGCATGGCGGCTCGACGATCTGGCGGTAACGCCCGCGCTTCAGTTCGACAGGACGGCTGCCGCTGTCCGGATGCGCAGCGAGATGCTCGACATGCGCGAATACACGGCGCACCAGTTCGGCGGCCGCGTTCGGATTGTCCAGCGCAATGTAGTCGGCAACAGCGTCCAGATCCGCCAGCGCCGGTTCGGACCAGACTATCTCAACCATCTGGCAAGCCGATCCTTGGCTTGATCGTGGGTGACCGTGCGGCCTTCGGCAACGGCCTGCTCGCCACGCGCAATGCCTTCCAGCATCGCCATGCGCGACAGCAGCGTCTCATAGGTTTCCACATCCACGAGATACGCGCTGGGCAACCCATGCTGGGTGATGAGGATGGGCTGCCGATCGCGTTCTATATCGGCCAACAGGTCAGTGGCTTGCCGCTTGAGGGTAGTGACGAGCTCGGTGCGCATGAAGTGACACTACAGTATCACTCGCGTATTCCGCAAGCAGTGACACCGGAAGCGGACTCGATGTCTTTTGGGGCGCATGTGACGAGCGGTAGCGCCGCTGCATCCGCCCCCATCACCGTGCGGGGTTGACCACAGAACGACGTTCCACCACGCAGGCCAGCCCGAAGCCGATCAGGTAGGCGACCACGTCCAGCCAGTCCGGCGTGCTGCCCAGCACGATGCGCAATACGGGCGATGCGACCTGCCAGCCGATCTGCTGGCTGATGTACTGTGCCGCTTCGACGGCCAGCCCGACGGAGAGCGCGATCAGCGGACGCGCCGGTGGGCGCAGCCACACGACGCTGGCCAGCAGGCAATGCACCCAGACCACGGCAAGCACGTCGCCGACGAAACTGCGTATCCAGCCCAGTCCCGCGCCGATGGTCGCCAGCAGGACGAGCAACACGAACAGACCGAGCGCCCACCCCGCCGCGGCAGGGTCGAACCGCCACCTCACGCGCTGCCGCAATGCGCACCCTCGAGGCTCTTGCTGCCGCAGGCCAGGCACTTGCGGTACTTCTGCCGCTGCCGGTTGTAGCGGATGCGCGACATCATGCCGCCACAGGCGCACCGCAGTTCGCGTCCTCGTGCCCAGCGGTAGAGCCGCCAGCTGGAATGCAGGGCCCACGCCGTGCCCAGCAGGATCGCCAGCAGGAACGACAGCGATGCCAGGCGTTGCGGTGTGATCTCGCCGAACGCGCGCTCGGTGCGCGTCACCACTTCCGCCGTGGCGAAACCGCCGACCGCGATCACCACGGCCGGGGCGTACATGCGGGCGACCATCCGGGAGATGCGGTTCATCGGCGACGGGACAGGAAGGGTGGCGTGCAGGCTCGCCCGTGCAGGCATGCCGCGTCAATCACACCACCGAGGGAGCCCTCAGCTGGTGATCGTCTGGGTGAGCGATTGCCAGGTCGGCGGCTCCGGCCAGTCCGGGTCCTGGTTGCCGTCGATCACCCGGCGCAGGTCGCGGCGATCGATCTGCGGCGCCAGCGCGCGTACGAGGTCCAGCGCGTAGTCGCGCAGGACGCGTTCGCGCGGCAGTACCGCCCAGGCGATGCATTCCTTCACTTCAGGCGGCGCCGGCCAGGCGCGCAGGTCGGTGTCGGTGGCATTCACCGCCATCTCGGCGAGCAGGCCTACGCCGAGGCCGGCGCGGACGTAGGTCTTGATCAGGTCGGCATCGAGCGCGGTGAGCGCGATGTTCGGTTCCAGCCCCACCTTGGCGAAGGCACGCTGCAGCGACGAGCCCGGCCGCGTCGACGACTCGTAGCTGATCAGCGGCTGGTCGGCCAGGTCGGCCATGCCCGGCACGCGGCCGAGCTGTTCCAGCGCATGGCCGCGCGGCACCAGCACCAGCCGGCGCCAGCGGTACAGCGGCACGGCGATGCCGGCCTGCGGCTGGTCGCCGGCGGTGCTGACCACGGCCATGTCGGCATCGCCCTGGGTCAGCAGGTCCAGCGCCTGGCTTTCCGGCGCCTGCTGCAGGTGCACGCTGACCTGCGGGAAATCCCGCTTGATCTGCGCGATGGCCGGCGGCAGCACGAAGCGCGCCTGCGTGTGCGTGGTGACCAGCACCAGCTGGCCCTGGCTCTCGCGGCGCTGGTTGGCCGCGTAGGTGCGGATATTGTTGGCCTCGGCCAGTACCAGCCGCGCGCGGTCGATCACTTCCTGCCCGGCCGGGGTCACGCTCTCCAGGCTGCGGCCCTTGCGCACGAACAGCAGGAAGCCGAGCTCGTCTTCCAGCTGCTTGAGCTGCTTGGACAGGCCCGGCTGGGTGGCGTGCACGCGCGCCGCCGCCAGCGTGATGTTCAGGTCGGCATCGGCGATCGCCACCAGGTAGCGGAGTTGGGTCAGCGTCATCGGCGGGAAGGGCGCAGCGGCCCACCGGGAGGGGCCTTGGACTGTAGAGGATTTGCCGGGACCGTAGCCGGCACTGCTTATAACCGCAAGCTATATGGTGTTGGTCGTATGTCATTCCCGACCGCCATGAGCGGCCGGTACGGTCACCAGCCCAACCGCCATCTCCCGACGCCCGTGAGCGCTCCGCTGTTTCCCCTGTTCGCCGACCTGCAAGGCCGCCGGGTCCTGGTCGTCGGTGGCGGTCCGGTGGCGGAGCGCAAGACCGAGGCCCTGCTGCATGCCGGCGCGCTGCCAAGTGTCGGCGCCCCCGATCTGACGCCGCGCCTGCTGGCGTGGTACGAGGCAGGCCGCATCGAGTGGATCGACGGGCGCTTCGATCCGCACTGGCTCTCGGGCGTGTGGCTGGTGGTCGCCGCCACCGACGACGCCGACGTCAATCGCGCGGTCGCCGCCGCTGCCGACGCGAGCCATGTCTTCGCCAACGTCGTCGACGACCGCGAGCTCTCCACGTTCCAGGTCCCCGCCATCGTCGAGCGCGGTCCGTTGCAGGTCGCCATCTCCAGCGGCGGCGGCGCGCCGATGCTGGCGCGGCACCTGCGCCGTCAGCTCGAGACCCTGCTCGACGATTCCTGGGCATCGCTGGCCGAGTTGTTCACCCGCCAGCGCCGGCGCATCCGCCAACGCTTCCCGCAGACCGCCGAGCGGCGCCGCTTCTTCGAAAAGCTGCTCGCCGGACCGCTGCCGCGCCTGTACCGGCAGCGGCTGCATGCGCAGGCCGAACAGCACTTCCTCGCGGTGCTGGACGAGCATGCCACCACGGCACGCGGCTCGGTCGCGGTGGTCGGTGCCGGCCCCGGCGACGCCGGGCTGCTGACGCTCAACGCATTGCGCGCGATGAACGAGGCCGATGTGATCCTGCATGATCGCCTGGTCAGCGAGGACGTGCTGCGACTCGGCCGCCGCGATGCGACGTACATCGAAGTCGGCAAGTCCGCCACCGGCCACAGCACGCGCCAGGACGACATCCACGCGCTGATGCTGGAACACGCGCGCACCGGCAAGCGTGTCGTGCGGCTGAAGGGCGGCGATCCGTTCGTGTTCGGTCGCGGCGGCGAGGAACTCGAGTTCCTGCGCACGCACGGCATTCCCTACGAGGTCGTGCCCGGCATCACCGCCGCGGTCGCGTGCGCCGCCTATGCCGGCATCCCGCTGACCCATCGCGATCATGCGCAGTCGGTGAAGCTGGTGACGGCACACTGCAAGGATTCGTTCGACACCCTCGACTGGCAGTCGCTCGCGCAGGAGCGGCAGACGCTGGCCGTCTACATGGGCGTGGCCGGACTGGAGGGCCTGCGCGACCGGCTCGTCGCGCACGGGCGTGCACCGTCCACGCCGTTCGCCCTGATCGAAAACGGCTCGCGCCGCGACCAGCGGGTGCTGACCGGCACCCTGGCCGATCTGCCGGAAACCGCGCGTTTCCACCAGGTACGCTCGCCCGCATTGCTGGTACTCGGCGAAGTCGCCGCGCTCGCTGGCACCCTGCACTGGTTCGGCGCGCCGCCCGTCTGCGCCGTCGCCCCCACACATTCCCGCAACCTGCCTACGCCCACACTGCAGGCTGCCTGAGCCCACGCCCCACGGAGATCCCATGGCCGTTTACGACAGCATCCTGGACACCATCGGCCGCACCCCGGTCGTCAAACTGCACCGCATCGCGCCCGAGCACGTGACGCTCTACGCCAAGGTGGAATCGTTCAATCCCGGCGGTTCGGTGAAGGACCGCCTGGCGCTGGCGATCATTCTCGACGCCGAAGCCAAGGGCCTGCTGAAGCCGGGCGACACCATCGTCGAAGCGACGTCCGGCAATACCGGCGTGGCACTGGCGATGGTCGCCGCCGCGCGCGGCTACAAGTTCGTCGCCACGATGGTGGAGACCTTCTCGATCGAACGCCGCAAGCTGATGCGTGCCTACGGCGCCAAAGTCATCCTGACGCCGGCCGCCGAGCGCGGCAGTGGCATGGTGCGGCGTGCGGAAGAACTGGCGAAGCAGCACGGCTGGTTCCTTGCCCGCCAGTTCGCCAATCCCGCCAATCCCGCCTACCACCGGCAAACGACGGCGGCGGAAATCCTGCGCGACTTCGCCGGCCAGCGCCTCGACCATTTCGTCACCGGCTGGGGCACCGGCGGTACGCTGACCGGCGTGGGCGAAGTGCTGAAGGTCGCGCGCCCGGAAGTGCGCATCACCGCGTCCGAGCCCGCCGGTGCGTCGCTGCTGCAAGGCAAGGAATGGCAGCCGCACAAGATCCAGGGCTGGACCCCGGACTTCGTGCCGGACGTGCTGAACCGCGAGGTCGCCGACGAGGTCCTGCCGGTCACCGACGTGGAGGCGATCGCCACCGCACGTCGCCTCGCCGCCGAGGAAGGCATCTTCGTCGGCATCTCCGCAGGCGCCACGGTCGCCGCCGCGCTGCAGGTCGCGCAGAAGGCCAAGCCCGGCGACGTGCTGCTGGCGATGCTGCCGGATACCGGCGAGCGCTACTTCTCGACGCCGCTGTTCGAAGGCGTCAACGAGGGCTCGGACGACGAGTGGCTGTCGTCGCTGGGCGACGCCGCGCTGCCGTAAGTGACCTCAGGACGACGGCGGCGCGACGCAATCGCGCCGCCACGTCCATTCCATCGCTTGGCCGTCGTCGCGGCCATCGTCGATGCGCGCGTGCAATGTGTCGACGTCGGGGCGCGAATAGATCACGCGCTTCGGAAAGTCGTGCGCTGGATTGGCGAACACAGCACGGTCCTTTTCCACCCGCTCCGCCGGAAATGCGGTAGCGGCTTTCCCGCCGGGCTGCGCGAGGAATACCCATCGCCCGTCCTGCGCCGCGATGCGCATGAATTCGAATCCGGTCGCCCTGCCGTCGCGCGTATCGCGGTGCATGCCGACCAGCAGGCCGCCGCGCGGCGCCATCCAGGTTTCTTCGCTGAAGGTCTTGCCGCTCTGGCCGCACCAGTGGCCGGCGAGCCAGTCGAGATCGTTGGCCGATGCCGGGACCGCGATTAGTGCTGTCGACACGGACAGAAAAAACGTCGTCAGGCGTCTCATGGGCGTCTCCGCTGCGGCAGATCATATTTCGCGCGACCTTAGCAGGTGCATGGGTGGACAGGCGATCCGAAAAAATCGGTGTGGGAGCGACGTCAGTCGCGATCATGAATTCCGGAGGCCGTGGACATTACTGAAACCCCATGTCTGCTGGTGAGAGAGCCAAGCAGGAATCGCTGCCAGCGATGCCGTGCGATCGCGACTTACGTCGCTCCCACAGAGAGCATTCCTATGCTTCGTAGAGTTCCAGCGGCAGGTCGTCCGGATCCGCGAAGAAGGTGAAGCGGCAGCCGGTGTATTCGTCCACGCGAACCGGTTCGCTCGCCACGCCATGGGCATGCAGATGCGCGACAGCGGCATCGAGGTCGGCGACCCGCAGCGCGAGGTGGCGCAAGCCGCAGGCTTCCGGTCGCGACACGCGGGGCGGCGGCGACGGGAAGGAGAACAGCTCGACCTGCGTGCCGTCCGGCAGCGCGAGGTCGAGCTTCCAGGAGTCGCGTTCGGCGCGGCAGTGCTCGGCGATCACGCGCAGGCCCAGCACCTCGGTATAGAAGCGCTTCGACCGCGCGTAATCGGACGCGATGATCGCGACATGGTGCAGGCCGTCGATGCGCATGTCAGTGGGCCGCGGCGGCGTCTGCGCCTGCATTGCCACCCGACGGCGCCTTGCCGCCGCGCATCAGCAGCACCAGCGGCATCGAGGCCAGGGTCAGCAGCATCATCAGCTTGAAATCGTTGAGGTAGCCGATGGCCGCGGCCTGACGGTTCACTTCGGCATTGAGCAACGCCAGCCCCGTGGCGGTGGAAGGATTCATGGCCGCCGGCAGCAGGGTCGTTTCCGCGCCGAAGGCCGGGATGCGCGCGCCGATCTCGGCATGGTTCACCTGCATGGCGCGCGACAGCATCGTCATCACCACCGAAATGCCGACGGACGATCCGATGTTGCGCACCAGGCTGAAGAGGCCGGCGGCCTCCGTGCGCTGGTGCGGCTCAAGCGTGGCGTAGGCGACGGTGGAAATGGGCACGAACACCAGACCCAGGCCCATGCCCTGCACGACGCCGAGCCAGACGATGGATTCCATCGACGCATTCGGACCGAACTGGGTCATGCCGTGCAGCGAGAAGACCATCAGGCCCATGCCGACCAGGATCGGCCAGCGCGCGTCGATGCGGCCCAGCAGGCGACCGACCACCATCATGCTGAACATCGTGCCGACGCCGCGCGGTGCCAGCACCAGGCCGATGGTCAGCACCGGATAGTTCATCAGCGTGCTGAGGTACGGCGGCAACAAGGCCAGCGTCGCGAACAGCACGATGCCGACCACGAAGATCAGCGCGCAGCCGACGGCGAAGTTCGCGTTCTTCAGCAGGCCGAGGTCGAGCAGCGCATGGTCGCGCCGGCGCCACCACCACAGTCCGTACATGTAGAGCGCGAGGAAGGCGAGCGCGGCTTCGATCTGGATCTCGACGCTGCCGAACCAGTCCTCGCTCTGCCCGCGGTCGAGGAACAGCTGCAGCGCACCGATACCGAGCGCCAGCAGCGCCAGCCCGACGCCATCGAGCGGGCGCTCGTGCGGCACGTCCTTCTTGACGCTGGCCATGATGCCCATCAGCGCCAGGATGCCGATCGGCAGGTTGATCAGGAACACCCAGTGCCAGCTGTAGTTCTGGGTCAGGAAGCCGCCCAGCGGCGGACCGAGGATCGGCCCGACCATGATGCCCATGCCCCACATCGCCATCGCGGCGCCGTGCTTCTCCTTGGGGAAGGCATCGAGCAGCAGCGACTGCGAGATCGGCACCAGCGAGGCGCCGAACACGCCCTGCAGGATGCGGAACATCACCATCTCGCCGATGCCGGTGGCGATGCCGCACAGCAGCGAGGCGACGGTGAAGCCACTGACCGCGATGATCAACAGGCGGCGGCGCCCCAGGCGGCCCGCCAGCCAGCCGGTGACCGGCGTCAGGATCGCGGCAGCGACGATATAGCTGGTCAGCACCCACGACACCTGGTCCTGGGTGGCCGACAGCGAGCCCTGCATGTCCGGCAGCGCGACGTTGGCGATGGTGGTGTCCAGCGCCTGCATCAGCGTGGCCAGCATCACCGAGCCGACCAGCAGCGTGCGCTTGCCGGTGTCTTCCTGCGCGGGGGCCGCGGTAGCGGTGGAAGTGCTCATGGGATAGTCCGGAACGGATCGACGCGCACGGAGCACGACGATCCAGAGGTCACCCGGGGCGCGGCGTCGGCGGGGCCGGGCCCCACCACAGTGCCCTCGCCCGCGTCCGCGCACGCCCGGGATGACATGGAAAAGAAGCCTCAGCGCGCGGCAGTCGCGCGACTGGAAGCGCTGCCGCCATCGCGCAGCTCGACATGCACGTCGGCGCTCATGCCGGCGCGCAGTTGCGGCGCATCGGCGTCGGCACTGTCGATCTCGAGGCGCACGGGAATGCGCTGCACGATCTTCACCCAGTTGCCGGTGGCGTTCTGCGGCGGCAGCACGCTGAACTCGGCGCCCGAGGCGGGCGCGATGGAGGCGACGTGCGCCTTCCACTTCACGCCCGGATACGAGTCGACCTCGACCGTCGCGGCCTGGCCGACCTGCATCTTCGTCAGTTCGGTTTCCTTGAAGTTGGCTTCGACCCAGATCGGCGAGGTGGCCACCAGGGGCATCGCCGTCTGGCCGACGTTGATGTATTCGCCCACCTGCAGGTCGTGCAGGCCGACGATGCCGTCGACCGGTGCGCGCACTTCGGCGTGCGCCAGGTCGAGCTTCGCCTTGGCCAACATGGCCATCGCGGCGCGGTATTCCGGAAGGTCCTGCGTCGGCGTCCCCGGGCTGCCGCTCAGCGACGCGGTGGCTTCGGACTGCGTGGCGATGGCGTCGGCCAGGTCGGTGCGCGCTTCGGCGACCGCGTGGCGCGCGTCGTCCAGCATCTTGCGCGAGACCAGCTGCTGTCCGGCGAGCTGCTGCATGCGCTGGAAATCGCGCTGCGCCCACGCCAGCGTCTCGCGCGCGGCCTGGATGGAGGTACCGGTGCCGACGACCTTCGCGCGGCTGGCGCTGGCGCTGTTCGCCATGCGCGCGACCAGCGCTTCGTTCTGCGCGACGGCGATCGTCAGCGGATCGGCGTCGATGCGGAACAACAGGTCGCCCTTCTTCACCGGCTGGTTCTGCTGCACGGCGACTTCGACGACGCGTCCGCCGACCTGCGGCGCGATCAGGATGCGCTCGGCCTTGATGTAGGCGTTGTCGGTGCTGACTTCGCGCTGCGAGGCGACGTATTCCCAGCCGAAGAAGCCGGCCACGGCGAGCGGGCCGGCGACCCACAGCCACACCGGCACGCGGCGACGCTTGGGAGCGGGAGTCCTGGCCGCGTTCTCGGCGGCCTCGTTGATCTTGCTGGTCATGGTGGGGGTCAGCTCTTGCGGAGGGAGGACTCGGCGCGACTGGCGCGGTCGAGCAGGGAGAGGTTTTCGCGGATCTGGCCGAGCACCTTCAGGGCCGTTTCCAGTTCGTCCGCATCGATGCCGGCCAGGCAGTCCTCGCGGACGGAGGTGGCCACCGCCTCGATGTCGTGCATCACCGCGTCGGATTGCGGCAGCAGGTGCAGGCGCCACACCCGGCGGTCGTCCGGATCGCTGCGGCGCTCGACGAAGCCGGCCTTCTGCAGGCGGTCGATCACGCGACCGACGGCGATCGGCTCCATGTCGAGCAGATCCGCCAGTTCGGACTGGGTGATGCCTTCGCTCTGATGGATGCGCTTGAGCGCACGCCACTGCACGCGGGTCAGGCCCAGGTGCGCGGCGCGGCGGTCGAAGACGCGGCCGAACAACCGGCTCAGGTCCGCGATCAGATAACCGATGGTGCTTTGGCCGGCAGGTGTCTTCATGGGTGCCTATGATATAGATGCTTAGGCAATTATATTCAAGGCGAAGAAACTTGTTCAGCCGCGCTTTCGCTACGGAGTAGGGTCTTCAGGGATGGCAGCCCGTCCTGCAGGACAGTCGCCGAGCCCTTCTTCAGGCTCGCAGCGGCGGGGCCGCATCGGGCGAAGGAAGGAGGCCCGTCCTCCCCGCGCAGGCGGAGACCCAGCGACTTTCCCGCCGTGAAGCCGAAGGCATTGGGTTCCCGCCTTCGCGGGAACGACGGTGTGCTGGGCCGGATGCCCCGCTGGCACGGAGCTTGAGCCCCGCAGAGGACGGTCGCCGCGTCCCTATTCAAGCGAACGGGTGCCCGCACTGAGTCGACGGAACGAGGGCTGTCATCCCCGCGCAGGCGGGGACCCAGCGACTTTCCGCCGTGAAGCCGAAGGCGCTGGGTTCCCGCCTGCGCGGGAATGACGCATCGGCGGAGCGGCGGACACGCTTGAATGTCGGATTCCGACCCCGGAAACGACGACGCCGGCACGAGGCCGGCGTCGGAATCACTTCAGGTGGCGCGGGCGATCAGCCTTCCCACTTGCCCAGCGCAGCCAGGCCGTTTTCCTTGGCGCGCTCGTACACCACGGCCTGGGCCTTGGCGAAGTTGCCGGTCAGGTCCTGCGACCACAGCTTCAGCGCGGCCTGCTGCATGGCGCGGCCGTAGGAGAAGCTCAGCGGCCACGGCAGGTTGCCGAGCTGGTTCATGGCGTTGAGGTGGGCGGTGGACTGCTCGTCGGTCTGGCCGCCGGACAGGAACACCACGCCCGGCAGGATCGCCGGCACGGTGCTCTTCAGGCACATCACGGTGGACTCGGCCACTTCGTCGACGTCGGCCTGCTCTTCGCAGTCCTTGCCGGCGATGACCATCGAGGCCTTCAGGATGGTGCCTTCCAGCAGCACGTTCTGCTCGTACAGCGCGCCGAACAGCGAGCGCAGCACGGCTTCGGTCACTTCATAGCAGACTTCGATGTTGTGGTCGCCGTCCATCAGCACTTCCGGCTCCACCATCGGCACCAGGCCGCATTCCTGGCACAGCGCGGCGTAGCGGGCCAGCGCGTGCGCATTCGCCTCGATGCAGGTGCCGGACGGGATGTCCTCGCCGATGGTGATGACCGCACGCCACTTGGCGAAGCGCGCGCCCAGCTTGTAGTACTCCTTCAGGCGGTCGCGCAGGCCGTCGAGGCCTTCGGTGACCACTTCACCCGGGCAGCCGGCCAGGGCATGCGTGCCCTTGTCGACCTTGATGCCGGGGATGATGCCGTGGTCGGCCATGTACTTGGCGAACGGCACGCCGTCCTTGGTGGACTGGCGCAGGGTTTCGTCGAACAGGATGGCACCGGAGATGTAGTCCGACAGCTTCGGCGTGGTGAGCAGCAGCTCGCGGTACGCGCGACGGTTCTCTTCCGTGTTCTCGATGCCCACGCCCTGGAACCGCTTGGCGATGGTGGTGGTGGACTCGTCGATCGCGATGATGCCCTTGCCCGCGGCGACCATGGCCTGGGCGGTTTCGGCAAGCTGTTCGATGCTCATGGGATTCCTGTGGCGGGACGAAAAAGAGACCAATTATAGACCGCACCCCGCCGAGAGCGGGCAATCACGGCGAAGAACGCGCCGCAGCGCGCCCGGCTCCGGCAGCCGCAGCGGTTGTGCCGCGCGGCCGGAACCGCTTACAGCTCGCCCAGACCCTCGGCCTTGCCACGCTCGCCCATCTGCAGCAGGCGCAGCGTGTTGGTGGCGCCGTGGCGTTCCATGTGGTCGCCGCTGGTGAAGATGACGCGGTCGCCCTCGGCCAGCAGTTCGCGGTCGTGCAGCACGCGCATCGCATCGCGCGCGGCCTCGCGAGGCGCCAGGCCGCGGCTGTCGAACGCGATCGGGAACACGTCGCGGATCATCGCCATCTTGCGGCGCGCGCCGTCGTGACGCGAGAACGCATAGATCGGCGCATTGGAGCGGAAGCGCGACAGGAAGCGCGCGGTGCCGCCGGATTCGGTCATCGCCACGATCGCACGCACGCCGATGTGCTCGGACAGGAACATCGTCGCCATCGCGATGGCCTGGTCGGCGCGTTCCAGGTTGCGCGGCGCCTTCTCGAAATCGGTGTCCATCTCAAACTGTTTCTCGGCGCCCAGGCAGATGCGCGCCATCGCCTCGACCGCGCGGACGGGATAGCTGCCCGCCGCAGTTTCCGCCGACAGCATCACCGCGTCGGTGCCGTCGATGACGGCGTTGGCCACGTCCAGCACTTCGGCGCGTGTGGGGATCGGGCTGTCCACCATCGACTGCAGCATCTGGGTGGCGGTGATGACCACCTTGTTGCGCGCCAGCGACTCGCGAATGATCTTCTTCTGCAGGCCGGGCAGTTCGGCATCGCCGATCTCCACGCCAAGATCGCCGCGCGCCACCATCACCACGTCGCTGGCGTCGACGATCTCGGCCAGGTTCTCGATGGCTTCGGTACGCTCGATCTTGGAGACGAGCGCGGCATCGCAGCCGTGTTCACGCGCGATGCGGCGCGCTTCGTTCATGTCGTCAGCGTTGCGGCAGAACGACACGGCGATGAAATCCACGCCGATGTTTTCGGCCACGTAGGCGATCAGTTCGCGGTCGCGCTCGGTCAGCGCGCCCAGCGACAGGCCGCCGCCCTGCTTGTTCAGGCCCTTGCGGTCGGACAGCACGCCGTCGTTGAGCACGGTGCAGACGATGCGCTCGCCTTCGACCGACACCACCTTCAGCTGCATCAGGCCGTCGTCGAGCAGCAGCACATCGCCGGCCTCCACGTCACCGGGCAGGCCGAGGTAGCTCACACCCACCTGCGAGACATCGCCGGGCGGCGCGTTGACATTGGCCACCAGGTCAAAGCGGTCGCCCGTCTTCAGCACCACCTTGCCTTCGGCGAACCGCTCGACGCGGATCTTCGGGCCCGGCAGGTCGGCGAGGATGCCGACCTCGGCGCCGACACGCTGCGCGGCGAGGCGCACCGCCGCGGCGCGCTTCGCCTGTCCGGAAGGATCGCCGTGCGAGAAGTTCAAGCGCACCACGTTGACGCCGGCACGGAACAGGTCTTCCAGCACGCCCGGCGGGTCCGTCGCCGGTCCGAGGGTGGCGAGGATCTTGGTGCGGCGCTGGCGTTCGGTCATGGTGCGGGTTCCGTGTGATCGCGCAAACGCTACCACAGCGAAACAGCGTCGTTGAGGCCGGGCTTCGCGACGTCATGCGACTGTCCCGGGACAGCGTGCCTCACGCTTGCGGCGACGTGCGGAAAGCGCTGTTTTCAAGCGCTTTGGTCAGCATCGCGCACACCGGACGACTGGTATTTTTTTGGTCTCTGCGCATGCGATGGATGCTGCGCACGCACACCCGACTGCGCAAAAAACGAGACGATGAAACGCGCGTTTGATCGCGCGCGTCCCGCTCAGGCGAACAGTGGCCGCAATTGGTCGGGGGCGCCCGCGAGCCGGTTCGCGCCCGCGTCGCGCAACTCCGCTTCACCGCCAAAGCCCCACAACACGCCGACGCTGCGCATGCCGTGGTGATGCGCGCCATCGATGTCCATGTGGCGGTCGCCGATCATCCAGCAAGCATCCGGCGTCAGCGCCAGACGACGCAGTGCTTCGCCGATCAGATCCTTCTTGTGGCTCAGGCGGCCATCGGCGGTGGCGCCGATGATGTCCTCGAAGCGGTGCCCGAACGGCAGATGCGCCAGGATCTTGCGCGCATGCGGTTCGTTCTTCGCGGTGACCACGGCGAGCCGGTGGCCATCGGCGTGCAGCGCCTCGATGGCCTCGCCGATGCCGGCATAGACCTGGTGCTCCAGCCAGCCGTGTGACTCGAAGCGCTCCCTGTAGTGTTCGACGGCGGCTTCGACCTTCACCGGATCGCCGAGCAGCGGCAGGAAGCTGGTTCGCAGCGACGGGCCAATCCAGCCACGCAGCTCGGCCTCCGGTGGAACCGGATGCTCGAGCTGCGTAAGCGCATGCGCGATGCAGCGGGTAATGCCGACGGCCGAATCGATCAGGGTGCCGTCGAGATCGAAGAACAGCGTATCGCGGCTCACTGCGCGCGTGCTTCCAGCGCGGCAACGGCCGGCAGCGTCTTGCCCTCCAGGAATTCCAGGAACGCGCCACCGCCGGTGGAGATGTAGCTGACGTCATCGGCGATGCCGTACTTGTCCACCGCCGCCAGCGTGTCACCGCCACCGGCGATGGAGAACGCCTTCGACTGCGCGATGGCGTGCGCCAACGTCTCGGTGCCCTTGCCGAAGGCATCGAATTCGAACACGCCCACCGGGCCGTTCCATACCACCGTGCCGGCCGACCTGATCAGCTCGGCGTAGCGCTGTGCGGTCTGCGGACCGATATCGAGGATCAGGTCGTCGGCCGCGACCGCATCGACGGCCTTCACCGTCGCCGGCGCATCGGCGGCGAACGCGGTGGCGACCACCACGTCGGTCGGCAGCGGAATCTCGGCACCGCGCGCCTTGGCGTCGGCGTCGATCTTCTTCGCGGTATCGATCAGGTCGGCTTCGTACAGCGACTTGCCGACCGCATGGCCTTCAGCCGCGATGAAGGTGTTGGCGATCCCGCCGCCGACGATCAGCTGATCGACCTTGCCGACCAGGCTGGTCAGCAGTTCCAGCTTGGTGGAGACCTTGCTGCCGGCGACGATGGCGAGCAGCGGACGCGCGGGGTTGGCGAGCGCCTTGTCCAGCGCATCCAGTTCGGCCATCAACAGCGGGCCGCCGGCGGCGACCGGGGCGAAGCGGATCACGCCGTGGGTCGAGGCCTGTGCGCGGTGTGCGGTGCCGAAGGCGTCCATGACGAACACGTCGCAAAGCGCGGCGTACTGCTTCGACAGTGCCTCGTCGTCCTTGCCCTCGCCGACGTTCATGCGGCAGTTCTCGAGCAGGACGATCTGCCCGGGTGCGACATCGACGCCTTCCACCCAATCCTTCACCAGCGGCACGTCGACGCCGAGCAGTTCCGACAGGCGCGCGGCGACCGGCGCCAGCGAATCGGCTTCGCTCCACACGCCTTCCTTGGGTCGCCCGAGGTGCGAGGTGACCATGACCGCCGCGCCCTTCTGCAGCGCCAGCTTCAGCGTCGGCAGGGACGCGGTGATGCGCTGCTCGGAAGTGATGCGGCCACCGTCGATCGGCACGTTCAGATCCTGGCGGATCAGCACGCGCTTGCCGGCGAGGTCGAGGTCGGTCATGCGGACGATGGGCATGGGAGGTCCTGGGCAGCGGGAAAGACCGCTATTGTCCCGCCTGCCCCCGCATGCCGCAAACGAAGCGCGGACTACGCCGGTGGACGGCTGCGCAACAGGCTGAAGGCGAAGGCCGCCACCAGTGCGGCGCCCAGCACCAGCAGGCCCCACAGCAGCCAGGTCTTCCAGTCGCGCGGCGTGGGCGGTGCGATCAGCGCCGCATCACCGGCGAGCGCCGAGGCCGGCGACAGGTACGCAGGCGCAGGCTGCCAGTCTTCGCCCCGGTCACGACGCAGCGCATCCACCAGCGCCGGCATCGGCACGACGGCTCTGCGTGCCGTTGCGCTGCCTGCCACCAGCGCGTACGGCGGCGTGCCCTGCGCAAGGAAGACCATCACCTCGGGGCGGTACCCCAGCCTCAGCGTAGGCACCTGATCGGGCAATGCGCTGCGATTGCGCAGGCGCCAGTAGCGGTCGCGTGCCGGCTCGCTCGCCAGCGGCTGCGCGGGCGACGCGCTCGGACGATCGCCACCGACCCGATACGCCACCCACGGACCGGCACGAAGCCGCCATGGCGCATCGGTCGCGTCGCGGCTTTCCAGCGTCCACTCGCCCACCGCGTAGTCTTCCATCGCCAGGTCGGCGAAGGCGACCGGATGGCGACCGGTGTTCTCGTAGATGAACGCGTCGACGCCCTGCTCGGACACGCGCTTTCCCTGCAGTTCCGACCACTGCACGGCCTGTTGCAGATGCACGGCGTCCAGGCGCACGCGGACTTCGCGGATCGGCAGTGCGGGCGACGCATCCAGCGGCACGAAGCGCACGTAGCGCAGGCCGCTCTGGATCGGCACGTCGTCGCGCAGCAGGCGTTGCGCGCCCCGCTGCAGTTCCACCAGCGTCACCCGATCCTGCACCACGTCCCAGGCCTGCAGGTCGTGGCTGCCCTCCACGCGATAGCTCGCCTCGCGCGGCGTGCCGGTGTCCCAGGTGAATTCCAGCGCTTCGGCACGGTCGCGGATGCCGCTCAGGTCGACCAGGAAGGCTCGCGATGGACCCGCCCCGGTGGCGGCGCCGGTGTCGGCTTCGATGCGGACGATGCGCCCGTTCTCGCCGAACTGGGCCGACACGCGCGACGACGTGCCGGCATCCTGCATCGACGCCGGCAGCGGGAACCACGGCACGACGATGCGTCGCGCCGGCAAGGCCGTCGGTTGCTCGGGGCCGAACAGCGCCGCCGCGACCGGCTTGCCGTGCGCATCCAGCACGTCCACGTCGCGGAGGTCGGGCCACGCAGTGGTGGCGTAGACCTCGGGGGCCAGCACGACGCGATACGCGCCGGCCTGCTCGCCGGACAGCACCAGCGGCCAGCGCTTCGCGTAGGGCGCGGGCGCGGGCGCCTGCGCGGCCGCCATCAGCGGCAGCAGGCCGAGGAGCATCAGGAACTTCTTCATGCGGTCGCTTCCTCGTTCTCGACGCGGCGCGGCGGTGCCGGCGCCAGGTAACCCACCACCGTGCACAGCAGGCCGTACGCGATGAACGAACCGATGCCCAGCAAGTTGCCCAGGTGCTGACGGTCGACGAACACCAGTTTCGCCAGTACCACGCCCATCAGCACCGCACCGCCCAGCCACAGCATGCGCTGGCCGCGACGCGACCCGATCACCCAGCCGAGCACGCCCAGCACGCTCCAGGTGATGGTCAGGCTGGTCTGCGCCAGGCTGCCGGAGACCAGGCTGTCGTTCCACGGCACGCCACCCCAGTGATGGACGGCATGCAGCACCACCGAGGTGATCCACACGAACGCCAGCGACGACAGCAGCACGATGCGCGACGGCGGCAGCACGCGCGCCTCCGGCATCCACCAGCGCAGCAGCAGTACCAGTGTAGCGAGTTGCGCCAGTTCCATCGGATTCAGCACCGGAATCCAGGGCAACGGATGCGCGTCACCGGACATGAAGAGCGAAACCAACCACCAGAGTCCGAGCACGACGAACAGCACGCTGAACAAGGGCGTGCGCCATGCGTCGAAGCGCCCGCCCAATGGGGCCGCCAGCCAGTCCCAGCGGAACAGCGCCAGCGCAACGACCACCAGCCACGGCAGCGCGACGAGGCCGGTCTGCCAACCGCCGCCCATGCCCTCCACGTGGCCGGGCAACCAGGCCAGAAGCAGGCTCGCGACCAGCGGCCACACCAGCCACCACACGAACTGCGCCGCGCCGGCAAGGCGATGATCGCTGTCGCGCAGGCACATCAGGCTGCGCACACCCAGCACGGCGTAGGCGAGCCACGCCCAGGCGCCGTGACCCGCGAACGGCTGCTGGTGCACCTCCGATTGCCACAGCGCGAACGGAGCCGCGGATGCCAATGCGGCCAGCGTCGTCCACGCCAACGCGGTGGATGGACGATGACGATGCACTTCGGCCGCCAGCCAGCCGGTCAGCGCGGCGAATGCCAGCAGTGCGTCGGGTTCGGCGCGATAGGCGACATGCGTATCGATCTCGACCATGCCGTTGCCCAGCCACCACGCGAGGGCCCACAGGTAGTAGACCAGCGCCACGCCATGGCCACGCGCGCGGTACGCCCACGCACTGGCGAAACCGGCCACCGTGATCAGCAGGGCGCTCATGAACGACGCATTGGCGAACATCGTCGCGTCCACGGTCTCGCGCCACGAGGCAACGTCGACCTGGGCGATGAAGAACGCCACCGCCGCCGCGATCTGCAGACCGGCACCGGTCAGCTGCGGCAACAACCGCGACTGCCGCAGTCCCAGCCACGCCAGCGCGGCGCCTTCCAGCGCGAACACGCACGCCGTGGCCTGCGCCGACAGCGCCAAGGGGACCGACAGGGTGGCGAAACCGACCGCCAGCAACGCGTACGACTGTGCGAGCACGTCGTAGTTCGCGCGGCGACGCAATGTCCACGACAGCCCCGCATACAGCACCCCCAGGCCCAGCGCGCAGAACGCCAGCGGCAGGCGGCTGTCCTCGAAGCTGCCGCCCTGCATCAGGCCCGCCTGCAGCGAGAACGCCACCAGCGGTATGCCGAACACCAGGCAGCCATCGATGAAGTCGCGGCGACCGGCCGGCTGGCGACGCGCAAACAGCAACGGGATCAGCAGATAGAAGACGAAGAACAAGGCCAGGAACGGCTGCGTACTGGCGTACTTCTCCGGTGCGTAATCGAACAGCCCCCATGCGGTGCCGATGCCGAAGGTGAAGACGAAGCCGAGCAGGTTGAGAATCCGCCAGGATCTGTACCAGGCGATACCGACGATGGCCGCATTCAATACCGCGTAGTACGAGAACAGCGCGACATGGTTGCCGCTGCCGGTGGAAAGCCAGATCGGCGCGAGGAAACCCGCGAGCAGCGCGAACACGGCCAGCGACTTAGCGTCCTGCAGGACGGCCAGCATGCCCGCGCCGGCGATCAGCACGATGCTCAGCGCGAAGGCCGCGCCGGCCGGGATCACCCCGAAGATCTTGACCGCGGCGAACACCACCAGCAGCAGCACACCGATGGCGCCACCCTGCAGGCTGAGCGCGAACGTGCGGTTGCTGTCGCGCTTGCGCCACGCGAACACCAGCGCGCCCAGCGCCGCGGCGGCGATGCCGGCCAGGCGCAGCTCCGGCGGCAGCGAGAACCAGCCCTGGTCGGCGCCGTATTTCAGCAGCGCAGCCACACCGGCGAACAGCACCAGCACGCCGATCTTCACCGGCACGTTGCCGACGGTGAACCAGCGCTGCACCGCGCGGAGCGCAACGGTGAACACATCAGGCTTGGCGGGACGCGGCGGCGGTTCGTCGCGCGGCGGACGCGGCGGCAACGCGGCCGCAGGTTGTGCGGGGATCTCCGGCGGCGGCGCCTGGCGCGGAGGAATCGGCGGTGGCGTGGTCGCCCGCACGGGAGGCGGCGTTTCCACGCGCGGCGGCGGCGAGCGTACGAGTTCCGCCAGGGTGGGTCCGGTGTCGGCGGGCACAGGCGCCACGGCCTCCGGTGCGACCACGGCGGCCTGCGGCACGCGCAGCTGGCTTACCTGCCGCTCCAGATCGGCGACGCGGCGCTTCAGGCCGCTGATCGCCACCAGCGCCACGATCAGCAGTACCGGCACCGCCAGTACGGCCAGGCCGAGCAACACCAGAATTCCCGCCAGATCATCCATCGCCTACCCCGTCGTTGCGTGTTCGGTGCGGGAACGGGCATCCGCTCCCCGGCCGTCCCTTCAGCCTCGCCGCAGCCTCGGGCAAGGCCACCGGATTTGCAAGAATCCGATGCGCCGGTGGCGCGATCCCGCCCATCTCGTATCACATGACGATACCCGGAAACGACACGGGCGCCCCAAGGGCGCCCGTGCGATACGGCAGCTCAGAGCGCCTTACTTGCCGGCGACCACGCGGACCATTTCCAGGCACTTGTTGGAGTAGCCCCACTCGTTGTCGTACCAGCTGACGATCTTGACGAAGGTCGGGTCCAGCGCGATGCCGGCTTCCGCGTCGAAGATCGAGGTGCGGGTGTCACCGCGGAAATCGGTGGCGACCACCTTGTCCTCGGTGTAGCCGAGGATGCCCTTCAACGCACCCTGGCTCTGCGCCTTCATCTCGGCCTTGATCTCGTCGTACGTCGCCGGGTTCTCGAGCTCGGCGGTCAGGTCGACCACCGACACGTCGCTGGTCGGCACGCGGAACGACATGCCGGTCAGCTTCTTGTTGAGCGACGGGATGACCACGCCGACGGCCTTGGCCGCACCGGTGGACGACGGAATGATGTTCTCGAGGATGCCGCGGCCGCCGCGCCAGTCCTTGTTGCTCGGGCCGTCGACCGTCTTCTGCGTGGCGGTGGCCGCGTGCACGGTGGTCATAAGGCCGCGCTTGATGCCCCACTTGTCATGCAGCACCTTGGCGATCGGCGCCAGGCAGTTGGTCGTGCACGAGGCGTTGGAGATGATCGCCTCGCCGTTGTAGGTCTCGTGGTTCACGCCATAGACGAACATCGGCGTGTCGTCCTTCGACGGTGCCGACAGGACGACCTTCTTCGCGCCCGCGTCGAGATGCTTCTGCGCGGTGGCCTTGTCGAGGAACAGGCCGGTGGATTCGATGACGATGTCAGCGCCGACCTCGTCCCACTTCAGGTTGGCGGGGTCGCGTTCCTGGGTGAGGCGGATCTTCTTGCCGTTGACGAACAGCGCGCCGCCTTCGACCTTCACGTCGCCGTCGAAGCGGCCATGCACGGAGTCGTACTGCAGCATGTAGGCCAGGTAGTCCGGCTCCAGCAGATCGTTGATGGCGACGATCTCGATGTCGTTGCCGAAGTTCTGCACGGCGGAACGCAGCACGTTGCGTCCGATGCGGCCGAAGCCGTTGATACCCACCTTGATCGACATTGCTCGGGACTCCTGCGGCCGCGCCTGGCGCGGCGGGGTTGACGGGGGCCGACATTCTAACAGGCCGCCCCGCCGGCACGTCCCCGCAGGCATTGATCAGGATCAAGGCGGCACGGGAAACGCGGGCAGAGACTGGCGCCACATTCCAACGAGCGTCACCACCATGAAGAAGACCCTTGTCCCGATTGCCATCGCCCTCGCCCTGGGCGCCGCCGTTCCCGCCTTCGCCCAGTCCAAGGGCGACTGGACGCTGGGCGTGGGCGTGCACCAGGTCAACCCGAAATCCGACAACGGCACCCTCGCCGGCGGCACCCTGCCGCTGGAGATCGACAGCGACGTCAAGCCGACCGTGACCTTCGAATACTTCCTGCGCGACAACCTGGGCCTGGAAGTGCTGGCCGCACTGCCGTTCAAGCACGACATCTCGGTGAAGGGCGTGGGCAAGGTGGGCGAAACCAAGCATCTGCCGCCGACCGTGTCGCTGCAGTACCACTTCAACAGCGAGGGCAAGGTGTCGCCGCTGCTCGGCGTGGGCCTGAACTACACGACCTTCTTCAGTGAAGACACCACCGGTGCGCTCGAAGGCACCAGGCTGAAGCTGGACGACTCCTGGGGCCTTGCCGCCCATGCCGGCCTCGACTTCAAGGTCAGCGAGCGCAGCGCGGTGCGCGTGGACGTGCGCTGGGCCGACATCGACACCAAGGTGGAAGTGGACGGCGCCAAACTGGGCACGGCCAACATCGACCCGCTGGTGTACGGCGTGGCTTATGTCCTGAAGTTCTGAGCACGCGCTCGATCCGGCGCCTGCGGTAAATCGGGGAACGGCCTGTGTCGGTTACAGTACCGGCATGGTCCGTTCCCTTCTTTTCGCGCTCACGCTCGTCGCTTCGCTCGCATTCGCGCTGATGCCGGTTCCCGCGCACGCCTGGGGCCTGCTAGGCCATCGGCTGGTGGCGTTGCTGGCCTGGGACGATCTTTCGCCCGACACCCGCCGCCAGATCGACATCCTGCTGCAGGGCGAGCCCGATCCCACGCTGGCGGGGATCGCCGGCTGGGCCGACGACCTGCGCAAGAACGATCCCGCACTCGGACGCGAATCCGCGAACTGGCACTTCGTCAACATCGGCGAGCACGACTGCGCCTACCTGCAACAACGCGACTGCCCCGGTGGCAACTGCGTGGTGGAAGCGATCCGTAAACAGACCGCGATCCTGGCCGACGCGCGGCGTCCGCGTGCCGAGCGCCTGCAGGCACTGAAGTTCGTCGTGCATTTCGTCGGCGATGCCCACCAACCGCTGCACGCCGGTTATGGACACGACAAGGGCGGCAATGACTTCCAGATCAACTGGAACGGGCGCGGCACCAACATGCACACGCTGTGGGACAGCCGCATGCTGCTGTCCACCGGCCGCAGCGAGCAGGCGTATCTGGACCATCTGCGCACGCTGCCACGTCCCACTCTCCCGGCGATGACCCTGCCTCCACCGGCGGCGGCCTGGGCCGAGCAGTCGTGCCATGTGGTGACCCAACCGGATTTCTATCCCCGCCGCGCGAAGCTCGAACAGGCCTACGTGGACAAGCACCTGCCCATCGCCGAGCGCCAGCTGCGCGCCGGCGGCGTGGCACTGGCAGCGGTGTTGAACAAGGCGCTGGATGGGCGCTGAGCGCGATGCGGCATCGCCCGCATCGTCCCGTGATCTTCTTCAGGAGTCGTTCGCATGAACCTGTCCGCGTTGCTCCGCCCCGTCGCAACCGCCGCCCTGCTGCTCGCCACCGTGCTCGCGCCACCCATCGCGCGCGCGCAGGACAATGCCGGCCTTACCGTCTTCGCCGCCGCCAGCCTGAAGGAATCGCTGGACGAAGCCGCCACCGCCTACCAGACGCAGACCGGCGTCCCGGTCCGCGTGTCGTACGCCGCCAGCTCCGCGCTCGCACGGCAGATCGAACAAGGTGCGCCAGCCGACGTGTTCTTCTCCGCCGACCTGGAGTGGATGGACTACCTGCAGGAGCGCAACAAGCTCGAGGTCGCCACGCGCCGCAGCCTGCTGGGCAACCAGCTGGTGCTGGTCGCGCCGAGGGCGAGCAAGGCACGCGTCGACCTGAAGCGGCCCGCCACGTTCCTCGCCGCCCTCGGCGACGGACGCCTCGCGGTAGGCCAGACGCAGACGGTGCCGGCCGGCAAGTACGCGAAGGCCTCGCTGGAATCGCTGTCGCTGTGGAACGGCGTCAAGGCGCGGCTGGCCGAATCCGACAGCGTGCGTGCGGCGCTGATGCTGGTGGCGCGCGGCGAGACGCCGCTGGGCATCGTGTACGCCTCGGACGCGAAGGCGGAGCCGGGCGTACGCGTGCTCGCGACCTTCCCGGAGGATTCGCATCCGCCGATCGTCTACCCGGTGGCGGCGCTGCGCGGTGCGCGCTCCGCGCAGGCGACGCAGTTCGTGCACTGGCTGGCCTCGCCCGCCGCCGATGCGATCTTCCAGCGCCGCGGCTTCGCCGTGAAGCCTTGACCTGCGCATGCTCGACGCGTTCTCGCCGGAAGAACTCACCGCCATCCGCCTGAGCCTGAAGGTGGCGCTGGTGGCGGCGCTGGCCAGCCTGCCGTTCGGCGTGCTGGTCGGCTGGCTGCTGGCGCGCACGCGGTTTCCCGGCAAGGCGCTGCTCGATGCCCTCGTGCATCTCCCGCTCGTGCTGCCGCCGGTCGTGATGGGGTACGCGCTGCTCGTCACGCTCGGTACGCAGGGCGCGGTCGGGGCATTCCTGCAGGAGCACTTCGGCATCGTCTTCGCGTTCCGCTGGACGGGTGCGGCACTGGCCTGCGCGGTGATGGGCTTCCCGTTGATGGTGCGCTCCATCCGGCTATCGCTGGAAGCGACGGACCGCCGGCTGGAACAGGCCGCGTCCACGCTCGGCGCCGGGCCGTGGCGCGTGTTCTTCACCATCACCCTGCCGCTGGCCTGGCCCGGGCTGGTCGCCGGCAGCGTGCTGGCCTTCGCCAAGGCGCTGGGCGAATTCGGCGCCACCATCACCTTCGTCTCCAACATCCCCGGTGAAACGCAGACGCTGTCTTCCGCGATCTACGGCCTGATGCAGGTGCCCGGCGGCGAAGCCGGCATCTGGCGGCTGGCCGCGGTGGCCGTGGTGATCTCGCTGGCCGCGCTGCTGTTCTCCGAATGGCTGGTACGGCGCCACTACACGCGCCACGGGGAGGAGAGCTGATGCTGAAGCTCGACATCGAACTGCGGCGCGGCCACTTCCACCGCCATGTCCGTATCGACGACGAAGCACGCGTGATCGCGCTGGTCGGTCCGTCGGGCGCCGGCAAGACCTCCGTGCTCAACGCCATCGCCGGGCTGGTGACGCCGGCCTCGGGCCGCATCGAAGTGGATGGCCATTGCCTGTTCGACAGTACGCGACGCATCGATGAACCCGTGCACCGGCGGCGCGTCGGCTACGTGTTCCAGGATGCGCGCCTGTTCCCGCACCTCGATGTGCGCCGCAACCTGCTGTACGGACGGCATGGCGGACGCGGTGCACCACGGTTCGGCTTCGATACGGTGGTCGACCTGCTCGGCATCGCGCCGCTGCTGGCGCGGCGCACGCGCAACCTGTCCGGCGGCGAAGCGCAGCGCGTGGCGATCGGCCGTGCGCTGCTGTCGCAGCCCTCGCTGCTGTTGTTCGACGAGCCGCTATCGGCGCTGGATCAGGCGCGCCGCGAGGAACTGATCCCCTATCTTCAGCGCGTGCGCGACGAGATCCGCCTGCCCATCGTCTACGTCAGCCACCACCCGGACGAAGTCCGGCGCGTGGCGGATTCCATACACGCTCTCGACTGAGCCGCGCGTAGGCTGCTTCCTGACATCGGAGCCGCCACATGACCAAGAAGCGCTGGAAGACCCTGCCGCCCGACCGGGCGCGACGCTATCTGGAGCCCGGCCCCGTCGTGCTGCTCAGCACGGTGCACCGGGACGAGCGCGCCATCATGACGCTGGGTTGGCACATGATGCTGGGCTACGACCTGGTCGGCACGTACCTCTGGCAGGCGAACCGCAGCCACGCGCTGGCCCGCGCCAGCCGCGAGTGCGTGATCAACCTGCCGACGGAGGACCTGCTCGATACGGTGGTGCGGATCGGCAACTGCAGCAGCAGCGAGCAGGACAAATTCGAACGCTTCGGCCTGACCGCATTGCCGTCGCGCGAGGTCGACGCGCCCGGCATCGGCGAATGCCACGCGCGCTTCGAATGCCGCCTGCACGAAACCCGCATCACCGCCGACTATCCCCTCTTCGTCTGGCGCATCGTCCACGCGCATGTCGCCACCTCGCCCCGCCTGCCGCGCACCGTGCATTACCGGGGCGATGGCCGCTTCATGGTGTCGGGCCGGGAAGTCTCGCGGCGACGGCTGTTCCGGCCGGACATGCTGGAGCAGTGAGCCAGCCCATGGCCGGTTAACATCCGGCTGGGTACGCTGGCGCCATGGCCAAGCACCTCACCGACCTCGACGACGCTGTCGACCTCATCCTGTCCCACACCTACGGGCCGTTGCGCATGGGCGCGCCGCTGGGCATCGGAAAGCCGCATCGGCTGTTGAATGCGCTGTATGCGCGGATCGCCGCGGAACCGTCGCGGTCGTGGATGCTGTACACCGCGCTGTCGCTGGATCCGCCGGGCGGGGGCAAGGGACTGGAAGGCCGCTTCGTGAAGCCGTTCGCGGCGCGCCACTTCGGCGAGGATTTCCCGCGCCTCGCCTACGTGCAGGCAATCAAGCGTGACGCGCTTCCGCCGAATATCGAGGTCGAAGAGTTCTACATGCAGGGCGGCGCGCTGCTGCGCTCGACCACGGCACAGCGGCACTACGCCAGCCTGAACTACACGCACGTTGCGCGCGCGCTGGTGGACCGCGAACTCAACGTCATCGTGCAGAAGGTCGCGCGCGAGGCGGGTGGCACGCGGCTGTCGTTCTCATGCAACAACGACCTGACCCAGGACGCCGTGGATGCCATCGTCGCGCGCGGTCTGCCGCGTCCGCTGCTGGTAGCCGAAGTGGATCCCGAGCTGCCGTGGATCGGCGGCACCGCAGCGGTGGACGAGGACTACTTCGACCTGGTCGTCTCGCCGCCCGGCCCTTATCCCGCGCTGTTCGGCCTGCCGCGCCAGCCGGTGTCGGACGTCGACTACGCCATCGGCCTGTACGCCAGCACGCTGGTGCGCGATGGCGGCACGCTGCAGATCGGCATCGGCGCGCTGGCCGATGCGCTGTGCCATGCGCTGGTGCTGCGCCACACCGACAACGCGACCTACCGGCGCGTGCTGGCCGCGATGGATCCGGAACTGGAACGCCACCCCGCCGTGATCGCCAGCGGCGGCCTCGATCCGTTCGCCATCGGCCTGTACGGCTGCAGTGAAATGATCAACGAGGGTTTCAAGCGATTGGTCGAAACCGGCGTGATCCGCCGCAAGGTGGCGGACGACGAGGCACTGATGCAGCGGCTCGCCGACGGCACCGCCAACCTCGGCGACCAGGCACGACTGGAGCGCGATGGCGAATACCTGCACGGCGCCTTCTACCTCGGCTCGCCGGCGTTCTACGAGTGGCTACGCACGTTGCCGGACGACCAGCGTCGCGCCATCGGCATGCGCCGCATCAGCCTGATCAACGAGCTGGAACGCGGACGCGAATCGCTGGCCCGCCTGCAGCGCCACGACGCGCGCTTCTTCAACTCCTGCATGATGGCGACCGCACTGGGCGCCGCCGTCTCCGACGGGCTGGAGGACGGCCGCGTGGTCTCGGGTGTCGGCGGGCAGTACAACTTCGTCGACATGTCGAACGCACTGGACGGCGCACGCAGCGTGCTGATGTTCCGCGCGGTGCGCGAAGACGCCGGTGCCGCCGAATCGAACGTGCGCTGGAACTACGGGCACACGACCATCCCGCGCCACCTGCGCGACGTCTACGTCAACGAGTACGGTATCGCCGATGTGCGCGGCAGGAACGACGAGGACTGCATCATCGCGATGGGCGGCATCACCGATGCGCGCTTCCAGCAGGCGTTGATGGCGCAGGCGCAACAGGCCGGCAAGCTGCGTGCCGGCTTCCATGCGGCCGCGCACTGGATCGACAACACGCCGGCGCACCTGTCCGCGCGGCTGCGTGCGTTCCGCCACGACGGCACCCTGCCCGACTACCCGCTGGGCAGCGATTTCACCGACGTTGAGCAGCGCATCGTCAAGGCGCTGGGCTGGCTGAAGGCGAATACCGCCACGCCATGGAAGAAGATCGGTACGGTGCTGCGTGCGCTGGGGGCGAGATCCGATGACAGCGAGGCGATGGCGCGGATGGAGCTCGCTGCGCCCGGCAACCTGAGCGAGCGCATCGAAGCGAAGTTGCTGGCGCTGGGACTGCGTGAAACGCGGTGAACATCGGCGTCACCTCAAACGACCCACACGACCGTCATCCCGGCGAAAGCCGGGACCCAGCGACTTCGCTGCGAAACTAAAGGCACTGGATCCCGGCCTTCGCCGGGATGACGAGCCAGGGGCTACGGGCAAAAAACAAACGGGCGCGCCGTAGCGCGCCCGTCGCCATCCGGCCAGCCGTCGCTTCAGAGCGACTTCGCCGCCTCGACCACCGCCTCCGCGGTGATGCCGAAGTGCTTATACAGCGCGTCGGCCGGCGCGGAGGCACCGAACGTGGTCATGCCGATCACCGCGCCGTCCAGGCCGACATACTTGCCCCAGAAGTCGCTGATCGCCGCTTCCACTGCCACGCGCTTGCGCACGGCCTTCGGCAGCACGGCTTCGCGGTAGGCGGCGTCCTGGCGGTCGAACACGTCGGTCGACGGCATCGACACCACGCGCGTCTTGATGCCCTGTGCGTCCAGCGTCGCCTTGGCCTGGGTGGCCAGGCCGACTTCCGAACCGGTGGCGATCAGGATCACGTCCGGCGTGCCGTCGGCATCGGCCAGCACGTAGCCGCCACGCGCGATCTCGCCGACCTGCGCGTCGGTACGCGGCTGGTGCGGCAGGTTCTGGCGCGAGAACACCAGGCAGCTCGGGCCGTCCTGGCGCACGATCGCCTGCTTCCATGCCACCGCCGACTCGACCGCGTCGCACGGACGCCACACATCGTTGTTTGGGATGTAGCGCAGCGAGGCGAGGTGTTCGACCGGCTGGTGGGTGGGACCGTCTTCGCCCAGGCCGATGGAGTCGTGCGTGTACACGTGGATGGCGTGCGCCGGGATCAGCGCGCTCATGCGCACGCCGTTGCGGGCGTAGTCGCTGAACACCAGGAAGGTCGCATCGAACGGCACGAAGCCGCCGTGCAGCGCCAGGCCGTTCGCGATCGCGGTCATGCCGAACTCGCGCACGCCGTAGTACACGTAGTTGGCGTTCGGGTCGGTGGTGGAGACCGACTTGCTGGCCTTCCACAGGGTCAGGTTGGAATGCGCCAGGTCGGCCGAACCGCCGACCAGTTCCGGCAGCAGCGGCGCGAAGGCTTCGATGGCGTTCTGCGAGGCCTTGCGCGAAGCGATCACCGGGCCTTCGGCCTGCACCTTGGCGATGTACGCGTCGGCCTGTGCGACGAAGTCGGCCGGCAGTTCGCCGGACGAACGACGCATCAGTTCGGCGGCCTGCTCGGGGAACTGTGCGGCGTAGGCATCGAACTGCGACTTCCACTCGGCTTCCAGCGTCTTGCCGGCGTCGACCTTGTTCCAGCCGGCGTAGATGTCGGCGGGCACTTCGAACGGACCATACGGCCATTCCAGCGCGGCGCGCGTGGCGTCCAGCTCGTCCTTGCCCAGCGGCGCGCCGTGGCTGGATTCCTTGCCGGCCTTGTTCGGCGAACCGAAACCGATGGTAGTCCGGCAACAGATCAGCGTGGGCTTGTCGGTCTTCTTCAGCGCTGTATCGATGGCGGTCTTGATCTCGACCGGATCGTGGCCGTTGACGTTGCGCACCACCTGCCAGCCATAGGCCTCGAAGCGGGCCGGCGTGTCGTCGGTGAACCAGCCATCGGTGTTGCCGTCGATGGAGATCTTGTTGTCGTCCCAGAAGCACACCAGCTTGCCCAAGCCCCAGGTGCCGGCGAGCGAGGCGGCCTCGTGCGAGACGCCTTCCATCAGGCAGCCGTCGCCCATGAAGACGAAGGTGCGGTGATCGACGATCTCATGGCCTTCGCGGTTGAAGCGCTGCGCCAGCAGCTTCTCGGCCAGCGCGAAGCCGACGGCGTTGGCGAAGCCCTGGCCCAGCGGACCGGTGGTGGTTTCGACGCCGGGAGTCTCATGACGCTCCGGGTGGCCGGCGGTCTTGCTGTGCAGCTGGCGGAAGTTCTTGAGTTCCTGCAGCGGCAGGTCGTAGCCGGACAGGTGCAGCAGCGCGTAGTGCAGCATCGAGCCATGGCCGTTGGACAGCACGAAGCGGTCGCGGTTGAACCAGTGCGGGTTCGATGGGCTATGGCGGTAGTAGTCGTTCCACAGCACTTCGGCGATGTCGGCCATGCCCATGGGCATGCCGGGATGTCCGGAGTTGGCGGCCTGCACCGCGTCGGCGGCGAGGAAACGGATGGCGTTGGCGAGCTGGCGGCGGGTGGGCGTCGTCATGGGGATCGGGACAGAGGGGGCGGCGCCCGGCGGGCTGCGGGCGGCCCATTGTCCCACCCCCCGCCCGCCGTGTCGCGGTTGCGGGCCGGTTGTCGGGGTGTTAGCCCGCCTGCCCCGGCAGCGTCAGGTCGTTGCGCTCGCCCTTGGCCACCAGCGAGGCCAGGGTCAGGTCGCCGGTGACGTTGAGCGTGGTACGGCACATGTCGAGGAAGTGGTTCACGCCCAGGATCAGGCCGATGCCGATCGGGTTCACGCCCACCATCGCGCAGATCAGCGCCACCACCGGCAATGAGCCGGACGGCACGCCAGCCGTGCCGATGCCACCCAGGATGCACACCAGCATCACCATAAACTGCTGGCCCAGCGACAGGTCAACGCCGAAGAACTGCGCCAGGAAGATCACCGTCACGCCCTCGAACAGCGCGGTGCCGTTCTGGTTGGCGGTGGCGCCGACCGTCAGCACGAAGCGCGACACCGTGCGCGGCAGGCCGAGCTTCTCGTCGGCCACGCGCAGCGCGGTCGGCAGGGTGGCGTTGCTGGAGGCGGTGGAAAAAGCCATCACCATCGCTTCCTGCGCGCCGCGGAAGAACTTGAGCGGCGAGTAGCCCGCCAGCTTCAGCGCGATCGAATAGCTGACGAACTGGTGCAGCGCCAGCGCCAGCACCACCACGAACACGTACTGGCCCAGCCGCACCAGCAGGTCGAAGCCGAAGATCGCGGCGAGGTTGAACATGAAGCAGGCCACCGCATACGGCGCCAGGCGGATGACCAGGCCGATCAGCGTCATCGAGATCTCGAACACGCCTTCGATACCGCGCTTGAGGATGCCGGTGTTCTCCGACGGGGTCAGCACCAGGCCGATGCCGAACATCACCGCGAAGAACATCAGCGACAGGATCGCCGCATTGCTGGACGCGGCGCCGATCACGTTGTCCGGCACGATCGACAGCAGCATGTCCATGCCGGTTGGTTGCGTGCCGACGCTGGCGACGATCTCCTTGGTGCGTTCGGCGTTCTCGGCGATCAGCTGCTGCGCCAGCGCCGGATCGACGCCGACGCCCGGCTTGAACAAGTTGACCAGCACCAGACCCAGCAGCACGGCGACCGCCGACAGCACGATGGTGTAGGCCAGCGTCTTCCAGCCGATCCGGCCCAGCGCGCGGATGTCGCCCATCTCGGCGATGCCGCAGACCAGCGCAGAGAACAGCAGCGGCACGATCAGCATGAAGATCAGGTTGAGGAAGATCTTGCTGAAGGGCGTGGTGACGTACTTCGTGACCTGGCCCACCCACGCCGCGTCGCCCTGCCCCGTGGCATGCACGATGAGCCCAACCAGCAGGCCGATGCCGAAACCGATGGCCATCTTCCAGTGCAGCGGCAGTTTGGTGCGGGTGGCGGGCGTGGCGTCGGTCATCGGCGGGTCCTGCGGAGACAAGTTCGGGAGCTTAGCAAACCCGGCGTGACACCCCGTTCTTGCACGACAGGCCGTTCCGGGTCGCGTGCAGCGCGGGTGCCTGCAACGAAGGGATGACGAACGTTGGCCCGTTTTCCCCTATCGCGGGTAGAGCGGCGGCAGCGGTTCGTCCGTCACGCCGGCATCCATGGCGTGCCAATGGGGACCACCCCGGAAGGCCTCGCGCAGGGCGAGGCGGGCCTGCGCGGGATCGCCACCGGCCCAGCGGGCACGGCGCAGCAGGTCCAACGCCGCGCGTTGCGCGGCTGATGCCAGGCGGCGCTGCAGATCATCAAGATCGGTGGCCAGCGGACGCGCCATGCCGCAGAGCACCGTCTCGATGTCGTCGAGATCCCCCGCGTCCAGCACACGCTTCAGGTCGGCGGCCGTGTGCGTGGCGGATGCCACCGTCCCGTGCGAGTCCGTCAGAGATGGGCGGGCACGCGACACGCCGGCGCCGCCCTGCCGACGCGACAGCCCCCACACCAGCGTGACCAGCCAGAGCAGCGCGAAGCCGGCCGCGAGCCAGGGCCACAGCTGTGCGGGCACCTGCCGCCCACCGGCAAGCGCGATCACGCCGTCATCCTTCGCGCCCGGCGACGCCGGTGCGGCGTCCGCAGGTGCCGGCGGGCGCGATGCCTGGCCACTTCCCGCCACGACGGGAATGCTCAGGTCGGACAAGGTCGCGCGCTTGCCGGTTCCCGTGCGCACGTCCCACCAGGCCATCGCGACGCCGGGTACGGCCAGCGTGCCCGCCTGCGATGGCACCAGCGAATAGCGGCGCGTCAGCTTCACCTGCGGCGTGCCGCCCGCGAAGCTCTCGTCGTACTGCGGAGGTTCTGCGAACACCTGCGCACCAGGCACCACCGGTGCCGGCAATTCCGGCAACTGCGCCTGGGTCGCACCGATGACCGTGGTCTCGATGGTGAGGGTGGCGGCTTCGCCGGTACGCATCTGGTCGGGCACCGCGGTGTACCGCAACCGCAGGTCGCGCACCGGCAACCAGGGCTGCGGTGCGTTGGCCGGTTGCGGTCGAACCTGCAACGTGCGCGGCGTGCCGGTGATGTTGACCTCGCGGCTGTTGCCACCCAGCAGATCGTCCATCCAGCCACCCGCGCCGCGACCGCTGAAGCGCGCACCCGGCAACGTCAGCGGACCGCTGCGCTCGGGTACCAGCAGGAAGCGGCGCTCGGCGGTGTTGTAGCGGCGCCCATTGATCTCGCGGCTCGACTGCACGATCTCGCCGACCCGCTGCAGCAGCGCGCCGTCGGGTGGATCCAGGTCGAGCTGGCCGGACACCAGCGGCGTGGCGTAGGACAGGCGCACCGTGACGCCGACCGACTGCTGTACGTAGGGATTCCCGTCGTCGACTTCGGTTTCGACGAACACCAGCCCGTTGGACGCCGCGCTCGCGGTCGGGGTCGCGGCGACCTCCAGCACCAGCGGCACGGTACGCTCGGCACCCACCTGGAGCGCGGGAATCGCCAGCGTGCCCGTGCGCCGTGGGCGCAGCGTGAGCGCGAACGTCGTGCGGCTGCTCACGCGCCCGTTCACCAGTTGCACGCTGCGGCTGTCGGACTGCCCTTCCACCTCGAAATCGCGCATCAGCGGCGTCAGGTCAGGAGTGGCGGATACCGCATCGGTTTCGACATTCAACGTCACGGCCTGGCCGAGCGACACCTCGGTCTGCTCGAGCCACGCACGGGTCGCCGCCAGCGACGACAGCGGCCACGCCAACAGCAGACACAGCAGCAGCCACACCCGAGCTTTCATCGTCCTTCCCTCTGTCGCCGTTCCTGTTCGAGGCGGAACTTCGCCTTCAGCAGCGAGCCCGGTTCGTCCGGCACGCGTTTCAACCATGCATCCACCGCCTGACGGCGCTCGCGCTGTTCCGCGGTCTCCGCCTGCACGGCCGGCTGGCCCTGTTTCTCCTGCTCCGCACGCTGTGCGGCAGCCTTCGCCATCGCCTCGCGCATGCGCTCGCGTTGCGCGGCATCGGCGGCCGATTGCGCCGACGCATCCGCCGGTGACGAAGAAGGCGGACGGGAGGGTGCCGTCGCAGGCGGCGTCTTCTCCTGGCCCTGCGAGGATGGCTCACCCTTGGCCTGCGAGGGCGAGGGGTTTTTCTGTTCGCCCGGTTGCGGCTTCGCGTCACCCTGCGAGCCTGCTCCCTGCTTTCCATCGCCCTTCTGTCCGGACTTGCCCTGGCTCTCGTCCGACGACGGCGGTCGCTTGCGGGCGGCATCGACTGCGGCGCGGTTCGCGACCGCATCGGGCATGCCAGGCTGCGCGCGCAATGCGCGGTCGTAGGCGGCGATGGCATCGTCGTAGCGCTGCTGCTTGGCCAGCGCGTTGCCGAGGTTGTACCAGCCTTCGGCCGTATCGACGCCCGTGAAGGCTTTCTCCGCCGCCGCGAAATCGCCCTGCCGGTACGCATCGGCGCCTCGGACTACACGCGCGTGTTCGACCTGGTCGGCACGCTGCCACCAGTCGACACCGGCGGCGGAGGCGGGCGACGCCATCGGCAGCCACAACGCGCCGACCAGGACCAGCGCCGCACCCCGGCGGAAGCCGAGCAGGGCGATCGCCATCAACGGAATCAGCAGCCAGTAACCCTCATCCCGCCACGCCTTGCCGCCACCGGCCGTGGCGGCTTCGCCTGCGCTGTCGACGGGTGTCCGCAACCCCAGTGCCGCAAGATCGCCATCGTCGGCCGTCAACGCGTGGTAGCGACCGCCGCCGGCCGACGCGAGACCACCCAGTGAGGAGGCATCGAGTGCAGCGTGTCCGATCGCACCGTCGCTTCCGCGGTACGCCGCGCCGGCCGCGGTACCGAGGCCGAGCGCCGACACGGCATAGCCTCCCGTACGCGCGGATGCCGCCTCCGTCATGGCCGCGGGATCCGCGCGATCCGTGAGCACGAGGATGTCGCCGCTGCGCGCCTCCGCCTGCGAGAGCAGCCGCGCCGCCCATGCGATGCCGCGATCCGTCCGTTGCCCGTCCGCCGGCATGATCTCGGGCGCCAGGTCATCGAGGAACAGCCGGATGTTCGCGGTGTCGTCGGTCAAGGGCGTGACGGTGAAGGCGTCCTCGGCGTACGCCACCAGTGCGACCGGGCTGCCCGCACGGGCCTCCAGCACCTGCGCCAGCTTCGCGCGCGCCTGCAGCAGGCGAGAAGGCGGCAGGTCGCTGGTCGTGGTGCGGCTGGAGAGGTCCAGCACGATGACCAGTGGCCGCTTCACTTGCCAGAGCGGCTGTTCGGCCTGTCGCCAGCTGGGGCCGGCCAGCGCGAGCACGGCCAGCGTGCAGGCCGCCAGCGCGGCGATCAGGCCGGTGCGCGCGCCGGCGCCCCCCTGCACCAGCACATGTGGCAGCAGGTGAGCATCGACGTGTCCCCGCCATGCGCTGCGGCGTTGCCGTTGCGCGCGCCAGGCCCAGGCCAGCACGGGCAACGCCAGCAGCGCCCACAGCCAGTGGGGACGCAGGAAATGCAGGGCGGCCCAGTCGACGCTCATGCCCGCCTCCGTGGCAGCACGAACGCGATCAGCGATATCGCCAGCGCAGCGGCGAGCGGCCACGCATAGCGCTCGATGCGCGGACGCACCGCCTTGCCGGGTTGCTCCACGGGCTCGAGCCGATCGAGTTCGGCATAGATGCCCGCAAGTTCGCGCGTATCGCGTGCGCGGTAGAAGCGACCACCCGTCTGTTCCGCCACCGTGCGCAGCGTCGCTTCGTCGATGGCGTCGGACGCACTGGCCGGCATCGGCAACGGGATGCCGAACACGCTGACGCCCCCATCGCCGCCGAAGGCGATGGTATGGATGCGCACGCGCTCTTCCTTCGCCAGTTCCGCCGCCTTCTGCGGCGTCAGCACGCCCGCCGAATTGACGCCGTCGGTCAACAGGATCAGTACGCGCTGGCCATCCTGCTGCATGCGCAGGCGGCGCACCGCAAGCGCGATGGCGTCGCCGATGGCGGTCTCGCGTCCCGCGAGGCCGGCGACGGCGTCTCGCAACTGTTCGCGCACCGTGTGCAGGTCGCGCGTCAGCGGGGTCATCGCGTAGGCGCGCTGCCCGAACACCAGCAGGCCGACGCGGTCGCCATCGCGGCGGTCGAGGAAGTCCGCCAGCACTGCTTTCGCCGCGGTCAGGCGATCGACCACGGCGCCGCCCAGCTCCATGTCGGGTTCGGTCATGCTGCCCGACAGATCCACGGCCAGCATCAGGTCGCGTCCACTCACCGGCGGCGTCACCGCATCGCCGAACTGCTGCGGGCGTGCCGCCGCAGCGCATAGCAGGAACCACGCCAGCCAGGCGAGCGCGGCGGCATGGCGTGGCGACGCGCGACCGCCACGTTGCGCGATGGCCTGCATCGCGTGGCCATAGGGGACCTTGAGCGCATCACCATGCGAACGGCGCGCGGGCAGCAGCCAGCGCACCAGCCACGGCAGCGGAAACGCCAGCCACAACCACGGCCACGCGAAGCCCGCATAGCCGTCATGCAACCACTGCAGGGTGGGCAGCGACAGGCTCACCGCACGCCCCCCATCAGTTCGAGGAAGCGGGCGCGTGCAACCGCGGTGGCGGCAGCGAGCTCAGCCGGCGGAACGTCGCGGCGGTAGCCTCCATCCATCAGCAGGCGACCGGGGCCTTGCGAGAACGCCTGGCCACGCCGGCCATCGAGGAACTGCAGCCACGCCTCGCCTTCCAGACGATCCGCCGCGGGATCGACGCGCCGTGCGGCGCGGCGCAGGCGTTCGGACATCGCGGCCACCCGGTCCGCCGCCGAATACGCCTCGCTTGCGGCATCGAACCAGTGCTGCCAGCGCCGCCGCCTGCAGCGGACGGAGAATCGCCACGCTGCGATCCAGGCTACCGACAACGCGACGATGGCGAACACCACCCACCACCCGGGTGCCGGCGGCCAGAACGAGGGCGACGCAGGCACATGCACGTCGCGCAACACGAGCGCCGCCACGTCCATCTCACGCCACCTGCGGCTGCATGCGCCCCAGCGCGGCCAGCCAGGCGTCGCTGGGCGCATCGGTCGCGAGCATCCTCACCTGCACGCCGCGCGCCGGAAGCAGATCGAGAGCGCGGTCGAGCGGACGCTGGAATTCGGCACGCCACGCCTCGCGCTGTGCATCGCTCGCCAGGTCGAGTTCGACGCGCTGGCCACCCGAGACGAACGGCAGGCGCTGCGACGGCGGCGCCGTTTCGAGCGGATCCGTCAGCAGCAGGACGACGACGTCATGATGGGCGGCGAGCGCCGGCCAGCGCGATTCGGGAATGGCGGCCACGCTGTGGGGCTCGGCCAGGACCAGCAATCGCGAACCGGGCCGCAGCAGGCGCGCGGCGTGATCGAGCGCGAACGCCAGGCCGAGATCGTCCGGCGGCGTGGCCGCATACCAGCGCACCAGCGCATCGAGCACGCGCAATGCGCCGCGCGTACCGGAAGCCGGCGGCACCGGCGCTTCCGCCATGCTGCCGCGGACGATGGCGATGCGATCGCCCTCGCGCACCGCCTGCCAGGCGGCCACGGCACCTGCGCGCGCCGCCTGCACCGACTTGAAGCGGGTACGCGTACCGAAGTACAGCAACGGCGACGTATCGGCGACGAGGAGCGTCAGCCGTTCGCGCTCGGCCTGGAACAGCTTGGTATGCGTGCGACCACTGCGTGCCGTCAGCCGCCAGTCGATGTGGCGCACGTCGTCGCCGGCGACGTACTCGCGTGATTCGGCATATTCCATGCCGCGTCCGCGTAGCGGCGAGGCGGACGGACCGGTGACCGAGTGCCGGCCGCGGCGCGCGGGCGGGCGTCGTTGCGCGCTCGCCCGCAATGCGATGAGCTCGGACAGGCTGGGGATGATGCCTTCGTTCATGGAGCGGTGCGATCCCGACTCAGGGCAGCGGAACCACGTCGAGCAACGCCTTCACCAGACGATCGCCATCCCAGCCTTCCGCCGTCGCCTCGTAGCTGGGCAGCACGCGGTGGCGCAGTACGTCGGGCGCGATGGCACGGATGTCGTCGGGCGTCACGTAGTCGCGCCCCGCCAACCAGGCGCGCGCGCGCGCGCAGCGTTCCAGCGCGATGGAGCCACGCGGACTGGCGCCCCAGGCGATGCGCCGCGCCAGCGTCGCGTCGTAACGGGAAGCATCGCGCGAGGCGAGCACCAGCTCGATCAGGTAGCGCTCCAGCGCCGGCGCCAGGTGCAGGTCGAGCACCTGCGTGCGCGCTTCGAAGACATCCTCCAGCGGCATCCGGCTCAGGGCGTCCCGAGCCGGCTGCATCTGCTCGCGCGCACGATCACGCGCCAGTCGCAGGATGTCGGCTTCGGCCGCGGCTTCGGGATAGCCGATTTTCACGTGCATCAGGAACCGGTCGAGCTGCGCTTCCGGCAACGGGAAGGTGCCTTCCTGCTCGATCGGATTCTGTGTCGCCATGACCAGGAACAGCGCCGGCAGCGGATAGGTATGACGGCCCACCGTCACCTGGCGTTCGCCCATCGCTTCCAGCAGCGCCGACTGCACCTTCGCCGGCGCCCGGTTGATCTCGTCGGCCAGCAGCAGCGGATGGAAGATCGGCCCGGCCTGGAACTCGAAGCGTCCGTCCTGCGGGCGCCAGACCTCTGTGCCCGTCAGATCGGCCGGCAGCAGGTCGGGCGTGAACTGCACGCGGGCGAACTCGGCCTGCAGTCTCGACGCCAACGCGCGGATGGCGGTGGTCTTGGCGAGCCCGGGCGCGCCTTCGACCAGCAGATGACCGTCGGCCAGCAACGCGATCAGCAGGCGCTCGACCAGCGCCGACTGCCCGACGATGGTCTGCGAGAGATCCTCACGCAGGGAAACGAATCGCTCGAACAGGCGAGCATCGGCGGCGGGATGGTCCATGGGCTTCCGGGCAGGGCGGGGTGCGCGTGGGACCGCCAGTGTGCCACGCGGGTTCCCGGAACCCCCTGTGAGGAACGGCACGGATTCAGCGGGAATTCCCGCCCCGCCTTCCGCAAATGAAGACGGGCCGCAGTGCGGCCCGTCCTCTCTGTTCCGGATCGACCAGCCTCAGCGCTTGGCGACCGTCAGCACCTTCGGGGTGATGAAGATCAGCAACTCGGCCTTCTGCTTGCTGCGACCTTTCTTCTTGAACAGGTTGCCCAGGAAGGGGATGTCGCCCAGGAACGGCACCTTGGCCACGCTGCTGCGATCGGTGAACTCGTACACACCGCCGATCACGACGGTCTGGCCATCCTCCACCAGCACGGCGGTGTTGATCTCGCGCTTGTCGATGGTCGGCACCGTGCCGTAACCCTCGAGCGTGATCAGCTCCGCCACTTCATCCTTCTTGACGTTGAGGTTCAGGAACACGCGGTCGTCGTTGGTGATGGTCGGCATCACCTTCAGCTCGAGCAGTGCTTCCTTGAACTGCACATTCGGCGTCGTAACGCCGCCCTGGCCTGCCGTGATCGTGACGTAGCCGATTTCCCTGCCTTGGCGGATCACGCCCTCGCGCTGGTTGGCGGTGACGATGCGCGGGTTGGAAATGACCTCGCCACGCCCCTCCTCCTGCATCGCCGACAGCTCGAGATCGATGGAGAAATTGCGCCCCAGCAGCGTGTACGCCAGCGCGCCCGCTGTCGTATCCGTGAAATTGCCTGCCGGCAGATTGACGTTCAGCGCACCTGGCGTAATCGGACGCGCGGGATTGGTGACATTGCCCGCATTCCCACCCAGCGAGCCACCGATGCCCTGGCTGCGATCACCGAAACGACGCCCCTGGATGCCGAACCTCGCACCCAGGTCGCGCGCGAAGGTATCGCTGGCGATGACGATGCGGCCTTCGATCAGCACCTGGTCCACGGGACGGTCGATCATCGAGATCAGCTCGCGCATCTGCGCGACCTTCTTCGGGATGTCGCTGATCATCAGCATGTTGGTGCGTTCATCGGCAACGAGGCGGCCACGCGGGGACAGGAAGCCGTTCTCGTTCTGGCTGTTGCCGCCGCCACCGCCGCCGCTGCCCTGGTTGCCGATGCCCTTGGCCTCGGTGAGCGCCTTGAAGATAGCCGCGGCGCTGTGATAGTTGATCTGGACGTAGTCGGTGACCATGTCCTCGCGGTTCTCGATCGCGATGCGCGCGTCTTCCTTGTCCTGCTCGAACTTGGCCAGCTCGGGCTGCGGTGCGACCCAGACCACGGCGCCGTCGCGGCGCTTGTCCAAGCCCTTGGCACGCAACACGATGTCCAGCGCCTGGTCCCACGGCACGTTGACCAGGCGCAGGGTGACGTTGCCCTGCACGGTGTCGGACGCGACGATGTTGAGGTTGGATTCTTCGGCGATCAGCTGCAGCACGGTGCGCACCGGCACGTCCTGGAAGTTGAACGTCACCGGACGGCCGCTGTAGCGGCGCGCTTCGGATGCCACCTTCTGCGCGGCGGCCACCACCGCCGATGCGCTGGTGCCGGACGTGGCAGTCGCGCTGCCCATGGCCTTCTTGCCGGCGGCCGGCACGATCTCGACGACGTACTCGTTGCCGGACTGGTAGGCCAGCGACTCGAAGTCGCCGCGCGTACTCAGGACCAGCTGCGTGCCGCCGCCCTTGCTCTGGGCTTCGACGCGCTGCACCGGGGTGGCGAAGTCGACCACGTTGAGCGGACGCTGCAGCGAGGCCGGCAACGTGGCGTTGCCGACGTTCACCACGACGCTGTCGCCCTGGTTGCGCAGATCGGGCGCCGCGCCCTGGCCATCGAACTTGACGATCAGGCGGCCGGAACCATCCTCGCCCCGACGGAAATCGATGTTCGATACCGCGACGCCCGATGCCGGCTGGGCGGCGGCAACGGGGGACGCGGCCTGCGGTGCAGGCGACGCGGCGCCAGCGGCGCTCGCCGCGGCAAGCAGGCCGATGGCCAGCCCCAGAGAGCAGAGCCGGAAGGTCGCCAGGCGCCGGGACGGCCGCGGGCGGTAGGCATTCGTTGCGGTCATCGTGTATCCCCCAATCATTGATCTTCAAGCGAGAGCGACGCCGGCCTTTCCAGCCAGCCGCCCGCGCCATCCGGCACTAGTTCGACAAGTTCGACGCCATCTTCGCGGACCGAGGTGACCCGGCCATCGCTCTGGCCCAGGTAGTTCCCCGGACGTACCCGGTAGGTGACCTTGTCGGGTCCCATCACCAGTGCCACCAGACCTGCCCCCTTTCCGATCGTACCGACCATGTCCAGGCTGTCCAGCGGGTACTGCTCCAGTGTTTCCTTGCGCCGGTTCGGGTCGGGCCGCAACCCACCCGCATCGGCATTGCTCCAGGCGTTGCTGAAGGGATCGCGCAGCGTCTGCGCGGCGTACTCGAAGGTTTCGAACTGCTGCATCACCGGCAACGGTTCGAGCGGCGGCGCGGGGCGCGCACGCACGTCCTCCACCCACTTCTCGAGATTGGGCGCATCGCCCGGAGTGCTGGTGATTCCACGTGCGCAACCCGATGTCGCGACCACCGCGGCGAGGATCATCCAATGCCAGTTGCTGCGCATCACGGGGCTCCTCCCGATGCGGGGGCATTCTTCTTGCGGGCCGCCTTCGACACCTCGGCCGCGGCGGCTTCCTGCTCGGCCACCTCGGTCTCATCGAGGTAGCGGTAGGTCTTGACCGTACCGGAGAGCTCAAGCGCGCCACGGTTGACGCCGCCCTTGCCTTCCTTCGGCTGCAGCGAGATGTCGTGCATGGTCAGGATGACCACGCGCGGCAGGGACGCAACGCCGCTGACGAAGGCGCCGAACTGGTGGTAGTTGCCCACCATGCGCAGCTGGATCGGCTTCTCGGCGTAGAACTCCTTCAACGTTTCCGGCTGCGGCTGGAACAGCTCGTTGGTCAGGCCGCTGGACAGCGCGGTCTGCGAGATGTCGATGATCAGGTCCGGCATTTCGGTCTTGCTGGGCAGCTGGCGCAGCATCTGCTGCAGGACCTGCTCCATCTGCGCGAGCTGCTGCTTCAGGGGTTCGAGGTTGGCGGCCTTGGCCTGCTCCTTCTCGAAATCCTGGCGCAGGCGTACCTCTTCCTGCTCAAGCGATTCCAGCGTCTGGGTCTTCCCCCTGACGAACAGGAAATACGACAGGGCCAGGATGAAGATGGCCAGCACGACGCAGAAACCCACCTTCGCGTTCTGGGGCCATGCGCCGATGTTGTTGATGTCGAGGTTCTTGAGCGACGTCTTCTGGCTCATGATTTGCTCCCGGCGGCCGGGGTGGAAGTCTCCACGGGCGCGGCCGGCTCCGAAGACGCCGGGGCCGCAGGTGCGGGGGCGGCGGGCTGGCCTTCCAGCGGCGCGGACGCCGGTGCGGGTGCCGGAGCCGTGCCGTCGGCGGGCGTGGTGCCGTCGGCCGCGGCGGCCGTCTCGGCTTCCTGCTCGGCCGTCGGATTGGCCAGGCGCACCTGCAGCGTGAAGACGTAGGGCAGCGCGCTGCCGGCACCGGTGTTGGTCAGCGTTTTGACCTCTTCCGGCTTGGCTTCGATGATCGACAGCTCGGGCTTGGTCATCCAGCCGGAGGTCTCGAGGTTGCGCATGTAAGCACTGACCCGGGCGTTGGACTGCGCACGGCCCTGCAGCGTCAGCACTTCACCTTCCTGCTTGATGTTGGCGAGCATCACGCCATCGGGGATGGTGCGGACCAGCGAATCGAACAGGTGGACCATCTGCGAACGGTTGGCCTGCAGCTTCTCGATGACGTCCTTGCGGGCGAGCAGGCGGCGCTTCTGTTCGTCGAGCTTCTCGATTTCCTTGTTCTGCGCCTGAACCTTGGCGATCTCGTCCTTCAGGAAATCGTTGCGCTCGGTCTGGCCGGCGACCTGGCGGTCGTAGTGGAACCAGAGCAGGAAGGACAGCAGCAGGCCGGCGATCGCGGCGGCGCCCAGCATGACGTAGAACTCGCGCTGGCGCTGCGCACGGCGTTCGGCACGCCATGGGAGTAGGTTGATTCTTGCCATCAGTCGAAGCTCCTCAAAGCCAGGCCGGTGGCGATCATCAGCGCGGGAGCGTCCTGGGCCAGCGCGTGCGCCTGCACGCGGGGTCCGAGGGTCATCTGCGCCAGGGGATTGGCGACCACAGTCGGCACGCCGAGCTGTTCTTCCACCATCTCGGGCAGGCCGGGCAACGCGGCGCAGCCACCGGCGAGCACGATCTGGTCGACGCGGTTGAACTCGCTGCCGGCGTAGAAGAACTGCAGCAGGCGGCTGATCTGCTGGACCGTGGCTTCCTTGAACGGCTCCAGTACTTCGATCTCGTAGCTTTCCGGCAGGCCGCCCTGGCGCTTGGCCAGTCCGGCTTCCTCATAGGTCAGGCCGTAGCGACGCATCACCTCGTCGGTAAGCTGCTTTCCGCCGAAGACCTGTTCGCGGCTGTACAGGCTGCGGCCCCGGCGCAGGACGTTGAGCGTGGTCATGGTGGCGCCGATGTCGACCAGGGCCACCACGCCGTCCTGCGGGATCGGCAGGTCGGTGGCCATCAGGGCGAAGGCGTTCTCCACCGCGAAGGCTTCCACGTCCATGACCTTGGCGGTCAGGCCGCCGAGTTCCAGCGCGGACTGGCGCAGCTCCACGTTCTCCGAGCGCGAGGCAGCGAGGAGTACCTGCACCATCTCCGGGTTGTTGGGCATCGGGCCCAGCACCTCGAAGTCGATGTTCACTTCCTCGATGGGATACGGGATGTAGTTGACCGCCTCGAGCTCCACCTGGGCTTCCAGGTCGCTCTCGTCCAGGTCCGCAGGCATCGGGATGATCTTGGTGATCACCGCCGAGCCGGCCACGGCGGCAGCGGCGTGCTTGGCCTTGCTGCCGGCGCGGTTGACCGCGCGGCGGATGGCCTCGCCGACGGCCTCGACCTCGACGATGTTCTTCTCGACCACGGCATTCGGCGGCAGCGGCTCGACAGCGTAGTGCTCAACCCGGTAACGGTTGCCCACGCGCGACAGCTGCAGCAGTTTCACCGCAGTCGAACTGATGTCGACGCCGATCAGCGGCGACTGGCTTTTTGGGATTAGCCCCACGGTCTTTCCCCTTCCGACGGGCACTGGACGCACAACGTGCGCCGACATTAATAACCAACTTTTTACGCTTGGCAACCGCCGGTGACGTGGCTGTGCGGCTTGTCACGTTTCACGAGGGTTGTTCCCCAAGTCCCTGTTCCCCTTGGAATCGCCTGTGGCGATCCCGGCGGTCATCTATACTCTGCCGTTACGAATTCTGCAATCGGAAAGCACTGGATGTCCCGGTTCCGTCGTCTTCTCCGTTGGACCCTCATCACGTTCCTGATACTTGCCCTGGCCGGCGCCGTCGGCCTGGGGGTGCTGTATTACACGGTCTCGGCCAAGGTTCCGGACGTCCAGTCCCTGCGGAACGTCGAACTGCAGGAGCCCCTTTACATCTACGCCAGCGATGGCCGCCTGATGGGCCTGTACGGCGAGATCCGCCGCTACCCGGTGCAGATCGACAAGGTCCCGGCCCGGGTCAAGCAGGCCTTCGTGGCGGCCGAGGACAGCAAGTTCTACGAGCACAACGGCATCGACCCCACCGGCATCGCCCGTGCCGTCTGGCAGATCGTCAGCCGCAAGGAAGGCCGCGTGGCCGGCGGCAGCACCATCACCCAGCAGGTCGCCCGGCAGTGGTTCCTCAGTTCGGAGTACAGCTACACCAGAAAGCTGGTGGAGATGATGCTGGCGATGCGCATCGAGAACATGCTGACCAAGGACGAGATCCTGGAGCTGTATCTCAACAAGAGCTTCTTCGGCAACCGCTCCTACGGCGTGGCCGCCGCGGCCGAGTACTACTACGGCAAGACCCTGGACCAGCTGACCCTGGCGGAGACCGCCACGCTGGTCAGCGCACTGAAGTTCCCCTCCAGCGGCAACCCGATCAGCAACCCGGGCCGCAACCAGCAGCGCAGCGCCTACGTCGTGGAGCGCATGCGCGAGGACGGCTACGTCACCGCCGCCGAGGCCGCGCAGGCCAAGGCCGAGCCGATGCATGCCAGGCCGCACGAGCGGCCGATCGAGGTCTATGCCCCCTACGTGGCCGAAATGGTGCGCCAGGAGATGATCGCGCGCTTCGGACCGGAGGCACTGACCAAGGGTTACCACGTCACCACCACGCTGGACGCCGTGGCGCAGGCTGCCGCCAACGACGCTGTCCGCGATGGCCTGGGACTGTACGACCACCGCCACGGCTGGAACGGCGTCGAACAGCACGTCGACGTGGCCGCCGATGCGGATGCGAAGGTGTTGGCCGCCCACCTGCGGGGGATTCCCGCGCAGAACGGCCTGCTCCCGGTCATCGTGGCACGCGTGGCCGACGATGGCAGCGCGACGGTCGTGATGGCCGATGGCAGGGAGGTCGTCCTTCCCGCCGCCGCCAGCAAGTGGACCGGACGCTCCCTCGCCAAGCTGCTGAAGCGTGGCGACCTGACCCGCATCAAGTCGGGCAAGGAAGAAGGCAGCTACGTGCTCGACCAGATCCCGCGCGCGCAGGCGGCGCTGGTCTCCCTCGACGCGAACAACGGTGCCGTGCGTGCACTGGTCGGCGGCTACAGCTTCGCCGGCAACAAGTTCAATCGCGCCACGCAGGCACGCCGCCAGCCCGGCTCCAGCTTCAAGCCGTTCCTGTACGCCGCCTCGTTCGAGAAGGGCTTCAACCCCGCGTCCATCGTGCTGGACGCGCCGGTCGTGTTCCGCGACCGCCGCGGCCACATGTGGCGTCCGCAGAACGACGGCGGCGGCTTCCGCGGACCGATGCGCCTGCGCGAAGCGCTGGTGCAGTCGCGCAACCTGGTGTCCGTGCGCCTGCTCGACGGCATCGGCGTCCCGTTCGCGCGCACCTACATCAGCCAGTTCGGCTTCGAAGAGGCGGAACTGCCGCCCAACCTGTCCATGTCGCTGGGTACGGCTTCGCTGACGCCGCTGTCGGTCGCACGCGGCTATGCGGTGTTCGCCAACGGCGGCTCGCGCGTGACGCCCTGGTTCATCGACCAGGTGAAGGACCGCGAAGGCAACGTGGTGTTCAAGGAGAATCCTGCAGTCGCCTGCCGTGGCTGCGGCGCGGGCCAGTACGGTGCGAGCACGGCGGCGGCACAGGTCGTGGACGGATTCAACTTCGGCCCTGCGGAAGCCGCCAAACCGGCGACGGCGACGGCACCGAAGGCCAAGGCCGAGGAGAAGCCGGCCGATCCGAACGTCGTGACGGCGCCACGCGCCATCGACGAGCGCACCGCCTACCAGATGGTGTCGATGATGCGCGACGTCGTCCAGCGCGGTACCGGCACCGCGGCCAAGGTGCTGGGGCGCGAAGACGTCGGCGGCAAGACCGGCTCGACCAACGATCACCGCGACGCCTGGTTCGGCGGCTTCGGTGGCGGCTACGCCACGGTGGTCTGGGTGGGTCGCGACAACTTCCAGTCGTTGGGCTATCGCGAGTACGGCGGCAAGGCGGCCCTGCCGATCTGGATCGACTACATGCGTGTCGCCCTGAAGGACACGCCGATCGCGGCGAACGATCCGCCCGACGGCATGGTGCAGGCCACGCTCAACGGCGTGACCGAGTGGGTGAAGGTCGAGGACATGGACCGCATCCAGGACTACGACCTGTACGGGCCCGAAGACGCGGTGCCCGACGAGGAAGCGTTCGACATCTTCTGATCCCGCAGCCCTCGTGAAGGCGCCATGACGGTGTACCCGCACCGTCATGGACACGTCGGGGACATGGTGTACATTCGCGGTCAGTTTCGACGCGGAGGCCTGCCATGCACCACGCCCGCCAGCATGCCGAAACGCGCACCCGCGAACGGCGCCAACGATTGGCGCACGAAGCCGCCCGGCTCATGGCCGAAGGCGGCATGCGCGACTTTCACCAGGCCAAACTCAAGGCCGCCAGCCGGCTGGGCATCCACGACGATGCCTCCCTGCCCCGCAACCGCGAGATCGAGGAGGCCCTGCGCGAGTACCAGCGCCTGTTCGCCGGCGAGGCGCACGCCACCGGCCTGAGGCAGCGGCGCGAGGCCGCGCTGCGCGCCATGGAATTCCTGTCCGGCTTCTCACCACGTCTGGTGGGCCCGGTGCTCGAGGGCACGGCCGACGCCAACACGCCCGTCCACCTGCATGTCCACAGTGACGACCCGGACGCAGTGACACGCTGGCTGGAAGATCATCGCATTCCCGCCGATGCCCGCGATCGCCGGCTGCGCATGGACCGCGAGCGGGTGGCCGATGTGCCGGTCTGGGTATTCAGTGCCGAGGAGCTGAGCTTCGACCTGACCGTGCTGCCGCACGACGCGCTACGGCAGGCACCGCTTTCGGGCATCGACGAGAAGCCCATGAAGCGCGCCTCTGCCGCGCAAGTTCGCCAGTTGCTCGCCGAGGAAGACATCGCCGGCTACGAACGGGATGCGGCGCGCCGGTGAGCCGGCCTGCCCCTTCTCGCGCCGCGCCGCCCGCCGGCCGAGTGCACCAAAGAAAAAGGCCCCGCGAGGGGCCTTTTTCATCGTACCGCCGACGCGTTCAGCGCTTGCCGGTCGGCACGTAGTCGCGCGGCGCGTAGCCGGTGTAGATCTGGCGCGGACGGCCGATCTTGGCTTCCGGGTCGACCTGCTGTTCCAGCCAGTGCGAGACCCAGCCGGCGGTGCGGCCGATGGCGAACATGACGGTGAACATCTCGGTCGGGATCTTCAGCGCCTTGTAGATGATGCCGCTGTAGAAATCGACGTTCGGGTAGAGCTTGCGCTGGATGAAGTACTCGTCCTTCAGCGCGGCCTCTTCCAGACGCATCGCCACTTCCAGCAGCGGATCGTCGACGCCCAGCTCGCCGAGCACCTTGTGGGTCATCTCGCGGATGATCTTGGCGCGCGGATCGAAGTTCTTGTAGACGCGGTGGCCGAAGCCCATCAGGCGGAAGCCCGATTCCTTGTCCTTGGCCTTGGCGACGGCCGACGCGACGTTCTTCGCATCGCCGATCTCTTCCAGCATTTTCAGCACGGCCTCGTTGGCGCCGCCATGGGCGGGACCCCACAGGGCAGTGATGCCGGCGGCGACCGAGGCGTACGGGTTGGCGCCCGTCGAGCCCACCAGACGCACCGTCGAGGTCGACGCGTTCTGCTCGTGGTCGGCGTGCAGGATGAACAGCAGGTCCAGCGCCTTGGCGACCACCGGGTTCAGTTCCAGCGGCTCGCTCGGCACCTCGAACATCATGTGCAGGAAGCGGTCGACGTAATCGAGGTTGTTGCGCGGATAGCGGATCGGCCAGCCGATCGAATAGCGGTACGCGGCGGCGGCCAGGGTCGGCATCTTCGCCAGCAGGCGGATGGCGGCCAGGCGGCGCTGCTCGGGGTCTTCCAGGTCCAGCGTGTCGTGGTAGAACGCCGACAGCGAGGCGACCGTGCCGGCCAGCATGGCCATCGGGTGCGCGTCGTAGTGGAAGCCGTGCAGGAAGTTCTTCAGCGACTCATGCATCATCGTGTGATGCGTGACTTCGTGTTCGAACCTGGCGAATTCGTCCGGGGTCGGCAGTTCGCCGTTCATCAGCAGGTACGAGACTTCCAGGAAGTTCGAGTGCTGGGCGAGCTGTTCGATCGGGTAGCCGCGATACAGCAGGACGCCGTTGTCGCCATCGATGTAGGTGATGGCCGACTTGCAGCTGGCCGTGGCGGTGAAACCGGAGTCGTAGGTGAAAAGACCCGTTTCCTTGGTCAGCTTGGAAATGTCGACGCAGTCGTTGCCAAGCGTGGGTTTCAGGACTGGCAGGACGACGGATTTGTCGCCGGCATTCAGCGTGACCTGGTCAAGTTCGGACACAGTGTGCGCTCCTTCGTGGGGTAACGCCGTCCGGGGTCCGGTCGGCGCGTGACGGGAGTCCAGGGAGTGAACCTTGGATGACCCGAATTATCGCACACGGCATTTGGAGCCGTCGCTCGATACCGCACCAGCGTCAGACCAAAGACTAAGGCCGCAGGCGCAACCGTCCGTTTCGTAGAAGCACACGATCCGGCTCGCGCAAACGCGAACGGCCGCGCACAAGGCGCGGCCGCAGGCGGATCAGGCGAACGACGGTTCGATCAGCGCGCGTAGCGCTTCTGGAACTTGTCGATACGGCCGCTGGTGTCGATGACCTTGTGCTTGCCCGTGTAGAACGGGTGCGAGGCCGAGGAGATTTCGACCTTGATCAGCGGGTACTCGTTGCCGTCTTCCCACTTCGTCGTTTCCTTGCTGCCCAGCGTGGAGCGCGTCAGGAACTTGAAATCGGAGGTCACGTCGTGGAAGACGACTTCGCGGTAATTCGGGTGGATGTCGGCCTTCATGGCGGTAACACCGTGTCGCGGGAATGGAAGAGCGGCATTGTAGACCGCCCTGCCCGTCCCGCGCAACCCGGTTCTCAGCCCGCCGCCAGCGCCGCCTCGATAAGGGCCTCGAACCGGGCCTGGTCGTAGCGCAGCAGGATATTGGCCTTGTCCGGCCCGCCTCCTTCCCGGCGCCAGTCCACGATCGAGGCGCCCCGGGCGTGGGCGCCCTGCAGTTCGACGGCGAGGGGGCGTTCGGCCAGCTCCAGCGCGCCCTCCGGCGCCAGCACAAAGGCCATGGCCAGCGCGTCGGCGGCGAACCAGTGGTCGCCGCGGCGGTCGGCGGACCACGACCGGGTCTTTTCGGAAATACGGTCGTAGAAGCGGGCACGGTCGGAATCGGCGCGCAGCCAAGCGGCCACGCGCTCGTGGTGCAGGCCATGGGCGATGGTGGCTTCCCAGTCGGCCAGGTCGTAGCGTTCGAAGGCCTCGAGCACCAGATGCGCCGCTTCGGGATCGAAGTAGAAATTGAACTCCGCCGCCGGCGTGATGTTGCCGTGGCAGGTCACCGCACCGCCCATCACCACCAGGCGCGCGATGCGCTGCGGCAGCGTCGGGTCCAGCTTGAGCGCCAGCGCCACGTTGGTCAGCGGCCCCAGCGCGACCAGCACCAGCCGGCCGGCGTGTTCATGCGACAGACGCAGGATCGCCAGTGCCGCATGTTCGGCCTCCGCCTGGCGCGCCGCCGGCGGGAAGCCGACATCGCCGAAACCGTCCTGACCGTGCACGTAGCCCGCGTCCGGCGACGGATGCAGCAACGGCGCCGGCGCGCCGGCGAATACGGGAATGTCGTCGCGGCCCGCCACCTCGCACAGCTTCAGCGCGTTGCGCACGGTGTGCTGCAGTCCCACGTTGCCGGCCGCGATGGTCAGGCCGACGATCTCGTGGCGCGCATCGTTGAACGCCATCAGCAGCGCCAGCGCGTCATCGACACCGGGATCGGTGTCGATCAGCAGGGGAATCCTGTCCGTCATCTTCTTCTCTTCGTCTTCTCGGCCGCCGAGTCTCGCACCGCCGGCGGCCCCATGGAAGCACGGGGCGCTCAAGCGCAGACCGCGTTACGCAGACGCGTATCTCGCCGCACCGCCCACCCAGCGATGGATCACGCGGTCCGCCGCCGCGGGATCGTCGGCAAGCAACCGCTCCGCCAATGCGTGCACCTGCGGCAACAAACCGGCATCACGCGCAAGGTCCGCAACGCGGAACGCCGCCAGTCCGGTCTGCCGAGTGCCGAGCAGTTCGCCGGGACCACGCAGTTCCAGATCCTTCTCGGCGATGACGAAGCCGTCATTGGTCTGTCGCATCGTCGCCAGGCGATGCTTGGCCATCATCGACAGCGGCGGCTGGTACATCAGCACGCAGGTCGATGCGGTCGCACCACGACCGACGCGCCCGCGCAACTGGTGCAGCTGCGCGAGGCCAAGCCGTTCCGCGTTCTCGATGATCATCAGCGAGGCGTTGGGCACATCGACGCCGACTTCGATCACCGTGGTCGCCACGAGCAGGTCGACCTCGCCTTCCTTGAAGCGACGCATGGTGGCCTGTTTGTCGGCCGCCTTCATCCGTCCGTGCACCAGCGCGACGCGGGCATCGGGCAACGAGGCGGACAGGGCCTCGAACGTGGTCTGCGCGGCCTGCGCCACGACCTCGTCGCTGTCGTCGATCAGCGTACAGACCCAGTACGCCTGTCGGCCTTCTGCGCAGGCGGTGCGGATGCGCTCGACCAGCTCAGGCCGTCGCTCGGCGCTCAGCGCAACCGTCTGCACAGGGGTACGTCCCGGTGGCAGTTCATCGATGGCGGAGACATCCAGGTCCGCATACGCCGCCATGGCCAGCGTGCGCGGGATCGGCGTCGCTGTCATGACCAGCTGGTGGGGGACGCGGTTCCTGCCGGCTCCCTTGTCGCGCAACGCCAGGCGCTGGTGCACGCCGAACCGGTGCTGTTCATCGACGATGGCCAGGCCAAGATCGTGGAAGGTCACCGCCTCCTGCATCAGCGCGTGCGTGCCGACGACGACCTGCGCCTCGCCCGATGCCACCTGCGCCAGCACAGTCGCGCGCGCCTTGCCGGTGACCTTGCCGGCCAGCCAGGCCACGCGCACGCCGAGCGGCTCCAGCCAGGCACGCAGGTTGGCCAAGTGTTGCTCGGCCAGCAGTTCGGTCGGCGCCGCCAGCGCCACCTGCTTGCCCGCCTCGACGGCGAGCATGCCGGCCAGCGCCGCGACCACGGTCTTGCCGCTGCCAACGTCGCCCTGCACCAGCCGCAACATCGGCGATGGTTTGGCGATGTCTTCGCGGATCTGCTTGAACACGCGCTGCTGCGCCCCCGTCAGCGTGAACGGCAGCGCCTTGACCAGGGCCTTGACCAGCGCGCCCTTGCCCTTCAGCACCGGCGCGCCGTGCTGCTGCAGCGCCAACCGTTGGCGGCGGAGACTGAGGTGATGGGCCAGCAGTTCCTCGATCGCCAGTCGACGTTGTGCGGGGTGCGTGCCCAGTGCGAGGGCCGCGACATCGGCATCGCGTGGTGGGCGATGCATGGTGAGCAGCGCATTGCGCAGCGATGGCAGGCCTAAGCCTTCAAGCAATGTGGCAGGCAGCAGTTCCAGACTGTCGTTGTCGGGCAAGCGTTCCAGCGCCTCACCGATCAGCTTGCGAATGCTCGCCGGACCGAGGCCTTCCACCGCCGGATACACCGGATCCAGCGCCTCGCCCAGCGCCGCGTCGTCGCCATCGCCCAGCACGCGGTAGCTGGGATGGACGATTTCCAGTCCGTGCTGTCCCGGCTTGGGCGTGCCGTAGCAGCGGATACGCGCGCCGACGGCGAACTGCGCGACCTGGGCGGCACGGAAATGGAAGAAGCGCAACACCAGCGTGCCGCGGGATTCGTCGCCGACGGCCACCCGCAGCACCGGCCGATAACGGAAACCGCGCTCGACCGCTTCGACGCGCCCCTCGATCTGCACCGGCACGCCGGGCTGCAGCAACCGGATCGGCGTGATCGCGGTGCGGTCCTCGTAACGCAGCGGCAGGTGCAGCCACAGATCCTGCATCGTCAACAGACCACGCACCGCCAGCTTTTCCGCCACGCGAGGACCGACGCCCGGCAGACGACTCAGGGGTTCGGCAGAAAGATCGATGGACGGCGTGTCGCGACGTACGGGCATCGCGCAAGGATGCCGGGAACCACGCAAAACAAAAACCCCGGCACCTCACGATGCCGGGGCCCACGTCCGACGCGTCGCCGCGCGGCTCAGAACTTCACGGCCACTTCCATGCCATAGGTGCGCGGCTCCGTGATGGTGGCGCCCACCACACCGAGCGGGCCGCGACCATAGGTGTTCAGCCCCTTCACATACTGGTTGTCGAACACGTTGTTGCCGTAGACCGCCCAGCTCCAGTGCCCCTTGGGCGCGGTCCAGCCGATGCGGACGTCGGTGCGGTCGCGCGCCTCACCGATGTCGAGCAGCGCATTGACACCGCAATCGCCCTGCAGGTCCGAGCCTTCGTTGCAGCGGCTGCGGCCCCGGTAGGCGTGCCGCGCCGAGAAGCGAAGTTCGCCATGACCGGCCAGGTCGACCTTGTACGCCGCACCCATCGAGGCGGTGAAGCGCGGTTCGCCGGTCGGCTCGCCATCCAGGTCCACGCCTTCCGGCGTCACGTAGTCCTTGTACTTGGAATCGATCCACTCGGCCTGCGCGTCCAGCGTGAAGCCGTCGGTGACCTTCCAGCGCAGGTCGACGTCGATGCCGGTCGCTTCCAGATCGCCGGTGTCGAAGACGAAGCGCGGGATGTCGACCGGGTTGTTCGGGTCCGGATCGATCAGCCGCACCGACTGGCGGTTGTCGTAGCGGTAGTGGAACACGGAGGCGTTCCAGGCGAAACGGCCCAGCGACTGCTTGATGCCGGCCTCCAGGTTCCACACATCCTCGTTCTCGAAGGCCGGACCGATCTGCAATGCGTTGAAGCCGCCTGCCTTGTAGCCCTTGGCCAGCGAGCCGAACACCATGGTCCTGTCGTCGAGGTGGTAATCCACCACGAAGCGCGGGCTGACGTCGCTCCAGCTCTTCTTGTCGCGATTGGTGATTCCCTTGTTGACGACCGCCGGCGGGTCGACGAAGGCCACCGAGGTGGTGAGGGCGTACATGATCTGGGCTGCGGCTTCCGGCGGAAGATCCGCCAGGAACATCTGCGGAATGCCGGCACCGAGGTACGCATTCAGCACCGCATCGAACTCGGCTGCGTTGCGCGGTCCGTTGAACCAGCTGAAGCTCTTCTCGTCGCGGGTGTAGCGCAGGCCGAAGGTCAGGTTCAGCTTGTCGGTCGCGCGCCAGATGACATCGCCAAAGGCCGCATAGGCCGTGGTTTCGAGGGTGTTGTTGAAGACTTCGTTCCAGCCATAACCCAGCAACGACGGCAAACCGTTCGCCTGCCCGATCTGCGACATGACGAACAGCAAAGGGGTACCCTCGGGCGCGAACGGGAAGCCCGCCGGTGCCGCGAACCCCTGATTCGCCAGGATGCTGCCGAGCGCGGTCGTGTTGGTGTTCACCTCGCTGGTCTGCCTGGCGTCTTCCTTGAAATAGCTGGCGCCTGCCACCCAGTCCAGCCGCGCGGTGCTGCCGGCGAACTTGAACTCCTGGTAGAAGGTCTCGTTGCTTTCGGTGTTGACGGAGTCGATGTAAAGGTCGGCGCGGTTGGTGCCGTCTTCCTCGGTCTGGTTCTTCGAGTCGTACTCGCGCCACGACGAGGTCGAGGTCAGGTTGCCCCAGGTGAAGGCGTGATCGACGATCAGGTTGACGCCGTCGAACGTGCGCCACTCGGCATTCTCGGCATCGCTGTAGGTCGGCGTCCTGCGCGGATCGAGGTAATCGTCCGGATCCACCGGCACCGGCGGCCGTTGCGGAAACGCCGGCAACGGCACGATGCCGGTGGTGACGCGGCCGTTCTGGTCGAGGCTTTCATGGTCCCAGCTCAGCAGCGCGGTGGTGTTGTCGCCGATGCGCAACTGCCATGCCGCGCGCGCGGCCCACACGTTCTCGCCGCCCAGGTCCTTGCCGGTGGCCCCATCCTGGAACCAGCCGTCGCTGTGGTTGAACAGCGCATTCACCCGGAACGCGGAAACGTCGCTGACCGGGATGTTCCACATCGCATCGACGTACTGCTTGCCGTAGTTGCCGAGCCGCAGGCGCAACCTCGCCTCGGTCTCGTCCTGCGGCCGCCGCGTCACCAGCGAGATCGCGCCCGCGGCGGTATTGCGTCCGAACAGGGTGCCCTGCGGCCCCTTCAGCACTTCGATGCGCTCGACGTCGAGGAACGGCAGCAGCACGCCGCCGCCGCGACCACCGTACACGCCGTCGACGAAGATGCCGACCGCCGGATCGGTGCCGATGCCGAAGTCGTTGGTCTCCACGCCACGCAGGCGGAACGACGGCTGGGTCGGCTGGGCGGCGTCCACCACCAGGCCCGGCACGAACGCATCGATGTCGCCCAGGTTCTCCGCCGCAACGTCATCGAGCAGTTGCTGGTCGACGACCTGCAGCGCGATCGGCACGTCCTGCAGTTCCTGCTGGCGACTCTGCGCGGTGACGGTGATGGTGTCGAGGTTGGTGGCCTGCTGTTCCCCTTCAGGCGTCGCCTGTGCCCAGGCCGACCCGCTCGCGCCCAGCGCCACGCAACCGCCGAACAGCGCGCGCCGAAGCCCCACGACCAGATTCCGTTGCATCACTCTCATCACGCCCTCCCGGAAGCGTTGTGCGGAAACCGGCCTCAGGTGGCCGGCGGTGGTTCACTTTCCTTACTTGCCGTATCGCAACTGCCTGCCTGCGCGTCGATCCATGCGCGGATCAGTTCGACCCCTTCCCGATGGACGACCGAGCGCCCCAGCTCCGGCATCATGATCGCGGGGTCGTCGCTGTCCAACCGGTAGTCGAAGATGGAATCGGCCGCATGCCCCGGCACGATGTCGTAGCGCCGGTTGCCGGTCCCCTTGCCCGCCGCGATCGGCTGCTTGCAGAAGCCCAGCTTCAGCCGGTCCTGCGTGTGCGCATCCAGCCACAGGCCCGAGGTGATCGCCGGGCCGGTGGCGCTGTGGCAATGGCCGCAATTGACATCCAGGTAGGCGCGCGCGCGCGCATCGAGCGGCGCCTGCGCATCCATGGCGTCGGCCAGCCGCGGCGGCGACGCAGGCACGCCGGTCAGGTACCCGACGCGCACCAGATGCGCCAGCTGGTTCTCCTTGCCGCCCGCATAGTCGAAGTCGCGGTTCAGGTGCCGCGCCTTCGGACCGATCGGCAGCAGCTTGCGCGACTTGTTGTCGGTGATGTGGCAACCGCCGCACTGGTTCTGGTCAGGCACCTGGTAATCGGCGGACTCGCGCTTGCCCTGCGCATCGACGAGTTCGAGCGCGACCAGTTCGCCGGTGCGCTTCAGCGTCGCCGCCGTCTGCGCGTCATTCCACACGTAAGGCAGCGCCACCCAGCCCTCGGCCCGGTGCACGAGCAGGCGTGTCTCGATCAGGCGTACCTTGGCCAGGTCCAGCGCCTCGCCTTCCAGCGACGACTGCGACGGCGGCGTGCGTGCGACGGACGTGCCATCCCACGGCTTTCCTTCCGGCAACGGGTAGTAGAACGTCTTGCTGAGGATGGTGCCGACGGGAAAGTCGAAGCTCTGCTCCGCCTGGTACGTCGCCGATGTGCCCGCCGGCATCCACACGGTGCGCAGCTTGTGCGCGTAGTCGCTGAACAACGGCGTGTTGAGGTCGTAGGGCACCACGCCTTCGTTGAGGCGCAGATGACCGTCTTCGACTCGCAGCACCCCCCACTCGTCCAGCGCCGCCGGCTGGCCTTCGGCGAAGAAATGCACCTGCGGTGCCTGCCTGCACGCGGGCAGCGCCATGCACGCCACCAGGACGGCAAGCCATATCACCACGCGATACCGCATGCGCGAGCGCCTCAACCGCGCTTCAGGTCGACCGCCGGCAAACGCGGCAGCTCGCAGTCGTGCACCTTCGCGTCCTTGTTCGGATTCCTGTAGCCGCCCGGACCATCGGCGTTGACCACGCCGTTGACGTCGCGCAGGCAGATCTGCGGACCGGTCTTCTTGCCGTCCACCACGCGGTCCTTGTTGTAGTAACCGTCCCACAGCACGTCGGGGAAATTGCCGCGCAGGCCGTAGGTCGCCACCTTCAACGCCTTCAGGTCGAACCCGTCGGGCGAATCGCCGCCTCCCGACAGGGTATTGCCATGGATGAAGATGCGCTCCGGATACGGGTCGAAGTTGGGCGAGGCGCTGCTGTCCTTGTAGCCGGTGGAATAGACGCTGGAGACGATGATGTTGGCGGTCGCGTTGTCGCGGATCTCGTTGCCGAACACTTCGATGTCGTCGTTGGAATTGATCACGATGCCCGATCCCGCCGGCACGCTGGCCACCGGCGTGCCCTTGGCGCCGAAATTCTCGTGGTTGTTGGCGATCACCTTGTTGTCGTAGACGCGGATGTTGCCGCCCTGCTGCGACAGGCCCGGCATGTTGAACACCAGGATGCCGCCGGTGTTGCCGGTGGCGACGTTCTCGTAGACGTCGGCGTTGATGGTGTTCTCGATCTCGATGCCGGCCACGTTCTGCTCGGCGCGGCTGCGGCGCACGATCACGCCATCGGACTGGCCCACGTAGATGCCGGCATCGGACGCGCCGATCGACACGGTGTCCTCGATCAGCACGTTCTTCGTCAGCACGGGGTAGATGCCGTAGGCGCCGTTCTTCGTGCTCGGCCCGCCGGTCCATTGCACCTTGACGCCGCGGATGGTGATGTTCGACGACTCGCTGATCTTCAGGCCGTCGCCCCTGGAATCCTCGATGGTGAGGTTCTCGATGGTGAAGTCGTCGCCATTGACCAGCAGGCCCTCGGCGCCGGCCTTCTGCCCCTTGAAGCTCAGCACGCTCTTGTCCATGCCGGCGCCGCGGATGGTCACCCCGTCCGCGCGCAGGGTCAGGCTGCGGTCGAAGCGGTGGCGGCCGGCCGGGATGTCGATGACGTCGCCCGGCCTGGCGTCCAGCAGGCGCTCCTGCAGGGTGGCGGCGAAGCCGGCGTCGGCCGCCGGGGCGCTGGCGGTTTCGGGCGCCTTGGGCTGGCAAGCGCCCACCACGAGCGCCAAGGCGCCGGCCACTGCCACGGACATGATGCGCTGCATGAGTCTCCCCTCCCATACGCCTGCGTAGTGCCCCGCAGTCTGGTGTGCGGGCAGGTGCGACACGGAGGGCGGGAGCGGCATACTACGGGGGGCAAAGCGGACAAGCTGGAGGGGCTCCGATGCGCTGGAAAACCGGACTGGGCAATCGCCTGTCGATCGCCAACCTGCCCACCAACATGCTGTGCGGGCTGGTGCTGCTCGCCGGCGAGTTCGGCGTGAACGCCGAGGGCTGGTTCGCCGGCATGCGGATGAACGTGCAGGAGATCCACGACCCGCTGGCCCGCGTGTCCTACCGCCAGGCCAGCGAGATCATCCGCCGCGCCCTGCCGACCCTGCCCATCGACGGCGTGGGCCTGGCCATGGGCGAGAAGCAGAACGGCGGCAACTTCGGCCTGCTGGGGCTGGCGATGAAGACAGCGCCGACGTTCGGCGACGCGGTGCAGATCGGGCTGGAGTACCAGCGCAACCTCGGTCCGCTGATGGACCTGGACATGCAGGACCGCGACGACGGCAGCCTGGCCGTGGTTGCCACCGCGCCGGACGAAGCCGCCGACCTGCTGCCGTTCCTGTGCGAGGAGATGTTCGCCAGCACGCTGATGCTGGCGCGCGAACTGGCGGGTCCGGAGTTCCATCCGGTTCGGCTTGAGCTTGGCTATCCGGCGCCACGTTACGCCGCGCGCTACGGCGACCTGTTCGGCTGCGAGGTGCGTTTCGACCAGCCGCAGCACGCCATGGTGGTGGACCGGCGCTGGATGGAGCTGCCGTTCGCCAGCTACAACCCGGTGACCTCGCGACAGGCGCTCGCGCTGTGCCGGGCGCAACTCACCGCGATGTCGCTGCGCGGCGAGACCACCGCCGCGGTCGAACGCCAGTTGCGGCCACGCCTGCGCGACAACCCGCAGATGACCGACGTTGCCACCGCGCTGCACCTGAGCGAGCGCACGCTGCGCCGCCAGCTCGCCGAGGAAGGCACCAGCTTCAGCGCCGTGCACGACCGTGTACGCACCGAACGTGCGCTGGAACTGCTGCAGGATGCGGAAACGACCATCGCCAGCGTCGGCAGCCAGATCGGCTTCAACGACGTGCGCGAGTTCCGCCGCGCATTCAAGCGCTGGACCGGACACACGCCGAGCGAGACGCGGCGGTCACCCGCGTAGAGCGGAGCTTGCTCCGCTGCCTTTCATCTCCACACCAGGGTCCGTGCCACGCCTTCGTAGAGCGGAGCCTGCTCCGCTGCTCTCTGTTCCTGCGGCGGACAGCGTGTGGTGCCGAGCGAGCTCGGCACTACGGATACGCTGTCCTCAGTCGAGCACCATCACCGCATCGACTTCGAAGGCCGCGCCCTTCGGCAGGCCCGAGACTTCGATCGTCGAGCGCGCGGGATACGGCGCGACGAAGTAATCCTGCATCACCGCATTGACCGCCGCGAACTGCGACAGGTCGGTCAGGTACAGGCCGAGCCGCACGATGCGGTCGAGCGAGCCGCCCGCTGCTTCCGCCACCGCCTTGAGGTTGTCGAACGCGCGACGCGCCTGCGCGGCGATGTCGCCATCCACCAGATTGCCGGTGGCCGGATCCAGAGGAATCTGACCCGAGAAGTACACCGTGTTGCCGGCACGCACGGCCTGCGAGTAGGGGCCGATGGCGGCGGGCGCCTGGTCGGTGTGGATGATCTGCTTGCTCATGCGCGACTCCTGTGTGGATACCGGATTCTACGTAGGGCGGGCCCAGGCCCGCCATCGCGACCGGTCGGATCACGATGGCATTGAACGAAAAGCGACGCTGCCCCACGACGTCGGCGCGAGCACAGACACCAACACGGCGGGCCTGAGCCCGCCCTACGTCACTGCCGGCGAACGCCGTGCACGACGTTGAGGCGCCGCAGCCGGCGCATCACTTCCGCCAGATGGTTGCGGTCACGGACCTGGATCGAGAAGCGCAGCACGGCGACGTTGATGTCGCGCTCCAGATACTCGACGCGCTCGATATTGGACTGGCTCTTGGCGACCGCGGCGGCGACCTGCGCCAGCACGCCGGGGCGGTTCTCCACGTCGATCAGCAGCGCGGCATCGTAGTCGCCGGTGACCTTCGCGTCCCACGCGATCGGCACCCAGCGCTCCGGCGACTTGCGGAACTCGGTGACGTTGGGGCAATCCAGACGATGCACCACGATGCCCTTGCCGGCCGTGTGGTACCCCATGATCTCGTCGCCCGGGATCGGCTGGCAGCACTGCGCGAAGCTGACCACACCACGCTCGCCGCCGGTGATCAGGATCTTCTCCTGCGAATGCTTGGAGTGCCCGCCGGCACGCAGTTCCGCGAAGGCGGTCAGCGCCTGCGCCGCCTGCGCCGGCATCCAGTTGCCCAGCGCCACGTCGGCCAGGAAGGCCTCCAGGCGCGGGTACTTGTGTTCGGTGAGGAAGGCTTCCAGACGCTGCTGCGGCAGGCGCTCCAGCGAGCTGTCGAGGTCCTCCAGCGCGCGGTCGAGCATGCGGTGGCCGAGTTGCACGGCGTCCTCGTGCTCCAGCTGCTTCAGCTGGTGGCGGATGGCGGTGCGTGCCTTGCTGGTGACCACGAATTCCAGCCACTGCGGCTTGGGCGCTGCGGACTTGGCGGTAATGATCTCCACGCTCTGTCCGCTGACCAGCTTGGTGCGCAGCGGCACCAGCTTCTTGTCCACGCGCGAGGCGACCGCCTGGTTGCCGACGTCGGTGTGCACCGCATAGGCGAAATCCAGCGCGGTGGCGTTGCGGGGCAGCGACAGGATCTTGCCCTTCGGCGTGAACAGGTAGACCTCGTCCGGGAACAGGTCGACCTTGACGTTGTCGAGGAACTCCAGCGACGAGCCGGCGGCGCGCTGGTTGTCGATCAGTTCCACAATCCACGCGTGCGCGCGGTTCTGCGCGCTGTTCGGCGCGTCGGTGCCGAACTTGTACGTCCAGTGCGCCGCGATGCCGCGCTCGGCGACCAGGTCCATCTCGGTGGTGCGGATCTGCACCTCGATCGGCGACCCGTAGGGGCCGAACAGTACCGTGTGCAGCGACTGGTAGCCATTGGCCTTCGGAATGGCGATGAAATCGCGGAAGCGCCCGTCCAGCGGCTTGTACTGCGCATGCACCGCGCCCAGCGCGTGGTAGCAGTCCGGCACCGAATCGACGACGACACGGAAGCCGAACACGTCCATCACCCGGTCGAAGCTTTTCCCTTCGCCGCGCATCTTGTTGTAGATGCTCCAGGGCGTCTTGACCCGGCTGACCAGGCGATGCTCGATGCCTTCCTTCGCCAGCCGCTGCGACAGGTGGGCCTCGATCTGGGCCATCGATTCGCGACGCATCACCGGCTGGCTGCGGATGTGCTTGTCGATCACCGCGTGGCGCCACGGATGCAGCGCGCGGAAGCCGAGATCCTGCAGCTCCGACTTGACCAGGTTCATGCCCAGTCGCTGCGCGATGGGCGCGTAGATCTCCAGCGTTTCGCGTGCGATGCGCCCGCGTGCCTCGCTGCTCTGCGCGCCCAGCGTGCGCATGTTGTGCAGGCGGTCGGCCAGCTTGATCATGATCACGCGCAGGTCGCGCGACATGGCCAGCAGCATCTTGCGGAAGCTCTCGGCGGCCGCTTCCTGGCGGTCGCGGAACTTCAGCTTGTCCAGCTTGGTGACGCCCTCGACCAGTTCCGCGACCGACTCGCCGAATTCCGCGGCGATGTCGGCGCCGGTCAGCGGCGTGTCCTCGATGGTGTCGTGCAGGATCGCCGCGATCAGCGTCTCGGCGTCCATGCCCAGTTCGGCCAGCACGCCGGCCACCGCCACCGGATGGGTGATGTAGGGCTCGCCGGACTTGCGGGTCTGGCCCGCGTGCGCGGCGGCACCGACTTCCCAGGCGCGCCGCAGCAGCGGCAGCTGCTCCTTCGGCAGGTACGTCACCAGCCGCTCGAACTGGCTGACGTACTCCGGCACGCTCTCGTCACGCGACGAAGCGGGGGTGCGGAGCGCCTTGGCGGTGCGGCCTGAAGTCATGCCGCCAGACTATGCCAGTCACGTCGCCACGGCAACGCGGATCGGCGGCCCCGGAACGCGAAAAGCCCGCTTGCGCGGGCCTTTCGTCGATCATCCGTTCCGATCGGAACGTTAGTCGAAAGCGATCAGTCGTCGCCCTTCGACAGGTCGTCGTCGGCGACCACTTCCGCGGCGGCCCACTCCAGCGCTTCGCGCTCGGCGCGCTCGCGCTCGGCCTTCTCGACGCGGTCGATCAGGTCGTTGTCGATCTTGCGCGCGGCGATCTCGCGCAGCGCCAGCACGGTGGGCTTGTCCTGCGCTTCGGTGTTGTCGATCTGCGCGTCCACGCCGTTGGCCAGCTGGCGGGCGCGCTTGGCGGCCATGGTGACCAGCTCGAAACGGTTGTTGACGACTTCCAGGCAATCTTCGACGGTGATGCGGGCCATGCGGGCTCCCGGCGACCGGCTGGCCGCCCAGTGAATACGGAAAGGGGCCGGGATTGTAGGCAGCCGGCCCCGGCATTGCAAGCCTTTTCTTTAAAATCAATTATTTAGGGCCACATCATCCCGCTTTCGTAGAGCGGAGCAAGCTCCGCTGCTTCTGGCGGGGCCAGCAACCGAGGCCGGGCAAACCCCAAGCCATGACGGTTTCCTTGCAGGTTGATGGCGCGTAGAGCCGAGCGAGCTCGGCTCTACGGCGGTCGGGCGCTATTCGGCCAGCAGCGCCGCGATCAGGCCGGCGTGGCGTGCGTCCTGCGCTTCGCGGCGCAGGCGGCTGGCAGTGAAGATGGCGTGCATCTGGGCGACCGCCTCGTCGAACACGTCGTTGACGATGACGTAGTCGAACTCGTCGTAGTGCGACATCTCCTCGCGGGCGGCGGCCAGACGGCGCTGGATCACCTCTTCGCTGTCCTGTCCGCGGTTGCGCATGCGCTGCTCCAGCGCGTCGCGCGAGGGCGGCAGGATGAACACGCTGACCGCGTCCGGCACCTTCTCGCGCACCTGGCGCGCGCCCTGCCAGTCGATCTCCAGCAGCACGTCCTTGCCGGCGTCGAGCTGCGGCTCGACCGACTGGCGCGCGGTGCCCTTCCAGTCGCCATGCACTTCCGCGTACTCGAAGAAGTCGCCGGCGCGGATCATCGCCTTGAACTCGTCGGCGCTGATGAAGTGGTAGTGCTGCGCATGCCGTTCACCCGGGCGTGCGGCGCGCGAGGTGAAGGAGATGGACAGCGCGATGTCCGTGTCCCGCGCCAGCACGGCGTTGACGATGCTGCTCTTGCCCGCACCGGAGGGTGCCGCGACGATGTAGAGGGTTCCGCGCATCAGGGGACCGGGAATGGGGAATGGGGAGTGGGGAATTGTAGAATCAGCGCAATGCGCACGTCGCAGAAGGCATAGCGAACGGAAGCGCTCTCGCTTCTCCCATTCCCCACTCCCCATTCCCCATTCCCGGTCTTATTCAATGTTCTGCGCCTGTTCGCGGATCTGGTCGATCAGCACCTTCAGCTCCACCGCGATGTTGGTGGTGCGGATGTCGACGGACTTGGAGCCCAGCGTGTTGGCCTCGCGGTTGAACTCCTGCAGCAGGAAGTCCAGCCGGCGTCCCTGCGGTTCCTTCTGGGTGAAGACGCGACGGATCTCCTTCACGTGGCTGTCGAGGCGGTCGAGTTCCTCATCCACGTCGAGCTTCTGCAGCCACAGCACCAGTTCCTGCTCCAGCCGGCCCTGCTCCATGTTCTGGGCCACGTCGGCCAGGCGTGCCTCCAGCTTCTGCCGCTGGCCGGCGCGGATCTGCGGGATCAGCGTGCGCACCTCGGCCGCCAGTGCGGCGATGCCGTCCACGCGCTCCAGGATCGCCGCCACCAGCTTGCCGCCCTCGCGCTCGCGCGCGGCGACGAACTGGTCCAGCACCGTGTCCAGCAGCGCCAGCGCCTCGGCCTGCAGCGCTTCCATGTCCACGCCCTTGCTCTGCAGCACGCCGGGGAACTGCAGCAGATCGGTCAGCTCGGTGCGCAGGTTGGGCACGCGCAAGGCCAGGTCCGCGGCCAACTCCGACAGCTGCCCCACGACGTTCGGATTGAGCTGCAGCGCGCCGCCGCCTTCCGGCGCACGCAGGCGCAGGGTCAGGTCCAGCTTGCCACGCGACACGCGCGAGGCGACGCGCTCGCGCAGCGCCGGTTCCAGCACGCGCAGTTCGTCCGGCAGGCGGACGCCCAGTTCCAGGAAGCGGTGGTTGACCGCGCGCAGTTCGGCCCCCAGCGTGCCGCCGTCGGTGGCGCGTTCGGCGGTGGCGAACGCCGTCATGCTGCGGATCATGTGGAAGCCCATCGGGTCAACGAGCGGCGCATCTTAGCAGCCCCTGCCCCCGGGACCGGGCCCGGCGGGGCGGACTGGTAGACTTCGCCCCCCTCATTGCGGATGCCCCCATGTCCTTTTCCCGCCCCAGCGGCCGCCTGCCCGACCAGATGCGCGATGTGAGCATCCTGCGCAATTACACCCGCCACGCGGAAGGCTCGGTGCTGGTCAGCTTCGGCCACACCCGCGTGCTGTGCACGGCGACGGTGGAGAACAAGGTGCCGGGCTTCCTGCGCGGCAAGGGCGAAGGCTGGGTGACCGCGGAATACGGCATGTTGCCGCGCTCCACGCATACCCGCAGCGACCGCGAAGCCTCGCGCGGCAAGCAGGGTGGACGCACGCTGGAAATCCAGCGCCTGATCGGCCGCACGCTGCGCGCCTGCGTGGACCGCGGCGCACTGGGCGAACGCACCATCACGCTGGATTGCGACGTGCTGCAGGCCGACGGCGGCACGCGCACCGCCGCCATCACCGGCGCCTATGTGGCGCTGGTCGACGCGGTGAACTGGCTGAAGGGCCGCAACGAGATCAAGCGCGATGTGGTGCATGGCGCCGTCGCGGCGGTCTCGGTGGGTATCTACCGCGGCGTGCCGGTGCTGGACCTGGATTACCCCGAGGACAGCGACTGCGATACCGACATGAACCTGGTGATGAACGACGGCGGCGGCTTCATCGAGCTGCAGGGCACGGCCGAAGGGCATGCCTTCCGTCGCGACGAACTGGATGCGCTGCTCGCCCTGGGCGAGAAGGGCATCGGCGAACTGTTCGCGGCGCAGCGCGCGGCGCTGGCCGGCTGATCCCGCACCCCTTGTAGGAGCGCCCCATGGGCGCGATGCTCTTCGATCAGATCATGCAGAAAGGCATCGCGCCCATGGGGCGCTCCTACAGAGACAAGGATTTCGTCATGCAGACCCTCAGCCTGGTTACCTTGCTCGTCGACGACTACGACCGCGCCATCGCGCATTACCGCGATGCGCTCGGCTTCGAGCTTCGCGAGGACACCGACCTCGGCGGCGGCAAGCGCTGGGTGCGCGTGGCCCCGCAAGGCGAAGGCACGACGGACCTGCTGCTCGCGGTCGCAACAACGGACGAACAACGCGCGCGCATCGGCGACCAGACCGGCGGACGCGTGGGCTTCTTCCTGCAGACCGACGACTTCTGGCGCGACCACGCGCGAATGACCGCCGCTGGCGTCGAGTTCCTCGAGACACCGCGCGAGGAAAGCTATGCCACCGTCGCCGTGTTCCGCGATGCCTACGGCAACCGCTGGGACCTGCTGCAATCCAAGGGCTGATCCACGATGAAACTCGCTCTCGCCTCCTCCAACCCGGGCAAGCTGGAAGAACTCCGCGGTCTGCTGGCCGATACCGGCATCGAGCTCGTCGCGCAGTCCGACCTGGGCGTGGCCGATGCCGACGAGACCGGCACCACCTTCGTCGAGAACGCGCTGATAAAGGCGCGCCACGCCAGCCTGCAGACCGGACTGCCAGCGCTGGCCGACGACTCGGGCATCTGCGTGGATGCGCTGAACGGCGCGCCCGGCCTGTACTCGGCGCGCTACGCCGGCGAGCACGGCAACGCGGACCGCAACATCGACAAGCTGCTCGACGCGCTGAAGGACGTCGCCGGCGAACAGCGCGGCGCCCACTTCTACTGCGTGCTGGTGCTGCTGCGCCATGCGCACGATCCGCAGCCGCTGATCGTCGAAGGCGAATGGCGCGGCCGCATCCTGCACGAACGCCGCGGCACGGGCGGGCACGGCTACGACCCGGTGTTCTTCGACACCCAGCGCGGACAGACCGCGGCGGAAATGCCGCTGGCCGAGAAGAACCGCATCAGCCACCGCGGCAAGGCGCTGGCCGGGCTCAAGCAGCGGCTGCTCGACCTGCCCTGATCCATGCTCATCCCGCCGCCCCTGTCCCTGTACGTACACATGCCGTGGTGCGTGCGCAAATGCCCGTACTGCGACTTCAACTCGCATCAGGGCAAGGGCGAGCTGCCGTTCGACGGGTACGTGGATGCGCTGCTGCGCGACCTCGACCACGACCTGCCGCTGGTGTGGGGACGCACCGTGCACAGCGTGTTCTTCGGCGGCGGCACACCCAGCCTGTTCCCGCCGGCGGCGATCGACCGCTTCCTGCAGGGCGCGAGCAGCCGGCTGCGCTTCGCGCCGGGGCTGGAGATCACGCTGGAGACCAACCCCGGCACCGCCGAGCACGGCCGCTTCGAGCACTACCGCACTGCCGGCGTGAACCGCATCAGCTTCGGCATCCAGAGCTTCGACGATGAAAGCCTGAAGAAACTCGGCCGCATCCACGACAGCCACGAAGCCGAGCACGCGGTGAAGCTGGCGCAGGATGCCGGCTTCGACAACGTCAACCTCGACCTGATGTACGCCCTGCCCGGGCAGACGCTGGCGATGGCCGAACACGACCTGCAGCGCGCGTTCGCCCTGCAGCCGGCGCACATCTCGCACTACCAGCTCACGCTGGAGCCGAACACGGTGTTCTTCGCCCGCCCGCCGCAGGGCATCCCCGACGAGGACCACGCCTGGGACATGCAGGAGCATTGCCAGGCGCTGCTGGCCGACGCCGGCTATGGCCACTACGAAGTCAGCGCCTATGCGCGTCCGGATCGCCGCTGCGCGCACAACCTCAACTACTGGCGTTATGGCGATTACATCGGCATCGGCGCCGGCGCGCACGGCAAGATCACCGTGGGTGCGACGCAACAGATCCTGCGCCGCTGGAAGGTGAAGCATCCGACCAGCTATCTGGCCACGGCGGGTACGCCGCAGGCCATCGGCGGCGACGACGACATCACGCCGGCGCGCCGCCCGTTCGAGTTCATGCTCAATGCGCTGCGCCTGCACGATGGCTTTGCATTGGCCGATTTCACCGCCACCACGGGGCTGCCGCTGACGAGCATCGCGCCGGCACTGGAACAGGCCTTGCAGGCCGGGTGGCTGGAGGTGTCCGACACCCACGCGCGACCCACCGCGCTGGGCCGCCGGTTCACCAACGACGTGATCGAACTGTTCCTGGATGCCTGACGCCCGTCGTGCTGCGGCACGGCCATGGAAGGTGCGCAAGCGATACGGGGTGTGATAATGATGGAACACGAGGGGAGCCGACCGTACCGATGACCGCGACACGACCGCCGACGTCCGCTGCCGCGCCGACCACGATCGCATCGTCGGCGCTGCCGCCGCGCGTGCGGCGCGTGCTGCAGAACCTGTTCGACCACATCGCCACCGATTTCGTCGCCGCGTTGAACGGCATGCTGGTGGAATTCGAGCAGCAGCTGTTCAAGCAGGCCGAACAGGCCCGCAGCAACCACGCGCAGACGCAGATCTTCGTGGACCTGCGTTCGCTGCAGAAGAACCGGGTCGAGCTGGTGCCCCACTACATGTTCGCGCTGGAAGCGGAACTGGCCGGCATCCGCAGTGGACGGCCCGCCGGCGAACCGGCACCGTTGCGGCTGGACTACCAGACGCTGACCCTGGTCGAAGATGCGGCGATGGACCAGGAGATCGTGCTGCGCGAAGTCGCGCGGCGGCACGAGCAGCGCGGCAATGCGCAGATCCTGATGCTGGGCCAGCGGTTCGGCGTGCTGGCCTGCCGTCCCGCCTACGAGGCCGACACGCTGCCGCTGGGCCCCCACAGCCTGTGCCACCTGCTCAAGGACGCGGCCGCCTGCCTCGAGCTCTCCATCGACGCGCAACTGGTGCTGTACCGCAGCTTCGACCACAAGGTGATGCAGAACTACACCGAGTGGGCCAACACGGTGAACCAGTTCCTCGTCCGCGAGGGCATCCTGCCGGGCCTGGCCTACATGCCGCGGCGCGCGCGCAATCTCGAGGTCGTGCGTCCGCCGAGCGACGAAGCGCGCGGCACCACACGCCCGATGACCGGCTGGCAGAGCCAGGCCGGTGCGCACTGGGCCACGCTGACGCCCGAACAGCTGCATGCGGTCGCCGGCGCGCTGACCGGCGGCACGGCAAGCGGTGGCGTGGGCACGGGCACGACGGCCCCGGCACCGGCACCGGCACCGGGCGGCGCTACGTCCGATGGCACGGCGGCCGCCGGACAGGCCGCACAGGACACGACGGGCTCGTTCGAGGTCCTGCAGAAACTGCTTTCCATCCGCCGCGGCGGCCTGCAGGCCGATGCGCTTGCCCGGGCAGGCGAGATCGACTCGATGGCGGATGAGCCCGGCGCGGCTACCGGCGGTGCGGCTACCGGCGGCATGCCTAGCGCGGGCCACCGCGATGGTGGCCAGGCGGAGGGCATGGCGGGCCCGGGCGGAACCGCCGGCACGTCCGGCGGTGGCGGTGGCGGTGGCGGTGGCGGTGCACATGGAACCACGGGCACCCCTGTCGCACGTCGCCTGCTGCCCACGCCCGATGTCCTCAGCACGTTGCAGGTCCTGCAGACGGCGCCGCTGCCCGTGCGCACGCCGGACCAGCCACGTCGCACCGTCGCGGACCTGCAGCAGCTCATGCTGTCCGAGGTGCGCGCCAAGCACGGCCCCGGCGCGACCCTGGCCAGCGCGGATTCGGACACGTTCGAGCTGCTCGACCTGCTGTACAACGAGATCGAACGGGAAGTGCAGCACGATGCGCCGGCCGCCGACATGCTGGTGCGGCTGCAGGTGCCGGTCGTGCAGGCCGCGCTGCGCGACCGCAACTTCTTCCTGCGTGCGCAGCACCCGGCGCGCGACCTGCTCAACACGGTGGCCGAGTCCGGCGCCACGTGGCTGGGCGATGACGACGTGGACCCGCATCTCGTCCAGCGCCTGCACAAGGCCGTCGAAACCGTCGTCGAGACCTACGAGGGCGACGAGACCGTCTTCGAGGACGCCAACCGCGACGTGCAGCAGCACCTGCAGGCGGCGGCGCGCAAGGCCGAGCTGGCCGAACGCCGACAGATCGAGGCCGCACGCGGCAAGGACCGGCTGGAGATCGCCAAGCAGAAGGCCGTCGACACCATCGAGTCGGCGATGGCCGAGGCCAAGCCGCAGAAATTCGTGCAAGCCCTGCTCAGCCAGGCGTGGGCCGACGTGCTCACGCTCACCCAGCTGCGCAACGGCGAGTCGTCGCAGGAATGGGCCGACCAGCTGCAGACCACGCTGGAAATCGTCGCCGCCACGACCGCCTCGCAGCCCGCCAACCCCGAGCTGGCCGGCAAGATCGAGAAATCGCTGGTGCAGGTCGGCTACCACGAGGACGAAGCCGCGGCGATCTCGCGGCGGCTGTCCAGCGCCGAGGAAGACGAGACCACCTCGCGCACCGAACTGACCGCGCGCCTGAAGGCACGTGCGCGCCTGGGCGGCCAGGGCGAGGCGAAGAAGAAGGTCGTGCAGCCACGGACGCCGCAGGAACAGGAGTGCTACGACTACCTGCGCGCGCTGCCGTTCGGCACGTGGTTCGAATTCACCCGCAACCAGCAGGGCGACGTGCAACGCCAGCGCCTGTCGTGGTTCAGCCCGGTCACCGGCAACGCGCTGTTCGTCAACCAGCGCGGCCAGCGCGTGGGCGAGCATTCGCTGGACACGCTGGCGCACCTGATGGCCAAGGGCCAGGCGCAGGTGGTCACCGAAGACCGCGGCCGCCTGATCGACCGTGCCTGGAACGCCACCCTCAACGCGCTGCGCAGCCTCACCGGCCGCAGCGGCGAACCCGCAGGAGACGCCGCATGATGCGCGAGTTCCGCCGCGCCCGCCGGCGCGCCGTGCCCAAGCCGGTCCCGGTGTTCGACCTGATGACCGAGCAGGTCATCGGCCGGCTGGGCAATCTCTCCGAGTCCGGCATGTTGCTGGTCGCCACCGAGCCGGTGGTCGACGACGCGCTGTACCAGTTGCGCTTCCATCTGCAGGATGCTCGCGGCCAGGACCAGCCGATCGACGTGGGCGCACACCTGGTCTGGTCGGCGCCGGCGAACACGCCCGGCCAGGCCTTCGCCGGCCTGCGCTTCCTGACCATCGACCGCGAGCCGCTGGAACGGCTGCGGAACTGGGTCAACGCCGGGCCCGAAGCGGAATAGCGCGCCAGGCCACCGACGACGCAACGCCTGCCCGGGACGATTGCGGCAAAATGGCGGTTCTTTCGCACGAGCCGCCGCCATGAACGCACCCGCCTCCTTCGACACCGACCTCGTCCCGCTGTACGCCGACCACCTGGCGACGATGAAGCGGCGTGCGGACGAAGCGCTGGCGCGCGGCGGTTTCGATCATCTCGTGGTCCCCAGCGGCACGCAGCACTGGCAGGTCTTCGACGACCGAGACTATCCGTACGCGGTGAATCCGCAGTTCAAGGCGTGGCTCCCGCTCACGCGCCTGCCCTACAGCTGGCTGGTGTACACGCCCGGCCAGCGGCCGAAGGTGATCTTCTACCAGCCGTTCGACTACTGGCATGTCGTGCCGGATGCGCCGAGCGGCTGGTGGGTGGACCACGTCGATGTCCACATCATCCGCAAGCCGGAGGACGCCGCCGCGCTGCTGCCGCCGGCCGCTCGCAGTGCGATTCTCGGCGAGCCGCAGAGCACGCTGGGCGACTACGCCCCGAACAATCCCGAGCCGGTGATCCAGTACCTGGAATACCAGCGCTCGTACAAGACGCCGTACGAGATCGCGCTGATGCGGCAGGCGCAGCGCTTGGCCGTGCGCGGCCACCGCGCAGCGGAAGCGGCGTTCCGCGCCGGCGAGAGCGAGTTCGGCATCCACATGGCCTACTGCACCGCGGTGGGCCAGGACGCCAACGAGCTACCCTACGGCAACATCATCGGCCTCAACGAGCACGCGGCGATCCTGCACTACATGGAACTGCAGCGCGTCGCGCCGGATCCGCTGCGCAGCTTCCTGATCGATGCCGGCGCCAGCTTCCACGGCTACGCCAGCGACATCACCCGCACCTATGCGTACGACACCGGCAGCGAGTTCCAGGCGCTGATCGACGCGGTCGACACCGCGCAACAGACGATGTGCGCCGGCGTGCGCGCGAACGTGGACTACAAGCAGCTGCACGTCGATGCGCACCACACCCTGATGGGCATCCTGAAGGACTTCGGCGTCATCACGGTGTCTCCGGAGGCGGCGGTCGCCACAGGCGTCAGCGCCGCGTTCTTCCCGCACGGCCTGGGCCATCCGATCGGGCTGCAGGTGCACGACGTCGCCGGTTTCGCCGCCAGCGACCGCGGCGGGCGCATCGAACGCCCCGCCGGCCATCCCTACCTGCGCATGACCCGCGTGCTGGAGCCCGGCATGGTGGTGACCATCGAGCCCGGCCTGTACTTCATCGACCTGCTGCTGGACGAGTTGAAGAACAACGGCCACGCCGCCAGCGTCGACTGGGCGCGCGTCGACGCATTCCGCCCGTATGGCGGTATCCGCATCGAGGACGAAGTGCTGTGCACCGGCGGCGATGCGGACAACCTGACGCGGCCTGCGTTTGACGAGCAACCCTGAGGAATCGCCTGTCGTAGCCTGACTAAGGCCGTATGCCGCACCCGGGAATCGGACTGGTTCCGTACCAAGCGCCCCCGGACGCGAATCGCTTAACTGGGTTAACACTTGCTCCGATTGCATCAACCGCGTCAGCCGCTTTTTTCAGAAGCTTGAGTTGAATTGGGGAGATGGTTGTGAGGGCATTTGGAAGGACTGGAGACAGGGTTGCAATGATAGGCATCCTACTCAACAAATCGTCCGAGTATGGCGATCGACTCGATTGCGCCAAATATCTCGGTGACTACGTGGAAGAGGATGCAGAGAGTGCCCTTCTCGTTGTCGCCTGCGATGCGGCGGAGGACGAAGACCTCGTCGAGGACTGCAGCGAAGCTTTGGCGGGAGTTTGGATAAAGAGGGGGCGTGTCAATCGTGACTACTTGTCCAGGCTGCCTACTCGGGCAAGGCAAGCGGCGCAGGCAGTTCTAGATTCCCAAAAGGGCTGAGAATCAGTGGGCCGGCGCCCAAGCTATTCGTCACTGCCGATCGGCACGGGCGTCGTTACGAGGCGCTCGCCAACGGGATTTCGTCTCGATCATTCTCGACTCCCGCCTTCGATCACGACGGGGACTGACTATGCAACGGGCTGGAGACGACATCGGCGTACTCGGCGACGGCGACGACGGATTCATCCACCCCCAATGTTGGTGTACACGCAGCACCACCATGATTTGACGCCACCCCGACGCCCCCACAGAATCCTGTCGACGTTCGAAGGAATCCGCATGCACGCAACGGGACGGCACGCATGATGTTCATGATCGGCCAGGGCGAGCGCGTGGTGCCGGTGGGTGAGCCGGAGCCGCAGCACTGTCCGCGCTGCGATGAGGAGCGCGACTTCCAGCCGCAACTGGCCTACAAGTACGGCGAGTTCGATCTGCTGTTCGGCTTCGTCTACGGCCGGCGCTACCAACTCGCCTGTCCCGAATGCAATCATGGCTGGCGACTGGATCGGCGCGAGGCCGAGCGGCGCTACGGCAAGCCGGACATCCCGTTCCGCCTGCGCTACGGCTTCTTCCTCCTGCTTGGCCTGTTCGCTGCGCTCGGCGCGGCGTATCTCGCCAACCCGCCGCTGCCATGACATCGCTCGCGCCCGTGGATACCGCCCTGCTGCTGCCGATGGCGACGCATGTCGCGCTCGCCGCGTTGCTGTATGTCCTGCTGACGATCGCGCGTGCTCCCGCCATCTGGGGCATCGGCCGTCGCGCGGACGGCAGCAACCCGTGGGCGACGGTCGAACCGCGTATCAGCGCCAACCTGTCCAACCAGTTCGAATGGCCGCTGTTCTTCCACGTCGCCTGCGTCGTGCTGATGCTGCTCGGCACCCACCACGCTGCGATTGCGCTGGCGTGGTTCTTCGTTGCCGGCCGCGTGCTGCACAGTGGCGTGCAGGTATTGACCACGAACGTGCGCCTGCGCGGCCTGGTGTTCACCGTGAACTTCCTCGCCGTGCTTGGCCTGTGGGGCCTGCTGCTGCAGCGCGCGCTGGCACCCGCATAATCCGCCCACCGCACCCGACGGATACCCGCATGGCGCTCTTCGATGCTCTGGATCTGCTCGACCTCCTGGACCTGTTCCTGTCCTGGCGCTTCTGGGTCTGTCTGCTCGCCGGCATCGGGGTCGGATTTGCGGTGTATATCCTCGGCAATGAATCGAGCATCGCCGCCGTCATCGGTCTGGTCATGGGTGCGACAGGCCTGACCACCGGCCTGATCTGGGAATGGCGCCATGCCCGCACCCTCTGACGCACGCCGCCTTCCGCCATCCGTCTGCGAGATACGCTGATGACCGCCTCCGACTACCTCCTCATCTCCCGCGGCCAGTGGGACGACAGCGCTTCGAAAGAAGAAGTGCAGGACGCCATCGACCGCTTCTATGTCTGGTACGAGCAGGGCCTGGCCGATGGCGTACTCAAGCCCGGCAGCCGGCTGGAGCAGCGCGGCAAACAGGTCTCGCGCAGCGGCATCACCGACGGCCCGTTCGCCGAGGCGAAGGAACTGGTCGGCGGCTACTGGTTCATCGTCGCCGGGTCGCTGGACGAGGCCGCACGCATCGCCGCGCAGAATCCCTGCCTTGCCTTCGGGCTGACGCTGGAGATCCGGCCACTGGAAGCAGCGCGGGCGCGCGCGGAGACCGTCACCAACGAAACGCCGTCGGCCTGGCGGTAGACGGAAGGCTGGGTTGCCGGTGACGACACCGTTCTCCACGCTCGAAGGCGGATGCCATTGCGGCGCGATCACGCTCGCCCTCTCCACCGCCCTGGTGCCGGCGACCACCGCGGCCCGCGCGTGCGACTGCAGCTTCTGCCGCGCGCATGGCGCAGCGTGGATCTCCGATCCTGAGGCCGGTCTTGTCATCCACACCCATCGCCCGGACCGCCTGCGCCGCTATCGGCAGGGATCGCAGGCGGCGCAGTTCCTGCTGTGCGGCGACTGCGGCGTGCTGGTGGCCGTGGTGTTCGAAGAAGGCGACCAGCGGTTCGCGGCCGTCAACGTCGCCTGCCTGCAGGCGCGCGACACCTTCGCGCCACCGGTGGCCGCTTCGCCGCAGTCGCTCCCGCCTGACGAGAAGACCGCGCGCTGGCGACGGCTGTGGATACGGGACGTCCAGGTAGTGGCGGCACGCGTCGGCCTTTCTCCCTGAGCCACCAGGCCTCGCGACCCCGTCCTTCCACGGGCCGCGCCTGCCCGAGCGCTCGTTACTGTGAGAATTCAACCCGGAATGGTGCGCGCGCAAGGCGTTGAGGTGAGATGACGAGGCAAAAAGCCTTGCGGGCAAGGCTTTCTGGTTCGACCGCAAGGCAAAAAGCCTTGTGCGCACGCCCTTCAAGGTGAGACGACAGGAGAATCCGCCTCGACATCGAGGCTTTCAGGTGAGTCGACGAAGCAATCTGCCTTGCCGTCGAGGCTTTTCCGGTTGCGCGCAAGGCTTTTTGCTCTGCCGGCGCACCATCGAGGTGCGTACGCGAAGCTCGGAGCTCTGACCGCGAGGCACGTTGCCTCGCCGGCTCACCCCGCCATCGCCGCTTCGATCTCGTCAGCGCTGCGTGCCAGCGCATCGGTGAGCACGCGCGGCTCGCCGTCGGTGACCAGCACGTCGTCCTCGGTACGGATGCCGATGCCCCGCCACTTCGCATCGACCGTGGTGTCGTCGTGGCCAACGTAGAGGCCCGGCTCGATGGTGAACACCATGCCGGCTTCCAGCAGGCGGGATTCGCCCTCGATGCGGTAGTCGCCCACGTCGTGCACGTCCAGGCCCAGCCAATGGCCGGTCTTGTGGCGGTAGAAGCGGCGGTACGTACCTTCGGCCAGGTGTTTTTCCAACTTGCCCTTCAGCAGGCCGAGTCTGAGCAGGCCTTCGGTCAGCGTCTCGACCGCCGCGACATGGCCGGCTTCGTACGGCACGCCGACGCGCGCGCAGTCCAGCGCGGCGCGCTGGGCCTCGCCGACCAGGTCGTGCAACGCGCGCTGCGCGGGGGTGAAGCGGCCGTTGACCGGGAACGTGCGGGTGATATCGGCGGCATAGCCGCGGTACTCGGCGCCGGCATCGATCAGCACCAGCTCGCCGTCGCGCGCCTGCGCGGTGTTCGCGCGGTAGTGCAGCACGCAGGCGTTGCGGCCGGCGCCGACGATGCTGTTGTAGGCCGGCCAGGCGTCGTTGGCGCGGAACACGCGCTCCAGATCCGCCTGCAGTTCGTACTCGCGGATGCCGGGACGCGCGGCACGCATCGCCGCACGGTGCGCTTCGACGCTGATGTCGGCGGCGCGCTGCATCAGCTTGATCTCGTCCTTCGACTTGAACAGACGCAGGTCGTGCAGCAGGTGGCCGAGTTCGAGGAATTCGTGCGGCGGCTGCGCGCCCTGCTTCACGTGCGCACGCACATGGCGCACCCAGCCGATCAGCTTGAGGTCGAAATCGGCGTCGCGGCCGAAGTGGTAATAGACGCGCGAACGCCCTTCCAGCAGGCCGGGCAGGATCTCGTCGAGGTCATCGATGGGATACGCATCGTCCATCCCGTAGTCGTTGACCGCCCCGTCCTGGCCCGCGCGCGGACCGTCCCAGCCTTCGCGCTCGGGGTCGCGTTCGCGGCAGAACAGGATGGTCTCGCCGTGCTTGCGGCCAGGCACCAGCACCAGCACCGCGTCCGGCTCGGGAAAGCCGCTGAGATACCAGAAATCCGAATCCTGCCGGTACGGGTAGTGCGTGTCGTGGCTGCGCACGCGCTCGGCGGCGGCAGGGAGCACCAGGATCGCGTCGTTGCCGGCCAGCCGCATCAGCTGCTTGCGGCGGCGGGCGAACTCCGCCGCGCCGATGCCGGCGACCGCCCTCATCAGTTCAGGCTCCGGCGATGCCGGGGCCCGAGCACGCAATCGCCATGCAGCAGCAGGACGGCGACGCGGACGAACTCTTCCAGTTCGGCCAGCGCATCCTCGTCTTCCTCGTCGTCGCTGCTCTCGGCCGAGGCCTGCGCCAGGCGCGCCAGGTCCTGCAGTGCCTCCTGTCCTTCCTCGGACAGCGGCGGCGACGCGCCCGCCGCCAGCCCGAAGGCGCCGAGGAAACCCTGGCACCAGGAGAACAGCGCTTCGGCGCGCTCGTCCAGCGGCCGGTCCGCCGCGGGCAGCAACAGGTCGAAGGAGAAACTGCGGTCTTCCAACTGGGCCACGGCGCACTGGCGCAGCTGGTCCAGCGCACTGCCTGCCGCGGGGGCGGGCAGCTGGTCGTCGGCCAGCGCGCGGGCCAGCCAAGTGTCGTCGGCAGCGCCGCCGCCGGCCAGCCAGCCGCACAGCGCGCCGTGCAGTTCCGGGGCGTCCATGGCCAGGCCGAGCTGGCGGGAAGCGGCCGCCACGTCGGCGATATCGGGAAGGTCGGGCATAGAAGAACGCAATCCGTCAGGGGTTTCGGACAACCTCGCAAGTGTATCAACGAAAAGCCGTTTCCCTCCTTGTTGTGCATGTGTACGCATGCCTACACTCGCGTATTGCCTCCGCTCCGGGCCCCGTCCTTCCTCCATGCACGCCTCTTCTGTCGCTGCAATCCTGGCAACGGCGTCCCCGCTGTCGTCCCGGCTGGCCATGGGACTGGCGGGCGTGGTGCTGGTGGGCGTGATCGTGATCGGCACGCGGCGCTGGTGGCAGGCATGGCTCGACAGCCGCCAGGTACCGGCCGAACCACTGCGCAGCGAATCCCTGCGCAACCGCGACGAGCGCCTGAAGCTGGCGCTGTGGGCATCGGGCGAACAGTTCTGGGATTACGACCTGGTGCAGCGCCGGCTGTACCGCATGCGCGCGGACGAGACCGCCACGCAGAGCGCAGACATCACCGTGCTCACCCGCCAGGGCGAGGTTCCGACCATCCACGAGGAAGACCTGCCGCTGGTGCAGGAGCGGCTGCGCCTGCACCTGCAGGGCAAGGCGCCGCTCTTCATGTCCGAGCACCGCATGGACATGCAGGGCAACGGCACGTGGGTGTGGGTGCGCGCCCGCGGCCGGGTGGTCGAGCGCGACACCGACGGCCAGCCGATCCGCATCGCCGGCACCGCCCGCGACATCACCGCCAGCCGCAACGCCGAGTACGAGCACCGCATCGCCGGCGAGGTGATGCGCAGCATGAACGAAGCGGTGGCGGTGCTGGACTGGGCGCACCAGTTCATCACCATCAATCCGGCCTTCACCCGTATCACCGGCTACGCGGATGAGGAGATCATCGGGCAACCGATGACCATGCTGGACAGCGACCAGCACGAGGACGCCTTCTTCGAACGCATGAATCGCGAGCTGCGCCTCACCGGGCGCTGGTCCGGCGAGATCTGGAAGGTGCGCAAGGACGGCGAGGAGATCCTCTGCCGGATCGAGACCAACGTGGTGCCGGACGCCAGCGGCGAGCGCCCCCTGTACGTACAGGTACTCACCGACATCACCGAGCAGAAGCGCGCCGAGCAGGAACTGCGCTACCTGGCCAACTACGACACGCTGACCAGCCTGCCCAACCGCTCGCTGCTGTCCGAGCGCCTGTCGCGCGCCATCGTGCGGGCGCGGCGCGAGCACGGGCACGTCGCGGTGCTGTTCATCGACCTGGACCGCTTCAAGGACATCAACGATTCGCTCGGCCACGCCACCGGCGACCGCATCCTGCGCTCGGCCGCCGCGCGCGTGCAGCAGACGGTGGGCACGCAGCACACGGTGGCCCGCCTGAGCGGCGACGAGTTCACCGTGGTGCTCGAGGACATCAACGGCATGCCCGATGCCGAAGAGGTGGCCCAGCGCATCATCAACGCCTTCCACGCGCCGCTGAACTTCGGCGAGCGGCTGGAACTGGCGGTCTCGCCGTCGATCGGCATCAGCCTCTATCCCGAACATGCGCAGGTGCCGACCGAACTGCTGAAGCACGCCGACACCGCCATGTACCAGGCCAAGGCGATGGGCCGGCACACCTACGAGGTGTATTCGGAATCGATGGACGAGAAGAACCGCCATCGCGCGATCCTCGCCAGTGCGCTGCGCCGCGCGATCGACCGCAACGAACTGTCGCTGGTGTTCCAGCCGCGCCTGTCGATCTCGCGCCAACGGATCACCGGCGTGGAGGCATTGTTGCGCTGGGACAGCAAGGAATTCGGCATGGTCTCGCCGGCGCAGTTCATCCCGCTGGCCGAAGAGTCGGGGATGATCCTCGAACTCGGCGCCTGGGCGCTGCGCAATGCGTGCATGACGTTGCGCGAGTGGCATGACGCAGGCCTGGAGGAGCTCAGCGTGGCGGTGAACGTCTCGGCCACCCAGTTGCAGCGCGGCGACCTGCAGACCGTCGTGGCCCGCACACTTCAGGAAACCGGCGTGCCCGCGAACCGCCTGGAGCTGGAACTGACCGAGAGCGTGGTCATGGCCAGTCCCGAGCAGAACGCCGACACGCTGCGCGCCTGCCGCCGGCTGGGCATCTCGCTGGCGATCGACGACTTCGGCACCGGCTATTCGTCGCTGGCGTACCTGAAGCGGTTGCCATTGACCACGCTGAAGATCGACCGCGAATTCATCAGCGACCTGACCCACGACACCGACGACGAGGCGATCACCAGCACCATCATCACGATGGGCCAGTCGCTGGCGCTGAAGGTGGTGGCCGAGGGCGTCGAGACCTGGGACCAGTACGAGTTCCTGCGCAACCACGGCTGCGACGAGGTGCAGGGCCACTGGGTCTCGCAGGCGCTGGGCGCCGACCAGTGCCTGCGCTTCATCAGGGACTATTACCCCGGCTCCGGGATGCGCGTCGCCTCCTGATGCCATGTGGGAGCGACGTCAGTCGCGATCGACGTCCCGGGATTGCGCCTGACGCCGTTCCCGTGCCCGGGCGCCCTTGACCAGCCGCCAACCACCTGCCTATCGTGGCCGCCATGGACACCGCCGACCTCCTCGACCAGCTGCGCGCGCTCAGTACGCGCATCCAGGACCTGGCCGACCGCTGCCAGCGCCTGACGGACGAGAACCGCAGCCTGCGCCAGCAGCAGGAGCATCTGGTCGGCGAACGCTCGCAACTGCTGGCCAAGAACGAGCAGGCGCGCTCGCGCGTGGAAGCGATGATCAGCCGCCTCAAGTCGCTGGAGCAGCACACATGAGCGCCAACGAACCGGTCAGCGTCCATATCCTGGACCGCGAGTACACCGTCGGCGTCGCGCCGGAAGAACGCTCCAGCCTGATGGCCGCCGCCAAGCTGCTCGACAGCCGCATGCGCGATGTGCGCGGCAGCAACCGCATGGCCGCCGTCGATCGCGTCGCCGTGCTGGCCGCGCTCAATCTGGCACACGAATTGCAGCAGCTGCGCGACGAGCAGCACGCGCGCAACCGCGAGGTCGAACGCACGCTGCAGGATCTGCATCGCAAGCTCGATGGCGCACTCGGCGCGCCGTAACGGCGTGCACATGTCACCGACTGCCTACTGAATCCGCCGACGAACGGGCTAGGCAAAAAATCTCCGCTCGCTATACTGGCTTCGCGTCCTCTGCTGTACTCGACAGTGAGCGCAAACATTCGCCTTGTCCCTTAATGACGACCACGGGATGGTGACGTAACCGGGAGTGCAGGTCTGCCTCGCAGCGGAAAGCCCGATGGTTGCCCAACCTTCCCACTTGAACCCCGGGTTCAAGGTCGTTTCGCGAACATCGTGTATGGCGGAGGACGTATTTTTCCCGCGGCAGCGGCATCAGCCGCGACCCGGCCGGTCCTGTTGCACCCGCCCTTGAGCGGGATGACTTCGAAACGAAGCCGACTGCACGAGGGATCCGACGCACAGGGCCGTGACTGACGCCGCTCCCGCGGTCCCACACCGGCAACCCCGGTGCGCATGCCGTAAAATTCGCGCATGCCTTTCCCTTCTCCCTGTTCACCATGACCGCCGGGCGCGATGCGCTGCGGCGCGAACTGCGTGCGCGCAGGCGCGCCCTGCCCGCCGCCGAGCGCATCGCCGGCGCGGATGCGCTGGCGACGCGCCTGTTCGCGCTGCCGTTCTTCCCCGACACCGGCTACGTGGCCGGCTACTGGGCGATGGATGGCGAGATCGGCCTGCACAGCTGGCAACTGCGGCTGCCGCCGGGCCTGGTCTACTGCCTGCCGGTGCTGTCGGACGACGGGACGCTGCGCTTCGCGCCATGGCGCCCGGGCGACGAGCTGGTCACCAACCGCTACGGCATCCCGGAACCGGACGTGGGTCCGCGCTCCGGCCTGCCCGCCTCCGACATGGCCCTGATCGTGGTGCCGCTGGTGGGCTTCGACGCCGCCGGGCACCGTCTCGGCATGGGGGGCGGCTGGTACGACCGCACCCTGGCGCCGCGTCTGCAGCATCCCGCGCCGCCATGGCTGGTCGGGGTCGGTTTCGAAGCGCAGCGCATCGACGCGCTGGGCGCGCAGCCCTGGGACGTGCCACTGGATGCGATCTGCACCGAGCGCGACACCCTGCTCCCTTCACCTTCCCTGGTAGACGCCCCGCCATGACCACCCGCAAGCACTACTGGCTGATGAAGTCCGAGCCGGACGCCTTCTCGATCGACAACCTGAAGAAGGTCGGCACCGAGCCGTGGAACGGCGTGCGCAACTACCAGGCGCGCAACTTCATGCGCGCCATGCAGGTCGGCGACGGCGTGCTGTTCTACCATTCCAACTGCAAGGAGCCGGGCATCGTCGGTACCGCCACCGTGGCGAGCGCCGCCTATCCGGACGATACCCAGTTCAACCCGAAGTCCGACTACTACGACCCCAAGAGCACGCGCGAGGAACCGCGCTGGTCGCTGGTGGACGTGAAGTTCGAGCGCAAGTTGAAGCGCACCATCACGCTGGACGAGATCAAGCAGCATGCCGACGACCTGGGCGAGGGCTTCGCGCTGATCCAGCGCGGCACCCGCCTGTCGGTGCTGCCGGTGACCGCTGCGCAATGGAAGTTCCTTCTTTCGCTCGAATAATCGTACGCCTGTAGGAGCGCCCCATGGGCGCGATGCTTTTTCCCATCGAGATGACCCCATGAGCGAAGCAAAGCGCCTGGCCGGCGAAAAGGCCATCGAGTTCGTCGAGGACGGCATGATCGTCGGCGTCGGCACCGGCTCCACCGTGGCCTATTTCATCGATGCCCTGGGCGGCATCAGGGATCGCATCAAGGGGGCCGTGTCCAGTTCGGAACAGAGCACGGCGCGCCTGAAGCAGCACGGCATCGAGGTGCTCGACCTCAACCACACCGGCACGCTGTCGCTGTACGTGGACGGCGCCGACGAGTGCGATCCGCACAAGCGCCTGATCAAGGGCGGCGGCGCCGCGCTGACGCGCGAGAAGATCATCGCCGAGGCCAGCAAGCAGTTCGTCTGCATCGTCGACCCGAGCAAGCAGGTGCCGGTGCTCGGCAGGTTCCCGCTGCCGGTGGAGGTCATCCCGATGGCGCGCAGCCTGGTGGCGCGCGCGATCCTGGCGATGACCGGCGGCCAGCCGGTGTGGCGCGACGGCGTGACCACCGACAACGGCAACGTCGTACTGGACATCCACAACCTGTCGATCACCGATCCGGTGGCGATGGAACGCGAGATCAACCAGATTCCGGGCGTGGTCAGCGTCGGCCTGTTCGCGCGCCGTCCGGCGGACATCGTCATCGTCGGCGGCGAACCGCCCATCGTGCTGCGCTGATGGCCGTGCGCGGGCGGAAGCCCGCGCCTATGCCTCGCTCGAGAGCAGCTTCACGAGTTCTCCGACCACCTCGCGCTTTCTCTGCGGCAGCCGCAGGAAGGCGTCGATGACGTGGCGATCACGGCTGCCCACACCCGCCGGCCACACCGCCTGCGTCTCCGCCACGCGCGATCTCGCAGAGCTGCCGTAGCGAAGGGCATGGGGTTCCACACCCAACACGCTGGCGATCACCTGCAGCTTGTCCTGTGCCGGGATTGCCTTTCCCGCCAGCCAGCGCGACGTCGTCTGGAAGGTGACCGAGCGTCCGCGATAGTGGCTGTTGAACAGGTTGAACAACACCTTCGGGCGCACGTCATACCCCGCCTGCTGCATGGCATTCGCCAGCCGTTGCGAGAATTTTTCGCGCTCGTTGCCCATGGCGGCCACGTTAGCGGCGTGAAGTCACACTTATTCACTATCAGAGTTAATTGACGCGCACTTTTTGAGTTCATAGAGTGGCTGCGCATCGCGCAAACGAGCGGGATGATGCTCATCCACGCGATGCCATCCCCGGATACAGGACGACTCCGATGACATCGAAGGATCGCGATACCCATACCCCGACATCACCCGACGACACGCAGAACCTGCAGCCCGCGCTGCGGGAATCGTCCGGCGCACCCCTCGACGACGCCCTGCACCTGCTGCAGGTCGATCCGGGCCACAGCCTGGCGGATCCCGGACTTGCCCGCCTGACGCCCACCGGCCTGGATCGCCTGCTCCTCGCCGCGCGACACCAGGCCGACCGCAACCACGACGGCATCCTGCTGTTGCTGGATCTGCTGCAGCTCGCGCAGCGCGCGGAGGGTGCCGGCACACGCCGGCTGATGCCCGGCGTGATCCGCCAGTTGCGCCATCATGTGGAGGACCAGCGTCGCTGGCAGGCGCTCGCGGACAACGCGGCGTACTACCGCGACAACCGGCAGGTGGCCGAACGCATCGCTGCGCGGCTGGAAGCGGGCTGATCCCGGCCACGTCCGCGGAACCCGGCGCTACACTACGCGTTCTTTCGATGCCGGATGCCGACATGCGCCTTTCAACATGGTCCGTCCTCGCCGTCACCCTCCTCCTCAGCGCCTGCGCCAACGGCGGCCCCTGGGTCGAAGTGGGCGGTGAGCGGTTCAAGGTCGAGATCGCGGACGACGATGCCGAGCGGGCGCGAGGGCTGATGTTCCGCGACGAACTGGCGACCGGCACCGGCATGCTCTTCATCCACGAGGACGAGCAGCCGCAGGCGTACTGGATGAAGAACACCCGCATTCCGCTGGACATCCTGTACTTCGACAACGACCGCAAGCTGGTGACGCAGCAGCGCAACGTGCCGCCCTGTTCCGGCGGCAACCGCTGCCCGTCCTATCCCAGCGACCAGCCGGCCCGTTACGTGCTGGAGCTCAATGCCGGCGAGGCCGAGCGGCTGAAGCTGCAGGACGGTGCGGAAATGACCTTCGGCAAGGGTATTCCGCCGGTCCGCTGAGGCTTGATTGTGCGGCCGATTGGCCGCAGTCTGTGGCCATGGGGGATCGACTGACATTGCCGGAATGGAATGCGTTGGCCAGCCAGGCGGACGACACCGTACCGCTGCTGGAAACCGCGCTGCTGATCGCGCGCGACGAGTACCCCGACCTCGACGCCGACCTGTACGACACGCTGGTCCAGAGCCACGCCGAGCACCTGCGGCACGAGATCGGCACCATCGAGCCGTGGCCGCTGAAGATGGCCGCGATCAACCGCCACCTGTTCGACGAGCTCGGCTATACCGGCAACCACGACGAGTACTACGACCCGCGCAACAGCTACCTCAACCAGGTGTTCGAGCGCCGGCTGGGCAATCCGGTGTCGCTGGCAATGGTGCAGATGGAAGTCGCGCACCGGCTCGGCGTACCGCTGGACGGCGTGTCCTTCCCCGGCCATTTCCTGGTGCGGCTGCCGGTGGACGACGGGTTGCTGGTGATGGATCCGTTCAACGGCGGTCGGCCCCTTGGCGTGGACGAGCTGCGCGAACGCGCCAAGCCGCATCTCGGCGGCGACGTGCCGGACGATGCGGCACTGCTGCACATCCTCAATCCCGCCTCGCCGCGCGCGATCCTGGTGCGCACGCTGCGCAACCTGCATGGCGTCTACGCCGAGCGCGAGGAATGGGACCGCGCAGCGCGCAGCGCCGATCGCGTGCTGAAGCTGACGCCGGACCAGCCCGATGCCCTGCGCGATCGCGGACTGGCCTACCTGAAGATGGACTACAAGGCAGGGGCTCAGCGCGACCTTGCGCGCTACCTGCACCTGTCGCCGGAAGCGAACGACGCCCCGGCGATGCGCGAGCAGCTGGTGGAGCTCAACGCGGTGCGCACCTCGCGGATGCATTGATGCGGCATGCATCTGCATCCGTGGGAGCGACGTAAGTCGCGATGAAGCCTCGCGGGACCGCCATCGCGACTTACGTCGCTCCCACAACCACAGCTCAATCCAGCTCCACCATCTCGAAATCGTCCTTGCCCACGCCACAATCCGGGCAGGTCCAGTCGTCCGGAACATCCTCCCACCGCGTGCCGGGGGCGATGCCCTCCTCCGGCAGTCCGTCCGCCTCGTCATAGATGAAACCGCAGACCACGCACATCCAGGTGCGGAACATGGTGTCGGTGGCGTCGGTCATCGGATAATGCCGGCTGGAAGGAGCGGCCATTGTCCCATCGCCGCCCGCGCACCGGAAGTTCATCGATGACCTCGCTGCCGCCGTCCGTCCGCCCTGCCCGCGGGCTGTACCTGATTACGCCGGAGGAAACGGACACCTCGCGCCTGCTGGCGCGCGTGTCCGCCGTGTTGCCGCATGCCACCTGGCTGCAGTACCGGCAGAAGGGCGCGGATGCCGGTCTTCGCCATGCGCAGGCCGCGGCCTTGCAGGCACTGTGCACGCAGGCCGGCGTCCCGCTCATCATCAACGACGATGCCGCCCTCGCCGCCGACGTGGGCGCCGCGGGCGTTCACCTCGGCGAAGACGACGGCGATATCGCGGCCGCGCGTGCCTTGCTGGGACCGCTGGCCATCGTCGGCGCGTCTTGCTACGACGACGTAGCGCTGGCCGAGCGCGCGGTGGCGGCGGGCGCCAGCTACGTGGCCTTCGGCGCCTTCTTCCCGACCACCAGCAAGGTCACCACGCGGCGCGCGACGCCGGCGCTGCTGGCCGCAGCAGCAGTATTGGGGGTCCCGCGGGTGGCGATAGGCGGCATAACGCCCGACAATATGGGCCCGCTGGTGGCCGCCGGCGCCGACCTGGTCGCCGTGATCGGCGGCGTATTCGAGGCGCCTGACCCGCTGGCTGCTGCGAAGGCGTACCGGCAAGCCTTCGCGGGCGCCTGATGCGTTGTGGGGGCGACGTAAGTCGCGATGATGGGCCGACGGTGGTTCATCGCGACTTACGTCGCTCCCACAGCGCAAATCTCCCCCTTTCTGGAACTCCCATGAACCACGACCAGTCCCACGCCCTCTTCGCCCGCGCCCAGCAGTTGCTGCCCGGCGGCGTCAATTCGCCGGTGCGCGCGTTCAAGTCGGTGGGCGGCGAGCCGTTCTTCGTGCAGCGCGCGGATGGCGCGTACCTGCACGACGTCGACGGCAACCGCTACATCGACTACGTCGGCTCGTGGGGCCCGATGATCGTCGGCCACAACCACCCCGCCGTGCGCGATGCGGTGCAGAACGCCATCCAGAACGGGCTGTCGTACGGCGCACCCTGCCCCGCCGAAGTGACCATGGCGGAGACCATCACGCGGCTGGTGCCGTCGTGCGAGATGGTGCGCATGGTCAACTCCGGGACCGAGGCCACGCTGTCGGCGATCCGTCTGGCGCGTGGTGCCACCGGGCGCAACCGCATCGTCAAGTTCGAAGGCTGCTACCACGGCCACGGCGACTCGTTCCTGGTGAAGGCCGGCAGCGGCATGCTGACGCTGGGCGTGCCGACCTCGCCCGGCGTGCCGGCTGGCCTCAGCGAACTGACGCTGACACTGAGCTACAACGACTTCGAAGGTGCGACACAGCTGTTCGAACAGTTTGGCGGCGAGATCGCCTGCCTGATCATCGAACCCGTGGTCGGCAACGCCAACTGCCTGCCGCCGCGCGAGGGCTACCTGCAGCACCTGCGCGACCTGTGCACGCAGCACGGTGCGCTGCTGATCTTCGACGAAGTGATGACCGGCTTCCGCGTCGCGCTCGGCGGCGCACAGGCGCATTACGGCATCACCCCGGATCTCACCACGTTCGGCAAGATCATCGGTGGCGGCATGCCGGTGGGCGCCTACGGTGGCCGCCGCGAGCTGATGCAGCAGATCGCGCCGGCCGGCCCGATCTATCAGGCCGGCACGCTGAGCGGCAATCCGGTGGCGATGGCCGCGGGCCTGGCGATGCTGGACCTGATCCAGGCGCCCGGTTTCCACGACGGCCTTGCCACCGCCACGGCGACGCTGTGCGACGGCATGGAAGCGGCCGCGCGCGAGGCCGGCGTCCCGCTGACCACCACGCGCGTCGGCGCGATGTTTGGCCTGTTCTTCACCGACCAGCAGGTCGACACCTACGCACAGGCCGTGGCTTGCGACACCGCGGCGTTCAACCGCTTCTTCCACGCCATGCTGGAGCGGGGCGTGTACCTGGCCCCGTCGGCATTCGAAGCCGGCTTCATGTCCAGCGCGCACACGCCGGACGTGATCGAGGCGACGCTGGCCGCCGCTCGCGAGGCCTTCAAGGTGGTCGCGGCGGGATGAAGCCGCGGATCCACCAGGTGCTGTTCGATTTCGACGGCGTCCTGGCGCACTACCGCCACGAGGTGCGCATCGCGCATCTCGCCACGCATGCGAAGTGCGAACACGAACACGTCCGCAGCGTGCTGTTCGCCTCCGGCCTGGAAACCGAATACGACAGCGGCGCCATCGATACCGCGACCTATCTGCGCCGGCTGGGCGACGGCATCGGCGAAACGATCGACGAAGGCACCTGGATCGCCTCGCGGATGGCCGGCAGCACCGCCATCGACGATGTGCTGACCAGGATCGCCGCGCTGCACGCGGACGTGGCGATGGGCGTGCTGACCAACAACGGCGCGCTGATGACGCAGGCCATTCCGCGCATCGTCGCGCCGCTGGCGTCGCGGATCGAAGGCCGCGTGCTGACCAGCGGTGGCCTGCAGCGGCGCAAGCCGGCACCGACGACGTTCACGCATGTGCTCGACGTGCTCGGCTGGGACGCAGCGAGCACGCTGTTCGTCGACGATCTTTTCACCAATGTGCAGGGCGCGCGCGAGGCCGGCCTGCACGCGGAGACCGTCACCGACGCCCGCAGTCTCCGCAAGGCGCTGAAGCGCTACGTGTTCGGGCCGCAGACCGGCTGGTAACGGCGGCCTTTGAAACTTGATTGATACGGCAACGGGACACTGGTGGCCACCCATCGGAGACCCGCCATGTTCCCCCGCCACCGCTTTCTGCTCGCCTGTCTGCTGGCCGTCGGCATCGCAGGCCACGTGTATGCCGGCGATGCCGGCCGCATCCTGATCGTCGTCAGCGGCGAAGGCCGCGACCAGGGCAAGACCCGTCCCGGCTACGAATTCGACGAACTCTCGCAGGCGTGGCTGATCTTCAAGGCCAACGGCTTCGCCATCGATGTCGCCAGTCCGCAGGGGGGCGCGGTCGAAGCCGACAAGTACAACCCGCAGGAGCCTTTCAACGCCGCCCTGCTCGCCGATGCCGACGCCATGCGCGTGCTGGCCAATACACGCGCGACGAAGGAAGTGAAGGCGACGGACTACGCCGCTGTCTATGTCGTTGGCGGCAAGGGTGCCATGTTCGACCTGCCGCACGACGCGGCGCTGGTCGCCCTGCTGGCCGATGCCTACGAAGGCGGCGCGGTGATCGGCGCGGTCTGCCACGGCCCGGCCGCACTGGCCGACGTGCGCCTGCGCGACGGAACGCCGCTGGTGCAGGGCAAGGCAATGACCGGATTCACCAACGAGGAAGAAGCCCTGTTCGGCAAGCGCTGGGCGAAGGAGTTCCCCTGGTTGCTTGAGGACCGGCTGCGCGAACGTGGCGCCCAGTGGCAGGAAGCACCGCTGATGATGGTCAAGGTGGTCGTCGACGGACGCCTGGTCACCGGCCAGAACCCCTACTCCACCGCCGGCATGGCCGAGGCCATCGTGCGCACCACCGGCCGCACGCCCGTTGCACGCACGCCATGGCGCGACGAATTGACGATGGCACTCGCGGCGCAGGCGCGCGACGGCGACATCGCGGGCGCACGCGATGCCTTGGCTGCCGACACCACGCGCTACCACGTCGACCTGCTCGGCCTGCTCGGCTACTACCAGGCACAGGCTGCGACGCGTGACGGGGACCTGCGTCCTGCGCTGCAATTGATGCAGTTGGCGATGCCCTACATGGCGCAGCCCGAGTTGAAACTGGGCGCGGCCGAGGCGCATCTCCGGCTCGGCGAACGCGATGAAGCACGAGCGCTGGTGCAGCGCGTGCTGGCCGCGACACCCGACATGAAGGAAGCTAAGGCCCTCCTGCAACGCATCGACGGCTGAACAATGACGGCTTCCCGGCTGCGCCTCCTGGTGATCGAAGACAACCCGCTGCTGCGCGCGCAGCTGGACGGGTTGTTGTCGGCGGAGGGCATCGAGGCCGATTTCGCCGGCGACGGGCTCAGCGGATTACAGATGGCGCTGTCATCGCCGCCGGACGTGCTGGTGCTCGACCTCGGGCTGCCGGGCCTGGACGGCCTGCGCCTGTGCGAACGCCTGCGTGCAGAAGCCGACCGGCATGTGCCGGTGCTGATGCTGACCGCACGCGATGCGCTGGAGGACAAGCTGCAGGGCTTCCGCGCCGGTGCCGACGACTACCTGGTCAAGCCGTTCGCCGGCGCGGAGCTGCTGGCGCGCTGTATCGCGCTGTCGCAGCGTCACCGTGCGGGGCAGACGCATGTGCTGCGGATCGGCACATTGCAGGTAGACAGGCGCAACGGACGTGCGCAGCGGGACGGTCGCGACCTGGACCTGCACGCGACCAGCTACCAGATCCTGCTGGCATTGGCCGAGGCCTGGCCGCGCACGCTGACGCGCAGCGAGCTGATCCAGCAGCTGTGGGGCGACGCGCCGCCGGAGTCCTACCCGCTGCGCACCCATCTGTACCTGCTGCGGCAGGCGCTGGACAAACCGTTCGCCATGCCGATGCTGAAGACCGTGCACGGCGTCGGTTTCCGGCTGGAGGCCGATGCATGACGCCGCTTGCCACACCACCGCGCCGACGCCTGCGCAACCGTCTGATGCTGGCGTTCGCCGGCTTCACCGGGCTGGTTACCGTGCTGTTCGCCCTCTACGTGGTGCTGTTCGTCTACACGGTGGAAGACCAGCTGTTCGAGACGATGCTGGACCGCGAGGTCGCCACGCAGCAGGCGTACCACGACGGACACGGACGCTGGACCACACCCCGTGACGGCTTCATGTCCATCGTCCCGGCGGCATCGGACCTGCCTGACGGCATCGCCGCCGTGCTGCGCGAGGAACCGCGGCGGCGCGAGTTCACAGGCCGCGCAGGTCGCCACTACCACCTGCGCCTGCTGCAGCCGCACGATGCGGATGAGGCGCCTGCCTGGCTGGTCGCGGAAGTCAGCGCGCTGCTCGTCGTCCGGCCCATGCGTGGGCAGATCCTGCACCTGCTCGCGTGGTCGGGCGTGGCCATGGTGGCGCTCGCGCTGTTGCTGGGCGGCTGGCTGGCGCGGCGCACCACCGCGCCGCTGTCGCGGCTTGCGGATGCCGTCGCCGACGCGACACCGGAACGGCTCCCGCCCGGTTTCGCCGCGGGCTTCGCGGACGATGAGGTGGGCGTGGTCGCGTGCCGGCTCGACAACCTGATCGCGCGCGTCGGCGAGTTCGTCGAACGCGAACGCGAGTTCACCCGCGATGCCAGCCACGAACTGCGCACGCCCCTGACCGTGATCCGCACCGCGACCGAGCGCTTGGGCACGGAACCCGGCCTGTCGGAGGGCGCTCGGCGCCACCTCGACCACATCGCACAGTCGGCACGTCAACTGGAGCAGACGGTCGTCCTGCTGCTGTCGCTGGCGCGGGAGCAGACCTCGACCGAGGCGGCGCTGGCGATCCCCGTACTGCCGGTGCTCGAACGGGTCATCGTCGAGCAGTCGCCGCTACTGGAACACAAGCCGGTCGACGTGCAGGTCGATGTCGACGGCGACATCTTCGCCGCACTGCCGGCGGCCGTGCTGAACATCCTGCTGTCGAACCTGGTCGGCAACGCCTTCGCGCACACCCGCGCAGGCCGCATCGTGGTCGACATGGATGGCCGCACGTTGCGCGTCAGCAACCCGGGCGGCGACGTGCAGGAGCGCGATTTCGCACCCTTCGCGAAAGGCGGCGAGAGTAGCGGCTTCGGCCTGGGCCTGGCCATCGTGCGGCGGCTCTGCGAGCGCCACGGCATCGCGCTGCGCATCGACACCGTGTCCGGCCGGACGATCGCACGGCTTACTCTGCCGGCGGCCTGATCCCGAGTCCCGTCAGCCTGCGAATGCCCGCAGCGCGGTATGCAGGCGCTTCAGCCCTTCGGCCACTTCCGCGTCGGTGATGTTGAGCGACGGCACGAAGCGCAGCACATCGGGGCCGGCCTGCAGCATCAGCAGGCCCTGTGCCGCGGCGAGATCCAGCACTTCGCCGGCGCGGCCGGCGTACTTCGCATTGAGCACCGCGCCCAGCATCAGGCCGCGACCGCGCACCTGCGAGAACAGGCCGAGCTCGGCGTTGATTGCATCCAGTCCCTTGCGCAGGGCGGCCGACTGGCGCGCCACGTTGTTGGCGATCTGCGGCGACGCCAGCTTGCGCAGCGCCACGCGTGCGACGGCGGCGGCCAGCGGATTGCCGCCGAAGGTGGTGCCGTGCGCGCCGAACTGCATCACCTCGGCCACCTTCGGTCCGGCCAGCATCGCGCCGATCGGGAAGCCGCCGCCCAGCGCCTTCGCCAGCGTCACGATGTCCGGCACCACGCCGTCCTGCCAGTGCGCGAACAGCGTGCCGGTGCGGCCCATGCCGGCCTGGATCTCGTCCAGCACCAGCAGCGCGCCATGGTGGTCGCACAGCGCACGGACGGCGCTCAGGAAGCCGGGGGCGGCCGGCATCACGCCGCCCTCGCCCTGCACCGGCTCGAGCATCACCGCGGCGACGTCGCCGCACGACATGGCGATCTCCAGCTGGGTCAGGTCGTTGAAGTCGACATAGCGGAAGCCGGCCGGCAACGGCTCGTAGCCTTCCTGGTACTTGGGCTGCGCGGTCGCGGTGACCGCCGCCAGCGTCCGGCCGTGGAAGCTGCCGCGGAAGGTCACGATGACGCGCTGGTCCGGCGCACGGCCCTGCGAGGTCGCCCACTTGCGCACCAGCTTGATCGCCGCTTCGTTGGCTTCCGCACCGGAGTTGCACAGGAACACGCGCTCGGCGAAGCGCGAGGCGCTCACCAGTTCCTCGGCCAGGCGCAGCGGCGGCTCGCTGTAGAACACGTTGCTGGTGTGCCACAACTTGCCCGCCTGCTCGGTGAGCGCGGCGACCAGGTCCGGATCGTTGTGGCCCAGACCGCACACGGCGATGCCGGCCGACAGGTCCAGGTACTCGCGGCCCTCGCTGTCCCAGACGCGCGCGCCCTGGCCGCGCTCCAGGATCACCTCACGCGGACGGTAGACCGGCAGGTAATAGCGCTGTCCGTTCGACAGCAGGTCGGGGGTCGTGGCGCTCATGGCGGAACCGCAGTGGCAGCAGGAGCGCATATTGTGACGCATGCCGGTGGGGGCTGCAGTTGCAGAACGACGACGCACGCAGCGGTCGCTTGGTGCATCATGGCGGCCCATGAAGTTCCAGCCGCGCCTGTTCTCCGACCCGCAGCTCAACCCCGCCACGGAGGATGGCTGGCGCAGGCGCTGGTTCGACATCATCTACCGGCACGACACGCCGCCCTCGCGCAATTTCGATCTGGTGCTGGTGCTGGCCATCCTCGCCAGCGTCATCGTCATCATGCTCGACAGCGTGCAGTCCTTCCACGCGCGCCACGCCGGCGTTCTGTACGCGCTGGAGTGGGCCTTCACGCTGCTGTTCACCGCGGAGTACGTACTGCGGCTGGCGACCGTGCGACGCCCGCTGCGCTACGCGGTCAGCATCTGGGGAATCATCGACCTGCTGTCGATCCTGCCCACCTACCTGTCGGTCCTGGTACCGGGCGCGCAGAGCCTGCTGGTGGTGCGCATCCTGCGCATCCTGCGGCTGTTCCGCATCCTCAAGCTGACGCAGTACGTCGAGGAGAGCGGCCAGCTGGTGGGCGCGCTGTGGCGCAGCCGCCGCAAGATCTTCGTCTTCATCTGCGCCGTGCTGACGCTGGTGGTCATCTTCGGCGCACTGATGTACGTCGTGGAAGGCCCCGAGCACGGGTTCACCAGCATTCCCACCAGCATGTACTGGGCCATCGTGACCATGGCGACCGTCGGCTTCGGCGACATCGCGCCGCAGACGACGGCCGGCCGCGCCATCACTTCGGTGCTCATCCTGATCGGCTACAGCATCATCGCCGTGCCTACCGGCATCTACACGGCGGAACTGGCGAGCAGCCTGCGCGAAGCCTCGCACGAGCGGGGTCACCTGGACCGCCGCGGTTGCCCCGAGTGCGGGCTGGAAGGGCACGATCCCGATGCCCTGCACTGCCGCCACTGCGGTACGCGACTCCCTGCACCGATCGGCTGACAGCCTCGTCAGCCGGCGAACGCGATCTCCGCCGCCGGCAGCGCACGGATGCCCACGCCGAAGCTGCGGATCGCCGGCAGCGTGGCGTTGTGGTGGGCGCGGATCTGTGCGGCATCGGCATGCGCCTTGTCGTGCGTGGTGTGCGCATCCGACGCCAGCACCACGTGGTAGCCGTGCGCGGCAGCGCTGCGCGTGGTGGTGTCCACGCAGAACTCGGTGGCGTAACCGCACAGCACCACGCCTTCCACGCCACAGAACGACAGCACTTCGTCCAGCCCGGTGCGCAGGAACGAGTCCGGCGTGGTCTTGCGGATGCGGTGGTCGCCCTCGACGACCTGCAGCGCCGGGTGCAACGCCCAGCCTTCGGATTCCGCCTCCAGATCGCCACCACGCTCGTGCTGCACGAAGACCACCGGGGCGGCGGCTTCGCGCGCCTTCTGCGCCAGCGCATTGATCCGCGCAACGACGGCATCGGCATCGGCCGGCGGCGGTTGCGGCTCGAACAGGCCACGCTGCACATCGATCACGACCAGGGCGAGATTCATCGGACGGACTCCTTGTTCGGCTGCGTTACCAGCTTCCCGTATTCGGCATCGAAAGCCAAGGCTCCTGCGGCGGCAGCGATGCGCCCTTCTGCAGCAGTTCGATGGAGATCAGGTCCGGCGTGCGCACGAACGCCATGCGTCCGTCGCGCGGCGGGCGGTTGATGGTGATGCCGAGCGACTGCAGGTGCGCGCACAGCGCGTAGATATCGTCGACCTCGAAGGCGAGGTGGCCGAAGTTGCGTGCGCTGCCGTAGTCCTCGGGCGGCGTACCGTCTTCCGGCGGCCAGTTGTAGGTCAGTTCGACTTCCGCTTCCGGATTGGCCGGCGCGCCGAAGTACACCAGCGTGAAGCGGCCCTGCGGACTTTCCATGCGCCGGGTTTCGGTCAGGCCCAGACCCTCGGTGAGGAAACGGCTGGTTGCGTCCAGGTCGTGGACACGGATCATGGCGTGCAGGTATTTCATGGCAGGCTCGTCGTGAGGGAAGAAGTGGCTTCGGCCAGTTGACGGCGCACGTTGTCCGCCAGCCTGTCCAGCAGGTCGCGCGGCGACGGTGCAGGCGGACCGTGCGGATACAGCCCAAGCAGGCCATCCCCGTGTTGCCGTGGCTGCACATGCAGGTGAACGTGCGGCACCTCCTGCCCGCCAGCGTCGCCATTGGACTGCCAGAGGTTCAGTCCGGGCGGATCATCCACTGCGCGCAGCGCCCGCGCGATGCGCACCGCAAGCTGCATCATCTCCGCAGCGGTATCGGGCGGCAGGTCGTAGAGCGTCTCGACATGGGCGCGCGGCACGACCAGGACGTGGCCGGGCACCCCCTGTCGCAGGTCCATGAAGGCGACCACGTGGGTGCCTTCCGCCACGCGACTCGCGGATGCCTCGCCTCGGACAATCGCGCAGAAGGGACAGTCGTCGCTCATGGGTCGAGGAAGAGATCCGGCAGCAACGTCTGCGAGGCCTCGACGGCGTACGGCGCGAAGTCGGTGACACCAGCCTCGCGCAGCACCTCCTCGTCGATCAGGAACCGGCCGTGGAAGCCGCGGGCCTCGCGCACCAGCACCACATGTGCGGCATCGGCGACGATTTCCGGCGTGCGGCAACGTGGAATCTCGACGCCGGGAATCATGTTCAGCGCATCGGTGGCGATGATGGTGCGCGGCCACAACGCGTTCACGGCGATGCCCTGCGGACCGAACTCGCCGGCCAGGCCCAGCGTCACGAAGCTCATGCCCATCTTCGCCAGCGTGTAACCGGTATGCGGCGCCCACCATTTCGGATCCAGCGACGGGGGCGGCGCCAGCGTCAGGATGTGAGGGTTCGCGGCCTGCATCAGGTACGGAAGCGCAGCCTGCGCGCACAGGAAACTGCCGCGCGCATTGACCTGCTGCATCAGGTCGAAGCGCTTCATCGGCGTGTCCAGCGCGCCGGCCAGCCAGATGGCGCTGGCATTGTTGACCAGGATGTCGATGCCGCCGAAGGCGTCGGCCGTGGCGGCCATCGCGGCCTTCACCTCGTCCTCTTCGCGGATGTCGCACTTCAGCGCCAGGCCGCGTCCACCGGCGTCGTTCACCGCCTGCGCGGCGGTGTGGATGGTGCCGGGCAGTTTCGGATTCGGCACCGACGACTTGGCGGCGATCGCCACGTTGGCGCCATCGCGCGCCGCGCGCAGGGCGATGGCCAGGCCGATGCCGCGGGAGGCGCCGGTGATGAAGAGGGTCTTGCCGGCCAGCGAGGTCATGGCGTGCTCCGGGGAGGAATGGGTGCGGCGGCGCTCACGGTTTCGGTCCCTGTCCCTCGTTGTCTTCCCACTTGAGGAGGCGACGGGTGATGAAGCGATAGACGGGCTTGCCGGTGTGGAACCACAGGTCGCGCAGCCACGACGTGCGCTTCAGCACGCGCCGCTCGACAGGCGTGATGGATGCGGCGCAGTACATGCGCTTGTGCTTGAGCAGGTGGCGCAGGTCCTGGCGCGCCAGCAGGCGCATCCAGCGCGAGCGCGGATCGCCGCGGGTGGCGAGCTGGAAATCGATGATGGCGGGGCGTCCATCGGCCAGCACCAGCCAGTTGGCTTCCTTGGCGAGGTCGTTGTGCGCGATGCCGCGACGGTGAAGTTGCTGCAACAACCGGCGGGCGGCGCGGAAATAGGCCAGGTCGCCGCGCGGAGGACGCTGGTACATCGCCGCGCCCTCCATGTAGCTGCGGTCCAGCCGGCGACCCGTCCAGTCCAGCAGCTGCGGGACGTCGGCCATGCCGGCGACCTTGCGCAAGGCCAGGGCCTCGCGACGCGCCAGCCACCAGGCCGGCAGTCGCAGCCACAGCGGCACGTGCGCTAGGTCGCGCCGCACGAACGGCCCGTCGGGTCCCTGCATCAACGAGATGCGGCCGAAGCTGTCGGCCTTGAGTGCAGCGATTTCGGAAGGCGAGCGCAAGTCCACCCCGTCATTCTACGTCCATAGGTCGCAGACGCGGGTCATGTACCGCCGCCTATAATCCGCCGATGGAAGCCTCCTGGTTCGACAACCTGCTGGCCTGGATCAGCGCGCATCCCGTGGCCGCAGGGCTGGTGATCTTCGCGATCGCGTTCTGCGACGCGGTGATCATCCTCGGCGCCATCGTGCCGGCCCTGCCGCTGCTGTTCGCGGTGGGCGTGCTGATCGGGCTGGGCGAAATCTCCGGTCCCTACGCCGTCGTCTGCGCCACGCTGGGCGCGCTGATCGGCGATGCGACGAGTTACTGGGTCGGCCACCGCTGGGGCCAGCAGCTGCGCACGGTGTGGCCGTTCCGCAAGTACCCGCAGTTGCTCGACCGCGGCGAGATCCTGTTCCGCCGCAATGCGTGGAAGAGCATCTTCATCGCCCGCTTCGTCGGCCCGATCCGGCCATTCGTGCCTGCGGTCGCCGGCATCTCGCGCATGCCGCTGCGGCGCTACGTGGTGGCCAGTGGCGCGGCCTGCGTGGCGTGGGCCGCCGCGTTCCTGTTGCCGGGCTGGGTGCTGGGCCATGCCTACGACGCGGTCGCGGCGGTGGCCGGGCGGCTGGCGCTGGTGCTGGGCCTGATGGTCGTGGTGCTGGCCGTGGCATGGGCGCTGGTGCTGTACACCTACCGCTGGTTCGCCGCGCATGCGGACGCGCTGCTGGCGCGCGTGCTGGGGTGGTCGCACGCGCATCCGGTACTGGGCCGCTACACGGCAGCCGTGTTCGACCCGGCACGGCGCGAATCGGTGCCGCTGGCGCTGCTCGCCATCCTGCTGCTGGCCATCGTCTGGGTGTGGTTCGCGTTCCTCGTCATCGTGATCGGCCACGGCGAACCGCTGGCGGTCGACCTGTGGGTCTACGAACTGATGCGCGCCCTGCGCAATCCGCTCGCGGACTACCCGCTGGCGGCGATCGCCTCGCTCGGCGACGAGCAGGTGCTCGCGCCGGCCTCGCTGCTGGTGCTGGGCTACCTGTGCTGGCGCAAGCGCTGGATGGCGGCCGGGCATTGGCTGGCGGCGCTGGCGTTCGGTCTGGCGCTGACGGCGTGGCTCGGTGCATCGGTCGACATTCCCAAGCCGCCGAGCGTCAGCAGCGGCTTCGGCTTCCCGTCGATCGCGGTGACGATGTCGACGATCACCTTCGGCTTCTTCGCGGTGCTGATCGCGCGCGAACTGCCGGGCCGCACGCGGGTGTGGCCGTACCTGGTGTCGGGCCTGGTGGTGGCGCTGATCGGCTTCGCGCGCATCTACCTGGGCGCACACTGGTTGAGCGACATCATCGGCGGCATGTTGTTCGGCCTGGTCTGGCTGCTGGTGCTCGGCATCGCCTACCGCCGGCGCATGGTGCGCTCGTTCTGGATCAAGCCGATCGCATGGCTGTTCTACGGCAGCTTCGTGCTGGCGGCGTTGTGGCATGCGCCGCGCAACGTGGACACCATGCTGGCGCAGTTCCAGGCGCCGGTGATCGAGCGCTCCGTCGCCCTGCAGGCCTGGTGGAACGACGGCTGGCAGTCGCTGCCGGCGCGACGCAACGAGTTCGACGATGCGCAGCGCTGGCCCCTCGACGTTCAACTCGCCGGTCCGCTGGCGCCGTTGAAGGCGACGCTGTCGGCCGCCGGCTGGCGCGAGCAGCCGCAGGCGGGCTGGGAAGACGCCCTCAACCTGCTCGACATCGACCTGGCGGACGACAGGCAACCGGTGCTGCCGGCCACGCTGGACACGCGCGCCGAGAGCCTGCTGATGCTGCGTGATGGCGACCAGCCGGGCGAGATCTACGTGTTGCGCCTGTGGCCGGCCGACACGCGCCTGCAGCCGGGCGACGTGCCCTTGTGGATCGGCAGCGCGCAGGTGATGCAGCAGCAGCGCGCGTTCAACCTCATCCGCCTCTGGCGGCCATTGCGCGAGGCGCGCACGGCACTGGATGCGGTGACGCAGGCCACGTCGGACCTCGACCATGCGATCGCACCGCATCCCGATTCCGGGCTTCCGGTGCTGCGCCTGCGTACCGAGGGCGCGGACGTCCGTCCACCCGCGACGTCGGAAGACAAGTAGAGCGGAGCTTGCTCCGCTTGCAGCATCCGCGCTTTACGGACAGGCATGCGCAGTCGAGCAAGCTCGACTCTACGACCCTCTGATGAATCACGGGAGCCGGGCGAACCCGGCGTATGGCGGCGCCGTCAGTCGATCCACTCCAGCAGGCGCTGCAGGCGGGCGTTGACGTCGTTCTCCTGAAGCAGCGACACGCGCTGCAACGGCGTGATGGGCAGCACCTGTGCAAGCCGCCAGCCGACCCACCCGGCATGTTCGAACACACGCGCAGGCAGCTTGCTGATGTCGGTGCCCACCTTCTCCATCATCGTCTGCAGCAAGGTGCCCAGCAGCGCATGCTCCGGCAGGATCTCGAGATCCTCATCCGAATGCAGCCATTCCACGTCGGCCATGACCAGTCCGTTGTCGCGCACGCGCGTGCGCACCACGTGGAAGCGGCGATGCCCGCGCACGCGCAGCGACAGCAGGCCGTCCTCGCCCATGTCGAAGTTCTCGATCAGCGCCTCGACCCCATACGCCGCCGGCGTGGCAGGCGCGCCGGCTTCGCTGCCTTCCAGGATCAGACAGACACCGAAACCGGTGCCGGAGCGTCCGCAATCGCGCACCAGATCCAGATAGCGCCGCTCGAAAATGCGCAGATCCATCGCCGCACCGGGCAACAGCACCTTGTGCAGGGGAAACAGCGGAAGCGATTCGACGGACGTCATGCGCGCAGTGTACGGAACCGCGACCGCAGATGCCCGCCAGCGCCGTCAATGTGAACTCATCGGCCGGCACTCCCGACCGCGACACGGTCCGCGTTTCCACTCGGACCGTGAACTGCGGATCACCCGTCCTGCAGTGCCGCCAGAAAACGTCGCGGTGCGCCGTCGAAACCGCCGTTCGACATGAACACCACATGGTCGCCGGGGCGCGCCTGCGCCTTCAGCGCGGCGATCAGCGCATCGGCATCGGGCACGGTGCGCGCGTCGCCACGGATCGCGGCGACGACCTTGCCGGCATCCCACGCCAGTTCCGGGCGATGCAGGAACACCACGCCATCGGCGATGTCGAGCGACGGCGCCAGCGCCTCCGCATGCGCGCCGGAGCGCATCGAATTGCTGCGGGGCTCCATCGCCACCAGGATGCGTGCGGCGCCGACGCGCGCGCGCAGGCCCTCGAGCGTTGTGTGGATGGCGGTGGGATGGTGGGCGAAATCGTCGTAGATGGTGATGCCATCGTGCTGGCCGATCACTTCCAGCCGCCGCTTGACGCTGCGGAACGCGGCCAGCGACGGCAGCACGGTGGCCACGTCGACACCGACCGCATGGCAGGCGACCAACGCAGCGAGTCCGTTCAGCACGTTGTGACGGCCGAGCATCGGCCAGTGCACCTCACCGATCTCGGTGTCGTGGTGGCGCACGGCGAAGGCGCTGCCGTCCTCGCGGATAAGACGTGCGCTCCATTCCATCGCGGCATCAAAACCGAAGCGCTCCACAGGTGTCCAGCAGCCCATCGCCAGCACCTCCGCCAGGCGCGCATCCTCACCGTTGACGATCAGGCGGCCGCGGCGCGGCACGGTGCGGACGAGATGGTGGAACTGGCGCTGGATCGCCGCCACGTCCGGGAAGATGTCGGCGTGGTCGTACTCCAGGTTGTTGAGGATCGCGACCAGCGGGCGGTAGTGGACGAACTTGCTGCGCTTGTCGAAGAACGCGGTGTCGTACTCGTCCGCCTCGACGACGAACTCACGGCCGCCACCGATGCGCGCGGACGCGCCGAAATCCTCAGCCACGCCGCCGATCAGGAAGCCCGGTGAGCGGCCTGCCGCGTCCAGCAGGTAGGTCAGGATGGTCGTCGTGGTGGTCTTGCCGTGGGTGCCGGCGACCGCCAGCGTGTCGCGGCCGGGCAGCACGCGCTCGGACAGCCACTGCGCGCCGGAGATGTAGCGGCGGCCCTGGTCGAGCACGGCCTCGACGGCCGGGTTGCCGCGCGACAGCGCGTTGCCGATCACGATCTCGTCGCAGTCCGGCGCGATGTTCTGCGGCTGGTAGCCCTGCGCCAGCGCGATGCCGAGCTTTTCGAGCTGGGTCGACATGGGCGGGTAGATGGCCTGGTCGCTGCCTTCGACCGTGTGGCCGAGTTCGCGCGCCAGGGCGGCGACGCCGCCCATGAACGTACCGGCGATGCCGAGGATGTGGATCTTCAAGACGGGACTTCCGTGGAAACTGCGCAGACTTTAGCCGAGCGCGCCGGGTCAGCGCGAGAAGCGCAGCGTCTGCAGATCGACGGTGCCGCTCTCACCCTTCACCACCAGCGTATTGCGGCCCGGCGCCAACACCAGGCCACGGAACCCGCGCGCCCTGTCCACGGCGCCCACCGGCGTGCCGTTGAGCACCAGCGACACGCGCCCCTTGCCCTGCCCGTCCAGCGCCAGCCGGTAGGACCCGCCTGCGCCCGCGTCGAAGGTGTACTTCAGCCATTCACCGCGCTGCAGGCCGGCGACATACAACTGCCCGCCGGCGCCCTTGCCGAGGTCGACGCCATCGTTGCGGTACGTCATCGCCGGATTCCACACCACGCGTTCGCCGCCATCGGAGATATGGTGGTTGGCGGGCGTCAGATCGAAGTACGCGACGCCGTTGCGGCCCATGTCGAAGTCGACGGCGGCGATGGCACCGCCCGCCTCGCCGATCACGTGCGCCCTGAACGGCACCGACTGGTCCGAATGCGGTGCGCGGAACAGCGCATCGATCACGTCCGGATGCTGCACGTTGTTGTCGTAGCGCACGTCCTCTTTGGCGAAGCGCATCAGCGCGGCTTCGGCGGCCTCCGCGGACGGCTTCGGACCCTCGCCCTTCCAGTAGGCCAGCACCTGCCGGTAGCCCTCGTTCGGCACCACCTGCAACGGGTTGTTGTAGCGGATCTTCTTCAGCGGCCACCACGCCCAGCCGATCCCCTCGCCTTCCACCAGCGCGACGGTGCGCGCGAACCAGTCGTTGGAGTTCTCGCCGGTCTCGCCCAGCCACAACGGCATGTTGTGCTTGTCGCGCAGCGCCAGCGAGTCGGCGATGCTCTCGCGGGTGGTGGCGTTCCAGTACTTGTGGAAGCTGATGACCAGGTTATCGTCCCATGGGCCGTCGTCGAGCACGCCGCGGTAGTTGTTGCCCCAGCAGTTGCCCTCGATGACGATGATGTGGCGTTTGTCCACTTCGCGGATCGCGCGCGTGGTGCGCACCAGCAGGTCCTTCAGCGGTGCGTTGCCGTCTTCCTTGCAACCGTTGGTGTCGGCCTTGTCGGCGAAACCCCAGTTCGGCTCGTTGATGATGTCGTAGGCGGCGATGTAGGGCTCGTCCTTGTACCGCTGCGCCAGCTGCTTCCACAGCGCGACCATCTTGTCCTGGTGGCGCGGATCCTCCCATAGCGAGGGCGTCGCGGGATCGCGGTCGGCGATGTTGTTGTCGTTGCCCTGCCCGCCCGGTGCCGCATGCAGGTCGAGGATCAGGTAGAGATCGTTGGCCTTGGCCCAGGCCAGCAGGTCGTCGGTGCGGCGGAAGCCTTCCTCGACCCAGGTCTGCCGGCCTGGCACCGGCTCCTGTTCCACCGGCAGCGTGTACAGCGCGTAGTGCATCGGCAGGCGGACGGAGTTGAACCCCCAGCGCGCCATCGCATCGATGTCGGCCTTGGTGGTGTGGTGGTCGCGCCAGGCCTGGTAGAAGGCGTCGGCCTTCTCCGGACCGATCAGCCCGGCGATGCGCGCATGGATGCTGCGCTGCGTGCCCACGCCGTCGATGTCGAGCATGTAGCCTTCCTGCAGCATCCAGCCGCCCAGGCCCATGCCGCGCAGGATCACCGGCTTGCCACTGGCATCGACGATCTGCGTGCCCTGCGCGCGCAGGAAGTCCTTGGCGTACGCGGTCGGCGGCAGGCACAGGCAGGCGAGCAGCAGGCAAGCGATGCGCTTCATCGACGACTCCGGACGGTCCTTCGGGACCGCGACCATAACAGCCGCTCCACCCGCGAAGCGCTGTGCACCATCACAGCCCCGGAAAGCAGAAGCCCCGCATGGGCGGGGCTTCTGAAGGAACTGCGAGGTGGGGAACGGGCGTCAGCCCACTTCCTTCGCCGGCGCCAGCGCCTCGGTGATGCGGGTGAACACCTCGTCCAGCGAGCCGACGCCGTCGACGACGGTCAGTTCGCCCTGCTGGCGGTAGAAGTCGATGACCGGTGCGGTCTGGTCGGTGTAGACCTGCAGGCGCTTGCGCACGGATTCCGGATTGTCGTCGGCGCGGCCCTCGGCCTTGGCGCGGCCGGCAATGCGCTCGACCAGCAGGTCGGTCGGCACGTCCAGCTGCACCGCGAAGTCGAACTTCTGCCCCAGCTTGGCCAGCAGCTGGCCCAGCGCCGCGGCCTGCACCAGATTGCGCGGATAGCCGTCGAGGATGAAGCCGGCCCGGGTGTCGTCGCGGGAGAAGCGGTCTTCCAGCATGCCGAGCAGGATGTCGTCGCTGACCAGCTCGCCGCGCGCCATCACTTCCTTTGCCTGCAGACCCAGCGGGCTGCCGGCGGCGACTTCGGCGCGCAGCAGGTCGCCGGTGGAAATATGCGGTACCTGCAGGTAGTCCTTCAGGCGCGCTGCCTGAGTGCCCTTGCCCGACCCGGGGGGGCCCAGTAGAACCAATCGCATGCTGTCACTCTCCCGAACTGGAATCCTGCGGGCGGTGGATCGCGCCGGGCGCCGGGCGCCGCGCTGCACCGCGTCATCTGTGTGAAGCTTACCGCATCCCCGCACCCCGGAACGAACTCCACATGGCGTCTGGCACCCTACTTTATGCGCAGTCCGGCGGCGTCACCGCCGTCATCAACGCCTCTGCATCGGCGGTCATCACCGAAGCGCGGGCCCGCAAAATCAAGGTCTTGGCCGCGCGCAACGGCATCCTCGGCGCCCTGCGCGAGGAGCTGATCGACACCAGCAAGGAATCGGCCGCCGCCATCCGCGCCCTCGCCCACACCCCGGGCGGCGCCTTCGGCAGCTGCCGGGTCAAACTGAAATCGCTGGAGGCCGACCGCGCGAAATACGAGCGCCTGCTGGCCGTGTTGAAGGCGCACGACGTGCGCTACTTCCTCTACAACGGCGGCAACGATTCAGCCGACACGGCGTGGAAGGTGTCGCAGCTGGCGCAGGCCTTTGACTACCCGCTGACCTGCATCGGCGTGCCGAAGACGGTCGACAACGACCTCGCCGTCACCGATACCTGCCCCGGCTTCGGTTCGGCCGCGAAGTACACCGCCGTCTCCGTGCGCGAGGCCGCGCTGGACGTGGCCGCGATGGCGGAGACCTCCACCAAGGTGTTCGTCTACGAAGCCATGGGCCGCCACGCCGGCTGGCTGGCCGCGGCCGCCGGCCTGGCCGGGCAGACCCGCGACGAGGCGCCGCACCTGATCCTGTTCCCCGAGCGTCCGTACGACGAGGCCGACTTCCTCGCCCAGGTGAAGAAAACGGTGGAGCGCGTGGGCTGGTGCGTGGTGGTCGCCAGTGAAGGCATCCAGTACGCCGACGGCCGCTTCGTCGCCGATGCCGGCGGTGGCAAGGACTCCTTCGGCCATACGCAGCTCGGCGGCGTGGCGTCGTACCTGGCCGGTCGCGTAAAGGACCAGCTGGGCATGAAGGTGCACTGGACCCTGCCCGACTACCTGCAGCGTTCGGCGCGCCACATCGCCTCGAAGACCGACTGGGAGCAGGCGCAGGCCGTCGGCAAGGCGGCGGTGCAGTACGCACTGAAGGGCCAGAACGCGGTGATGCCGGTGATCGTGCGCACCTCCGATGCGCCGTTCCGCTGGAAGATCGAGGCCGCGCCGCTGTCGAAGGTCGCCAACCACGAAAAGAAATTCCCGCCCGCCTTCATCCGCAAGGACGGCTACGGCATCACCGACAAGGCGCGCACCTACCTGCAGCCGCTGATTCGCGGCGAGGCCTACCCACCCTACGGCGCCGACGGCCTGCCGAAGTACGTGGCGCTGAAGAACGTGGCGGTGAAGAAGAAGCTGCCGGCGTGGGAAGGCTGACGGACGGATGTCCGTCCGCATCGCCCGCCTAGGCAGTCCGCGTACGAAGGACGAAGGCCTGCGCATCGGCACGGCGCGCAGGCCGCCGCGCGGCGTGCCGAAATCGGAGTTCGCCTCGCAGGACTGGTACGACGTCTGGTATCCGAACCTCGCACCCAGCGCTGAGCTGGTGAAGCAGGCACAGGACGCGGACACGCCCAACGCCTGGGCCGTTTTCGTGAAGCAGTATCGGGCCGAGATGGCCACGCCCGACAACGCCCGCACGCTGGCCCTGCTGGCGGCGTTGTCGCACCACAGCGCCTTCTCGGTCGGCTGCAACTGCCAGGACGAAGCGCATTGCCACCGTTCGGTGCTGCGCGCGTTGCTGGACGAACGCGGCGCCCGCCTCAAGGCAGGATGACTTCAGGCACCGGCCCGGTGCCTGCGGCGGTGCTAGCGTGGGATCGTCGCCACGCTACCGGGAGTCCGCCATGTTCCGCAAAGTGCTCGTCGGATTGCTTGCCGTCGCCATCGGCCTCGCCATCGCCGGTGCCGGCTATCGCTTCGGCCAATACCTCGCACAGAAGGACGATGCGGCACCGCCCGCGCACACGACGTCTTGAAGCTCGCCAATGTCCATCGCGCTAGCATGGCGCGATGAACGACCTGCTCGCCGAACTGACGACGCTCGAAACCGAGCTCCACCATCCCGGTACGACCTGCACGCGCGAGCGGCTGGAACGCCTGCTGCATCCGGACTTCCACGAAGTCGGCCGGTCGGGCGCGCGCTACACGCGGCAGGCCGTCATCGACTTCCTTGCCGATCGCGGCGCTCCGCCGCAGGTGATCGCCTACGATCACCGCATCGAGCAACTCGCGGCCGACATGGCACTGCTGCACTTCGGCTCGCATGAAGTCGCCGCTGACGGAACGCATCGCCATGCCGCGTTGCGCATGTCGGTATGGCGGCGAACGTCGGCCGGATGGCAACTGCACTACCACCAGGGAACACCCACCGCGCCGTAAGCCTCAGCGGCAGGCGTTGCCCTCGATATCCAGTTTCGCCGCGAACAACGTCAGCGACGGCGCCTGTGCGGCGGTGCCGGCCTGCTGCTTCGCATCCTGCAGGTAGATGCGCGACTGGCCCTGCCCATCGAGCGGCGGCGGCGTGGCACTGCCCGGCTTGCGCCACACGCGCAGAACGGCCTGCCGCGAAGGACAGGCCGCGTCCGGTACGCGGATCACGTCGTTGAGTTTCCAGCCCGCGGCGACCGATGGCTTTGCCTTGTCGAAGTCGACGAAGCGCGCGCGCGGCTGGCAATGCGTGCTGGTGCGCACCGGCGCGTAGCGGTAGGGCTGCGCGGCGTCGCCGGTGAAGGCGCCTTCCAGTCGGGCGCAGGCCTCGGGAATCTGCCGCAGCGTGTGCACGGCGCCGACGGCCTGCGGCGCGCCCGCGGGACGCTGGATCTCCGGCACGGGATCGGCCGCACGCAGCGGCGATGCCACCAGCAGGCACGCGACGAGCAGGGGAAGTGCGACGGTCTGACGCATGGCAACTCCTTGAAACGGATACGAAAACACGATCAGGGTCGCAAGGCTGGCACGGAATGCCTGAACCGGTCCGTCACCGCTGGCGGCCCGCAGCGCATCCGGTCATACTCGGGCCAGCTCCAGGGATGTCTGAACAAGGGTTTCGTGCTGCAGTCCATCGCAGCGGTCGAGTGCGCTCAATCGTTCAACAGGCTCCACCGGGATTGGGTTGCGTGTTCATGCTTTCTGCTGGACGACATCCATCAACCTTGGGAGGGGTCATGCTGGAACAACACGGTTTGACGCTGGCGCTGATCTGCGCCGGCGTGGCGATCATCTACGGCGTGGTGGCGGCGCGCTGGATCCTGAAACAGCCCGCGGGCAACGCCCGCATGCAGGAAATCGCGGCGGCCGTGCAGGAAGGCGCCAGCGCCTACCTCAACCGCCAGTACACCACCATCGGCATCGCCGGCGCCGTCCTGCTCGTGCTGATCGGCTTCTTCGTTTCGTGGCCCAGCGCCATCGGCTTCCTGATCGGCGCGGTGCTGTCCGGCGCCGCCGGCTACATCGGCATGAACGTGTCGGTCCGCGCCAACGTGCGCACCGCCGAAGCGGCGAACAAGGGCATGAGCGCCGCGATGGACGTGGCCTTCAAGGGCGGCGCCATCACCGGCATGCTGGTCGTCGGCCTGGGCCTGCTGGGGGTGGCCGGCTACTACGCCGTGCTCCACCTGCATCTTGGCTACGGCACCGCCGACGCGCTGCATGCGCTGGTCGGCCTGGCGTTCGGCTCCTCGCTGATCTCGATCTTCGCGCGCCTTGGCGGCGGCATCTTCACCAAGGGCGCCGACGTCGGCGCGGACCTGGTGGGCAAGGTGGAAGCCGGCATCCCCGAGGACGATCCGCGCAACCCGGCGGTGATCGCCGACAACGTGGGCGACAACGTCGGCGACTGCGCCGGCATGGCGGCCGACCTGTTCGAAACCTACGCGGTCACCATCATCGCGACCATGCTGCTGGGCAGCCTGATGATGGCGCAGGCAGGCGAACACGCCGTGCTCTATCCGCTGGTGCTCGGCGGCGTGTCGATCATCGCCTCGATCATCGGCGCGATGTTCGTGAAAGTAAAAGCCGGTGGTTCGATCATGGGCGCGCTGTACAAGGGCGTGATCGTGTCGGGCGTGCTGGCCGCCATCGCGTTCTATCCGATCACCACGCAGCTGATGGCGGATTCGGCCTACGGCGCGATGAACCTGTACTTCTGCGCCCTGGTCGGCCTGGTGCTGACGGGCGTGATCGTCTGGATCACCGAGTACTACACCGGCACCCAGTACGCACCGGTCAAGCATGTGGCCGCGGCATCGACCACCGGTCACGGCACCAACATCATCGCCGGCCTGGGCGTGTCGATGCGTTCGACCGCGTGGCCGGTGGTGGCGGTGTGCATCGCGATCCTCGGCGCCTACGCGCTCGGCGGCCTGTATGGCATCGCCATCGCCGCGACGGCGATGCTGTCGATGGCCGGCATGATCGTCGCGCTGGATGCGTACGGCCCGATCACCGACAACGCAGGCGGCATCGCGGAAATGGCGGAACTGCCGCCGGAGATCCGCAACATCACCGATCCGCTGGATGCCGTCGGCAATACCACCAAGGCGGTGACCAAGGGTTACGCGATCGGCTCGGCCGCACTCGCCGCGCTGGTCCTCTTCGCCGACTACACGCACAACCTGCAGACCGCGCACCCCGGCACGATCTTCACCTTCGACCTGTCCAACCACCTGGTGATCGTCGGCCTGCTGATCGGCGGCCTGATTCCCTACCTGTTCGGCGCAATGGCGATGGAAGCCGTCGGCCGCGCCGCGGGCAGCGTGGTGGAGGAAGTGCGCCGGCAGTTCCGCGAGATTCCCGGGATCATGGCGGGCACGGCCAAGCCGGACTACAGCAAGGCCGTCGACATGCTGACCAAGTCGGCGATCAAGGAAATGATCGTGCCGTCGCTGCTGCCCGTGATCGTGCCGATCATCGTCGGCCTGCTGCTCGGTCCGCAGGCGCTGGGCGGCCTGCTGATCGGCACCATCGTCACCGGCCTGTTCGTCGCCATCTCGATGACGACCGGCGGCGGCGCGTGGGACAACGCCAAGAAGTACATCGAGGACGGCCACCACGGCGGCAAGGGCAGCGAGGCGCACAAGGCCGCGGTCACCGGCGACACCGTCGGCGATCCCTACAAGGACACGGCCGGCCCCGCGATCAATCCGCTGATCAAGATCATCAACATCGTCGCGCTGCTGCTGGTGCCGGTGTTGCCGGTCAACGGCTGGCTGGGCAGTCCCACGTCGTCGGAGGTGGCCGCGCACGCGGCGCCGATGACGGGCAGCGAGGTGGTGGACGGTCGCAGCGCGCGCATCCTGTTCGACAGCGGCTCGGCGGTGGTGCCCGCGGACACCAGCGCGCGCCTGTCCGGCGTGCTGGGCACGCTGGGTGCCTATCCCGCCGCCCACGTGCGCGTCTCCGGCTTCCACGACGCCAGTGGCGATGCGGCTGCGAACGAAGCCTTGGCGAAGCAGCGCGCGGAAGCCATCCAGCAATGGCTGGTGGTGAACGGCGTGGCCGCCGAACGCATCACCCTGGACAAGCCGGCGCAGACCACCGGCAGCGGCGATGCCGATGAAGCCAGGCGTGTGGACGTGCTGGTGGAATAACCAGCGGCGGCATGACGTACAAGAAAGGGCGGCCATTGGCCGCCTTTTTTTGCAGTTCTGTAGGAGCGACGTGAGTCGCGACCGCGCGCTGTCCGTACACGGAAGCGACATCCGGAGATGAATGGGGAAGCGCCTGGCTTCCAGCCTACCTGCCTGTCCGAGGACTCATGCCATGTGAGGCCGTGCGGTCGCGACTCACGTCGCTCCTACAGTGCACTCCCCCGATCACGACGTCGGCTGCAGCGCCACCACACGCACATCGACGTCCTTGCACGCGTCGTCCTTGCAGATGCCATTCACCCAGGCCTCGCCGTTGCCGAACATCACGCCCTTGTAGTTGACCATCAGCTGCGAGTACTTCTGCCGCTTGATCGCTTCGGCGATGGCCGGCGTCATGATGCGGTCGTACTCGCGCACGAAGGCGTCGGCATCGGCCACCTTCAGCGGCTGGCCGTCGCGCACGGTGGAGAACGGGTAGTCGACCAGCGCGGCCACAGCGGCTTCGTCGTTCGCCGTCACCGCCTGCTGGAGCTGCCGGATCACGGCCTCGTAGCGGACGTGGTCGCCCAGCACCTCGTCGATGGCCTGGTTGACCGCGAGCGGGTCGTCGACGACCTCGGCGACGGGAAGCGTGGTTGCAGGCGATGCGGACGTCGCATCGGCGGACGCCGCCGCGGGCGGTGCGGCATCGGCGGCCGGTGGTGCGGCATCGGGCGCGGCGGGTGTGCAGCCCGCCAGCCACAGCGCCGCGAACACGGCGATCGGAGTCTTCATCGTGCGGATTCCTGGTCAGGTGGAGACGCGGTGCGACAGACCATCCATGGCGACAACCCAACTCCGGCGATGCGACCCCATCCTAGCCAGCCCCGCGCGCGATTGCGTTCGGGAATCGTTAGGGCGGGGCGTCCGGACTTCGCGCGCCGCGCGGCTTGCGTTACGCAGCATCAGCGCCGTCGTCCCAGCGAACGCTGGGACCCATGTTGCCTTTGCCCGGGCTCGTGAGCAGCCACAGCACAGGCAAGCGACCCTGAAGCTCAGCTTGCGCCGGAATGACATCCCGGAGGCCGCTGTCTATCCAGATTTCCAAACACTCATCGACGCCCGACGCGCCCCATTCCGATCGCAGCACCGTCGTCCCGGCGAACGCCGGGACCATCTTGCTCCGCTGTGGCCGAACGACGAAAAGCCCATGGATCCCAGCGTTCGCTGGGATGACGGCAATGTGCACTTCCGTCAGCTCAGCACATCGGCCAACACCTTCCGCCCGACCGCAGCGGCCGCCTCGACTTCCGGCGTCGCTTCGGCTGCCGCACGCGCTTCGGCCTGTTGCTGCAAGTACACCGGGCAGTGCTGCATCATGTAATCGACATCGAACTTCATCCGCTCGACCAGGAAGTCGACGAACGCGCGTACCTTCGGCGACTGCACGTGGCCGCGCGGGAAGACGGCATTGAATTCGTACTCGGGCCCGGTCCAGCCGGCCAGCACGCGCTGCAGGTGGCCCTGCTCCAGGTAGGGCTTCACCATCACGTCGGCGCCCAGCATCAGGCCTTCGCCGCACAGCAGCGCGCCCTTCAGCGCGGCCGGATCGTTGGCCACCAGGATGGGATTGATCGGGTAATCGCGCTCGCCCTCGGTGCCATGCAGCGTCATCGCCCAGCCGTTGCCGCTGCGGTGCTTCTGCATCGCCAGTACGCGGTGGTGCTGCAGGTCGTCCGGGTGCAGCGGCTCGCCGTACCGCGCCAGGTATTTCGGGCTGGCATACACCTGTGTGCGCAGGGTACTGAGGCGGCGCGCGACCAGGTTGGAATCCGGCAGGCTGCCGACACGCAGCGCGACGTCGATCTCGCCGGAGATCAGGTCGAGCGTGTCGTTGGCGAGCAGCATCTCCACGCGGATTTCGGGGTACTGCGCATGGAACTCGCCCAGCAGCGGCGCGATCTTGTCGATGCCGATCGAATACGGCGCGGTGAAGCGCAGCCAGCCGCGCGGGCCGGCGTGCAGCTGGCTGACCGCGCTCGCCGCTTCGTTCAACTCGCGCGCGATGCGCTGGCAATGCTCGTAGTAGACGTTGCCCGCCTCGGTGAGGCCGAGCTTGCGCGTGGTGCGATGGAGCAGCTGCGCGCCGAGGCGTGTCTCCAGTTCCTGCACCTTGCGGCTGACGGTGGTCTTGGGCAGGCGCAGCACGTTGGCGGCAGCGATGAAGCTGCCCTGCTCCACCACCTTGACGAAGATCAGGGTGTCGTTGAGATCGTGGCTCATCGTGGGGACTCCGGTAGGCGAAGGGCACATTGGCCCGCTGACGGGATGATTATTCCCCTAAATCAGGACTAATCAAGTCCTCATTGTGGGCGTACCTTGGCACCCATCGTCCTCCACCGGGTACCGCCCCCATGCTGCTCGCCCGTCTCTTCCAGTCGCTGGAACACCCCGAAGACTCCCGTGAAGTCACGTCCGAGCGGGCTTTCCGACGCAGCAAGAGCCTGCTGCTGCGTGATGTCTCCGGTCATGTGGCTGCGCCGCGTTCGCAGCGTGGCGGGGTGGTCGGTGGCGGCCGGCGGTTGGGCAGCCTGATGTCTGTTTCCGGGATTATCCCGGTCACGGGAGGATTCATCCCATGAGCGGGACACTCGCCCGCCGTGTTCCGACGAACGGCAGCACATCCGACCCAGGCTGCGCGCACGCCTCGCAACTGCGCCTCGCACACTGCCGGGCGTTCGTCGCCCCGGCGATCGACAGCACGCAGGATCGTGCAATCGCACAACAGGATCCGGATATCGCCATCGCGGCGCCGGTCGCCAGACTGGCCGCCATGCCCGCTTCCCTTCCGACTGCCGCCTTGCGCTGGCTGCGCGCCGTTTCGCGCACGCTGGCCGAACGCTTCCGCAGGCCGACCGACCCGTCGTCATCCTCCCCCGCGACGGGTCGGTCCGCCATGCGCCTGCCGTTCGTGCGCAAGACCACCGGCTTCCGCGAGTTCACCCTGCCGCGCCACCTGGCCGACGGCGGTGCGCTGCGCCTGCGCGTGAAGTCGGCCGGCGTAAGCACGCGCATCTTGCCCGTCGCCGGGCGGAGGCTGCCGTGACCACGATGAAGGACGCCCTGACGCCCGGCGCGCTGGTGCTGGGGGCGAGCGGCAACGTCGGTTTCGGCGTGGTCGGCGCGCTGCTGGAAGCCGGCTGCCCGGTACTCGCCGTCGGTCGCGAAGGTCCGCGCATGAGCGCGCTGGCCGAGCATTTCGAGGACGAGCCCGGCCTGCAGCTGCTGCACTCGCCGTGCATCCACGACGACCGCGGCGCCGCGCGCCTGGCCGATGAAGTGCGCGAACGCGGCCGTCCGCTGCGCGCGGTGTTCGCCAGCATCGGTACGCCGCTGCAGGCGGGACGCCTGCTGGATCGCCCGGCGTCGTTCCTGCTCGAGAAGCTGGAAGCGGACCTGATCCCGCATCTCGCCGCCGCACGCCATCTGTTGCCGCTGCTGTCGGAAAGCCAGACCGCCGCCAACTACGTGCTGATCGGTGGCCCGTATGCGGAACGCGGCTGGTCGGGCTACGGCCATGCGTCGGTGACCGGCGCTGCGATGCGCATGCTGACCCAGGTGCTGCATGAGGAAGCGCAGACGATGGGCGTACGCGTGCAACTGCTGTCGGTCGACAAGCCGGTATGCACGCCCGAGAACGCCGTCAATGCCTGCGCGGAATGGCCGAATGCGCTGGCGGTCGGCCGCAGTGCGGTTTCGTTGCTGTCGCGGAGCGGTCGTGCCGCGCAGTCGATCGTCACCTGGTCGGCGCACGATGCCAAGCCGCCGGAGCAGACGCTCGCCCGCGACTTCGAGGACGCGCTGTTCGCCGTGGCCGGGGCCAAACGCAACGGCCGCGCGTCCGCCTGACTGTCACGCCATCGCGTTCCCCTTCGTCCTTGTCCCGATGCCGATGTTCCGCTTGACCTCAACCTGACTTCAGGTCGCACCCTTCCCACCCGTTTTCCTCCTCTCCCCCAAAGAGACCACCACCCATGAACACGCACTCCCCTTCTTCTCCGCGGTCGCAGCGCCTGCTGGCGCTCGCCGCGTTCAGTGCACTCGCCATCGCGGTGCTGGCCGGCTGCAGCGGCCAGGCCGCCGAGAATGGCGCACCGCCACCGCCGGAAGTCAGTGTCGCCGCCGTGCCGGTCAAGTCCATCAGCCAGTGGGATGAATTCAGTGGCCGCGTCGAAGCCATCGAGCACGTCGATCTGCGTCCGCGCGTCTCCGGCTACATCGACCGCGTCGTCTACACCGAAGGCCAGGAAGTGAAGAAGGGCGACGTGCTCTTCACCATCGACGCCCGCAGCTACCGCGCCGAACTGGCGCGCGCGCAGGCCGAACTGGCCCGCGCACGGACCCAGGCCGAACTCGGCCGCAGCGAAGCTTCGCGCGCCAAGCGCCTGGCCGACCTGCAGGCGTTGTCGACCGAGGAGTACGAGCAGCGTCGCGCCAACGCGGATCAAGCGGGTGCGAATGTCGCCGCGGCGCAGGCCGCGGTGGAGACCGCCCGCCTCAACCTGGAATGGACCCAGGTGCGCGCCCCCATCGACGGCCGCGCCGGCCGTGCGCTGGTCACCGCCGGCAACCTGGTCAGCGCCGGCGATGCCGCCAGCGTGCTGACCACGGTGGTGTCGCTGGACAAGGTGCACGTGCATTTCGACGCCGACGAACGCGCCTTCCTGCGCTACGCCGAAATGGCACGCAAGGGCGAACGCCCGAGCGAGCGTGATGGCAAGGTGCCGGTGCAGGTCGCGCTGGCGGACGAGTCGGACTTCCCGCATGCGGGCACGGTCGACTTCCTCGACAACCAGGTCGACCGCAGCACCGGCACCATCCGCGCGCGTGCCGTGCTCGACAACGCCGACCGCACGTTCACGCCGGGCCTGTACGCCCGCGTGCGCCTGCTCGGCAGCGGCGAGTTCAAGGCCGCGCTGGTCGACGACAAGGCGGTGCTGACCGACCAGGACCGCAAGTACGTCTATGTGGTCGACAAGGAAGGCAAGGCGCAGCGCCGCGACGTGAAGGTGGGCCGCATGGCCGATGGCCTGCGCATCGTCGAGCAGGGCCTGGCCGCCGGCGACAAGGTCATCGTCAGCGGCGTGCAGAAGGTCTTCTTCCCGGGCATGCCGGTGCAGGCCAAGGCCGTGGCGATGGGTGCGAGCGACGCGCCGGCCGCTGCGGTCGCCATGAAGTAACCAGCGTCGCCCCCGCGCAGGCGGGGGCCCAACGACTTTCGCATCAGCGTGAGGAAAGTCGCTGGGTTCCCGCCTTCGCGGGAATGACGGCAGGGGATCCGCGCGATCTGATCGATCACCGCATCCCACGCCATCCAGCGCCAGACATCGATTCCCTCCACGGTCCATGCGGACAGTGGTGAGCCCTTTGCATCTTCCCTCCAGGAAATCCACCCATGGACTTCTCCCGTTTCTTCATCGACCGGCCGATCTTCGCGGCAGTGCTGTCGATCGTGATCTTCGCCGCCGGCCTGATCTCGATCCCGCTGCTGCCGATCGGCGAATACCCCGAAGTGGTGCCGCCCTCGGTGGTCGTGCGTACCGTGTACCCGGGCGCCAACCCCAAGGTCATCGCCGAAACCGTCGCCACGCCGCTCGAGGAAGCCATCAACGGCGTCGAGGACATGATGTACATCAAGTCGGTCGCCGGCTCCGATGGCGTGCTCTCGCTGACCGTGACCTTCAAGCCGGGCACCGATCCCGACGAGGCCGCGGTGCGCGTGCAGAACCGCGTGGCGCAGGCGCAGGCGCGCCTGCCCGAGGACGTGCGCCGCCAGGGCGTGACCACGCAGAAGCAGTCGCCGGTCTTCCTGATGGTGGTCCACCTGACCTCCAGCGACGGCAAGTACGACTCGCTGTACCTGCGCAACTACATGCGCCTGCACGTGAAGGACGAACTGGCGCGCATCCCCGGCGTCGGCGACGCGCAGCAGTTCGGCGGCGGCGACTACGCCATGCGCCTGTGGCTGGACCCGGACAAGGTGGCCGCGCGCGGCATGACCGCCGGCGACGTGCTGCGCGCCGTGCGCGAGCAGAACGTGCAGGTCTCGGCCGGCCAGCTCGGCGCCGAGCCGATGCCGAACGGCAGCGACTTCCTGCTGCCGATCAACGCCAAGGGCCGCCTGGAAAGCGTCGAGGAATTCAGCAACATCGTGCTGAAGAGCGGCGCCGATGGCGAGATCGTGCGCCTGGCCGACGTGGCCCGCATCGAGCTGGCGGCCGGCGACTACACGCTGCGCGCGCGACTGGACGGCAAAAACGCGTCCGCCATCGGCATCTTCCAGGCGCCGGGCGCGAATGCGCTGGAGATCCGCGACGCCGTCGTGGCCAAGATGGACGAGCTGCGCCCGACCCTGCCGCCGGGCGTCGAGATCCAGTCGATCTACGACACCACGGTGTTCGTGCGCGACTCCATCAAGTCGGTGATCAGCACGCTCCTGGAAGCCACCCTGCTGGTGGTGCTGGTGGTGATCCTGTTCCTGCAGACCTGGCGCGCCTCGATCATCCCGCTGCTGGCGGTGCCGGTGTCGGTGGTCGGTACGTTCGCCGTGCTGCACCTGCTGGGCTACTCGATCAATACGCTGACGCTGTTCGGCCTGGTGCTGGCCATCGGCATCGTGGTGGACGACGCCATCGTGGTGGTGGAGAACGTCGAACGCCATATCGAACATGGCGCGACGCCGCTCGAAGCCGCGCACCTTGCCATGAAGGAAGTCTCCGGCCCCATCATCGCGATCGCGCTGGTGCTGTGTGCGGTGTTCGTGCCGATGGCGTTCCTGACCGGCGTCACCGGCCAGTTCTACAAGCAGTTCGCGGTCACCATCGCCATCTCCACGGTGATCTCGGCGATCAACTCGCTGACCCTGTCGCCGGCGCTGGCCGCCAAGCTGCTGCAGCCGCACGGCGCGCCGAAGGATCGCCTGTCGCGCGTGATCGACCGGCTGTTCGGCTGGCTGTTCCGGCCGTTCAACCGCTTCTTCAAGCGCAATTCCGAGCGCTATGAAGGCGCGGTGGGTCGTGCGCTGGGCCGTCGTGGCGCCGTGTTCGTGGTGTATGCCGTGCTGCTGGTCGGTGCGGGCCTGATGTTCCGCGCGGTGCCGGCCGGCTTCATCCCGGTGCAGGACAAGCAGTACCTGATCGCCGGCGTGAAGATGCCGGAAGGCGCGTCGATCGAACGCACCGACGCCACGCTGAAGAAGATGGCCGCCATCGCGATGAAGGTCGAGGGCGTGGAACACGAAGTCGCGTTCCCCGGCCTGAACCCGTTGCAGTTCACCAACACGCCCAACAACGGCGTGGTGTTCTTCACCCTGAAGCCGTTCAACGAACGCTCGCGCAGTGCCGAAGAAATCACCGCCGAACTGAACCAGAAGTTCGCCGGCATCCAGGAGGGCTTCACCTTCGCCTTTATGCCGCCGCCCATCCAGGGCCTGGGCAACGGCTCCGGCTGGTCGCTGTTCGTCGAGGACCGCACGCGCCTCGGCTACGGCGAACTGCAGAACGCGGTGCAGGCCTTCCAGGGTGCGGCGTCGCAGACGCCGGGCCTGGGCTTCCCGATCAGCAGCTACCAGGCCAACGTGCCGCAGCTGGATGCCGAGGTCGACCGCGTGAAGGCCAAGGCGCAGGGCGTGCCGCTGACCGAACTGTTCGACACGCTGCAGACCTACCTGGGCTCGGCCTACGTCAACGACTTCAACATGTTCGGCCGCACCTGGCAGGTGATCGCCCAAGCCGATGGTCCGTTCCGCGACAACGTCGAGGACATCGCCAACCTGCGCACCCGCAACGCCAACGGCGAGATGGTGCCGGTGGGCAGCATGGTGAACATCAAACAGACCTACGGCCCCGACCCGGTGATCCGCTTCAACGGCTATCCGGCCGCCGACCTGCTGGGCGAAGCCGACCCGCGCGTGCTGTCCTCCGGCGAAGCGATGGCCAAGGTCACCGAACTGGCGCAGCAGGTGCTGCCGCCGGGCATGGGCATCGACTGGAGCGACCTGAGCTACCAGCAGGCCACCCAGGGCAAGGCCGCGCTGGTGGTGTTCCCGCTGGCGGTGATGCTGGCCTTCCTGGTGCTCGCTGCGCTGTACGAAAGCTGGACGCTGCCGCTGGCGGTGATCCTGATCGTGCCGATGACGCTGCTGTCGGCGCTGGCAGGCGTGTGGCTGGTGGGTGGCGACAACAACGTGTTCGTGCAGGTCGGCCTGGTGGTGCTGATGGGCTTGGCGTGCAAGAACGCCATCCTGATCGTCGAGTTCGCCCGCGAGCTGGAGCTGCAGGGCAAGGGCATCGTCGAATCAGCACTGGAATCCTGTCGCCTGCGCCTGCGTCCGATCATCATGACGTCGGTGGCGTTCATCGCCGGCACCGTGCCGCTGGTGCTGTCCAGCGGTGCCGGCGCCGAGGTGCGCTCGGTCACCGGCATCACCGTCTTCGCCGGCATGGTGGGCGTCACCCTGTTCGGCCTGTTCCTGACGCCGGTGTTCTACGTGGCCCTGCGCAAGCTGGCCAACAAGCCGCTGGTCTCCCACGCCCCCGCCGCCGACACGGCAACGGCACATCACTGATCCACTCCATCTACTCAAGCGAGGTCATGCCATGAACGTTTCTTCCAAGATCGCCCTCGTCACCGGTGCCACCCGCGGCATCGGCCGCGAGACCGTCCGCCAGCTGGCCGAGGCCGGCGTGCATACCCTGCTGGCCGGCCGCAGCCGCGACAAGGCCGTCGAAGCGGTGCTGGACCTGCAGGCCCAGGGCCTGCCTGTCGAGGCCATCTCACTCGACGTCACCGACCCGGCCAGCATCGCCGCCGCCGTCAAGGAGGTCGAGCAGCGCCACGGGCGGCTCGACATCCTGGTCAACAACGCCGGCATCATGGTCGACGATGTCACCAAGGGCGTGTCCGGCCAGTCGCTCGACACCTGGCGCACCACGTTCGACTCCAACCTGTTCGGCCTGATCGAAACCACCCAGGCCTTCCTGCCGCTGCTGCGCAAGTCGAACGCCGGCCGCATCGTCAACGTGTCCAGCCTGCTCGGCTCGCTGTCCGAGCACCAGAATCCGGAGTCCTTCATCTACGGGTTCAAGGGCGTGCCGGCGTACAACGTCTCCAAGAGCGCGGTGAACGCGTGGACCATCCACCTGGCGCACGAGCTCAAGGACACCGGCATCAAGGTCAACACCATCCACCCGGGCTACGTGCAGACCGACATGAACAAGTCGGGCGACCAGCAGAACGGCGAGCTGTCCGTGCCGGAAGGCGCGCGCACCAGCGTGCAGCTGGCGTTGATCGACAACGATGGCCCGACCGGCGGCTACTACTACTTCGACCAGGTGCTGCCATGGTGATCCGCCCGCTCGTCCTCGGCGTCGCCGCCGTGCTGCTGGCGGGCTGCGTGACCGTGGGGCCGGACTACGCGGCCCCGCAGACCGCGCCGGCCACGTTGCAGCAGGCCGGTGCCGTCGACTACGTGACCGACCATCCGGTCGCCGCGTGGTGGAGCCAGTTCGACGACCCGGTGCTCGACCAGCTGGTGCGCGAAGCCCTGCTGGCCAACCTCGACGTGCGCATCGCGGTGTCGCGCGTCAACGAGGCCCGCGCGGTGTTCTCCGAACGCCGCCTGGACCTGGCGCCGCACGTCACGATGGGTGTCGAAGGCACCCGCACCAAGCAGCCGGTCGAAGGCCAGGGTCGCGTGGAGACGGACAGCTACTCCGCCGGTTTCGATGCCGCGTGGGAACTGGACCTGTTCGGCCGCGTGCGCCGCAGTGCCGAGGCCGCGCATGCGGACCTGCAGGCGCAACGCAACGACCTGCAGGCCGTGCAGGTCACGGTGGCCGCCGAAGTGGCGCGCAACTACTTCGAGCTGCGCGGCACGCAGAAGCGGCTGGACGTATCGCGGCGCATCCTGCAGACGCTGGGCGAGACCCAGCGCCTGACGGAGTCTCGCTTCGACCTCGGCGCGGGCAGCCAGTTGGAGGTGCAGAGCAGCCTGGCCCGCGTGCGCGCGGTCGAAGCCGAGGTGCCGATGCTCGAGGCGGCCGAAGGCCAGTCGCGCCACCGGTTGGCCGTGCTGGTCGGCCAGCGCCCGGGAGAACTGGATGCGCTGCTGGTCCCGCGCGAAGCCCCGGCCTTCGCCAAGGCGCTACCGATCGGCGACACCACCGAACTGCTGCGCCAGCGGCCGGACGTGCGTGCGGCGGAGCGTCGCCTGGCCGCTGCCACGGCCCGCGTCGGCGTGGCGACGGCGGACCTGTTCCCGCGGGTCAGCCTGCGCGGCTTCATCGGTTTCCTCTCCGGTGGCTGGGGCAACCTGGTCAACGGCGACAACCGCGCCTGGCAGGTGACGCCCTCGATCAGCTGGGCCGCGTTCGACATGGGCAGCGTCCGCGCTCGCCTGCGTGCGAGCGAGGCGCAGGCCGACGGCGTGGCCGCGCAGTACGAGCAGGCCGTGCTGGGCGCGCTGGAGGAAACGGAGAACGCACTGCTGTCCTATGCCAAGCAGCAGGCGCAGCTGAAACTCAGACTGGAACAATCCGTTGCCGCCCGCCGCGCAGCAGAACTGGCCGAAGTCCGGTATCGTGCCGGCTCGTCGGACTTCCTCACCCTGCTGGATGCACAACGCACGCAACTCGCGGCGGACGATGCACTGGCGCAGGCCGAGGCCGGCGTCAATGTCGGCGTGGTGACGATCTACAAGTCGCTGGGCGGCTGGGGCGAACAGGATGTCGCGCCCGCGCTGGCGGCGCTGCCCTGATACGTTTCCATCACGCCGTCTTTTCGATGGCGCATTGCATGCTGCGTCCACCACGGGCGCAGCCCACCCACTGATCGAGTGTCATCCGTGCCCGTTGCAGATCCTGTTTCCACCGCTGCTGTTTCCCACCGCCCTTCCCCACTCCCCCGCGTCGCCTACCGGCTGGCGCTGGGCATGATGTTGGCCGTCGCCGGCACGCAGGCGATGGCGACCGAGCCGCGCACCGCCTGGTATGTACAAGGCGGCGTGGCCGAGGATGCCCAGTCGCTGACGGTTGGCGCCAGCCGCGACTGGCGCTGGGAAAAGCAGTACCGCTATGGCCATGTGAGCGGCCAGTGGCAGGGCGAGGTCGCCCGTTGGCACAGCGAGAGCCAGAACAGCACCCAGGTCGGCGTCACGCCGGCGCTGCGCTGGCGCCCGAACGGCTGGCGCGAGGGCTGGTTCGTCGAGGGCGGTATCGGCGTGAACGTGATCTTCCCGAAGTACAACACGCGCTCGAAGGAATTCAGCACCACCTTCAATTTCGGCGACCACATCGCCATCGGCAAGCAGTTCGGCGCCGACCGGCAACACGAATGGTCGTTGCGCTTCCAGCACTTCTCCAACGCGCGCATCGAGAACCCGAATCCGGGCGAGAACTTCCTGCAGTTCCGGTACACGCGCAGGCTGTAACCGAGGCATCGCTTCTTTGTAGGAGCGACGCAAGTCGCGACCGGAAACTACCAACACGTCGGCATCCTTCCGCGCGCGGCTTCCGACAACACCTTGCTACTCGTGCCGTGCGGTCGCGACTTACGTCGCTCCTACAACAGCGGAACATGCTGCTTACCTCAGCGGCGCCGCCATGATCAGCGGCTTCAGGTCGTAGCCCATCGCCTCGGCCTTGGCTTTCAACTGGTCGAACTGCGCGCGATCCATCGTCGGTTCGCGCGACAGGATCCACAGATACTTGCGGTCCGGCTCGCCGACCATCGCCCACCGGTAGTCCGGATCCAGCGCGATCACCCAGTAGTCGGCCCACACCATCGGTACCCAGGACAGCCAGTCGGGCGCGAAGCGTACTTCCAACCGGCCGGGGTGACCTTCCACCGGCCGCGCGACACCCTGCGACTCGTCCATGCTGCCGTCTTTCGTCCTGCATGCATTGAGCACGCCGATCTTGCCTGGCGCATCCAGCGAATAACTCGCGGTGATGTCACCCACGCACTGCCGCTGGAAGAACATCGGCAGGTGCGCGATCTCATGCCACTGGCCCGCATAACGCGAGATGTCCAGTTGCGGCACGGACGTCACCGGTTCGACCGCCTGCGCGGACAGCGTCGCGCAGGCCATCAGTGCGATCGCGGACAGTCGGGTCAGGCAACGGCGGCTCATCGGTCACTCCGGGCGATTGAATCGGCGGACGGCATACGTCCCGGACAGAGAAGCGGATGCACCCTGTGCCGGCATGCATCCGCTTCGTGCCACACACGCTATTAGAGGTGCTCAGCGCGAGGCGAGGGTCAAGCCGCTGGCCTCGACGGACTTCACGCCCTTGATCTGCTTGGCGACGGCGATCGCCTTGTCCTTCTGCGCCTTGCTGGCGACGGCGCCGGACAGCGTCACCACGCCGTCGACGGTTTCGACCTTGATGTCGAGGCCCGAGACGTTCTCGGTGGCGAGCAGATCAGCCTTGACCTTGGTGGTGATCCAGGTATCGGTCACCGGCTGGCTCGAATCGTTCTGGGCATTCTCCTCCGGCTCGTTCGGCGGATTGGCCGCCATCACGTGCGAGGCGGAGAACAGCAGCGCCGTCGACAGGGCGGCGGCGAGCAGCGAACGGCTATGCAGATGCTTCATGATCTTCCTCCTGGTCGTGTTGCGGAACGAGTGTCGGCGCCACGGCGTACAACACGCGTGAAAAATGCCGTTCCGTTCATGCCCGTGTTGCGCGGGATTCACGCACGTGCACGCCGGATCAACACGGCGCGTGCATTACCATGGCGTCCTGCCCAAGGACACGCTGCGCATGGATACTCCACTCAAGGTCGCACTGGTCGGCTATGGCTTCGTCGGCAAGGTGTTCCACGCACCGCTGATCCAGGCCACCCCCGGCCTGGCATTGCATACGGTGGTGTCGCGGGACGCTGAGAAGGTGCACGCCGACTGGCCCGATGTCGCAGTGACGCCTGACGCGGACGCCGTCTTCTCCGATGCCCGGATCGACCTGGTGGTGATCGCCTCGCCGAACGGCACGCACGCGCCCCTCGCGATCGCGGCCCTGGCGCAGGGCAAGCATGTCGTCGTCGACAAGCCGTTCACCGTCACGCTGCAGGAAGCGCATGAGGTCATCGCCGCGGCGGATGCGGCGAACCGCCTGGTCAGCGTCTTCCAGAACCGGCGCTGGGATGCGGATTTCCTGACGGTGCAGCGGCTGATCGCCGATGGCGAACTGGGCCGCGTGGCGGAGTTCCATTCGCACTTCGATCGGTTCCGTCCCGTCGTGCGGGACCGCTGGCGCGAACGCGACGAACCCGGTGGCGGCCTCTGGTACGACCTCGGCCCGCACCTGCTCGACCAGGCGGTACAGCTGTTCGGGCTGCCACAGGCGGTGAACGCCGACATCGCGCGGCTGCGTGACGGCGCGAAAGCGCCCGACTACTTCGACGTCACACTGCGCTACCCGGGCCATCGCGCCATCCTGCATGCATCCGCGCTCGTCGCCGGCAACGGCCTGCGTTTCGCGGTGCATGGCACGCAGGGCAGCTACCTCAAGCACGGGCTGGACGTGCAGGAAGACCAGTTGCGGGCCGGCGTGGTGCCGGGCACGGACGGCTGGGGCGTGGATACGCGCGCCGGTGAACTCGTGCAGGAACGCGAGGGGCGGCTCGTCGCCGCCGTCGCGCACGCCGAGGTCGGCGACTATCGCCGCTACTACGCAGGCATGCGCGACGCGATCCAACTCGGGCACCCCGTCCCGGTGACACCGCAGCAGGCGCTCGATGTCATGCGGCTGATCGAGCTGGGCATGCGGAGCAGCGAGGCGCGGCGGGAGATTCCACTGGAGTAGCTCGCCGCTTTTCTGTAGGAGCGACGTCAGTCGCGACCGCACGCCCTAATGTCTGCACGACCTCAAGGGCGAGAATAGAGTTTCGTCGGCAAGGTCGCTTGACCCGGCGCCGACATCGATCAAGTTGCTCGGTCGCGACTGACGCCGCTTGTGTCTGCGGTTACCCCTAGAGTTGTGGCGGAGAGCGATGTGCGGCAGGCCGACAGGCCGCTGTGTTCGAGCACGTGTAGGAGCCAGGGCCGCCGCACATCGACCTCGATCCATAGCCCGAA
>NZ_PDWW01000049.1 GCF_010093445.1 Pseudoxanthomonas japonensis | reverse complement strand
CATTGGTCGGCGACAATAATCCCCCCCCCAAGCCGCCGCCGACCAATGGGGGCGGCAATCGTCCGCCGCCGTGGCGCGACCCCACCGGTCGCTGGCGTGAAGGCGGCGCTCAGCCGATGGTCCCGGGCCGGCCGGCGCAGGTGACGCCATCGCCGAGCCAGCCGCGCGTGGGTGAAGGCGGCTACCGTCCGCCACGCGTGACGCCGTCCCCGTCCATGCCGCGATCCGCTGAACGGCCGCAGCGTATGGAAAGGGCGGCGCCACCGCCGCGTGCCGAGCGATCCGCGCCGCCCCAGCGCATGGAGCGTTCCTCCCCGCCGCCGCGTGCCACACCGCGCGACAATGGCGGCACGCGCGAACTGGAGCGGTAATCCAGGCGGCGCGGCGGTGCCGTCCGTCGCCTGTCCCCCACCGCTGACGCGGTTTCGAACCTCGGTTGACCGGTTGCGTCGCTTTCTGACGTAAGCGGCAATTAAAGGTTCAATGTCGACGTCCGGTGGGGAAATCTGGATCCCCCCTGTTCCGGCCCCATCGGGCGTCGGCGCCTAACGAAAAGCCCGGCTTTGCCGGGCTTTTTTCTTGCTCTGGTATCCTGCGCGCATAAAAAGGGGCCGGTAGTCCCCCGACTACCGGCCCCCGGCATCCCCGGCGTGCGCATGGCTGGCCCCTGTTCCAATTACCAACCCGGCGCCCCTGGTCGCTTGCCACGACGGGTGCATGGGAATACAGCAGGAAGCGTGCCAACTTTGCCCGGTCGCCATGCCGGATCCCTTCTTCCGGACCGGCCCCGTCCACCGGCCTTCGTCATCGACTCCTTGCCATGAGCGCCAGCTTCCACCACTACGACGTCATCATCATCGGCGGCGGCCATGCTGGCACCGAGGCCGCGCTGGCGTCCGCGCGTGCCGGTGCGCGCACGCTGCTGCTGACGCACAACGTGGAAACCGTGGGCGCGATGAGCTGCAACCCGGCCATCGGTGGCATCGGCAAGGGTCATCTGGTGAAGGAGATCGATGCACTGGGCGGCGTGATGGCCTGGGCCGCCGATCGTGCGGGCATCCAGTGGCGCACGCTCAACGCCTCGAAGGGACCGGCCGTGCGTGCGACGCGCTGCCAGGCCGACCGTGCGCTGTACCGCAGCGCCATCCGCCGGGCGGTGGAAGCGCAGCCGAACCTGACGCTGTTCCAGGCCGCCGTCGATGACCTGGTCATCGAGAACGGCACCGTCCGCGGCGCGGTCACCCAGACCGGCCTGACCTTCCTTGCGCCGGCCGTCGTGCTGACCGCGGGCACCTTCCTCGCCGGCAAGATCCATGTCGGCGAGACGCAGTACGCCGCCGGTCGCGCCGGCGATCCGCCAGCGACCGCGCTGGCGCAGCGGCTGCGCGAGGGCGCCTTCGTCGTTGATCGCCTGAAGACCGGTACGCCGCCGCGCATCGATGGCCGTTCGCTCGACTATTCGGTGATGGAGGAGCAGCCGGGCGACGATCCGCTGCCGGTGATGTCGTTCATGGGTAACGTCGCCGACCATCCGCGCCAAGTGTCGTGCTGGATCACCCACACCAGCGAACAGACGCACGAGATCATCCGAGGTGCGCTGCATCGCTCGCCGATGTACTCCGGCCAGATTGAAGGCATCGGCCCGCGCTACTGCCCGTCCATCGAGGACAAGGTGGTGCGCTTTGCCGAGAAGGCCAGCCACCAGATCTTCGTCGAGCCGGAGGGCCTCGACGTCGCCGAAATCTATCCGAACGGCATTTCCACCTCGCTGCCGTTCGACGTGCAGCTGGCGCTGGTGCGCAGCATCCGCGGCATGGAGCACGCGCACATCACGCGCCCGGGTTATGCCATCGAGTACGACTTCTTCGATCCACGCGGCCTGAAGGCGTCGCTGGAAACCAAGGCGGTCGCCGGCCTGTTCTTCGCGGGCCAGATCAACGGCACCACCGGCTACGAGGAAGCCGCCGCGCAGGGCCTGCTCGCCGGACTCAACGCCGCGCGCTTCGTGCAGCAGAAGGAGGCATGGTCGCCGCGCCGCGACGAGGCCTACCTGGGCGTGCTTGTCGACGACCTGATCACGCACGGCACCAGGGAGCCGTACCGCATGTTCACCAGCCGCGCCGAGTACCGGCTGCAGCTGCGCGAGGACAACGCCGACCTGCGTCTCACCGAAACCGGCCGCATGCTCGGCCTGGTCGACGACGCACGCTGGCAGCGCTTCGAGGCCAAGCGCGAAGCCATCGCGCGCGAGACCGGCCGCCTGCGTGCGTTGTGGGCCACGCCCGCTAACGCGCTGGGCCGCGAGGTCGCCGACACGCTGGGCGTGCAGGTCAGTCGCGAAACCAACGTGCTCGACCTGATCAAGCGTCCGGAACTGGACTACGCCAGGCTGATGTCGGTGCCGTCCATCGGCCCCGCCGTGGACGATGCGCAGGTGGCGGAGCAGGTGGAGATCGGCGTGAAGTACGCCGGTTACCTCGACCGGCAGCGCGACGAGATCGAACGCCAGCAGCGCAACGAGTCCACGCCGATCCCGGCCGGTTTCGATTTTTCCGGCGTGCGCGGCCTGTCGGCCGAAGTGCAGCAGAAGCTGGAACGCGTGCAGCCGGAAACCATTGGCCAGGCCCAGCGTATCCCCGGCATGACGCCTGCCGCCATCTCGCTGCTGCTGGTGCACCTGGAGCGCGCGCGGCGTACGCGGGTGGCGTAAGCGACCGTTGACGCCTTTGTAGGAGCGACGTGAGTCGCGACCGCAGGCCTTCCGACATACAGAGCTGAGTCCGACCGCTGGCGAGGGTTCGCTGCCCCGGAGAATCTGCGGTCGCGACTTACGTCGCTTGTGTCTGCGGTTACCCCTAGAGTTGTGGCGGAGAGCGATGTGCGGCAGGCCGACAGGCCGCTGTGTTCGAGCACGTGTAGGAGCCAGGGCCGCCGCACATCGACCTCGATCCATAGCCCGAA
>NZ_PDWW01000048.1 GCF_010093445.1 Pseudoxanthomonas japonensis | reverse complement strand
ACACCCATGCCGGTGGCGTTGAACGTGAGCGCTCTGCGCGACGAACATGGCGTGGCTTCCGGCTTCCTGGTGATGGCGTCGGACCTCACCGAGCAGAAGCGGCGCGATGCGGAGCTGCACCAGGCGATCAGCGCCGCCGAGCACGCCAACCGGTCCAAGAGCGATTTCCTGGCCAACATGAGCCACGAGATCCGCACGCCCATGAACGCCATCCTGGGCATGCTGTACCTGCTGGACCGCGTAGACCTGCCTGCCGTGGCGCAGGACATGGTCCGGAAGATCAACCTAGCCGCGCGGTCGCTGCTGAGCATCATCAACGACGTGCTCGATTTCTCGAAGATCGAAGCCGGCCGCATCGAGGTGGAGGAGGCCCCGTTCGATCTGGCCGAAGTCCTCGACAACGTGGCCACGTTGATGGGCTCGGCGGTGGAGACGCGCACGGTGGAAATGCTCGTGTCGCCCGCGCCGGAGGATGCGCGCCACCTGCGCGGCGACGCGCTGCGCTTGGGCCAGGTGCTGGTCAACCTGGTCAGCAATGCCATCAAGTTCACAGAGCGCGGCGAAGTCTCGCTCCGGGTCGAGCGCCTGTCCGCGGACGACCCTGGCACCGCGCGGTTGTGCTTCGTGGTGAGCGACACCGGCATCGGCATTCCCATGGAGAAACAGGCGATGATCTTCTCGCCGTTCTCGCAGGTCGACTCGTCGACCACGCGCCGCTTCGGCGGCACCGGGCTGGGTCTGAGCATCTGCAACCGGCTGGTGACGCTGATGGGCGGCACGCTGCAGGTGGACAGTACCCCGGGCCAAGGCAGCACGTTCCGCTTCGACCTCGTGTTTCCGCTCGCCGAGGCGCCCGAGGAGACCACGCCCCAACGTGGCCCCTGGCATGTGCTGGTGGTGGACGACCACGACATCGCGCGCGAACACCTGAGCCGGGTCGTGCGCGGATTCGGATGGATCGCCGAAGAGGCCGCGTCCGGGACCGGGGCGATCGCACGCGTCGCCGACGCCGACGGCGTGCCCTGCGACGTGGTGCTGATGGACTGGCAGATGCCGGGCGTGGACGGGTTGAGTGCGGCCGCCGACATCCGTCGGCGCCTCGGTACCTCGCAGCAACCCATCATCATCATGGTCACCGCGTTCGAACGGAAGCTGGTCGACCATGAGCCGCATCGGCATGCGGTGGACGCGGTGCTGACCAAGCCGGTGACGGCGTCGGTGCTCTACAACGCCATCAACGAAGTGCTCGCGCGCCGCGACCCCGGCCTGTTGAGCCGTCGCGCGGCGCCCCGATCAGGCCACCGCCTCGCGGGTTACCACCTGTTGGTCGTGGACGACAGCGAGATCAACCGGGAAGTCGCACAACGCATCCTCGAGGGCGAGGGTGCGTCGGTCGCGCAGGCCAGCGACGGCCTGGAAGCCCTGGAGTTGCTCGGCGCGACGCCGCAGCGGTTCGATGCGGTCCTGATGGACGTGCAGATGCCGGTGATGGATGGCTACGAGGCCACGCGTCGCATCCGCGCCCTGCCCGCGCTCGCCCACCTGCCCGTAATCGCGTTGACGGCCGGCGCCTTCAAGCCCCAGCAGGATGCCGCGCTGGCGGCCGGCATGAATGCGTTCGTGGCCAAGCCCTTCGAGGTGCCCGACCTGGTTGCCGCCATCACGCGCCTCGCGCCCCTCCCGGCTTCCCCACCCTCCGAACCGCCGACCCCCGCGGACGCTCACGACGCAACTCCCACGATCGCCGCGCCGGAGAACATCGACCCGCAACTGCTCGATGTGCAGCGAGGCCTGGCATATTGGCGCGACGAGGTGCCCTACAAGCGCTACCTGGCGCAATTCGCGCGACGGTACGGCAACCTCGTGGAGACGCTTGAACTGTCCCTGCGCCGGCACGAAACGATGCAGGCATGCGCCGACGTGCACCGCATGCGCGGCGCCGCGGCTTCGCTCGCAATGAGCAGCCTGGTGGCCATCAGCGCCGACATCGAGGAACACCTCAGGCAGGGCGAAGACGTGGCCGACCTCCTGCCGAGCCTGCGAGTGACGTTGGACGAGACGCTGCAGGACGTGGCGCAGTACGTGGGATCGGGCGCTGCCCCCGAAGCTCCGACCGCCAGCCAGATCGATGACCCGATCATCGCGCTCAAAGCCCTGCTCGCCGCGCTGGACAGCGACGATGCCGACATGATCGAGGGGGCGTTTGGCCGCATCTCCGCCGGGGTCCTGCCCGGCGACGCGCGCGATCGGTTGGCGCTGCGCATCGAGGAATTCGACTACCGCGCCGCGGAAGCCGAAGCCAAAGTCCTGTTGCACGACCTAGACGCCCGCGTCCCGGACCCGCCCCCGGGCGTCGACGAGGAGTGAACGCATGCCGCACGGACCGATCCTCTGCGTCGACGACGAGCCCAACAATCTGGCGCTGTTCCGCCAGATCCTCGGCGACGATCATCGCCTGGTCTTCGCGCGCGACGGCGAGCAGGCGCTGCGTGCGGCCGAGAAACATGCGCCGAGCCTGGTCTTGCTGGACGTAGAGATGCCGGGGATGGATGGCTATGAAGTGGCCTGGGCACTGAAGGCGCATCCATCCACCGAGCACATTCCCATCATCTTCGTCACGGCGCTGGATCGCGAAGTGGACGAGCGCACCGGGTTCGCCTGCGGCGGTGTGGACTACATCACCAAGCCCGTTTCGCCCTTCATTCTGCGCGCTCGCGTCAACACGCACCTTTCACTGGTAAGGGCATCCGCGCTCAGCAAGAGCTACCAGGATGCCATCCAGATGCTCAGCGTGGCGGGGCACTACAACGACTCCGACACCGGCGCGCATATCTGGCGCATGGCGGCCTACGCGCGCGTCTTGGCCGAGGCATTGGGCTGGGACACGGGCCGCGCAAAACTGCTCGAACAGGCCGCGCCCATGCACGACACCGGCAAGATCGGCATCCCGGACGCCATCCTGAAAAAGCCCGGGAAGCTCAACCCGCGCGAATGGGACGTGATGCAGCGCCATACGCTGATCGGGCATGAAATCCTGAGCCGCAGCCACGCACCACTGTTTGAACTGGCGGCGGAAGTCGCGCTCAACCACCACGAGCGCTGGGACGGGACCGGCTACCCCCATGCACTCGCCGGCGAGAGCATCCCGGAGTCGGCCCGCATCGTGGCCATCGCGGACGTCTTTGATGCGCTGGCCAGCCGTCGTCCCTACAAAGACGCGTGGCCCGTCGACGTGGTGATCGCCAAGATCAAGGAAGGACGGGGGACGCATTTCGACCCGACCATAGTCGATGCGTTCGTAACGTGCCTGCCAAGAATGCTCGAAGTCAAAACCTACTGGGATCAGCAGGAGGCCG
>NZ_PDWW01000047.1 GCF_010093445.1 Pseudoxanthomonas japonensis | reverse complement strand
GCCGGGCGATGAAATCGTCCCCTCTCGTCCATTCGTGGAACATCGCCGCGAGCAGGTGGAGGCACACCAGTCCCAGCAGGATCCACGCACCGTACACATGCACGTACCAGGCGACGGCGCGTCCGGTTTCCTCGTCCGGCGGGACGAACAGCGCCGGCATCTCGAGACCGCCGAACAAGGTGCGATCCGCGCCCATCCATACCCAGATGACATGCCCGCTGAGCGGCAATGCCAGCACCAGCAGATAAAGCAGGCCATGGATCCAGGATCGCGCGCGATGTACGCCGGGTGGTTCCTCGGTGTCCACTGCCGGCATGGACATCACCAGGCGCAGACAGAGTCGTAGCACCGTCAGGGCCAGGATCAGCATGCCCAGCCGGAAATGCAGCCGCAGCAGCGCCTCCGACCACCGCACGGCGCCGTACTCCGCCACGAAGCCGAGCGTGAACTGCATCGCCAGCAGCAGGGCGAGCAGCCAGTGCAGCACGCGCAGCGGCAAGGGATAGCGTTCCAACACGGGCTTTCTCACGGTGCGCATCCGGGATACCCCGGGATGTTCCGGCCCAGCACGATGTCGCGACGTGCGAGCCATCCGTCCGCGGTCCGCACCGGCGCCACGATGCCGCCACCACCGCGTCCCTTGTTCGCCTTGCGTGCGGCCGAGGCCGTCAGGTGCGGGTCGTCGCGGAAGAGCACGTCGTCGATGTAGTACAGCGCGCAGCCGGGCTCGATGACGTACAGGTGGATGTGCTGCGGCATGGTGCTGCCCGGGTAGCTGCCGGGACGGATCGTCAGGAAGGTGTACGTCCCGTCCGCATCGCTGGCGGCCCATGCGCGCAGGCGCCCGTGCTGGCGGATGCCTGCATCGCGGTCGCCCCCTTCGCCCGGGTAGAGGCCTTGCCGGTCCGTCTGGTGCGCGTACACCACCACGCTGCGCCGCGGCTTGCCTTCCGCATCGGTCACCCGTCCGGTCAGGCGCAGGCGCTCGCCGGGTTCGTCGTCGGGTGCCAGTCGGGCGATGGCGGGCGGGTCTGCGGGAAGGCCGATCAAGGGGACGTCGCAGTCCTCGCAGGGCAGTCCGACGACGGGCGTCGCGGCGGTGCCCGGTGGTGCGCACGCGGCAACCAGCAACAGGACGCATGTGCGTGCGACACGCGGCAGGGCCAAGGGGGTGGAGTGGGACATGGGCGGTCTCCGGTGGGTGCAGAAGGGAAGAGCCGGCATCGCCACGCTCCGTTAACCGCGCCTGGCGTGTTAACACTTCCGCCCGGACCGCCCTCTGCTTCCACGCCACTCCGGACTCCATGGGCCATGAAGGCCACGATCGATCCCGCTGACATCGCCAGGCAGGTGCAGGACGCGCAGCGAGGCGCGCAGGCGGCGTTCGCGTGGCTCTACCGCACGTTCGCGCCACTGGTGCATGCCATCCACCTGGGCATGACCTCGCGCGCCAGGGCGGAAGAACTGACGCAGGAGACCTTCGTCATCGCGTTCGACCGGTTGGCGCAACTGCGCGATCCCGCGTCCTTCGGTGCGTGGATCGCGAAGATTGCCCGCCGGAACCGTCCGGTTTCCAGGGTCGAGGAACGGGACCTTGCGGAAACCGACGATCCTGCGTGGCCGGGTGCGGGTCCCGAATCGGTCGCCCAGGCGAACGAAGCCCTGCGTGCGATCCGGCGCTTGCCCGAGGCCTATCGCGAAACGCTGGTGCTGCGACTGGTCGAAGGCCTGAGTGGTCCGGAGATCGCGAGCCTGACCGGGATGACGCCGGAGTCGGTCCGCGTGAACCTCCATCGCGGCATGACCCGGCTGCGCGATGCGCTGGGCATGGCCGTGCAGCACGAGGAGAGGGGTGATGACCGAACAACCTGATCCGCTGTGGGATCCGCAGCAGTCCGGCGACGAGACGCTGGCGCGCCTGACCTCGTTGCTGGGCCGGTATAGGCATGTGCCGGCACCCGAGCGCGTGTGGTCTGCAGGACCGCCGATCGTTCCGCGCAGGCGCACGCGCCGCGCCGTAATCGCAAGCGCCGTCGCGCTTGCGGCGTGCATGGTAGCCGTCGCCGTCTGGGTGCCCTGGCGCCTGCACTGGGACGAACGTCGGCAGTGGGCGGTCGACGCGGATGCCGGATCACTGCCGGCCACGCTGGGCGTCGGCAACATGCTGACGACCAGCGCCGGAGAATCGGCCACGGTCCGGGTGGCGCGCATCGGCCGCATTGACGTGCTGCCGGGAACGCGGATCCGGTTGCTAGACACGCGCGGTGGCCATCATCGTCTGGAACTGCTGGAAGGTCGCGTACGTGCACGCATCTGGGCGCCTCCCGGGTACTTCGGCATTGCAGCGGGCGCCAGTGAAACCGTCGACCTGGGCTGCGAGTTCGAGATGAGCCGCAACCCGCAGGGCGAAGGGGCGATCCACGTGACCAGTGGCTGGATCATGCATCGCGTGGACGGGCAGGAGACGCTGGTGCCTGCGGGATCGCGTCTGGACTTCGACGCGGCGCGCAGCGGCATTCCGCTCTCCACCATGTCGAGTCCCGCCTTCCGTGCCGCCGTCCAGCGACTGGACCTGGCGATGGCGGAGGGAAGGCGTCCGCCCGGGGCCGAGGAGGCCGTCGTCCGCGAGGCGACCGCATCAGACAGCTTCGCGTTGCTCAGCCTGCTGACGCGCTATCCCACACTTGCCAGCGGCCCGGTCTATCCGAAGCTGGCAACGCTTCTCGACCTGCCGGTCGACGCCCCGCATCGGGACGCGTGGTCGCGTGGCAGCATGCACGCGATGAATCTGTGGTGGGAGCGTATTCCACGTCCCCCCAAGGCATGGTGGTTGAACTGGCAAGACGCGTTCCGGTAGTCGAGTCCGAGCATCGGAAAGGCGCCGGACCGGTCGGCCGGATGGTGATGGCGATACCTGGAGAATCCCTTTTGGATCTCATATCCCTCGGGTTCAAGATGGTCTGGGCGACGGTCGGACTCTTCTGGCTGTGGAGCGCCCGCGGCGTAAAGCGCTCCAGTCGTACCGAATCCCTGTTGCTCCAGCTTGTCGTCTACTGGGCACCCTTGCTCATGGCTTTCCTGCTGCTCGGCCCAAGCGACTGGTTCCAGGGCAGCTTCCTCAACGAGCGCTTCATTCCCAAGGCGCTGTGGACGAAAGGGGTGGGCCTCGCGCTCGCCGCCGCGGGTGCAATGCTGGCCTGCTGGTCGCGGCATATCCTGGGGCGCAACTGGAGCAGTGTCGTCCAGCTCAAGCAGGATCACGAGCTCATCGAGTCCGGCCCTTACCGGTACATCCGCCACCCCATCTATACCGGTCTTCTGCTCGCATTCCTGGGCACCGCGCTGAAGGTAGGTGACTGGCGAGGTCTCCTTGCCGTTGCGATCGTGCTGGCCTCCTTCCGGCGCAAACTCGGCGTGGAGGAGCGCTGGCTCAGCGAGGAATTCGGCGCAGCCTACGCGGCATACAGGCGGCGCACCAAGGCACTGGTTCCCGGTGTGATCTAGAGGCTGGCGTCGCAGTCGAAGCGAGCTTGCAGCGATCCGGCCGATGTC
>NZ_PDWW01000046.1 GCF_010093445.1 Pseudoxanthomonas japonensis | reverse complement strand
TAGACGAGATGTCGACCTTGCCTCGGCGAAGGACAGCATCGTGGGCATTGAGTCGCCGAAGAAATGGGGATTCAGAGACTTGGAGCAAGTCTGGATGGCTTAGCTTGCGCGCGTCCGCTTGTGGCCGGAAGCGGACATCTGAGTGCGAAAGATGTACGTATTAGCCGATTGGTTGTTCCATACCGGAGATTGGGCATCCATCCCTCAGTTTCTTGGGAACTTCATTGAACTAGAGTCCCGCTCTTCTGGCTAATTCCTACATCAGCCCGAATGCCAGAGTTGAACTCAAGGAAATCGCTCTCGACGCCATCGCTGAAGATCACGCCGTAATCTGGCATTGATGATGTCAATTGCAGTGAAGTTCCTCTTTCGATTCGCCCGAACACGAGTTCTGCCTGCGAGCTGCGACTGGGAAATGGCTCTCGGACGGTGAAGTAAAGGTGGTTCGATTCCCAAGGAAATCCCGCGTGCTGAAGGAGCTTGAGCTCTTCCGAACTGGCAGGCCCGGCCATCGCCAATGCGCCGGTCAGCAGGCTTCGAAACCACCCGGTCGAACCCATTCCGGTCGAGACGATGATGCCGCTGGATGAGTGGGCTTCCCGTCGGCCGTCCATCTCGATCGTGTAACGCGCTGACACGTGCGAGCGCGGTCCGATGAAGAGGTCGTTGACCGCGTGCAACTCCTGGCCATCACTGAGTCTGACGCGTGCCATCGTGACGGACCGCGTTGGACGCTTGCCGGACTGTGCCTCGGGGATCAGCGCCTTCAAGTCCTGCATCTTGAAGGGCAGAAGTACGCCGTCCCAGCGCTGGGGTTCGGGATTCACCCCGATGACAGGCTGACCGTTGAGGTACTTCAGGGTATTGGCCACCAGGCCGTCCTGTCCGATCACCACGACGAGGCAGTCAGGCGGGAACAGGAAGTTCGGTACCAGCCCACGCTCCAAGCGCTGGACGCGGCCATACAGGCGGAGCGTGGACTCTGCCGACGCCACCGCGCGGTGGTAGACGGCATGCTCGGTTTCGTAGTCGGAAAAGTCGGCGCCCAGATGCTCGACATAGAACCTGGCCTGCTCGACGGTGTTCAGTCGAGCAACCAGATCCTCAAGCCGTGTGCGCCGCGTCACCAGGATGATCCGGTGCTGCAGGGCGTCCATGGCTTACTTCCTCGCGGTGTGGGCTGCCGGGTGGGTGAGCTGCTGCAACAGGTCCGGCGAGATGTTTAGCTCGCCAATCTTGCCGGCGTTCTGGGCCAGTTCCTGGAAGGCCGCGGCGATGATCGTGCCGGGTTCGGCGCTTCCCAGCGCCAAGGCCTGCAATACCTTCGGATCGACAGCGCTGACCGTCTTGACCAGGGCGCCCATGGCATAGGCTTTGGCATCGGCCTCACGACGCGCATTGGCGGCGCGCAGCTCGGTAAGGGTCTCGTTTTCTTTCTCGTGCGAGATGTGGCCCTGCATCTCCTGCGCCTGGATCTGCTGGCGCTTGTCCAGCAGGGCGCGTTCGGCTTCCATCTGTGTTTCCCGGATCTGCCGCTTCTTGGCTTCCACGGCGATCTCGGTGTTGAGCTCGTTCTCCTTGACCGCACGCTCCTGCTCGATCGCAGCGTTGCGGCGGACGTATAGAGCGTCGTCAGCGTCCTTGAGGATCTGCTCACGGACAGTGGCTTCCAGCGCTCGCGCCGTGTCCGGTGTCGGCTTGATGGCCAGCACGGCCAGGCTGACCAGTTCCAGGCCCAGGCTCGGCAGGCCATCCGGTTGGCGCAGGCCGTCGCGCACTGCCTGCACCAGCCCCTCGGACTCGCGCAGCAGTGCCTGCAGGTGCTGGCCCTGCAGGGCGGCTCGCAGCTGCACCTGGACGGCATTGACCACGCGCTGCGGCAGCTTGCCCGGATCCTCGGACACGTAATCGCTGCCGTTGGCCTTGAGCGTGAAGTTCATCAGGGACGCCAGCAGCTTCGGATCGGCCACGCGGTAGGTGACCTGGCCCTGGACCGTGACTTCCTGGAAGTCCGCACTGACCTCGCGGAACATGAAGGGCACGTCCACGCTCTCCATGGGAATGGAGACCAGCGAGGCGCTGGGCGCGAAATAGAAGAAGGCGAGGCCCGTGCCCTCGCGGACCGGCTGACCATTGCGGTACTGGATCAGGTAGGTGGTGGGGCTGACCTTGGCGTAGCGGATACCAAACATGATGTTCTCCTCGGAAGTTCCTTCCAGGGGTGACGGATCCGGTCTTTCCGGCTCCGGCGCGGAGGGTCGCGTCCGCGCAACGCGTCTTGCTAAAGCGTGCCGATGAAGCGTTCGATGATGTAGAAGTGGTCTTCGTAGATCTGCGATTCCATGCCGCGCAGCTCCGCTAGCGGGAACCAGCGCGCCTTGGCGGCATCATCGCCGCCCTTCACAGGCGGGAGATCACCGGCGGGGAACTCGAAGTGGAATGCGTGGGTGATCGTGCGGCCGCGCAACGATCGCTCGGGATGGTCGAAGGCTTCCTGGGCACGCAGCGATCCCCGCAGGACCGGTGCCGGCAGCTTCAGCCGCGTCTCCTCACGGAGCTCGCGCACGACAGCATCGAGCAGGCGCTCGTCGCCTCGTACGAATCCCCCGGGAAGTGCCCACTGCCCCTTGCCCGGTTGGGCTCCGCGCTCGACCAGCAGCACGTGACCAGAATGAATGACGACGCCGTCGACCGTCACGAAGGTGGGGGGGTAGGGAGAAGATTCCCAGCCTTGGCGATACCGCTCTACGAAGCGCCGCTCCTCTACCCGGCCGCGATAAGCCGGTGTGTCACGGAAGCTGGTCAGTAGATCGGCTACGGCCGGAGGGACGTGGGCGTGGACTATGGCCATGCCTTCAGCCGAGTCTTCCAGGAAGCTGTCGCGTAGTTCACCGGCCCGTGGGCCGTCGACCAGCGGGACTTCCTCCCGCGACCATTGTGGGAAGGCGCGTAGGTAGTCCACGCCGGCGCTCTCCGGGCCGCCGATCAGGCCGATACGCTGGGATGGCGAACCGTCGGCACCCAAGGCATCCCGGACGGCCGATTGGACGGCGGCGATCCAGGCGTTCTCATTGTAGAGGTGATCACGCAGCGGACGAATCAGGATCCGGGCGGACTCGGCCGGCAGCGCTGCGCGGATCATCTGCTCGCGCTCGGCGGCGGTCCATGGGTGACGGCTATTACGGGCGCGCCCGGCGGACCCTATCAGGACGATGACGCGATCAGCGCGCTCAAGCGCGCGGTGCAGCAAGGCGATGTGGCCGTTGTGTAACGGCGCAAACTGTCCTATCAGGACTAGGCAATCAAGACGCATGAGGCTCCCTCATGGCAGTGGCTGTGGCGGTCTTTCCGGCACAAGTAAAGCCTACGCCTACCAATCGAGGTCTTCAAGGGGAGAGTCAGAACGCTTCTGGCCCGAGAGAAGTGGCGGGCTCAATCGTCCCCGGGCCATCTGAGCCTTGTGGAGTGCCGTAAGGGAGTGAAGTCCCGATCGGCCTCTTCAGGCAGGGCGTTCTCCGGTGACGCCATCCCAATGCTAAGAACCGAATCGCGCAGGGATCCAACTATCCAAGCGACGTCCTCGATCGTTGGGAAATGCCGCGCAATGGTCACGGCTCTTCGCCGAAGAGACAGCGGAAGGGACTGGTCTTGGGCGATGTCGATAAGCAAGCTTCCCGCCCAAAGCAAGGCTCTGGTTCTCTCGTCCGGCATGGTCATGACTGATCCCCGTTATCGATGTCTCGGAGATTGTTTCCCGCGGTGGTCGCGTCAACTGCGACAGCGTAGTAGTCGTTAAGCGGCCGTGTCAGCCGGCGTCGTACAAGCCGCGGCAGCAGCGCGCAAGGTATTCCCTCAGCGGTGGGCCGATGAACCCGCCTACGGTGGCCAAACTTGCCCGGACTACACCGGCCAAACTATCTTGGATCGCGCAGATTCGTCCCGTAGCCGCTGGACATCGGGAGTTCGCCAGAGAACTCACGCCTCGCGTTCTTCCTGCTGAAGCCGCTTGAACCCCATGTGCCGGGCGATGAAATCGTCCCCTCTCGTCCATTCGTGGAACATCGCCGCGAGCAGGTGGAGGCACACCAGTCCCAGCAGGATCCACGCACCGTACACATGCACGTACCAGGCGACGGCGCGTCCGGT
>NZ_PDWW01000045.1 GCF_010093445.1 Pseudoxanthomonas japonensis | reverse complement strand
CGTCCATCGACATCAACTAGCGGCCATTCAGAACTATGCAGTAGCTTTTTTTTTGACAAGCAGAGGAGCGCATGAGCTAGTCGCAGGGGTCTCGTGGGATGCTGAGATGTGAAGAAGAGACAGGAGAGGGGGGGGGGGGGGTACTGTCCGACCGTTCAGCCGCAAGGCTTTCCCCCTCGTCCGCCTTCGGCACCTGCACATCTGCGGGCGCGGTGGACGGAGAGATGGCATCCACCGGCAACGGCTCGCTGGGCGCGCGCGGGAAGGCGGCGGCGAGTTCTTCGGTGCTGGGGCGGGTCTGGGCGGCGTCCGGGCCGTCCTGGGGCTTCTTGCGACGGAAAAAACCGATCATTGCAGGGGGTATCTCGAAGAGGGCGACATGCTACCACCCGGCTGTCGGACGCCCGGGCACAGGACTCAAGTGGGGCCGGGGGCGGCCGATATCGAGGGCTGAAAACCGGGAATCCCCGCATGAACGCCATCACCGGCATCGCCACCTCCGGCCTGCGCGCGGCCTCGACCGGCCTGCAGGCCACTGCGCACAACCTCGCCAACCTGGCCACGCCCGACGCCACGCGGCAGTCGGTGGCGTTGTCGGCCTCAGCGACGGGTGGCGTGTCCGCGACGGTGGTCGAGACACCTGCCGATCCGGCCGCGCCGGTCGAAGATGTCGCCGCGATGCTGACCTACAAGGTGATGGCCGGCGCCAACCTGTTCGTGCTGAAGGTGGCGGACGAGACGCTGGGCAGCTTGTTGGATATCAGGGCGTAGAGCATGCGATCCCTTCTCCCCGTGTGCGGGGAGAAGGTGCCCGCAGGGCGGATGAGGGGCGCTCTTCGCGCGAACCTGGGCTTCCGTGATCGGACTGCGCTTGCGGATCGTATGAGGGGCGTCGAAGCGCCTTGCCTCCGATCGCCCCTCCCCCGCCTTCGGCACCCTCTCCCCGCACGCGGGGAGAGGGGGGTAGCCGCGAGCGCGAGGGACTTCCGATTAGGCCGAGAGCTCCAGCAATAACGCATTGAGCCGCTTCACGTAACCGGCCGGGTCCTTGAGGCTTTCGCCGGCCGCCAGCGCGGCCTGGTCGAACAGCACGCGGGTCAGATTGTTGAAGCGGTTCGCATCGGTCTCGGCATCCAGCTTGGCGATCAGCGGATGGCCCGGATTGAACTCGAACACCGGCTTGCTTTCCGGCACCTGCTGGCCGCTGGCTTCCAGCAACTGGCGCATCTGCAGGCCCAGGTCGCCCTGGCCGATGGCGAGGATGGCGGGCGAATCGGTCAGGCGGTGCGAGACGCGCACGTCGGCCACGTCCAGACCGAGCACGGTCTTGATGCGGCCGGTCAGTGCCTCCTTGGCTTTGGCGCTTTCTTCCTGCGCCTTCTTGTCGTCCTCGCTCTCCAGCGCGCCCAGATCCAAGTCGCCGCGGGCGACGTCGACGAAGGATTTGCCGTCGAATTCGGTCAGGTAACCCATCAGCCATTCGTCGATGCGGTCGGTGAGCAGCAGCACCTCGATGCCCTTCTTGCGGAAGATCTCCAGGTGCGGGCTGTCCTTGATCTGCGCATGCGATTCGCCGGTCAGGTAGTACAGCTTGTCCTGGCCTTCCTGCAGGCGGCTCACGTAGTCGGCCAGCGAGACGCTGGGTGCGCCGGTCGCATCGTGCGTGGAGGCGAAGCGCAGCAGGCCGGCGATCTTTTCGCGATTGGCGTAGTCCTCGGCCGGGCCTTCCTTCAGCACCTGGCCGAAGTTGGTCCAGAACGCCTTGTAGTCCTCCGGCTTGTCCTTGGCCAGCTTCTCCAGCATGTCGAGTGCGCGCTTGGTCAGCGCGGAGCGCATCGAATCGACCACCGGGCCGGACTGCAGGATCTCGCGCGAGACGTTGAGCGACAGGTCGGAGGAATCCACCACGCCGCGCAGGAAGCGCAGGTACAGCGGCAGGAACTGTTCGGCCTGGTCCATGATGAAGACGCGCTGCACGTACAGCTTCAGGCCCTTGGCGCCGTCGCGGTGGTACAGGTCGAACGGCGCGCGGCCGGGGACGTACAGCAGCGAGGTGTATTCCAGCTTGCCTTCGACCTTGTTGTGGCTCCAGGCGGCCGGGTCGGTGAAGTCGTGGGCGATGTGCTTGTAGAACTCGGTGTATTCCTCGTCCTTGATCTCGGACTTGGCGCGCGTCCACAGCGCGCTGGCCTTGTTGACGGCTTCCCATTCGACCGTCGCCGGCGCGTCTTCGCCGTGGTGTTCCTTCGGCATCTCGATCGGCAGACCGACGTGGTCGGAATACTTCTTGATGATGCCGCGCAGCTTCCAGCCATCGGCGAAGCCTTCCTCGCCGTCCTTCAGGTGCAGCACGATGCGCGTACCGCGCTCGGGCTTGTCGACCGTCGCGACTTCGAAATCGCCTTCGCCGGCGCTGGACCAGTGCACGCCCTCGCTGGCCGGCAGGCCGGCGCGACGGCTGAACACGTCGACGCGGTCGGCCACGATGAAGGCACTGTAGAAGCCCACGCCGAACTGGCCGATCAGGTTGGCATCCTTCTTCTGGTCGCCAGACAGCGCCCGCAGGAAGTCACCGGTGCCGGACTTGGCGATGGTGCCCAGGTGGGCGATGGCCTCGTCGCGGCTCATGCCGATGCCGTTGTCGTCGATGGTTACCGTGCGCGCGGCGGCGTCGAAGCCGATGCGGATGCGCAGGGTGGGGTCTTCCTCCAGCAGCTTCGGGTCCTTCAGCGCCTCGAAGCGCAGCTTGTCGGCGGCGTCGGCGGCATTGGAGACCAGCTCGCGCAGGAAGATCTCCTTGTTCGAATACAGCGAGTGGATCATCAGCTGCAGCAGCTGCTTCACTTCGGCCTGGAAGCCCAGCGTTTCTTTGCGGGTCTCAACGGTCATTGGGTCGTGCTCCATGGAATCGGGTACAGGCCGCCCGGCGCGGCCGATGGGTCCGGTGTATGGGTCAGGCACGGCTTTCTCAACCATGCTGCCTGTAGGAGGGGCTTCAGCCCCGACTGCCGCGACCGGGCATCGTCGGGCGTTCGCCGCGCCGGCAAGCTGCGGCGCGCTCTTCAGCGCGGCAGGTGCCGGGTTTTCGCGTGGCGCCGCGGTCGGGGCTGAAGCCCCTCCTGCAGGGTAGGGACGTATCATGCGGGACCTCCCATCGCCGCTGTCCGCATGTCCCGAAGTCCGCATTCCCGCCCCGCGCCGTCCTCAGGTACCGCTCCGCGCGGAACCGGCCACGTGCGCATCATCGGCGGGCGCTGGCGCGGCACGAAGCTGGCCGTGCCGGACCGTCCAGGCCTGCGGCCCAGCAGCGACCGCGTGCGCGAGACGCTGTTCAACTGGCTGATGCCGGCGCTGCCGGGCGCGCGGGTGCTGGACCTGTTCGCGGGCACCGGCGTGCTGGGGTTGGAAGCGCTGTCGCGCGGTGCCGCGCAGGCGGTGCTGGTGGAACGCGATCCCGGCCTGGCCTCAGCGCTGCGCGAGGCGGTGGCGAAGCTGTCGGCGCCCGCCGAGGTCCATGCGGCGGATGCGCTGGCATGGCTGCGTGGGCGCCACGACACCTTCGACCTGGTGTTCCTGGATCCGCCGTTCGCCGACGGCCTGTGGGCAGGCGCGCTGGACGGGCTGGCGCCACGTCTGGCGCCCGGTGCCCGGGTCTACGTGGAATCGCCGGGGGACATCCAGCCGGTCGTGCCGCCGAACTGGGTGTTGCACCGCGAGGGCCGGACGCGCGAGGTCCGCTATGCCCTGTACCGTGCCCCGGGCCATCACGCCACTGTTACACTTCGGGCCGACGATCCGCCGGCGACGACTGAATGACTGTGGCGCGCACCCGGACGGCCGTGTACCCCGGCACGTTCGACCCCATCACCAATGGCCATATCGACCTGATCGACCGCGCCGCGCCGCTGTTCGAGCGCGTGATCATCGGCGTGGCCGAGAGCCCGGGCAAGGGGCCGGCCCTGCCGCTGGCCCAGCGCGTCGCGCTGGCCCGCGATGCGGTGGCCAAGCACACCCACGTGGAAGTGCGGGGCTTCGACGGTCTCCTGGCGCATTTCGTGAAGGAGGTCGGCGGCGGCGTGCTGCTGCGCGGCCTGCGTGCGGTGTCCGACTTCGAATACGAATTCCAGCTGGCCAGCATGAACCGCCACCTGATTCCGGAAGTCGAGACGCTGTTCCTGACCCCGGCCGAGCAGTACGGCTTCATTTCGTCGTCGCTGGTGCGCGAGATCGCGCGGCTGGGCGGCGACGTGTCCGGCTTCGTGCCGCCGGCGGTGACCGCCGCGCTGAAGGCGCAGTGGCAGCAAGACAAGCAGGGCGCCTGAGCGCCACGATTCCGACAACCGCTTTACCAAGAGGGGGAATACCCATGAAGAAGTTCGCAAGCCGCATCATGCTCACCGCCTGCCTCGTGCTGCCGTTCGCGGCGTGCAAGAAGCAGGAAGAAGCCCCGGCCGAGCCGGCGGAAGTCGCCCTGGTCGCGCCGACCACGACTGAAGACGGTCCGTGGAAGGAGTACCTGAGCAAGGTGGTCGACGCCAACATGGGCACGATCACCAACACGCCGTACGTGTACTACCTGCCCGCCGAGACCGATCCGGAGTTCGAGGCCAAGTACGGCCGCCAGCTGGACCAGGCCAAGGGCGCCGTGGCGCGCGGCGTCAGCGCCGGCAACCTGATCGCGTTCGGTTCGCCGAACAGCGCCAAGATCGCCGACCTGGCCGTGGCCGCGTTCGAGGGCGTCGAGACCGACGCGTTCAAGGGCGTGCGCGTGCTGTTCATCGGCAAGGCAGAGGACAGCGAGCGGGTGAAGGCCGCCGTGGCCCCGAGCAGCGCCGAATACCTGTTCGTCGAAGCCAAGTGACCTTTCCGCGCGTGGCCGCCGCACGGCGGCCACGCCTCTGCCGGAAGGTCATCCCCGCGGCTCTTAACAGCCGAATGGCTGGTAAAGCGGGGATCCAGTGACTTTCAGTCGCGCATCGCAGCCAGCCTGCGCCGACTGGACGTCGGGATTCGGTATCTCCGACGAACGCCGCGATGAAAGTCACTGGGTAATCGGCCATGCGGCCGTTGTGAAGCGCTTCCCGCCTTCGCGGGAATGACGGAAGAAGATGTCCCTCAAGATCAACGAACTCTGCGTCAACTGCGATGTCTGCGAGCCGGCCTGCCCGAACCAGGCCATCTCGATGGGCGAGACGATCTATGTGATCGATCCGGCGCGCTGCACCGAATGCGTCGGCCATCATGACGAACCGCAATGTGTCGTCGTCTGCCCGGTCGAGTGCATCGACCCCGATCCAGCGTATCCTGAGACCCACGAAGCCCTGCTGACGAAGATGCTGAGGCTGCAGGCCGGCTGATCGCCCCGTTTCCGCATGCGCTTCGTCCCGGTAGCCGCTCCAGGAGAAGTCGTGATCCATCGCCGTCTGTTCGCCCTGTTGTTCGTCGTCGCCATCGCACCCGCTGCGTTCGCCGCCGACGCCGTCCGTTCCAACACGCCCTCCCACCC
>NZ_PDWW01000044.1 GCF_010093445.1 Pseudoxanthomonas japonensis | reverse complement strand
ACCGGAAGCGGACATCGGCTGCGAGCAATAGCCAGCAGCAGCTCAGTAGGGCTCGCCGTTTTTGTACGTGAAACGCCAGCTTCCCCCATGGAAATGCGCCTCAAGGTCGTCATCCGGGTAAAGCACTTGGTCTGTTTGAGACCGGTCCCCGATCTCAAGATAGACGACAGGAAGATTGCTGCGATTCACTAGATGGTGTGCATCGCTATGGCCAGCCTTGAAGCCTGCACACATGCCGGGCTCCAGAAGGTGATTCCCCCGATCGTTGACGAGCGTGGGTGTCCCCTCCAGTACATAGACGAACTCATCTTGCTTGGTATGGGCGTGTCTCAGTGCCGATATCGCGCCTGGTTCAAGACGAGTCAAGTTCACGCCGAAGTTGCTCAGGCCGAAGGCGTCGCCAAGCCTGCGCTTGCTCCTTCCTGCTACGCGGTCCGAATAGGGCTTCGGGTAGTTCGTTCCCGACTTCGGCGCTACATCATCCGAATAGAGGGTGGTTGGCCATCCTTCTTTCTGCATTTCACACATCCATGGCTGCTCTTCAGAGCGGATCGCGATCGAGCGAAAGCTTGAGACGGATGCGCTCCTGACAGACGGCACCCCTGGACTCGTAGAAACCGAGAGCGCTCGTGTTCCAGGTGGGCGTAAGCCACTCCATTCGCGTGCACTGCTTGGAGCAAGCGAAGTCACGCATTGCGCCCAGCAAGTCAGCGCCAAGCCCGATGCCGCGGTAGGCTTCTTCGATGAAAAGGGCATCCATCAAGAAGTAGGTCGAAGCGCTCCACGTGCAATAAGTCAGTGATCCGGAGCCATATCCGACCATCTCGTCGTTGACGGACGCTATCCACGCATAAAGTCGGGGGAACGGTCCCCATAGCGCCGCCTGCAGCGCATCTGGGGATGGCGGCCCCGGAAGCGTGGCGCCCTCGTAGGCTGCGTGCGCAACGCACAGCGGCACCATCGCTGCCGCATCGGCGGGAAGAGCGCGGCGAACGTGCACCTTACACACTCGCCGAAACCGTGGTTGCCAAATCGAATCCCTCGTCCTGCCAGCCCGTAATGCCGCCGACCATGACTTTGACCGGCCGTCCCAACTCGGCAAGACGACGGGCCGCTCTGTCCGCGCCATTGCAGTGTGGCCCTGCGCAGTAGGTCACGAACAGCGTGCCATCCGGATAGTGGCGCATCGAGGCTTCGGTGATCTTCCGATGGGGAAGGCTTGTCGCGCCTGGAACATGACCTGCGCCATAGAGCTCGTGCGAACGCGCGTCCAGCAGCACGAAGCCTGGATTTCCACGTTCGATAGCCTCGTGCACGTCCCAACAATCGGTTTCAAACTGGAATTTACGCGCGAAGTGCAACTGCGCCTCGTCGGACGTCGCTGCGGCCACTTGCGTTACGGCATTCTTGGGCATACAAATTTCCTCGTTATCTGGCACAGCATGAGGTTCAACATGCGATCACTCGGCAAGGACGAAGCGCGACAGTTCGCGTTGTCCTGGCTCCCTGCGTGGACCGGCAACGATCCTGAGCGTCTGGCGAGCTTCTACGCGGACGATGCGTACTATCTGGACCCCGGCGTGCCTGATGGCATCAACGGAAAGCCTGCGCTGCTCGCCTACTTTTCCCGGCTGCTGGCTTACAACCCGCACTGGGTCTGGACGCAGGTAGAGGGCATCCCCATGGAAGACGGGTTCTTGAACAAATGGCACGCCACAGTTCCTGTCGGAGACAAGATCTTGTCGATCACCGGCGTCTGTCTCGTGCAGTTGGATGCGCAAGGAAAGATCCGGCGCAACGAGGTCTACTTCGACCGGTCGAACCTGCTGGCGGAGATCGCCAGTCAGCGCAATCGCTGAAGCTATAGTCCTCCTGCGACATTGAGCACGCAGCCCGTGGCGTAGGAAGCGTCTGCGGAGACGAGCCAGGCGACAGCACCGGCGATCTCCTCCGGCCTCCCTGGACGCTTCATGGGTATCCTCTCGGCCACGCGCTGCGCCCGATCCGGCTGGCCGGCGCGGGCATGGATCGTGGTGTCGATGGTCCCCGGCGATACGGCGCTGACGTGGATGTTGCGTGGCGCGAGTTCTTTGGCCAAGCCGATCGTGAGTGTTTCCACCGCCGCCTTCGTCGCTGCGTAGCCGACGTACTCGTTCGGAGAGCCCGTGCGCGCGGCCACGGAGGAGATATTCACGATGGACGAGCGCTCTGTCCTGGCGGACCAGCGACGGGCTGCCTCCCGGCAGAGCCGGATCGTGGCCGTCAGATTGACGGCGATCACGCGGTCCAGGTCGTCGTCGCTCAGGTCTACCAAGGGTCCGAGCTTTCCCGTGACGCCGGCATTGTTCACCAAGCCGATAACATGGCCGAGCGCCACCGCGGCGTCGAAGATGCGCTGGGCAGCATCCGGCTCGGCGATATCGATCCGGACGCCACGGCAGGGCCTTTCGGGCGAGTGCAGCCCCCGTTCCAGCGATGCCGCATCCTGGACCGAGGAGGAGTGCGTGAACAGGATGCCGTAGCCATCCGTGTGGAGGCGCTCCACGATGCACCTGCCTATGCCGCGCGTGCCGCCGGTAACGATGATGATGGAGCTTGATGGAGATGGTGTTGTCATTCGGTCCTCAGCGTGTTGCCCATTCAAGGGCGTCTTCCAGGCGATCATCGCCCCAGAACATTTCTTGTCCGACGAAGATCATGGGCGCTCCGAACACCCCTCGCACCATGGCCTGCTCCGTGCGCCGTCGCAGCAGCGCCTTGTTCGTCTCAGACTCGGCGTCTGCCATCAGTCCCGCGCTCGGGAGTGCCAGGTGATCAAGAATGCCTCGCATGGCCTCGTAAGTGTCTATGTCGCGATTGGCGCCGAAATGGGCCAGCATCGACAGCCTGCAGAATTCGCCGATCCAGGATGACTCGCTGGCCAGTGTGGCGATCCTCATCGGCAGCAAGGTTCGCCGTGGAAAGACGCTGGGCTGCACGAAGGGCAGGCCGAAGCGCTCTGCGCGCCGGCACATGTCCCGCCATACATAACGGGATTTCGCTTCATGCAGGAAAAGCGGCGAGGACGACCACCCGATTGCCTTGAAGATGGGGCCGAGCAGGAAGGGTCGCCATTGCACGGCAACGCCGTGCGCGGCCGCCAGCGATTCGACCCGCATGATGGTGGGATAACAATAGTTGCTGCTGAAGTCGAACCAGAGTTCGATCGTCCGATGTGGCTTCATGACCTGATGATCCTTGTCATGTGCACAAACTCGTCAGCCAGGCGCCGAGCCATAGAGTGGGATCGGCCGGCTCAAGCCAAGCCCTAAATACGCACGCGGCCATGCCGAAGCCCAGTAAAACGAGTGCTGTCCGTGACAGCAGCCTAGGCCCGCTCATGGCGCCGCCCCCGCCACCAGTGGCCGGTGCCGTTGTCGGTCATCGATCGGCCAATGAAGCGCGGCGGCGATCAGCCCCAGAGCCATCGCGACGAGCCAGATCGGTTGATAGGAGCCCATCTCGTCGAAGACATAACCGCCCAGCCAGACGCCGAGGAACGATCCCAGCTGGTGGCCGAAGAAGACGAAGCCGAACAGGGTGGCTAGATAGCGCACGCCGAACACACGCGTCAGCACGCCGTTGGTGAGCGGGACGGTGCCCAGCCAGAGGAATCCCATGACCGCCGCGAACCCATAGACCGTCCACAGGCTCAGCGGCAGCAGGATGAATAGCCCGATGGCGACGGTGCGCGCCAGATAAAGGATGGCCAACAGGTTCTTCTGCCGCCATTTGCCGCCCAGCATGCCGCATACGTAGATGCCGACAATGTTGGTCAGCGCGATCGTCGCCAAAGCGCCGACGCCGGCCATCGGTCCCAGGCCCTGATCGATCAGATAGGCAGGTAGGTGGGTGGCGATGAAGGCCAACTGGAACCCGCATGCCAGAAAGCCCAGGTTGAGGAGCCAGAAGCCGCTGTGCGAGAACGCTTCCCGGACCGCATGGCCAATACCCCGGTCGCCATCCTCGTGTTCGGTGACGGCATAGGTGGTCCGGTCCTTCAGGGGCAGCGCTAGAGGCGCCAACGCCGCCATGGCGATGGCCAGGATCCACAGGCTCGCTTTCCAGTCGAGGGACGCAATGAGCTCCTGCACGAGCGGCACCATGACGAACTGGCCCAGTCCACCTATCGCCCCGGTCACCGCAATGGCCCAAGGGCGCTGGCCAGGCGCCACGAGTCGGCTGACGGCGGCGTAGATGACGCCGAACGCGGTACACGACAGCGCCACGCCCAACGCCACGCCGCAGGTCGCCACGAACATTGCCGGACTGCTTGCTTGCGTCATGCCCGCCAGTCCCAATGCATACAGCACCACACCGAAGGCGACCACGCGTCTTACTCCATAGCGATCCGCCAACATGCCGGTGAACGGCTGTGCGATGCCCCAGGTCAGGTTCTGCACCGCCAGAGCGAAACCGAACAGCTCGCGCGACCAGCCCTGATCACCCGTGACGGGAAGCAGGAACAAGCCCTGGACATGGCGCACGCCCAAGGCCAGGCCCATCACCAGACCGGCCGCGATCACCACACCCCAAAGGCGGCGCCGGCCGTGGTCGATCGTCCGAATGCATGCGTCCTTGGAATTCGTTTCCTGCGGGTGCGACATACTGGCGTTCGCTGCGACAGTGGGATAGTGTCGCTATTAGGGGCGATGCGCTTTGCCACTTCAACCAACTTTTCGGAACGTTCGCATTCCCTAGGCGCATGTCAATGGATTTCGCAAGAATGCCCTCGCTGGACCTCGTTCGCGGCTTCGTCGCGGTAGGGCGTCGCATGAGCATCACGCTCGCGGCGAAGGATCTGCACCTGACCCAGTCGGCCGTCAGTCGCCAGATCCACGCGCTGGAGGAACAGTTGGGGGTGAAGCTTCTGGTCCGCGGTCATCGCACCATCGAATTCACCCCCGAAGGTGAGCGGCTGTACCGAAGCGCGGACGGGGCGCTCCAGCAATTGCAGGACGTGTTGGGTGAATTGCAGGCCCGCTCCAGGAACAAGCCTGTGACCATAAGCGCGACGATCGGCTTCACCGGGCTGTGGTTACTTCCGCGCTTGGGAAAACTGCAAGCCCTATATCCCGACATCGATGTCCGCGTGGCGGCGCACAATCGACTGGTCGACCTGCGCAACGATGGCATCGACATGGCTATCCGCTATACGTCTGCCGATCGTGCCCCATCGGGTGCCAAGCTGCTTTTTGCAGAAAGCGTCGTGCCCGTGGCCAGTCCGTCGTTCGGTGCCGCGAGCCTGCGTTCGGCGGGAGCTGTATCCGCGTTGACTCTTCTGGAGTTCGATGACGAGCGCTACCCATGGCTGCAATGGCGCCCTTGGCTGGATGCCCACGTGGGCGAAAAGGGCAAGCCACGGACGCTTCTGCACTTCAACCAATACGACCTGGTGATCCAGGCGGCATTGGCGGGACAGGGCGTCGCGCTGGGGCGCTACGAACTGATCCGACCTATGATTGAAGAAGGTCGGCTTGTGGTCATCGAGTCTGCCAAGGTGGCGCCTGCTAGCCGCCATGGGTTCTGGCTCATAGAGGCCGAGCCTCGGCCACGACAGCAGGTGCAACAGGTTGCGGATTGGATTAAGAGCGAGGCGATCGGACTGTCGGCACCGACGCCAAGTGAACCTGAGGGAGAGGTCCATGTTGACCGATAGGGTCCGAGCGTCCATGGAAGCCAGCGTGCTCTGCTGGCTGGCCACGGCGGACTCGAGTGGTCAGCCCAATGTGTCCCCCAAGGAGGTTTTCCGAGCCTTCGATGATCGACATGTGGTCATCGCGAACATCGCGTCTCCTGTCAGTGCGAAGAACATCGAAGAGAATCCGCGCGTATGCGTGAGCCTGGTGGACATCCTCGTACAGAAGGGCCACAAGATCATGGGCTCAGCCATAAACGTCAGGCGGCATACGGACGACTATCGAAAATGGGTGGCGCCTCTGCTTCCGATCGTGGGAGATCGGTTCCCGGTCCGGAGTGTCTTTGTGATCCAGGTGGAAAGGACGGTCGAGATTATCGCGCCCAGCTACCTGCTTTTCGGCGAGAGCACATCGGAGTCATCGCAGATCGAGGCGGCGGAAGCGGCTTATGGGGTTAGACGACTGCCAGCCGCTTAGCTGGCGCTCCGGAGAATGTCTGCTTCCGAC
>NZ_PDWW01000043.1 GCF_010093445.1 Pseudoxanthomonas japonensis | reverse complement strand
AGGCCAGCCGACAGACCTATGGCAGTCCCCGGGTGCATGCCGCCCTCCGGCGACAGGGCGAGCCGATCGGACGCCGTCGGGTCGAAAGGCTGATGCGGCAGGAAGGCGTGCGTGCCTGTTCGGCCCGCCTGTACCGCCGTCGCCCCGGCCTGGCGCGGTTTCTGGACAGCGTCCCGAGCCGCGCGCACGAGCAGCCCTGCCAACGACAGGATCAGGTGTGGGTCGGCGATGTCACCTACCTCAAGGTCGCCGGCCAATGGCGTTATCTGGCCACCGTGATGGATCGCTACTCCCGCCGCCTGCTGGGCTGGTCGCTGGGATCCGAACGCACGGCCTCGCTGACCCGTCGCGCCCTGACTGCCGCCCTACGCACACGCACGCCGGCCTGCGATACGCTGTTCCACAGTGACCGCGGCATCGAGTTCATGGCCAACGACTTCAGGCAGCGACTGAGACGGTCCGGGCTGGTGCAGTCTGTCAACCGGCCGCGTCGCATGAACGACAACGCGCACATGGAGTCGTGGAACAAGTCGATGAAGTCGGACATGTATCACCGCCACCGCTTCGACAGTGAACGCGCGCTCCGCTCGGCGATCAACGACTACATCCAGTTCTACAACCACCAGCGCCTGCACTCGGCGCTGGGCTATCGATCACCGGTGGAGTTCGAGCAGTGCCGCTAGAGAATTGGTGTCCACTTTTTCGTAGGAACTGCCACCCGCTTCGCGGGTCGGCTTAACTCAGGTGTTAGGCCGCATGGAAAGTCTCGATGAAATTCAACAGCTAATTGCCTCAATTTCGTTTCCGGATGATGAGGCTGATCGGATCGCGATGAATTCCGTGATAGATGCAGTTCGTGCGCTTGACCGGCCACGTACTGCGATCCCAATGCTCTTCTGCTGGTTTGAGGCCAATAGCCAGTATGACCTCGGTAGCCCTGGCCCATTCGTGCATTTTATTGAGGAGCAGATGGACTATCTTCCAGCTCTGGAGTCTTCTTGGTCACGCAAGCCAACCCCCATCACTGCCTGGATGATTAATCGCATCGCCAATAGTGAGACTAGCTCTGACCGAATCAATCACTGGATAGGCCTGCTTCAACAGGCTTCAACCCATCCGCAGGCGGACGATTTATGTAGAGAGGATGCCGTCGGCTTTGTTTTACACCAGCACGGCCGGCTTGCGGCCTAACAAATCTGGACCGGCCAGCCTTTCGTAGACATCCGGTTGCCATAATTGATGGCGACGGTACTAGCATGCATGGCGTGGACTCCTCTAGTGATCCCGCGTCCTGATGAAACATCAGTCTGGCGCTTCGAAGCCGTTTGGTGACGCGGGAGGAGTCCATCCCATCAATCAAGCCAAGCCCGCTTCGCGGGCTCGGTGCTAGCTCACTATAATTGGGTCATCGCCAAGGCCGAAATCGGGCGGGCTTGACTCAGGCGTTAGACGCAATGGAGCCTCCATGAAGCACTTCCTAGTCTTCGCAATGATCCTGATGTCTCCATCAGCATTTGGATCGGAGGCGTTCTGCGATACGGGTCGAGCACATTCCATTGACATCCAGTTCGATCGAGACATGGATATGAGTGGCGGCGTTACAGCATCAATGCGCGACGCACAAGGGCGGGCGCATGAGGGCTGGGATGGAGAGTTGAATCGAGAGTACAGCGAGCTAATGTCATTACTCTCCGCTGAGGAGAAGTCTTCGTTGAGAGAGGCTCAGCGTGCGTGGCTGGCATTCGTTGACGCCGAGACAAAATTTTGGTGGTCGGAGAGCATTTCTGACAGAGGCACTCTGTCGCCGATCATCGTTGCGGACCGTGGGTTAAGTCTGCTTCGGGATCGTGTTTGCCAGCTGGCACGGTACAAGCGAATTGTGTCACCGTGATGGTTGCGCCAACAGTTCATTCAAGCCGAACCCGTTCCGCGACAAGACATAAGGCGCTAGCCACATGATTGGTCGCCTATCGATGAACAACACAAGCAGCAACCGCCCATCAGCGTAGAATCCTGAATGTGCAGCTCGCGCTCCTCCTCCCGTCTCAGGTCGGGAAGCGGCATACCGGTGCGCCAAGCGAAGCGCGCGGTCGTTGCGAACATCGGATACCTCATCAGGAGCTTTCCATGCAGAAGGACGACTACTGGTTCCAGGCGAAGCGCTACGGGTGGGGGTGGGGCTTGCCGTTGCGGTGGCAGGGTTGGGTCGTCTACGGCGTGGCACTGGTGCTGCTGGTCTCGGTTTTCCTGTTCTTTCCTCCCCACCGGAACGTCGCGCCCTTTCTGATCGGCACGTGGGCTGTGCTGCTGGCGCTGGTTGCGGTCTGCTGGCTGAAAGGCGAGCCGCCGCGCTGGCGCTGGGGCAAGTAGGCATTCCGCACATGGCCATGCGGACAACGCGGGCGATGCCATGCCGTCTACCGTGCTTCCGGTGAGGAACTGACGCTGATGGTGATGTCCCGCAAGCACGCGTTGATCGGTGGCATCGCCGCCATTGTCTTCGTCATTGCGTTGCAGACGTTCAACAGCGTCGGCTGCTACGACCACACGTTGTCTACGTTCCTGGCGGTGATGGGCACGTTCCTGATGGTGCCATTGCTGCCCGCCTTCGTTTCGCTGTTCACCGCCAACCCGCTGCGCGCCGTGGGCGCCTGCCTGTTGTTCGCCCCTTGGCTGGTGTTCGCCTACTACACGGACTGCGTGCGGCCCTACCAGGGCGGCGGCGCATCGATGATCTACGTCGCGGTGCTGCTGTGGGGCACGCCCTGCGCCATCGTCGGTGCGCTGCTGACCGGGCCGGTGATGCGCCTGTTCGGCGTGTCGGTGGCGCCGCGCAGGTAGGGCCTCCGGAACGCCCTACTCCGCTTCTTCCGGCGGCAACACGATGCCGTCCGGGTCCACCGCCAGACGACCCGCGGCCAACACCGCCTGCGTGCGGTTGGTGACGTGCAGCTTGCGCAGGATGGCGGTGACGTGGGCCTTGATGGTGGCTTCGGACACGCCCAGGTCGTAGGCGATCTGCTTGTTGAGACGGCCGGCCCCGAGCATCTGCAACACCTTGAACTGCTGCGGGGTGAGGTCGCGCAGGCGCTGCGCGGTTTCCTGCTCGTCGCGGCTGGTGGCCGGTGCGCTGTGCGCTTCGTCGGGCACCCAGCGTTCGCCGTCGAGCACGGCGCCGATGGCCTGGCCGATGGTGTCCGAATCGGCGGACTTGGGAATGAAGCCGAGCGCGCCGTGGTCCAGCGCGCGGCGCATCACCGCCGGCTCCTCGCGCGCCGACACGATCACCACCGGCAGCTGCGGGTGCAGCGCACGCAGGTGCACCAGCGCATTGAAGCCGTGCGCGCCGGGCATGTTGAGGTCCATCAGCAGCAGGTCGGCGTCGGGATGCGCATCGACCAGCACGTACAGCGCGTCGACGCTGTCGGCCTCGTGCAGCTTCACCCCCGGCATCACCCGTTGCACGGCGCCGCGCAGGGCTTCGCGGAACAGCGGGTGGTCGTCGGCGATCAGCAGGGTAGGCATAGGAGCGAGGAGTGAGTGGGGGAGTAAGGAGTGAGCGGTGCGGCGTCAGGATAGTCGAGCAAACGTGCTTCTGCCTTTTTCCACTTCTCACTCCTCTTATGTCACTCCTGCCTCACCGTACCTTGCGTTCGGCGACCAGCGATTCCACCACCGACGGATCCGCCAGCGTGGAGGTGTCGCCGAGCTGCTCGGGCGCATTCTCAGCGATCTTGCGCAGGATGCGGCGCATGATCTTGCCTGAGCGCGTCTTCGGCAGGCCGGGCGCCCACTGCAGGTGGTCGGGCGTGGCGATCGGGCCGATCTCCTTGCGCACCCAGGCGACCAGTTCCTTCAGCAGCTCGTCGCTCTGCGCTTCGCCCGCCTTGAGGGTGACGTAGGCGTAGATGCCCTGGCCCTTGATGTCGTGCGGGAAGCCGACCACCGCCGCTTCAGCCACCTTGGGATGCGCGACCAGCGCGCTTTCCACCTCGGCGGTACCGATACGGTGGCCGGAGACGTTGATGACGTCGTCGACGCGGCCGGTGATCCAGTAGTAGCCGTCCTCGTCGCGGCGGCAGCCGTCGCCAGTAAAGTAGGTGCCAGGGTAGGTGCGGAAATAGGTATCGATGAACCGCTGGTGGTCGCCATACACGGTGCGCATCTGGCCCGGCCAGGAATCCAGCAGCACCAGGTTGCCTTCGGTGGCGCCGTCGAGCTGTTCGCCGTTGGCGTCGACCAGCGCCGGCTTCACGCCGAAGAACGGCAGCGTGGCCGACCCGGGCTTGAGGTCGATGGCGCCGGCCAGCGGGGTGATGAGGATGCCGCCGGTCTCGGTCTGCCACCAGGTGTCGACGATCGGGCAACGGCCGTCGCCGACCACATCGTAGTACCAGCGCCAGGCTTCCGGATTGATCGGCTCGCCGACGCTGCCGAGCAGCCGCAGCGAGGCACGCGAGGTCTTCTTGACCGGCGCTTCGCCCTCGCGCATCAGCGCGCGGATGGCGGTGGGCGCGGTGTAGAAGATGGTGACCTTGTGCTTGTCGATCACTTCCCAGAAGCGCGACACGCTGGGATAGTTCGGCACGCCTTCGAACATCACCGCCGTGGCACCGTTGGCCAGCGGACCGTAGACGATGTAGCTGTGCCCGGTGACCCAGCCCACGTCGGCCGTGCACCAGTAGATGTCGTCCTCGCGCAGGTCGAACACCGCCTCGTGCGTGTAGGCGGCGTACAGCAGGTAGCCGCCGGTGGTGTGCAGCACGCCCTTCGGCTTGCCGGTGGAACCGGAGGTGTAGAGGATGAAGAGCGGGTCCTCGGCGTTCATGCGTTCCGGCTCGCACTCGGCCGGCTGCGCATCGACGACGGCGTCGAACCAGCGGTCGCGCGGCATCTGCATGTCCACCGCGCCGCCGGTGTGGCGCACGACCAGGACCGTTTCCACCGAATTGGTGCCGGGCAGCTTGAGCGCGGCGTCGACGTTCGCCTTCAGCGGTACCTTCTTGCCGCCGCGCAGGCCTTCGTCGGCGGTGATGATGAGTTTGCTGGCGCAGTCGGACACGCGGTCGGCGATGGAATTGGGCGCGAAGCCACCGAACACCACCGAGTGGATGGCGCCGATGCGCGCGCAGGCCAACATGGCGACGGCGGCATCGGGAATCATCGGCAGATAGATGGTGACGCGGTCGCCCTTCTGCACGCCCAGCGCGCGCAGCGCGTTGGCCAGCTTGCAGGTGCGCTCATGGAGTTCGCGGTAGGTCACGCCGTAGGACGGCGTGTCGGGACTGTCGGCTTCGAACAGCAGGGCGACCTTGTCGCCGCGCTCGGCCAGCTGGCGGTCCAGGCAGTTGACGCTGGCGTTGAGCTCGCCGTCGGCGAACCAGCGGATGCGGAAGTCGTCCAGCGCGTAGTTGACGTCCTTCACCTGGGTCGGCTTGGTGAACCAGTCCAGCCGCTCGGCGGCCTTGCCCCAGAACGCGTCGGGATCGTCGATCGAGGCCTGGTAGTCGCGCAGGTACTGCTCGCGCGTGATGCGGGTCTTGGCGGCGAATTCCGGCTTGACCGGATACAGGTCAGTCATGAGGTCCTCCCGGGACGTTCAAATGATGCGTCGATTCTGAAGCAAGCGGGGCGGAAGGCGCGCGTCCGGCGGGACGACGCAGGCGCATCCGGGGCATCGAGTTTGACGCATACCGGCGTGCGGCATTGCAGCATCCCACTTAGACGATGGTCTTAAAGTCCGCGCACCGCCTGCCTGCGACAGAACGCCGCACCCCTGTTTTTCCGGCACTTCGTCTTTGCTGCAGCGCCGTTACGACTAATGGCGAATAGGCGTCGCCGGCACGCAGGCGCAAGTCTCCCTCCAGCCGCGCAACGCGGCCATCAACCTTTCGGGAGGGGTTATGACCCAACGTTCCGCATTCGCGCGACGGCCACTGGCCGCCGCGCTGTTCGTCGCCTTGATCGCGCCGGGGATGGCGTTCGCACAGACCGCCAAGGAGAAGGCGCTGGAAGCCCGCGTGGCCGACCTGGAGCGGCAGGTGCAACTGCTGCTGTCCGCGCAGCAGCAACAGCAGACCCAGATCACCACCACGCAGGAACAGGTGACGCAGGTGCAGGCCAAGCAGGCCACCGCACCGGCCGCCGTCCCCGCGGGCAAGCAGCCGATCCAGAACACCACCATCCTGACGGCGTCCAACCCGGGGAGCACGTTCTCCTACGGCGGCTTCATCAAGATGGACGCGATGGTCACCGACACCAGCGACGGTCGCATCGCCGACGGCAACTCCGGCCGCCTGTTCTACGTGCCCAGCACCATTCCGGTCGGTGGCCCGACCGCCGACGGTGGCGATGTGTATACCGACTTCCACGCGCAGTTCTCGCGCTTCTGGCTGAGCGCGGACCATGTCACCGACAACGGCGACAAGTTCAAGGGTTTCGTCGAGATGGACTTCTTCGGCGGCGGCAGCAATGCGCTGGCCGGCAACGAGACCGCGACCAACACCTACGCCGTCAGCCTGCGCCACGCCTACGTGAGCTGGAACAACTGGCTGGCCGGCCAGACGTGGTCCAACTTCATGGACGTGGCGGCACTGCCGGACGCCGTCGACTTCGTCGGCCCCACCGACGGCACGGTCTTCGTGCGCCAGGCGCAGGTGCGCTACACCAAGGGTCCGTGGTCGTTCTCGATCGAGAACCCGCAGACCACCGTCACGCCGTACCTTACCGGTGCGCGTTTCAACAGCGGGGACAACGCCGCGCCGGACGTCACCGCACGCTGGCTGACCAAGGGCGACTGGGGCCACTTCACCGTGGCGGGCATGGTGCGCCAGTTCAAGGTGCTGGACGAAACCGATACCGGCGCCTCCGTCAGCGTCTCGGGCAAGTTCAACCTGGGCAAGAGCGACGACATCCGTTATGCGGTGAACGCGGGTCAGGGCATCGGCCGCTACCTCGCCTTCGGCGTGGGCAGCGACGTGGTGACCGAAGCCAATGGCGACATCAACGCGCTGGACGGGTACGGCGGCTTCGTCGCCTGGCGGCACGTGTTCAGTCCGAAAGTCCGTACCAACCTGATGTATGCGGCTTCGCATTTCGACAACGACGCCGCGCTCACCGGCTTCGGCGTCACCGAGCGCACGCAGTCCATGCACGCCAACGTGATCTATTCGCCGTTCCCGAAACTGGACATCGGCGCGGAGCTCATCTACGGGCAGCGTTCGCTCGAGGACGACCGCGAAGGCGACCTGAAGCGTCTGCACACCACCGTCAAGTACACATTCTGAGGGGAATCCACATGAGTTCCACGTCCGTGCAGCATTCGTCGAAGGGCGAGCTGACGAAGGGCCACAAGAAGGTCATCTTCGCCTCCAGCCTCGGCACCGTGTTCGAGTGGTACGACTTCTATCTCTACGGGTCGCTGGCCGCCATCATCGCCAAGCAGTTCTTCAGCGGCGTCAATCCGACCACCGGCATGATCTTCGCGCTGCTGGCGTTCGCGGCGGGCTTCTTCGTGCGTCCGTTCGGTGCGGCCTTCTTCGGCAGCCTGGGCGACCGCATCGGCCGCAAGTACACCTTCCTGGTCACCATCCTGATCATGGGCATCTCGACCTTCCTGGTCGGCGTGCTGCCCAACTACGCATCGATCGGCATGGCCGCACCCGTCATCCTCATCGTGCTGCGACTGGCCCAGGGCCTGGCGATGGGCGGCGAGTACGGCGGCGCGGCGACCTACGTGGCCGAGCATGCGCCGGACGGCAAGCGCGGCCTGTACACCGCCTTCATCCAGACCACCGCGACGCTGGGCCTGTTCCTGTCGCTGCTGGTGATCCTGGCCTGCCGCCTGTCGCTGGGCACCGAGGCCTTCGAAGCCTGGGGCTGGCGCATTCCGTTCCTGGCGTCGATCATTTTGCTGGGCATTTCGGTGTGGATCCGCCTGCAGCTGAGCGAATCCCCGCTGTTCCAGCAGATGAAGGCCGAGGGCAAGGGCTCCAAGACGCCGTTCCGCGATTCGCTGAAGGGCGGCAACCTGAAGCTGATGCTGCTGGTGCTGTTCGGCGCCACCGCCGGCCAGGCCGTGGTGTGGTACGCCGGCCAGTTCTACGCGCTGTTCTACCTGCAGAGCATCCTGAAGGTCGACTCCACCGTCGCCTACCTGCTGATCGCCGCCGCACTCGCGCTGGCCACGCCGTTCTTCCTGTTCTTCGGCTGGCTGTCGGACCGCATCGGCCGCAAGAAGATCATCATGGCGGGCTGCCTGCTGGCCGCGGTGACCTACTTCCCGATCTTCAAGGGCATCACCCACTTCGCCAATCCGGGCGTGGAAGAGGCCAGCCGCACCTCGCCGGCGATCGTGGTGGCGGATCCGGACACCTGCTCGTTCCAGTTCGATCCGGTCGGCGTGCGCAAGTTCACGAGCTCCTGCGACGTCGCCACGGCCGCACTGGCCCGCGCCGGTGTTCCCTACTCGGTCCAGGCCGCTCCCGTGGGTTCGGTGGCGAAGGTCAATGTCGGCGCCACCTCGGTCGCCTCGTTCGAAGCCGCCGGCCTGTCCGGCGACGATGCGAAGGCCAAGACCGCGGCCTTCGGCGGCGAACTGAAGGCCGCGCTGGGTACGGCCGGCTATCCGGAGAAGGCGGATACGGATCGCATCAACAAGCCGATGACGATCCTGCTGCTGTGGATCCTGGTGATCTACGTGACCATGGTGTACGGCCCGATCGCCGCCTACCTGGTCGAGCTGTTCCCCACGCAGATCCGCTACACCTCGATGTCGCTGCCGTACCACATCGGCAACGGCTGGTTCGGCGGCTTCCTGCCGGCGATCTCCTTCGCGCTGGTCGCGGCCACCGGCAACCTGTACTACGGCCTGTGGTACCCGATCGGCATCGCGGTGATGACGCTGATCATCGGCACGTTCTTCCTGCGCGAGACGAAGGACGTCGACATCACGAAGTAACCGTTCCTCCCCCGCCGGCCCCTTCAAGGGCCGGCAACCCCGACGCCGGCCTTCGTGGCCGGCGTTTTCTTTTGCGCGACGCGCTAGGCTGACCACCCCGTTGCGCGAGGCCTTCGCCATGCCGCTGATCACCCTGACCGTCCGTGCGCCGAAGGACGAGGCCTTCAAGTCGTCGATCCTCGATGCGGTGCATGCCGCGCTGGTCGCCTCCGGCGTGCCGGCGACCGACCGCTTCCAGCGCGTGCTGGAACTGCCGGCGGAGGATTTCCTCTACGACCCGTCGTATCCCGACGTCGCCGGCGCGCGCGACGACGACTTCGCACTGATCGAGATCCTGTGGTCCGTCGGTCGCAGCGTGAAGGTGAAGAAGGCGCTGCTGGCCGATCTGATGCAGCGGCTCGCCGCCGCGGGCAGGAACCCGGAGAACGTCATGGTCTGCTTCAAGGAAACCACCTGGGAGAACTGGGCGTTCGCGGGCGGACGCCTGATCCACGCGCCATGACGCTCAGCGCGGTGGCGCAGCCAGTTCCTTCGCGCTGAGGAAGCCGTCGCCGTCGGCATCCTGGCGCGCGAAGCGCGCGGCGAGCTGGGCGAGATGCGCCTCGCGGGTAATCGGCTTGCCGCGCCCGCCGGGCAACTCGTCGACGGACAGCACGCCATCACGGTTGCGGTCCATGCCGTCGAAGGCGTAGCTCATCCAGGCCTGGTATTCGGCCAGGCTGACGCGGCCGTCACCGTCGGTGTCCATGCGCGCAAGGTACTCGCCGGTGGCGGTGACCTGCGCCGTGGCCGCGAACGGCACACAGGCGAGGAAAAGCGTGGGCAGAAGGCGGCGCATGCCGGCATTGTAGGGGCGCCCGCCGCCGGCCGGGTGATGCGGTCGATCCTGTCTTGGCCCCGTCCTCGGCCCGCCGGAGGATTCGGGTACGCTGCACGTGCACCGCCCCCTCCCCGCCCCGATGAACC
>NZ_PDWW01000042.1 GCF_010093445.1 Pseudoxanthomonas japonensis | reverse complement strand
CCTCGCCGGCCCTCCCCGCTCTGAACGGAGGCTCCCGTGCTTGAGCTGCTCATTGTTTTCGCCCTGGTGCTGTTGAACGGATTCTTCGCCATGTCCGAGATGTCGGTCATGACCTCGCGCAAGAGCCGCCTGAAACAGATGGCCCAGACCAGCCATCGCGCCCAGCGCGCGCTGGACCTGTCGGAGAAGCCCGAGAATTTCCTCTCGACCGTCCAGATCGGCATCACGCTGATCGGCGTGCTGACCGGTACGTTCGGTGGCGACGCCATCGGCAGCGCCATTGGCGGCTGGCTCGCCACCACGCTCCCCGCGTCCGCGCCTTACGCGCCCAAGATCGGCATCGGCATCGCCGTGGCGCTGATCACCTACCTGACCCTGATCTTCGGCGAACTCGTGCCGAAGCGCCTCGCCATCACGCGCCCGGAAACCATCGCGGGCTTCGTTGCCGTGCCGATGGGGTGGCTGGCCAGGATCACCGCCCCGGCCGTCGCCCTGCTCGCCTTCAGTACGCGCCTGGTGCTGCGCATCTTCGGACTCGCCGACGACAACAAGGAAGCGGTGACGGAAGAGGAAATCCGCATGCTCGTGTCCGAAGGGCACGAGGCCGGCGTGATCGATGCCGACGAGCGCAACATGATGAACCGCGTACTGCGCCTGGGCGACCGCACCGCGGACAGCCTGATGACGCCACGCAAGAAGATTGTCTGGCTCGACGCCGCCGCGTCCTACGACGACAACCTGCAGACCATGCACGAGTCGGCGTTCTCGCGCTTTCCGGTGTATCGCGGCAACGACCAGGACGTGGTCGGCGTGCTGGAAGTGAAGTCCCTGCTGGACCGCTTCGGCAGCGCCCAGCCCGACCTCTTCATCAAGCTGCGCGAGCCGCTGTTCGTGTCCGAGTCCACCCATGCCATGAAGCTGCTGGAGATCTTCCGCGAAGAGCAGCAATCGCTGGCGCTGGTCGTGGACGAGTACGGCGAGATCCAGGGCCTGGTCACCCAGAGCGACCTGATGGGCGCCGTGGTCGGTCGCCTGCAGGCCGCGGAAAACACCGAGGATGCGCCGCTGGTGGTGGTCCGCGACGACGGCTCGCTGCTGGTGGACGGCTCGCTGCCCAACGACGACCTGCGCGAACTGCTGGGCGGCCTGGCGCTGCCCGACGACGACGAGTACAACACCGTCGCCGGCCTGATGATCGAACGCTTCGGCCGCATCCCGCACGTCGGCGAGCACCTGGACTGGGCCGGCTGGCGCTTCGAAGTGGTCGACCTCGACGGCGCCCGCATCGACAAGCTGCTGCTGCAGAAACTGCCCGAGACCGACGGCGAAGACCTGGCGGTCTGACATGTCCGCCGACGACGCACCACGACACACCAGCACGGCCACGCTGATCGACGGCTTCGCCGCCGGCGATCCCGACGAGGTCCTTCGCCTGGGCGACCTGCTGAAGGACTTCGGCCCCGCCGCGTTCGGCCTGTTGCTGTTCATCGGCGTGCTGCCGGCCTTCATCCCGATACCCGGTGTCGGCGGCGCCGTCGGCGGACCGATGGTGGTCCTGGTCGGCGTGCAACTGCTGCTGGGCCTGCGCAAGGTGTGGTTGCCGGCCTTCCTGGCACGCCGCGGACCGCACCGCAGCGCGATGGTGCGCTTCCGCCAACGCATGGCGCCGTGGCTGCGCCGCCTGGAAAAACTCGTCCGACCCCGCATGGGAGGCCTGGTCGACAACCGTGTGGCGCTCAGCTTCACCGGGTTGCTGCTGATCCTGCTGGGCATCCTGCTGGCGTTGCCCATTCCGTTCACCAACTATGTGTTCGGTTTCCTGCTGCTGCTGTTCGCGCTGGCGCTGCTCGAGCGCGACGGCGCGCTGCTGCTGGTGGCGTGGATCGCCGGTGGCATCGCCGTGGTGGTGTTCGGTTTCCTGTCCGGCAACCTGGTGGAAGCCACGAGTGCGCTGATCGCGAAGTGGTTCTGAGCCTTCGCACCAGGCATAAGCAGGAAGGTGGGTGTGGGAGCGACGCAAGTCGCGATGAGGCTTTACCGGTGGGCCATCGCGACTTACGTCGCTCCCACAACACCCTTTCCGTTACGCCACGAGCTGCGCGAACTCCGCCGCGGTGACCGGATACCCCAACCAGTAGCCCTGCGCCAGGTCGCAGCCACGTTCGCGCAGCAGGTTGAACTGGCCTTCCTTTTCCACGCCTTCGGCGACGACCGTGATGCCCAGCGAGTGCGCCATCGCGATGATCGCGGACGTCAGCGCCAGGTCGTCGGGATCACGCAGCATGTCGGCGATGAAACTGCGGTCGATCTTCACGCCGTCGACCGGCACGCGGCGCAGGTGGCTCAGGCCCGAGAAGCCGGTGCCGAAATCGTCCAGCCACACCTTCACTCCGGTGCGGTGCAGCGTGGCCAGCAGCGCGCTGGCATGCGCCTCGTCGCTGATGACGGCGGTCTCGGTAAGCTCCAGGTGCAGGCGTGATGCCGCCAGCCCGGTGTCGCGCAGGCATTCGGCCACCACGTCCGGCAGGTCGCCGCTGCGCAGCTGGCGCGGCGAGACGTTGACCGAAACGAACAGCGGATCCATCGCGTCGCGTTCGCTGCCCCAGCGCGCGGCGGCGGCGCAGGCGGCGCGCAGCACGCGGGGACCGATGCTCTCGATCAGACCGCTCTGCTCGGCCACGTCGATGAACACCGACGGCGCCACCATGCCCAGCTCCGGATGCTGCCAGCGCAGCAGCGCCTCGGCGCCGACGATGCGGCTGTCGGCCATGCGGAAGACCGGCTGGTACATCAGGCTCAGTTCGCCGCGCTCCCACGCGCCGCGCAACTCCTGCTCCATGCGCACGCGGCGCTCGACGGCCTGGTCCATCGCACGGCTGTAGAAGCGGTAGCAGTTCTTGCCGGCGACCTTCGCCTGGTACATCGCGATGTCGCCGTTCTTCATCAGCGCGGTCGCGCCGGAGGCGTCTTCCGGGAACAGGGTGATGCCGATCGATGTACCGAGGAATACCTGGCGTTCCTGCACCACGATCGGGCGACCCAGTTCGGCCACCAGTTTCTCGGCCAGCCGGGTGGCGCCGCCACGCACGTCCCCGTCCTGGATCAGGATGACGAACTCGTCGCCGCCGAAGCGCGCCAGCAAGGCGTCGTCGCCCCCCATCAGCTCCACCGCGTCGCGGATGCGGTGCGCGAACTGCTGCAGGACTTCGTCGCCGGCCTCGTGGCCCAGCGTGTCGTTGACGCGCTTGAAGTCGTCGATGTCGGCGAACAGCAACGCGAGCTGCCGGCCCGCGCCGCGCAGCATCATCAGGCGATGGTCCAGGCTTTCGCGGAACGCCAGCCGGTTGGTCAGTCCGGTCAGCGAATCGGTGTAGGCCATGCGCCTCACGTCACGATCGTGCCGGGCGATGCTGTCGCTCATCGTGCCGAACGCACGCACCAGTTCGCCGACCTCGTCCTGGCGCTCGCTGGCCATGCGCTCGCCGTTGTAGTTGCCCACCTCGATGTCGTGCGCCGCCCGTGCCAGCTGCCGGATCGGCCGCACCAGCGTGCGCTGAGCGTACACCATGATCGCCACGCATGCCGCCACCAGCGCCGCCAGCAGCAACGCGATCCAGCCCAAGTGGCGCGCGCCCAGTTCGTTCAGCCGTGCCCGCGCGGCGGTGATGGCCTTCTCTTCGTACGCGCGCACCGAGGCGACCGAATAGCCGACACGCACGCCGCCGATGCGCTCGCTGCCGATCATGATCGGCTCGGACACATCGACGATCTGCGCGGACCACTGCGTATGCATGCTGCGCGCATTCACCGCTTCGTACGCCAGCGGATCGGTCATGGTCTGCCCGTACACCGCGATGTCGGCGGTACCGTCGTGGATGATCCGGCCCTGGTTGTCGTAGACGAGCACGTAACTGACGTCGGGCTCCTTCTGCGCCGAGCGCACGATGCTGCCGATCGTGTCCAGGTCGAAGTAGTACAGCGGGTTGGCCAGCGCGTCGCCCAACTGGTCGACGGTGGCTTCGCCGTGCCGGCGCAGGCTGTCCTCGACCATGCCGTGCATCGCCTCGCGGCCGAGGTCGGCGACCTCCTGCTGCATCACCTTCTGACGGTGCAGCAGCGTGCCTAGCAGCGCGATCACCACCAACAGCATGATCGCCATCGCCGCCAGGAAACGCGCCTGCAGGCCGAACTTCACGGACTTCATTCGACCTGCTCCCGGACACGGGTCACGCCGCGGCGCAGATCGTCCAATGCCTGCTGCGAGGCCGGATCGACCGGCAGGAAGCGGGTCGTGCGGAAGAAGACGTTGAGCGCATCGCGCGCGGCAGGATCGTTGGCGGCTTCCAGCAGCACTTCGCGCAGGCGCGCCTCGATCCGCGGATCGAGATCGCCACGCACCATCTCGAGCGCGCGCGGGAAGTCCTGCGTTTCGTGGATCACGCGGAAGTCGCGGCGGAACGAGGGCGGCATGCGGCGCACGTCGTCCCAGTCCAGATTGCTGACCACGCCGGCATCGACCAGGCGCTTGTGCACCCAGGCGGCGATGTTGAGTTCGGAACGCGCGAACACGTAGCCGACCGAGTCGGCGGACGGCCGGTCCATCGGCGAGAGCAGGATCTCCATCCGCTGGCCGGCATCCAGCAACGCCACCGACGGCGCGAAGTACGCGCTGGTCGACGCGGTGTTCTGGAAGGCCACCGTCCGCCCCTTGAGATCGGCCAAGCGCTCGAGGCCGCTGTCGCGGCGGACGAAGAACACCCCGTGGTAGCGGCTCACGCCGCCGCGCTCGGTCAGCAGCAGGGGTCGTGCGCCGGCACGCTCCTGCAGCCGCATACCGGTGCCCGCCGTCTCGGTGACCCAGTCCACCCGGCCGCGGCGCAGGTAGCTGGTCATCTGCTGGGCATCGCGCGCCATCAGGATGCGGCCCTCGGTGATGCCGACATCGCGCATGCGCGGGACCACGTAGTCCAGCAGGGGTTTGAGCTGTTCGTAGTGCGCCTTGGGGTCGTCGCTGATGCGTCCCAGGACGAGGACCCGTTCGTCGCCGGCGGCCTTGGCCGGCACGACGGCGGCGGGAAGCAGGGCTGCACCGAGGGCGGCCAGCGCGAGGCGGAACCAGGTTGTACGCAACGATAGGCGCCCGCCAGAACGATGGCGGCAGCCTAGCGGAAAACGTGAGCTCAAGACAGTGATCCGGTCCCGCCCTGGCCCGCCAGCCGCGCCATGCGCTGGGCGTCGGCCAGGATGCCGCGCAACAGCCGCACTTCCTGCTCGGTCAGGTCCGCCTTGGCGAACAGCCGCCTCAACTTGCGCATGGCCGAATCGGGCGTGCGGCCCTTGTGGAAGTCGATCGCATCGAGCGTGTCGCCGAGCTGTGCGAAGAACCCTTCCACGTGGGCATGGCTGGCCGGGGTTTCGTCGGGATGGACCGGCTCCGCCGTCGTCGCCGTCGCCCCCTCCAGCAGCGCCAGCCGCATTTCGTAGGCCAGTACCTGCACGGCGGCGGCGAGGTTCAGCGAGCTGTATTCGGGATTGGCGGGGATGTGCACCGCGGCGTGGCAGAGCTGGAGTTCCTCGTTGCTCAGGCCGGTGCGCTCGCGGCCGAACACCAGCGCCACTTCGCCGCCGGCGGTAGCCCGCCCCACCGCCAGCGCGGCGGCCTGCCGGGGCGCGTGCTCCTCCAGTTGGACGCGGCGGCTGCGCGCCGTGCATCCCAGCACCAGGTGGCAATCCGCTACGGCCTCGGCCAGCGTCGCGACCACCGGGGCGTCGCCCAGCAGGTCGTCGGCCCCTGCCGCGCGCCGGTAGGCCTCTTCCGCGGGATAGTCCTCGGGTGCGACCAGCACCAGCCGCGCGAGCCCCATGGTCTTAAGGGCACGCGCTGCCGCACCGATGTTGCCGGGGTGCTGCGTGCCGACCAGCACCACGCGCAGGCGGGCGGCCGTGGCCGGGGAAAGGGAATCGGTCGGGGAAACGGGCGTATTCATGGGGGCAAATGGTAAACTGCGCGGGCCGGTCTCCGCGCCGTGCTGCTCTTTTCCACTTGTTCGCCCGCCCCACGCCTGTCCGAGGTCCGTTCGCATGCAAAAGCCCGTCGTCACCGTCATGACCAAGGCCGCCCGCCTCGCAGGCAACGTGCTGTTGCGGAGCATCAACAAGCTGGATGCGCTGAACGTGGTGCAGAAGGAGCGGATGGACTACGCGAGTGAAGTCGACGCGGATGCCGAGAAGGTCATCATCAAGGAACTGCGCCGCGCCTACCCGGACTACGGCTTCGTCGGCGAGGAGAGCGGCGCCCAGATCAACGGCCGCTACACCTTCGTCATCGACCCGCTGGACGGCACCAGCAACTACCTGCGCGGCTTCCCGCACTACTGCGTGTCGATCGCGCTGGTGGACAACGGCGAGCCGACCGACGCGGTGATCTTCGACCCCCTGCGCAACGATCTGTTCACTGCCAGCCGCGGCGCGGGCGCCCAGCTCAACGAGCGCCGCATCCGCGTGGCCGACCGCAAGGAACTGGCCGGCACCGTCATCACCACCGGCTTCCCGCCGCGCGAGCGCGCCCGCGCCGGCGCGCAGCTGGAATGCGTCCGCGAGCTGCTGGTGCACGCCGAGGACATCCGCCGCACCGGCTCGGCCGCGCTGGACCTGGCCTACGTGGCCTGTGGCCGCGCCGATGCCTATTTCGAGGCCGGCGTGAAGGACTGGGACATCGCTGCCGGCGTGCTGCTGGTGCGCGAGGCGGGCGGCAAGGTGTGCGACTTCCGCGGCGCCGCGCTCGGCAAGATCGACGGCCGCACTGCGCTGCCCCGCCAGATCGTCGCCGGCAACCTCAAGGTCGCCGAGGCGCTGCAGAAGACCATCGTCTCGTCGGGTTACGCGGCGTCGTTCAACGGTTGAGCGCCTGCTTGCCCTTGTAGCAGTGACGTCAGTCGCGACCGGAAACCGGATTACGGCGGAACGGTTGGCCAAGCGCTGCTTTGTCCTGATCGACCGTCGCCTGATCATTTGATCCTGTCGATCTGGCCGTGCGGTCGCGACTTACGTCGCCCCTACAGAAGACTAGGTCGCAAAAAAAGGCCGCGCAACGCGCGGCCTTTTTAGTTCCCCGGCTACCGGAGATTACGGACGACGCGCCAGTGCGGCGTCGTCCTTCGCCTTCGGCATCAGATCCTGCTTGGTGACCTTCAGGAAGCCCAGGGTCAACAGCGGACAAGCGACGAAGATCGACGAGATCGTGCCGATCACGATGCCGATCATCTGCGAAATGGCCATGCCTTCCAGCGATCCGCCGCCGTACAGGTACAGCGCCAGCACGGTCAGGAACGCAACGAAGGAGGTGATGATGGTGCGCGACAGCGTCTGGTTGACCGAGCGGTTCAGCACTTCCACCGGCTCGACGCGCAGACTGCGGAAGTTCTCGCGTACGCGGTCGAAGACCACGATGGTGTCGTTGATCGAGAAGCCCATCACCGACAGCAGGCCGGCCAGGATGGTCAGGTCGAACTCGCGGCCCGTCAGCGCGAAGAAGCCGGCGCAGATCAGCACGTCGTGCAGGGTGGTGACGATCGCGGCCACCGCGAACTTCCATTCGAAGCGCGCGGCGATGTAGATCAGGAAGCCCACCACCACGAACACCAGCGTGTACAGCCCGTTGAGCGCCAGTTCCTTGCCGACCTGCGGGCCGACGAACTCGTTGCGCATCACGGTGGCCTGGTTGCCTTCCACCGAGGCCAGGCGGACGACGTCCTGTGCGGTGCGGTTGGTGGCGTCCAGCCCGGCGTCGCCTTCGGCCTGCGCGCCTTCTTCCCTCGGCTGCAGTCGGACCAGCAGGTCGCTGCCGGTGCCGAAGGTCTGCACCTGGGCACTGCCGTAGCCGGCCGCTTCCAGACGCGAGCGCACGCCATCGACATCGGGCGGCTGCTGGAAACGCAGTTCCACCACTGTGCCACCGGTGAAGTCGAGCGCGAAGTTGAAGCCCTTGAAGGCGATGGCGCCGATCGCCACCACGGCCATGATCACGGCGATGGAGATCGAGATCCAGCGCAGCCGCATGAAGTCGATGCGGGTGTCGTTGGGAACGAGATGCAGCGGAAAGAGGTTCATGGGTCGGATGCTCTCGTCAGATGGCCAGCGACTTCAGCTTGCGGCGGCGGCCGTAGATCAGGGTGGCCAGGCCACGCGACACGGTCACCGCGGTGAACACCGAGGTCGCGATGCCGATCACCATGGTGATCGCGAAGCCCTTCAGCGGACCGGTACCGAAGGCGTACAGGGCCACGCCGGCCAGCAGTGCGGTCATGTTGGAGTCGAAAATGGTGCCCGAGGCTTTCTCGTAGCCGGTCGCGATGGACGCCAGCGGCGGCACGCCCGCCCTCAGTTCCTCGCGTATGCGCTCGTTGATCAGCACGTTGGCGTCCACCGACATGCCGATGGTCAGCGCCAGGCCGGCGAAGCCGGGCAGCGTCATCGTCGCGCCGAACAGCGACATCACCGCGACCACCATCACCAGGTTGAGCAGCAACGCGATGCAGGTGATCAGGCCGAACATGCGGTAGTACACCAGGAAGAACGCCAGCGCGAAGATGAAGGAGTACACCACCGCCTTGGTGCCGCGGGCGACGTTCTCGGCACCCAGGCTGGGGCCGACCACGCGTTCCTCGATGAAATCCATCGGGGCGGCCAGCGAACCGGCACGCAGCAGCTTGGCGAGGTTCTCGGCCTCGGTCTTCTCCAGGCCGGTGGTCTGGAAGTTCTTGCCGAAGACACCGGCGATGCGGGTCGGCGACAGCGCCTCCTCACGGACGCGCACGCTGCGCACTTCCTTGCCGTCCACCATCGTCACGGTGGGCACGCGCTCGATGTAGACCACCGACATCAGCTTGCCGACGTTGGCGCTGGTGTAGTCGAACATGCGCTGCCCGGCGATGTTGTTGAGGGTCACGTCGACGGCCGGCAGGCCGTTGTTGTCGGTACCCACGCGGGCGTTGACCATCTCGTCGCCGGACGCCAGCACGCGCTTGTTGAGCAGCACCGGGCCGCCGTTGTCGCGCAACTGGTAGACCTTGGCCTCCGGCGGGATGCGACCACTGGCCACGGCGTCGGCGGCACTGCCTTCCACCACGGCGCGGAACTCGAGCGTGGCCGTCGCGCCGATCAGGCGCTTGGCCTCGGCGGTGTCCTGCACACCGGGCAGCTGCACGACGACGCGGTCGTTGCCCTGGCGCTGGATGATGGGTTCGGCCACGCCGATCTCGTTGACACGGTTGCGCAGCGTGGTCAGGTTCTGCTCGATCGCCTCGCTGGCGATCTGGTCCAGCTCCGCCTGCGGCAGGCCGATGGTGATCTGCTGGCCCGAGGCCTGGTAGGTCAGGCCCGAGCCGGTCGCCAGCGTGCCGGCGTTGTTGCCGCGCGAGCTGAGCGTCTGCGCCAGCGCCTGCTGCGCCGCCGCCACGTCCTCATCGTCGGCCAGCGTGACCATGATGCTGTTGTTCGGGCGGCGTTCGACCGATGTGTAGCGGATGCGCTTGTCGCGCAGGGTGACGCGCGTATCCTCCAGGTAGCCTTCCACGCGCTTGTCCAGCGCTGCCTTCTGGTCGACCTGCATCACGAAGTGCACGCCGCCCTGCAGGTCCAGGCCCTGCACCATCGGGCGCGCGCCCAGCTTGCCCAGCCAGTCCGGCACGGTGGACGCCAGGTTCAGTGCGACCAGGTAGTCCTCGCCCAGCGCCTGACGCAGCGCGTCGTTGGCCTTGGTCTGTTCGTCCAGGCCCGGCAGGCGCACCAGCATGGTGGTGCCGTCGACCTCGATCTGCTTCGGCTTCACGCCAGCGTTCGTCAGCGCGGTCTCGATGCGGGCGCGCAGCGCGTCGTCGACGGTGAAACCGCGGTTGGCGGTGATCTGCACGGAGGGATCCTGCGGATACAGGTTGGGCAGCGCATACAGCGCGCTCGCCAACACGACGATCAGGATCAGGACGTATTTCCAGCGTGGGAATTCAAGCATCGTGGCGACCCGCGCAGGCCCTTCCCGGGCATGCGCTCAGCAGTGGTTCGGAAACAGCGGGATTCGCGCCGCCGCGAGGCGGCGGCGCGGAGGAACGGATCAGGCGGACTTCAGCGTGCCCTTCGGCAGCACGTTGCCCACGGCGGCCTTCTGCACGCGCACGCGCACGTTGTCGGCCACTTCCAGGGTGACGAAGTTGTCGCCGATGTCGGTGACCGTGCCGGCGATGCCGCCCGAGGTGATGACTTCGTCGCCCTTGGACAGCTTGTCCAGCATGGAGCGGTGCTCCTTGGCGCGCTTCATCTGCGGGCGGATCATCAGGAAGTACATGATGGCGATCAGGGCGATCGGCATCAGCAGGCCGAAGCCGCCCATGCCCTGCTGGGCCGGCGCGGCCTGGGCGAGAACGGGGGCAACGAGGAAATCAAGCAGATTCATGGACTTGTCCATTCGGTATGAAAAGCAGCCGGGGATTATGCCACGCGACGGGAAGGCCCGCCCGGGCGCCCCCATCGGCCCGGACCGGAAAAGACCGCATCGGCGCCGGTTGGTTCCCGGCCTGCGGTCTCGACCTGCCCCGCAGAGGACTTCGCCTCCGCCACGAAGCCTGTAGGAGCGCCCCATGGGCGCGACGCTCTTCCGGACGGCCGAGGGAGCGCATCGCGGGCATGGCCCGCTTGTGTCTGCGGTTACCCCTAGAGTTGTGGCGGAGAGCGATGTGCGGCAGGCCGACAGGCCGCTGTGTTCGAGCACGTGTAGGAGCCAGGGCCGCCGCACATCGACCTCGATCCATAGCCCGAA
>NZ_PDWW01000041.1 GCF_010093445.1 Pseudoxanthomonas japonensis | reverse complement strand
GCTGCATTGGCCGGACTGGCTCCCTACAACGTGGACAGCGGACAACACGCCGGCAAACGCCGCATCCGCGGCGGACGCGCCGCGATCCGCCGTGTCCTGTACATGGCGTGCTGGTCAGTGATCCGCAGGCAAGCCGACTTCAAGGCGCGCTACCAGCGACTACGCCAGCAGGGAAAGGCCGCCAAAGTCGCCATCACCGCCTGCATGCGCGTCCTGCTCATCCGCCTCAACGCCATGGTCCGCGAACAGACCGAGTGGCGAACCAGCTAAAAGACAGTTGCTCCTACATAAAGCGTCTGACGGCGTGCGGCCCGGTATCCCGGCTAAAGGGCGAGGTCGATCCCGCGGGCTGCGTAGAAAGCGGCCCGGAAGTCGGCGAACCGCCCGTCCGCGATCGCCGCCCGCATCTGCGCCATCACCTGCTGGTAGTACCAGAGGTTGTGCAGGGTGCCCAGCATCGGCGCCAGCATCTCGTTGCAGCGGTCCAGATGGCGAAGGTAGCTGCGGGTGAAGCCGTTGCGGCAGGCGTAGCAGCCGCAACCCGGCTCGATCGGCTGCAGGTCGTGCTCGTACTTCGCATTGCGGATCCGCACCGTGCCGAACGAGGTGAAGTAATGGCCGTTGCGCGCGTTGCGGGTCGGCATGACGCAATCGAACATGTCCACGCCGCGCGCGACCGCTTCCACCAGGTCTTCCGGCCGGCCCACGCCCATCAGGTAGCGCGGCTGGTCCGCCGGCAGCTGCGGGCAGGTGTGTTCCAGCGTCGTGTTGCGCTCCTGTTCGGTCTCGCCGACCGCCAGCCCGCCGATCGCATAACCGTCGAAGCCGATCGCCTTCAGCCCGTCCGCGGAGCGGGTTCGCAGGTCGTGGTGCACGCCGCCCTGCACGATGCCGAACAGCGCGGCGTCGTTGCCTTCGTGCGCGCGTTTCGACCGCTCCGCCCAGCGCAGCGACAGCTCCATCGAGCGCTCGATCACGCGCGGATCCACCGGCTTGCCATCGATGTTCACCGGCGGGCACTCGTCGAAGATCATCACGATGTCCGAGCCCAGCACGCGCTGGATGTTCATGCTCTCTTCGGGCCCGAGGAATACCTTGCTGCCGTCCACCGGCGAGGCGAACGTCACGCCCTGCTCGGTGATCTTGCGCCGGTGCGCCAGCGAGAACACCTGGAAACCGCCGGAATCGGTGAGGATCGGCTTGGTCCACCGGGCGAACCCGTGCAGGCCGCCATGCGCACCGATCACGTCCAGTCCGGGCCGCAGGTACAGATGGAAAGTGTTGCCCAAGATGATCTCGGCGCCCAGGTCCTCGACGTGTTCCGGCAGGATGCCCTTCACCGAGCCATAGGTACCCACCGGCATGAACGCCGGCGTTTCGATGGTGCCGCGCGGGAACGTCAGCCGTCCGCGGCGTGCGGCGCCGTCGGTGGTCAGCAGGTCGAAGGACATGCGACTCATGCGGCCACCCTGCCACGCGCCCCATACCCGTCATTCCGGCGAAAGCCGGAATCCATTTGGCTGTTGGTGTTGCGGTCGGAAGCCAAAATCAAGATGGTTTCCGGCTTTCGCCGGAATGACGATCCCATTTCTGACGCGGAACGGTCACGATTCACCTGGCATCCTCCGGAAACAGCAGCATCGCGTCCCCATACGAAAAGAACCGGTACTGCTCGCGCACCGCGTGGGCATACGCCGCCATGATGCGGTCCCTGCCGGCGAACGCACTGACCAGCATCAGCAGCGTGCTCTCCGGCAGGTGGAAGTTGGTGACCATCGCATCGACGCTGCGGATGCGGTAGCCGGGGAAGATGAAGATCTGGGTCTCGCCGGCGAACGGCTGCAGGTCACCGTCACGCATCGCAGATTCCAGCGCCCGTACGACGGTGGTGCCCACGGCGATGACGCGGCCGCCGCGGGCGCGGGTCGCGCGCACCTGCTCGACCAGCGCTGCACCGACGTTGAGCCACTCGCTGTGCATGTGGTGTTCGAGGATGTTGTCCACGCGCATCGGCTGGAAGGTGCCGGCGCCGACATGCAGCGTCACGTGGCCGAACTCCACGCCCTGGTCGCGCAATGCCGACAGCAGCGCGTCGTCGAAATGCAGGCCGGCAGTCGGCGCCGCCACCGCGCCGAGTTCGCGCGCGAACACGGTCTGGTAGCGCTCGTCGTCGTCCTGGCCCGGCGCACGCTGGATGTAAGGCGGCAGCGGCAACCGACCCGCCTTCTGCAGCCAGCTTTCCAGCGCGCCCGGCACGTGGAAGCGCAGCTGGTAGAACTCGCCATCGCGCCCGACCACCTCCGCTTCGCCGCCGGCATCCAGCTGGATGCGGCTGCCCGGCTTGGGCGACTTGCTGGCGCCGACCTGCGCGCGCGCCGCGTTTTCCGGCAGCAGGCGTTCGATCAGGATCTCGACGCGCCCACCGCTTTCCTTCTGGCCGAACAGGCGCGCCGGGATCACGCGCGTGTCGTTGAACACCAGCAGGTCGCCCGGCCGCAGGAATTCCGGCAGATCGCGCACGTGCCGATCAGTGAACTGCGCATCGCCGGACGGCACCACCAGCAGGCGGCTGGCGGAACGCTCCGGCAGCGGCGCCTGGGCGATCAGCGCGTCGGGCAGGTCGAAATGGAAGTCGGACTTCTTCACGGTCGGGGCCTTGCGGGGGCGTGCATTGTACGGGAGCCCGCCGGGCCGCCCCGTCGTCAGCGCTCGAACTTGGTCGACAGCACGATCGACGACGTGGTCCGCTCCACGCCCTCGAGCGCACCGATGCGGTCGGTCAGCAGATCCATGTCCCCGACGCTGGGCACCGCACCGATGGCGATCAGGTCGTGGCTGCCGCTGACCGAGTGCAGCACGCGCAGCTCCGGCATCGCGCGCAGGGCGGCGACCACCGAGGTCATCTGCTTGGGGTGCACGGCGATCATGATGTGCGCGCGCAGGTGGCTGCGGTCGTATTCGTCGTGCACGCGCACGGTGTAGCCGCTGATCACGCCCTCGCGTTCCAGGCGCTCGATCCGGCTCTGCACCGTGGTCCGCGACAGGCTCAGGCGGCGCGCGATCTGGGCGGTGGAGGCCCGTGCGTTCTCACGGAGCATTGAGAGCAGTTGCTGGTCGGCGTCGGTGAGCTTCATTGAACAGGCACGATTCGGCGAATCGACGAAATATCCCCTAAATCCGCGCAGTTCACAACTGTCAAATGACGAATTATTCCCGATAATACGAGTTTGCCGCTTGCTGCCGGAGGATTCCCATGGCCCTGACCGACCACCTCGCCCCGCTCCGCGCCCACAAGGGCCAGCGCCTGACCCAAGGCCTGGACGACGCCACCATCGAGCGCCTGGCCAAGGGCCACCCGGACCTGGTCGCCGCCATCGAGGCCGCCGCCGCCGAGCACGCCCGCCTGCAGGACGAGTTCTCCGAACTGCTGGCGATGGACGAAGCCGAGCAGCTGCGCGCGGTGCAGGCCGGCTACGTCAACTTCTACGCCGACGACGCCATCAACCCCTATATCGCCCTCGCCGCCCGCGGCCCCTGGGTGGTCACGCTCAACGGCGCCGTGCTGTATGACGCCGGCGGCTACGGCATGCTCGGCTTCGGCCACACCCCGGCCGCCGTGCTGGAGGCGATGGCCCGCCCGCAGGTGATGGCCAACATCATGACGCCCAGCCTGTCGCAGCTGCGCTTCGACCGCGCCCTGCGCAACGAGATCGGCCACACCCGCGGCGGCTGTCCGTTCGCCAAGTTCCTGTGCCTGAACTCCGGTTCCGAATCCGTCGGCCTGGCCGCGCGCATCGCCGACATCAACAGCAAGCTGATGACCGATCCGGACGGCCGTCACGCCGGCCGCGCCATCAAGCGCATCGTGGTGAAGGGCAGCTTCCACGGCCGTACCGAACGCCCGGCGCTGTATTCGGATTCCTCGCGCAAGTCCTACCAGCAGCACCTGGCCAGCTACCGCGGCGAGGATTCGGTCATCGCCATCCCGCCGTACGACGTGGACGCGCTGAAGCAGGCCTTCGCCGACGCCGAGGCCAAGGGCTGGTTCGTCGAGGCCGTGTTCCTGGAGCCGGTGATGGGCGAAGGCGACCCGGGCCGCTCGGTGCCGCCGGCGTTCTACGCCGCCGCGTGCGAGCTGACCCGCAGCCACGGCAGCCTGTTCCTGGTCGACTCGATCCAGGCCGGCCTGCGTGCGCACGGCGTGCTGTCGATCGTCGACTACCCGGGCTTCGAAGGCCTGGACGCGCCTGACATGGAAACCTATTCCAAGGCGCTGAACGCCGCGCAGTACCCGCTGTCGGTGCTTGCGGTGAACGAGCGCGCCGCCGGCCTGTACCGCAAGGGCGTGTACGGCAACACCATGACCACCAACCCGCGTGCGCTAGACGTGGCCTGCGCCACGCTGGCCCAGCTGACCCCGCAGGTGCGCGAGAACATCCGCAAGCGCGGCGTCGAAGCCGTGCAGAAGCTGCAGCAGTTGCAGGGCGAACTCGGCGGCCTGATCACCAACGTGCAGGGCACCGGCCTGCTGTTCTCGTGCGAACTGTCCCCGGCGTTCAAGTGCTACGGCACCGGTTCCACCGAGGAATGGCTGCGCCAGCAGGGCCTGAACGTCATCCACGGCGGTGCCAACTCGCTGCGCTTCACGCCTCACTTCGCGATGGATGGCGAAGAGCTGGACCTGCTGGTCGGCATGGTCGGCAAGGCGCTGCGCGAAGGTCCGCGCATCAGCCAGGCCGCGGCGGCCTGATCCTCTCGGCCCGTGCGACGAAAAAGGCGAGCTTCGGCTCGCCTTTTTCTTGCCCGTCATTGGGGCTTCCAACCGCCACGTCTGCTCATCGCGTACGATGGCGGGCCTGGGCCCGCCCTACGGCTTCGCGACGAAACGGTCCAGCGATTCGCGGATCAGCGCCTTCGCTTCCTTCGCATCGCCATAGCCGTTGAGCTGCACCGGATTGCGGCCCTTCGGCAGGTCCTTGTAGACGCGGAAGAACGCCTCGATGCGCTGGCGCTCGATCTCCGGCAGGTCGGCCAGGTCGCGGATGGTGGCGTAGGTCGGGTCGACCTTGTCGGTCGGCACACCGATGATCTTCTCGTCGTGCTCGCCCGCGTCGATCATGCGCAGCACGCCGATCGGACGGAACTTCACCAGCACGCCGGGATGCAGCGGCTCGCGCGTCAGCACCAGCGCATCGAGCGGATCGCCGTCGCCGGCCAGGGTGCGCGGCATCGAGCCGTAGTTGGCGGGATACGCCACCGGCATCGACTGGAAGCGGTCCACGTAGACCAGACCCTCGTCGTTGATCTCGTACTTGGTGAAACTGCCGGCGGGGATCTCCACGGCCAGCAACACTTCCTCCGGCGCTGCCTTCGGCTGCTCGGCGAGAAACGGGTGGCGGATGTGGGCTTCACGGGCGGACGCGCTCGCGCAGAAAAGAAGCAAGGCGACAGCGGCAACGTGCTTCATGGTCGACTCCTTGTAGGGGGACACCGTAGAGCGGAGCTTGCTCCGCTGCTTTTGTAGAGGGTCGGCGATGCGTGAGAACAGCAGCCGAGCAAGCTCGGCTCTACAGCGACGGGTCATTCCCAGCACCGGTCGGTGCGGCCCTTCAGGGTTTCGGCGCGCGTGCAGGCGCGTTCGTCGATTCGATCTTCATCGCGCTCGACCAGTTGCTTGCCCCTCTCCCCGCCGTCAACGAGATCGAACGCGTCGTACAAGCGCCCCGTCGCCGTGCGCGCTTCATAACGCAGGCGCGGACCGTCGAAGCGCAGCACCTGGAACAGCTGCGTATCCTCGGCGACCGGTCGCATCGTCCTGCGCGCTTCATCCGACAGCCTGTACTGCTTGGCGCCGGTCACCGACACCACGAACACCGGTGGCGGGCTCTTCAGGCGCCCATAGACGTGGTCGTGCCCCTGCAGCACCAGATCGACCTTGTGCTTGCTGATCACCGGCAGCAGGTGCTTGCGCAGCGGCACGTTGTCGCGCCCTTCGCGCGGCGAGAAGAACGGCTGGTGCGTCAGCACGATGCTCCAGCGATGCGGGTTCGAGGCCAGCGCCTGGTCCAGCCAGGCGGCCTGCGCCTTCGCGGTGCCGAGGTCCAGCGCGGACGTCCCGTCGATGACGACCACGCGCACGTCCTGGTAGTCGAACCAGTATGTGGTCCGCTTCGCCTCCGCCAGACCATTGCCCGGCAGCGCAAAGGTCACCGGCCAGTGCGCGCCCAGCACGCGGCGCTCCTGCGGGGTGTCCTCGAACTCCTCGAAGTATTCGTGGTTGCCCGGCGCCGGCGCGACGACCAGCGAGGTCGGCAGCACCTCGTTCGCCTCGAACCACTCGCCCCACTCGTTGTCGTCCTCGCCATCGCCGCCGCTGACCAGATCGCCGGCGTACAGCGCCAGCCGTGCGTCGGGCGCATGGCGCATCGCCTCGCGCACGACGCGGGTGGTCAGGCTGACGTTCTTGTTCTGCGTATCACCGAAGTACAGCAGCGTCAGCGGCGCGGATGCCTTCGCCGCCGTGCGTGTGTGATGCCAGGCGCTCCACGTGCGGTCGCCCTGCACGCGCCAGGCGTACAGCGTATCCGGCTGCAGCCCGTCGACGTCGGCGCGATGGTGGTGTGCGCTGCCGTTCTCTGTTTTCAGTGCGACGCTGGTGGCGGTGATGCGACGCTGGTCCCCCATGTCGGGCGAATCGCCGGCGACGACGATCTCAAGCAGCGGCGCGCCGACCGTAGTGTCCGTGCGCCAGGCCACGGAGAAGCCGGTGCGGGCATCCTGCGCAGGCGAGGCCACGATCCGGTCCGGGAAGCCGCTCGGCGCATAGCGCATCACTCCCTGCGGCACGCGCGTGTTCGGTTCGGGCTGGCGTGCCGTCGCTTCCTGCGCGAGCGCCGTCGTGCAGGTCCCCAGCAACAGCATGGCCAGCAGCCACTTCATCCCCGTGTCCCCTGCACGCTTCATTCGACGCGGCACTCCGGCAGCGACAGCGCCTTTGCGATGTCGCGCCAGTCGAACGCGGCCACCGCCTGGTCATCGTCCACCGCGTAAAACACGCCCTGCGGGAACCGGTCGTCCGCGCTCTGGTCCAGCCACACGCCGTCCGTATTCGCGGTCTTGTTGCCGGCGAAAGCACCCTTGTAGTCCAGCGTCTTGCGGTCGAAAACGTGGAACACGCTGCGGTCCTTGAACTGATCGGTCGCGATCCAGTAGCCGGTACCGCCCGCGCACTGCGCCAGCGCCATGCCCTCGGCCTGCGCCTTGAACAGGTCCGCGCCGATGTCGCGGCCACGATACGCACCGTCCAGGCCGTACTCGCGTAGGCGCGTGCCGACCGCGACATCCTCTTCGGCCAGCAGCAGGCGGTCGTTGGCGGCATCGCCGAACACCGACTCCGCGATGCGGATCGCGCCGGCTTCGCCCGTGTCACCGAACGTGCCGGCCAGGCTCGCCTTCCAGCCACCCTCGGCGCGCTGCAGGTGGTAGCGCTTGAAACGCTGGCCCAGCTCCGCCAGCGGCGGCGGCAGGTCCTCGTTCTGCGGCGACATGTAGTTGTCGCTGACGATGACTTCGTACGCACCCTTCTGCGGGCGCACCCACAGGCCATATGGCTGTTTCAGCTCGTCGGCACCGAATACGAGAAGTGGCGTGAAGTCCGGCAGCTGGAAGACCTGCACGCGCCGGTTGTCGCGCTCGACCACCAGCACCAGATCGTCGATCACGGCGATGCCGTTGGGGCGCTGCATCTGTCCGAGCTCCGGGCCCGGGCCGGACGCCGTGCGCAGCTGCTTGCCGGTGCTGCCGTCGTACACGACCAGGCGGTGGGTGTCCTTCGCGGTGGCGATCAGCCAGCGCGTGCCATCGGCCGCGCGCCAGCTGGCCGGAGAGTCGACGTTCTCCGCCGGCGTCGCTGCGGTGATGAAAGCTTCGGGCACCACGACGTGCGCGATCTTCGCCTCGCTCAGCAGCGGATCCTTCTCGACATGTTCGTCCGGCTCTTTTTCGCGCGCCGGCGTCTCGATCGCCGTGGCACCCGCAACCGGTGTATCGGGTTTGCCGCCGCACGCGGCAAGCAGGAAAGGAATCGCAAGCAGGGCAATGCGTGATTTCACTGGGGTCCCCATGACATGAAGGCGTCAACAAACTGCCATGTTCTACGCAGCCGCGATGACATTTTCGTGTCAGTGCGCTGCGCGCGAGTACCTGTCACCGCGCGGGAACCTGGCTGTCATGTGGTCGCCATGTGACGTGATTACAAAGTGCCGTTTACTTTCGTCACGGGGACGACACACGATGAAACGCAATGCCTTGGCCGCTTCGCTTTCGCAGGCGCTGTTCTGCGCGGCCCTGCTGCCGGCCAGCCTCGCCGCCACCGCCCAGAACCAGGCGCCGGACGCCGGTACCGCCGGCGATCCCAAGCAACTGGACACCGTGGTGGTGCAGGCCGAGATCGCCTACCGCGACCGTACCGACGACATCGCGCCCACGTTGGTCTACGACCTGGAATATTTCCAGCGCTTTGAGCCGAACACCGTGGGCGACATGCTCAAGCGCGTACCGGGCGTGGGCTTCGTCGGCTCGGACATCATGGAGTACGACGGCGTGCAGCTGCGCGGCCTGGGCGGCGGCTACACGCAGGTGCTGATCAACGGCAAGAAGGTGCCCGGCGCCGGTGACGACCGCTCGTTCTACGTCGACCGCATTCCGGCCGAGATGGTGGACCACATCGAGATCAAGCGCAGCGCCAGCGCCAACCGCAGCGGCGACGCCATGGCCGGCGCCATCAACATCGTGCTGCGCGATGCGTACGAATTCACCGGCAGCTACATCCGCGTGGGCGTGAACCGCTGGGACGACGGCGAGATCAACCCGACCTTCGGCGCGGTGACCTCGTCTGAGGCGCTGGGCGGCCGCCTGCTGGCCGGCATCAACGTGCAGGACCGCTACCGCGCCAAGACCAAGCGTTCCGACCGCTTCACCGACAACACGCAGGAAGAGAAGGTCAGCTGGGAAGACCAGACCGAGGTGAAGGACGGCCGCGACTACTCGGCCAACCTGTCCTACACCGCCGACGTGGGCGATACCGGCCGCTTCAGCCTCGATGCCTTCTACGTCAAGACCGATCGCGACGTGACCGAAGTGTCGTTCGAGGAAGAGCTGGACGACGACGAAACCATCAACCTGCGCGTCCCCGGCCGGGACCCGTACGACCAGAAGAACTACGGCATTGGGGCCGAATACAGGTTCGACATGGCCGGCGGCCGTACCGAGGTGAGCGTGGACCATGCGCGCTTCGAGAATTCGCAGGCCACCACCGAGGGCGAACAGGTCTACGTCAGCGGTGCGGAGAACTGGGACGACACGTGGAGCATCCCGGCCGACGCCGAGTGGGACGAGACCGTCTACGAAGCCGAATCGGTCACTGCCAAGGACGCGGAGACCGGCTTCCACCTCGGCCATGTGCGGCAGGTGGGCGACGCCGAGCTGGAGTTCGGCGTCGACTACCGCACCAAGAAGCGCGAAGGCCTGCTGGTGAGCTACGAGTGGGAGGCTGAGGAGGAAGGTGAGATCCCCGCTTCCCTCGCGGCCTACGAACTGGACGGCAGCGTGGCTTCAGTGATCGAGGAAAGGCGACTCGATCCGTACATCATGCTCAGCGGCAAGGGCGATGCTTTTTCCTGGGAGGCTGGCCTGCGCTACGAAACCACCAGGTCGAAGGTGGAATACCTCGAGGACGAGGAGAGCGAAGGACGGGTCAGCAAGGACTACAACGAGTTGCTGCCGTCGGTGAACCTGCGCTGGAACCTGGGCGATGCGGACCGCATCAGCCTGTCGCTGGCCAGGACCATCAAGCGACCGAACTTCAACGAGCTGCTGCCGGCGCTGCTGGACGGCGAGTTCGGCGACAACGACTACATCGGCAATCCCGAGCTGGACCCGGAGACCGCCAACGGCCTGGACCTCGGCTTCGAGCACCGCCTCGGCCGCAAGGGCGTGGTCGGGCTGAACTTCTTCTACCGCGACGTCAAGGACCTCATCGAGATCGTCAACACCGGCGAGCCCAGCGAAGAGATGCAGGACGTGTGGGACGAGCTGATCGAGGACGGCGACGCCGTCGACCTGGCCGATGCGATGGCGCAGGAACCGGCCTCGAGCTTCCTGTACACCTCAGCCAATGTCGGCGACGGCAAGGTCTACGGCGTCGAGTTCGACGTCTCCACGCCGCTGTCGGCCATCGGCCTGGACAACACCGGCGTGTTCGCCAACTACTCGTGGGTGAAGTCGAAGGTCGACGACTTCATGGGCCAGCGCCGCTTCAACGATCAGGCCAAGTCGGTTTACAACATCGGTTTCATCCACGACCTGCCGACGCTGGGTGCGAGCTTCGGCGCGACCTACCGCAAGCAGGGCGACGCCTACACGCGCCTGCTGGGCGAGGAAGTGGTGATCCGCTACGGCGGCGAACTGGACGTCTTCCTCGAGAAGCGCTTCGGCACGAGCGTGTCGGTGCGCCTGAGCGCCAACAACCTGCTGGATGCGAGCAAGGACGAGTTCTTCGACAAGTTCAACACCCTGCAGGACCAGATCGACCGCGACTACGACGAGTACGAGCTGGAGACCGAAGAAGCCGGTCCGAGCTACCAGCTGGTCATGCGCTGGGCGTTCTGACACCCGACGGTCGCGATGAAGGGAGAAGCCGGCGCATGCCGGCTTCTTCTTTGTCGGGTCGCGGCGTTTGATGCAGACTGACCGCATCTCCCGCCGCCCCTGCACCGCCATGAAGACCGTCGAAGTCCGCCACCCGCTCGTCCAGCACAAGATCGGCCTGCTGCGCAACGCCGGCCTCAACACCAAGGACTTCCGTGAGCTCGTCACCGAGCTGGGCACGCTGCTGGCATACGAGGCGACGGCCGATCTCGATCTGACGACCGAGACGATGTCGGGTTGGGCCGGACCGGTCGACGTGAAGAAGATCGCTGGCGCGAAGATCACCCTGGTGCCGATCCTGCGCGCCGGCCTGGGCATGCTGCCGGGCGTGCTGGCGTTGATCCCGACCGCGCGCGTCAGCGTGGTCGGCCTGCAGCGCGACGAGGAAACGCTGCAGCCGGTGCCCTACTTCGAGAAGCTGACCGGTCGGCTGGAAGAGCGCGACGCGCTGATCCTCGACCCGATGCTGGCCACCGGCGGCACGCTGATCGCCACCATCGACATGCTGAAGCGCGCCGGTGCGAAGCGGATCAAGGGCATCTTCCTGGTCGCCGCGCCGGAGGGCCTGAAGGCGCTGGAAGCGGCGCATCCCGATGTCGAAGTCTATACCGCCGCCATCGACGAGCGCCTCAACGACAAGGGCTACATCCTGCCCGGCCTCGGCGACGCCGGCGACCGCATCTTCGGCACGCGGATCGGCTGAGGTCGTTAGTAGAGTCGAGCTTGCTCGACTCCTCCGTCGTTCCGACCGCTGCCGGGCAAGCGCAAAGCAGCGGAGCAAGCTCCGCTCTAGGCCGCCAGCGGGCGCGCCTGCAGTTCCGCCACTTCGTGGACGACGCCGAACTTGCCCTTCTCGTCGCGGGTCACCTGCGCCAGGGCGCAGCCCGGGTCGTGGGTGAAGAACAGATGGACGTTGCGGGTCAGCTTGTCTTCGAGGAAGGCGCGCTTCTCGTCGATCAACAGTTCCGCGTTGCGGTCGTAACCCATGGTGATCGGCACGTGCACCCACGAGCGGCCGGGGATCAGGTCGGCGCAGAACACCACGCCACCATGCGCCTGCCCGTCCACGCGTTCCGGCCCGACGATCTCCGCTAGCATCAGGCCGGGTGTGTGGCCATCGCTGAAACTGAAACGCACGGCGTCGCCGAGCACGTTAGCGGTGTCGCCGGAAACGAGTTCCAGCCGCCCACTCGCTTCCAGCAGCGGCTGCAGCTCGGGGATGAAGCTGGCGCGGTCGCGCGGATGCGGCTTCAGCGCCCGCTGCCAGTGGTCCGCGCCGACGACGAACGTCGCGTTGGGGAACAGCAGCTCCGGCGCCTTGCCCTCCTGCCACGGCGACAGCAGACCACCAGCGTGGTCGAAGTGCAGGTGACTGAGCACCACCACATCGATGTCCTCGTGCGAGAAGCCCGCCGCCTGCAGCGAATCGAGCAGCACGTGGCGCTCTTCCTGCACCCCGAAGCGCGCGCGCATCCGCGGATCGAAGAACGCACCGATGCCAGTCTCGAACAGCACGGTCTTGCCGTTCAGCGGCTGCGCCAGCAGCGCGCGGCAGGCCAGTTCGATGCGGTTCTCCGCATCCGGTGGCGACCACCGCTCCCACATGGCACGCGGCGCGTTGCCGAACATCGCGCCCCCATCGAGTTTCTGGGAATTGCCCAGCAGCGACCAGAGTTTCATGGTCTGGATTCTACGCCCGCCGCAGGCCCGGGACATCTCCCCACCCTGTACGGCTTTTGTAGGAGCGCCCCATGGGCGCGATGCTTCTTCGCTGCCTCATTCAAAAAAGCATCGCGCCCATGGGGCGCTCCTACAACGCGGGAATCAGGGCGTTGCGGCCGACTCCACTACCTTCGCCGCGCCGACGTTGTTGCGCGGATCGCTGCCGCCATGCAGCGTGTTGGTGGTCTTGTCCCATTCCACCGTCTGCAGGTTGCCCCAGACGTGGCTGGAGCCGCGGCCACCCTGCGCGGCGTTGCCGGGCACCTTGAACTTGTGGCCCATGGCTTCCAGCGCCTGCTGCGAGGCGGGCGTCAGCGCGTCGGTTTCCATTTCGATCAGGTCCGGCATCCACTGGTGGTGGAAGCGCGGCAGCGCCGCAACGGCCTGCGGGTCGAGGCCGGCGTCGTACCCCAGCACGCCCAGCAACACCATGGTGATGATGCGGCTGCCGCCCGGCGTACCCAGCACCGCGACCTTGTCCGGCGACTCCATGAAGGTCGGCGTCATCGAGCTGAGCATGCGCTTGCCCGGCTTCGGCGCGTTGGCGTCGTAGCCCATCACGCCGAAGGCGTTCGGGGTACCGGGCTTCAGCGCGAAGTCGTCCATCTCGTTGTTCAGCAGCACGCCGGTACCCGGCGGCACCAGGCCGGAGCCGTACAGCAAATTGACTGTCTGCGTGCCGGCGACGCGGTTGCCTTCGGCATCAATGATCGAGAAGTGCGTGGTCTCCTCATCTTCCAGTGGCGTCTGCTGGCCCGACAGCTGGTCGCTCGGCGTTGCCTTCTGCGGATTGATCGTCGCGCGCAGGCCGGCCGCGTAGTACGGGCTGGTCAGCGTCTTCATCGGGATCTCGACGAAGTCCGGATCGCCCAGATAGAACGTGCGGTCGCGGAACGCACGGCGCATCGACTCCACGATCAGGTGCGTGCGCTGCGCCTCGTCCAGCTTCGACAGGTCGTAGGCGTCGAGGATCTGCAGCATCTGCGTCAGCGCCACGCCACCGGACGACGGCGGCGGCGCGGTCGTCACCTGCCAGTCGTTGTACTTGAACGTCAGCGGCTCGCGCTCGCGCACGGTGTAGCCGGCCAGTTCCTTCGCGGTCCACTGCCCGCCCTCGGCCTTCACGCCGGCCAGCAGCAGCTTCGCGGTCTCGCCGCGATAGAAGCCGTCGAAGCCTTGCGCGGCGAGGCGCTCCAGCGTGCGTGCCAGGTCGGGTTGCCGGAAGATGTCGCCTTCCTTGATCGGCTGCCCGTTCGCCAGGAACACCGCACGCGTGCCTTTGTAGCGCTCCATCACCTCGCGGCGCGCCTGATAGCCACGCGCCATGCGCGCATACACCGGGAACCCTTCGCGCGCCGTGCGGATCGCCGGCGCCAGCGAGGTCTTCAGCGGCAGCCGGCCGTACTTCGCCGCCAGGTGGACGAAGGCGGCCGGCAGTCCGGGGATGCCGGCCGCCCACGGACCGTTCTCTGCGCGGTCGCGGTTGAAGTCGCCATTCGGCAGCAGGTACTTGTCGGGCGTCGACGCGGCCGGCGCGGTTTCGCGCGCATCGATGAAGACATCCTTGCCGGTCTTGCCGTCATGCAGCAGGAAGAAGCCGCCACCGCCCAGGCCCGAACTGATCGGCTCCACCACCGACAGCGTCGACGACACTGCGATGGCCGCGTCGAAGGCATTACCGCCCTGCGCGATGACGTCCAGCCCCGCCTGCGTGGCGAGCGCATGCGCACTGGCGATGGCGGTGCCGGGCGGGTGGG
>NZ_PDWW01000040.1 GCF_010093445.1 Pseudoxanthomonas japonensis | reverse complement strand
CGATATGGCTAACCCTTCCCCCGTGTTGAGTCCCCTCGACACCCTATGGCAAGCCCGCACCCTGGTGTGGGTGCTGCTGGCCGGGGAAGCGCTGGCGGCGATCCTGGCAATCGCGCCAGGCCGAGAAGGAGATCGCCTGACCTACTTCGGCGTGGCCTCGCTCGCCATCCAGTGGATCGTGCTGACGTCGCTGGGCTTGTTGTACCTGTTGCGCGGGGCGCTTTCCCGGGCAACCCCACCGCTCATCGCACAAGTCGGACTCGGCGCACTGCTGGCCAGTACTTGGCTCGTGCTGTTGGCTGGTTGGCTGACACTGCGGGATCTCGTGCCGCTACCGGAGGGCGGCTGGCTGACCCTTTCGCTGCGCATCACCGCCATTGCCTTGATCATGGGGGGGCTGGGGCTGGGTGCATTCCAGGCACAGTGGCGGGCTCGGCAGTTGGCCGTGGCTGCCGAACACGCCAAGCTGCAGGCCCTCCAGGCCCGCATCCAGCCGCACTTCCTGTTCAACACGCTCAACACCGGCATTTCGCTGCTGCATGCGAAGCCGGACCTCGCGGAGCAGTTGCTGCTGGACTTGTCGGACCTGTTCCGGGCGGCACTGTCGCAACGCGAGTCCCTCAGGCTGGAAGAGGACCTGTCGCTGGCGCGCCGCTACCTGGAGATCGAACAGCTCCGCCTGGGGGATCGTCTCCGGTTGACCTGGGATATCCCCGCCGAGCTGCCCGCCCTGCAGGTACCGACGCTTTCCATCCAGCCATTGGCGGAAAACGCCATCCGGCACGGTATCGAACCCTCCACGACGGGCGGGGATGTCGGCATCCGCATCGGCACGGTCGACGGCGCCCTCCAGATCGCCGTTTCCAACACCCTGCCACCCGCCTCGGCCCGCGCGGCGTCAGGCCATCAGGTCGGGCTCAGTTCGGTGCGGGCGCGCATCCATGCCGCAACCCAGGGCCGCGGGAGCGTGGACACGCGGATCGTCGATGGCCTGTACACCGCCACCATCCGCCTGCCACTGGGTGCCACGGGCTAGCGGCGTCAGGTCGCCACGCGGTAACAGGGCTTGTACTCGCCCGCGATCTTCATGCGCCGTTGCTCGACGAACGCGCGCAGCAATGCATCCAGCGCCTGCATCATCGCCGCGTCACCGTGGATCTCGAACGGCCCGAACTCCTCGATGCGGCGCATGCCGTCTTCCTTGACGTTGCCGGCGACGATGCCGGAGAACGCACGTCGCAGGTCAGCGGCAAGATCATGCACGGCGCGGCCGGGCCGCAGCTGCAGCGCGGCCATCGCCTCGTGCGACGGCACGAAAGGCTGCTGGTAGTCCTCGGGAATCTGGACGGCCCAGTTGAAAAAGAACGAATCCTTGTGCTCGATGCGGTACTCGCGCACCTTGCGGATGCCGGCCACCATCTTCTTCGCCACCGCGACCGGATCGCCGATGATGATCTCGTAACGCTCGGCCGCCGCATCGCCCAGCGTCAGGCGGATGAAACGGTCGATCTGCTCGAAGTACGGCGCGGCGATGGTCGGACCGGTCAGGATCAGCGGGAACGGCAGGTGCGCGTTGTCGGGGTGCAGCAGGATGCCGAGCAGGTAGAGGATTTCCTCTGCCGTGCCGACGCCGCCGGGGAACACGATGATGCCGTGGCCGATGCGGACGAAGGCCTCCAGGCGCTTCTCGATGTCCGGCATGATCACCAGGTGGTTGACGATCGGGTTCGGCGACTCGGCCGCGATGATGCCCGGCTCGGTCACGCCGATGTAGCGCGTCTTGGCGCGGCGCTGCTTGGCGTGCGCGATGGTCGCGCCCTTCATCGGCCCCTTCATCGCACCGGGGCCGCAGCCCGTGCAGATGTCCAGGCCACGCAGGCCCAGCTCGTAGCCGACCTGCTTGGTGTAGAGGTATTCGTCCCGCGAAATCGAGTGTCCGCCCCAGCAGACGACCAGGTTGGGATCGCTGGGCTTGAGGATGCGCGCGTTGCGCAGCAAGCCGAATACCGCATTGGTGATGCCAGCGGACGATTCCAGATCGGCGGCGTACTCGGGGCCGAGTTCGATGGCGGTGTACGCCAGGTCGCGCACCACGGCGAACAGAAGTTCCGCCACGCCGCGGATGATCTCGCCATCCACGAACGCCATCGCCGGCGCATTGATCAGGTCGATGCGCACGCCGCGATCCTGCTGCAGGACCTGGATATCGAAGTCGGGATAGAGATCGCGCGCCGCGCGCGGATCGTCGGACGCGCTGCCGCTGGTCAGCACCGCCAGCGCGCAGCGGCGCAGCAGTTCGTGCATGCCGCCGCTGGACGCGTCGCGCAGGCGCGCCACTTCAGCGCGGGAAAGTACGTCCAGGCCGCCACGCGGATAGATCCGCGCGTCCTGCACCGGCAACGCCCTCGATGCCGTCTGGTTCATGGGATTTTCCTGTCTTCGTTCGTCAGAGGCGGGACTTTAGCGCAGTCATGGTGGCAAGAGGAGCCCGCCCAAAAGAAAACGGCCGGGTTGCCCCGGCCGTTTCCTTATTCAGCAAGTCCTGGCGAATCAGAACTCGTAACGCAGTGTCATCAGCACCGACCAGCGAGAGACCACGCGGGACGGATAGGACGAGTTCGCGTCGTACGGGCGCAGGCTCTGGTACGTCGGGCTGCCCGAGGAGTTGACGATGTTGTACACATAGGTGCCGTCGGCATTCACCCTGCCCAGGTTCGCGAAGTAGCGGGTATCGAAGCCGCCGATTTCCTCGGTCACGCCCCAGTCCTTGTTGAGCATGTTCAGGAAATTGTAGATATCCAAGCGGATGATCGACTTGTGCTCCTTGAAGAAGCCCGGCAGTTCCTGCTGAAGGCTGACATCAAGCTGGTTGATCCACGGCAGGCGGGCCTCGTTGCGACCCGCAATCTGGCCGCGATGCGACGCCAGGTAGGGGTCGCTGTCGATGAAGGCGTGGAAAGCGGCAATCTGGGCGGCGGTTGCCGAACCGTAGCTCACCATGGGGTCGTTGATCAGCGGGATGTACGCCGGATCCTGGAAGATGCGGTCGCCATTGACGTCGCCATTCATGATCCACGTGTACGGCAGACCGTCACGCCCGTTGTAGAACGCGGTGATGCTGGTCTTGTAGTCGCCGAAGAACGCATGCTCCCAACCCAGCGAAGCCTTGATCGAATTGCGGATCTCGCGGCTGGCGGTGCCGGCGATCTCCTCGTTCGGATTCAGGCGGGACACGAACTGGTAGCTCGACCATGCCGTCGAGCTGGCATTGGAGCCGACTTCCTTGGCCTTGGTGTATGTGTAGCTGAGGTTTCCGTACCAGCCGTTGGCAAGCGGCTTGTTCAACGAGAACGTCACCGCGGTCGACGATCCCTTGTCGGTGTTGCTCAGTATCGTGGAGTTGTAGCTGAAGGCCGGGTTGAGGCCACAGTTCTTGTTGCTGCTCGACGTGGAACCGTTGAGGTTGCACCAGTAGCTCTCACGGCCGTCGGCCAGCGTCCCCTGCACTTCGCCAATGTTGAGCGCGCGGTAGAACGCGCCATCGCGATCACGGATGTGCTGCACTTCGACCGTGCCGATCAGGCCGTACCAGGGCAGCTCCGCGTCGTAACCCAGGCTGGCCTTCCATACGGTCGGCAACTTGAAGTCGGGATCGATCACGTCGATCTGGTTCGCGGGCGTGCCATCCGCCGGGACGTTCTGGTTGTAGGGATCGGGGCTGAAAGGCGCGTTCGCAGGATCGTTCTCGAAATAGGAAAGCGCCGTCACACCACCGTTGTTTTGGTAGGGATTGGCGAGCCAGACGAACGGTGGGACGCTCTGGAAGGAACCGATACCGCCGCGCAACTGCGAATAGCGCTCGCTATCGAACGTGTAGTTGAACGACACGCGCGGCAGGACCACCTTGTTGTCCGAACCGAGCTTGTAGTCGTTGCGGAAGCCGAAGGCTTCTTCGAAGCCCGGAGCGGCAACCGGCGCCTTGTCCGCCTTCGGGATATTGACGCGAACACCGTAAGTCAGCGACAGGTTGTTGTTGACCTGCCACGTATCCTGGATGAAGGGACTGACTTGCGTGTAGACCAGCGCGGCTGCGGTGTCGTTGACGTCGAAGCCCGGAGCCGGGGTACGCAGAGCGTAGGAGTCGTAGTTGCCGTCAGCAAAATCTTCGAGGCTCGCGAACACATACGAACCATGCAGGTCGCGGCCATACAGGTTGAACACGTCGTTGCGCAGGTAGTCCACACCGCCCTTGATGACGTGGTCGCCGGCGTAATACGTGCCGGACAGCGTGGCCGCCAAGCGCTTCGTATTGATCTGGTTCTCGTGGCGGTTGTTGTCCTCGCCGATAAAGATCGAACCACCGTCGGCGGTCTCGATTTCAACTTCCGGCTGATTGACCGGGTTGCCGTTCACCTGGTCGAACTTCTGGTGACTGACCTTGAACTCCGTGGAGAAATTCTCGGTCCAGTCGCTGAACAGTTGCAGCGACGTGTTCTTGGTGATGTTGTCGATGTTGTACCAATGGCTGCTCAGCACCACGTTCTCCGCACGCTGGTCGTACGGGGACGGGCGGAACTCCTCGGTCTGCTGATAGGTCAGGCTGGCACGATGGTAGTCGCTGATGTTCCAGTCCAGCTTGGCCAGGTAGCGCTTGTTGTCCAGGTTGACGCCCGTGGCGCCGTAGACACCTGGCTGCAGCCCCAGCTGGTTGGCGATCGCGATGGCCTGTTCGACGTCGGCCGAAGAGACATAGCCGTTCGCCAGGCCGTCGGAACTGGACGTGCCGCCGAAATTCTTGATCGTCTGTTCTTCATAGGAACCGAAGAAGAACAGCCTGTCCTTCAGGATCGGGCCGCCGAAGGTCACACCTTTGGTGATGTCGGTATCGAACAGGTTGTAGTCCTCGCCGTCGCGCGAACCCACCATGCTGCCGGCGTCCTTGTACGCGTAGTACACCGAGCCATGAAACTCGTTGGTGCCGGACTTGGTCACCGCGTTGACCGTGGCGCCGACGGTATCCGAAGCCACGTCGTAGTCCGAGACCTTGAGGTCATAAGCCGCGATCGTGTCGACCGAGATCGGGGAGCCCACATAGGGCATGCCGTTGGCATTCAGGCCGAAGGGGTCGCCCTGCGACATGCCGTCGACGGAAATGGTGTTGAACCTGTTGTTGACGCCCGCGACCGAAATCGCGCCGCTCGCCTGATCCGTCACCTGGATACGCGGGTCGAGGCGGGCCACGTCGTCGACCGCACGACTGCCCTGGGGGGTCAGCTCGAGCTGGCGGCCACTGACCGACGTGCCGACACCCTTGTTGTCCGAGGTGAAGACTTCGAGGCCGCGCGTGCCGACGACGGCGACCGACGCCAGCGTCGTGGTGGCATCGCCACCCAGCGCTGCGTTGACCGTGCTGACCTGGTTGAGCTGCAGAAACACGTTGTCTTCCGTCTTCGTGCCCGCACCGGCCTTGGTGATGATGATCTCGTACGGACCGCCCACGCGCAGGCCGCGCGCGGTGTAACGGCCGCTGGCATCGGTGGTGGCGCGGCTGACCGTACCGGACTCGACGTGGGTGATGGTCACTTCGGCGCCAGCAACGGGTTGGCCGCCATTGTCGGTGACCAGGCCGCCCAGACCGGACGAAGTGCTCTGCGCGAAGGCAGGAGCGGCGGCGAGCGCGACGACGAGGCCAAGGCTGAGCTTGGACAGGCGAAGACGACGGGATTGGTTCATCGGATAAACCTCAGGTACGGGAGTGATGTGGCGAAGCTGGCTGACGGACGTGCGCGGAAGCGACCCGGAAGGTCGTTTCGGAAGGGCGTGCTAGGGGTTCCCATGGCCCACGCGGCGTCCGCGGAGGTTAATAACAGGTTAACACGATAGGACCATTTTGTGACCGCGACATGACAATCTTTCGCGGTGCAGCATGACAGCCGGACCTGGCAGGCCAGGGTCGATCCGAGCTGCGGAATGCGGCTATGCGCCGCGGCGCGAGGTCAGATGTTGGGCGGGGTCAGCTTGAGGTACGTACCGATCCCATCCAGCACCATTTGGACGGAGATGGCGACCAGAAGCATGCCCATTAGCCGCTCGATCGCCGTCAGCACGCGTCGGCCCAGCCACCTGTACAGGACGGTCGCGGAGAACAGGATCACCGCCGTGGCGCCCCAGGCCAGCAGCAGGGCGAGGCTCCAGTCGCCCAGCCGGGACGGGTCGTTGCTGCCCATCAGCATGACGGCCGCCATGCCGGACGGACCGGCCACCAGCGGGATCGCCAAGGGGACGATAAAAGGCTCCCCGCCGGGAAGCTCGCCCATCAGGCCCTCCGGTCGCGGGAAGATCATCCGCACGCCGATCAGGAACAGCACGATGCCGCCGGCGATGGCGACCGATTCCTGGCGCAGGTGCATCAGCTCCAAGGCGTACTTGCCGCCCCACAGGAACAGCATCAGCACGACCAGCGCGATCAACAGCTCGCGCACCACCACGATACGCTGCCGGCGTGGCGCCAGCGGCTTGAGCACGCTGAGGAACACCGGGATGTTGCCCAGCGGATCCAGGATGAGGAACAGCAGCAGGGCCGCCGACAGGACGGTCATGCCCGCACCTTCCATATCTGCCCCCTGTGCGTGGCGCCGGCAGATGACAGCAGGGTGACGCAGGCGCCGGCATAAGCGCCGGCATCGCGCGCCTGCGCATCGGTGTCGTCGGCATAGGCGCGCGAGCGCAATCCGGTGCGCATGGGCCCGGGCTGCAGTGCGGACACGCGGACCGTGCTGGTGGCCAGTTCGGCATGCAGCATGCCGACCATTGAGGCCAGCCCATGCTGTGCCACGCCGTAGGCGCCCCAGTACGCCTGCCCGACCCGCGCCAGGTCGTCGACGCTGAAGACCAGTGCCGCGCCGTCCGACTGCTTGAGCAGCGGCAGGCAGGCCTGCGACAGCCACCACGGCGCGGTGAGGTTGACGTGCATGGCCCGCGCGAACGCGGCGGGGTCGGTGTGCTCCAGCGGCGTCAGTCCCTTGAACTCCGCCGCGCAGTGCAGCACGCCGTCCAGCCGGCCGAGTTCGGCATGCAGGCGGTCGGCGAGTTCGGCGTAGTCGTCCGGCGTCGCACCTTCCAGGTCCAGCGGGTACAGCAGCGGCTCCGCGCCGACCTGCGCCACCGCGTCGTAGACGCGGTTCAACTTCGGCACCTTGCGGCCGAGCAGCACGACCGTCGCGCCCGCTTCCGCACACGCGACCGCCGCGGCACTGCCCAGGCCGCCATGCGCGCCACTGACCAGCACGACGCGCTGGTCCAGCGCGCGAAGCGCGCGCGTCGGCAGCCCGACCAGACTCACGGTGCGAACGCCTCGGTGACGATGCGCTGCAACTCGCCGGATTCGTGCAGCTCCAGGGTGATGTCGCAACCGCCGATCAATTCGCCGTTGATGAAAAGCTGCGGGAACGTCGGCCAGTTGGAGAAGCGCGGCAGGTTGGCGCGGATCTCGGGCTCTTCCAGCACGTTGATGACGTGCAGGTGCTCGGCGCCCGCTTCGCGCAGCGCCTGCACGGCCCGGCTGGAGAAACCGCACATGGGGAACTGCGGCGTGCCCTTCATGAAAAGGACGATCGGGTGGCCTTCCACTTCGGCCTGGATGCGTTCCATCACCGGCATGCTGATTTCTCCTTCCTTGACGGTTTGACAACCACCGTCGGGTACACTTTCGGTCCGTTCCGCCGGCCGCGCCGACGGATTGCATAGTGTAAGCCTTTGCATCGCTCCGCCGATGCCGGGCACGCCCTCTTGACCCGCCTAGCACAAGGAAACCGAGCCATGGCCATCGAACTGCCCCCCCTGCCCTACGACCGCACCGCGCTCGAGCCGCACATCTCCGGCGAGACCATCGACTTCCATTACGGCAAGCACCACAAGACCTACGTCGACAACCTCAACAAGCTGATCGAAGGCACCGAGTTCGCCGACGCCTCGCTGGAAGAGATCGTGCGCAAGTCGCAGGGCGGCATGTTCAACAACGCGGCCCAGGTGTGGAACCACACCTTCTACTGGAACTGCCTGAAGCCCAATGGTGGCGGTGAGCCGACCGGCAAGCTGGGCGAGCTGATCAACAAGGCCTTCGGCGACTTTGCCAAGTTCAAGGAAGAATTCACCAAGACCGCCATCGGCACTTTCGGCTCCGGCTGGGGCTGGCTGGTGCAGCGTCCGGATGGTTCGCTGGCCCTGGTGAGCACGTCCAACGCCGCCACCCCGCTTACCGGCGAGGACAAGCCGCTGCTGACCATCGACGTGTGGGAACACGCCTACTACATCGACTACCGCAACGCCCGTCCGAAGTACGTGGAGTCGTTCTGGGCGCTGGTGAACTGGGACTTCGTGGCCGGCAACCTGCGCTGAGCGCGAAACACGGATCCACATGGGAACGGCCGGGGAAACCCGGCCGTTTTCTTATGCACAGGCAGGCAGGATCCGGCTATCCGGACAGCCGCGCGACGACCGGCGCGACCTGCGTGTCGCGCCCAAGCCTGGCACCGACCCGCGAGAGTGCACCGGCCAGCGACGACGCATCGTCCGCACGCAACGTGGCATGGCCGACCTTGCGGCCCGTCCGCGGCTCCTTGCCGTAGTCGTGCCAGTGGCCGCCTGACTCCTGCAGCACGGCACGCGCGTCCGGCATCTCGCCGATCCAGTTCAGCATGCAGGCGTGGCCGCGCACGGACGTATCGCCCAGCGGCAGGCCGAGCACCGCACGCAGGTGGTTCTGGAACTGCGATGTTTCCGCGCCCTCGATCGTCCAGTGGCCGGAGTTGTGCACGCGCGGCGCCATCTCGTTCGCCAGCCACTGGCCTTCGCGAAGGAACAGTTCCAGCGCGAACACCCCCACGTAATCCAGCGCCTCGGCCAGTCCGCGCGCGTAGTCGCCGGCCGCGCGCGCCAGCACGTCCTCGATGCGCGCCGGTGCCAGGCTCGCCGACAGCACGCCATCGACATGCCAGTTCTCGGTCAACGGCCACGTGCGGAATTCGCCATCGCGGCTGCGCACGGCCACCACGGAAAGCTCGCGTTCGAACGGGATGAAGGCCTCGACGATCAGGCCGACGGTCGCGGCCTGCGCACCGAGTGCCTCCCAGGCCGCATCGACATCGGCCGGCGACTTGATGCGGAACTGGCCCTTGCCGTCGTAGCCCAGCCGGCGCGTCTTGAGGATGCAGGCGCCTCCCAGCCGTTCGACTTCGGAACGCAGCACGTCGAGACTGTCCACGTCGGCGAACGCGCCGACCGGGATGCCGAGGTCGCGGAACAGCGTCTTTTCGACCAGCCGGTCCTGCGCTACCGCCAGCGCGCCCGGGTTCGGAAACACGGGAACGCGCCGGGAAAGCCACTCGGCACTCTCCGCCGGTACGTTCTCGAAATCGAACGTGGCCACGTCGACCTTCGACGCGAACTCGGCCAGCGCCGCCTCATCGCGGTAGTCGCCCACCAGCAACGGGGCGAACTGGCCGGCGCAGGCATCCGGCGCGGTGTCCATCACCAGGAAACGCAGGCCGAGTGGTGCGCCGGAGAGCGCGAGCATGCGGGCCAGTTGTCCGCCGCCCAGGATGCCGACCGTCGTCATAGCGGCTGGCGCGGATCGTCGTGCGCCATCACGTCGTCGGTCTGGCGCGTGCGGAAGGCATCGAGCGCAGCACCGATCGCCGGATACTCCAGCGCCAGCAACGCGGCAGCGAACAGGCCGGCGTTGGCTGCGCCCGCATTGCCGATGGCGAACGTCGCCACCGGGATGCCGGCCGGCATCTGCACGATGGACAGCAGCGAATCCATGCCGTTGAGCGCCTTCGACTGCACCGGCACGCCGAGCACCGGCACCGCCGTCTTCGCGGCGAGCATGCCGGGCAGGTGCGCCGCGCCGCCGGCGCCGGCGATGATCGCGCGCAATCCGCGCGAGGCGGCTTCATCCGCGTACGAGAACAGCACGTCCGGCGTGCGATGCGCGGAGACGACCTTCACTTCGTAGGGAACGCCCAGTGCGTCGAGCTTCTGCGCGGCATGCTGCATGGTCTCCCAGTCGGAGCGGGAACCCATCACGATGCCCACGACGGGGCTGGAAACGCTGGCGGTCATGGCCGTCCTCGGTCGCAAAGACGTATTCTACCCTCCTGACCGAACCGCTGAACGAGTCCCCACATGGACCGCAAACTGCTCGACCTCCTCTGCTGTCCCACCACCCGCCAGCCGCTGGCCATGCTCGATGCGCGCGGGCTGGAAGCGCTGAACCGGGCCATCGGCGAGGGGCAGGTCAAACGCGCGGACGACACGGCGCAGACCGACGCGCTGCGCGAGGCGCTGGTCACGCATGACCGCAAGACCGTCTACCGCGTCGAGGATGGCATCCCCGTGCTGCTCGCCGAGGAAGCGATCGCCACCGCGCAGCTCGCCGACTTCCCCGCACGATGAGCCCGCGCCCGACGCCACCGCCGACCGAGGTCGTGGCCTCGGATGTCGCACGTGCGCTGGCCGAGGATGTCGGCGCTGGCGACGTCACCGCCGCCCTGTTGCCCGACACGACCGACATCGCCTACCTGCTGTGCAAGGAAGACGCGGTCGTCGCCGGCCGCCCCTGGTTCGATGCCTGCCATCGTGCCGTCGACCCCGGCGTCCGGATCGACTGGCGCGTGCAGGACGGTGAGCGCGTGTCCGCCGGCACCGTGCTGGCCACGTTGGCCGGCCGCACGCGTGCGCTGGTCACCGCCGAGCGTTCATCGCTGAACTTCATGCAGACCCTGTCGGGCACTGCCACGGTGACGGCGACCTACGTCGATGCCGTACGCGGTACCGGCTGCACGATCCTGGACACGCGCAAGACCCTGCCCGGCCTGCGGCTGGCACAGAAGTATGCCGTCCGCTGCGGGGGCGGCCAGAACCACCGCATCGGCCTGTACGACGCGGTGATGCTGAAGGAGAACCACGTGCGCGCCGCCGGCTCGCTGGTGGTGGCCATCCGCGCCGCCCGGGCTGCGCAACCTTCGCTGCCGTTGATCGTGGAAGTGGAAACCCTCGCGCAGCTCGACGATGCACTGGCGGAAGGTTGCGAGCGCATCCTGATCGACGATTTCGATGTCGATATGCGTCGCGAGGCCGTGCGCCGAGCGAAGGCGGCGCCGTACCACGGCCGTATCCCGCTCGAGGTCTCCGGCAGCGTGGACCTGACGACGCTGCGTGGCATCGCGGAGGACGGCGTGGATTTCGTCTCGATCGGCGGCCTGACCAAGCATGTCCGCGCCATCGACCTGTCGATGAAGCTCGGACCCGCGCCATGAGGCCCGCATGTCGCCCTTGAGTGCGTTGCTGTGGCTGATCGCTGGTGGCGCGGCATTCGCGTACTGGAACGCCGCACGTGCCGCCGCCGAACGCGCGGGCACGCTGGGCCGCAACGCCTGCAAGGCTGCGGGCGTCATCTGGCTGGACCAGAGCGTGCACGCGAACGGACTGCGGCTGTCCCGCGGCGAGGATGGCTGGCTGGGCTTCGAGCGCAGCTTCCGCTTCGAGTACTCGTACGATGGTATCGACCGCCATGTCGGACGACTCGTATTGCGCAAGGGGAAGCTCGTGTCGTTCGTGGGACCGGTTGCCCCGTCGGTGACGCCGATCAATCCGGACTGAGCCGCCGCCGGTCCGCCTGCTTGGCAGGCGACACGTCGCAACCGGGTTACTTCACCACGCGCAGGAACGGAGGACGCTTGCCTCCGCCGCCAGGGGGCGGCGTATCGTCGTCGGGCGGCGCGTCCTGGGACGTCACGACATCGTCGTCATCCCCCGCGGCATCGGTGTCGTGCGGCACGTCGTCCGGCAGCGCCATCCCCTGCCCGGTCTCACGCGAATAGATTGCCAGCACGGCACTGATCGGCACATGGACCGCATGGCTGACGCCGCCGAAGCGCGCGGTGAAGCTGACCGCATCGTTGTCGATCATCAGCCGCACGACCGCGCGCTCGGCGATGTTCAGCACCACCTTGCCTTCCTTGACCGCGCTTGCCGGCACCTGCACGCCCGCCATCGTCGCGTCCACCAGCAGGTGCGGGGTCATGCCGTTGTCGGCGATCCACTCGTTCAGCGCCCGCAGCAGGTACGGACGGTGGCTGGTCATGCGGGAAGAGGCGTCGGTCATTTCACTTCTCGGCGGCCGATCGCGATACGGAACCGCGCACGGCCTGGTCTTGCACGGCGGTCGGTCAGACCGGGATCTCGCGCAGCTTCTTCTCCGCATCCGTGAGGCTGCGCAGGAAACCGGGGTGCCGGAAGATGCGGTTGCCGTAATCCTCGATCGCCTTGCCGTCCTTGGGCAGCGGCACGTCGAGCGACGGCAGGCGCCAGATGATCGGGGCCATCGCGCAGTCGGCCAGGCTCATTTCGGGATTGAGGAAGAACTTGCTCGCCTTGAACAGCGGCACCGAGGCGGTCAGCAGTTCCTTCAGGCGCTTGCGGCCGGCTTCGGCCTGCTGCTTGTTGCCCAACTGGATGGCCTGTACCTGCGGTACCCAGTCGTGCTCGATGCGCAGCATGGCCAAGCGCAGACGTGCGCGCGACAGCGGATCGACCGGCATCAACGGCGGATGCGGGTAGCGCTCGTCCAGGTATTCGCTGACCACCGACGCGGCGTAAAGCACGAGATCGCGCTCCACCAGCGTGGGCACCGAGTGGTACGGATTGAGGTCGATGAGGTCTTCAGGCGGATTCTGCGGATCCACCGGCACCAGGTCGTAGCTCACGCCCTTCGCGGCGAGCACCAGCCGCACGCGGTGGCAGAGCACGTCATCGGTGGAGGAAAACAACGTCAGTGTATTGCGCATACGTGGACTCGCAGCCATTCACGGCTCTCCGACGATCGGAATCCGCCGATCGCACTGACGCCGCCAGCCCCTTGCCGACGGTCGCCACGGTCCCTGAGTGTGCAATCCCCGCCGGAAAAAGCCAAGCAATCCCACCCGGCTCTTCCCCATGCCGGTGCAGGCCGCCGGGCCTGCACCGTGGCGTCGGATACGGCGCCGCTTAGTGGACGTCCTTCCAGTACTCCTGCTTCAGCAGGTAGGCCAGGAACGTCAGCGCCGACAGGAACAGGATCACCCACACGCCGATGCTCTGGCGCTTCAGGGCCGCCGGCTCGCCGACATACTCCAGGAAGTTGGTGATGTCGCGCGCGGTCTGGTCGAACTCCCGCGCCTCCTGCCGGCCGGGCTGCGTGACCTTCAGGCTCTCGACGTGGCGTTCGCCGGTGGCCGGATCGGGAGCACCGAACTCGGCATGCTGCAGACCCTGCAGCTCCCACAGCGGGTTGGGCATGGAGGCGTTGGGGAACAGCTTGTTGTTCCAGCCCAGCGGACGCGATTCATCCAGGTAGAAGGACTTGAGGTAGGTGTAGACCCAGTCGCTGCCACGCACGCGCGAGATGACGCTCAGGTCGGGCGGCATCTTGCCGAACCACTTGGTGGCCGGATCGTGCGGCATCGAGACCTGGATCTGCTCGCCGAACTTGGCCCCGGTGAAGTTGAGGTTCTTCATCACCTCGTCTTCGGTCAGGCCCAGGTCGTCGGCCATGCGCGAATAGCGCATGTACTTCAGCGAGTGGCAGCCAGCGCAATAGTTCATGTACAGCTGCGCACCACGCTGCAGCGACGCGCGGTCGCCCAGGTCGTTGCCGGCCTGCAGGGTGGCGCCGCCACCGGCGGCGAACGCGGAGAACGAAATCAGCAACCCGCTGGCGAAGACAGCTAGGCGAGAGGCGAAAGTCTTAGTCATGCGTCGTCACCCGCTCGGGCACTGGCTTGGTCTTGTCGATCTTGGTCCAGATCGGCATGGTCAGGAAGAACAGGAAGTAGAACGCGGTCAGGAAGCGGCCGACGATCGTTTCCACCGGATCCGTACCCGGGCCGGCGCCGATCTTGCCCAGCCAGACGAAGCAGATCGCGAACACGCCCAGCAGCAGCTTGGACAGCACGCCGCGGTAGCGGTAGGACTTGACCTTGGCGCGATCCAGCCAGGGCACCAGGAACAGGATCGCGATGGCGCCGAACATCACCAGCACGCCGCCCAGCTTGTTGGGCACCACGCGCAACATCGCGTAGTACGGCGTGTAGTACCACACCGGCTTGATGTGCTCCGGCGTGACCAGACGGTTGGCTTCGGAGAAGTTGTCGTGCTCCAGGAACCAGCCGCCCATGGCCGGCGCGAAGAACACGATGAAGGCGGCGACGATCAGGAAGCAACCGACGTAGAACCCGTCCTTGACCGTGTAGTACGGATGGAACGGCACGCCGTCCGCCGGCGCGGTCGGCGACCAGCGATTGCCCTTCGGACCCTTCTTGATCTCGACGCCGTCGGGGTTGTTCGAACCGACCTCATGCAGCGCGAAGATATGCAGCACCACCAGCAGCAGCAGCACCAGGGGCAGCGCGATGACGTGCAGGGCGAAGAAGCGGTTCAGCGTGGCGTCGCTGGGCAGGTAGTCGCCCATGATCCACTCGGTCAGGCCGTTGCCGATCACCGGAATGGCGCCGAACAGCGAGATGATGACCTTGGCGCCCCAGAACGACATCTGGCCCCACGGCAGCACGTAGCCGAGGAAGGCTTCGGCCATCAGCACCAGGTAGATCAGCATGCCGAGGATCCACACCAGCTCGCGCGGCTTCTGGTACGAGCCGTACATCAGGCCGCGGAACATGTGGATGTAGACGACGATGAAGAACAGCGAGGCGCCGGTGCTGTGCATGTAGCGGATCAGCCAGCCCCACTCCACGTCGCGCATGATGTATTCGACCGAGGCGAAGGCTTCCGCCGCGCTCGGCTTGAAGTGCATCGTCAGGAAGATGCCGGTCAGGATCTGGTTGACCAGCACTACGATCGACAGCACGCCGAAGATGTACCAGATGTTGAAGTTCTTGGGCGCGTAGTACTCGCTCATGTGCTTGCGGTAGACGGGCATGAAGCCCGGCGCGCGCGCGTTGAACCAGTCCATCACGCCTTCGGCTGTACGGGTAACGATGTTCGCCATGGCTTACGCGCCCCCTTGCGGATCGAGGCCGACCACGATGGTGTTGTCGTCCTGGTAGAAATGCGGCGGCACCACCAGGTTGGTCGGCGCGGGCACGCCCTGGAACACGCGGCCGGCCATGTCGAAGCGCGACTTGTGGCAGGGGCAGAAGTAGCCGCCCTTCCAGTTCGGGTCGTAGGGCTCCGGCTTGATCTCGGCGGCCATTTCCGGCGAGCAGCCCAGATGGGTACACAGGCCGACCAGCACGGAGATTTCCGGCTTCAGCGAGCGCGTCTCACCGGTGATGTAGGACGGCTGCTGGTCCTTGTTGGCCGACTGCGGGTCGCGCAGGTTGGCGTCCAGGGTCGGCAGCGCGTCCAGGATCGCCTTGGAACGCTTGACGATCCAGATCGGCTGGCCGCGCCATTCCAGGATCAGGCGCTGGCCTTCCTGCAGACCGGTGAGGTCGGCGGTCACCGGGGCGCCGGCCAGCTTGGCCCGTGCGCTCGGATTCCACGACTTGATAAAAGGTACTGCTGCAATACCGGCACCCACTGCACCCACCACCGCGGTGGTTGCAGTCAGGAACCGGCGTCGGCCCGTATTCACAGGCCCATTGACCCCATCGATGGCCATCCGGCACTCCGCAAAACAATCAGGTAGCTAAAAAGGCTGCCAAGGCCGCACCCAAGACGCCGGGGCGACCGCAAAAGACGTCGAAGTGTAACGGAAGGCTTAATGGGCCGACAATCCGCCGCTGCCACCGACCCAAGCGTCCAGCCTGCCCGGGACGGAAGGCCGAGGCCGCGCAATCAAGGACTTACGGCGTTTCGGTCGCCCCGGACCTAGCCCTGACCGGCCGATACTGTTGGCGGTCGCCTTGTCCGCGGACGGAGATATCGACGTTAGCGCAAAGACCTGCACCGCATTTCACCAGGTCGGCCCGGCCGATCCTGGCGCCCAGATCGGCCTCGACGCTGTGTTGGCGCGCCTGGCGCCCCATATGCCATGCCCAGAGCGAGGTCCCCAGTAGCAGGAGTATTCCCCCGACGCCCAGCCAGACCAGGCTCACCCGGGCGAACGCACGTTGCGAACGCGCAAGACTCTCCATCTGCCTTGCAGCCAGTTCGCCTGACTGGGTCATCCGCTTAGCGGCCTGATCGATGTTCTTCTTGGCGTCCTCAAGGGGCAGCCCAAGTGCATCGCCGATCGACTGCCGGCCCTGACTCCCGAGCGTGCGCATCACATCCTCGGCGAGTCGTTGCCCACCCACACCCACCTCGCGTGCACTTGCCAGCAGCGACGCCTGGGCCTGACTGATACGTTCGCGCATCTGCTCGTGCTCCTGCCGCTGGATTTCCAGCATGCGAGCCATCTGCGCGAGTTGCCGCTTCTGGGCGTCCACAACCTCGAGCAGCACGTCCTGGGTCTGTCGCCACTCCTGCGCGTCCATACGCTCCCCCTTTCTTCAGGCGCCCCGCGCGAGAGCAGGCTGTGTGTCCTGCGTCATGACTGGGCTTGTCGTCACTTCTCGGGTCGCCGCCTCCAAGGCACGCTCGAAGGCCAGCGACTCCCTGCCTTGTCGATCGAACGCCTGCACCCGCGGTTGCGAGCCGTACTCGTGGGTGGCGGATCTGCGCGCTTCAAGATCGCCACGCTCGCTGGCGGCAAGGAAGCGCTCCAGGTATGCGTCCTCCGCCGTCTCAGGGATTCGCAATGCCTGGGGACGGTCACGCGGGTACTCCGGCAATCCATGTGGGCGCTGGGCAGGCGGACGACGCTCTTCGTCAGGAATATCGAGGCGCCGGGGATCCGGCGCTTCGCGCTGCGGGGCCTGGTCCCGCTGCACCTCCACCCGGACATCGCGGAACAGCCCGGTGGTGGTGTCGGTCAGGACGTATTGCCAGCGATCCTGGTTGGAGTTCGCGTAGGCCAATCTCATGAACTCATCGAAGCGATCTGGGTGGATGGTCTGGCACCCGGCGGAGAACGTGTTCCACTGCCCGCCGCGGTGGATCTTGAAGGTGTTGTTCAGCGCTTCCAGGCCATCGATATCGGCTGTGGTGAAGTAGCCATCGGCATCCGTATCGCGCCGAACCATGTCCCGACCGTTGGCGACGGCTGCTGCGCTGGGTCGGAACGAGAGGTGTTGGTCGGCACCGTGCCTGGCATCAACCATCTCGATGGTTCCAGGCTGCAGCCGCCCCAAGTCGCGAATTCCATCACCATCCGCATCGCGACCTTCGATTTTACGCGGGCGAGTGACGTGGTCAAACCGCCCGGACGCCTCCAATGGGGGCGCCGGCCGTTGCGAGTCGGCAAACAGACGACGTCCGTTGCTTCCCGCATGATGGTCATACTGCGCGGTCGGCTCCGTGTTTGCCAGGTCGGCGACATGCAGGCTGCGCTCGCCTTGCGCGTCACGACGCAACACCACCAAGTGATCATCGTACACACCAGTGCCTGTAATGCGACCGTCGTGGGACGCTAACGTGGAGTTCTCCTGACGCAACCCAAGCAGGACACTGTGATCGTTGTGACGCAAAGCATCGAAGGCCGCTCGATTGCCCCTTGCCTCCACGATGCTGGCGTAGACGTCGTACTGCTGAGCCTGAGAGAGGTTGGTCAGCTCATTGGGCACGGTCGGATCCGTGCTCTGGCTGAACGCCGGCATCCGGGGCGCCGCCAACGCATCGCCAAGACGTTCCAGCGTCGCGGCATGCTCGGAAAGTTCCGCTCGCCGCATTCCGGCAAGCGCGTCACGTGCACCCGCCGCAACGTAGCGATCCAGCGCCTCCTGGACCACCGGACGCTCGCCTTGCCGCTCCTGTTCCAGCAGACGCAGCGCCTCTGCTTGCCGACCCTGCTGCAACCCCTCGATCACCCGGTCTGCGCTCGCGCGGATGTCGATGTCCGTCTTGTCGGCAATATGCGGGTTCGTCATGGCTTGCTCCAGGCCGGCCATTCCGTGTCGTAATCAAGGAACGGGTCGTATCGCTTGCCTCTGGTCAGCGCGCCGTCGCAACTGAAGTCCGGCCGCGCGAGACTGCACTTGTATCTTGGCCACAGGGAGTCGGAGACCCGTTCGCGCAAGTCGAAGTCTTCGCCGTTCCACACCGCGAAGCCGAAATGGGCGTCAAACGAAACGACTCTGTCGTATCTGCGTGACTCAGATGCGGGGAAAGGATCTTCGCCCGGTGGACTCGCGCGCCACCGTAATGTCGGGGCGTAGGTCAGCTTGCTGATGTCGAGCCTTGGCGACCCTGCGTCGTACTTGTGCCGCTCGCTCCGCCGGATGACGGGTCTCGGCAGTAGCCCCCGCGTGACGTCATGCAGCGTCCCGTCCGAGTGACGGCGATAGAGGCGATGACTCCGGAACGCGTACGGGCACTTCCCTGCTTCCAGTTCGTCGTATCCGTCTTCGAACGATTCCTCCTCGATGCAATCGAAGGCCCCCTCCACGAAGTACACCGTGTCGGCCGGCACTTTGCCCTCGAACGAACGGATGACGAACGAGGTTCCACCGGCCTCGACGTGCACCATGAAATCCGGCTGTCGACCGAATCCCGGTAGCGCAAGATAGTGCTGAGGTCGGCGTAGATACTTGGCGCGCACGTTCGCTGGCAGATGGATATCCGCCACGGGGATGTCCCGCACCACCTCCGCCAATGCCCGCGGCATCAGCCCGAAGCAAGGGCGATGAAGACCCGCGAAACCCACCTCCCCCTCACGATCGTGCTGCACACCGGGACAGCGTTCCGCCCCCATCTGCAGCTCGGTCACGTAAGGGCGCCACGGATCAGGCGCCGGCAACGACCCCTCCGGCAGCATAGACAGATCCAGGGCAGGGTCGATGGTCGCAAGATCCGCCTGCGCAAGCGCCCTCGACCCGCTGCAGCCTGCCGACAGCGTCATGACAAGGCATGTCCATGCGCTTCGGCGCACCAGTGCTTGCGCACAGGCAACCGCGCCTGCTCCCCACGATTCGAGCCCTAGCCGAATCCCCATGCGACCTCCCTGTCCCTATGGTTACGTCGCAGTGGCGTAAAGGCCGCTGCGCGATGCATCCTGCATCGCACGCAGTCGGGTTCGCAATTAACATATTCGAGGCGCGCGGGTGACGCATGTATGCGTGCGATCAGCGCGGCACGATAGCCGTCCGCAGGGATGGCGCGCCGAAAGATTGGGCGGACACTCCGCCCGTCATGGTTCAGCGCGCGGCGACGGCGTGGCGGTAGCGGTCGGCCAGGACGGCGACGCGTTCGACGTAGCGCTGGGTTTCCTTGTACGGCGGGACGCCGCCATGACGGTCCACTGCGCCTTCGCCGGCGTTGTAACCGGCGGCGACCAGGGTCAGGTTGCCGTTGAAGCGCTTCAGCAGCCAGGCCAGGTATTGCGCACCACCGCGGATGTTCTGGCCGGCGTTGTAGGAGTCGGTCACGCCGAAGCGGCGCGCCGTCGCCGGCATCAGCTGCATCAGGCCCTGTGCGCCGGCATGCGACAGCGCCATCGGGTTGTAGGAGGACTCTGCGTGCATGATCGCGCGCAGGATGGATTCCTCCACGCCGAACTCGCGCGAGGCGGCGGCGATCTCGGCCGCATAGGCGGAGGTGTTCAGGCGCAGCCGGCCGAAGTCGACGCCCGGATTGCCGCAGGCGAAACAGGTTTCGATATAGCTGTACTTGATGGTGCGCAGACTGGCGACCTGGGTGCCGCCCTGCGGACGCGTGCTGGTGTAGTGGCGCACGCCGTCCTTGATGTAGGAGTAGACCTGCCCGCTGACCACGCGGCGGGGACCGGTCGCCGCGGGCGGCGTCGCGGGCATGGCCGCCGGCACGATGGCGGCGGCGGAGTCCGACAGCGCAGGCGTGGTGGCCGCCCCTGTCGCGGGCGCCGCCTCAGCAGGACGGGACACGGAGGCGACCTGCGTCGGGCGGCTGCGGTCGGGGGTGTAGCGGCTCACGACTTCGCAACTGGACCCGCTCACGCGCTTGCTGACATAGGCCGGCACACCGTCCGCGCCGGTGCACTTGTACAGCGTGCCCGCGCTGGCCGGCAGTGCGGTCAACGCGGCCAGCATGGCCAGAAGCGTCAGAGTCCCCCTCATGCCGCGCAGTGTCCCGGATTCCCGGATGATTGCCAAGTCCTTGTCCAACAAAGGTTTCCTCCAATCTGTGCGGCCGGTCGGAGTTCGATGCATCGGCGGCACGGCGGCACGGTCGGGGCCTGATACCCCCTATCAACGCCATCGGGGCCGGTATCCGGCCGCTGCGCAGCGCGTAAACTACGCCGCCCTGCCCGCC
>NZ_PDWW01000003.1 GCF_010093445.1 Pseudoxanthomonas japonensis | reverse complement strand
TTTGAAATAGGGCACGCGCGCAGGAACGATGACCACGTCAGTACGGTCCATCCCGCCCGCACCGCCTCCACCACCGCGCCCGCCGTCGCCGCGGCCTTCACCCTTGCCGCCCTCGCCCTTCCCTTTTGCCGCGACCGGCCGTGCCGGACCCTGGCGGGGAATGTCGAGCCCGACGGGGATCGGTTCCAGGTCCAGCACGCCGCGGATGAAGTCGCGCAGCGACACCACCAGCGCATGCGTCTGGACGGGGCGCCCGGCAGCGAGATCGGTGGCCGCCTGCGCGGCAAGCCGCACCTGATCGTCGGTACCGAGCAGGATGACGTCCGACAACGCCGCTTCGACCGCATCGCGGATGCGCCGCGAACGATCACTGCCGTCATCGACGATATCGAGACCGCCCTCGCGCGCCCGCTGGCGCAGGTCGCGCAGATGCGTGGGATCGACGTCGAGATCGCCGGTGAACGAGCCACCCAGCGTCTTGTAGGCGGCGATCAGCGTGCGCAGGCGCTCGTTGATCTGGCGGTTCTCGCGCGCCCGCCGCTCCTGCACCGTCTGCATCACCAGCAGGCGGATGCCGACGCCGATCAGCGTGATCAGCGCCAGCCCCGCCAGGGTGGTCAGCAGGCCCTGCCATGAACTGAAATCCAGACCCCGCATGCGGCGCATCTCCCCGACGATCAGGCTGCCATCGTAGCCAAGACGACGGAAGCCGATGCGAAAGCCCGCTCAGTACGCCAGGTGCAGCTTCAACCACGCGGTGCGACCGGGCTCATGGATGCGCACCGGTTCGGCCGGATAGCCGAAATCGGCGCTGCCGGAAAGGTTGAGGTGTTCGGCGTACGTGCGGTCGAACACGTTGTCGATGCCCGCGATCAGCTTGACCCGGTCATTGAAGCGATAGCCGCCGTTGAGCGCCAGCGTTGCGAACCCCGCGCTGGGGCCGAGATCACGCCCGACCACGTTGCCCTGGCCGATGGCCACGCGGTCCTGCCGCGCGACGGCGCGCAACAGCACGCCCGCGCTCCAGCGCGGACCTTCGTACGCGGCGGTCAGGCGCGCCTCCAGCGGCGGCATCTGCGGCAAGGCGCCGCCGCTGTCGCGGTTCTCGCCCCAGGCGTGGGCCAGGGTGCCTCCCAGCGTCCAGCCGTCGCCCGGCCGCCAGCCGATGCCGGCTTCGGCACCGCGTACGCGCGCATCCACGTTCGACACCGCCGACATCGGGCCCATCATCCCGCCCGCCATGTACGAGAACAGCAGGTAGTCGTCGATGCGGCCGGCGTAGGCCGATACCCACGCATCCAGCCGCGTGCTGCGGTACTGCAGGCCGATGTCGAGCTGCGTGGTCTTCTCGGGGGCGAGGCCGGCGAAGGCGTTCGGCGCGCCCATCGGCCCCATGTCGGCGGAGAACAGCTCCCAGTAGTCCGGCATGCGCTCGGTGTGGCCGACGCCGGCGTACCAGGTGACGGGCACGGCGGCGACATCGTGCTCGAAGCGTACGAACCCGCCCGGCAACGTCTGCCTGCGCGTCTGCCCCGCGGTCGGATTCGGCATGCCCATCATGCCCGCGGTCGCCCGGCGATCCTGCACGTCGACGCGATCGGCGCGCGCGCCCACCACCAGTCGACGGCGCTCGGCCGCATGCCATGTCCCTTCAGCGAAGACGCCGCGCGTCTGGAACTCCGCATCGGTTTCCCAGGGCTCGGCACGATACGCATCCACCCCCATCGCACTGCGCTGGCGATGCCGGCTGCGCTGCGCATCGACACCGCCGGTGAGCGCCCACCGGTCGCCCTTCGCCGCCAGCGCCGCCCGACCGCCCTCGGTGCGGCGATCGACGTTCGCCGCCACCGGCATCGGCATGGCGCTCATCGGGTTGGGTTCGCGCAGCGTGTAGTTGTCCATCACGTGGTCGGCTTCATTGCGGAACACGCTGGCTTCGACCGTATCCAGCACGCCTGGGAGATCGCGCTTCTCGAAGCGCAGCGCGAGGCTGTCGCGCCGGAACATCGAGCCGTCCATGCCACGGCCGGCATAGCGCGCCTCGCCATCGCCGACGCCTGCATTGAGCTCGAGCACGGTATCGGCATCCGGCGTCCATCCCAGGGCCAGGTCGGCGTTCCACTTCTTCCACGCCGACGGCACGCGCCGGCCGTCGCCGTCACGGTAATCGTCCGCGTCGGAACGGTTGGCGCTCAGGCGCGCGTACCCCTGCGGTGCACCGGCAGTCGCATCGATCACCTGGTCGTTGCGGCCGTGCGAGCCGGCCAACAGGCTGCCGTCGATTCGCAGCCCCGGCGTGTCGAAGCGCGGCGTGTCGCGCTCGAAGCGGACCGTGCCGGCGGATGCGCCCGGCCCCCAGAGCACGGTCTGGGGACCCTTCACCACCACCAGGCGGTCGTAGGTTTCCGGCGCCACGTAGGACAACGGGTTGTCCATGCGCGCGGGACACGCGCCCGGCATGCTGCCGTCGTTGGTGAGCAGGTTGAGCCGCGAACCGAACATGCCACGCAGCACAGGATCGCCGTTGGTGCCGCCGTTGCGCAGCGCGGTGAAGCCGGGGATGGTTTTCAGGTAGTCGGCCCCGTCGCTGGCCGGCACCGGCTGGCGCGGCAGGGTCGGATCGGTTTCGTAGGTCAACGGCGAGACGGGCGTGGCGATCACGACGACGCGGTCGAGCGTGGCAGCCTCGCCCATCGCCTCGGCATGGAGCACGGCGGGCGCGGCGCACGCGAAAGCGATCGCGACGACCAGGGGACGACGGAAGTGGAACGGATGCATGGAGGACTCCGTGAGGCGGATGCGCGGCACCCGCGGGAAAGGAAAGGAGGAAACGGAACGATCATCAGTGATGCGCGGCCGGCGCCCTGGCACCGGGTGGACGGACATCGAACACGACGGGCACGCGGCCCGCGTGCTCGAACACCAGCGTGGCGTCGACGCGCCCGCCGGCTTCCAGCGCGGCATGTGGCTGGATGAACATCAGGTGGAAGCCGCCCGGCTTAAGCTCGACCGTGGCGCCGGCAGGCAGTGGCAGGCCATCGGCGAGGCGGCGCATGCGGGCGACGCCATCGTCGTCGCGCATCGTGTGGATCTCGATGCGCTCGGCTGCCGCGCTCTCCACGGACAGCAACCGGTCGTCGATCCGGGTGCCGTTGTGCAGTGTCAGGAAACCGCCGACCACGGGCGCGCCGGGCGGCGACTCGCGCAGCCACGGCGAGCCCACGCTCATGCCAGCGCGAGGCCCGGCGTCATGTGCGGCCGGCGGCGACGACGGCTGGCATGCCGCCAGCGCCAGCGCCAACGCCAACAGGCCGGCAAGGGGAAGTTTCATTCCAGCGTCTCCATCCGGGTGGGCGGGACAGGGGTATCGAAGAGCGTCATCGGCGATGGAGCCGCATGCGTATGCGCGAGCCGATGAAGGCCGAGCGCACACGCCCACGCGATCAGCCACGTGCCGACGCCGAGGAAGAAGATCGTGTCCAAGGGATTCTCCGGTCGCGCGACGCGGCGCACGGGGCGCCACGACCGCATCAGAACGTCTTCCGCAGCACGACTTCCCAGCTGCGCGGATCGCCGAGATAGGCCATCGTGCTGCCCAGCGCGTACACCACATGGGTGCGGTCGCCGAGGTTGCGGCCACGCACGGTCAGTTCCGTACGGTCGTTCCAGCGGAAACCCACGTGCGCCCCCCATGTCGCGTAGCCCGCCGTCGACAGCGTGTTGGCGGCATTGGCGTAGCACGACGACACGCCGCGCAGGTCGATGCCGGCGGACCAGCGTGGCGTGAAGGTGTAGTCCAGCCACAGGTTGCCGACGCGCGAGGGCGTGTTGGTGGGCTGGTTGCCCGCGCGCGACACGGGCACGCCGCCGACGTTCTCGTAGAAGTCGTCCAGCGTCGCATCGACCCAGGCCAGGTTGCCTTCGACGCTCAACGCCTCCAGCGGACGCCAGCCGAACGCCGCTTCGATACCGCGCGAGGATTGCTGGCCGACCGGCAATGTCTGCCCCGGATTGGCAGGATCGGTGATGGCGAGATTGCGCCGCACGATGCGATACGCGGCCAGCGTGGCGAAGCTGCGTCCGTCACGCGTCTGCAGCTTCGTCCCGATCTCGCCCTGGCGTCCGGTGGTCAGGTCGAAGTCGCGCAGCGTGGCGAAGTTGGCCGTACTGAGGATGCCGGCCGGTGGATCGGCCGCAGTGCTGTACTGAACGTAGACGCTCGCCTGCGGGGCGATGGACCAGGTGAGCGCGGCACGCCCGGTCGTGGGGGTGTACTCGCGCTCGAAACGCGCGGGATTGGTGGGCGTGACTGCGCGATGGTTGACGACGTCCAGCACGATGCGGTCGCGGCGCACGCCGGTCAGCAGCGACAGCGACGGGGTCAGTTCGGTCAGGTTCTCGACATAGAGCGCCTGCGTGTGCAGACGGTTGGTGCGGTCCGGCGTGTAGACGATCGCCGTGCCGGGTACGTCGAGGAAGCGGCCCGGCGTGACGGCGTCGAGCGGTACCGTGTCCACGGTGGCCGAGAGCGACAGCGGAAAACGCGTCTGCCGGTTGTAGCTGACATCCAGGCCCGTGGCCCACTGCGTGGGCAGTCCGAACAGCGTGCCGTCATGGCTCCATTCCAGGCGGTTGCCGTAGACCTGCTGGTCGTGCCGCTGCAGCAGCGTGCCCGAACGGATCACGCCGTCGTTGCCGGCGGTCAGCCGGTAGCTCTCGACGTTGCGATAGTCGCGCAGCGCGTCGTAGTGATAGACCGTGTTGCGCACGGTGTCGTGCTCACCCGGCATCCATTCCAGCAGCGAACGCGCCCAGCGCACGTCCTGTCCGTAGTAGCCGTCGGCGACGTTGTAGTTGCGGCCGACGGTCTCCGGCAGCACCGACAGGCGGCCGGTGGCCGGCTGGCGCACCGGCGTGCCCCAGTACGGACGATGGCTGTCCTCCTGCTGGACCTCCACCGCCAGGGTGTGGCGCAGCGTGGGCGCCAGTTGCACCAGCCACGAGGCGGCGAGTGTCGACGCCTCGCGCTCCTGACCGTCGATCCAGCTCTCGCCATCGCGCGCGCTCGCATCCACGCGAACGGCCTGGCGCGCCTCGTCGCCGCCGATGCGCAGGTTGGCCCCCATCGCCAGCGTGCCGTCGCGGAACGAACCCCACGACGCCTGCACGGCGGCTTCGTCGCGGTCCAGTTGCGCCAGGCGGGTGACGTAGTTGATCGTGCCGCCGACCGCACCGGCGCCATAGAGGAAGCTCGACGGCCCGCCGATCGCTTCCACCCGCTCGTACTGCCACGCGTCCACGGGGCGCGCGGCGATGCTGGCGTACTGCACGTCGATGCCGTTGAACAGCTGGGTGATCTGGCTGCCGGAGAAGCCGCGGTACGTCACCGCATTGCCGTTGCCCGGCGGCGACGCGACGGTGAGGCCGGGAATGCCGGCCAGCGCTTCCTGCGTGGTGCGCACGCCACGCGCATCGAGCGCATCGCGGTCGATGACGGTGACCGACGCCGGGGTTTCCATCAGGGTCAGCGACAGGCGCGTGCCGGTGCCGGCGACCTGCTCGAGGCCGGCCTTGTGGCCTTTGACCTCGACCGTGTCGAGCTGGGTGGCGCGGGAGCCGTCGGGCAACGCAACGGGGTCCGCCGCGAAGGCGAAGGACGGAACGGACAGGGCCGCGGCAACGGCCACGGACAGGCAGGACGCACGCGGCGTCGCCCGGAAAGACAGGGACATGGACACTCCAAAGCACAAGGACGCGGCGCACGGGCCGCAAGGTCAACCAGGGGTCTTGTGGTTCAGAGCAGGACGGGCGGCCCTTGCCCGCCCAGGCCGCGCAGGCGCAGTCGTCCCACGCGTGGAAGCGCCGGCAACCCCACGAGGAAGCCGCCCGAGAGGCGCGGAAACAGCAGGGCGATACAGAGCAGCAACAGCGGCAATGCGGCCGCCAGCGTGCAGTAGGCGCAATCGGCACCCATCGTCATGCCGGCGGGTGATGGCGCCTTGCCGAACGGGGCCTTGGCGACCGGCGATTCGGCCCGCGTATCGACCCACTTGATGCCATCGGTCGTACACAGCTCGGTCCAGCCGGCCAGCACCTGCGATCCCGTGGCGGTCACCCACCGCGTGACCGACGGCGCGAACGCCATCAGCAGCGCCGCCAGCAAGGCCAGCTGCAGCATCGGTCGGAGGAAGACGGACGAACGAATCACCGCGGGATTCTAACCGGAGCGTGTCATGCAGGTCAGGTGCGACGAAGTGTCGCACCCGGGCGCATCAGCGGAACACGACGCGCGCGCTTTGCAACCGCGGCCTTTCGCCGGCCACATCGGTCCACACCAGCCAGGCGGCATCGTCGTGCCATTGCAGTCGCGGGATGCCGCTCGCGCGTCCACGTGCGGACAGCGTCGCGACATCGACGCGCTGCGCCCCCGCCCAGGCGTGGTCGTAGCGCGCCAGCACCAGCGTCTGGCGTTCGTCCTGCGCTTGCTCCAGCCAGCTCACCAGCAGGTGGCCATCGCCATGCACCAGGCCCAAGCGACCCAGCACCTGCATGCCCTTCGCCAGCGTCACCGGCGCACCGAACGTATCGCCGGCGTCGTCCGAACGTGCCGCACGCAGTTCCGGCACGCCACCGGCTTCCGTGTACCACGCGACCCAGACCGTGGCACCGTCCGCCACCGCCACCGGTCCGTTGACGGGGCAACCGGCGATCTTCCAGCCATCCGCATGCACGTCGCGAGGCGACGTCCAGCGCTGACCGTCGAAGCGAACGATGCGCGTATCGCGGATCTCGCCATCGCCGCGTCCGCGATAGACGACCACGACGCCACGATCCGTCACGGCGGACGAGGTGGTGCAGCAGTCGCAGGTGGACGTATCCAGTGACCACTCTCCCACCTGCTTCGCCTGCGCATCGTAGGTCGCGGCACGCAGCATCATCGCCGCACCGCCTGCGTGGTCGTGTCCTCCTCCGTCGTGACCCGCATGTCCGGACGCTGCCTTCTGCCGGCTGTCCAGCCATGCGATACCCAACCGGTCGCGCGCCTGCGGCCAGAACGTCACGAAACCATGGTCGCCGGGCGTGCCCGACGGATGCACCAGTTGCGGCGCGCTCCACGTGGTGCCGCCATCGGCGGAACGTACCAGGTCGATGCCGTAATCCATCCGCGACGGCCCGGTACTGCGCAGCCAGTGCGCCCACAGCGAGCCGTCCGGCAGTGCATACACATGCGGTGTATCGGCCCAGTTGACGAACCACGTGTCGCCTTCGGCGATCGTGCGCGGTGACTCCCAGCCCTCCGTCCCGGCAGGCCGGCGGCTGAAACGCAGCCGATGGCCTGCCCCGTCCACCGGTTCGATCCAGCTCAACAGCAGCGCACCGTCCGGCGTCGAGACCAGGTCGGGCTGTGCGGCGCCCGGCGGCGAAGGAAGGTCCACCACGTCCACGACGGATGAGGGCGCAACGGCCGCGGGCACCGGTTCGCCCGGGGGCGAACAGGCGGACAGCGCGGCGAGCAACACCGGCAACAAGGGACGGGACCAGCGGGACGTGAGCATGGAGGACGATTCCGGCCGACGGGAGCGCGCCATTCCAGCACGGAATGCGCCCCACCGCCTGCGACCGCCTGTCGCAGGCATTCGCGGTGTCCTTCGTCGCGAGCGTTTATCCTTGCACCATGACCGACACCGCCCGCGACATCCTCACGCCCACCCAGCTGAACACGCTGGCGCGCGACCTGCTCGAGGGTGCGTTCCCGCTGGTGTGGGTGGAGGGCGAGCTGGGCAACGTCACGCGTCCGGCTTCGGGCCACCTGTATTTCACGCTGAAGGACGCGCGCGCACAGGTGCGCTGCGCGATGTTCAAGCCGAAGAGCCAGTGGCTGAAGTTCGCCCCGCGCGAGGGCCTGCGCGTACTCGCGCGCGGCCGGCTGACCCTGTACGAAGCGCGCGGCGACTACCAGCTGGTCATCGACAGCCTGGAGGAAGCCGGCGAAGGCGCACTGCGCCGTGCGTTCGAGGAACTGAAGGCGCGACTCACCGCGGAAGGCCTGTTCGACGACGCCCGCAAGCGGCCCCTGCCCGCCCACGTACAGCGACTCGCCGTGCTGACATCGCCGACCGGTGCGGCCGTGCGCGACGTGCTCAGTGTGCTGCAGCGGCGATTCCCGCTGTTGGAGGTCGACGTGCTGCCCGTGCAGGTGCAGGGCGAGACGGCGGCAGCGCAGATCGTCGACATGCTGCAGCGGGCGGCGCGCAGCGGTCGCTACGACGTGCTGCTGGTGGCCCGCGGCGGCGGCTCGCTGGAGGATCTGTGGGCGTTCAACGATGAACGGCTGGCGCGCGCCATCGCGGCGTCGCCGGTTCTCGTGGTGTCCGCCGTCGGCCACGAGACGGACTTCACCCTCGCCGACTTCGCCGCCGACCTGCGCGCGCCCACGCCGTCGGTGGCCGCCGAGTTGCTGGTGCCCGACCGACGCGACCTGCTGACGCGCGTGCAGGTGTTGCAGCGCCGCCTCGCCACCACCCAGGCGCAGCGCCTGCGCAATGCGATGCAGCGTGCCGATCGCGCCAGCCTGCGCCTCAACGCGCTGCGCCCGCAGGCCCGGCTGGAAGCGTTGCGACGACGACAGGAAGACGCTGCGCGCCGCCTGCATGCCCTGTGGCACCACCAGCAGGCCCGTCGCATCGCATCGCTGCGCCACGCCGACGCTGTCCTGCGCGCACACGCACCGCAACGCCGCCTCGAACAACTGCGCGAGCGCCTGCTCGCCCTCACCCCTCGCCCCCAGGCCGCCGTCGCACGCACCCTGCAACGCGATGCGCTGCGCCTGCGCGCCCTCGCCCGCTCGCTCGAAGCGGTCAGCCCGCTAGCGACCGTCGCACGCGGCTACGCCCTGGTGACCAAGGAAGACGGCACGCTGGTGCGCTCGGTGGCGCAGGTGCAACACGGAGACAAGGTCCAGGCCCGCCTTGCGGATGGAACGTTGGAACTGACCGTGGACTGACGTCGCCGCAGCAGCGGATTCGGAACCCGCTTGCTGGCATGTCCATACCCGGCGCAGGGTCAGGGCCGCTCGACGCAACAATGTAAATGGAAATGGCGCCAAGCCTGTGGCTACATTTCGCCGTTGCGGCGGAGGCCATGTATGGCCAAGGAGATGTCCATGCGCCAGGGGCTTTGCATAACCACGCTCTTCGCTTCATGTATCTGGTTGACGGCTTGCGTCACGTCGCCCTCCATCGGCGAGGAAAACATCGTGAGGCTCGCCATCAAAGAAGCATCGGTGGTGATGAAGGTTAGCGGCGATGCGGATGGGGATGGCGACGACGATGTCCTGCTGATCATCGATCGCGAGCGCAGCGACGGCTCCCGCCCGCGAGGATTGCTGATCTTTCTGCGCGGTCCTGATGGCTCGCTGACGGAGGCGCTAGACAGTCCCCATGCCATCCTCTGCCGTGCCTGTGGCGGAATGATGGGAGACCCGCTTGAAAGCCTCAGCGCCGCGAAGGGCGAGCTGAAGCTCCGCTTCGAGGGCGGCTCGCGTGAGCTGTGGTCCAGCGAGTACAGCTTCGATTACATGCCTGGGAACAAACAATGGCGACTGGTCAGCATCGTCCATCACGGACTGGACCGCCTTGAGGGAAGGTCCGTGGAGCGACGGCAAGATCTTTCCCGTGCCGACACCGTATTCCTGGAACGCTTCGATCCTGCCGATTACCCGGCAGATGCGATTCCCTGACCCAACTCCCGTCGAAAAGGATTTCTTCGATGCCGAACGAGAACGAACTCTCCCTGCTGCGTGCGGCACGCGAAGCAGGCATAACCTCGCGCGAGGAAATGGCCAACTTCATGGCGCAGATGGGCCACGAGTCTTCAGGTTTCACCCTTATGGAGGAGAGCTTCCGGTACACGCGGGGCATCAACCAGATCCCCGTCAGATCCGCGCGTCGAGAAGGCCTTGAAGCGCTTGAGTCGGCACGACTGGAGGCGCTGCAAGGCAGGCCCCAGGAATTGGCGCGGCTGATGTACGGCAACCGTATGGGCAATGACGATGCTGGCGATGGCTATCTGTATCGTGGCCGCGGATACACGCAGTTGACCGGAGAGAACAACTATGCAACGGCGGGAGCGGCGCTGGAGCTGGATCTGACACGCCATCCCCAGCTTGCTGCAAATCGTGGAAACGGCGAACGCATCGCCCTCTGGTTCTGGCAGAACGAAGTGCCTGAACAGGAGCGCGATGATGTCTCCAAGACGACACTTGCGATCAACAACGGCGAGAATGGTCTGGAAGACAGGTTGAACCGCTATGACGCCTGGCATGCCGTGCTGACACCGGAATTCGTCGCTGACCTCGACGCGGGACGTGTTCCCGCCGGCAACCCTGTCCTGCCTGCGGTCGGCCGACCTGCCATGGAGGATGGTGCCCTACGCCGTCTTGAGACGGGCGAGGAAGTTCGACAACTCAATGAACAGCTGCGCACGCTCGACCTCCGTGCCGAACGGAACCGGCGCGTGCCCACGGGCGACGTCTTTACCCAGGAAACGGAACAGGCCGTCCGGAGTTTCCAAGAGCAGCACGCGCGCGCCGTAACAGGACGGGCGGACCCCTCAACGTTGAGGGAGATCGAACGTGCGGCGGAGCAACGCAACGCCCGGCCTGACGATCTCCAGCCTCCACCAGACACGGTCCAATCACTGCCCGGTCAGGACCGCATAACGCAACCCGATGCGGGCACGGGCGACCGGGACCTCGACCGGCTGGCTGCCGCTCTTTTCGCGGGCGATGACAGAGCCGCGAACCGGGTGATCGCACAGATCGCCGGGTCCGACCACATCCTGAAACTCGAGCAATGGGGCCGTGAACTTCTGACCGAAGGTCCATCACAGGATGTGCATCAGCAGGACACGCTTCGCGAGCCCTTCGCTCGCGGGCTATCCATCTGACCGCTGCGGCAAGGGAATGCACATGTACGACGAACAAGAACTCCGCAGCCTTATCGCATCCCTGCACAACTCGCTCAAGCTTCAGGCCGCCATGATGGCCAAATTCGAACAAAGCGAAGCCAGCATGCAGGCCAAGGTCAACCAACACATGCGGGCGTTGCAGGATGCGCTTTCCTACAGCAGCAGCCACGCAAAGACGATCGTCGAGAATGCCTCCACCGTTATAGCCGATGACGCAATGAAGACCTTGGCGCCCATTGCAACCGGCTTTGGTCACGACGTATCGGCGCGACTCCGGACGGTGCACAGGGCCTTGTCGATCTGGTGCGGGGTCGCTGTAGCGACCCTGCTACTCGTGCTTCTTAGCGGCTGGATGACACTGGCTCACTATCGCCAGGAACTGGTAGCCGTCAGGGGTCAGCTGCAACGCCACGAGGATGCCATTCCTGTGTTGCAGGCGTATGCGGCGTCGGACGCAATCCTTTGTGGTGGCGTTATCTGTGTCAATATCGACACGGAAAGCCGACGATTGGGCGACCTGCGCCAATATCGACCAGCGCGGCCGCGACCCATGCCCTAGTCGACGGCGTGCAATTCATCCTTCGCTGGCGCGTCAGCTGTCCTTGCATCAGGAGCATCTACATGATCACCCACGAACAACTCGTCGAGATGTTCGACAACATGGCCAAGGAAACGTCGTGGGACCTGCGCAAGCCGCTGGTGTGGGGCTACTTCTTCACCCATGGTTCGCGTCCCGCACTGGAGGCCGTCGTGCCGCTGCTGCAGGAACAGGGCTACCGCGTGATAGCGCTCTACCTGGAGGACAAGGACAACCGCAAGGATCCGGACCTGTGGTGGCTGCATGTCGAGAAGACGGAAGTCCACACGGCCGACAGCCTGCACGAGCGCAACCAGGCGCTGTACCGCTTCGCCGACGAGCATGGCCTGGATGCCTATGACGGCATGGATGTCGGCGCCATCGACTGACAATCCCAGGCATGACATGGGGCAGGAAGAAAATAGCGCCCCTCCGTCCAACCCCGTTTTCCAGAACCGCGCGTTCGACTCCCTGTCCCACACCACACGGAGTCGCGCCATGTCGCACCGCCTGACCGTCACCCTCCTGGCCGCCGCGCTGCTGGCGGCCTGCCAGTCCAATCCCACTGCCCAGCACTCCCCTGAAGCCGACGCGGCCGCCGTGGCCGCCGATGCCTACGCCCGCCAGCAGGCCGGCACTGCACAGCGCGAAGAAGCGACGCTCGACCGCATCGCCGTGACCGGCAGCCGCGTGCGCAGCGAGCACGCCAAGGCGGTGGCGCCTGCCGGACTGGCCTACGCGCCTTCGGCACCGCCGCCCCCGCCCGCTCCCGCCATGATGGTGGAGTACCGCGCCGCCCATGCGCTGTCGGTGCCGCAGGCCACGTCCGTGAACACCGAGAAGTACGCCGACCGAGACGACAATCCGGTGCGCCGCACGCTGGACGAGCCGGTCTCGACGTTCTCCGTCGACGTGGACACCGGCAGCTACAGCAACGTGCGCCGCATGCTGCGCGACGGCCAGCGCCCACCCGCCGATGCGGTGCGCGCGGAGGAATTCATCAACTACTTCCGCTATGGTCATGCCGGGCCGACCGACCGCAGCCAGCCGTTCGCGGTGACCACCGAGCTCGCGCCGGCACCGTGGAACGCCAAGCGCCAGCTGCTGATGGTCGGCATCAAGGGCTACGACGTGCCGAAAGCGACACTGCCCCCGGCCAATCTCGTATTCCTGCTCGATACCTCCGGCTCGATGGAGTCTCCCGACAAGCTGCCGCTGCTGAAGCAGTCGTTCGCCCAGCTCGTCAAGCAGCTACGCGCACAGGACCGCGTCAGCATCGTCGTCTACGCCGGTTCCGCAGGCCTCGTGTTGCCGCCCACGCCGGGCGACCGGCATGATGAAATCCTCGCCGCACTGGACCGTCTGCAGGCAGGCGGCAGCACCAATGGCGGCGACGGCATCCGGCTGGCGTACGCGATGGCGAAGCAGGCCTTCGTCAAGGACGGCGTGAACCGCGTGATCCTGGCCACCGATGGCGATTTCAACGTGGGCACGGTCAGCCAGGATGCGCTTGAGACGATGGTCGCCGACAAGCGCAGATCGGGCATCGCGCTGACCACGCTCGGCTTCGGTACCGGCAACTACAACGACGCGCTGGCCGAGAAGCTGGCGGATGTCGGCGACGGCAACCATGCCTACATCGATACGCTGCAGGAAGGCCGCAAGGTGCTGGTGGATGAAATGCAGTCCACGCTGCTGACCATCGCCCGCGACGTGAAGATCCAGGTGGAGTTCAATCCCGCCGTGGTGTCGGAGTACCGCCTGATCGGCTACGAGAACCGCGTACTGGCCAACGAGGACTTTGCCAACGACAAGGTCGATGCCGGCGACATCGGCGCAGGCCACGAAGTCACCGCGCTCTACGAGATCACGCCCGTCGGCAGCGGTGTGGATCGCTTGCCCGCCCTGCGCTACGGGGGCAAGCAGGTCGCGGCCGGTGCGTCGACGACCGAAGTGGCGCACGTACGCCTGCGCTACAAGCTGCCCGACCAGGACAGCAGCCGCCTGATCGAAACGCCGATCGCGCGCACATCGCTGACCACGCAACCCAGCGATGCGTTCCGGTTCGCCAGCGCCGTGGCGGCGTATGCCGACCTGCTGCGTGGTGGCCAGCGCGTCGATGGCTGGACCTGGAACGACGTGGCGCGCACCGCACGTACAGCGAAGGGACGCGACCCGTATGGCCTGAAAGCCGAATTCGTCGGCATGGTCGACCAGGCGCACCGGTTGGTGGCAGTGAAGGACGACGCACCTGCCATCGCGGGCGAATGACCGGAACCATGGGGCGGCATGGATGCCGCCCCCATGTCGATCACGTCGTCAGGCGGCGTCGGTAATGCCGACCTTCTCGAGGTTCGCCGCAGGCCGTCCCAGCAGATAACCCTGGCCAAGATGGCAGCCCAGTTCCAGCAAGGCCTGGCGCTGCTCCTCGGTCTCCACGCCCTCGGCGATCGTCTCGATGCCCAGCGTGCTGGCCAGCGCCAGGATGGCGCGCACCAGCGCCAGGCTTTCCGGACGCGCCTCGTTGCCCAGGCCGGACACGAAACTGCGATCGATCTTCAGCACCGAGATCGGGAACCGGTGCAGGTAGGACAGCGCGGAGAAGCCGGTGCCGAAATCGTCCAGCTGCGCGAGGATGCCGTGCTGGCGCAGCGTGCGCAGGATGCGCAGCGTCCGCGGCGCGTCATCGAGCAGCGCGACCTCGGTGATCTCCAGCCGCAGGCGCGAAGGATCCGCGCCCTGCGCCTCGAACATCGCCAGCAGGCGGTCGCCGAAGTCCGGCGAACGGAAATGCCGTGGCGAGACATTGACCGAGATGTAGCCTTCGACGCCGCGCGCGATCTGCCGCACCACCTGTTCGTACAGCAGCCAATCGACCTGCTCGATCAGGCCGCTGTTCTCGCCCAGGCCGATGAACTCCGCCGGCAGCAGCAGGCCGCGCCGCTCGTGCCGCCAGCGCAGCAGCGCCTCGTGGCCGATGACGCGGCCATCGTCCATGCGGCGGATAGGCTGGTAGAACGGCAGGAAGTCGCGGTGGTTGATCGCCCGGCGCAGGTCGGCTTCGAGATCCAGGCTCTGCACCGCCGCCTCGCGCATGGCCTCGTCGAACAGGGCGCAGCGGTCGCGCCCCTGTTCCTTGGCGCGGTACATCGCCGCATCGGCGTCGCGCAGCAGCTCCTCGCCGTTGCGGTAACGCGGGTGCCACACCGCGATGCCGAGACTGGCGGAAGGAAACAGTTCGCGCCCGGCCACCCACATAGGCAGGCCGAGCACGGCGAGCAGCCGCTGGGCGAAATCGCGCACGTTCTCCACGCCATCGGCGTATTCGACCAGCAGCGCGAACTCGTCGCCGCCCAGGCGCGACACCACGTCCTCGTCGCGCACGCTCATGGTGATGCGGCGCGCCACTTCCACGAGCAGTTCGTCGCCGGCGGCATGGCCCATGCTGTCGTTGACCAGCTTGAAGCGATCCAGGTCGAGGAACAGCACGGCGAATGCCTGCCCATCGCCATGCCGCGCGCGCTCGATCGCCGCCGAGAGGCGATCCAGCAGGTGCGGACGGTTGGGAAGGCCGGTCAGCGCATCGTGCGTGGCCTGGTGGGTCAGCTGCTGCTCCACGCGCAGGCGCTCGCCGATCTGCGAGCGCAGCTGGTGGTTCGCCTCGGCCAGCTCGCGCGTGCGCTCGTCGACCCGGCGCTCGAGTTCGGCATGCGCACTGCGCAGACGTTCCTGCGCCCGCTGCCGGTCCAAGCCGTTGCCGATGTGGTGGGCGACGAAGGTCAGCAGGTTCTGGTCGTGCGAGGTGAACTTCACCTCTTCCGTATAGCTCTGCACCACCACCGCACCGACCACGTCCTCGCCGCGGAACAGCGGCACACCCAGCCAGCTGTAGGCCGGCGGGCCGTGCTGCTGGACCTTGCCGGCCTCGGCCAGCTGGCCGATCACCTCGCGGTCGGCCAGCAGCGGACGCCCCGTGGCGATGACGTACTCCGTCAGGCCATTGGTCATGCGCCGCGTCTTGCGCATCGGATCGCGTTCGTCGATGGAATACGGGAAGTTCAGGTCCCTGCCATCGTCCGAGACCAGCGCGATGTAGAAATTGCGCGCGTTGATCAGCTCGTCGACCACGGTGTGCACGTCCGCGTAGAAACGCTCCAGGCTGTCCGAGGTGATGGCCAGGTCGGTGATGCGGAACAGCGCGCGCTGCAGTTTCTCGGCGCGCTTGCGTTCCATGATCTCGGCCTGCAGTTCGCGGTTGGCGCGCTGCAGCTCGTGGGTGCGCACCGCCACGCGGTGTTCCAGCTCGACATGCGCATGCTTGCGGTCGAGCGCGGTGAGGATGTGCTGGGCCACGTAGCCCAGCAGCGCGCGGTCCTCGTCGGCATAGCTGGCGGGTGCGTCGTAGCTCTGCACGACGATGGCGCCGCAGACATGGTCGTCGCGGCGCATCGGCACGCCCAGCCAGTCCAGGCTGTCCGGGCCGTGCGAGGGATCGCGCACCACGCCCAGTTTCTGCCGGATCACCGCCGACGGTCCGCGCAGCGGCTGGCCATGGCGCAGCAGCGCGAAGGTCATGCTGTTGACCATTTCCTCTTCGCCGAACTCCCGCTCGGGCTCGGCGATGTAGGGGTCGCGCTGGTCGGCGAAGTAGAGGAACCGCACGGTGCGGCGCTGGTCGTCGTACAGGACGATGTAGCAGTTCTCCGCGTACATCAGCGAGTTCACCACCGCGTGGATGCGGCGGAGCATCTCCGGCATCTCGAGGTCGGCGCCTGCGAGGTCGGCGATCTCGTACAGCGCCTGCTGCAGGCGCTTGGACTTCTCCAGCGACACCACCCGCGCCTGCGCCCGCGAGGCATCCAGCGAGGTCACCAGCAGCGTGCGCGCCAGCAGTACCCAGGAGGCTTCTTGCGCCTCTGCCAATGGACCCGGCAGCGCCAGCGCCAGGGCGACACGGGCGTTGCCGTCGGCGTTGTCCCACGCGTATGCGCGCGAATCGGGGCCGTCGTGTTCGACAACGGTCTCGGCGAGTGCGTGCTCGGCGCGTCGCCGCAACGCAACGGATGCGCCCTGGGTCGCGCCGCTGCCGTTGCCCAGGGCCCAGTCGCGCCAGCAGACGGCCAGTTCCGCACCGGCCGGCAACAAGCCGCACAGGACCTGCGCGATCCGTTCCGCCGGGGAGGCGTCTTCGCTGGCCGGGTTGTCGGCGCTGATCGATGGCGTAGGCATGGTCGTGATCCGACCCAGTCGGAAGGCGGTATCCGGAAGTCCCCCGCGGCGAGCATACCGCCTGCCACCCCCTGAACGGAAACCGCCGGCACAACCCCGCCAAGGGGGCTCGGCCGTTTGCCATGCACGTGCCCGCTCTCCCCGCTCCCGCCGATGTCTCCACGTCCGTCCTGCCCGCGCACGGCAGGTCCAGGATGAACACGGCGGTCCCCCGACAGGCCGCCAGCTTCACGGACACGCGGGGACCGCTTACGCTGGTGGCGGTGAACGACCTTGCCGAACCCGCCGACGAGACCCTGATGCTGGCCTACGCCGCGGGCGACGCGTCGGCGTTCGAACAGCTTTACGCCCGCCACCGCGGCCCGCTGTACCGGTTCCTGCTGCGGCACCTGCGCGATGCGGCGCTGGCCGACGAGTTCTTCCAGGACACCTGGCAGCGCGTGATCAGCGCGCGCCAGGGCTGGAAACCGGAAGCGGCGTTCGGGACCTGGCTGTACCGGATCGCGCACAATCGCCTGAACGACCATTGGCGCGCATCGAAGCATCGCCCCGCGGCACCGGCGGACGCGGACGAACGCATGGCACGCGTCCCCGACCCGGAGACGCCGGAGCGGCAGCTGTCCGAGTTCGAGCAGCGGCGGCGGTTGCAGCTGGCCATGGATGAATTGCCGCCAGAGCAGCGCGAAGTGCTGCAGCTGCGGCTGGAGCAGGAACTGACCCTGGAGGAGATCGGCGAGATCACCGGCGTGGGCCGGGAAACCGTGAAATCGCGCCTGCGGTATGCGATGGACCGGTTGCGGACGAGGTTGAACGAATGAGCATGCCCCACGAGCCCCTGACCCCCGAAGAGCGCGCCCTCGCGCAGTCGTTCGCGCGCCTGGGCCCGCATGGCGGCCCCTCGCCCGAACTGGACGCCCGCATCCTGGGTGCGGCGCGGGCGGCGGTGCAGGCGGCGCCGGCGACAGGCGGACACGTGCCTCCCTCGCGTCGTCGCTGGCCGCTCGGCATGGGCGTGGCGGCCTCGGTGCTGCTCGCGGCCGGCATCGCCTGGCAGCTTCGCCCGGTTCATGAAGTCCCGGTCGCCAGCGAAGTGCCGATGGCGGCCGAGCGCTCGGTCGGCGTGGCGTCCGAAGACCCCGAAGTCGCTGCCGCGGATGCCGCCGCACCGGTCGCCGACATGCCCGCCCCTCCCGCCATCGTGGCGCAGGAGGTCGCGCCTTCGATGCCCGCCAAGGTGCTGCCGCCTTCGCCTGTCGGACGCGCCGCGACGGCATCGGGACCGGCGCGCCAGAACGCAGAAGCCGCCGCGCGCCAGGAGCCCGCGCCGAAGCGCGGCCCGTTGGCCTTGATCCCCGCCCCCATCCTGCCTGCACCACCGGCACCGGACGCGGCGCCACAGGCATTCCCTGCGGACGCCGATGGCTCTTTGCGCGCGCCGCAAGGTGTCGTTGCCACGACCGCACCGGAAGCTGACCTGCAAGAGCGCACGCTGTATCGCGCCGCCGCCCAGCAGGAACAGGAGCAACGCGCCCGCTTCGACGATCCGCGACAGGACGCCTCTGCCAAGACCGGAGAGAACACGACCCTCGACGCCATTGCCGTGACCGGCAGCCGGGTGAAGTCGCGGGACCGTCAGGCGAGAACGAAAGAAGTCGTGTCGGCGCCGGCGCCGACGCCCGCCGCCGCACCTCCTCCCCCTCCGCCTCCGGCTGCCAGCGCAGGGAGCGCCCAGCCCAGTGCAGCCCGCAACGCCCTTCGCCGTACCGATCTGCAGGTGCCGGTCGACGCCGACACGCGGCTGCCGCCGGACGAGTGGCTGGATCGCATCCGGCTGCGCCGGGACCTGGGCGACGACGCCAACGCACTGCGCAGCCTGCAGTTGTTCGTGCAGGAGCATCCGTTCCAGCGCGTGCCGGAAGACTTGCGCCCGCTCCTCGGCAATCCGTGAGCGACACCCTCGCCGCACGCGCCTCGCAACTGCTGGAGGTGAAGCACAGCCGTTTCCTCGCGCAGGCGTCGCCGGTCGACAGCGCCGACGACGCACTCGCCTTCCTGCGCGAGATCGGCGATCCGGCCGCGACCCACAACTGCTGGGCGTACCGGATCGGGCAGGAGTACCGGTCCAGCGACGACGGCGAGCCTGCCGGTACGGCCGGCCGGCCGATCCTCGCGGCGATCGATGGCCAAGGGTTCGACCGGGTGATGGTAGTGGTGACCCGCTGGTATGGCGGCATCAAGCTCGGCGCTGGCGGCCTGGTGCGGGCGTATGGCGGCGCGGCGGCGGAGTGCCTGCGGCTGGCGCCGCGGGAGCCCCTCGTCGCCTGGGCGACCGTCGAACTGACCTGCCCGTTCGACGACCTGGGCCATGTGCATGCGGCGCTGGCGGTCCACAGCGCGGCGAAGCAGGACGAGGATTTCGACGAGCATGGCGCGCGCCTGCGCGTGCAATTGCCTGCGGATCGCGTCGATGCCTTGAAATCACAGCTGCGCGACGCCACCCGTAACCGGGTGCGCTTCCTCGGACCGGCCTGATCGTCCGGTCGACGGCAGGTGTTTGTGGAAGGGACTTCGGGACGACGCGGCACGCTGGCCTGGTCAGCACTGAAGTCCCTTCCACAACCGCTTTGAAGACGGATCCTCTATGAGTACCCCTGCCGAGTCAGTGGACGACGCTGTCGCCAAACCCAAGCCCAAGCTGGGCACCCTGCGTGCGCTGTGGCCGTTCGTGCGCCAGCATGGCGGCCTGTTCACCGCGTGGCTTCTGGCGCTTGCGCTGGCATCGGCTGCGACGCTGACGTTCCCGGTGTCCTTCAAACAAATGATCGACCACGGCTTCGACAGTGGCGGCAACATCGATCGCGTGTTCCTCGGGGTGTTTGTGGTGGTTCTGGTGCTGGCGATCGCCAGCGCCGCGCGCTTCTATTTCGTGTCTCTGCTGGGAGAACGCGTCGTCGCGGACTTGCGCAAGCAGCTCTACGGCCACCTGCTCGCGCTGGATGCCGAATTCCACGACCGCACGCGCAGTGGTGAACTGGTTTCCCGCCTCTCGGCCGACAGCGAACTGCTGCGAAGCGTCGTGGGCAGCAGCATGTCGGTCGCACTGCGCAGCACAATCACCGTGATCGGCAGCATCGTGATGCTCTTCATCACCAGTCCCAAGCTCGCCGCCTATGCACTCGTCGGCATTCCGTTGGCCGTCGCGCCGATCCTGTTGGGTGCACGCAGGCTCGAGAAAGCCTCGCGCGCAAGCCAGGACCGGGTCGCCGATGCGAACACCCTAGCCAGCGAGACCCTGGGCTCGGTGCGGACCGTCCAGGCGCATGCACGCGAACCCTTCGAGTTTGGTCGCTTCAACGACGCTGTCGCGCTCTCTGTAGAAACGGCACGAAAGCGCATCCGGGCACAGTCGTTGGTCACCGCCACGGTCATCACACTGGTGTTCGGCGCGGTGGTGCTCGTCCTGTGGTCCGGTGCGCACGACGTGATCGCAGGCCGGGTCAGCAAGGGCGAACTCGGCCAGTTCGTGTTCTATGCCCTGATCGGCGGTGGCTCCGTCGGCGCCCTGGCCGAAGTCTGGAACGAACTGCAGCGCGCTGCCGGCGGCATGGGCCGCATCGCCGAACTGCTGGGCGAAACCCCGGCGATCCGCGCGCCCGCCACGCCGCGCACGCTGCCCGCGCCGGTGAAGGGCGAGATCCGCTTCGACAATGTGTCGTTCCACTACCCGTCCCGCCCCGACCTGCCCGCGCTCGACGATTTCGACCTGACCGTGCATCCAGGCGAAACCGTCGCCCTGGTCGGCCCGTCCGGCGCCGGCAAGAGCACCGTGTTCTCGATGCTGCTGCGCTTCCACGACGCGCAGACCGGCAGCGTGCAGGTGGACGGCGTGGACCTGCGCGAGCTGGCGCCGGCGGACCTGCGCGAACACATCGCGCTGGTGCCGCAGCAGCCGACCATCTTCGCTGCCAGCGCCGCCGAGAACATCCGCTACGGCAAGCTCGATGCCACGGATGCCGAACTGCAGGCCGCCGCCGAAGCCGCCGAGGCCGACGATTTCATCCGCGAACTTCCGGGCGGCTTCGACAGCCAACTCGGCGAACGCGGCGCGCGCCTGTCCGGCGGCCAGCAGCAACGCATCGCCATCGCACGCGCCCTGCTCAAGGACGCGCCGATCCTGCTGCTGGACGAAGCCACCAGCGCCCTCGACGCGCAGAGCGAGCGCGCCGTGCAGAATGCGCTGGAGCGTCTGATGGACGGCCGCACCACGCTGGTCATCGCACACCGCCTGGCGACCGTGCAGAAAGCGGATCGTATCGTCGTGATGGACCGGGGCCGCATCGTCGCCCAAGGCACGCATGCCGAACTGCTGGCGCAAGACGGCCTGTATGCGGAACTGGCGCGCCTGCAGTTCCTGGACTGACGACGGTGACGGCCACGCACCGCGTGGTCTAGGATGCGCCCGTCTCCCGGCCGGAAGCCGCGCATGATCCCCGAATCGTTGCCGCCGTTGCTGCGCGGCTTGGGCACCGCCCTGATCCTGGCGACCAGTGCGCTGGTCGTGGTCGTCGAGCGCAGGCCCGATGACGATGCCGCGTCACGGGCCGCGATGACGCAACTGGCGGTCAAAGCCGAAGAAGCCCGCCATCCTGGCGAGACCGGCGCCAATGCACTCGCCACCGAGGTACGCCTGCTGCGCCTGCAACTGCAGGGCAACGACCTGGCGGACGATGTATTCGAGAACCCCTGGTTCCAGTGGCTGGGCCTGCTCGGCACCGCGCTGATCTCGGCCTCGTTCTTCGCCGAGTGGCGCCTGAAGCACGACGTGGCGCGCGCGGCGAAGGCCGCGGCGCCGGACACTCCCTGACTGACGGCTTACGCCATCGCGTCGGACTGCACCAGCGCCGGCACGCGGCGCGGGCGGCTGGGAAAGGCATGCCGCACGATGCGCCAGCACACCTGACCGAACTGGGTCAGCAGCGTCCCGGTGTTGTAGTGCTGGCCGTAGCGCGCGCAGATGGCACGCACTTCCTTGGCCATCTCGGCGTAACGGTTGGCCGGCACGTCGGGGAAGAAATGGTGTTCGATCTGGTGGCTCAGGTTGCCCGACAGCACGTTCATCAGGAACCCGCCGCGCAGGTTGGACGAACCGCGCAACTGGCGCAGGTACCAGTGGCCGCGCGATTCGTTCTTGATGCATTCCTTCGGGAACGTCTCCGCGTTGGCGGTGAAGTGGCCGCAGAAGATGATCACGTAGGTCCACACGTTGCGCAGGCCGTTGGCGACCATGTTGCCGAGCAGCACCGGCAGGAAGAACGGGCCGGCCAGCGCGGGATAGATCACGTAGTCCTTCGCCAGTTGCCTGCCCATCTTGCGCACCACCGGCGCGGATTTGCGGCGCAGCTGCGTGTTGGTCATCTTGCCGCTCCACCAGCGGCCCAGCTTCAGGTCCTGGATGGCGATGCCCCACTGGAACAGCAGCGCGAACACCACCGCGACGAACGGCTGCACCAGGTAGAACGGGCGCCACTTCTGCTCGGGGAAGATGCGCAGCAGCCCGTAGCCGATGTCGTCGTCCAGCCCACGCACGTTGGTGTAGGTGTGGTGGCGGAAGTTGTGCGTGTGCCGCCAGTTGTCGCTGGTGGCGACGATGTCCCAGTCGTAGGTCTTGCCGTTGAGCTGCGGGTCGCCCAAGAAGTCGTACTGGCCGTGGATGACGTTGTGGCCCAGCTCCATGTTGTCCAGGATCTTGCCCAGGCCCAGCGAGAAGGCGCCCAGCGCCCACAGCACCCAGAACAGCCAGCCCACCGCGCTGTCGGCCAGCCACAGACCCCCGGCGACGGCGGCGGCGAACAGCAGCGCGCGACCGATCAGGTTGGTGTAGCGCACGGCCTTCACCACATTGCGGATGTAGCGCGCGTCGCGGACGCCCAGCGTCGCCACGGTGCGCGCACGCAGCGCGTCCAGTTCCTCGCCGAACTGGTCCAGTTCGGCGACGGTGAGCTTGCGGTTGCGGGAAGAGGCCATCAGAGGTCCAGCTCGAGGTCGGTGGCGGCGCTGTGGATGCACAGCTTCAACGCCTGGGTGGGTTCGTGGATCAGTTCGCCGCTGGGCAGGTGGCGCGTGCTGCCGGCGGACTTGCCGCAGGCGCAGGTGTTGCAGATGCCCATGCGGCAGCCGGACGGCGGTTTCAGTCCGTGCTGCTCCAGGGCCACCAGCAGGGATTCGCCGCGCGGCACCCGCAGCGTGCGCCCGCTGCGTTGCAGGCGGATGTCGACTTCACCCTCGTCCACCACCGTCACTGGCGGCGCGGTGAAGGCTTCGGCCTGGAACGAGGCCACCTTCGCTGCAAGCAGGCCGCGTGCGGCTTCAACGAAACCACCCGGACCGCAGGCCATCACCTGCTGCGCGGACAGATCGCCCGCATGTGTAGCGAGCAGGGCGTCGTCGATGCGGCCTTCGGCCTCATCGGCGAACGACGCGGTATCGCGCGTCAACAGCAATCGCAGGCGGAAGCGCGGATGTTCGGCGGCCAGCGCACGCAATTCGTCGAGGAAGCACGCTTCCTCGCGGCGACGCACCCAGTACATCAGCGTCACGTCGGACGGCATGCCCTGCCCGGCCAGCTCGCGTACCAGCGCCATCAGTGGAGTGATGCCACTGCCCGCCGCAAGCAACAGAAAGGCGCCCGGGGACGACGCAGGCAGCGTCATCCCGCCGAAGGCCTGGCCCAGTTCGACGATGTCGCCGATGCGGGCGCCCTGGCACAGGTGCCGGCTGACCCGGCCACCTTCGATCGCCTTGACGGTGACCGGCAGCAGCCCGTCCGCGCGCGGCGGTGCGGTCAGGCTGTAACTGCGGGTCACGCGGACACCGTCGATGTCGACGCCCAGGTTCACGTGCTGGCCGGCGCGATGGCCGCCCCAGTGGCGGTTGGGCTTGAACAGCAGGGTCACGGCGTCGGCCGAGGCGACCTCGCGCGCGACCAGACGGGCCAGCGGGCGCTCCCAGGTCCAGGTGCGATGGAAACGGGTGGCCCAGAAATCGAAGACATCCGGCTTCACCAACGGCCGGATCAGGCGTTTCAGGGGACCGGGCCGGCGGGGGATCGGACGGATCTGAGCGTTCATGGCCGCACTATACCGTCGTGAAGACGCTTGTGTATACACTTGTATATTAATTTACGGGGCTATGATGCCCCCTACCACCCCGTATGCCCGGCCCCTTCGCGTGATTCCCAACCCGCAACCGCAGCTCCAGGACGACCACGGCCCCGGCCGCAAGGCGTCCATTTCGCGCGAAGACCTGATGGCGGCCGCCCTGAAGCTGGTCGGCCCCCACCGCAGCGTCTCCACCCTGAGCCTGCGCGAAGTGGCGCGGGAAGCTGGCATTGCACCGAACAGCTTCTACCGCCAGTTCCGCGACATGGACGAACTGGCGGTGGCGCTGATCGACCTGGCCGGCCGCTCGCTGCGCAAGATCATCGGCGAGGCGCGGCACCGCGCCACCAGCAGCGACCGCAGCGTCGTGCGCGGCTCGGTGGAAGCGTTCATGGAGCAGCTGCGCGCCGACGACAAGCTGCTGCACGTGCTGCTGCGCGAGGGCAATGTCGGCTCGGACGCCTTCAAGCACGCGGTGGAGCGCGAACTGCAGTTCTTCGAGGAAGAGCTGTGCATCGACCTGATCCGCCTGGCCGCGCGCGACAACGCGCCGCTGTACGAACCCGCGCTGGTCTCCAAGGCGATCACCCGCCTGGTCTTCGCCATGGGCGCCACCGCGATGGACCTGCCGCCGGAGAAAGACCCGGAACTGATCGAGCAGCTGTCGGAAATGGTCCGCCTGATCATCACCGGCTCGCGCGCTCTCTCGCGAGGCGGCGCCCGCTGACCGGCGACGCCCTCAGGGCGTGATGCGGATCGGCGTGCCGACCGGCACGCGCTGCCAGATGGCGTCCATCTCCGCATTCGTCACCGCAATGCAGCCTTCCGTCCAGTCCGCCTGCGAACCGGGCGGCGTCGCGCCATGGATCATGATGTCGCCGCCCGGATCGACGCCGCGCGCGGCCGCCTGACGCCGGTCCGCCTCATTCGGATAGGAGATGCGCAGCGACAGGTGGAACCTGCTGCGATCGTTGCGGTAGGTGATGCGGTAGTTCCCTTCCGGCGTGCGCTGGTCTCCTTGCTGCCGCTTGTGCCCGATCGGCGCGCCGCCCAGCACGATGCGGTAGGTCGCGATGACCCGGTCATCGCGCAACAGGTCCATGCGCCGCTGCGCCTTGTAGACGTGGATCGCATCGGCCTGTTGCGCCACGGGCAGCAAGGCGGGCGGCGGCGTACCGGCTTCATGCGCCTGCGACGTCATGCCCAGCGACGCCAGCAGGATGAGCAGCCAGCGACTCATGCCGGCAATGCCCGTGCGAGCAGCACAGCCACGTCCGCATCGGCGGGCAGCGTGCCGAACACCAGACCATGCTCGTCGCCGAGCCGACTGCGGACGAACAGCCGCGCCGCCGGGCTGCCGGTGCGCAACAGTACGGCGGCCTGCAGCGCGAGCGCCAGCCGCTCGACCAGCTTCCGTGCGCCGGCCTCCTGCGTGGATGACAGATCGGCACGCAGTCGTTCGACGAAGGCGTCGTAGACATGGTCGCCACCGGACGCCGACGCGAGTTCGCGCGTGATCGCATCGAGCACGCCCGCATCGCGCGCCAACGCGCGCAGCACGTCGAGGCACTGGATGTTGCCGCTCCCCTCCCAGATCGAATTCAGCGGCGCCTGCCGGTACAGCCGCGGCAGGATCGATTCCTCCACGTACCCTGCCCCACCCAGGCATTCCTGTGCTTCGTTGACGAACGCGGGGACGCGCTTGCAGATCCAGAACTTGCCCGCCGCCGTGGCGACGCGCGCGAATGCCGCCTCATATGGATCCCGAGGCGCTGCATCGACCGCACGAGCCACGCGCAGCGCGAAGGCGGTAGCGGCTTCGGATTCCAGCGCGAGATCGGCCAGTACATTGCGCATCAGCGCCTGCTCGACCAGCGGCTTGCCGAACGCGACGCGATGGCGCGTGTGATGCAGCGCCTGCGCCAGCGCCATGCGCATCTCGGCGGCGGAACCGAGCATGCAGTCCAGCCGCGTCAGCATCACCATCTCGATGATGGTCGCCACGCCACGTCCTTCTTCGCCCACGCGCCACGCGCGCGCGCCGGTGAACTCGACTTCGCTGGAGGCATTCGCCCAGTCGCCCAGCTTGTCCTTCAGACGCATGAGCCGGAACGCGTTCTGACCACCGTCGTCCAGCCGACGCGGCATCAGGAAGCAGGTCAGGCCACCTTCGGCTTGCGCCAGCACCAGGAAGCCATCGCTCATCGGCGCGGAGAAGAACCACTTGTGGCCGACCAGCGCATACACGCCATCGTCCGCCAGCATCGCCGTCGTCGCATTCGCGCGCACATCGGAGCCGCCCTGCTTCTCGGTCATGCCCATGCCCAGCGTGATGCCGGCCTTGTTGGCGATAGGGACGTCGCGCGGATCGTAATGGGGTGTAGCCGCTTTCGCCGCCCATTCGCGCAGGCCGGGCTCGCGCAGCAGCACCGGCACGGCGGCATGCGTCATCGTCAGCGGACAGCTGGTGCCCGCTTCGGCCTGGTGGTGCAGGTAGCTGAGCGCCGCACGCGCGACGTGCGCACCGGCGACTGGCTCGTGCCACGACAGGCCGGCGACGCCGTGCGTCTTCGCCGCCTCCATCAACCGGTGATAGGCGGGATGGAACTCGACCGTGTCGATGCGCTGCCCGGTGCGGTCATGCGTGCGCAGTCGTGGCCGGTCGCGGTTGGCGTCGAAGCCCAGGCGATACAGCTCGTCGCCAGCCAACGCGCCATAGTCGGCAAGCCGTGGGGCGAATGCCTCGCCTCCCTCGCGCGCCACGGACTCGCGCAGGACCACGTCGTCCACCCACAGGTCGCGTGGCTCGAACGGCGGCGGCTGGTTGTCCACGCGATGCGTTTCGAACGGAGGAAGGTCGTCCATCACCGGCTCCCGCGGCAGGTTTGTCGTGGTCGATTGTGCCCGATGATGCATCGAGAACCAGAAACTGGGATTGCCCTGAACAATGCGCCGTCGTTCGTCATTCCCGCGACAGCGGGCAGTGCGTTTTCAACAGCCGAATGGCTGGTCACCCAGTGCCTCGGTGTTTCAACGACGTGAAGTCGCTGGGTCCCCGCCTTCGCGGGGATGACGGCCGTTGATCAGATCGTTCTGCAACGCTGCCAGGAAGTCGGGCTTCAGCTTCAACGTGCCGAAGAACCCGTGCTGCGTGCCGCTCAGCACCCGCAGCATGTGCCCGCGTCCGCCGGGCAGACGGCCGGCGGGCAGGAATCCGATGTCACGCGCACGCGCGACCCAGTCCAGGTCGGACTGGAAGATCGGCGTCAGCCAGCGACTCCAGAACTGGTAAACGCCGACATGCGCCTGGCGTTCGCGCTGGTAGGCACCGAGTGCGGCCGGTACACCGTCCTGCCCGCGCAACGCATCACGCAGCGCCAGCGCATCCATCAAGGCCATGTTGACGCCCTGCCCCAGCTGCGGGCTCATGCCGTGCGCGGCATCGCCGAGTACGACCAGGCGATCACGATGCCAATGGCGCAGGGTGACATCGCGGTAGCTGGCGCGCGCCAGCTGGTCGGGATCGACGGTGTCGGCGAGGCAGGCATCCACCTCTGGCCACAACTGTGCGATCTCGTCGCGCCATGCCGGCAGGCCGCGCGCCCGCCAGGCATCGAAATCGGCGATAGGCAGGCTCCAGAAGAAACTGAGGCGCGGCGTGTCGTCACCCGGACGCGTGCCCACCGGCAGCAGGCCGATCATCTTGCGGGCGGCCACGTAGCGCTGACGCAGCTCGTCGCCCCAGGGCCAGTCGCCTTGCGGCACCAGACGCCACAGCGCACCCCAGGGATAGACGGCTTCGCGCTTCACCGCGCCGGTGGCACCGCGCAGCTTCGACGCCGATCCATCCGCTGCGATCACCAGGTCGAACAGGCCATGCCAGCGGCCGTGCTGGTCGCGGATGCGGCGGGTGTCATCGCTGACGTCCTCGATGGCGTGGCCTCGATGTACCTCCCCATGTTCTGCCCATGCCTCCGACAGCAGCGAGAACAGCGCACCACGCTGCATGCCCAGGCCGAACAGCCGTGCATCCAGTCCTGCGTAGCGCATGTCCATCACCGCGCGTCCACAGGGCGTTTCGCCATACAGCCGGTTCACGCGTCGACCATGCGCCATCACGTCGGGCAGCAGGCCCAGTTCCCACAACACCTGCAAACCGGTGGGTTGCAACAGGAACCCGGCGCCGACCGGACCGAGCTCCGCTGCGCGCTCGAACACCTCCACCCGATGCCCATCGCGCGCCAGCAGCAACGCTGCCGCCTGGCCGGCGGTGCCGTAGCCGATGATCGCGATGTGCTGGGCATCCATGGCGTGTGGCCATCCTTCGTCGTGCGGTAAACCGGTGCTGCGGAAACAGCAGGCGTTAAAAAACCCCGCCGGAGCGGGGTTCAAGAAAATCGTCTTGGATCAGGCTGCCGGCGTGATGTTGGACGCCTGTGCACCCTTCGGGCCCTGGGTCAGCTCGTAACTGACGCGCTGGCCTTCCTGCAGGCTGCGGAAGCCCTTGCTGTTGATGGCGGTGTGGTGCGCAAAGACGTCGGCGCTGCCATCTTCTGGCGCGATGAATCCGAAGCCCTTGGCATCGTTGAACCATTTCACGGTACCGTACGGCATAGCGCTTGTATTTCCTTTTCTGGATGCGGGTGGAATGTGTGGCGTGACGTCACACCCGCCGAGTATGCAAAGCTCCGCGCGCGTTGACAATCACCCTCGCGCCAGCGCGGCCACCAGGGCCGGGATGCCGGATGAGGCAGCGGCCACATTGGCCAGCACTTCCTCCATGGTGATCTCCTCGTCGGTACCGCAGCCCGCGGCCCAGTTCGCGACGATGGCGAGGCAGGCGTATTCCAGGCCCAATTCCCGCGCCAGCCCCGCCTCCGGCATGCCGGTCATGCCCACCAGATCGCAGCCGTCGCGGCGCATCCGGCGGATCTCCGCGCGGGTCTCCAGGCGCGGACCCTGGGTGGCGCCATAGCACCCACCATCGACCAGATCGACACCGGCTTCTCGAGCCGCCGCGAGGATCTGCTGGCGAAGTAAATGCGTGTATGGGTCGCCGAAGTCGACATGCAGCACCTCGCTGTCCGGCTCCTCGCAGAGGGTGGAGATGCGACCCCAGGTGTAGTCGATCAGCTGGTCCGGGCAGGCCAGCACGCGCGGACCACAGGCATCGGTGATGCCGCCGACGGTGTTGAGCGCCAGCACGCGCGTGGCGCCGAGGTCCTTCAACGCCTGCAGGTTGGCGCGGTAGTTCACCTGGTGCGGCGGGACCGAATGCCCTTCGCCATGGCGCGCCAGGAAAGCCACGCGCCGTCCGCCAAGCGTGCCGATGCGGACCGGGCCGGACGGTGCGCCGAAGCGCGTCTCCAGCTCACGGGTCTCCACATCCTGCAGATCGGCGAGCTTGTAGACGCCGGTGCCGCCGATCACAGCGAGCGCGAGGTCGGCCATGGTCATTCCTTCAGCGCGTAGATGCCCGGCAGGTTGCGACCCTGCTCGTGGTAGTCCATTCCGAAGCCGAAGACGTAGCGGTCTGCGACTTCCAGGCCCACGTAGTCGGCGCAGATGCCCTCCACACAGCGGTCGTGCTGCTTGGTGGTCAGCGCGGCGATACGCACATCGGTGGCGCCCTGCTCCAGGCACCACTGCTTGACCGCGAGCAACGTGTGGCCCTCGTCGAGGATGTCGTCCACCAGCAGCACACGGCGGCCGTACAGCGCCGTCGCCGGCCGATGCTTCCATACCAGTTCGCCGCCGGTGGTCTCGCCGCGGTAGCGGGTGGCGTGCAGGTAGTCGAACTCCAGGTCCAGGCCCAGCGCACCCAGCTCCAGCGACAACTGGCCGGCGAACGGCAGCGCGCCGTGCATGATGGTCAGGTAGACCGGCACTTCGCCGGCATAGTCGCGCGCGATCGGCGCGGCCATCCGCGTGATGGCGGCATCCAGTGTCGCGCGGTCGACCAGCAGGTCGGCGTTGGCCAGTGCGTCGGCCAGTTTCGGTCGCGGATTGCCCAACGGTTCCATCACGCCACTCCCTTCAAGTTGTCGATCACGCGCGTCTGCGCGTCGCCATAGCGCGCGTCGGCGATCAGTCCATCCCAGCCGAGGGCACCACGGCCCAGCACGCCGAGCACGGCGGCCGTGTTCAATGCGCGGCCTTCGACCGCCTTCAGCGATTCGTCGACCAGCTTCGGCGAGCACACCAGCACCACGTCGCAGCCAGCGTCCAGGTGGTCGTGGATGCGCTGCTTCACGCCGCCGGCCGAGAACGCCGCGGCCATGCCGATGTCGTCGGAGAACACCACGCCTCGGAAACCCATTTCGTCGCGCAGGATCTTCTGGATCCAGAACGGCGAATAGCCCGCCGGCTCCGGCGCGACCGCCGGATACTTCACGTGCCCCATCATCACCGCGTCGGCCTTGGCCTCGATGCCGGCGACGAATGGAATCAGGTCCTCCGCACGCAGCACGTCCAGAGGACGCGGGTCGACGGCGTCGTCGAAGTGCGTGTCTTCCAGCACCGTGCCGTGCCCCGGGAAGTGCTTCAGCGTGGCGGCCATGCCGGCGCTATGCATGCCGCGCACGTAGGCGCGGGTGAACTCGGCGACGATCTGCGGATCGGCGTCGAAGGCGCGGTTGCCGATGGCGCGGTTGCCGCGCGCCAGGTCGACGACCGGGGCGAAGCTCAGGTCCACGCCGCTGGCGATGATCTCACTGGCCATCAGCCAGGCGTGTTCTTCGGCGCGCTGCAACGCAGCCTGCGGGTCCTGTGCGTAAAGCTTGCCGAACACCTCCAGCGCCGGCAGGTCGCTGTAGCCGTCGCGGAAGCGCTGCACGCGGCCGCCTTCCTGATCCACGCAGACCAGCTGCGGACGCGGTGCGGCGGCGCGGATCGCCTGCGACAGTTCCGCCACCTGGGTGCGCGAAGCGAAGTTGCGGGTGAACAGGATGACGCCGGCGACGGCGTCGTGCTGCAGCCAGTCGCGCTCCTGCGCGGTGAGTTCGGTGCCGGCGATGCCGATGACGAGCATTTCGTAAAGTCCTCAGGGAATGTCGGTGGCGGCGCGTTCGTCGTCCGACCACTGCGTGTACGGCCGCGATGCCAAGGCCAGATTGTAATAGCGGGCGGCGTCGGTGACCTGTTTGCCCGCCCAGGCCGGTTTCACGAAGGCTTCATCGGCACGGTCCAGTTCGATCTCCGCCACCACCAGCCCGGCGTTGTCGCCGAGGAACTCGTCGACTTCCCACAGATGGCCTTCGTGCCGCACGTAGTGACGGCGCTTGTCGATCACGCCACCCACACACAATGCCAGCAACGCGCGCGCATCGACGACGGGGACGGTGTAATCGAATTCCTGCCGGGTGGCGCCCAGCTCGCGCGACTTCAGGTTGAGGAACGCCGTATCGCCCTGGATGCGCACGCGCACCGAGGCCTTCTGCTCGCCCCGGTCCATCGCGCCCATGTCGTTGATGTAGCCCTGCGCCATCGGTACGACCTCGTACGCAGACTCGCGCCAAGCGTCGCTGACGACCAGGAACTTGCGTTCGATTTCGATGCCCATCAACGCCTCTCGAACAGTGCGATCGATTCGACGTGCGCCGTGTGCGGGAACATGTCCGCGCCCCGATCCCGACGGTGCGCCGCGATGCCGAGCGCGTCGCAACGCGCCCGGTTTTCACCGCATCGTTCTGCTTTCAGCATGATCATGCTCGCTCAAACAAGGCAATCGATTCGACGTGCGCCGTATGGGGAAACATGTCCATGGCCCCTGCCGACACCAGCGTATAGCCCTGCTCGTTGACCAGGTAGCCGGCATCGCGCGCCAGCGAACCCGGATGGCAGCTGACGTAGACGATACGGTCGAACTGTTTCAGCGGCAGCTGCTGCAGCACCTCTATGGCGCCGGAGCGCGGCGGATCCAGCAGCAGCTTGTCGAACCCCTGCCGCATCCACGGCGCACTGCGCTGGTCCTGGGTCAGGTCGGCCGCGTGGAACTGCGCGTTCGCCAGCGCATTGCGCGCCGCGTTCTCGCGGGCACGTGCCACCAGTCCGGCATCACCCTCCACGCCGACCACCTCGCCCACCAGGCGCGCCATCGGCAGGGTGAAATTGCCGAGGCCGCAGAACAGGTCGAGCACGCGGTCCTGCGCCTGCAGATCGAGCAGACCGAAGGTGTGCGCGATCATCTTCTCGTTGAGCGCGGCGTTGACCTGGATGAAGTCCAGCGGACGGAACGCCAGCGACACGTTCCACGGCGCCAGCGCGAACGCCAGCTGCGGCACCTCGGGCCAGATCGGATGCACGCTTTCGAGCCCGCCAGGCTGCAGGAAGATGGCGAAGCGGCTGGCCTCCCCAAACGCCACCAGCGTCGCGCGGTCGCTCTCGCTCAAGGGCTGCAGGTGGCGGAACACCAGCGCGATACCACTGAAGTCGGCGCTTTCGTCGCCGGCGATGAATTCGATCTGCGGGATGTGCTCGCGCGCGTCCAGACTTTCGACCAGCGCGGCGAGCTCGGAAACCCTGTTGCCGATCTCGGGAATGACGGTGTGGCATTCGGACAGATCGGCGACGAAGCGCGGATCCTGTTCGCGGAAGCCGACCAAGGTCTTGTCCTTCTTGTTGACCCGGCGCACCGAGAAGCGGCCCTTGCGGCGGTATCCCCAGTTGGCGCCGGTCAGCGACGGCAGCACCGTGCCGGGCATGACGTGGCCGATACGCTCCAGATTCTCGAGCAACACGCGCTGCTTGGCCTCGATCTGGCGATGCTCGTCCAGGTGCTGCAGCACGCAGCCGCCGCAGGTGCCGAAATGCGGACAGCGCGGCGCGACGCGGTCGGGCGAGGCCTCCAGCACGTCCAAGGTTTTCGCCTCGTCGAAATGTCGGTTCTTGGCGGTCTGTTCGGCCATCACGCGCTCGCCCGGCAGGGCGCCCGACACGAACACGGCCTTCCCGTCGCGGCGGGCGACGCCGCGTCCGTCGTGGGTCAGGTCGGTGATGGAAGCTTCAAACGGGGTCTTGTCGATGCGGGGGGAGCGGGTACGGGCCACGTGGCGTCAGGCTGCGTGTCTTTGGCGGGGCGGCATTGTCGCATGGCCGCCGGCCGCGCCTGCCGGGGCTAAGATGGGGCGAGTCCGCAGGAAGCCCGACCATGCCCCCCGCCCACGGCGCGACACCCTCGATCCTGCTGGTGGAAGACGATCCCGTCAGCGCCCTGTTCCTGTCGACCACGCTGGAAGCCCTGCCTGCCCGCGTGCGGATCGCGGAGGACTGCGCGCAGGCGCTGGCCGCGGCCGGCCCGTTCGATCTCTGGCTGATCGACGCCAACCTGCCCGACGGCAGTGGGACGGCGTTGCTGCAGCACCTGCGCATGGCCGATGCGTCGGCGGGCGCGCTGGCGCACACCGCCGACGCCACGTCCACCACGCGCGAGCGCCTGCTGTCGGCGGGCTTCGCCAGCGTGCTGGTCAAGCCGCTGTCGGCACAGGCGCTGCTGGACGCCGTACGCAACGCGCTGGGAGATAAGGGGAGCGACGTTCCGGCGCCACGCCCGGACTGGGACGAGACTGCCGCACTCGCCGCCCTTGCCGGCAACCGCGAACACGTCGCGACGCTGCGGCAATTGTTCCTGTCCGAACTCCCCGCCACGAGAACGGCCTGTCTCGACGCCTTCGCGCGCGCCGACGACGCGGCGCTGCGCGCCCTGCTTCATCGATTGCAGGCCAGCTGCGGTTTCGCGGGGGCCGCAGCATTGGCAGAAGTCGCCTCGCGCTGGCATGTCGCGCCCGGCGATGCGACCTTGCGCGATGCGTTCGTTGCGGCGAGCGGGCGCCTGCTGCCGGCCCAAGGCTGACGGCGTCACTCGGCGGCGCGTTTCAGTCGACCCAGTTCGCCGATCATTTCCCAGGACTTCAGGCCGCGTGGACCCAGATGGTGGGCCAGCACGGATCGCATCGGCAGGCGCAGGCTGGCCAGATCATCGGGGAGCGGCAGCACGTCCTCGGCCAGGGCCAACAGCGCACGACCGGTCGCGGCCTGGCTGCGTTCTCCATGACCGCGGTCGCTGAGCAGGCGGCGTGGCCCATGCTCCGGATCGAGCCGATAGCGCGCCGCCGGATCGATGGCCTCGCCGTCGCCATCGCAATCCAGTGCGAAGCCAAAGCCCAGCGCTTCGATCAGATCGCGTTCGAAGCGGCGCAGCGACCACGCCAGCCCCTCACGCCCGCGGAGTTGCTCGCGCGTGCGCTCATACGCGTCGAACAGGTCCGGGAGCGGATCGTGGCGTGGCGACAGTCGCAGCACCAGTTCATTGAGGTAGAACGCCGCCAGCATCGCGTCGCCGGTCGGCTGCGGGGCGGCATCCAGCGCTTCCGCACTGACCAGCCGCGCCAACTCGCCACGCAGGTCGCCGTCCAGACGAATCAGCTGCAAGGGCTGCAGCGCGGCGCGCAGCACATGCTTCTTCGGCCCCTGCACGCCGCGCGCGATCAGGCCCAGCCTGCCCTGTTCGCGACCCAGCACTTCTACCAGCAGGCTGGTCTCGCGCCAGGGACGCGTGTGCAGGACGAAGGCGGTGTCGCTCAGGCGCATGGGACCTGCGTCGCCGTGGACTTATTCGTAGCCGAACGCCTTCAGCGCGGTCTCGTCGTCGGACCAGCCTTCGCGCACGCGCACCCAGGTTTCCAGGAACACCTTGCGGCCGAACAGGTGCTCCATCTGCTGGCGCGCCTTGCTGCCGATGTCCTTCAGCCGCGCACCGCCCTTGCCGATCACGATGGCCTTCTGGCTTTCGCGTTCCACCCAGATCACCGCGCCGATACGCGCCAGTTCGCCCTTCGGCGATGCCTCGGTGGTGAAGTTCTCGATCTCGACGGTGGTCGCATACGGCAGTTCGGCGCCGAGCTGTCGCATCAGCTGCTCGCGCACCAGTTCGGCGGCCAGGAAACGCTCGCTGCGATCGGTGATCTCGTCCTCGCCGAACATCGGCGGCTGTTCCGGCAGCAGCGCCAGGACGTCCTTCACCAGCGCGTCCAGGCCGTTGCGTTTCAGCGCGGACACCGGATGCACGGCCGCGAACTCACGGTCCTGCGCAACCTCGGACAGAAACGGCAGCATCGCCGCCTTTTCCTTGATCCGGTCGACCTTGTTGACCACCAGCACCACCGGGATGCCGGCATCGCGCAGCACGTTGTAGGCCAGCGTATCTTCTTCGTCCCAGCGCCCGGCCTCGACCACCATCAGTGCGGCGTCGACCTCCTCCAGCGCGCCGCGTGCCGCGCGGTTCATCACCCGGCTCATCGCCGAAGCCGAGAACTTGCCCTGCTGCTTGTGCAGGCCGGGCGTGTCGACCAGCACGATCTGCCCGGCCGGCCGGTCCTTGCCCGCCGCGAACGTCGCGATGCCGAGCAGGCGGTGGCGCGTAGTCTGCGGGCGGTTGGAGGTGATGCTGACCTTGGCGCCGACCAGGGCGTTGGTCAGGGTGGACTTGCCCACGTTGGGGCGGCCGATGACGGCAACGCTGCCGCTGCGGTGGGAGGGGGTTTTACTCACCGGGAGTACTCACTTCGAAATATCGAGCTTGTCGAGCAGCGCCGCGGCAGCGACCTGTTCGGCATTGCGGCGCGAGGTGCCCTCGCCGTCCGCCGTCAACGGCGGATCCAGCGTGGTGCAGCGCGCGAGGAAGAGTTTGGCGTGGTCGTCTCCGCTTTCGGACACGAGTTCATAGACAGGCAGCGGACGCTGGCGGCCCTGCAACCACTCCTGCAACCGCGTCTTGGCGTCCTTCTCGGGGCGACCGACCGGCAGCGCGGCCAACGAAGCCTCGAACCAGGGCATCACCACAGTGCGACATGCCTCGAAACCGGCATCGATGTAGATGGCGGCCACGACGGCCTCCAGCGCATCGGCGAGGATCGAGTCGCGGCGATGGCCACCGGACTTCATTTCGCCCGGCCCCATCGTCAGGCGTTCGCCCAACTGCAACTCGCGGGCGATGGCCGCCAGCGAGGCTTCGCGCACCAGTTCGGCGCGCGCGCGCGTGAGTGCGCCTTCATCGGCCTTGGGCCAGCGCTGGAACAGCGTATCCGCGACCAGCAGGTTGACCACCCCGTCGCCCAGGAACTCGAGGCGCTCGTTGTGCGGCGCCCCCGCACTGCGATGCGTCAGGGCCTGTGCGAGCAAGCCCTGGTCGGCGAACGCATGGCCGATGCGGTCAACCGCCAAACCGTCAGTCCGCGCCGCGGCGTGTCATCGCCTGTTCGGCATCGAAGTTCCCCACCACATCGAGGTTGCCGACCAACGGGCGACGGACCTCATAGACGACGGTCATGTTCCAGCCGCCCTCCATGCGCTCGATCTTCACGTCAGCGGGCTTGATGTTGGTGGAGTAGTTCATGTTGAGCCGCCGGAAGAACAGTTCCTTGATCCGGGCCGGGTCCATGTCGGCTACGCCCTGCTCGTTGGCAAGACCCTTCAGCGACGATTTGACCGCGTAGTACTCCTGGTACATCGGGAACAGGCGCATGGCGACGTAGGCAGCAAAGCCCACCAGGCCCAGCACCACGACAAAGCTCAACAACGTCATGCCTTTCTGATTGCGCTTCATTGCCATTCCCCCGTCCGTCCCCGTTAGCGTTGGTTGATCACTCGATGCCGTTGCCGATGCGCGAGGCATCGAAGCCATTCTTGCAGAACCAGCCTTCGCAATTCAGCCATACCAGGAAGGCCTTGCCCCGCAGGTTCTGCTCCGGCAGGAAATGGTAGTCCCAGAACCGGCCGTCCAGGCTGTTGTCGCGGTTGTCGCCCATCACGAAATAGTGCCCCGGCGGCACCACCCAGTCGCCCTCGCCGCCGCCCGGTGGCGGCAGGCCCACGCTCTCCAGGATGGTATGCGGGCGTCCGGGCAGCTCTTCACGCAGCAGGGTGGAGCCGAACGCCTCGGCACGTTCCCCGGCACCCGGGTATTCGCCCAAGGTCTGGTACTTCAGGGGCTGGCCGTTCAGGTAGACGGTATCGCCATGGAAGCCGACCTTGTCGCCCGGCAGGCCGATCACCCGCTTGATCCAGTTGTTCTCGGGATCGTGTGGCGGCTTGAACACCACCACGTCGCCGCGCTTGGGCTCGCCGATGGCCAGGAACTTCTGGTTGGTGATCGGCAGGCGCAGGCCGTAGGAGAACTTGTTGACCAGAATGAAGTCGCCGATCAACAGGTTCGGCATCATCGAACTGGACGGGATCTTGTAAGGCTCGGCGATGAAGCTGCGCAGCACCAGCACCACGGCCAGCACCGGGAAGAAGGCGCGCGAGTAGTCGACCAGCACCGGCTCCTCGTCGAGCAGGCCGCCCCTGGCCTTGCGCCGCTTGGCGAAGAACAGCGCGTCCAGCAGCCACACCGCACCACTGACGAGCGTCGCGCCCACCAACAGCGATTCGAACCAGGTCATCAAACTCATGGAGCTTCCTTTGGATTGCACCCGGCGACGCGCATCGGAACGCGCGCCACCCACACCGGAACGGACTTACTTGCTGTCCACCTGCAGCACCGCGAGGAAGGCTTCCTGCGGAATCTCCACGCGGCCCACCTGCTTCATCCGCTTCTTGCCCTCTTTCTGCTTCTCGAGGAGCTTCTTCTTGCGGGTGATGTCGCCACCATAGCACTTGGCCAGCACGTTCTTGCGCATCGCCTTGACCGTGCTGCGCGCGATGATCTGCGAGCCGACGGCGGCCTGGATGGCCACGTCGAACATCTGCCGCGGGATCAATTCGCGCATCTTCTCGGTAAGCTCGCGGCCGCGCCGGTCGGCATGGCTGCGGTGCACGATCAGGCTGAGCGCATCGACCTTGTCGCCGTTGATCAGCGTGTCCAGCCGCACGAACGGCCCCGGCTGGAAGCGCAGGAACGAGTAGTCCAGCGACGCGTAGCCGCGACTGACCGACTTCAGCTTGTCGAAGAAGTCGAGTACCACTTCGGCCATCGGCAGCTCGTAGCTGATCTGCACCTGGCTGGCCAGGTACTGGATGCCGATCTGCACGCCGCGCTTCTCTTCGCACAGCTTGATGATGGACCCGATGTAGGTTTCCGGCGTGAGGATGTTGGCCCGGATGATGGGCTCGCGCACCTCGTCGATCAGGTTGGACTGCGGCAGTTTGGCCGGGTTGTCCAGCGAAATGACCGTGCCATCGGTCTTGAGGACTTCATACACGACGGTCGGCGCCGTGGTGATCAGATCCAGGTCGTACTCGCGCTCCAGGCGCTCCTGCACGATCTCCATGTGCAGCATGCCGAGGAAGCCGCAGCGGAAGCCGAAGCCCATGGCCTCCGAGCTTTCCGGTTCGAAACGCAGCGCGGCGTCGTTGAGGCGCAGCTTCTCCAGCGCCTCGCGCAGCGCCGGGTAGTCCTCGGCATTGACCGGGAACAGGCCGGCGAACACGCGCGGCTGCATTTCCTGGAAGCCGGGCAGCGGACCCGGCGCGGGGTCGCCGGCCAGCGTCAGCGTGTCGCCCACCGGGGCACCGTGGACGTCCTTGATCGACGCGGTGATCCAGCCCACCTCGCCGGCGCCGAGCTTCTTCAGCTCCTTGCGCTTGGGGGTGAACACGCCGACCTTGTCCACTTCGTGGGTGCGGCCGGTGGACATCACCAGGATCTTGCTCTTCGGGCCGATCTCGCCCTGCATCACGCGCACCAGCGAGACCACGCCCAGGTAGTTGTCGAACCAGGAGTCGATGATCAGCGCCTGCAGCTTGTCGGTATCGCGCGGCTGCGGCGGCGGGATGCGCTGGACGATGGCCTCCAGCACCAGGTCGACGTTGAGACCGGTCTTGGCGCTGACGGCCACGGCGTCGTCGGCGTCGATACCGATGACGGCCTCGATCTCGGCCTTGGCGCGCTCGGTGTCGGCGGTCGGCAGGTCGATCTTGTTGAGGACCGGCACCACTTCCAGACCCTGCTCCACCGCGGTGTAGCAGTTGGCGACGGACTGGGCTTCCACGCCCTGGGCGGCGTCCACTACCAGCAGCGCGCCCTCACAGGCGGCCAGCGAGCGGCTGACTTCGTAGGAGAAGTCGACGTGGCCGGGGGTATCGATGAAATTGAGCTGGTAGACCTGCCCGTCCTTGGCCTTGTACGGCAGGGACACGGACTGGGCCTTGATGGTGATACCGCGCTCGCGCTCGATGGGGTTCGAGTCGAGCACCTGCGCTTCCATCTCGCGGGCCTCGAGGCCACCACAGAGCTGGATGATGCGATCGGCCAGGGTCGACTTGCCGTGATCGACGTGCGCGATGATGGAGAAATTGCGGATATTCCGCATGGAATCGGAGGACATGGAGGGCGGCGGCCTGTGCCGTCGTCAGGAATAACGGGCGATTATCGCACGGCCGGGGGCCTGGCTCGTCCGCCCGGATTGCCGAAAGGCGTGGAAACGACATCGCCCCGGCATGGCGGGGCGATGTCGGGCGGCAAACGGGGTCGATCAGCCCTTTTCGACAGTCACTGCGAGGAAGCGCGTCACGCCCCGGCTGCGGACCAGCAGCATGACCGTGTCGCCAGGCTTGGCACCCGCAAGTTCCCGGTCCAGCGCCGCCGGGCTGTTCACCTTGTTGCGGCCGACCTGCAGGATGACCATGCCGGGCGACAGGCCGGCCTCGCGGGCAGCAGCGCTCTCCACCCGACTGACCAGTACGCCGTCGCCCGACTCCAGGCCGAGTTGCTTGCGGCTGTCGGCGTCCAGCGCCTGGCTCTGGATGCCCAGCGCATTGCGGCCGACCGGGGCCGCAGGGGTGTCGGGCGCCAGCGGCGCGCTGCGCGCCATGGTCTCGCCTTCGTCCAGCTCACTGAGGGTCACCGAGATGTCGCGGGGCTTGCCGTCGCGCAATACGCTCAACGTCACCTTGGTACCGGGCGCCATGGCGCCGATGATCGGGGGCAAATCGCTGGAATCGTTGATGGCGCGGCCATTCACCGATCGGACCACGTCGCCAGGACCAATGCCGGCCTTGGCCGCCGGGCTGCCGGCGACCACATCATTGACCAGGGCGCCGCGATTGTCGGGGAGACCGAAGCCCTTCACCGCATCGGACGTCACCGCCCCGACCTGCACACCCAGCTGCCCACGACTGACGCGGCCTGTCGCCTTCAACTGTTCGACGGCGCCCATCGCCAGGTCGATCGGGATGGCGAAACTGATGCCCATGTATCCGCCGGACACCGAGAAGATCTGCGAATTGATGCCGACCACTTCGCCGCGCGTGTTGAGCAGCGGGCCACCGGAATTGCCCTGGTTGATCGCCACATCGGTCTGGATGAAGGGCACATAGCGCTGCTCGGCCGATGCACTGCGGCCGACCGCGCTGACGATGCCGGCGGTGACCGAATGATCCAGGCCCAGCGGCGAACCGATCGCCACGACCCACTGACCGGGCTTCAACGAAGCCGAATTGCCGATGCGCACCGTCGGCAGGCCCTTGGCCTCGACCTTGAGCAAGGCCACGTCGTACTGCTGGTCGCTGCCGACCACCTTGGCGGTCAGCTCGCGGCGGTCAGGCAGGGTTACCTTGACCTCGTCCGCACCGTCGACGACATGGTGGTTGGTCAGCACGTAACCGTCGGCCGAAATGATGAAGCCCGACCCCATCGACGTGCCACGACGCTGCGGTCCCTGCTGGCCGGGACCCGGCATCTGGAAGCCCGGCGGCAGCATGCGACGGAAGATCTCGGGGATGTCGGCCTCTTCGCTCGCCTGTGTGCTGCGGCGCGAGCCGACGGTGGCTTCGACGTTCACCACGCCCGGACCGACCTGCTCCACCAACTGGGTGAAATCAGGCAGGCCGGTGACCAGTTGCGGTGCAGCCGACTGCGCCACGGCGGGCGCCACAGTCGCAACGGGCGCCGGCGCTTCGGCCTGCTGCGCGCAGGCGGCGAGCGGCGTGGTGAGGATCAGCAGGGCCAACAGGCTGTGACGGGCGTGTGGAGTCATCGAATGCATGCCTCGATAGGAAGTGAAGCGGAATGTCGCGTGCGTCCGGCACCGGGCCGGACGCGCGGAATGTCAGTCGCGCGGCGCGTCGACCGGGGCCGGGATCGGCGCACTGGATGGCAGACGGGGCTCGAACGGGTAGAACGTCCGGGCCGCCGACTCCGAGCTGTAGCCCGTGGTCAGGCTGCCGCTGGCCGACGGATACGCCGACAGTGCCGACCGCGGCCACGGACGGGATGCCACGGCATCCTGTGCCCCGTGCGAAAACGGGTTGGAAGCATGCGCGGGCGTGGACGCCGCGACGGTGGCGACCGCCTCCAGCGGAGCCGCCTGCGTCGTACCGTTCGCACGGACCGGGACGTCCGCCCTCGCCACGCGCTGTGCGCTACGAGCCGCCTGCTGGCTGCGCGTCGCGCTGCGGCGCGCGTTGTCCTGACGCCGCGGCACGCTCGCTGCCACGGCGACGGCCGCCGCGGCGTAGGCTTCTGCATCGGGGGCCGGTGCGGACGGGGATTCCGGTGCCGCGACAGGAGCGGTCGCCTGGGCCGAGGCCACCTGCGTGCCCTCGCCCACCGGCACGTCCTGCGGCGACTGCTGGCGCGCCATGAACAACGCCACCAGCGCAACAGAGGCCGCCAGCGCACCACCACCCCAGCGTGCGAGCAGGTTGCGCGGGCGCGCGCCCTGCGCCTGCGGCGCCGCCTGGACGCTCGATGTGGATTCGGCGGCGATCGCCTGCGCCACGCGCTCCGCGAAGCCTGTCGGCGCCGGCGCGCGACCCTGGCCACGCAGCACGTCGCCGCACAGCTGCCAACGTTCCCAGCAGCCGGCCAGTTCGTGGTCGTGCTGCAGGCGCCGCAGCAGGAAACGGGCCTCGTCGGCCGGCAGGTCGCCGTCCATCAGGGCGGACAACTGCTGGCGATGGTGGATGTCGAGCTTGTCGATGATCGGTGTCTCGTTGGCGGTCATGAGCGGGCGCGCTCCCGGGTTGTACTATCCACGTCCAGCAAGGGACGCAGCTGTTGATCGATCGCCTCGCGCGCCCGGAAGATGCGGGAACGCACGGTGCCGATCGGGCAGTCCATCTTCTGCGCAATCTCCTCGTAGCTGAGGCCTTCGACCTCGCGCAGGGTGATCGCGGTCCGCAGCTCCTCTGGCAGCCCGTCCACCGCCTTCATCACCGTCGCCTCCATCTCCTGGCGCATCAGTTCGCGCTCGGGGGTGTCGGTGTCGCGCAGCCGTGCGCCGATGTCGTACTGCTCGGCGTCGGCGGCATCCACGTCCGCGGTGGGCGGGCGACGGTTGTGCGCGACCAGGTGGTTCTTGGCGGTGTTCACGGCGATGCGGTGCAGCCACGTATAGAACTGGGAATCGCCCCGGAAATTGCCCAGCGCGCGGTATGCGCGAAGGAACGTCTCCTGGGCCACGTCCTGGCACTCGCTCCAGTCATGGATGTAACGCCCGATCAGCGCCACCACGCGATGCTGGTACTTGCGCACCAGCAGATCGAAGGCCGCGCTGTCGCCGCGTTGCACGCGCCTGACCAGCTCGAGGTCCAGCTCCTGGGTTGGATCAACTTCGGCCATGCCGGGCCGCACTCCTGTCGGCTCGGCGTTGGCCGGGCCCTGTGACCGCGCTAGCGGGGGAAAGTTCAACGCCTTGTCCAAACCGTTGCCCTATCAAGAATTTAACCGGCGCAACGGGAACATCCCCGGTGCCGTGGTCGCGCCCGTGACGGCGTTCCCTTTCCATATGTGGATTTGACGGGGACGAAACAACCTCGGGATGATAGCGGCCTTATCCATACGTGAACGGATGGTCCCCTGCATGGCCACGAACTTCGATGGGCTGCGATTCAGTCACTGGCAGACAGAGCTGCGTGACGACGGGATCGTCGTGCTCGCCTTCGACCGTCAAGGCGCCAGCGTCAATGCGTTCTCGCAGGATGTGCTGATCGAACTGGCCGACATCATCGAGCGCCTGGCCATCGATCCGCCGAAAGGCGTCGTGCTGCGCTCGGCGAAGGCATCGGGCTTCATCGCCGGTGCGGACCTGAAGGAATTCCAGGAGTTCGACCGCAGGGGCACCGTCAACGACGCCATCCGTCGTGGCCAGGCCGTGTTCCAGAAACTGGCGGAACTGCCCTGCCCCACGGTCTCCGCGATCCACGGCTTCTGCATGGGCGGCGGCACCGAGATTTCGCTGGCCTGCGATTACCGCGTGGCCAGCAGCGATCCTTCCACCCGCATCGGCCTGCCCGAAGTGAAGCTGGGCATCTTCCCCGGCTGGGGCGGCAGCGCGCGGCTGCCGCGTCTGGTGGGTTCGCCGAAGGCGATGGACATGATGCTGACCGGCCGTACGCTGTCGGCGAGTGCGGCAAAAGCGATGGGGCTGGTCGACAAGGTCGTCGAACCCGCCGTGCTGGTCGACGCGGCCGTCGCCCTGATCGGTTCGCGCCCGACGCGCCCGTTCAAGCAGCGCTTCACCGGCTGGATCAGCAACACCTGGATCGCTCGGCAGATCCTCGCGCCGCAGATGACCAAACAGGTCGCCCGCAAGGCGCCGAAGGCGCACTACCCGGCGCCATACGCACTGATCAACGTATGGAAAACTGCCGGCGGCAAGGGAGTCCAAGGCCGCCTGGATGCCGAGCGCAAGGCGGTGGTGAAGCTGGCCGGCACGCCGACCGCGCGCAACCTGATCCGCATCTTCTTCCTGACCGAGCGCCTGAAGGGCCTCGGCGGCAGGGACCATGGCATCGCCAACTTGCATGTCGTCGGCGCCGGCGTGATGGGCGGCGACATTGCCGCGTGGTCGGCCTACAAGGGCTTCACCGTCACCCTGCAGGACCGCGAGCAGCGTTTCATCGACGGTGCGCTGTCGCGGGCGCAGGAGTTGTTCGCCAAGAAGGTGAAGGACGAGAGCAAGCGTCCCGCCGTGGCCGCGCGCCTGAAGGGCGACCTGGCCGGCGATGGCGTGCCGCAGGCCGACCTGGTGATCGAGGCGATCATCGAGAACCCCGAGGCCAAGCGCGAGCTGTACCAGACTGTCGAGCCACGCCTGAAGGCCGACGCGCTGCTGACCACCAATACCTCGTCGATCCCGCTGACCGAACTGCGCGAGCACATCCAGCGCCCGGCGCAGTTCGCCGGCCTGCACTACTTCAACCCGGTGGCGCTGATGCCGCTGGTGGAGATCGTGCAGCACGATGCGCTTGACGAGGCGAACGTGAAGCGGCTGGCGGCGTTCTGCAAGGCGCTGGACAAGTTCCCGGTGCCGGTGGCCGGCACGCCGGGCTTCCTGGTCAACCGCGTGCTGTTCCCGTACATGCTTGAAGCCGCGACGGCCTACGCCGAAGGCATTCCCGGCCCGGTGATCGACAAGGCCGCTGTGAAGTTCGGCATGCCGATGGGTCCGATCGAACTGATCGACACGGTCGGACTGGACGTCGCGCAGGGTGTGGGTGCGGAGCTCTCACCCTTCCTCGGCCTGACCCTGCCCGCGGCACTGGCGACGGTCGAGCCCGGCAAGCGCGGCAAGAAGGATGGCCAGGGCCTGTACAAGTGGGAGAACGGTAAACCGGTGAAACCTCAGGTGCCGTCCGACTACAAGGCACCCGACGATCTGGAAGACCGCCTGATCCTGCCGCTGCTCAACGAGGCGGTCGCCTGCCTGCACGACGGCGTGGTCGCCGACAGCGACCTGTTGGATGCGGGCGTGATCTTCGGTACCGGCTTCGCCCCGTTCCGTGGCGGCCCGATCGAACACGTCAAGGCCGTCGGTCCCGACGTGCTGCTGGAGAAGCTCAAGGCGCTGCAGGCCCGCCATGGCGACCGCTTCGCGCCGCGCCCGGGCTGGGACAATCCGGTGCTGCGCCAGCCGACGGTGTAAGCCGGCATGGCGCTGCTGCCGGTCGCGCTGCTGTTCGCCGCCCTCGCCACGACCGGCGAGCCGGCGGCGCCGTTGCCGACGCTGACCGGCTGGCTGGAAGCGCACGAGCGCGGCGGCTGCGGCGGCGGCGATGTCGACGAAACCCTGCGCACCCGCTTCGAGGGATCGCAGGCGATATTCGAGCAGGATGTGTGGCTGTCCTCGCGCGAATCGCTGGAACCGATGAACGCGGTCGACGTGGTGCGCGACGGCGACCTGCTCAGTGCCGAGGTCGACGTGCAGGTGCAGCCCATCGAGGAAGATCGTCCGGTGCCAGCGTGCATCCGCGCTGTGCACATCGTCCTGCGTGTCGACGGACTACCGGCGGGCGACTACCGGTTGCAACTGCGCAAAGCGCAGCCGTGATATCGCGCCGCTTCGCGGGTCACGCCGACGGCAAGGCCTGCGTCATCACCCAGTCTTCCTTGGGATCGTCGCCCACGTAGAAGATCGAGCGGCCGACACTCTGGAAGCCGTGCTTGCGCCAGAAGCGGATCGCCTGCGGCGCCTCCTGCCAGACCGTGAGCCATGCCGAGCGCGAGCCGCGCAGCTTGGCCGCGGCCAGCAGGTGCGAGACCAGCACGGCGGCGATGCCCTTGCCATGAAAAGCCTCGTCCAGGTAGATGCGCGCCAGCTCCACCGTGGGCCGCAGCACCACTTCGGTCGGCGGCACCGTGCCCCAGCGCAACTGCGCATAGCCGGCCCACACGCCGTCCTGCTCGACGATCAGGGTCAATGTGTCGGGGTCGCGGATCTCCTGAGCCTGGCGCTCGGGCGAATAGACTTCGTCCAGGAAGGCCGCCACGTTCTCCGGCGTACTGCAGTGCCCATTGGCTGCCAGGAAGGTACGGCGCATCAGGTCGGACAGGGCGGCCGCCTCGGACGGGCGGGCGGGACGGATCGTGGTGCCGGAATTCATGCGGAAGTCGAGGAGCCTGGTCTGCTTGTCTTACACAACGCAACGCGCGCCGTGCGCAGGTCAGTCCTCAGGCCAGCGTGAGATGAGCCGGCCCGCTCAGCGGCGCACGAACACCTCCGGTGGCGCGCGCACCGGACTGCGATCGGCGGTCACGTCACCGCGCACCCCGAGCTGCGCGGAGAAATCGGAGAGCCTCGCCCATACATAGGGCTGCAGGTCGTCGGGCGCACGGTCGTACACCTGTCGCCACAGTTCGTCCATGAACACGCGCGGATCTTCGCGCAGCGCACCGCGTTCGATGCGCTGTCCCGCAGCGGCCAGGACGGCCCGGATGTCGGCCAAGGAGTCCATGCAGCGAGCCTAAGCCGCGTTCGTGCCGCGCGTGTGACAAGGCGCACCGGTTTCCGACGGCCGGTCCGTTTCCGTGAACCCGGTTACGTATCGCGCGCCTGCGCGCAGCTACCGCCTCCGATACCTGCATGAATGCCGCACTGCGCCAGGACGCGCCGGCCTGTCAGCGCCTCACGTAGCCCGGCGTGCCATCGGCATACAGCACGATCTGTTCCCAGACATCACCGCCACGCTCGACCACACCGCGTCGCTGATAGCGTTCGCCCGGTCCCAGGGTTTCCAGCACGGGGGCTTCGGCGTCGGGGAACTCGCGCACCTGTACCGTGTCCCGCGCCTGCCATTGGCCGCCCTGCGGCCGGACGCGGAACTCGAGCGTCGCCATGCGCGCCATGACGGGATCGTGCACATAGGCCTTGCGCTTGCCCGGCCCCCAGGGCGCCACTTCGATCCAGCCCGTCGTGCCCACGATGCCGCTGACCGGCACGAGCAGGTCCTTGTCCAGGTCGTCGATCGGCGGCGCCTGCGGCGACGGCGCGGCGTGGAAGACCACGGGGCGCGCCTGGCGATGGCTCCATTTGGGCAGGTTGCGGCTGTTCACCAGGGACAGGGGGTGCGACGAAAGCGCGACGCCCGACGGCGTCGGCATCGTCGCGGGCTGCGGCAGCACCTCCCCGGGCAACGCAGCGAGATTGCGCGGGTTGCCGGCGACCAGCTTCACTCCCTTGCTGGTGCGGTAGACCAGCGTCGGGAAGGCGAACGTCGAGGAACGGTCGTAGGGCCGCATCTGGTAGTTGATGCTGTCCATGACGCCCTGGTTGTAGGCGAGGCCGCGCTGCGCGGCAGCCACGTCAACCACGCGGGGGCCGCGGCCACCGAAGGCCCCTGCGATGCTGGCCGCATCGCGCGCCGCCACGACGCTGCCCGCCGTACCGCCCGCGACCGGTATCCATCGCAGCTGGACCTTGCCGGCGAGGCCGCGCGTGTCGTCGTAGAGCCGTTTGCTCCAGGCGCACTCGGTGCTGTACAGCACATAGACCGGCTTGTCCGCCGCCTGGCCATCCGCGGCCCAGATCGCGTTCTCCACCGTATCCAGCAGTCGGGCAGCAGGTTCCGATTGGGAGACCATCACCTGCTTGCCGCGGTCCACGGCGCCGCTGCGCAGCGGCAGCAAGGCGGCCACCGTCATCATCATCGCCATAAGGATGCCGAGCACCGCGCCCGGCCCGCCGGCATGTTCAACCCTGTCTCCAGGTACGGAAGGATGTGTCGCCATGTCTGATCCCCTGTCGTGGAATGGCGCGCACGGCCGCCGACGCCCCCAGGGCGACGGCGATGCGTGCGACGGAAGGTGCGCTGGCATCGCGTGGCCTATTTCCTGCGGATGTCCTGCAGCGCTTCGTTGATCTTGAACAGCACGATCATGATTTCGCAGTAGATGCGTGCCAGCAGCGCGGACAGCGTGGCCAGGATCGGCGCCGCCACCACCATGCCGAAGCCGGCGAAGCCCGAATAGCGCATCATCCCGAAGCCCTTCACCATCAGGACCAGGCCAGACAGGGCCGCGCCTGCCAGCAGGATCCAGTAGATGAAGGTGATGATCTTCGGCGTCACCATCGCATCGAAATACAGCCAGTCCCTCATTGCGGTTTCTCCTGTTGAAGTCGTGATCGGTCGTGTGGCGCTCAGTCCGCCACCCGCCGGTAGGTGACCCCCATGGGGCCGGAGAGCGTGTTCTCGTCCACACGCGTGAGCACCAGCGCCGCGCCGTCGATGTCGGGATGCGACAGCCGCACGCGGTCGTCTTCCACCTCGTAGCGCAATCGCACTTCGACGCCGCCCAGCGCCGCGGTCTGGACCACCGACCCATCGCGATCGAACCGCAACCGGCTCAGGCCCATCGCATCTTCGTAGGTGCCCTGCATGCCGCTGCCACAGGCAGCCAACAGCAGTACCAGGCACGCCAGCCCTCCTGTCCGCAGGATCGTCATGTCATGGGCCTCCCGCCGGCGAGAACCGCCGCTCGCCCAGCGACACGGGACGTCCGTAGCGGTCGTTGCCGATCGCGTAACCTTCCAGGCGCGCGGTAATCACCGGCCCCTCGCTGCGGCGGTTGATCCCGGTGATGCGCAGGCGGCTGTCCAGCACGACGTCGCGCAGCCCGCCGTTCCGGGTCAGCACGTCCTGTGCGGCGGCGGCGTCGAGCGGCCAGAAATTGAGTTCTTCCGGATTGTCGACCTGCAGGCTGATCCGCTGCGCGCGTTCGGACGGCGACGGCTGCGCAGTGAAATGGAACACGCTGCCCGGCATGAAGGCGTCCAGGTAATAGCCGCCACGTGCGCTGTCGTACTCGCCGAAGTGGGCCCGGACGTTCATGCGCAGACGTCCCACCTCGGCGGTGCCGTCGTAGATCGCCTGGAGACGTCCCTGTTCGTCCTGCAACAGCGCGGGGCGCTGGAACTCGTCGGCATAGGCCACGCGCGACTGCTGGCCCGCCCAGGTGGCGATCGGCGGCTCGCGCCCTTCCAGGCGATAGGCTAGCATCAGCATCTGCAGATCGTCCGGATGATCGAGTTGGCGCTCGCCGAACGTGGAAGGTGGCGTTGCGGAGGGCGAAGCGGATGGCGTGGCCGAGCCTGCGGCCGTCGCCAGTGCAGCGGAAGGCGCCTCTGGCGCGGGCGATCCGCCTGCCTCGCCCGGTGCGGCAGACGACGCCTCCTGGCGATCGCCGCAGGCGGAAAGCAGCGTGGCGAGCGCCAAGGCGAAGTATGCGGCGCCGCGCGCGCGGCGATCAGAGGCTGACGTCGTTGGCATCGCCGGCCTCCTTGACCTCCGCGTCGCGACGCGCCTGGCCGATCCGCTGCAGTTCCGCGCCCATCCCCTCCACCAGCGCGTAGGTGTCGCTCTGCTGGATCATCGCGGTATGGAACTCCATCACCAGGCCGGGGTTCTTGCCGCTGAGCACGACCCGCGCACTGATGTTCAGGCCGCACCCCTGGGTCCAGCGCGCACTGGTGTTGTCGCTGGCCGCATAGACCCCGTTGCGGCACTGGTTGAACAGCGGATTGGCTTCGGACAGCGGATTGCCGGCGCGGTCGTAGATCCACTGCAGATCGCGCGTGCCGGCCGAGTAGCCGCGCGGCGAATCGTCGCTCTCCCGTACCTGTGGCTGGCCGTACTTGCCGGTCAACGCGTCCAGCGTGGCGTCCACCGACGGCATCTGGCCGTCGCGGAACTTCTGCGTGCGCCAGATGGCCACCGCCGTCTCCTTGCCGGGCACGCCCGGCGTGGCGACGCTGACGATCTCGTCGGTGTGTTCCCACTTGAACTTGCCACGGCACTCCTGCCACTCGCGCGCGAAGTTGCAGGGCCGGTAACTGCCCCTTTCGACGGTGAAGAACTGCGTGCCGAGTTCCACGCCATAGGTGTCCAGGCGATCCAGCCAGCGCTTCTCCTCGGTCACGACGGCGTCCTCACCCAGATTGCATCGCACGGTGGACAGCGCTTCTTCCCGCGTCATGCCCGGCCGCAGGCCGGTGATGTCCGGGCCCACCAGGCTCTTGCGGACTTTCGGCGGACAACGCAGTGGCGCGGTGCCGTCGGGCGCGGCGGCGGCCGCTTCCTCCAGTTCGTCGACCGGCACGCCCATCTCCTCCTGGCCGTCCGCCAGGTCGGTGTCGCTGCCGCCGCACGCGGACAGCAGCAGGACGGACAGGGCCAGCAAGGGCAAGGTCTTCGTCATCGGGGTTTCCTTCTCTGGGATGGGTGGCGGGGGTTGCGTGGACCGAACGGTTCACTCCAGCAGCACGATCTCGACCCGGCGGTTGGCTTCCGCCCCGGGATTGCCTGGCTGCTTGAGGCGTGTCTTGCCGAAGCCCTGTACATCGAGGCGTTGCGATGCGATGCCGAATGCACGCTGCAGGTAGGCGGCGACGGCGGCCGCGCGCTGGCGCGACAGCTGCAGGTTGGCGTCCGCATTGCCGACGGCGTCGGTATGGCCGTGGATGCCGATGCGGCGCGCGGACAGTGCGGGCGTCAGCAGGGTTCGACCCAGTTCGTCGAGCTGCGGCACGCTGTCGGGGCGGATCGTCGCCTGCGCGAAGTCGAACAGGATGTTCAGGTCGACACGGCCCGCGTTCGCCAGCGCGTCGCCGAGGCGACCGGCATCCTGCAGGTCGGCCTGCGCCACCGGCATGGCGATCGCGCAGGTGGCCGGCGGCATTGCCGGCGAGGGACCACGGGCCAGGTCGAACTGCTTGCACGCGGGCGCACCGCTGACCTTGCCGGTGAACCGCCGGCCTTCGGCATCGACGTGGCCATCGAAGTGCACCACCCGGTACCCGCCGGGCTTGAGCAGCCAGTCACCGCCCTTGAGTTGAAGCCGGCCGGATGCCGGGTCGTACTGGCCGGTCATGGTGAAGCAGCCGGTCGGCACCCGCGGGTTGCGCGGGTCCGCATAGAAATGGAACAGCGCGCGTGCCTGCGTGGGCGTGGCCTCGGCGATGCTGAGGGTCAGGCCGGTCAGGCCCTGCGCACAGACATAGGTGCCCACCCAGGGCCCCACCACGCTGCGCGGGTCGGACGTGGACTGGGCCGCGGCCGGCGCCATTGCGACGGCCCCCAGCCACGCCAGCGACAGGGCAAGCCGGCTCCACCCCCCTCGACTGCTGTTTCCTGTCCGCATTACCCGGCCTCGCTGGATGCCCCGACCGGCGCGTGGCCGGGGCTTGGGAACGAGACTGCCGGGAGGTCGCCGCAGGCGTCCTCATGCGGACTTCAAGAAACCTTCAAGCGCGCCGCGACGGGGTTTCCCGCCCCGCAATGGGCGCCGTAACCGGCGTTATCATCGGTCGCATGCCCCCCTCCCCGCCCCCCGATGCCCGGCTCTACCGATGGCGCTTCGGCACCGTCGAGTTCGACGAGGCCCGTCATGAACTGCGCGTCGCCGGCCTGGCGGTCGACATCGAGCACAAGCCGCTGCAGGTGCTGTCGGTGCTGCTGCGCCATGTCGGCGAGGTGGTGACCAAGGAGGAACTGTTCGACCAGGTCTGGACCGGCCGCATCACCGTCGACCACGTACTGGCGACCGCCATCGGCAAACTGCGCAAGGCGCTCGACGCGGCCGGCGAGGACCGCATCGCTACCGTCCCGCGCGTGGGCTACCGCCTGGACGGTCCCGTCGAGCGCGTCGCGCAGGGCCAGCGGCTGGGCACTGCACTGAGCTTCGCTGCCGGCCAGCCGGTGCCCGGTCGCGAACACTTCCTGCTCGAGCGCCCGCTCGGCCGCACCCTGGGCAGCGAAGTCTGGCTGGCGCGCCAACCGCGCAGCCGCGATGCGCGCGTGTTCAAGTTCAGCGTGGGCGGCGAGCGCCTGGCCGCCATCAAGCGCGAAGCCACGCTGATGCGCGTGCTGCGCGACACGCTGGGCGAGCGCGACGATTTCGTTCGCGTGCTGGACTGGAACTTCGAGACCGAGCCGTACTTCCTGGAGTGCGAGTACGGCGGACAGGCACTGCCCGACTGGGCCGCGGGGCATGGCGCGCTCGGTTGGGACCGCGCGCGCAAGCTGGCGTTCTTCCTGCAGGTCGCCGCGGCAGTCGATGCCGCGCACGGCGTGGGCGTGCTGCACAAGGACATCAAGCCGGACAACGTGCTGGTGCGCGCCCGCCAGGACGAACGCTGGCAGCCCTGCCTCACCGACTTCGGCAACAGCCGCCTGCTGCAACCGGAGCGGCTGGCCGAACTCGGCATCACCGGCATGGGCATGACGGTCACCACCGCCGGCAGCGATAGTTCGGGCACGCCGCTTTATCTGGCACCGGAGCTGGTCGCTGGCCAGCCGGCCACCGTGCGCAGCGACGTCTATGCGCTCGGCGTGCTGCTGTACCAGTGGCTGGTGGGCGACCTGCGTCGTCCGATGGCGCCGGGCTGGGAGCGCGATATCGACGACCCGCTGCTGGTCGAGGATATCGGCCGCGCCACCGACGGCGATCCCGCGCGACGCCTCGGCAGCGTGGCGGACCTGATCGACCGCCTGTCCTCGTTGCCGCAGCGACGCGCACGCGACGACGAACAGCAGGCGGCGGCACGCCATGCCCAGCATGCGCAGCGCGCCCTGGAACGCACGCGTGCGCGTCGCCCGTGGATCATCGCCAGCTTCGCGCTGCTCAGCGCAGGCCTGCTGGCAAGCTCACTGTTCTGGTACCGCAGTGAACAGCAGCGCCAGAGCGCCGCGATGCAGGCCGCGCGCGCGGAAGCGGTGACGCGCTTCCTCAGCGACGATCTGATCGGCGCGCTGAGCCCGGGCGGCGCCGGCTTCGAGCGCGACCCGACCGTGCGGCAGATGCTCGAACAGGCAGGTGCGCCGCTGGCCGCCCGCTTCAGCCAGGACCCGGCGGTACGCGGCGGCATCCATGCGGCACTGGGCGATGCCTGGCGCACGCTCGGCGATCGCGAGCGCGCCGCCAGCCACCTGCGGCAGGCGGTGCAGGACTACGGCCGCGCCTTCGGTGTGGATGACGAACAGACCCTGGTCACCCGCTACGGACTGGTGCGCACGCTGGCCTATGCCGGCACGCGCGAATCGTTCACCGAGGCCGAGCGCCAGCTCCGCGAAGCCGACCGCCTTGCCGGCCGCACGCGACTGGAAGGCCGGAACGTCGTCGCGCTGTACGCTGCCATCGCACGCGGCCAGTTCCACTTCCAGCAACTGGAGATCGAACCTTCGCTCGTCGCGCACCGCCGCGCGGATGCGTTGCAGCGCGCCCTGCGTCCCGACGACGCCTCGATGGCCGCACTGATCCGTTCCAACATCGCCGACGCCCTGCTCCGTTCCGGCAAGGCCGAGGAAGCGGTGCCGCTGTTGCAGCAGGTACTGGCCGATCCCTTGCTGGACGCAAAGCGCATCGGCGAGTCCACCGTCGCCGGCTACCGCGTGATGCTGGCGCGAGCGCTTCGCAACATGGGCCGCTACGCCGAAGCGCTGCCCATCGCGCAGACCGCGGCCGCCACCACCGAGCGTATCCTGGGGCCTGACGACTACACCACGCTGGTGCAGCTGTCGCTGGTGGCCAGCATCCACGACTACGCCGATGATTGCCCGAAGGCGCTGCCGATCGCGCGCACGGTGCGCGAACGCATGGCGAAGCGTTACGGCGAAGAACGCCAGGCGACACTGATCGAAACCGGCAACCTGGGGTTCAAGGAGTACGCCTGCGGCGACCGCCAGGCCGGCCTGGATTACCTGCGCCAGGCGGAAGGCGGCCTGCGCCGGCATTTCGGCCAGGACAACGTCGCCGCACACAGCTTCCGCTATGCGCTCGCCGGCCACCTCGCCACCGAAGGCCGGTATGACGATGCGCTCGAGATGGTCGATGGCCTCAGCGTCCCGGCGCTGACCGCGGGCGACTCCACGCCCGGCTGGGAACACCGGCTGCAGGCGCTGCGGGGCCAGATCCTGATGCAGTCCGGGCGCACCCAGGAAGGTCGTCCGCTGCTGATCGCGGCGGTGGCGGCGCTGGGCGAGTTGGGTACGTCCGAAGAAGACGAGATGGTCGCGTGGCGGCGTCTGTTGGGCGGCACGGGAGCCGCCGGGAACTGAACCGGTATTCGGCGGCCTTTCATCCGTGAATGTATGGCCGCCTCGGTCGGAAAACAGGTTGGGGCGCCCGCCTTGAATCCACTGCCCGGCGATGCGGACTCGCAGAAGCCGGACATTTCCGGAATGGCATCACTCACCAGGGGAACGTATGAAGATCGGCGCGGTGTTGATGTTCGCCATGCTGGGCGGACAGGCAGGACTGGCATGGGCGAATGACGAAGATGCTGCTGCCCTGGCGCACTATCCTTCCGCAGCGCAGGTCCAGTCGGACCTTCTGGCAACCGCCGGGGACGCCGAACCCGACGACATAGCCGGGCGTCAGGCGGGGCGGCTGATGATGCTGCACAGTGCCCTGGCGCACACCGCGAGCAGCAGCGGCAACGTGTCCCAGGCATCCGGGCCTGCGCGAGAGCTGCTCGATGCGTACAGCCGGGCGTATCGTTCCATCGACGAAAAAATGCAGGCCTATCCCGACTGGCGCAAGAAGTGCGGCTACCTGGACAACCTGTTCGATACGTGCCGCCGCCAGCGCTTCGCAAGGGAAAAGAACTACTTCAAGGCGAGTCCGCAAGCGGCGCGGGAGACGGCCCAACTGTATTTTCCGCCGGGGTATCAGGATCGTTTCGTGGACCTGACCGGCGTGGGCGGCAGCCGTCAGCGGTTCGCCGACTACCAGAGTGAACGTCATGAGGCCGGACGCGCCGGGCGCGGGCGCGAATTCCGGAAAAAGCTGCCCATCGTTCTCGGAGGCTTCTCATTGATTCCGCTGGGCATCGGCATCGCCCTGTTCGCATTGGCACGCAAGACGGGCAACTCCCTTGCACGCTACGAGTTCCACAACACCTCGGCGGGCGGCGTTGTCGAGTTTGCGAGCTTCGAAGCATCGCAAGCGCATGAAAGGAAACGCTTGCTGCAGCGGCTTCTCGGCAATGCCGGCTACCTGGCCTTGGCCATCGGCGTGCTGGGATTGGGCCTGGCCGTCGGGGTGCTGATCGCCAATTCCCAGTGAAAGCGGTTCGACCCGATCGGGTCATGCCCACCTGAGCGGCGGCCATGGCACCCTTCCGCCTGCGTCGTAGCGTCACAGGGTGGGCATTGAGCGACTGCGCCTTCACGCCGGTGGTGTCGGATCGGGTTCCAACCCGCGGGTGAAGCTGCGTTTGGCGGCGCGGCGCGAGGCGTGACCTACTTCTTCGATCGCTTGAACGTCAGCGCGTGCTGCCACAGCGCATCGAACAACTGCCCGTACACCTTGCCGTCACGATCGTCCACCGAGGTGTTGACGAACAGGACGATTGCGACGTCGCCGGCCGGGTTGGCCAGCATCGCGGTGTGCACGCCCGGGTCTGAACCGCCATGGCCGACGTAGGCCGTGTCGAACTTGGTGGCCCAGAACAGGCCGGAGTTCTTTTCCTCAGGCACGACGTTGTCCGGTGTGTGGCCGGGCGTGTACTGGAAACGTCTAAGTTCGGCGATCGATGCCGGTGACAGGATGCGTGCGCCGTCGAGGCTGCCGTCGCCAAGCACCGCGATGAAGAACCGCGACAGGTCCGCCACGGAGGTACGCAGGCCACCGTCCGGATACGTCGCCAGCCCATAGTTCCGTATCGGCACCGCGAATCCGCCCTGTGCGACGTACAGCGTGGCGCGCTCGTCCGCCGGCCGCTGCGACAGGAACCAGTGGCTGCGCGTCATCTTCAGCGGCGACAGGATCGTGCGCTGCGTGTAGGCATCGAAGCGTTCGCCCATCGCGCGCTCGACGATGTAACCGACCAGTCCCGCGCCGATGTTGGAATAGGCGCGGTGCGTCCCCGGCCTATGCGGCACGAAGTTGTCCGTCGCGTAGTCCTTGCCACCCTGCACCAGATAGCCGCGCAGGAAGTCGCCCAGCGCCTCGGGCGCGTCGCCTCCCCAGTGGTACAGACGCTCGTACACGGCCCACCGATCATTGATGCCCGAGGTATGCGTGGCGAGCTGGCGCAGGGTGATGCGCGCGTCGGGGAACTGCGGGTGGACCACCTTGAACGGGAGGTAGGCGTTTATATCTTCGTCCAGCGACAGCTTGCCGGCCTGCACCGCCTGCATCATCGCCACGCCGGTCACTGTCTTGGTGATGGAGGCGATGTTCATCGCCGTGTCGGGCGTGAATGCAACGCCGCGCTGGCGGTCGGCGAATCCATAGCCCTTCGACCACACCATGCGCCTGTCGACGATCACCGCGGCGCCCACGCCGACCAGGCCAGCCTCGGTCATTGACGTCTCGATCCGCGCATCGATAACCTCGCCCGCCCCAGCAACCTCCGCTGCCCCAGCATGACCGGCCACCAGCATCGCGGCCACGACCGTCACCCCCTGCAATACAGCCCCGATCCGCATTCCTTCCCTCCGCCATCCGGCCTGCTGTGCGACGCCCGCCTGGCGCCCCTTTCGCCGCCGAGCATGGACATTGGCCAGCCCGACGGCCAGTGGTGGGCGATGAAACCCGACCCACGCCGACGGAACCCGGGTTGCCGCCGATCAAAGCGTCGAGCGTGAAGCAGCGCGCAGCACGTCCTCGGTTTCCAGGATGCGCAGGATCCGCGGCATGGCCAAGCCGATGGCGTCCTGTCCTCAACCGGCCTGGTACAGGGCGGCGATCAGCAGGATTTCAATGTCCATGGGGTTCGACGGTTGGGGGGCTGCATAGCGGCTTACCTGCCGCATGGACGCGCCCCAGTCCGCGCAGCCAGTCGGCAGGATGCAATGAACACTGGTCGAGCGCCTCTGGGCAACCTTCGCACCCTGCGTGCCCGAGTGGCGCCGACTGCTCCAGCGCGACCGAACGCGGGCATACAGCCGCATCACTGCGCTGGCGCCAACGCGATGTCCCCGCGGAAAAACCACAGCATCGCGCGCCGGTAACCCTCACCGATCGAGGCGGCATGCGTGCCGTCCGGCAGCGCCACCAACGTGACGTCCCATGGCGCACCTGCCGACGGGGCAGACCAGTGCGTGGTCCAGTCGTGCGCGATGCGCTGGCGTTCGGCGGTATCGCGCGCGCCGCTGACCACGGCCACGCGCAGGTCCGCGCCGGTGTACGGTCGCGGCGCGGCGAACAACGCGTCGCGTGCCGGCCCGGGCGACGGATTGCTGGCGATGCGCCCCCAGAACAGGTCGGGATCCTGCACCGCCGACCACAGCACGAAATAGCCCGCGCGCGACTGCCCGAGCAGCACACGGCGCGCGGGATCCGCCGCATACCGTCGCTCCACCTCGGGCAGCACCTGCGCGCGCAGGAAAGCGAGGAATCCGGGCGCCCCGCCCTGCTCCGCGCTGGTGTCGTCGCCGGGCGCCGTGAAATCGACATGCCGCTTGTTGATGGCCGGGTCGAAACCGCCATAGGCGATGCCGACGATGATCGCCTCCGGCAACGTCTCGTCGTAGTGCAGGAACAGGTGCGTCGGCGCGAGCAACGGAAACAGGCTGTCGCCGTCCAGCACGTACACCACCGGATAGCGCGTGGCCGTCGCCGCGTCATAGCCCTCGGGATAGCGCACGTAGAGGTGATGCACGCGACCGGATCCACGATCGGTCAGGGCGAAGTAGTCGCCCTTCAGGGCCGGCAGGTGCTCGAGCGTGGCGGTGCCCTGGCCGGACGGAACGGCGGGCGGTTCCGCCCTCGCCGGTGGTGTCGTCGCCATGGCCAGCAGCCATGCAAGCACGAGGGTCATTCGGCGCATCATGTGGAATCTCCCTGACTGAACGTTGCCCTGCGGTCGGGCGACGGCTTCACGACGGCGTGATCAGGGCCATCTTAAGGTCGAATGCATCACGCAATCGCACGGCGAAGAGGAAGAGCATGACGACGATCAGACTCCGGGCCACCGGCCCGCAGACCGCGTTCGACGCGCTGATGGCCGCACTGGAAGGCATCGACGGGGTGGAGCGCCTCGAGGAATTAGCGGACCTGATGCCGCACATGGACGACGACGATTCCAGTTCGGCGGGATTGCCCGACGACATCGGCGCCAGCGACGTGCACGCCGTCGAGATCGAAGTCGCTTCTCCCTATGCCGATACCGTGACCGCCACCGCCGACGACGTCGCCACGCGCTACGGCCTGGTGCTCGAGTACGTCGACGACTTCTGAGGCGCCTTTGGCCGGCCTTCACTACACCTCCGACGCGATGCCCGGCCTGCGGCGTCGGCGGCGTGGGCGCGGCTTCACCTATCTGGATGCGCGCGGGCGTGCGGTCCGCGATGCGGCGACGATCGCCCGCATCCGCCAGCTCGCCATTCCGCCGGCCTACACCGATGTCTGGATCTGTGCCGATGCGCGCGGCCACCTGCAGGCCACCGGGCGCGACGCGCGCGGACGCAAGCAGTACCGCTACCACGCGGCGTGGCAGGCCGAACGCGGTGCGCGCAAGTACGACCGCCTGATCGCTTTCGCCGAAGCGTTGCCCCGACTGCGCCGCCGGGTGCGCGCCGATCTCGCCCTGCCCGGCTTCCCGCGCGACAAGGTGGTCGCGCTGGTCGTCGCCCTGCTCGGGCACACGCTGCTGCGTGTCGGCAACGAGAGTTACCAGAAGGAAAACGGTTCGTACGGACTCACCACACTGCGCAACGTGCATGCGCGCTTCATCGCCGGCAGCGAGGTGCGCTTCGCCTTCCGCGGCAAGGGTGGCAAGGCACTGGAGTCCCGCGTCAGCGACGCGCGGCTGGTGAAGCTGGTTCGCCAATGCCGGCAATTGCCCGGGCAGGCGCTGTTCCAGTACCGCGAGCAGGGCAAGGTGCAGCGCATCACCTCCGGCGACGTCAACGACTACCTGCAGGCGCAGCTGCAGGGCCCCTACACCGCCAAGGATTTCCGCACGCTGGGGGCCACGCTCTTCGCGTTCCGCACGCTCGCCGCCCTCCCGCCGCCGGCCCATGGCGACCCGTCATCGGCGCAGGTGCGGCAGGCCGTCCTGCGCGGTGCCGCGGACCTGCTCGGCAACACGCCGCGCATCTGCGAGAAGAACTACGTGGATCCGCGCATCTTCTCGGGCTGGGAAGACGGCCGGCTCCAGCGCATCACGCGCCATGCCAACGGTCCGCGCCAGTGGGAAACCGCCGCGATCCGCTTCCTGCGACGCGCGCAGCGCGGGTGAGCGGACCGTCGCGGAGCGCGGACGGCAATGTCGCAACCGCGGCCGGTCCGTGGGCACGTCCCTGACGCGCCCGCCGGTCCCTCACTGCGCCAGATAGAAGTCCATCGGGATCAGTTCGACGGCCCATCCCCCTTCCTCGCCCAGCGTCGCCGCGGGATGCAGGGACGCGATGCGCAAGGCCTCCTCCGGATCCTCCGCCTCGATGATGAACAGGCCGCCCACTACTTCCTTCGACTCGGTGTAGGGCCCGTCGCTGATCTGCGTCCTGCCAGCGCGCGGCCGCAGCGTCCTCCAGCCTTCCAGGTCGCCCAGCGACGCGGCCACCAGCACCTTGCCGGTCGCACGCATTTTTTCGTCGAGCGCGGGACACTGGCTGACCAGGGCTTCGACATCGTCCGGGCTCATCCCGGCGAACTTCTCAGGCGTGAAGTAGGCAAGACCGAGATACTTCATGGGCGTTCCTTGGGTTGGGAGTGCATGAGCGACGAAGCGGGTGGCGGGAAATCGACAGGCATGGAAGCCGACCGCGAGCGAATTTCGCCTCCATCGAAAGACCAGGACCAGTCCAGCGGACGTGCCATCGCGCGCTTCGATGGCTGGCGGCCAGCGTAAGCTTGCGCCATGCACGACATCCTGTCCTCGCTCGGCATCGACCTTCCGCTGATCCAGGCGCCAATGGCCGGCGTGCAGGACGAAGCGCTCGCCATCGCGGTAGCCAATGCCGGCGGGCTCGGCTCCCTGCCCTGTGCGATGCTCGAGCCTGCGCGACTCGAGACCGCGCTGCACACCTTCGCGTCGCTGCCGCACCCCATCAACCTCAACTTCTTCTGCCACGCGATGGCCGAGCCGGATGCTGCGGAGGGGCAGCGCTGGCACGATGCGTTGATGCCGTACTACGGCGAGTACGGCATCGAACCGCCCGCGCCCTCGACGGCGGGCACGCGCCGCCCGCTCGATGCGGCGACCGTCGACCTGCTGGACGCATTCCGGCCGCGGATCGTGAGCTTCCACTTCGGCCTTCCCGATGCCGCGCTGATGACGCGGATCAAGGGCTGGGGCTGCACCGTGTTGTCGTCGGCGACGACCGTCGAGGAAGGACGGTGGCTGCAACGCCATGGCGTGGACGCCGTGATCGCGCAGGGCATCGAGGCCGGCGGCCACCGCGGGCATTTCCTTTCCGATGACCTGGCGATCCAGCCCGGCACGCGTGAACTGGTGGCGTCGCTGTCGAAGGCGTTGACGGTACCGGTGATCGCGGCGGGCGGCGTCGGCGACCGCGCCGATGTGGGCGCCTTGCTCGCAGCCGGCGCGAGCGCGGTGCAGGCCGGCACCGCGTACCTGCTATGCCCGGAGGCGACCACATCGGCCGTCCATCGGACTGCCTTGCAGCAGCCTGCGCGCACGGGCGCGATCACCAATCTGTTCAGTGGGCGGCCCGCGCGCGGTCTGGTCAACCGGCTGATGCGCGATCTCGGCCCGCTGTCGGACCTGCCTCCCGCCTTCCCCTGGGCGTCGCAGGCGCTTGCGCCATTGCGTGCCGCGGCCGAAGCGCAGGGTCGCGACGATTTTTCGCCCCTGTGGTCCGGGACACGCCCCGGCACGCTGGCGGGGCGGAATGCCGCCGAGGTCACACGGCACCTGGTGGGACCGGGCTGATCCCGGCATCGCGGCCCGTACGACGGCACTGGTTGCGGCCACCGCATCCATCCGCCTCCATGACGCGTAACGTCAGTTTCAGCCCAGTCCGGCAGTCCCGCAGGAACGGAACACGCATGCCTCATGCCCGCGATCGTCGCGTCGGGGGATCGCGGGGATGGCACGGGTCTTGCTGGAATTACCTGATTGGACAGGGGATGACGATGCGGGTACGGCGGCGCGTGGGGCGGGCGTGGTCTGGAGTGCTGCTGTCGATGGCCATCGGGTCGGCTGCGCATGCGGCGGAGGTGCGCCTCGCCGTGGGCAGCAGCAGCGGCCCGGTCGCCGATGCCGTGGTCAGCCTGCACGGCGCGACGCCGTCGACCACCCGCAGCGCCACCGCGCGCATGGATCAGCAGCATTCGGCCTTCGTGCCCGGTGTGCTGCCGGTGCAGGCCGGCACGGTGGTCGCCTTCCCCAACCGCGACAACATCCAGCATCACGTCTACTCGTTCTCGCAGCCACGCCAGTTCGAGATTCCGCTGTATTCCGGCAACAAGGCCGCGCCCATCCGCTTCGACAAGCCGGGCGTGGTGGTGGTGGGCTGCAACATCCACGACTGGATGATCGGCCACATCGTGGTGCTGGACACGCCCTACTTCGGCAAGACCGCCGCCGATGGCCACCTGACCCTCGACGTGCCGCCGGGAAGCTACACGCTGCGGGTGTGGCACGTGCGCGGCGAGGGTGCACCGCTGGAACGCACGCTGGTGGTGCCGGCCGCCGGTGCCTCGTCGACGTTGCAGATCGCGCTGGTCCCGGCGAAGAACGACGTACGTGGCACTGACCGCCTGCGCGCGCTGCAGGAGAAGTTCCGCCAGACCAAGGGCGGCACCCCTTGAAGCCACGCAGTTTCCAGACGCGCGTCATCGCCGTGATGATCGCCGTGGTGGTGGCCGCGCAGCTGGCCACGTTCGCGGTGGTGACGGTGGCCACGCAGCGCGCGGTGTCGTCGCGGCTGGAACAGGAGCTGCACGTGGGCCAGCGCGTGTGGGAACAGTTCCAGCAGAGCCGCTCGGAACAGCTGCTCGCGTCGGCGTCGGTGCTGTCGGACGATTTCGGTTTCCGTGCGGCGGTGGCCAGTGGCGATGTGCCGACACTGCGTTCGGCGCTGGGCAACCAGGGCACCCGTGTGGGCGCCGACCTGGCCTGGCTGCTGGATCGCGACGGCCGCTGGCAGGCCGGCGCCGAGGGCGCCGCGGCGCCGTCGGCGGAGGTGCTGGCCGGTCTCACGCGCCAGGCCGCCCGCGACGGGCTGGCCTTGCAGACGGTCGTCGTGAATGACGCCCTTTACCTGGTGGTGATGTTGCCGGTCATGGCGCCGGAGCGGGTGGGCTGGCTGGCCATAGGCCGTCGCTACGACGATGCGGTGGCGCGCGAGTACCAGCGCCTGACCGGACTGGAAGCCGCCTTCGTCACCAGCGCCGGCTCCCGGACGCGCGTGCATGCCTCCACGTTGCCCGCCGCACAGCGCGCGTCCTTTGCGAGCGCCTGGACGCCGCAGGGCGACCACACGCGCCCGATTGCCGTCGGCAGCGACCATTACCTCTCCGACTCGCATCCGCTCACCGAGGGCGACGACGCACGGCTGGTGTTGCTGGATTCGTACGACCGAGCGCTGGCGCCCTACCGCGCGTTGCGTTCGCGCATCCTGCTGCTGTCCGGGCTTGCGGCCCTGCTCGCGGTTGCCGTCGCCGTTGCCCTGGGTCGCGGCATCAGCCGACCGGTGTCGCGACTGGCCACGGCGGCGCAGCGCATCCAGGCCGGCGATTACTCGCAGGCGCCGGTCGCCGGCGGCAGTCGCGAAATCGCCGAGCTTGCCGGTGCGTTCGGCCGCATGCAGGCGGACATCGCCGCGCGCGAAGCGCGCATCCTGCACCAGGCCCATCACGACGGCCTGACCGGGCTGCCCAACCGCAGCCATGCCTACGACCTGCTGCAGGCGGCGATCGCCCGTGGCGGCGACGTGGCGGTACTGGTCATGGACGTGAACCGCTTCAAGGAGATCAACGACACGCTGGGCCACGAATTCGGCGACCAGGTCCTGCGCGAAGTCGCGCAGCGGCTGCGCAGCGCGTCGGATGACGCCCATCTGGTCGCCCGCCTGGGCGGTGACGAGTTCATGCTGATGCTGCCGGGCCTGCGATGCGAGGCGGCGCAGGCGCAGGCGCACGCGCTGTGGAATGCGTTGAAGCAGCCGCTGGACCTGCCCAGTACGCGCGTTGGCGTCGAAGGCAGCTTCGGCCTGGCCTGCCATCCCGAGCATGGCGCGGATGCCGACACACTGCTGCGACGGGCCGACATCGCGCTGTACGACGCCAAGGCCGCGCACGGCGGAGTGGCGGTGTACCAGCCCGGCCGCGACGAATCCCACCTTCGGCAGCTGCAGTTGATGACCGACCTGCGGCAGGCGATCTCCGGAGGCCAACTCGAACTGAAGTTCCAGCCCAAGCTCGATGCCGCCAGCGCGCACGTGCAGCACGTCGAGGCGCTGCTGCGCTGGCGCCACCCCACCCTGGGCGCGGTGGCGCCGGACGAGTTCATCCCGCTGGCCGAACGCTCGGGATTCATCCACGAACTGACGCGCTTCGTACTGGACCAGGCCCTGGCCTGCCATGCCGTCTGGCGCGCGGGCGGACTGGACCTGGGGCTGGCGGTGAACCTGTCCGCGATGGACCTGCTGGATGCGGACCTGCCGGACTACATCGAACAGCGGCTCGCCGCCCATGGCGTCCCGGCGGAGCGCCTGATCCTGGAGGTCACCGAAAGCGCGCTGATGCAGGACATCGAGTACGCACTGCGCATGCTGCACCGGCTCAAGGCCTGCGGCGTGCGGCTGGCGATCGACGACTTCGGTACCGGCTATTCCTCGCTGGCGCAACTCAAGCGCATGCCGGTGGACGAGCTGAAGATCGACAAGAGCTTCGTGATGCAGCTGGAAGAAGGCAGCGACGACGCGGTGATCGTGCGCTCCACCATCGAACTGGGCCACAACATGGGCCTGTCGGTGATCGCCGAGGGCGTGGAGAACGACCGCGCACTGGCCCTGCTGCGCCACTACCGCTGCGACATGGTGCAGGGCTACCTGTTCAGCGCACCGCTGGGCAGCGCCGCGCTGCTGGACTGGTGCCACCAGCGCGAGCGCACCGCGACGACCGCCGACCTCCCGCTGGAAACCGACGCATGACCCCTGCCCTTCGTTGCGTATCGATCGCCTGCGCCCTGTCCGCGCTGCTGCCGGCGCTGCCCGCCTCCGCCGGACAGGGCCGCCTGCTGGCGACCGGTGGCGCCACGCAGGTGGAAGGTGCGGCCGGCGGCGGCATCGTGCCGTGGGCCGTGCTGTCGGGGTACGGAACGGACGAACAGCACGGGGGCGCCGCGTTCTACACGCGCGTGGATACCGGCGACTACGCGCTGGACGCCTTCGGGGCGTCGTACACGTTCGCCAACCGGGTGGAAGTGTCGTTTGCGCGGCAGTCCTTCGACCTGGGCGAACTGCAACGACGGCTGGCGCTGCCCTGGGATGCGCTGGAGCAGGACATCTACGGCGCCAAGGTGCGCCTGGCCGGCGATCTGGTCTATACGCGCATGCCGCAGGTCAGCGTCGGCGTGCAGCACAAGCGCCTGCGCGACGGCGCGTTGCCGCTGGCGGTGGGCGCGCGCGACGACAACGGCACCGATGCCTATCTCAGCGCCAGCAAACTGTTCCTCGATGCCGCCGGCGGTTACCAGTTGCTGCTCAATGCGACCCTGCGTTCGAGCAACGCCAACCAGGCCGGCCTGCTGGGCTTCGGCGGCGACCGGCGTGCGGAGCGCACGTGGCTGTGGGAAGGATCGGCGGCCGTGCTGCTGGATCCCCGCCTCGCCGTAGGCGTGGAATACCGGCAGAAGCCCGACAACCTCGGCTTCGCCAGAGAAGACGACTGGCGCGACGTCTTCATCGCCTGGTTCCCGAACAAGCACGTCGCCGTCGTCGGTGCGTGGGCGGACCTGGGCAGTATCGCCACGCTGGACGACCAGCGCGGCGCATACGTGTCCTTGCAGTTGAGCTTATGAGGTGACGAGCATGCGTATCGCGACCGCCCTGCTGCTGGCCAGCCTGCTGTGGATCGCCGGCTGCGCGTCCGCGCCACCGGCGAAGGACGCGCTGTACGACGGGCTGGGCGGGCGCGCCGGCATCGAGGCGCTGGTGGAGACCTTGCTGTTCCGTGTGTCGGACGATCCCCGCATCGCGCATCACTTCAAGGACGTCGACATCATCAACCTCAATGACCGGCTGGTGGAGTTCCTGTGCGTGCAGTCGGGCGGCCCCTGCTCGTACGCCGGCAAGGACATGGCCGAGGCGCACAAGCACGTGAACATCGCCGAAGCCGATTTCAATGCGCTGGTCGAGGACCTGATGTGGGCGATGGACCAGCGCCAGCTGCCGCGCGCCACGCAGAACCGCCTGCTGCGCCGGCTGGCGGCGATGCAGCGCGACGTGGTGCGTCGTGGACCGCCGCCGCCGGAAGCGCCCTTGCTGCCTCCGCAGCCCTGACCTGCCTATCGCGGCACGGTTTCATGCGGGCGCAGGGCGGTTTCGTCGGCATCCCGCCGGATTCGTCGCAGCGCGCTGGTCCACCGCAGTGCAGGACGCGAGGATGGACGCCTGACATCCGCTGCCCGAAGGAGTTCCGGACCATGAAGACCCTCGTCGCCCTGCTTGCCTGGTGCCTGCTGTTCGTCCTGTGCTGGCCGCTCGCCGTGCTGGCGCTGCTGGCCTGGCCGTTCGTCTGGCTGCTGTCGTTGCCGTTCCGGCTGGTCGGCATCACCTTTTCGGCGCTGTTCGCCTTCCTGCACGCGCTGCTGATGCTGCCGGCGCGCCTGCTGGGCGGCGGTCGGCGCGCACCACTGGTGTCGGCATGACCGCGGTGCGTTCGCGCGTGGCGAAAGCAGCCTTCGGCGGCCTGCTGGGTACCGCGCTGCTGTGCGGAGCGGTCGAGGCGACGGCCGCCACCGAGCGGACACCGGAGCAGCTCACCGACACCATCGATGCACTGGACACGGCGGTGTTCGACGCCTTCAACACCTGCGCCGATCCGGCGCAACTGGCGAAGCACGCCGCCTACTTCGACGACGCGGTGGAGTTCTACCACGATAACGGCGGGGTCACCTGGACGCGCGACGAGATGATCGGCCGCACGCGCCAGTATGTCTGCGGCCACTACCGGCGCGAACGCGTGCCGGGCACGCTGGTGGTGTACCCGATCAAGGATTTCGGCGCGATCGCGCAGGGCAAGCATCGCTTCTGCGACCTGGGCGGCACCGACTGCGCGGGCGAAGCGGATTTCGTCATGGTCTGGCGCGAACGCGATGGCCAATGGCAGGTGACGAGGGTGCTGAGCTACGCGCACCGGCCTGCGACCCCCGCCCCCTGAGCCTGGCAGGACTTCGCACCCGCTTCACACATGCCCCGCCACAGGCGCACATCAGCCATCGATCCTGTGCCCGGCGCTTCTGCCGCAGACACGGGACCATGGCGATGACCACCGACACCTACCCCAACGCGGTCTCATGGATCCGCGTGATGCGGCCCTTGGCATGGGGCGGCGCTGGCCTGTTGCTGCTCGCGCCCTGGGTGGCCATGCGGTTCACCCACGACGTGGCCTGGACCGTCGGCGATTTCATCGTCTTCGGCGCGATGCTGCTGACCGCCTGCGTCGCCTTCGAAATGGCGATGCGCATGGCGCGCGTGCCCAGCTATCTGCTGGCCAGCCTGGTCGCGATCGGTGCAGCCTTCCTGCTGCTGTGGGCGAACCTGGCGGTCGGTATCGTCGACGAGCCGGGGCATCCCGCCAATCTGTTGTTCCTCGGCGTACTGGCCGTCGGCGCCATCGGCGGCGGGCTGGTCCGGCTGCAGGCGCGCGGCATGTCACGCGTGATGGCGGCGATGGCGATCGTCCAGGGGGGCGCGGGCGGCATCGCGATACGGATGGACACGCAGGAATCACCGGCGTTCGTGCTGGCGTTCACCGGTCTCTGTGTCGTGGCCTGGTGCGTGTCCGCCCTGCTGTTCCGGAAGGCGTCGAAAGCGACTCCAACCGGATGATCACCGCGGCTTCATGTGCCACAGCGCGTTGACGATGATCCAGCGCTCGCCATAGCGGCCCATGTGGAAATGGTCGACGAACCACGGCGTCTCCAGGCGTACGACGGCGGTCTCGGCGGTGACGTCGAGGATCCGGCAGCTGCGGTTCCACTGGTCTTTCGGCGTCTTCAGCGCGCCCTGCCGCGTCAGCGACACCAGTTCCTCCTTCGACATGCGACGCAGGCCGAGGCGCTCGTCCGGCGTGTCGCCGATGACCGAGCGCTTGGCCAGGTCCGGGTGCAGCGCGCGCGCCACGCGCGCGGGATCGCCTTCCAGCTGGCCGTCGACGTAATCGAAGCAGGTCGCCTCGATGGCAGCCAGGGTGGCGGCGTCGGCCATAGGGGCCGGTGCGGTGGCGGCGGATGCGGCCATGATCAGCGAGAGCAGGGACATCGGGAACTCCTCCGGGGACGGGCCATCCTCGGCCGTGTCTTGGCGGACGGCACGTGCCGGAAGTGCAGCGCGCACACCGGCATCGACATGCGTTCAGGGCACGCGTTAACCTGCCGGTACGGAACGGGGAGTTCGCCGCCCCCGCTGTCGCGGTTCCCACCGCAATCCTCCCACGGACGGGTCCACCCGCCTGTCGTCCGCAGGGAGCGCCGCAGGATGGGGTGGCAGGCCTGCAGGCAGAGGCGCGGTGTTACGGCAGCCAGACCTTCTCCAGGTCGCGGAAACCCCACTTCTCCGGCGACTCGACACCGACGATGCGTTCGCGGTCCCCGGCGGTGGCCAGGTCGAGGTCGGTCATCAGCACGTGCTTGCGCTGCCTGGCCGAGTAGAAGACACGCACGCGGGGAGCCAGCAGCGTGGCGGGGTTCTGCTCCACCACCACCGCCAGCCGGTCGCTGGACAGCCGCACCAGGGCGCCGACCGGATAGATGCCGATGCTCCGGACGAACGCCTTCATCAACGTCGTGTCGAAATGCCCCTCCCAACTGGCCATGCGGCGCAGCGATTCGGCCGGATCCCAGCCGTTCTTGTAGGGCCGGTTGGAGGTGATGGCATCGTAGACGTCGCAGATGCTGCTCATGCGGGTGAGCAGCGGCAACTCGGTACCGGAGAGACGCTGTGGATAACCTGCGCCGTTGACCTTCTCATGATGGTGGCGGGCGATGTGCAGGATCGCCTCCTGGGTGATGCCACCATCCCGCAGCAGCCGTTCGCCATGCACCGGGTGCTGGCGGACGATGGCAAACTCGTCCTCGGTCAGCTTGCCGGGCTTGTTGAGCACGTCCAGCGGCAGCATGGCCTTGCCCATGTCGTGCAGCAGGCCGCCCAGCGCGGCGTCGCGCACCTGGTCATCGGGCAGCTGCAGTTGGCGGGCCAGCATCGTCATCAGCGCGCTGACCGCCACCGAATGCAGATAGGTATAGCTGTCGGCGTCCTTGAGCCGCGCCACGCTGACCAGGGCGGTGGGATGACGGTCGACCGAGCCGGTGATTTCGTCCAGCAGCGGCTTGACGTGGCCGGCGTCAACGCCACGACCCAGGCGCACTTCGCGGAACATCGCCTCGACCGCGTCGCGCCCCTCGTCGCAGATGCGGCGGGCACGCGAGATCTCGGACGCCAGACTGACGGTGCCGTCGGCCACGATCACCCGGCGGTGCTCGGCCTCCGGATCCTTATCCGTATCCGTGGCCGACGGGGACATCGCGACCGGCTGCGCGGGCACCGGTCCTGCCGCGTCCGGGGTCGGAGCCTCGGGTGAGTCGCGATCGCCGTCCAGCTCGCTCCGGGACAGGTCCACCACCACCTGCCCAACCCCGCTGTCCTGCAGCTCGGCGATGCGTTCGTCGTCGAGCAGGAACGACGTGCGCCAGAACGGATGCTGCATCCACGGACCCAGCAACTTCTGCACGTACATGCCCGGCCGGAGGTCGGCGACATTTACGGTCTGCAGCATGCATGGCTCCGCCAGGTTGGGGGGTCCGTTATGCTCCCGCCCATCGACCAGCACGGTGGGGCGACCCCAGTCCCCCGAACGGTATCGGCACGGGAGCCCACATGCTGAAGACCTATAACGGCAGCTGCCACTGCGGCGCAGTCCGCTTCGAGGCCGACATCGACCTCACCCAGCCCACCTACCGGTGCAACTGCTCGATCTGCCGGCGCAACCGGTTCTGGCCGGCCATCGTGGCGCCCGACCGGTTCCGGCTGCTGGCAGGCGAAGGGGAACTGGTGGAGTACCGCTTCAACACCCTGCGCAACTCGCACCACTTCTGCCGGACCTGCGGCGTGCGGCCGTTCGGCATCGGCAACGACATGCCGGGGGAAGCGCGCATCTACGGCGTGAACCTGGGCTGCCTGGAAGATGTCTCGCCCGAGGAGCTCGACGCCGCGCCGGTCGTTCACGTGGATGGCGCGCACGACCGCTGGCAGGAAGCGCCCAGGTTCACGCGTTACCTTTAGGCGGCACGTCGAACAACGACCGTATAGCCGCCACAGTCCCGCGGCGTTTTGCTAGGCTGGCGCAATATCGCCACCCAGCCGTGTGCAGGGACTTTCCGTGAGCATCCAGTCCGAATATCTGGAAAACGTTTCCAGCGATGCCGACCCCGGCACGGTGCCACTGCGGGCACGCCCGCAGGTGGAACTGTGCCGTCGCGGCGAGATCCGCGCCGAGAAATTCCTCGATGCCGCCACCGAGGTATTCGCCGAGAAGGGGTACCAGCACGCTCGCCTCAGCGAGATCGTGGCGCGTGCGGGCGGATCGCTGGCCACGCTGTACCGCATCTTCGGCGACAAGGAAGGATTGGCCTGCGCCATCCTCGAACGTCGCCTGGACCTGCATATCCATGTCCTGAGCGACCTCAACCTGACCGAGCTTTCGCCCCAGCAGGCGCTGCGGCGCGTGGCCATCCGCATGGCGCAGCTGATGGCGGGCACCGATTCGCAGGTGGTCTACCGCATCGTGATCGGTGAGGGCCAGTCGTTCCCCGCCTTGCGCGACTGGTTTTTCGATCATGTGGTGGCGTCCATCCGCCGCACGCTCGAAGATTATTTCGAGCAGCAGGTCGCCGCGGGCCGCCTGCACCTGGCATCGCCCAAGGCGGCCGCCGGCCAGTTCTACATGAGCCTGTTCGGCGACCAGGTCGTCCGCCTGGCTGCGGGCGGGCCGCACCTGCCGGACGTCGACACGCTGGAAGCGCAGGCACTGGCGGCCGTCGACCTGTTCCTGCAGGGCGCTTTGCCGCGCTGACCGCGCGTCCTTCACCCCTCGATGGCAGGCGGCCTGCGAGCATGGTCGCCTCGTGACGGGACCGGACGCGCATGGACCTCAAAAGCGGTTATCCCTTCTGGGCGGTCAGCAACGGGCTGATGCAGGCGTTTCCGCGCCTGGAAGCCGACCATCGCTGCGACGTCGCCGTGCTCGGCGGCGGTATCACCGGCGCGCTGATCGCCGATGAACTGGCCCGCCATGGCTTCGACGTGGCGGTGCTGGAGCAGCGGGACATCGGCTGGGGCAGCACCGCCGCCAGTACCGCGCTGCTGCAATACGAAATCGACACGCACCTGATCGATCTGGCCAAGCGCCATGGCGAAGCCGATGCGGCGCTCGCCTACCAGGCCTGCGCCGAGGCCATCGACCAATTGCAGGCGGTCGCATCGGCCTGGCGCGATGTCGGCTTCGCGCGCAATCGCAGCCTGTACTACGCCAGCCGACGCCGCGATGTCGCCAGCCTGGAAGAAGAGTGCGTTGCCAGGAAGAAGCACGGCCTGGAGGTGGAGCTGCTGTCGTCCGACCGCGTGCGCGACGATTACGGATTCGATGCGCCTGCCGCCCTGCTCAGCCAGCAGGCGGCGCGCGTGGATCCGTATCGTCTGACCTATCGCCTGCTGCAGCGGCTGCAGAAGCAGGGCGCATCGGTCTTCGACCGTACCCGCATCGAAGAGATCACCCCCACCACGCGCGGCGTGACGCTGCGCACCGACACCGGACTGACCGTGCGCGCCGGGCATCTGGTGGTCGCGGCGGGCTATGCGAGCCAGCACTGGCTGAAGAAGTCGGTGGCACGCAACCGCAGCAGCTACGCCGTGATCAGCGATCCGCTTCCGGAGTCGGCGCTGGGCTTTCTCGCCGATACGCTGCTGTGGGAAACCGCCCGCCCCTATCTGTATGCGCGCACCACCTCCGACCGTCGTCTGCTGCTGGGGGGAGAAGACGATTCCGTCGATATCCCGGCCAAGCGCGACGCGCGCGTGGAGAAGAAGGCACGCACGCTGCTGAAGCGGTTGAAGGAACTGTTCCCCGAACTCGCGCTCACCCCGGCGTTCTCATGGGCCGGTACGTTCGCGGAAACCGAGGATGGGCTGCCGTTCTTCGGTCCGCACGAGCAATGGGGTCCGCGGGTGCACTTCGCGATGGCCTACGGCGGCAACGGCATCACCTACAGCATGCTCGGCGCCGGGCTGCTGCGCGCATTGATCGAGCGGCGCAAACACGCCTTGTGGCCCTTGTTCTCGTTCCAGCGCATGGAGCGCTGAACATGTCTTGACGGTGCCGTCATCCAGGTCGCGCGACGCTGCGCTTCCCTACGCCCCGGGAGACAGCGTCATGCCACGCGGTGACAAGTCTGCGTATACCGACAAGCAGAAGCGACAGGCCGAACACATCGAAGAAAGCGAACTGGAACAGGGCCGCTCGCGCGAGGACGCCGAGCGCATCGCCTGGGCCACCGTCAACAAGCAGGACGGCGGTGGCAAGAAGAGCGGCTCCGGGCGCACGACGGCGGCAAAGCAGGCTACCAAGAAAACGGCCAGCAAGACCGCCACACGCTCCAAGAAAAAGAAGACCGCGAAGAAGACCTCACGCAGCTGAGGTGCTGCCGACGTGGACGACGGTGGAACACAACGACCGTCGTCGGTCACCCGCCCGGCCACCATCCCTTGCCCGTCAATGCGTAGCGATCGGCCGCGCGTTCGAACGGGTTGCGGACGCTGACCCCGCCGCACAGCAGATAGACCGGCAGGAACAGGGGTCCCAGCACCATGTACTGATAGACGTGCGCGCGCTCATGGTCGCCCAGGCGGATGCGCGGATGCTGCGTGCGGCCGGCACGATGCTCGTAGGTGACGCATTCCGACTCCAAGGTATCGCCGGTATGCAGGATGCTGTTGCCGAAGGTGATGGCGCCGCCCGGTCCCCACGGCCAGCGATGGAAGACGACCGCGAAATCGCGCGGGCTCCATTCTGGTCTCGCGCCGAACGGCATGCCCACGGCGCCGGCGACGAGGCCGATCAGCGTATTGGGAACGGCCCACGCGATGCCGAGCACGCGGGCGGACCACAGCATGGTCGGCGCCAAGGCTCAGTCCTGTTCGTTGGGCATCAGCAGCCAGAGGATCAGGTAGACCAGGATGCCGGGGAACGCCGCCGACGCGATCGACACGACGACGAAGATCACCCGCAGCAAGGTCGCGCTCCAGCCATAGCGGTGGGCGATGCCGCCCATCACGCCGGCGATCATGCGGTCGTTCAACGAACGCGCGAACGGTTTGGATGCCGAGTTGTTCATCGCCGACTACTCCCCGCGGTGGTCTGGACCGAGTCTAGCGCGTCAGCGGACCGGCGCGCCTGAACCGCGCAGCGTCTTGAGCTTCGCCGTGAACCACGTGGCGGCCGGCTGTGCGGGCTGTCCCGGACACCGCACCTGGTAAGCCTTCCCGCTCATGCTGCTCTTGCTTGCCGCGCGCTCGATGAACTGTTCCGCGGTATCGACCAGGTTTTTCTTCAGCAGGTAGTCGTACTTGCGCTGCAGGTGCTTGCGGGCCTCGTCACGCCCATGCCACGTACCGTTGCGCTGGAACTCGCAGGACGACGTGGAGAGGGCGTCCATCAGGCCCTGGATCTCGCGCTTGGCGGTCGCTGAAGGTGCGGCCGACGCGAGCGCGGAAAAGGCGATCAGACAGGCAGCGAAGGTGAGGCGCGACAGCATGGGATTACCCTGATGCAACAAAGGTGAAGGGGGCGCACTTCTGTAGGAGCGACGTCAGTCGCGACCGCACGGCCCGATGCGCCGACAACAGAAGGCCAAGTCGAACAGGGGACTGGCCCGACGGCGACCTTCATATACTGTCGGATCGCGGTCGCGACTGACGTCGCTCCTACAAAAGGCAGCGTGCGCACTTATCGGGCGCGCTGGCCCAGCCAGTGATGGATGGCCGTCGGTACTTCGCGCTGCGCACGGCTGGACACGTAGATACCGATATGGCCACCCTTGAAGCTCAGTTCGGTGTAGTCATCGGTGCCGACAACGTCCTTCAGCGCACGCGAGGCATCCGGCGGCACCAGATGGTCCTGCTCCGCATAGATGTTCAGCACCGGCATGTCGACGAAGCCCAGGTCCACCGCTTCGCCGCCGATCTCGATGCCGCCCTTGATGAAGCCGTTGCGCTGGTAGAACTGCTTGATAAACTGGCGGAAGGCTTCGCCGGCGAGATCCGGCGAGTCGAAGATCCATTTCTCCATGCGCAGGAAATCCTCGATCGCCCGCTTGTCGTCGAGGATGTCGACCAGCCCCACGTACTTCTGCAAGTTCAGCCGGAACGGCTTCAGCATCAGGTAACAGGCATTCATCATGTCGGCGGGCACGTTGCCCAGCGCGTCGACGAACAGGTCCACGTCGAGTTCGCGCGTCCAGTGCGAGAGCATGTTGTCCGGCGTATGGAAATCCACCGGGGTGACCATGGTGATCAGGTTCTTGACCTTCTCCGGGTGCAGCGAGGCGTAGCACAGCGAAAACGCGCCACCCTGGCAGATCCCGAGCACGTTGACCGCCTCGCGGCCGCTGCTGTCGCGCAGGTGGTCGACGGCGCCGTCGATGAAGCGGTTGATGTAGTCGTCGAGTTCGAGAAAGCGGTCCGAGCGGTCCGGATAGCCCCAATCGATGACGTAGACGTCCTCGCCCTGCGCCAGCAGCCCCTTCACCAGCGAGCGGTCGTGCTGCAGGTCGACCATGTACGGCCGGTTGACCAGCGCGTAGACGATCAGCAGCGGGATTTTCGCGGTCGGCGCCTTCTCGCCGATGAAGCGGTACAGCACCACCTTGCCGTCGCGCCAGACTTCCTGCTTCTGGGTGGCGCCGTAGTGGACGTCTTCCACTTCAGGCAACGTATGCAGCCCGGCGGACAGCTTCTGCGTCAGCGTGGTGGCTTCGTGCGCCAGCGCTTCGGCGCTGAAGTTGAGCGGTCCGTTCATTTGCCTTTACCCCGCTTCGTCTTCTTGCCGGTCCCGGGCGAGTCGACGACTCCGCTGCGCGTTGCGTTGCGCGCCACCCAGTCCTTCATCGACACGACCGCCGCAGGCTTGGCCGACGCTGGCTTTGCTGGCGGCGCCTTGGCTTGCTTCGGGGCTTTCGCGACCGAGGCCTTCGATACCCGTTTGGCAGCCGCTTTCTTCGTCCTGACAGGCTTCTTCGCGACGCCCCGGGTCGCGGCGGCCACGGGTTCCCGCTTGCTTGCCGCCGGCGCCGTCGCGGCCACGGTCCGCCGTGCAGGCTTCTTGGCCCCCTTCTTCTTGGCGGCTGGACGCTGCTTCGTCACAGCTTTGGACGCCGAGGGCTTGCGGCGGACGGGCGCGCGCTTCTTCGTTGTTTTCGGCTTCGCGGCGACGGGCTCGGACCGGGATGGCGCCTCCACCACGACCGGCGTCTCCGTCGGCGTCGTAACGCGCGGTGCCGGCGCACGGCGGGCGGGTGCGGCCTGTGCACGCGTCAGCCTGCGCAGTGAACGCTCGAGTTCAACGATCTTGCGGTGGGCGGAGTCGACTTCCGTCCGCGTCGGCATGCCGAACAGCGTGCAGACCTGCTCGACCTCGCGCTGCACGCCGAGGTGCAACCGCGCCTGGGCGTTCGCCAAGCCACCGTAGGCATGGCGGAAATCGCTGGACATGGCGACCTGCGCGTACGCCTCTTCAGCGGCATCGATCCACAGGTCGAACAGGGCCCGTGCATTCTGCAACTGGCGGCCCGGCTCCGCATGCTCCTCCAGCTTGCGCTCGAAACGCACGAAGGCGTCCTGCGCCACCTGCAGCATCAACTGGTCGTACTCGCCGACCTGTCGCTGGTAATCCTGGTACGCCTGCGCCAGTTGCTGCCAGCGCTCCTGGTGTTCGCGCGACAGACCGAAGGTCGGCAAGTGCATCCAGCGGTCGCCATCGCGCTGCAGGTTCTCCAGCCAGGGGCGCATCTGCTGCATCCAGCCATCCATGCCGTGCGCACCGCCCTGCATGTGGCGGAAGATGTCGGCGAACGGATTCTGCGCCGGCGTGGGCTCGGCCATGCCGAGCGCCGAGCGCCAGGCGCGGCCGATGTCGGTGGCATCGTGGTCGCGGCCGGTGAACTGCGCGGCAACCTGCTGCATCTGCCCGAACCACTGGCTGGCCTGCCGCTGGAAGCGGCCAACGGCCTCGTCCACCTGCGGCTGCCCGCCGGGCACCAGCTTCGACCACCAGTCGACCGTCTGCTGCCAGCCGGGCGCGGCACCGGGCATGGACATCGTCGGCGCTGCGCCGGCCTGCCGCAGGGCATCACCCCACAGGCTCCAGTACTGCTGGGCGACCGATTCGAAATCGCCCGGCCACGGTGGAACGGAATTTGCCATGTGCCCTCCCTTTCCCGACCGATTCTAGCCGCGGCCGGCGGCGCGTGCATGACGTGCCCTCACCTCACGGCTCAAGGCTTGGGAATGCGCAGCGTCTTGCTGATCATCAGCGTGCCGGATACCGCGAACAGCAGCACCAGCGGATGCAGCAACCAGGGCCCCAGCTTCAGCGCGCCCAGCCACAGGTCCGGCCCCACGTGGCCCAGGTAGGCCGCGATCGCCAGCAGCACGACCAGCAGCAGGCTGGTCGGGATCGGCGTGCCCTCGAAGTACTTCACCTTGTCGCCGCCGTCGGCCAGCGACTCGGCGGTGACGTTGTAGCGCGCCAGCCGGCTGACACCGCAGGCCACGAAGTACGACAGCACCAGCCAGTCCCAGCCGCCCTGCATGCCGCAGGCGTAGGCCAGCGCGGCCGGGGCCACGCCGAAGGAGATGACGTCGGCCAGCGAATCCAGTTCGCGTCCCAGCACCGAGGCCTGGTTGCGCCAGCGCGCGACCCGTCCGTCCAGCGCGTCGAAGATGAAGGCCAGCGGGATCAGCGCCATGCCGATCATCAGGTCGCGCAGGATGCCCTCCTGCAGGAAGCGCATCGCCGCGAAGATCGCGCCGGTGCCGCAGAACGCATTGCCCAGCGTGAACCAGTCGGCCAGCTGGAAGTCGCGGATCATCGAGAAGTGTCGGGACATGGCGGCAGTCGTGACCGGGGACGGCCTACAGGGTAAGCCGAACCGGGTGAAACCGTCGTGGGGGCACCCTACCCTCCGTTCCGTGGGAGCGACGTAAGTCGCGATTGAACGGAGTCAAGAAGGCAAGAATTGCCCATCATCCCAATGTATCTCTGGATGCCGAGCATCTTTTCGCGACTCACGTCGCTCCCACACCTGAATCCATTTACCGCGGAATCGCGAGCTGGCTGAGCTCGACACTACCCGCGCCACGCGGTTGCGCGCTGATCAGCGCATTCGCCGGCAATTCGCGGCGGCCATCCAGCGTGGCATCGACCTGGTCCAGCGCGGCGTAGACATACGGCAGCAGCGGCACGTAACGCGCGCCGTAGGCGGGCAGCGCCAGGAAGCCGTCGAAATGCTGCGCATGACGCACCTGCCAGTAGCGCACGTCGGGGTTGGCGGCACGTGCCGCAGCCACGTAAGGCGCGCTGGAGAACGCGGGCGGGACAAGGCCATCGTCCAGGCCATGGATCACCACGACCGGACGGCGCGTCTTCGGGGAGTGCGCCGCCGTCTGCGCGATGCCCGCCTGCACGCGGCGCGCGTCATCCGTGCTGCCGGTCTGCAGCGCACGCAGGCACTGCAGGCCAGGCAGGGTGAAGTCCGGCGGCGCCAGCGTCGTATCGACGATGCCGACACCGGCACCCGGCGGAATGCCGCTGCCCTCGGACCACCACGCGGCGCGCTCGGCGGCCGTCGCGGCACGCGCGGAAAAGTCGGCGTTCTGCGCCGAGAACGCGAAGCCGCACGGATGCTCGCCCACGCCGTAGCGACCGTAAGCGGACGCATACGTCACCGCGACCGCACGCCACAGGTCGAAGCCCACGCTCAGCGCGCCGGCGACCAGCGCCTCGTCGGTCCAGCCGTTCGCCTTGAGTTGCGCATGCGCCGACGCCGCCTGCGCCTTCGCATCGGCACCCGTCACCAGGCCCGCCGCCTTCAGCGTGGCGCAGCGCGCCGTCCACCGCGGTTCGACCTGTGCACGCAGCGGTGGCTGCGGCAGCGACTCGGCCGGCAGGTCCAGCATTGCGCACGGCATCAGCAGCGCCGCTTCGGTGGTGTAGTCGTACAGCGAGCGCGCGCCGGGCGCATCGGCCGCGTAGATGTTGGGTTCGCCGGCGACCACGGCATCCAGCCAGCCGCCCTCCTCCTCGCTGGCGCGCAGTACCGCACCGCCGCCGTTGGAGATACCGACCGCGATGACGCGCGTGTTGTCGAAACGGAACGGCGCCGCCTGCGGGAAGGCCTGGTCCAGCGCAGCCAGCGCGAATTCCGCCGCCTGCTTCACATGCTTGCCCCAGTCCGCCTCCGGATTGTCCTTGGAATGCGCGTGCTTGACCGCCACGCCGCTGGCGCCGACCGGCGCGTCGGGCGTGAAGGCGAGCGTGTCGACGCCGAGTTCGCCGATGGTGCCGTCCTCGCGCGCGCCGCGCTGGTCGGTCAGGTCGAAGTAATCCGTGCCGGCGCCCTTGTCGGTGTAGGCGACCGCACACCCCTTAGGCAGCGCCCACGGCGCGGCGACGGCGATGGCGCCGTAGACGCCACGCGAGCCGGACGCGGCGGTGACGACGACGCAGCGCTTCGTGGCATCGAAGTTGTCCGGCACCTGCACCAGCACGCGATGCGGCTGCTTGGCGCCGGGCACCGTCGCCAGTGCCGAATACTCGCGACCCGGCGCGCTGGCCACGCTGCCGTAGGCCTGCCCGTAGCTGCCGGTCAGCGACAGGTCGGCGATGCCGCGCCAGTTCGCCCAGATCGCGCGGCGACGCAGTTCGGCCGGCGTCGGGTTGGCGGGATCGGCGAACGCGGGCGCCGCCATCGCGCGCAGGCCGTCCAGGCCCAGGCCGGCGGTAAGCAGGTCGTCGGCGCCACGATGGTCGGTGACGCGCTGGGGCTGGATCATGTGGGCCACCGCTTCGGGCTTGGGCGGCGCGCTGCTGCAGGCGGCGAGCGCCGCACCGAGCAAGAGGCCGCAGGAAATGCGCGTCTTCGCGTTCATGCGTGGAAAGCGTCCAGGGTTCCGGTCAATGCCATGAAACTACCCTCCGCGGGAAGCGCCGTCATCGTACTTTGGTACCACGAACCGCGCGCGCCTGCCTGCTACCCTAGCGACGACACGCAGGAGTTCCCCCATGCAGCCCACCCACACCCTCCTCATCACCGGCGCGGCCAGCGGCATCGGCGCCGGCATCGCCGCGCAGCTGGCCGAAGCCGGCCGCCACGTCATCGTCAGCGACCTGAACCTGGACGCCGCCGAAGCCGTCGCCACGCAGATCCGCAGTGAAGGCGGTTCGGCGGAGGCCGTCGCGCTCGACGTCACCTCGCAGGCCAGCATCGACGCCGCGCTGGCGACGATCTCGCGGCCCATCGACGTGCTGGTCAACAACGCAGGCCTGCAGCATGTCTCGCCGCTGGAAGACTTCCCCATCGAGAAGTGGGACTTCCTGGTGCAGGTGATGCTGGTGGGCGTGGCCCGGCTGACGCGCGCGGTGCTGCCCGGCATGCGCGAGCGCGGCTTCGGCCGCATCGTCAACATCGGCAGCATCCATGCGCTGGTCGCCAGCCCGTACAAGAGCGCCTACGTGGCGGCCAAGCACGGTCTGGTCGGTTTCTCCAAGGTGCTGGCGCTGGAAACCGCCGACACCGACATCACCATCAACACCGTGTGCCCCAGCTACGTGAAGACGCCGCTGGTGGACAAGCAGATCGCCGACCAGGCACGCACGCGCGGCATCTCCGAGGCCGACGTGGTCAGCCAGGTGATGCTGAAGCCGATGCCGAAGGGCGTCTTCATCGGTCTGGACGAACTGGCCGGCATCACCGCCTTCCTCACCTCGCCCGCCGCCCGCAACATCACCGGCCAGACCATCGTGGTGGATGGCGGCTGGACGGTGCAGTGAGCATCGGACCTTGAAGATCCGCGTCCCGCCGAGAACATGCAACCTGCTTGCGATCATCGTGCTCGCCGCCTGTAGCGAATCGGCGCCGGAACATCCGCTTCGCAGCGAACTCGCACGCCTGTCCGGCTCCCAGGCCAACGCCTGCGGATGGGTCGCCGCAGGAGGGGAGACGGAAGCAGGTTGGGCCTGTGCCCAGGAGGCCGACGCCGCCGGACAAGCGTTCTGGTTTGCCGTCCAGGGACGCGGCGTCGACTCCGAGGTATGGGATGCGATTGGACGCGACGCTCACGGCATGCGCTACCACCTGCAGTACGACTCCAATCCCTATGGCGAAGCTTCGCTGATGCCTCGCTACTTCCGCGACACCTGCCTTGGCGCGTTCCGCCTGAGGAAAGACGAGGGCACCCGACTCGGGTGCTCAAGGGCAAGGATCGAGACCCGCCAGATGCAAGCACCCGCCCAATGACTTGCGCCGAATGCCCAACCTCCTGATCGCCGACGACCATCCGCTGTTCCGTGCTGCCCTGCGCGGTGCGGCGGCGGACGCCGTGGCGCAGCTGTCGGTGCGCGAGGCCGAGTCACTGGATGGCGTCATCGCCACGCTGGAAGCGCACGACGACATCGACCTGGTGCTGCTCGACCTGCACATGCCCGGCAACCACGGGCTTGCGGGCCTGGCGGCGATCCGCGCGCAGTTCCCGGCGGTCGCGGTGGTGGTGGTGTCGGCGAACGACGATCCGCGCGTGGTGCGCCGTGCCCTGGACCACGGTGCCGCCGGCTACCTGCCCAAGAGCTCGGGCCTGGACGAACTGCGCGACGCGATCCGCAGCGTGCTCGCCTGCGAGCAGTGGCTGCCGGCGTCGCTGCGCGGCGCGGTCGCACGCGCGCAGTCGTCCGAACACGACACCGAACTCGCCGGTCGCTTGGCGAGCCTGTCGCCGCAGCAGTTCCGCGTGCTGACGCTGGTGGCGCAGGGCCTGTTGAACAAGCAGATCGCCGACCGCCTCGACGTGCAGGAGCGCACGGTGAAAGCGCATCTGTCCGCGATCTTCGACCGACTCGGCGTGCGCAACCGTACCCAGGCCGGCGTGGTACTGCGCGAACTGGAACTGGCCGATCCGGCACGGCAGATCGAGTAATCCTGCCTCGTTGCCACGCCGCATGTCGGGAACGAATCCCCGCGACGCCCACGCCGTCATCCCAGCGAACGAAACTCCGCGCCCCGCATGTCGTCATCCCAGCGAACGCTGGGATCCATTCGGCTCCTGCCCTTGCTTTCGCTGGATGTGTCGCGGAGAACAGCAGGATGGGTCCCAGCGTTCGCTGGGACGACGGCGCGAGAATCGTCATCCCGGCGCAGGCCAAGACCCAGTGCCTTTGCTCTTCCAAGCGGGTTAAAGACGCAGATCGCTGGCCCCCGGCTTGACCCGCCGTCCGGCGCTTGAAAGTCGCCGTGACGAGAGCTGCATCACCCTTGGGTACGTCATCCCAGCGAACGCTGGGATCCATTTAGCTTCTGCCCTTGGTTTCGCTGGATGTGTCGTGGAGAACAGTAGGATGGCTCCCAGCGTTCGCTGGGACGACGGGCCGGAATCGTCATCCCGGCGCAGGCCGGGACCCAGTGTCTTTGCTCTTCCACGCATCTTAAAAACGCAGATCGCCGGCTCCCGGCTTGACCCGCCGTCCAGCGTTTGAAAGTCGCCGTGACGAGAGCTGCATCACCCCTGATTACGTCATCCCAGCGAACGCTGGGATCCATTTGGCTTCTGCCCTTGGTTTCGCTGGATGTGTCGTGGAGAACAGCAGGATGGGTCCCAGCGTTCGCTGGGACGACGGCGCGAGAATCGCCATCCCGGCGCAGGCCGGGACCCAGTGCCTTTTGCTTCCCGCGCATGACGGCGACGCACGTCGCACGCCCGGCATTGGCGGGGATGACGGATTAGTGCGTGAAACCATCCGCCATCGCAGGACCGTCGACTGCACTGGCCATAATTTCGCCACCCATCTTGACAGCGTTGCGCCGCAACGCGCGCCGATGCTTATCCACATGTTCGTCGACAGACCATCCACATGCGGTGTGGACAACCTCGTCGCCGACCCGTCACGCGCTGGTCAAATTTTCGCCACGCATCTTGACAGCCCTGCGGCACAAGGCGGCGGCGGGGTTATCCACATGGTTTCCCAACGTCATTCCACAGCGGATGTGGAAAAGTCGTGGCGTGGAACACGCGCCCGTTTCTGTAGGAGCGACGTGAGTCGCGACCGTAGAAAGGAACGTCCTTGATCTGTCGACAACAGAGAGCCACACGACTATCGTCGTCTCGCCCCCGAATCATGTACGGCGCACTGCCCGTCGCCCATTCCGGTCGCGACTCACGTCGCTCCTACAGAAGAAGCATGCGAACGGGCAGGTTCAGATCCGCGAGTAATCCCACGACACCATGCGGCCATCGCGGTACGGCATGACGCCGTGGAAGCCGCGCGGGTCGTCGTCGAACACCAGCGGCAGGAAGTGGCGGTCGCCATCCCACAACGGCAACTCCATGATCTTCTCGACCGGCACCCACTCCAACGTGCCCTCGGGATTGGACTCGAACGGCGTGCCGCTGTACGTCGTGATGAGGAAGACGAATCCCAGCCAGTCCTCGCCGTGTTTGCCGAAGCCCGGCCAGCTGATCGTGCCGCGCAGCGTCATCGCGTCGCAGTCGATCCCGGCTTCCTCGTGGATCTCGCGGCGCATGCCGGCGACCACATCCTCGTCGGGCTCGATCTTGCCGCCCAGCCCGTTGTACTTGCCCAGGTGCTGGTCGTCGGGACGCGCGTTTCGGTGGATCAGCAGGACCTGCGAGCGGTCCGGCGACAGCACGTAGCCGAGGGTGGCGACGATGGGGGTGTAGGGCATGGGGGATCGACGGGCAGTGGGGCAGTGATTCTACCTGTGAACCATCCGTCGTCGTCCCAGCGAATGCTGGGACCCATCTTGCTTTTTTGCGGGTTCGGGCGCGGCACGGAAGACGAGCGGACAATCAAGAGCAAATGGGTCCCAGCATTCGCTGGGACGACGATGAGCACTACGTCGCCCGCGCCGCCAGCAGCCGGTCCAGCACCGACTTCAGCGCCAGTGGCCGCACCGGCTTGGCCAGCAACGGCAGGTCCGCATCGCGCACGGCACGTCGCACGGCATCGGTCTGGTCGGCGGTGAGGATCAGGCAGGGCCGGGAACCGTGCGCTTCGCGCAGGCGCTCGGCCAGCGCCACGCCGGTATCGCCATCGTCCAGGTGGTAGTCGAACAGCCAGAGGTCGGCCGTCTGCTCCTGCAACGCGCGCTCTGCCGCATCGCCATCACCGGCGATGGCGACACTGCATCCCCAGCCCTCCAGCACCTGTCGCAGCGCAGACAGCGCGACGGGATCGTTGTCGACCGCCAGCACGTGGCGGCCGGCTAGGCCCGGCTTGCCGAACGGTACGGGCACGGGCGCAGGGGCCGCCACCCGCACGAGGTCGACGGCGAACACCGCTCCCCGCCCTACCCGACTGCGCAGCGACAACGGCGCGTGCAGCAGCGCCGCAATGCGGTCGGCGATCGACAGCCCCAGACCGAGGCCCTGCCCGGGCACGTCGTCGCCACGACGGAATTCCTCGAAAATCCGTCGCTGGTCCGCCTCGGCGATACCCGGCCCCGTGTCCCACACCTCGACACGCAGATGGGGGCCGATGCGCCGCACGCCCAGCAACACGCCACCACGCGCGGTGTAGCGCACGGCATTGGCGAGGAAGTTCTGCAGGATGCGCCGCAGCAGCTGCGGGTCGGTGTGCACCCAGGCGCGTGTGGGCACCATGGCGAACGACAGGCCGCGCTCGTGCGCGAGCACGCGGAACTCCGACGCCAGCGGCTCCAGCACTTCCAGCAGCGGCAGGTCACGCGGCTCCGGAACCAGCCCACCTGCTTCCAGCCGCGACATGTCCAGCAGGCCGGTCAGCAGGTCGGTGGTGGAATCCAGGGCACCGCGCACCTGCAGCGCGGTCTCGCGCTGGTGCGTCTCCGGCAACTGTTGCGACAGCGCGTCGGTGAACAGCTGAGCCGCATGCAGCGGCTGCAGCAGGTCGTGTCCGATCGCGGTCAGGAAGCGGCTCTTCGCATCGTTCGCGTGTTCGGCCTCGCGCTTGGCGGTCTCCAGCAGCGTGGTGCGCTCGGCCACGCGCTGCTCCAGCGTCTCGTTGGCCTGCTTGAGCGCCCGCTCCGCCCGGCGCGATGCAGTGACGTCGGTATAGGTGGCGACGAAGCCGCCCCCCGGCATCGGATTGCCGCGGATCTCGACGATGCTGCCATCCGGGAACACGCGCTCGGTCAGGTGCGGCGTGCCCGCTCGCATGAAAGCCAGCCGCCGTTCGAGCGCCCGATCATCGTGGCCACGCTGCGGCATGCGCTGCAACGCCCAGCGGGTCAGGTCGGCGATCGGGCGTCCCACCTGCAGCACCTCGGGCGGGAACCCGAACATCTGCGCATAGCGCCGGTTCCAGGCGACCAGCCGCTGGTCGCGGTCGATCACGCTGATGCCCTGGCTCATGTTCTGCAGCGCGGCTTCCAGCACCTGCTGGTTGAAGCGCAGGTCCTGCGAGACCTCGCCGACGATGGCGGCGACGGTCTCCAGGTCGCCGCTTTCGCGGCGCGCCGCATCCAGCAGCAGGCGCGCGGATGCCGACCCCAGCACCGCGGCAAGTTCGCGTTCCAACCGCGCCTCGATCAACGCGGGCACCGGTCCGCTGCGCGGCGCATCGACCAGCAGCTCTTCCACCCGCTCGCGCGGGAGGAAGCGGCGTCCGGCATCGCGCAGCGTCCCGGCATCGAAGCCGCGGCTGTCGGCGCGGCGCGGTGCCGTGCCGCGCCATCCCATGACGACCAACGTCACCACGGTTCCGAGGAACAGGCTGACGCCGACCGCACGCCCCAGCCGGCTCCAGCCCGTCAATCCGAAAAAGCCATCCGGCGCCAGGGCAGCGATGCCGAAGGGCCCCTGCGACAGCCAGGCCGGCGCGACGCCACGCGCGTCCATCGTCACCGGCAACAACAGCAGCCAGACCCAGACGACGAAGCCCGCCGCGATGCCGGCGATCACCGCGCGCGGCGGCGTCTGCGGGCGCCAGATCGCGAAGCCCAATGCCGGTGCCAGCGTGGCCAGCGCCGAGAACGACACCGCGCCGACATCGGCCAGCGCATCGTTGCCCGCCACCAGGCGGCTGTACGCCCACGCAAGCAGCATCACCGCGACGATGCCGACACGCCGCTGCGTCAACACCGCACCGCGCAGGTCGCCCCCGCGCCCGCGCAGCCAGCCGCCCCGCAACAGACCCGGCGCCAGCCAGTGGTTGCCGATCATCAGGCTGAGCGTCAGCGTGCTGACCACCACCATGCCGGTGGCCGCGCTCAGGCCGCCGAGGAACGCCAGCAGCGCCAGCCCCTGCTGCCCTTGCGACAGCGGCAGCGCCAGCACGTAGAGGTCTGACGGCACCGCGTCGCCGAACATCGCACCGCCGGCGCGCGCCAGCGGCAGCAGCGGCGCCGCCATCAGCACCATGTACAGCGGGAACAGCCAACGCGCCGTGCGCACATGGCGTTCGTCCCGGCATTCGACGACGCCCACGTGCACCTGGTGCGGCAGGGTGAACATGGCCAGCACGCCCAGTGCGACCAGCGGCAGGAAGCCATAAGTGGTCGACGCGGGGGCCTGCACGGGTGCGACATCCGGCAAATCCGGCAGGCCGAACCAGACGAACAGCCCGAGCGCCAGCATCGCCGCCAGCTTGAACAGCGATTCGAACGCCATCGCCAGGATCAGGCCGCGGTTGTGTTCCACCGCGCTGGCACGCCGCGTGCCGAACAGCATCGCGAACACCGCCATCGCCAACGCCACGTACAGCGCGCTGTCCTGCCACGCCGGCAGCGCCTCGTTGCCAGGCGAGCGCGTCAGCAACGCGAAGCTCATCGCCACCGCCTTCAGCTGCAGCGCGATGTAAGGGATCAGGCCGAGCGCCGCGACCAGGGTCACCGTCGCCGCCAGCCAACCGTCCTTGCCCAGCCGCGTGGCAATGAGGTCGGCCAACGAGGTCGCGTTCGACTCATGTGCCATCCGCACCAGCCGCACCAACAGGAACGCGCCGAAGACGTACAGCAGGATGGTGCCGACGAAGGTCGGCGGCAGCGGCCAGCCGTAGCGTGCGGCCTGCGTCACCGTGCCGAAGAAGGTCCACGAGGTGCAGTACACCGCCAGCGACAGCGCGTAGATATAGGGCCATTGCACCGCCAGCACGTGCGGCCGCCGCTCGGCGTAGAGCGCGGAGCCGAACAGCACGCCCAGCCACAGCAATCCGGCCAGCACCACCATGCCCACGCTCAGCACGCGGAACCCCACGTAGCGTGCGCCATGCGCACGACCGCGCGATGCCGGAAACCGCATGTCGATCCCGTCACGATGATCGATGCCGCATCGCACCCCGACCGCGCAAGGCGCGCGGCGGCTTCTGCGGTCGTGCGCATGGCGCACGCTACGGGGCGGGAAGACATGCGCGGGAGCATAACGCAGCAGCGGCGGGCTTTCGCCCGCCGCTGTCGGTTCCGCGTCATGGCCGTGCGCGTGCTCAGAAGTCGTAGCGCGCGGTCAGGCTGTACTGGCGCGGCGGACCGTAGAAGCCGGACAGGACACCCAGCGCCGCCTGCAGGTTGTAGCCGGTGGTGCGGTATTCCTCGTCGGCCAGGTTGGTCCCCTGCAGCGAGAACGACCACGCGTCGTTGGCGCGCCAGACCACGCCAGCGCTGAGCAGACCATATCCCGGCTGCTTGATTGCCTCGCTGAGGTCGGTGGTGGGATACACCTCGGACTGGTAGGAATAGGTCACGCGCGCGGAGAGGTTGCCGCCGTTAGCCAGATCGGTGCGGTACTCCAGGTTGAGCGCACCGGAGAATTCCGGGGCATTGGTGAAGTACTGCGTATCGGCGACGTTGACGCCGCCGGTGATGAACTCGTCGTATTTGGCATCCAGCCAGGCCAGGTTGCCGCTGATCAGCCAGTTCGCCGTCGGCAGGAACTGGTATTCCACTTCCACGCCGTTGACGGTGCCCTTGCCGGCGTTGGTGAAGTCGCCGAAGAACTGGGGGTTGCCGTTGCCATCGATGTACTGCGTGAACACCGACAACTGGATATCCTTGTACTTATTGTGGAACGCGGACAGGTTCAGGAACAGGCGCTGGTCGAGGAACGACATCTTGCTGCCGACCTCGAAGCTGTCGACGCTCTCGTCGTCGAATGGCTCGCCCGATCGCGGCACTGCGGTGGTGTTCGCGCGGATGTTGTAGCCGCCGGACTTGAAGCCGCGCGAGGCCAGGCCGTACACCATGATGTCCGGCGTGACCTGGAAGTCCAGCGACGCCTTGGGCGATACGTTCTTGAAGTTGATGGTCTTGTCGAAATTGGCGGCGACCACGCCGTTCGGCGTCGTGAACGTGGCATCGGTGTAACCGATGTTGTAGGCCACCGCATGCTTGTCCTCGTCGGTATAGCGCGCGCCGACGTCCAGCTTCAGACGATCGGTGAGGTCGAACGTCCAGTCGGTATAGATCGAAAAGCTGCTGGTGTTGACCACGCCCTGGGTGTCGCCGAAGCTCAGGCCGAAGAAGTTGTTCAGTACCTGCCCGCCGGCGTCGCCATCGAAATGGTAGACGCCGACCACGCCGCGCGCACGACCGCCACCGTCGTAGTTGGCCTGCACTTCGTTGGTCACCTGGCTATCGCTGTAGAACGCCTTCACGTCCGCAACCGGGAACGGCGTCATGTCGAAATCGATGTTGGTCTCGGTATCCGACTCCCGCTTGGCGACGACGTACTTGAATGCCCAATTCTCGTTGGGACGCCAGTTCACGGTCGCCGACAGCCCCTTCATCTCGGTGTCGTTGACGTTGGGCATGGCGCTGTAGATGTCGTAGCGGCTGTCCATCGGCGTGTAGGCCGACAGGCCCGGAAACAGGAAGTTCGCCGTCGCACTGGTGTTGGCCGACAACAGCTTGCCGCCACGCACGCCCGACTGGTCGTCCAGGTAGTCGAAGGCGAATTGCACGTCGAAATCGTCCTGCGAGTACGCGCCCAGCTGCAGTCGGACCGCATTGATCTCCTTGTCGCTGACCTCCTGACCGTTGAACTTGTTCTCGCCGAAGCCGTCGCGGTTCATGCTGGCGACCGACACGCGGCCGCGCAGGCCGCTGTCCTTGCCGCCGATCTCGCCGCCCAGCGCAGCCTTCACGTCGAGCTGGTTGTAGTTGCCCACGGTGACCGAGGCGAAGCCGGTGGTTTCCTGCGGCAGTCCGCGCGAGATGTACTTGATGGCGCCGCCGATGGTGTTCTTGCCGTACAGCGTGCCCTGCGGACCGCGCAGCACTTCGATGCGCTCCACGTCGAACACGTCCAGCAGCGCGCCCTGCGGGCGGGCGATGTAGACGTCATCCAGGTAGATGCCCACGCCCGGGTCCACACCCCACAGCGGATCGGCCTGGCCGACGCCGCGGATGTAGGCGGTCACGGTGCTGGTGGAACCGCGTGCGGCGTACACCGTCAGGTTCGGCACCTGCGCGTCGAGGTCGCCGAGATCCTTGATGTTGAGCTTGTCCAGCGTCTCCGGCGTGAATGCGGTGACCGCGACCGGCACGTCCTGCAGGGTTTCCTCGCGCTTGCGCGCGGTCACCTTGACCGAATCGAGCGTGGTGGCGTTGGTGGCTGGCGACGCGGTGGCCGGTGCGGCGTCCTGCGCCCATGCCACGGGCATGGACGACAACAGGACACAGCCGATGGCCAGGCTCAGGTGCTTGCGCTTCATGGGTCTCCCCCTCCCGGGTATGACATGGCGGCGGACGGATGCCGCCGATTGAAGCGAACACTAGTGGGCGGGCCGGGCGGACGGCATCGTACCTTCGTACAGTGGGCCGGCCGGCGCGGCGCTGCCGATACTCGCCGCACTGAAACCGGCGGTGGCCGAGGAGTCGTGGATGTCGTTCCTGATCGTGCTGGCCGCGCTGTGCTTCCTGATGTTCGTGGCCTACCGCGGCTACAGCGTCATCCTGTTCGCGCCCATCGCGGCGCTGGGCGCGGTGCTGCTGACCGATCCGTCGCTGGTCGCACCGATGTTCACCGGCCTGTTCATGGACAAGATGGTCGGCTTCCTGAAGCTGTACTTCCCGGTGTTCCTGCTGGGGGCGGTGTTCGGCAAGCTGATCGAGATCTCCGGGTTCTCCAAGGCGATCGTGAAAGCCACCATCAAGGTGGTCGGCGCGCAGCGCGCCATGCTGTCCATCGTGCTGGTGTGCGCGCTGCTGACCTATGGCGGCGTGTCGCTGTTCGTGGTGGTGTTCGCGGTGTATCCGTTCGCGGCCGAACTGTTCCGCCAGAGCGACATCCCCAAGCGGCTGGTGCCGGGTACCATCGCGCTGGGCGCCTTCACCTTCACCATGGACGCGCTGCCGGGCACGCCGCAGATCCAGAACATCATCCCCACCTCGTTCTTCGGCACCACGGGCTGGGCCGCGCCGGTGCTGGGCACGCTGGGCGGCGTGTTCATCCTGATCGTCGGCATGAGCTACCTGGAGTGGCGTCGCCGCGTGGCCGCGCGCAACGGCGAGGGCTATGCCGGCAGCGACGAACTGCGCAACGAACCCGAACCGTTCAAGGGTGACCGGCTGGCCCATCCGCTAATCGCGATCCTGCCGCTGCTGCTGGTCGGCGTGGCGAACTTCCTGTTCACTCGCTGGATTCCCGGTTTCTACGGCGAGAGCCAGTCGTTCGTCCCGGCGGTGATCGGCAACCCGGCACCGGTCGTGCAGGAAGTGTCCAAGGTCGCCGCCATCTGGGCCGTGCAGGGTGCGCTGCTGGTCGGCATTGCGTCGGTCATCCTGTTCGCATGGAAGCCGGTGTTCGCCAGCTTCGCCGAGGGCACGAAGAGCGCCATCGGCGGCGCGCTGCTGGCGTCGATGAACACGGCTTCGGAGTATGGTTTTGGCGCGGTCATCGCCGCCCTGCCCGGCTTCCTGGTGGTCGCCAATGCGCTGCAGGCCATTCCGAATCCGCTGGTCAACGAGGCCATCTCGGTCACCGCGCTGGCCGGCATCACCGGCTCGGCCTCCGGCGGCATGAGCATCGCGCTGGCGGCGATGGCGGACAGCTTCATCGCCAACGCGAACGCGGCCGGCATCCCCATGGACGTGCTGCACCGCGTGGCCTCGATGGCGTCCGGCGGCATGGACACCCTGCCCCACAATGGTGCGGTCATCACCCTGCTGGCCGTCACCGGCCTCAGCCATCGGCAGTCCTACAAGGACATCTTCGCCATCACCCTGATCAAGACGACGGCCGTCTTCGTCGTCATCGGCGTGTTCTACGCCACAGGTTGGGTCTGACCCGCCCGATGGCGTGACCGGCCTGTGCGCGCGGTCGCAAACGGCGTACGGTTCTTGGCCAATACTCCCCGCATTCCGGGGAAGTCAGGGAAATCCGCATGGCGTACTACACCGTCCCGTGGCGTCGGCTCTTCGCGCGCGGGCCATGGCGGCGCAAGACCGTCAGCACGCGCGCCCGACTCGATGCCGTCCAGACGAAACCGCTGGCGGCCGCGCCCAGCCTCGATAGCCAGGTCCGCCAGCGCCTGAACCGCCTGTACGGCTGGAAGGGCGGCGAGCGCGCCAGCCCCAAGGACACCACACCCGCACCGGACGTCGTGGCCGTCACCTCGCAGAGCGGCGGCCGCGTGATGATGGGGCAGTCGAATCCCCGCCTGCTGACGATGGCCCGCCCGCCGTTCGCGGTACAGGCGTTGAACCACCTCAGCTACGGCGCCACCGCCGCCACGGTCGCCGAATTCAATGCACTGGGCAGCAATGACCGCCAGCGGCTGGCGGCCTACGTGGACTGGCAGCTCAACTGGGACGCGATCGACGACAGCGCGGTCACCAACCGCCTCAACGCTGCCGGCTACACCACCCTCAACAAGAGCCTGTCCCAGCTGTGGGCCGATCACGTGGTCTCCGACCCCGAGTACGGCGTACGCATGCGGCCGGCCAACGAGGTGCAGCGCGCGGCGTTCGTGCGCGCGGTGTATTCGCGCCGGCAACTGCGCGAAGTGCTGGTGAACTTCTGGCACGACCATTTCAACGTGCTGGGCACCGACTTCAGCGTCGGCCCGGTGTTCGTGCACTACGACCGCGACGTGATCCGTGCCAATGCGAAGGGCAACTTCCGCACGATGCTGGAAGCCGTGGCCCAGAGCACGGCGATGCTCCATTACCTGGACAATCTCAACAATTCCCGCTCCGGCCCGAACGAGAACTTCGCCCGCGAACTGCTGGAGCTGCACACCTTCGGCGCCGAGAACTACCTGGGCTTCATGGACCCGTTCCAGGTGCCGCCCTGCCCCGAGGAACCTGCCTACCCGATCGGCTACACCGACATCGACGTGTACGAGACCTCGGCCGCCTTCACCGGCTGGTCGGCGAAGAACGGCCACTGGCAGTTCCCCACCGAGAACGACGGCACCTTCGTCTACCGCCAGTCGTGGCACGACGCCGGCCCGAAATTCCTGCTCGGCATGCTGATCTATCCGGAACAGCCGGCACTGAAGGATGGCCGCGACGTGCTGGACCGCCTGGCCAGCCATCCGCGCGTGGCCAAGTTCATCTGCAAGAAGCTGATCCGCCGCTTCGTCAACGACACGCCGAAGCAGGCACTGATCGACAGCGCCGCGGCGATCTTCCGTGCCAACTGGCGCGCGTCGAACCAGATCGAGCTGGTGCTGCGGCACATCCTGAATTCCGACGACTTCATCAACAGCTTCGGCCAGAAGAACCGACGCCCGTTCGACTGCGCCGTCGCCGCGATGCGCACGATGGGCGGCGACTGGACGATCCGCCTGGACCACGGCCGCAGCGGCGACTTCATGTGGCTGTACGGCTTCACCGGCCACACGCCCTACAACTGGCCGGCGCCGAACGGCTATCCCGACAGCGGGTTGTCCTGGTCGGGTTCCAACTCCTATGCGATGACCTGGCGCCTGCTGGGCTGGCTGACCGAGAGCAAGGACGGCGACGTTCCCCTGCACCCCATCGTCGACACCACGCGCGCCAATGTGCCCGTCGCCACCTGGACCGCGAACACCCTGGTCACGTGGTGGTGCACGCGCCTGCTGGGTTACCAGCCCGAGGCCGCGCGCAAGCAGGCGCTGGTCGCCTTCATGGCGCAGAACGGCGACCCCAACACCTACGTCATCACCGACACCAACACGTGGCAGGGCAGCGACCTGAAGCGGCATTACAACCACGAGCGCCTGCGCAGCATGGTGGCGCTGATCCTGATGACTCCCGAATTCATGAGCCGCTGAGGCCCCGATGACCGACTTCCGACTCACCCGACGCGAATTCGTCAAAGGCTGCGGCGCGGCCGCCATCGTCGGCACCACCGGCGCCAGCCTGATGTTCGCCGATCCCGTCGACGCCGCCGTCAACAGCTACGACACCGTGGTGCACCTGTTCCTGCGCGGCGGCATCGATGGCCTGAACCTGGTGGTGCCCGTCAGCGGCGTGGACCGGACCTTCTACGAGGAGGCACGCCCCAGCCTGAAGATCGACACCAGCGGTGCGTATGGCGCGTTGCCGCTGACGCTGTCCGGCGGCGCCGGCACCGGCTTCGGCCTGCATCCCTCGGCCACCGGTCTGCGCGACCTGTGGAACGACGGGAAGATGGCCATCATCCACGCCTGCGGCATGGCCACCACGGTGACGCGCAGCCATTTCGACGCGCAGCTGTACATCGACCTGGGTACGCCCGGGAAGTACGGCTCGCCCACCGGCTGGATGACCCGCGCCTGGGAAACGCGTCCGAACGGCACCGGCACCCTGCCCGCGCTCGGCGTCAGCGGTACGCAGCCGGCCGGTCTGATGGGCGCGATCGATGCGATGACGATGAGCAGTCCTGGCGATTTTTCGCTCAATACGACGGCGTGGAGCTGGCAGCGCACGCGCAGCGATTCACCCAGCGGCCTGCGCGGCGTCAGCGAAACCGTGGCCTCGCTGTGGAACGGCCAGACCGGCATGGAAGTCAACGGCCGCCGTGCCGATGGTGCGTTGCGCCTGATCGGCCAGCAAGGCTACGCCAGCCTGCCGGCGACCTGGCCGACCGGCAACTTCGCGCAGCAACTGTGGACCATCGCGCAGACCATCCGCTTCAACTTGGGCCTGCGCTACGCCACGCTGGATCTGGGCGGCTGGGACACGCACGAGGGCCAAGGCACGGCCGGCAGCGGCTACCACTACTACCAGAACAAGATCGCCGAACTCTCGCAGGCGCTGGCCGCGTTCTATGCCGAGCTCAACGGCACCGGCGAGATGGCGCGGGTGACGGTGGTGGTGCAGTCGGAATTCGGCCGCCGCGTGCGCGCGAACGCCAATGGCGGCACCGACCATGGCTACGGCAATCCGATGCTGGTGCTCGGTGGCCCGGTGAACGGCCGCCGCTTCTACGGCACCTGGCCAGGCCTGAATCCGGAAACCCTGTCGCCCACCTTCGGCGACGTGCCGGTGACCACCGACTACCGCCGCGTGATGTCGGAAATCCTGATCCGCCGGATGGGCAACGCCAACCTCAGCCAGGTGTTCCCCGGCTACACCGGCTATGCGCCGCTGGGGATCATGCAGGGCACCGATCTGGCGCCGAAGGTGGAGGACTCTGCCGTCACCGCGACGTCGATCCCGTCGCTGGTCGTACCGGACGCGTCGTCCCCGACGCGCGTGACGGAACAGCCGACCGAACGCGCCGTGCCCGACTGGCAGCGGCGTGGTCCGGTTGACCGGATGCTGGTGCGGCGCGAGCGCTGAGGCGTACGCGACTTGCCCTTGCAGCAAGGCCATGGTGAGCTAGGTGCTCGCCATGGACGCTGGGAGATCGCACGGATGCCTGTGTTGCGCGCGTACCGCGGGTTCGTCGCCTCGCTGTTGCTGATAGCGGCTGTGGGGTTCGGCTGGTGGATCGGACGCACCCATTCCACGACACGTCCCGCCTCGGATCCGGCCGATGCCGACGAGTCCCGTGCCACCGACGGCCAGACGCCCCCCTCCCCCCCGCGATCCGTTGCACCCGGGGCATTTCCACCCAACCGACCTTTGCCCGCCCCGCAACGACCGTTGCGCGAGGTCCTGCCTGATCTGCGCGCGCGTGCGGATGCGGGCGAGCCCAACGCCGCCTGCAGGCTGGCAGCCGAGATGGAGTATTGCGACCGCCTCGCGACGCAGCTGTCCAACATGTCCGAAGCCATGAGACCAGCAAACGCCCAGCTGCCCCCCGGTACCCAGATGGCACCCGAGCTCCAGGCAGTGATGCGCCAGAACCTGCAGGCTATGTCCGCCGGAGCGGAACACCTGCTGCAGGAAAGCGCACATTGCGAAGGCGTTGCCCTCGTCGACGCTTCCCGACGCGTACGGTACTGGCGGAGCGCGGCCCTCGGCGGCAACGTCATGGCGATGCGCCACTACGCTGTCGGCAACGCGTTTCGCATGAACGAAACCCTGGAGAACTTGGACGACCTGCGTGTCTACCGGCGCGAAGCGGAGACCTTCGCGCAACGTGCGGTCGCCGCTGGCGACCTGCCCACCGTCATGGCGCTCGCCGCCGCTCGTAGCCCCAACCGCCCCTTCCGACGTTACCTGTTGGCGCAAGCGGTAACGCCGGATCGATCGCAGGCCCTGGCGCTCTACCTGTATGCGCAAACCCTGATGGGTGACGACCCGCGCTTCTCGCCGTCGCGCACGTTCGTCGACCAAGCCGTGCGCAACCTCGAGCAGGACCTGGACAGCACCTCCGTGGCGCGTGCGCGTGCGCAGGCATCCGACTACCAGCGCAGACAGCCGACGCTCGCCGCCACCGTGCGAGGCGCTCCGTTCGGACACACTCCCGATGTGCAACGACAGGAATGCACGCCGCCATGAACGGCGGCGTGCGACACGCCGGGCTCACCCCTTGCGCGCGTGCCACGCCTTCAGCAGTTCCGCTTCCTTCTCGCGCGTGATCCCCGCATTGAGCTTGGCCTGACGCTCGGCCGGCAGGCTGCGGAACCACGCCAGCAGGTCCTGCACGGTAGTGGCCAACGGGCGGAAGGTCAGGCCGGCAGCGATCGCGCGCTGGTTGCTGACCGAGCCGTAGCCGGCGTACTCGCTGTCCTTGGACGGCACCCAGATCGGCAGGCCGACCTGCTGTTCCTCCAGGAACTTCGGCGTCACATGCGTCAGCGTCATGCCGCCGCCGGTGACGGCCTGGCAGCCATGCAGCATGGCGTCCATCGACAAGGTGTAGTCCGGACCGCAGGCGTTGAAGACGCCGGTGGTCTTGGCCTCGGCCAGGCGGATCATCCACTCGCCCAGGTCGCGGCCGTCGATGATCTGGACAGGGTCGGTGCCGTCGCCCGGCACCAGGATCTCCCCGCCCTGCGCCACCCGGTGCGGCCAGTAGGTGAAGCGGTCGGTCTCGTCGCGCGGACCGACGATGTAGCCCGGGCGCACGATGGTGACGTTCTTGCCGAACTGCTTGTGCGCCTCGGCTTCACTCAGTGCCTTCAGCGGACCGTACAGGCCGCCGATGTCGGCACGCAGCGACTCCTGCGTCTCCGCCATCGCATCCTTGCCCTTGTACTGCGCCAGCGCCGAGGTCTCGGTGATGCCGGGCTTGCTGCCGTCGGCATAGACCGAGATGGTCGAGATGAAGAGGTAGTGGCCGACGTTGCCCTTCAGCACCTTGCCCGCATCGCGCACCCAGAACGGCAGGCTGGTGGGGTTGTCGATGCAGACATCCCACTTCCGTCCCTTCAGCGCGCCCAAGTCGCCGGTGTTGCGGTCGCCATGCAGTTGTTCGACCTCGGACGGCCACTCGGGCGAAGGCCGCTTGCCGCGGTTGAACAGGGTGACCTTGTGGCCGCGCTTCAGCGCGTAGTCCACCTGGAACGGCCCGGTGAAGCCGGTGCCGCCGAGGATCAGGATAGTCAGAGGCTTGGCCGCCTTGCCGACCGGCTTGGCCTCGCTGGCGGCGGAGGCGAACGACGGCAGTGCGGCCGCCGCAGCGGCCAGTGCGCCCAGCTTGAACAGGTCACGACGGGTGGTGGTCATGCGAGAGCTCCCCAGGACGGGCCGGACTGGCCGCAGTCCGCATTGATAGCACCGCCTCCCGCGGCCCACCCCTGCCTGAAGTCGTGGTGACTTCCTGATACACCCACCGGCGAGCGGAAAGCGGCCGCCCGCGTGTTCCGCCACCCTCCGAGCCGCTCCCGGCAGGGAAAAAGCCTCCCGCGAGCGGCTTGGACCCGTTCCGGGTCGGTGGAAAGTCGCTTCCTAGCGGCGTCGACCCTCGCGGGAGCGGCAGCACATCGCTCCCGCGAGAGAAAAAGCGTCTCCCAAGAGGGAGGAAAGCCGCTTTGGAGACACTTCGTGCCGACCCAGAGAAGCGGAAAGCCGCTCACGATCGACATTTTGTCTGGAGAAAGAGGCTGCACAGCCTCTCGAGAGCGGCAAAAAGCCGAACCGGAGAGGCGTCGGTGTTCCATCGGAGAGAGAAAAAGCCGCTCCGGGTTCGGAAAAAGCTGCTCGGTCGTCGCCGGAGGTGTGCCGGTCGTCCCGGACCGGCGGACGTGCCCACCCTGGCCTTGGCGACGCGAGGCGGCAGGACGCTTCGATCCCACGGCCGCCCCGGGCCAACCGCTGCGTTGAACCACCGGGGGCCACCACAAGGAGTTGCACCATGCCCGCATCACAGTCATTGATGACCACCCGTCGTGGCGAGTTCCGCACGCTGTACCGCGCCCTCGCGCGCAAGCCCGACGCCTTCGCCTCCACGCCCATCGTGTTCTGCGAAGGCGATTCGTGGTTCTCCACGCCGCTGGCGATGAACCTGCTGGACTGGCTGGTGTTCCCGGCGCCGGAGGATGAGAAGAAAGGCGTGCCCCTGTTCGGCGCCGGCGGCCTGTTCTTCCGCACGGAAGACAGCGGCGACCTGGCCGTCGACATGTTCACCACGCGCGGGATCCGCGACCTGTCCACGTGGTACCGCGGGTTCGAGTTCGACCTGGTGCTGGTCAGCGCCGGCGGCAACGACTTCGTCGACACCTTCCTGCAGACCACGTTCCGCGGCGCGGCACCGATGAGTCCGTCCGCCGCCTTCCAGCGCGTGGTGGACACCGGTCGCTACGACGAGGTACTCGCACGCTACCGCGCCTTCGTCACCGCGTTCCAGGCCATCCGTCCGCACACGCCGATCCTGGCGCACACCTACGACTACCCGCGCGAACTCGGCCGCCCCGCGCAGCTGACGCTCGGCAACCTCGGTGCGGCTGCGCTGCTGAAGAAGGGCGTGGGTCCGTGGATCGGCAACAAGGTCGCACACGTGCTGCCTCGCATCGAGCAGCAGCGCGAATTCGCCCGCCTGCTGATCGACGGCTTCGTTGAGCGTGTATTGATCCCGCTGCGCGACGACCGCACCACCGGCAAGGTCTTCGACTTCGTCGACCTGCGCGGCGTGCTGACCAGCGGCAGCCAGTGGTTCGACGAGATGCACCCGACGGGCGCGGGATTCGCCGCATTGGCGAACAAGTTCCGCCAGCAGATGCGGGCGAAGCTGGAGATCAAGCTGGGGTGAGGCGCCACATGACGCTGTAGGATGGGTGGAGCCATAGGCGATACCCATCGCGCACACCGTCTGCCGCGGAGATGATGGGTATCGCCTTCGGCTCCACCCATCCTACGGGCCTGCAATCAGTGGCGGCGAACGGACCCCAACCCTCCAAGCACGCAGAAAAACGCGGTGACTCCGAGGCTGCACGCTGCACCGACCAGGAACGAGAGCGGCACGGAAACCGACCCCGGCCCGCCATGCATCAGCCCTGCCCATAGGATCCCGCCGACCAGCGTGGTGACAAGACACAACGTCAGCGTATTGAGCCGTTTGAGCGCACGCAGGATAAGCATCACGGGCAGGCAAACGACAAGCATGCCGATGTAGCCGTAGATCAGCGACGCGACCACCACGAACGGCAACGCGATGAGGATGTCGATTTCGCTGGCATACATACCTGGCAGGAATGCGGCAAGCGGAATCGCCAGCACGGGCGTAATCAACGGCGCCGAAAAGAACGCGATGAGCGGCGAGGGCTCCGGCGGCGGTTCGATTCTCATGGCGACAGCGTGTGATCCTGTTCTTGCGCAATGATCTCCGGCGACAAGGCCGCTCGATTCATCGAGCGGTCCGTCTACACGATTGCCTTGAAGACCATGGGTGGGCCGCCTCCTGCCACCCATCCTACAGGCGGCAAGCTAGTGCCAGGTATCTTCCAAATACCGCGGCCTGCACGCCAGGTAGCCGCCGATCACCAGCACCCCGATGCACCCGCCGAGGAACGCCATCGGCAGCGCCCAGCCATGCGTGTGATCGTGCAACAGACCAAAGGTCAGCGGACCCGCACAGGACAGCGTATAACCCACGCCCTGCATGAAGCCGGACAGCGATGCCGAGCCTTCGGGCGTGCGCGTGCGCAGGTTTATCATGGTGAGCGACAGCGGGAACGTGCTGGGCCCCAGGCCCAACAGGGCCACCCACAACCACGGCGCGGCCATCGGCGCCAGCAGCAGGCCGGCGAACGCCGCCGCGTAGAAACCGGCACAGACCACCACCACGATGAAGGGGTTGCGCATGCGCACCGCGATCTGCGGCATGGTCAGCGACGCCACCAGGCCCAGCGCCGAAAACAGCGCCACCATCGTGCCGCCGAGCGCCGGCGTGCCACCGGCTTCGACCAGCAGCTTCGGCAGCCAAGTGAACATCGAATACGTCACCAGCGAGGTCATGCCGAACATCAGCGCCATGCCCCACGCCACCGGCGAGCGCCAGGCGCGCCCTGTGGATCGTGGCGCGGCAAGTTCAGGCGCTTCATCGTCGACGGTAACGGCTTCGTCGTGCACACGTGCCAGCGGGCTCTTGTGCGCACGCTCCTGCCACAGCAGCAGGCACCATGGAACGGCTGCAGCGGCGGCGAACACCGCCCACAGGCCGAGCGAAATGCGCCAGCCAGCCGCTTCCATCACCGGCACCGCCAACAACGCGGGCAGAATGGTGCCCGCCTGCAGCACCGTGATGTACAGCGTGCTCACCGTGCCGACGCGATCGGCGAAGTAACGCTTCACCAGCGGCGGCAGCACGATGTTGCCGATGCCCATGCCGGCCAGCGCAGTCAGCGAGGCGGCCATCAGCGCCGTCGTGTCGCCTGCGGCGCTGCGCAGCAGCAGGCCGAGCATCGCCAGCAGCATCGCCAGCAGCGCCGTCCGTTCCAGGCCGATGCGGTGCGCCAGTGCAGGCGTGGCCACGCCGAACAGCGCGAACGCCGCGGTCGGCAGCATGCCGAACACCCCGGTCATGGTCGCGCCGAAGCCGAAGGTGTTGCCGAGCGTATCGAGCAGCGGCGTCAGCGAGGTCACCGCCGTGCGCAGGTTGAACGCGGACAACACGATGCCGAGCAGCACCAGTCCGCGGCCGGACCAGAGCGAGGCTGGTGCGGCCGAGTGGGTCTTCGTGGAATCCATAGCCGCCATTATCCGCGATGGCGTGCGACCGCGCGTCGCGGCCACGGAGACGGTGTGTCCCGTGTATTCCGGTTGCCTGCCCCGCCCCAACGGAAAAGCGGGCCGAAGCCCGCTTTCCCGTGTTGCGTGGTGAAGCCGACACCCCAACCCGTCAGTACGTACCCGTCATGTTGACGAACCAGCCCCGGTGGTCGTAGTCGAAGTCCGTCAAGTCGTCGCTGAAGCGGGTGAAGTTGTAGCCCGCACCGAGACGGAAGTGCTTGTTGATGTCCCGGTCCACGCCGGCCAGGAAGCCGTGCCGTGCGCCACCGTCCTTCACGTCGAGCCAGCGGTACTCGCCCAGCGCGTGCCACTTGGTGCGCAGTTCGTAGCGCGCCTGCACCGCACCGAAGGTGGTGGCCGAGTCCAGCCACACGCCCGTGCCCCGCCCCATGCGCACCTCGCCTTCGCGGCGCGACAGCTTGCCCGCGAACTCCCAGTGCTGGTCGTGCTTGTACACGCCCTCGAGCGACACGATCTGCGAACGCTGATCATATTCGGCGCCCCCGAGCTGACCCATGCTCGCCAGGTCGTACAGGTAGGTGTAGCGACCGAACACGCCCCAGCGCTGGCTGTTCCACGGGCGGTAGGCGAAGCCCAGGTTGCCTTCGATGAAACGGGCGCCTTCCTGCGGGTTGAGCCGGTCGTCGGTGTCGGCGTAGTTCAATCGTGCCGCGATGCGCCAGCTGTCGTTGATGCGGTGGGTCAGGCGCGTGGTGCTCACCCACTGCTCGCGCTGTTCGGCACCGGTATCCTCGCGCCATTCCAGCTTGCTCTGCCAGTCGGTCTCCGGCGACGTGCGGCCACCGGACACGCTGACCGCGCGACGGTCCACCACACCCCCGGTCTGCGCGTTCTCCAGTTCGCCCTCGGACAGGGTGAAGCCGGTGTTCCAGCCGCGGGCCGGATAGAAGTCCATGCCGAAGGTGTGCGCCAGGCCAGACTCGTTGCGCTCCTTCAGGAACTGGCTCTCGTTGAACACGTTGACCTGGCTGGACAGACGCCAGCGCTGGCCCAGCGTCCAGCCGTTCTGCCCCTGCTGGTTGAACAGCGAGTCGTAGCCGGTCGTGTCGGTCGAGTGCGTGTAGCCACCGTAGAACGTGTGTTCTGGCGTGATGCGGTATTCGGCATTGACCGTCGCCGCGTTGCCGCGGTCGCCGTCGGTCACTTCCGCACCCACCGACGAACTGTCGCCGAACAGGTGCTTGGCGCCCAGCGTGTAGGCGTCGTTGTCGGCGTACCGGCCGCCATCATCGTCCACGGTGAGCTGCGCCACGCCATACAGTTCCCAGGCAGTACCGATGCGGTGCTGGTACTTCAGCGCCGCCAGCGTGCCGACCGCGTCGAGTGCGCCGCTGTCCTCATCGACACGACGCACTTCGAACCCCAGTGTGCCGTCGTCGTTGAGGCGCCACTCGAGCGTGGCCTGCGCCTGCGTCAGTACGTCCGCGCCGCGTTCGGCGCGGGTGTAGCGGCTGTACAGGCGGATGCTCTCGTTGAACTGGCCCAGCACTTCGGCGCCGTACTCGGTCACCGGCAGGCCGTTGTCGTAACGCGAGACGGAGTAACCGGCATCGGTGCGACGCCACCACGTACCGGCGCTCCAGTCCTGTTCGGTCCAGCCAAGTTCCTTGAAGTTGGCGCGCGCTTCCAGCGACTTGGCCTCGCCTTCCCGGTTCAGTGCCGTGCCGTTCTGCTGGATGAAACTCAGGCCGCCGTTGTCCGAGAAGAACGCGGGCAGGCCGAACGATTCGCTGCGTGCGTATTCGGCTTTCAGGAACGTGCCCTTGCCTGCCTGCAAGCTGAGGTCGCCACCCTTCAGCGTGTAGTCCTCGCCCGCGCGGCTCTCGTCGATGTAGGTCGCACCCACGCCGACGTGGTCGCCGAACCAGTGCTTTCCGCGCAGGCCCACGGTGAGTTCGTCCGCGTCGAAGCCCGACGGCACCCATTCGTAGTCCACCAGCAGGCGCTGCTCGAAGCCGTCCAGCGGGGTGTCGCGCGTCAGTGTGGGATTGTTGTCGCGGCTGATCTGCGCCAGCGGACGCGTCAGCAGGATGCGGCCCTGCAGTTCATCGATCTCGTAGTCGGCGCCCCGCTGCAGCACCACGCGATTCTCCGTGCGGCCGGTGGTGCGGTCGCGCACCTCCAGCGTCACCACGTCCGAGCCGGGCAGCAGATCGGTGTGGCGCAGGTAGTACAGGCTGCCGCCGGTGCCGATGAACTCGTTGTGGCCCGGCGCGCTCTCCGGCTGCGAACCGAACACGCGCAGTTCGCTGCCGGCATCGCCCCAGCGGTTGCTGGCGTTCGAGCGCCAGTTCAGTGCCGCGCCGTACAGCGAACGCTGGTACTGGGCGAATTCCGTCCCCGTGATGCCGGTGCTGTAGTTGCCCCACAGCGCCTGGTTCTTGTCCCAGTCCACGCGCAGGTAGAAGCGGCCCATCGTGTCGACGTCGCGATAGGTGTTCGAATCGTCGCCGTAGACCGGGTAGTACAGGTCCGGATCGAGGCGACGGAAGATGTCCTGCGGATCGGCTTTGGTGAAGCCGTCGAACAGCCGTTCCAGGTCGCGTTCGGTGGTGTCGGCCTGCGCGGTGACCAGGTATTTGCCGGCGTACTTGGCCTTGCCGTAGAACGCGAGGCGGCCGTCGCTGATCACGTCGTCCTGGTAGCGCGTGTCGTTGGCGAACGCGGCGCCCGAACCGCTGATCTTGTTCTGCGAGAGGGTCACGTCGGCCAGGCCGACACCGAAGAAGTAGCGACCGCTGACGTCGACATCGAGCGTATGCCCGGCCCGTGCCGCCTGCGCGTCGTTGCCGCGTCCACCCAGCGCGATGTCGAAACGGTGCCGCCCGACGGGGACCAGGTATTCGGCGACGAACTTGCGTTCCAGGTCCACCGGGTAGTCCTGGCCGTTGATGCTCAACGACGCGTCGCCCGGCAGGTTGCGGCCCTGGATGCGGATGCGCGATCCGTACAGCGGGATGTTCTGCTGGCGCAGGCCGTTCTCCGCGAACACGCTGTCGATCAGGCTCTGCGACTGCGCCTGTTCGACGCTCAGCGCGTTGCCCAGCTGGCGCTCGGTCGCGTTGCGTATGGCGGTCGCACCGCGTTCGGCTTCTTCCGGCGACACCAGCTGCAACGTGCGCGGCAGGGTTTCGTCGACCTGGCCGTTGGCGCCGGTGGCACGCAGCACGTAGACCAGTTCATCGCCCTTGCGGAAGCGGTACTTGGCCGGCAGCGCGCCATCCCAGTCGACCCGACTCACCGCTGCCACGTCCAGCGGCACGGTGGCCAGCGGTTCGATCAGGTCCGCGTCGCTGGCGCGATACAGGCTGATCTCCAGGCGCTCGATGAAGGCCGGGTAGTTGCCGCGCACATAGAACTGCACGGGCTTGAGGAGGTTCGTGCCGTCGAAGGCGGCGAACGACGGCGCCGACACCGACAGTTCCGGCTGGCCGAGGGTGGGATCCTCGGTCGCCCAGATCACGCCGCCACCGGGCAGGTCGATCGAGAACTTGCCGGTGACGACCGCCTTCGCAGGTGATGCCGTCTGCACGGTCACGCGCCGGTCCGGCTGCAGCGTGGCCGAGGAGGCCTGCGCGTCCGTTTCACGGGTGGCCGGCTGGTCGTAGCTGCGCGTGCGCAGGCGGAAGAACAGTCCGTCCTCGCTGGTGCAGCGGTCCGTGTCGCACGTGACCGTCGCGCCCTCGCCCTGCACGGCGGTGTCCGCGGTCGTGGCCGCTTCCTGCGCGGCCACCATCGGCGCCGCGCCGGCCAGCAGCGAGATCAACGTGTAATCCAACAGCTTCATCTTCATGCGCTTGTCCATGACCCGCCCCCTCATTTCCGTGCGCCGTTCGGCGCGACCGGGTCGTTTTCGATTTCCACCCGCAACGTGGCGCGGGCCGATGCACCGAGGCGTCCGGCGAGGGCGTCGAACACCGCCTTCGCACGTCGCATTCCCAGTGCGCTGTTGTAGGCATGCGAGCCGCGCCGGTCGGCATGGCCGACGATGACGACGTTGCCTCCACCCTGCCGTTCGAGTGCCGCGGCCATCGCATCCAGCAGCGGAGCGAACTCCGCCCGGATCGTCGCCTTGTCGGTGTCGAACAGCAGCGTGCCGAGCAACGCATCGCCCCCGCGCACACCGGCCACCAGCGATGCCGGTTCCCCGGTGCGGGCGCGGACACTGACGGTCAGCGCCTTGGTGGCCGGACCGTCGAGCTGTGCCAGCAGGGCATCCTTGAGCGCGTTGGCGCGATCGAATGCGAGGCCTTCGTTGTCGCCATCGGCCTGGATCACCACCTCACCGCCCTGGTGCTCGCACACCTTGGCGGCCATGGCGGTGACCAGCGGCTGGTACCGCGGGGGCAGCGCAGCGCTGCCGGGTGCGAACTGCACCTCGCCCAACTCGAGTTCCAGCTGTTCGCTGCCACCTTCGATCACCTGCTCGGGCAGCACCACGCCCCAGTCGAAGCGCACCGGCACGCCCGGCGTGACACGGCGCAGCAGCGGGTTGTCGGTGGTCATGCGGGTACCGGCCGGCAGCGTGGACGGATCCACCTTCAGCACGACGTTGCGTCCCCGTTCCCACGCGCCACCGGACAGACCGGCCAGGTGGTAGCGGCCGAACTGGTCGGTCTCGATCAGCAGGCCTTCCACCGTGGCGATGCGCACGCCCGGCACACCGCGTTCTTCGATACCGGCGTTGCCGATGACGTAGTCGACGACATGACCGCCCTCGCCCTGCGCGACCCTGCGCTCCACGGTCGGCATCGCCGCCGTGAGGCCCTTGGCGGCTTCGCCCGTGGTCTCCAGCGAGGTCACGCCGTTGCGGTCCATCCGCACCGTCACGCCCTGGTCGTTGGTCAGCACGAAGTCGTCGGTGAACGACAGCTCGCGCAACGCCTGGCGGATCACGACCTGACGGCCCTGCACCGGGTCGGCCTCCGACTGGCGTCCTGCCATCGCGCCGACCTCGAGGCCGTGCAGCAGCGGTGCGCTGGCGTCTGCCTGCGGTTGCGGACCCGTACCGCGGTCCAGCGTCGTCGAACCGGCGACATAGACCTCCGGAGCGAAACCACCCTGCACGCGGATACCGCTCAGCGCCGCGCCATCCTGCCAGCCATCGCCGTCGCGGTCGTTGAAGACCGTGCCGAACACCAGGCTGTCGTCCACCATCGCGTCGGCCACCAGCATCACTTCGGCGGTCGCCACGTTCGACAGCAGTTCACCGGACGACGACACCGCCTGCGCCTGGTTGACCTGCGTGCCGGCACGCGCGCCGGCACCCACCCGCATCATGTACACCAGTCGTGCCGTGCCGCCGACCGGGATGTCCAGGCCTTCGAAACGCACAGGATGCTCGCCGGACACGGTGGCGGCGTTGTCGCCATCGCTGACCGTCAGCGAACCTTCCACGTAGCTGAGACCGGCCGCCGGCGTATCGATGATGCTGCCGTTCGACAGCGCACCGTCACCCAGGTTTTCGACCGTCACGGTGTAGCGCACCAGATCGCCGGTCTGCACGTCGCGCACGCCTGCGGTCTTGGTCACGCGCAGCAGCGCTTCGCCACTGACCACCACGACGGCATCGGCCGTATCGCAGTTGGTCGGGTTCAACACTTCGCACAGGGTGTACGGATAGCGATACGTCCCGGGCGGCGTGCCCGCGGCGATCGTCACCGTGCCGTCCGGATTCATCACCAGTCCCGCGTGCGGCGAACCGCCCGGCACCAGCGTGACCTGGCCGATCTGCGCGGGACCGCCACCCAGGGTGTCGTTGCCCAGCACGCTGGGCAAGGTGCCGCCCGTGCCGCTGCGGATCGGGACGAACGTGTCTTCCTCTGCATTGATCGTCGTGGCCACCACGGTCAGCGACACCACCGCGTCGTCGCAGTTGTCCGGATTCAGCGTCTCGCAGATGCGGTAGCCGATGGTGTACGTCCCGGCAGGCGTTCCCGCCGGGACGCTCACCACGCCCGACGCCGGATCCATCACCGGAACCGGACCGCCGTTGATGGAGGTGGCCGGCGTCGTCACCGTGCCGGTGATACGCGACGGGTCCACCGCCACGCCGTTGATCACGTCGTTGTCGTAGGCGTTGCCGGCCGACGGGTTGCCACGGGCGCCGTCGACGGGCGCCAGGACATCGTCCACCGCATTCACCACCGGCAGGATGGCCGTGTCGACGCTGCTGGAGGGCGTGCTCACGCCTGGCGGCGTGGTGCCGCCCGGCGGCGTCGGCGGCTGGCCTGCGGCGGTGGCGCTGTTGCGCACCTGGCCGGCCAGCACATCGTCAGGCGTCACGTTGTAGGTCGCGTTCGCCACGACCTTCTCACCCGGCTGCAGCTGCCCGGCCACGCCCGGCCACGCATAGGTCAGCGGACTCAGGCCGGCCAGCGCGTCGGTCACTGACACGTTGGTCAGCACCACGTTGCCGGTGTTTTCCACATCGAACTGGTAGGCGATCGTGCTGCCCGCACGGTACGGACCGGTCGAGGTCACCGACTTCAGCAGCGTCATGGCCGGCAGCTGTTCGGTCGCCGAGTCCACCGTGCTCGGCGGACTGGTGATCGTCGGCGGCGTCGGGCCACCCGGCGGGGTCGGCGGCTGGCCGGTCACCGTCGCCGTGTTGCGCACGTTGCCGACCGCCACTTCCGCGGCCGTCACGGTATGCACGCCCGTGCAAGTGGTGTCCACACCCGGCTGCAGCGTGGTCGACGCACACACGGCCGGTGCATCCAGCTGCGTGTCGTTCACCACGATGCCGCTGAGCACCACGTTGCCGGTGTTGGTCACCAGGAACTGGTAGGCGATCACGCTGCCCGTGTTGTAGGGACCGGTCGACGTGACCGACTTCACCACCGTCATCGCCGGCAGCTGCTCGGTCGCCGTGTCCACCGCGCTCGGCGGACTGGTCACCGTCGGCGGCGTCGGGCCGCCCGGCGGGGTCGGCGGCTGGCCGGTGGCCGTCGCACTGTTGTGCACGTTGCCCACCGCCACTTCGGCCGCCGTCACGGTGTGCATCCCCGTGCAGGTCGTGCTTGCCGCGGGCGCCAACGTCGTCGCCGCACAGACCGCCGCCGCATCCAGCAGCGCGTCGTTCACCACCACGCCCGTCAGGTTCACGTTACCGGTGTTGGTCACCACGAAGGTGTAGGTGATCACGCTGCCCACGCCATACGGACCGGTCGAGGTGACCGACTTGACGAGGCCCAGCGCGGGATTCTGCGCAGTCGCCGTGTCCACGCTGCTCGGCGGACTGGTGATGGGCGTGGGCGGCGTACCACCCGCGGGGGTCGGCGGCTGGCCGGTCACCGTCGCGCTGTTGTGCACATGGCCCGCGGCCACCTCGGCCGCGGTCACCGTATGCACGCCGGTGCAGGTCGTGCTGGCGCCCGGTGCCAGCGTCGTCGCCGGACACGTGGCCGGTCCATCCAGCAGCGCGTCGTTCACGACGACGCCGCTCAGCGTCACGTCACCGGTATTGGTCACCACGAACTGGTAGGCGATCACGCTGCCCAGGCCGTACGGACCGCTCGAGGTCACCGACTTCACGACGGTCATCGCGGGCGCCTGCGCGGTCGCGGTATCCACGACGCTCGGCGGACTGGTCACCGCCGGCGGCGTCGGACCGCCCGGCGGCGTCGGCGGCTGGCCGGTCACCGTCGCACTGTTGTGCACGTTGCCCACCGCCACTTCGGCGGCGATCACCGTGTGCACGCCGGTGCAGGTCGTGCTGGCACCCGGTGCCAGCGTCGTCACCGGACACGTGGCCGGCGCATCCAGCTGCGCGTCGTTCACCACGACGCCCGTCAGGGCCACGTTGCCGGTGTTGGTCACGATGAACTGGTAGGCGATCGCGCTGCCTACGCCGTACGGACCGGTCGAGGTCACCGACTTCACCAGCGTCATCGACGCAAGCTGCGCGTCGATCGTCGTGGTGACGGGCGGACTGGTGCAGCCCGCCGTACAGGCAGGATCGCCACCGCCGGTCACGCTGGCCGTGTTGTTCGCGTTGCCTGCCGTCACGGGCGTGACGTTGATCGTGATCGTCGCCTGTTCGCCGGTCTGCAGGTCCGCCAGGGCCACGGTGCAGCTCACGTCCTGCCCAACGATCGTGCAGTTCGGCGTGGCGCTGTTGACCACCACGCTGGCCGGCACCGTATCGGTCACGACAGCGTCGGCCGTCGCATCCGCATTGCCGCTGTTGGTCACGGTGATGGTGTAGTCGAACGGGACCCCGGTGACGGCCGTTGCCGGTCCGCTCTTGGCGATGTCCAGGGCGGGCGCATTGATCGTCGTGGTCACGGCCTGGCTGTCGCAGCCGGTGACGCAATCCGGATCGCCACCACCGGTCACGCTGGCCGTGTTGCTCACGCTGGTGCCCGCGGCCGCCGTCGGCGTCACGCGGATCACGTAGCTCACCGTATTGCCCGGCGCCGCATTCGAAAGCCCGGACGCGATCGTGCACTCCACGGTCTGGCTGCCCGACGGATTCGTCACGCAGCCGGCCGGCAGCGTACCGATGGTCAGTCCCGCCGGCACCACGTCGGTGACCGTCGCGATCACCGACGTCGCCGCCGTGCCGCTGTTCGTCACGGTGAAGGTGTAGTCGTACGGCACGCCGATCACGGCGGTCGCCGGGCCGCTCTTGACGATGTCCAGGCTGGAGGCGACCACCGGTGTATCCACCGGCGTGCTGACGCAACTGCCTGCGCTCGCACAGGCGGGATCGCCGCCGCCGGTCACGCTGGCTGTGTTCGATACCGTCGTGTTGTTGATGGCGCCCTGCGGCGTGACCGGAATCACGAAGCTCACCGCATTGCCGGGCGCCACGTTCGACAGACCCGCGGCGATGGTGCATTCCACGGTCTGGCTGCCCGACGGATTGGTCGCGCAGTTCGCGGGCAAGGTGCCGATCGTCAAGCCGGCCGGCACCACGTCCGTCACCGTCGCCGGCGCCGACGTCGCCGCCGCACCGGTATTGGTCACCGTGATCGTGTAGTCGAACGGCACACCGATGGCGATCGTCGCCGGCGCCACGACCGATGCGGTCTTGGCGATCTCCAGCCTCGGCTGGCTGACGAACGCCACGTGGAACGCGCAGTCCTGCGTCACGGGCGTCACGTCGTAGGTGTACACGCCACCGGTGGGGCCGCTCAATGTGGCCTGGCAGGTGTTGGCGCCGCCCGGCGTGGTGATGACCGGAATGTGGCCAGGCGTGGTCGGCGTGAAGGTATAGCTGGTGCCCTGCCCGTCTTCCACGACCTGGGGCGATGATGTGTTCAGCGTGCCGCCCGTGACGCTCGGCGTCACGATCCAGACCGTCGCGAACTCGGCCGTGACCTCCAGGTCCTGCGTGCCCATCCGCACGTAGCATTCGTTGCCCGTGATCGTGGTGCAGCCGCCGGTCCAGCCCTTGAAGATGGAACCGTTGTCGGCCACCGCGGTCAGGTAGGCCTCCTGGCCTTCACCCAGATTCTCCGAACTGCAGGCCGACCTTGCGCCGCCGGACGGACACGCATAGATCGCGGGAATGGCGTTCAGGCGCCCGGAGCCCGCGCCGATCGTGTTGGCGGTGAGCAGGTGCTGCGCCGCGCTGACCGGTGTGCTGACGCCGTCGGTGTTGTTGGCCGAGACGCTGTCGGACATGCCGGCGGGCGGCGTGACGCTGACCACCGTCACGACCGGCGTACCCGCCGCCGTGGCCGTGATGCCGCTGACGGTATAGACCAGCGACTGGCCGACCGGCAGGTTGGCCGTCGCGGTGGAGATGGGGCCGGAACCGCTGCCGGTCGCGCCGCAGGTCGCCGTGCTCCCCGGGGCCGGCGCGCAACTCCAGCTCGCCGTGCCGCTCGTGCCGTTCAAGGTCTGGGCGATGGTCGCGCCAGTGGCATCGACCGGCCCGTTGTTGGTCACCGTGACCGTATAGGCCACCGCGCCGCCCACCAGATAGGACGGCACGCTGCCATTGCTGACGCTGACGCCCAGGTCGATCAGGGTCGTCGTCGCAGGCGAGATGGTCGTCTTGACGAGCGGGCCGATGAAGGGACTTACCGTGTTCGCGCGAACGTCGTAATCGCCGTTGTTGATGACGTTGTTCGGACCGGTCGTGGCCGCGCCGGCGGGCACGGTGAACGTCACCGGGAAGCTGCCACCGGCGCCCGCCACGAGGTCGCCCACGGGACAGTCGATGTAGTTGCCACGCGGTGCCGTGCCGGTGAACGGACCGGTGCACGTCGCCGGCCAGCTGCCAGGCACGAACGTCAGCGGCAGACCGTTCTCGGTGAACGGCGCAGCGAGTCGGACCGTCGAACCCAACGCGTAGACGCCGGAGTTGTTGACGTAGTGGTAGTTGTACGTGACCTGCTCGCCGGGCTTGGTGGTGGATGGACCGATGGCAGCGACACTGAGACCCGGCATCTTGGAACCGAACACGTCCATGTAGACCTGGGCGGTGTGATCGGCGGCGCCAGCAGAACAGTTGGCCACATAGACTTTCAGCCGAATCTGGTCACCCACGTCGAGCCGGCCATTGCCGGGCGAGATATCGAAACCCTGCCAGTTGGTGAACTGGTAGTTGCCGAACGACTGCCAGGGAATGCCCGACTGGTTGGAATAGTTGAAGGTGTGGAAGAGCTGGGTGTTGCCCTTCGTCAGATTGATGACTTCGACGAAAAAGAACGGCTGCTGGCCAGCGGTATGGTTGGGATTGTTGAGAACGGGGGCCATCGCGAAGCGCAGATGGACCTTGCCGTCGACCGGGTCGACGTCGCTCAACACCATGGTCGCTTCCTGCTCCATCGAGTAGGCGGCACGGGCGCCGTTGCCACCGAGCTGGGAGGATGCCGTGCCGGAGAACGGATAACGGACACCATCGACGCCTGTGTTGGCCGCAGTGCCTGCGGTGGTGAGGATGCGGACGTTGCCGCCAAACGCAGTATTGACTGTATTGGTACTGGCAATGGTCTCTTGCACGGCACCCAGCGTCAGCTGGCTGCTGTTGGTCGGCGGCACGGTCGTCAGCGCGCTGCTCGATCGGGTGTAGCGCTCCAGCTTCCACTCGGAGAAGTTCTGCGCCTCGAATCCACCGTTCTTGATCTGCGCATGCACCGTCGGGGCGAACAACGCCAGCAGCGCCATCAAAGCGAACGCAGCGAAGACGCCGCTCCTGCCTTTCCGTCGATCGGTCTTCCCGATCCGTCGTCCCCGTAGTACCGCGGCAATCTGCATGATCCGTCCCGTCCTGAAGGCAAAAAGGTTAGAAAGCGACGCGTGCGAAACCCGCGCGGCTTGTGCATGAAGTGGTGGGCATGGCGTCACGCCCGGATGGCGGCTCGGACGGCGCAGTGCATTGCGCGGCCCGTCCACGGCGCTGAGGCCGCTCAATGCGCGTGCCCGCTTGCGCGGCGCGCGTCGTCGACCGGATTCACCGTGATGCCGTTCGGCAGCACCATGTCGCCGGCGCGCTGGCCGGCCTTGCAGCGGCCGAGCCAACGCCCCTCGAATGGGACGTGGTCCGTGTTGTTCGACGGAGAACCCGGCTGCTGGATGCGGTAGGTGCCGCTGTAGCGCGTTTGCATGTCGCCACGCAGCGTCAGTCGCATATCGACGCGCTGGCCATGCGACCGGCAGACAGTGCCGACATCGTGGCCGCCGCGTGCGGCGTTCTTGCTCACGGTGATCCGCTCGCATCCTTCCCGCGCGGGAAGCAGGAACAGGGGGACGACGCGCTCTGCGTTCGCATCGGTGCAATGCAGGACGGTCATCGCAGGTTGCACGCGGCCGCCAGCACCCGAAGGAGCGTGGGCCTGTAGCGTCACTTCCCACAGGCCAGGCTTGCGCACCGGCAAGTCTTTGTAGGGATCGGCGTCGACGCCGGACGCCCAGGCCAGCGCAGGCAGCAGCGCCAGCAACAGCATCGGAACGAGCCGCCATCGTCCATCGACGGCATGAAGGGTGTTCGCCGCGCGCAAAAAGCCGGCCATGGCGCGCGAAAGCGCGCCTGTTGTCGAATCCATCGATGTCCCCAGGGTTCCCGAAAACCCGTTCGTTGCCATCGCCCGCAGACCGCCGGACGAATCCCCATGACCTACGTCCGCCGGCGCATTCCCCCGAAGGAATCCACTACTTGCCGGCGCGGACGTCTGCCTCGCTGGAGCGACGCGGCGCAGTCCGCCGCACGTCTCCTGCCTTCTCGTGTTCCATTATCGGCGATGAGACCGAAAACTGAAATATGAATTTCGCGGAATCGATCAGGCGCATGACGCGATGCAAGTCCGGTGCCACCAAGGAGAAGCTTCTCCCGCAGGCGTGGGAGACATCGCATGCGGCGCGCCGGAAAGGCGTCCACCAAAGGCTGGAGGCGCAGCGATGCCTCCCGCATCGCCATCATCGGATCCCGTGGCAGTCACGCAATGCGCCGGCGGTGTGCGCGGGCTTTCTGCCGCCCATGTCGGAAAACCGGCGCGCGCGGCCACGCCACGGACAGATGCCGCGACGCGTCGCCGTCGCAGGTAGAACGGACGCGTGCGGACGCGATCAGACGCAATGCGTCACCAAGTGCCGCAAAAGAAAAAGCGGGCCGAAGCCCGCTTTTCCGTAACACGTCGCGATGTCGTGCGGCTTACTCGGCCGACACGCCCTCGCCTTCTTCCACGGCCTTGATCGACAGGCGGATGCGGCCCTGCTTGTCGACTTCAAGCACCTTGACCTTGACCACGTCTCCTTCCTTCAGTGCGTCGCTGACCTTCTCGACGCGGTCGTTGGAGATCTGCGACACGTGCACCAGGCCGTCCTTGCCCGGCAGGATGGTGACGAACGCACCGAAGTCCATGATCTTGGCGACCTTGCCTTCGTAGATGCGGCCCGGCTCGACGTCGGACGTGATCTGCTCGATGCGGGCCTTGGCGGCCTGGCCGGCGGCGCCGTTCACCGACGCGATGGTGATGGTGCCGTCGTCCTGGATGTCGATCTGCGTGCCGGTTTCCTTGGTGATCGCCTGGATCACCGAACCGCCCTTGCCGATCACTTCACGGATCTTGTCGGGGTGGATCTTGATGGTGATCAGGCGCGGCGCGAACTCGCTCAGCTCCTGGCGCGGTGCGGTCATCGCATGGGCCATCTCGCCCAGGATGTGCAGTCGGCCGGCCTTCGCCTGCGTCAGCGCCTGCTTCATGATCTCTTCGGTGATGCCTTCGATCTTGATGTCCATCTGCAGCGCGGACACGCCGTTGGCGGTACCGGCCACCTTGAAGTCCATGTCGCCCAGGTGGTCTTCGTCACCCAGGATGTCGCTCAGCACGACGAAGTCGTTGCCTTCCTTCACCAGGCCCATCGCGATGCCGGCCACCGGCGCCTTGATCGGCACGCCGGCATCCATCAGCGCCAGCGAGCTGCCGCAGACGGAGGCCATGGAGGACGAACCATTCGACTCGGTGATTTCGGAGACCACGCGGATGGTGTACGGGAATTCTTCCATCGTCGGCATCACGGCGAGCACGCCGCGCTTGGCGAGGCGGCCGTGGCCGATCTCGCGACGCTTCGGGCCCATCATGCGGCCGGCTTCGCCCACCGAGAACGGGGGGAAGTTGTAATGGAACAGGAAGTGGTCCTTCCACTCGCCGCCAACGGCGTCGATCACCTGGCCGTCGCGGGCGGTGCCGAGGGTGACGGCGACGATCGCCTGCGTCTCACCACGGGTGAACAGCGAGGAGCCGTGTACGCGCGGCAGCACGCTGACCTTCGAGGAGATCGGGCGGACGGTGTCCAGCGCACGGCCGTCGATGCGGACCTTGGTGGCCAGCACGGAACCGCGCATGGTCTGGTATTCCAGCTCGCCGAATTCCTTCGACAGCGCGCCGGTGGCCCAGCCTTCCGATTCCGCACGGCCGGCCAGCTGCGCCAGCACGTCCTTCTTGATCGCCGAGATGGCGTCGCGGCGCTGCAGCTTGTCGCGCACCTGGAAGGCGCCGTCGAGCTGCGTGCCCACGGCTTCCTTCAGCGCGGAGACCAGCGCTTCGTTCTTGGCCGGGGCGGACCAGTCCCAGTTCTTGGTGCCGGCTTCGACGACCAGCTCGTTGATGATGTGGATGACCTTCTGCATTTCGCGATGGCCGAACATCACCGCACCCAGCATCACGTCTTCCGACAGCTCGGCGGCTTCGGATTCGACCATCAGCACGGCATTCGAGGTACCGGCGACGACGAGCTCCAGCTTGGAGTCCTTCAGTTCGCTGACGGTCGGATTCAACACGTACTCGCCGTTGATGTAGCCGACCTTGGCGGCACCGATCGGGCCGTTGAACGGCGCACCGGTCAGGGCGACGGCGGCGGAGGCGCCGATCAGCGCCGGGATGTCGCCGTCGATTTCCGGGTTCAGCGACATCACCGTGGCGATGACCTGCACTTCATTGCGGAATTCTTCCGGGAACAGCGGACGCAGCGGGCGATCGATCAGGCGGGAGATCAGCGTCTCCTTCTCGGTCGCGCGACCTTCGCGCTTGAAGAAGCCACCGGGGATGCGGCCGCCGGCGTAGAACTTCTCCTGGTAGTCGACCGTCAGCGGGAAGAAGTCCTGGCCTTCGCGGGCCGACTTCGCCGCCACGGCGGTGACCAGCAGTACGGTGTCGTCGAACTTGACGACGACGGCGCCGCCGGCCTGACGGGCGATTTCGCCGGTTTCCAGGGTGACCTGGTGCTTGCCGTACTGGAAGGTTTTGGTGATTTTTGCCACGGGGGTTTCCTTGGGATGCCTTGTGCGGGTTGGACCTCACGCGACCCTTGTCGCGTGTGGCTGGCCGGATGCGTCCGGCCGGTGATGCTGTGTGGGGCGGGCCCGATGCGGCCAGCGGATGCAGCGCATTCCGTTCCCTGAAATGCAAACCGCGGCGCATCTCTGCGCCGCGGTCGGGGGTATATCAGCGACGCAGACCGAGCTTTTCGATCAGGGTCTTGTAGCGCTCGTTGTCTTTCTTCTTGAGGTAATCAAGCAGGCTGCGGCGGCGGTTGACCAGCTGCAGCAGACCACGACGGCTGTGGTGATCCTTCTTGTGGGTCTTGAAGTGGCCGCTCAGGTGCTCGATGCGGGCGGTCAGCAGGGCGACCTGCACTTCCGGGGAGCCTGTGTCGTTGGCGCCACGGGCGTTGTCGGCAATCACTTTCTGGGTATCGACGGACATGGTTTCTCTCTGTTGGATGCGTGGCCTGCAGGAACGCGGGCTGTCCTCCGCGCGCACCGCCTGGCTCGCCGTTGATGAAGCTGGGAAATGTAAATCACCGGTGAAAACCGGCGGCGTAGTGTAGCCCCGGGGGCCTTGTGAAACAAGGTTTTATTGATCCTGCCCGGCCCTGGTGGCAGTGCCGGCGACCGCCCATGCGAACAGTCGCTGCGGCGACAGCGTGCCGTCGGCATCGACCGTGCCCAGCCCCAGGACACGGTCTTCCGGCCCATGGATGGCCACCGGACCATCGCTGGGGGGGTAGCCACGCAGCCGCTGGCCCTGCGCCAGCCGGCGCCCGCCGGCGGCATCGACGTCGACACGCGGGAAGCCCATCAGGCCGGCCTCGACGGGCAGCAGGCAGGCGTCGAGGGCCGCCTCGCCGCCTTGTTCAGCGATCGCCTGCAGCGCTTCCAGGGTGTACATGCGGGGCTGCCTGAACGGGTCGACCCAGAGCCGCCGCAGTGCCCCCACGTGGGCGCCGCATCCCAGCGCTTCGCCGAGGTCGCGGACCAGGCTGCGCACATAGGTGCCGGACCCGCATTCCACCCGCAACGACAGGCGGTCGGAGGCGATCTCCAGGATCTCGATGCCGTGGACCTCGACCTCGCGCTCGGGCGCCTCGATGACGTCGCCGCGGCGAGCCTTGGTGTAGAGCGGTTCCCCACCCTGCTTCAGGGCCGAGTAGATCGGCGCCCGCTGGCGGATGCGGCCTGTCAGCGGCGCCAGCGCAGCCTCGACCGTGGCGACGTCCAGCGACGGCACAGGCCGCTCACGCAGCGGCGCGCCGTCGGCGTCGTCGGTATCGGTGGTGGTGCCCAGCACGGCAACCGTGTCGTAGGCCTTGCGCGAGCCCAGCAGCAGGCCGGCGATCTTGGTGGCCTCGCCGAAGCACAGCGGCAGCAGGCCGGTGGCGAGCGGATCGAGGCTGCCGGTATGCCCGCCCTTCTCTGCGCGGAACAGGCGACGTGCGACCTGCAGGGCGCCGTTGGAGCTCATGCCCTGCGGCTTGTCCAGCAGCAGCAGGCCGTGCAGCGGGCGGAATTGGATGCGTCCTGCCATACACAGTCCAGGTCAGTTGGCGTGGCGGGGGGTCGCCGCATCGTAGCGTCGAGCTTGCTCGACTGCTTGCGAAGTAGGCATCCGGGCACCGGAGCGGAGAGCAGCGGAGCAAGCTCCGCTCTACGGCATGACGTATCAGGTTTCGTCGTCGGACCCGGGGACCGGCGGGTTGTCGCGCAGCAGGGTTTCGATGCGCTCGCCACGGTCGACGGAGTCGTCGTAATGGAAATGCAGTTCGGGAACGTGGCGCATCTTCACGCGGCGCGCCAGTTCCATGCGCAGGCCCCAGGCCAGTTCCTTCAGGCCCTTCACCGCCTCGGCGGAACGTTCCTGCATCAGCGCGGTGACGAACACCTTCGCATGCGCCATGTCGCGGGTGACTTCCACGTCGGACACGCTGACCGACGGCAGGCCGTGCTCGCGCACGGCCTCGTGCACCAGCGTGCCCAACTCGCGACGGAGCTGGGCGGAAACGCGGTCGGTGCGATGGAACGACTTGGTGGGCACGTGATGGGTGATTCGCTATTCGTGGTTCGTAGAAAACGGGGCCGGGACTGGGAGGACTCGTGATCCGCTGCTGCGAATCACGAATCACCACTCCCGAATCATGCGAACCCTTACAGGGTTCGCTGGACTTCGATGCGCTCGAAGCACTCGATCTGGTCGCCCGGCTGCACGTCGTTGTACGCCTTCACGCCGATGCCGCACTCGGTGCCGTTGCGCACTTCGTCGACGTTCTCCTTGAAGCGGCGCAGCGACTCCAGTTCGCCCTCGAACACCACGGTGCTCGCGCGCAGCACGCGGATCGGCTTGTTCCGCTTGACCGTGCCTTCGACCACCATGCAGCCCGCGACCGCGCCGAACTTGGAGCTGCGGAACACGTCGCGCACTTCGGCGATGCCGATGATCTCTTCGCGGATCTCCACGCCCAGCAGGCCGGAGGCCACCTGCTTCACCTGGTCGATCACGTCGTAGATGATCGAGAAGTAGCGCAGGTCCACGCCGTTGGCTTCGATGATGCGACGCGCGGAGGCGTCGGCACGCACGTTGAAGCCGATGACGGTGGCCTTGGAGGTGACCGCGGAGTTGGCATCGGACTCGGTGATGCCGCCCACGCCGGAGCTGATGATGTTGATGCGGATCGATTCGTTGGACAGCGCGACCAGCGAATGGCGCAGCGCTTCGACAGAACCCTGCACGTCGGCCTTGACGATCAGGTTGAGGCTGAGCTGGCCTTCGCCCTTGCCCAGCTGCGCCATGATGTCTTCCATGCGGCTGCCGGCGGACTGCACCAGGCGCGACTCGCGGCGCTTGGCGTCGCGCTGCTGCGCCACGTCCTTGGCCAGCCGCTCGTCCGCGACCACGACGAAGTCGTCGCCCGCTTCCGGTACGCCGGACAGGCCCAGGACCTGCACGGGAATGGACGGGCCGGCCGACGGCGGCTGGTTGCCGGTCTCGTCGAACAGCGCCCGCACGCGGCCGTACTGGATGCCGCAGACCAGGTAATCGCCCTTCTTCAGGGTGCCCTGCTGCACCAGCACCGTCGCGACCGGGCCGCGGCCCTTGTCCAGCGAGGATTCGATGACCACGCCGCTGGCACGACCATCTTCCACGGCCTTCAGTTCCAGCAGTTCGGCCTGGATGGAGATGGCGTCCAGCAGGTTGTCCACGCCCTGGCCCGTCTTGGCCGAGATCTCGACCATCTGGGTGTCGCCGCCGAAGTCTTCGGCGACCACTTCCTCGGCCAGCAGCTCGTTCTTCACGCGCAGCGGGTCGGCGTCGGACTTGTCGATCTTGTTCACCGCCACGATCAGCGGCACCTTGGCCGCCTTCGCATGCTGGATGGCTTCGCGCGTCTGCGGCATGACGCCGTCGTCCGCGGCCACGACCAGCACCACGATGTCGGTCAGCTTGGCGCCACGGGCACGCATCGCGGTGAACGCGGCGTGGCCCGGGGTATCGAGGAAGCTGATGACGCCCTTCGGCGTTTCCACGTGGTACGCGCCGATGTGCTGGGTGATGCCGCCGGCTTCGCCGCTGGCGATCTTGGTGCGGCGGATGTAGTCCAGCAGCGAGGTCTTGCCGTGGTCGACGTGGCCCATGATGGTGACGACGGGCGGACGCGCGACCTTGTCGCCCTGCTGCTCCTCCGAATGCGCCAGCAGTTCGTTCTCGACGTCGTTGGCGTCGGCGCGCACGGCCTTGTGGCCGAGCTCTTCGGTGATCAGCGCGGCGGTGTCGTGGTCGATGGTCTGGGTGATGGTGGCCATCACGCCCATCTTGAACAGCGCCTTCACCACGTCGCCGCCCTTCAGCGCGAGCTTCTGCGCCAGGTCGGCCACGGTGATGGTCTCGCCGATCGCCACTTCGCGCACGATCGGCGCGGTCGGGCGTTCGAAACCGTGCGCACCGCCGCCACCGCGGCTCTGCTCATGGCGGCGCGGCGGCTTCGGCTTGCCACGCGACGCGCCGCGACGGGCGCGATCGGCCGCGGAAAGGTGCAGCTGGCCGGCGAAGCGGCTGGTGTTGTCGTCGTCCTCGACGCCGGCGACCATCGCGTGCGAGCCGCGGGTCTTGTGCTTGGCCGCGGCGGCATTGTTGCGGTCGTCGGTGCGCGGCGGATCCTTGCGCACGACCAGCTTGGGCACGTGGTGGCCCTGCGTGGCCGGCTTGGCCGGACGCGCGGTCTCGTCGCCATCGACGGCGACGGCACCGGCGGCGAGCGCGGCGGCTTCGGCATCGGCCTGCGCGCGCGCAGCTTCGGCCTCGGCGCGGGCGGCGGCTTCTTCCTGGCGGCGACGCTCGAGCTCTTCGGCGCGCTTGGCGTCTTCCTGCGCCAGGCGCTGCTGTTCGTCGAGGTTGCGCTGGCGGGATTCCTCCAGCTTGCGCAGGATCTCGGCGCGCTCGGGATCGGCTTCGTTCTGCCAGTTGGTGGCGACCGACTCTGCGTCGGTCGGCTTGGTGTAGGTGCGCTTCTGGCGCACTTCCACGTTCACCGTGGTCTTGCTGCGGCCGGCCGCGACGGTGACTTCCTGCACCTTGCGACGGTTCAGCGTGATCTTCTTGGGCGCAGCCTCATCCGTCGCGGCATCGCTCTTGCCGTGCGAGCGCTTGAGGAAGCCGAGCAGCTTCACTTTTTCCATGCTGGTCACGACCTGGTCGGGACCGCTGAAGCTCATGCCGGCTTCGGACAGTTGCTCCAGGAGTTTCTCGACCGGCGTGTTGACCAGTTCAGCGAGCTTGCGGATGGTGGTTTGCTGCGACATTCGGATCCTAGGTTTTGTGTTTCGCCCCCCCGGCGGTGGAGGGGCAACCCTGTTGGAAGGGGGGAATTCTAAGCCCTGCGGACACCAGGGCGGTGTTCATGGACGGCTCATGCGCCGCGTTCCAGACGAGCGATCTCCTCGGCGCGGGCGGCCAGGATCAGCGCCGCGGCACGACCCTCGTCCAGGCCCTCGATGCCGAACTCGACCACTTCGTCGGCGGCCAGGTCGGACAGGTCCTCGCTGGTGCGGACGCCGTGCGAGGCCAGCGCGAACGCGGTTTCCTCGTCCATGCCTTCCAGCGCCAGCAGGTCCTCGGCCGGGTGGTCGTCTTCCAGGCCCTCTTCCTCGGCCAGCGCCTCGTTCAGCAGGGCGTCGCGGGCGCGCGAGCGCAGCTCCTCGACGATGTCCTCGTCGAAGCCCTCGACGGCCAGCAGTTCGCCGACCGGGACATAGGCGATTTCCTCGACCGTGCTGAAGCCCTCGGCGACCAGGATGGCAGCGATTTCCTCGTCCACTTCCAGCTTGTCCATGAACAGCTGGCGGGCGACGGCCTGTTCGGCCTCGCTCTTGGCCTGCACCTGGTCGGCGGTCATGACGTTGAGCTGCCAGCCGGTCAGGCGGCTGGCCAGGCGCACGTTCTGGCCGCCCTTGCCGATCGCCTGCGCCAGGCGGTCTTCCGCCACGGCCAGGTCCATGGAGTGCTTCTCTTCATCGACGATGATCGACTGCACTTCCGCCGGCGCCATCGCGTTGATGACGAAGGTGGCCGGGTTGTCGTTCCACAGCACGATGTCCACGCGCTCGCCGTTGAGCTCGTTGCTCACGGCCTGCACGCGCGAACCGCGCATGCCGATGCAGGCGCCGATGGGGTCGGTGCGGGTGTCGTGCGCCAGCACCGCGATCTTGGCGCGGTCGCCCGGATCGCGTGCGCAGGCCTTGATCTCGACCAGGCCCTGGCCCACTTCCGGCACTTCCAGCTTGAACAGCTCGATCATGAATTCCGGGGCGGCGCGGCTGATGAACAGCTGCGGGCCACGCGGTTCGTAGCGCACGTCGAACAGATAGCCGCGGACGCGGTCGCCGGCGCGCAGCACGTCGCGCGGAATGCCCTTGTCCTTCGGGATGAAGGCCTCGGCGTTGCCGCCCAGGTCCACGTAGATGTTGCCGCGCTCGGCACGCTTGACCACGCCGGTGACCAGTTCGCCCACGCGGTCCTTCCAGGCGTCGACCACCTGCGCGCGCTCGGCCTCGCGGACGCGCTGCACGATGACCTGCTTGGCGGCCTGCGCGGCAATGCGGCCGAAATCGGGGTTCTCGATCTTCTCTTCGATCCAGTCGCCCACTTCGGCGCCTTCCGCTTCGTCCTCGGCATCCATCAGGCGGATCTGGCGGTCGGGCGACTCCATCACCACGTCGTCGGCCACCACTTCCCAGCGGCGGAACGTCTCGTAGCTGCCATCCTTGTGGTCGATGGTGACGCGCACCTGCACGTCCTGGTCCAGGTAGCGCTTCTTGGCGGCGGACGCCAGGGCGGCTTCGATGGCATCGAAGATGACTTCGCGCGGCACGCCCTTCTCGTTGGCCACCGCATCCACGACCAGCAACAGTTCCTTACTCATTCGATCACTCCGCGCGCGGCTTGCGGGCCGCCGGTTGGTTGGGTTTTTTCTTGGCTTGTTTGGCAGGGGTGCGCTTGGCGTCCGCTGCCTTCTTGGCGCCGGCCTTGCGGCCACCACCGGGTTTCTCTGGCGCCAGGCCGAGGGCGGCCCAGTCCGGGACCAGTCGTCCCTTGTCGATATTGTCGAACGCCACCGTCATCTCGGCGTCGTCCACGGTGAAGACGATGTTGTCGCCTTCGATACGGCTGATCGTGCCCTGCAGGCGGCGACGACGGTCCTGCGGCAGCTTCAGCACGACCTTGGCCGACTCGCCGACGAAGCGCGCGTAGTGCGCCAGTTGGAACAGCGGGCGGTCCACGCCCGGCGAGGACACTTCCAGCGTGTAATTGCCGGAGATCGGGTCCTCGACGTCCAACTGCGCCGACACTTCACGGCTGACTGCTTCGCAGTCTTCGATGTTGACGTGGCGCGTGGCGCGCTCGGCCTCCCGCACGTCGATGTACAGGCGCACGGTCGCGCCGCCGGGTGCCGGCAGGTATTCGATGCCGAGCAACTCAACGCCCAGTGCCTGGACGGTGGGTGCCAGCAGGTTGGCGATGTCGTTGGCCTTGTCGCTCACGGATTCGCTGCCGATGGTTCGTGGTTCTGCATGTCGCTGAAACAAACAAGGGGCCCGATGGGCCCCTTGTCCGATACGCTGGATGTCGGTGCAACGACGGGAACATGCGTCGTTGCGTGCCCAGGCTTTTCGTCGGTCGCCGGTATCGGCGACCTCGGATAAACATGGTAGCGGGGGCAGGATTTGAACCTGCGACCTTCGGGTTATGAGCCCGACGAGCTGCCAGACTGCTCCACCCCGCAGCAGAAGCGAAATTATGATGAATACGCCGGTGCATTGCAAGCCTTGTCATGCACCAACTTGAAACATCGCGTTCATCACGCGTGCCGGCGGTCCCTCGCCGACGGAACATCCGGGACTGATCCAGCCCTCAGCCCGCGAAAGCGAGCTTGCACCACGCCATGATCGGGTTCCAGGCGATGCCCAGCGCCAGCAGGGCCAGCGCATTGACGCCGAACACCATCGGCACCACGCGGTCGGCGCGCGGCGGCGGGACTTCGCCCACCGGCTCGTCGAAGTACATCACCTTGATGACGCGCAGGTAGTAGAACGCGCCAATCACCGCGCACAGCACGCCGACGATGGCCAGCCACAGGAAACCGCCATTGACCGCCGCGCCCAGCACGACCAGCTTGGCCCAGAAGCCCAGGAACGGCGGCACACCGGCCAGCGACGCCATCACGCACAGCACCAGGCCGGCCTGCCAGGGATTGCGCGCGTTCAGGCCCTTGAAGTCGTCGATCCTGTCGGCTTCGAACCCCTGCCGCGACAGCACAATGATCGCGCCGAACGCTGCCGCGGACATGATCGCGTAACTGATCGCATAGAACAGCGCCGCCGAGTAGCCCACTTCACCGCCGCCGGCGAAGCCGACCAGCAGGAAGCCGACATGCGAGACGGTCGAGTACGCCAGCATGCGCTTGAGGTTGGTCTGGGCGATGGCGATGACGTTTCCGATCACCAGCGACGCGGCAGCCAGGCCGGCCAGCAGCCACTGCCATTGCGCCGCGGCCGGGCCCAGGCCGTCCTGCAGCAGACGGAACGCCATGCCGAAGGCAGCCAGTTTCGGTGCCGCACTGATGAACAGCGTCACGGGCGTCGGGGCGCCGTGGTAGACGTCCGGCAGCCACATGTGGAACGGCGCCGCACCCAGCTTGAAGGCGACGCCTGCCACCATGAACACCACGCCCGTCAGCAGCAGCATGCGGGCATCGCTGCTGCCGCCCAGTGCCGCACCGGCGGCATCGAAGATCGCCGGCAGGTGCAGCGAGCCGGTCGCGCCGTACACCAGCGACATGCCGTAGAGCAGCAGGCCCGACGCGAGCGAGCCAAGCACGATGTACTTCATCGCCGCCTCGGTCGCCAGCCCATCGTCGCGGTTCAGCGCGACCAGCGCGTACGAGCACAGCGCCAGCAGTTCCAGGCCCAGGTAGACCATCACCAGGCTGCCGGCCGACACCATCATCATCATGCCGGCGGTGGCGAACATGACCAGCACCGGCGCCTCGCCCGGATACAGGTTGCGCTCGCGCAGGTACGGCCAGCCGTAGACCAGCGACAGCGCGCTGACCGCGACGATCACGACCTTGCTGACATCGGCCAGCGTGTCGCGCACGAACATGCCGCTGAACACGGCGCCCTGCCCGCCCACGCCCGTTGCCAGCATCCACACGACGGCGGCCATGACGACCAGCGCGATGCCGTGGGTGATGAAGCGGCGGGAATTGTCGAGGAACAGGTCCAGCATCAGCAGCGCGAACGCGCCCCCGATCAGGGTCAGTTCGGGCAGCAGCGGCTGCAGGTCGGCGGCGGAGATGGGCATCGGCGTCGTCATGGTTCTTCCTTACAGCTTGCTGTTGGCGAGCTGCATCGCCAGTTGCGCGATCGACGGTTCCATCAGGTCGGTCAGCGGCTTGGGATACACGCCCAGCGCCAGCACGCACACGGCGAAGCCGCCGAGCACCACCGCTTCGCGCAAGGACACGTCCTGCAGCTCGGCCACGTGCGCGTTGGCCACGTCGCCGAGGATCACGCGCTTGACCAGCCACAGCGTGTAGGCCGCGCCGATCACCAGCGTGGTCGCGGCGAAGAAGGCGATCAGCGGATGCTGCTGGAAACTGGCCAGGATGACCATGAACTCGCCGACGAAACCGCTGGTGCCCGGCAGGCCGGAGTTGGCCATGCCGAACAGGATGAAGAAGGCGCCGAACCACGGCATCGTGTTGATGACGCCGCCGTAGTCCTTGATCATGCGGGTGTGCATGCGGTCGTAGAGCACGCCGACGCAGGTGAACATCGCGCCCGAGATGAAGCCGTGGCTGATCATCTGCACCATCGCGCCCTGCAGGCCGAGGCGCGCACCATCCAGGTTGCCGTAATCACGCACCAGGCTGAAGGCGATGAAGATGCCCAGCGTGACGAAGCCCATGTGCGAGACCGACGAATAGGCGATCAGCTTCTTCATGTCGTCCTGCACCAGCGCCACCAGGCCCACGTAGACCACGGCGATCAGCGACAGCACGATGACGAACATGGCCCACTCGTGGCCGGCGTCCGGCACGATCGGCAGGCTGAAGCGCAGCAGGCCGTAGCCGCCGATCTTCAACGCGATCGCGGCCAGGATCACCGAGCCAGCGGTCGGCGCCTCGACGTGCGCATCCGGCAGCCAGGTGTGCACCGGGAACATCGGGATCTTGACCGCGAAGGCGATCAGGAACGCGAAGAACAGCCAGGTCTGTTCCTTGGCGTTCAACGGCAGCGTGTACAGGTCGGCCAGCTGGAAGCTGCCGCCCTTGATGTACAGGTACACCAGGCCGACCAGCATCAGCACCGAGCCGAGGAACGTGTACAGGAAGAACTTCAGCGAGGCATAGATGCGACGCGGACCGCCCCAGACACCGATGATCAGGAACATCGGGATCAGCATCGCCTCGAAGAACACGTAGAACAGCACCGCATCGCTGGCGGCGAAGATGCCGTTGGTCAGGCCTTCCAGGATCAGGAACGCGGCCACGTACTGCGCCACGCGCTTGTTCACCGAACCCCACGCGCCGGCCAGCGTCAGCACGGTGATCAGCGTGTTGAGCAGCAGCAGCGCCACCGCGATGCCGTCCGCGCCCAGGTTGTAGTGGATGTCGAAGCTCGGGATCCAGGCGCGGGTTTCGACGAACTGGAGACCCGGATTCGCGTAGTCGAAGCCGGTCAGCAGGCCGATGCTGAAGACGAACGTCAGCACGGCGACCGCCAGGCCCAGCCAGCGGGCCGCGTCGGCGCGGGCGTTGCCCACGGCGAGCACCAGCGCGCCACCCAGGATGGGCAGCCAGATCAGAACACTAAGCAGGGGCCAGTTCGACACGTTGTGTTATCCGTTGAGTTCTTCGCCAGGACGCTCCGCACGGGGCGGCGTCAGGTCGCTACTGCCAAAACTTGATGACGACGCCCAGCAGCAGGATCAGGCCGACGATCATCGCGAACGCGTAGTGGTACAGGTAACCGGACTGGGTCTTGCGCAGCAGCTGCGCGCCCAGGTCGACCAGCTTCGCCGTGCCGTTCACCGCCGCGCCGTCGATCACGTACGTGTCGAAGGCGCGCGAGGCCTTGCCCAGCTTTACGCCGCCGCCGGCAAACCCGTTGATCCACAGATGGTCGGCCCAGTACTTCTTGTCCAGGATGTTGGTCAGGAAGGCGCCGACGGTGCTGCGACGCATCTTGCCCGGCAGCTCCGGCTTGAACAGATACAGGAACGTGGCCAGCAGGAAACCGCCCAGCGCCAGCCAGAACGGCGGCATCTGCATGCCGTGGATCGCATAGCCGACCGGCCCGTGCCAGAACTCCTCCTTCAACGCCATCACGGTATCGCGAGGCGACAGCGCCACACTCGGGTCGACACGCAGGAAATCGATCGCGCCCAGGAAGAACGGCGTCGCCTCGTGGTGTCCCCTCCAGTCCGTACCGAACAGCATCGGGCCGATGGTGAAGAAGCCGATGAAGATCGATGGTATGGCGAGCAGCACCAGCGGCACCGTCACCACCCACGGCGACTCGTGCGGCACATGCGCGCCGTGATGCCCGTGGTCGTCATGCGCCGCATCATGGTGCGCGTCATGGCCGTGACCATGATCGTCGGCATGGGCGTCGCGGAAGCGCTCCTTGCCGTGGAACGTCAGGTACAACAGGCGGAAGCTGTAGAAACTGGTGACGAATACGCCGAGCAACACCGCCCAGTAACCGTAGGTGGCGATCCACTCGCTCGGCCCCTGGATGTTCTGCGCCGCCATCACGCCCATCTCGCCAACTTCCCTGCCCACCTCGTGCGCGACGTGCTGGTGGTGCTTGGCGGCCTCGATGATGGTGTCCTTCGAGTAGAAGCCCGAGAAGAACGGCGTGCCGACCAGCGCCAGCGTGCCGATCAGGCTGGTGATCCAGGTGATCGGCATGTACTTGCGCAGGCCACCCATCTTCCGCATGTCCTGCTCGTGGTGCATGCCGATGATGACCGAGCCGGCTGCCAGGAACAGCAGCGCCTTGAAGAACGCATGCGTCATCAGGTGGAACACGGCCGCCGAGTACGCCGACACGCCCAGCGCCACTGTCATGTAGCCCAGCTGGGACAGCGTGGAGTACGCGACCACGCGCTTGATGTCGTTCTGCACGATGCCGATCAGGCCGGTGAACAGCGCGGTGGTCGCGCCGATGAACAGCACGAAATCCAGCGCGGTCTGCGACAGCTCGAACAGCGGCGACATGCGCGCCACCATGAAGATGCCGGCCGTCACCATGGTCGCGGCGTGGATCAGGGCCGAGATGGGCGTGGGACCTTCCATCGAGTCCGGCAGCCACACGTGCAGCGGCACCTGCGCCGACTTGCCCATCGCACCGATGAACAGGCAGATGCAGGTCAACGTGGCCATCGACCAGATCATCGGCTCGTCGAGCACCTGGAAGGTGCTGCCGAACAGGGTGACCGCGCCCGACCAGACCGGGATGGCCTTGCCCGCCAACAGCGAGGCATTGGCGAACACGGTGGCGTAGTCCAGCGTGCCAAACATCAGCAGCACGCAGCCGATGCCGAGCAGGAAGCCGAAATCGCCCACGCGGTTGACCAGGAACGCCTTCATGTTGGCGAAGATCGCCGTGGGGCGCTTGAACCAGAAACCGATCAGCAGGTACGAGACCAGGCCCACCGCTTCCCAGCCGAAGAACAGCTGCAGGAAGTTGTTGCTCATCACCAGCATCAGCATGCTGAAGGTGAACAGCGAGATGTAGCTGAAGAAGCGCTGGTAACCCGGATCCTCGGCCATGTAGCCGATGGTGTACAGGTGGACCAGCAGCGACACGAAGGTCACCACGACCATCATCATCGCCGTCAGCTTGTCGATCATGAAACCGACGTGGCCGCTGATACTGCCCACTTCGAAGAAGGTGTACAGGTTCTCGTTGAACGGCGATGCACCCACGGCCACCAGCTGGTACAGCACCCAGCACGACAGCGCGCAGCTGGTCGCCACGCCCAGGATCGTCGCCGTGTGGGCGCCGGCGCGACCGACAAAGCGGCCGAACAGGCCGGCGATGATGCTGCCCAGCAGCGGCGCCAGCACGATGGCCAGCAGCACGTTCTTGGAGAGGAGGACTTCCATACCGGTCATCGGTGCATCAGCCTTTGAGCGTATCGACGTCGGCCACGTTGATCGTGCGCCGGGTGCGGAACAGGGTGACCAGGATCGCCAGGCCGATGGCGGCCTCGGCCGCGGCCACGGTCAGGATGAAGAAGACGAAGATCTGGCCGGCCGCATCGCCCAGTTCGCGCGAGAACGCGACGAAGTTGATGTTCACCGACAGCAGCATCAGTTCGATCGACATCAGCAGCACGATGACGTTCTTCCGGTTGAGGAAGATGCCCGCCAGGCTGATGCAGAACAGCACGGCGCCGAGCGCCAGCAGGTGGCCTACGGAAATCATGCCTTGCCCTCCCCTTCCACCGGCGCGCTGGCCGGCGTCTCGCGCACCAGCTTCTCGGCCGGCATCGACACCATGCGGATGCGGTCGCGCGCCTTGACCCGCGACTGCTCGCCCGGGTCTTGCGTCTTGATGCCGGTGCGCTTGCGCAGCGTCAGCATCACGGCGGCCACGACGGCGACGGTGAGGATGACGGCGGCGAACTCGAACGGCAGCAGGAACTCGGTGAACAGCGTGCGCGCCAGCCAGGCCGTGTTGGAGACGTCCGCCGCGGCGGACGCGGCGTTGTCCTGGAACGGCACCGCCATCTTCGCCTTGATGCCGATCAGCACCAGCATCTGCGCCAGCATGACGATGGCCACCAGCAGGCCGACCGGCAGGAACTTGACCCAGCCTTCGCGCATGGCGGTGACGTCGATGTCGAGCATCATCACCACGAACAGGAACAGCACCATCACCGCGCCCACGTAGACGAGGATGAGCGCCACGCCCAGGAACTCCGCGCCCACCAGCAGCCAGATGCAGGCCACCGAGAAGAACGTCAGGATGAGGCACAGCACGGCATGCACCGGGTTGCGCACGCTGATCACCGCGCCGGCGGCGATGACCGCGACGGTGGCGAAGGCGTAGAAACTGGTTAGGACCCAATCCATTCTTCGGACCTCAGCGGAAGGCGGCGTCGGCGGCGCGGCGCTCGGCGATCTCGGCTTCCAGCCGGTCGCCGATCGCCAGCAGCTGCGGCTTGGTGACGATGTTCTGCCCGCGCTTGTCGAAGTGGTACTCCAGCACGTGCGTTTCCACGATCGAGTCCACCGGGCAGCTCTCTTCGCAGAAGCCGCAGTAGATGCACTTGAACAGGTCGATGTCGTAGCGCGTGGTGCGGCGGGTGCCGTCCTCGCGCGGGGCCGAGTCGATGGTGATCGCCAGCGCCGGGCAGACCGCCTCGCACAGCTTGCAGGCGATGCAGCGCTCTTCGCCGTTCGGGTAGCGGCGCAGCGCGTGCAGGCCACGGAAGCGCGGCGACTGCGGGAACTTCTCCATCGGGTACATCAGCGTGTACTTCGGCTTGAAGGTGTACTTCAGCGTCAGCCACAGGCCCTGGAGCAGCTCCAGCAGCATCAGGCTCTTGAAGTAGTGCACAACCTTGCTCATGTCTTACACACCCTTCTCGAACACGCCGAAGAACACCATCACTGCCGTCACCGCGATCCAGAAGATCGTGAGCGGGATGAACACCTTCCAGCCCAGGCGCATGATCTGGTCGTAGCGGTAGCGCGGGAAGCTGGCACGGAACCAGATGTAGGCGCTGGCGAAGAACAGCACCTTCAACAGCAGCCACGGCCAGCCGCCGGTCCAGATCCAGTTGATCCACGGCGACACGTCGGCGGTGATCCAGCCCTGCAGCGGGCTTAGCCAGCCGCCGAGGAAGAACAGCGACACCAGGAAGCTGACCAGGATCATGTTGGCGTATTCGGCCAGGAAGAACAGCGCGAACGCCGCGCCCGAATACTCGACCATGTGGCCGGCGACGATTTCCGATTCGCCTTCCACCACGTCGAACGGCGAGCGGTTGGTCTCGGCGACGCCGGACACCCAGTACACGATGAACAGCGGGAACAGCGGCAGCCAGAACCACTCGAAGAAGCCGGAGTCGCCCGCCTGCGCCATCACGATGTCGGTCAGGTTGAGGCTGCCGGCGGCGATCAGCACGCCGACCAGGGCGAAGCCCATCGCGATTTCGTAGCTGACGACCTGCGCGGCCGAGCGCATCGCGCCGAGGAAGGCGTACTTCGAGTTGGAGGCCCAGCCGGCGATGATGATGCCGTACACGCCCAGCGAGGTCATCGCCAGCAGGTACAGCAGGCCGGCATTGGCGTTCGACAGCACCAGCTGGTAGTCGAACGGCACCACCGCCCACGCCGCGAAGGCCGGCGCCAGCGTGATCAGCGGCGCCAGGATGTACATCGTCTTCTGTGCGCTGCTGGGCTGGATGATTTCCTTGAACAGCAGCTTGAAGACATCGGCGAAGGCCTGGAAGATGCCCATGCCCACGTACATCGGTCCGTGGCGCACATGCATCCAGCCGATCAGCTTGCGCTCCCACACCACGTAGAACGCGACCGAGATGATCACCGGCATGGCGATGGCCAGGATCTTAAGCACGATCCACAGGATCATGCCGATGTCGCCCAGCCCGAAGAACCACTCGCGCAGGGGGCCGACCGCGTTGATCAACATCTCGTTCATGCGCTCACCACCGTGACGCGTCCAGCGCCCAGCGGTGCCGTGGCACCGTAGCCGCTCTCGATCCAGGCGACGCCCGCGGCGACGCGGGCATCCACCACCACCGGCAGCGCGGCCGTGCCGACACCGTTGCCGACCTTCGCCATCTGGCCTTCGGCGACGCCGGCGGCCTGCGCGTCGGCAGGATTCAGCACGATGCGGTCGCCCACGTTCAGCGGGTGCGCCTGCAGCGCTTCGGCGCGGCGGACGGTACCGTCGGTGCGGTAGATCGCCGCAGTGACCGCCAGTTCCAGACCATGTCCATTGGCGGCAGGCGCGGCCGACTTGGCGACGGCGACGGCCTTGGTATCGCCGATGGCCTCGCGCGCACCGGCGATGTCGGTGAACTCGAAGCCGGCCAGCTGCAGCTCGCCACCCAGGGCACGCAGCACCTTCCAGCCGTCGCGCGCCTCACCCGGCAGCTTGCCGGCCGCCTGCGTGCGCTGGTCCCTGCCATCCAGGTTGGTCAGCGTCGCTTCGATTTCCGGCAGCAGGCCGATCGGCAGGATCACGTCGGCCACGTCGCGCGTCGACTTGCAGGCGAAGTGGCTGAAGGCCACGACCTTGGCCGAGGCCAGCGCGCGCGAAGCGGCCGGCGTATCGGCGAAGTCCAGGCCAGGCTCAATGCCGTAGATGACGTAGGCGCTGCGCGGCTCGGCGAACATGCCGGCCACGTCGCGACCGGTCGGCAGCACGCCATGACGGGCCAGGCCGACCGCGTTCGCGCCTTGCGGAATGCGGCACAGCGACGCGTCGGTCGCGCCCGCGAACGCCGCGGCAGCGGCGCGTAGCGTTGACGCCTGCGGATGATTCTCGACGATGCCGCCGACGATCACGACGGCGCGGTTCGCGGCCTTGGCGATGTCGCGCAACGCGGCATCGTTCAGCGCGTCACCGAGCTTCGACGGCGCAACGATGTGCTTGCCGGCGATGCCGAAGGCGAAGTCGAAGTCGACCGGATTGACCACGTGCACCTTGGCGCCCGTGCGGACGGCCTTGCGGATGCGCTGGTGCAGCAGCGGCAGCTCGTGGCGCAGGTTGGTGCCGAACAGCACGATGACATCGGCCTGTTCGATCTCCGCCAGCGGCAGTGCGAACGGCTCGGCGACGGCGCCGTCGGAGAAGTCGCGGGTATTGATGCGGTGGTCCAGGTTGCCGGTGCCGAGGCCGCCGGCCAGCTTCGCCAGCAGGCCGCCCTCTTCGTTCGACACGGCCGGATGCACCAGCATGCCGACGCTGTCGCCGCGGTTCGCGCGCAGGATCTCGGCAGCCGCCGCCAGGCCTTCGCCCCACGACACTTCGCGCCACTCGCCATTGACCTTCTGCAGCGGCTTCACCGCGCGGTCGTCGGCGTACAGGCCCTGGTGCGAATAGCGGTCGCGGTCCGACAGCCAGCACTCGTTGACCGCCTCGTTCTCGCGCGGCACGGTGCGCAGCACCTGGCCCCGGCGCGAGTGGTAGAACACGTTCGAACCCATCGCATCATGGAAGCCGACGGACTCGCGCGCGATCAGCTCCCACGGACGGGCGCGGAACTGGAACACCTTGTTGGTCAGCGCACCCACCGGGCACACGTCGATGACGTTGCCGGAAATCTCGGTGGTCAGCGGCTTGCCGTCGTAGGTGCCGATCTGCAGGTTCTCGCCGCGGTACATGCCGCCCAGCTCATAGGTGCCGGCGACGTCCGCGGTGAAGCGCACGCAGCGCGTGCACTGGATGCAGCGGGTCATCTCGGTGGCGACCAGCGGACCGATGTCCTCGTCCGGCACCACGCGCTTGCGCTCCTGGAAACGGCTGACCGAACGGCCATACCCCAGCGACAGGTCCTGCAGCTCGCATTCGCCGCCCTGGTCGCAGATCGGGCAGTCCAGCGGATGGTTGATCAGCAGGAATTCCATCACGTTGCGCTGCGACTTCAACGCCTTGTCGCTGCGCGTGGCGATCTTCATGCCGTCCATCACCGGCGTGGCGCAGGCCGGCGCCGGCTTCGGCATCTTCTCGACTTCGACCAGGCACATGCGGCAGTTGGCCGCGATCGGCAGCTTCTCGTGGTAGCAGAAGCGCGGGATCGGGATGCCGGCCTTGTCGGCGGCCTGGATGATCATCGAACCCTTGGGCGCGGCCAACTCCTGCCCGTCGATGAAGACGGTGACGTGGTCCGGCGGCAGGTTGGGATTCACGGGCTGCGCACTCACGCGGCCACCTCCAGGTTGGAACGGACCACCGTGCCGTTGCGCTCGTCGTCGACGAGGAAGCGCTTGTTGACGATCGCGTATTCGAATTCGTGCCAGAAGTGGCGCAGCATGCCCTGCACCGGCCACGCAGCGGCTTCGCCGAAGGCGCAGATGGTGTGGCCTTCGATCTGGCCGGCCGCCGCGCGCAGCGTCTGCAGGTCTTCGATCGTGGCCTTGTGCTCGGCCACGCGGGTCAGCATGCGGTACATCCAGCCGGTGCCTTCGCGGCACGGCGTGCACTGGCCGCAGCTTTCCTTGTAGTAGAAGCGCGCGATGCGCTGGCAGGCACGCACCATGCAGGTGGTGTCGTCCATCACGACGACGGCGCCCGAACCCAGGCCGGAGCCGGCCTTCTGGATGCTGTCGTAGTCCATCGTCAGACCCATCATCACCTCGCCCGGCAGCACCGGCATCGAGGAGCCGCCCGGGATGACCGCCTTGAGCTTGCGGCCTTCGCGCATGCCACCGCAAAGCTCCAGCAGGTCGGCGAACGACGTGCCCAGGCGGATCTCGTGGTTGCCCGGCTTCGCGACGTGGCCGGAGACCGAGAAGATCTTGCAGCCGCCGTTGTTGGGCTTGCCGAGGTTCATGAACCACTCGGCGCCGTTGCGCACGATCGCCGGCACCGAGGCGTAGGTCTCGGTGTTGTTGATCGTGGTCGGCTTGCCGTACAGGCCGAAGTTGGCCGGAAACGGCGGCTTGAAGCGCGGCTGCCCTTTCTTCCCTTCCAGCGACTCCATCAGCGCGGTTTCCTCACCGCAGATGTAGGCGCCCGCACCGAGCGCGTTGTACAGGTCGATGTCCACGCCGGAGCCGAGGATGTTCTTGCCCAGCCAGCCGTGCTTGTAGGCCTCGGCGGTGGCTTCTTCCAGGTGCTCGAACGGCTCGTGGTGGAACTCGCCGCGCAGGTAGTTGTAGCCGACGGTCGAACCGGTGGCGTAGCAGGCGATGGCCATGCCCTCGATCACCGCGTGCGGGTTGTAGCGCAGGATGTCGCGGTCCTTGGCGGTACCCGGTTCGGATTCGTCCGAGTTGCAGAGGATGTACTTCTGCATGTCGCCCTTGGGCATGAAGCTCCACTTCAGGCCGGTGGGGAAGCCCGCGCCGCCGCGGCCGCGCAGGCCGGACTGCTTGACCATCTCGACCACGTCTGCCGGCGGGATCTTCTCTTCGATGATCCGGCGCAGCGCGGCGTAACCGCCGGTCTTCAGGTAGTTCTCGTACGACCACGGCTTGTCGAAATGCAGCGTGGTGTAGACGGCCTGGTGCTCCTTGGGAGCGGGACCGACCGGGCCGTAGCCTTCCGAATAGTGTGAATGGCCTGCCATGCGCTTACTCCAGCCCGTCCAGCAGCTCGTCGACCTTCGCCGGCGTCAGCTTCTCGTGGTAGTGGCCGTTGATGACCACGACCGGCGCGCCGCAGCAGGCGGCGACGCATTCTTCTTCGCGCTTCAGGTAGACACGACCGTCGGCGGTGGATTCGCCCAGCTTGCAGCCGAGCTTCTTCTCCGCGTGCGCGACCAGATCCTCGGCGCCGTTGAGCCAGCAGCTGATGTTGGTGCAGAACGCGACGTTGTTGCGGCCGACCTTCTCGGTCTCGAACATCGAGTAGAAGCTGGCGACTTCGTACGCCCATACCGGCGGCAGGTCGAGGTACTTGGCGACGGCGGCGATCAACTCGTCGGTCAGCCAGCCCTCGTTCTGCTCCTGCGCGGCATGCAGGCCCTGCAGCACCGCGGAACGCTTGCGGTCCGGCGGGAACTTGGTCAGCCAATGATCGATGTGCGCGCGCGTCTTGTCGCTCAACGCCACCAGCGGATCGACATTCTGCGCCGCTTCGAAATTACCCGTGGCCCTCATCGGTCCACCTCACCAAAGACAAGATCATAGGTACCGATCATCGCGACGACGTCGGGGAGCATGTGGCCGCGCACGATCTCGTCCATCGAGGAGAGGTGCGCGAAACCCGGCGCGCGCAGCTTCACGCGGAACGGCTTGTTGGCGCCGTCGGATACCAGGTAGCAGCCGAACTCGCCCTTTGGCGCTTCGACCGCGGCGTAGGTCTCGCCGGCCGGCACGCAGTAGCCCTCGCTGAAGAGCTTGAAGTGGTGGATCAGCGCTTCCATGTCGTCCTTCATCTCCTCGCGGGAGGGTGGCGCGACCTTGAAGTTCTGCACCATGACCGGACCGGGGTTGGCCTTCAGCCACGTCACGCACTGCTGGATGATGCGGTTGGACTGGCGCATCTCGGCGACGCGGACCAGGTAACGGTCGTAGCAGTCGCCGTTGACGCCGACCGGGATGTCGAAATCGACCACATCGTACTTCGCGTACGGCTGCTTCTTGCGCAGGTCCCAGGCGATGCCCGAACCGCGCAGCATGGCGCCGGTCATGCCCCAGGCGCGCGCCTGCTCGGGCGCGACGACGCCGATCCCGACGGTGCGCTGCTTCCAGATGCGGTTGTCGGTCAGCAGCGTCTCGTACTCGTCGACGCGCTTCGGGAATTCGTTGGTGAAATCTTCCAGGAAGTCGAGCAGCGAGCCCTCGCGCGCCTGGTTGAAGTGCTTCAGCGCCTTGCCCTTGCGCCAAGGCGATTCCTTGTACTTCGGCATGCGGTCCGGCAGGTCGCGGTACACGCCGCCCGGCCGGTAGTAGGCCGCGTGCATGCGCGCGCCGCTGACCGCTTCGTAGCAGTCCATCAGCTCTTCGCGCTCACGGAAGGCGTACAGCATGACCGCCATCGCGCCGAGATCGAGCGCATTGGAGCCGATCCACATCAGGTGGTTCAGGATGCGGGTGATCTCGTCGTACATCGTGCGGATGTACTGCGCGCGCTCCGGCGCTTCGATGCCCATCAGGGTTTCGATGGCGCGCACGTAGGCGTGCTCGTTGCACATCATCGACACGTAGTCGAGGCGGTCCATGTAGCCGATCGACTGGTTGAACGGCTTGGACTCGGCCAGCTTCTCGGTGCCCCGGTGCAGCAGGCCCACGTGCGGATCGGCACGGACGATGGTCTCGCCGTCCATCTCCAGGATCAGGCGCAGCACGCCGTGCGCGGCCGGATGCTGGGGACCGAAGTTCAGCGTGTAGTTGCGGATTTCCTGCTTGCTTTCGGCAGGATTGCTGGCGAACGCGACGCCGGATTGCGGATTGCTCATGCCTTGCCCTCGCGCGCGGCCTGCTCGCCGGCGGCGGTCTGGTAGCGGGCGTCGTCGCGGATCACGCGCGGCACGCCGACACGCGGCTCGACCGAGGTGACCGGTTCGTACACCACGCGCTTCTTCTCTTCGTCGTAGCGGACTTCGACGTTGCCGATCAGCGGGAAGTCCTTGCGGAACGGATGACCGACGAAGCCGTAGTCGGTCAGGATGCGGCGCAGGTCCGGATGGCCTTCGAAGATGATGCCGTACAGGTCGAACGCCTCGCGCTCGAACCAGTTCAGGCCCGGCCACACGTCGCACAGCGACGCGACCACCGGCAGGCCGTCGTCCGGCGCGAAGCAGCGCACGCGCACGCGGCGGTTGTGCTGGTACGACAGCAGATGCAGGACCACGGCGAAGCGGTTCGGACGGGCGGCGTCGCGCGGACGCTGGTCCCAGTTGAAGCGGCCCGGACCGAAGCCCTCGACGCCGCGACTGAAACCTTCGGACGACACGTCGGCGGTATCCCACTCGGCGCTGCCGTAGCCCAGGTAGTCCACGCCGCTGACATCGACGGCCTGTTCGAAACCGAACTCGTCGCGCAGCGCCAGGCAGACCGCGTGCCAGGAGGCGGACGGTACTTCCAGGGTGATCTCGCCGCGCGGCTCGGCCACGCTGACCGTGGCGTCCGCGAAGCGGGCGCGCAGCTGGTCGGTGAAGTTTGCAGCTTGCTCAGCCATGGGGCGTGGCGTGCTCTAGAAAGGATTCGGGGGAATGGAGGATCAGCGCGCGATGGTCTGCGTGCGCCAGATCTTCTTCTGCAGTTGCAGGATGCCGTACACCAGCGCTTCGGCCGTGGGCGGGCAGCCCGGCACGTACACGTCCACCGGCACCACGCGATCGCAACCGCGCACCACCGAGTACGAGTAGTGGTAGTAGCCGCCGCCGTTGGCGCAGCTGCCCATCGAGATGACCCACTTCGGCTCGGGCATCTGGTCGTAGACCTTGCGCAGCGCCGGGGCCATCTTGTTGACCAGCGTGCCGGCCACGATCATCACGTCGGACTGGCGCGGCGACGGGCGGAACACCACGCCGTAGCGGTCCAGGTCCAGGCGCGAGGTGCCGGCATGCATCATTTCCACCGCGCAGCAGGCCAGGCCGAAGGTCATCGGCCACATCGAACCGGTACGCGCCCAGTTCATCAGCGCGTCGACGCTGGTGGTGACGTAGCCCTTTTCCAGCAGCGGGTTGTCGCCTTCGGGGCGCAGGATGTCGTCCACCCGCCCTTCCGGGATCGGGTTGTTCATCAGACGGTCGACGGTCTGGATCACTCCCATTCGAGCGCTCCCTTCTTCCAAACGTAAACGAAGCCGAGGAACAGCATGCCCACGAACAGGCCCATCGTGACCAGCGCACGCGGACCCAGCTCCTGGAACACCAGTGTCCACGGAACAATGAAGATGATTTCCAGATCGAACACGATGAACTGGATGGCGATCAGGTAGTAGCGCACGTCGAACTTCATGCGCGCGTCTTCGAAGGCCTCGAAGCCGCATTCGTACGGGGACAGCTTCTGGGCGTCGGGGCGACGCGGGCCGAGGAAGCGACCGGCCACCATCAGCGCGATGCCGATGCCGGTGGCGACGATCAGGAACAACAGGGTGGGCAGGTAATTGGCCAGCACTCGCTTGTCTCGTCTTGTCCTATCCGCCGGCGCGCACGACGCGGCACGGCATGAATGGGGCTCGCATCGCCCGCGTCCGGCCAGGCCGTGCGCGACCCGTGGCGCAACCACCGGGCCCATCTTCGGCGGGAGCCCTTCCGCAACACGTACCGGGCGCCCGATGAATCGGCGGGATTGTAACGGTTCGTGAACTCGCTAGTAAACGATTACCGGCGCATATCACCGCAGTCGGCAAAAGAAAAAACCCGCCGGAAGGCGGGTTTTTCCATGCGGGAGCGACGTTGCCGCCGACCCGCCGATTGGTGCCCAAGAGGGGACTCGAACCCCTACGACTTTCGCCGCTACCACCTCAAGGTAGTGCGTCTACCAATTCCGCCACCTGGGCTTTGAAACCTGCGCGGTACGCCGCGCCATTGTATCCGCGATCAGCCGCCCTGCGGCGGCGTCACCGGCGGCGTTCCGGTTGCCGGCGCCGGCTCCTGCGGCGCGGCGGGCGCCTGCTGGATGGGCGTGCTCGGCACGGTGGACGGCTTCGGCAGTTCGCCCACCGGCGCAGCCGGCGCTGCGGGCAGCTCGGACATCACACCGAGGTTCTGCTGGGTGGTCGGACGCGCGCTGTGCGTCGCGTACCAGGCCATGAACAGGCTGATGCCGAAGAACGCGATGGCCAGCCACTTGGTGCTCTTGGACAGGAAGTTGGACGCGCCGCGCGCGCCGAACACCGTGCCGGAGGCGCCGCCGCCGAAGCCCGAACCCGCTTGGGCGCCGGAACCCCGCTGCATCAGCACCAACGCGATGATGGCGATGGCCACCAGCACGTACACCACATTCAGGATCAACATCCACATTTGGAATCAGTCTCAACCGGTTGAGTCGCCCGGTCCCGATGGACCGGTCGTGCCGGGGTCACCCCCGACCGGCCGCCGCCTGCGCGATGGCCAGGAAATCCCGGGCGACCAGGGAAGCGCCGCCCACGAGCCCTCCATCGACATCGGGCTGCGAGAACAGTTCCGCGGCGTTGTCGGGCTTCACGCTGCCGCCGTACAGGAGAGGCAACGAGCCGGCGATTCTAGCATCGCGCGCGGCGACTTCGCCACGGATGAACGCATGCACCGCCTGGGCCTGGGCTGGCGTGGCCGTCAGGCCGGTGCCGATGGCCCAGACCGGCTCGTAGGCGATGACGGCGCCATCGAAGGCCTGCGGGCCAGCCAGGTCGAACACCGCCTGCAGTTGCTTCTGGATGCGGAACTCGGTCTGCCCGTCCTTTCGCTGCTGCTCGGTCTCGCCCACGCACAGCACCGGGATCAGGCTGGCGTTCTTGGCGGCGACGAACTTCTTCGCCACCAGTTCGCTGCTCTCGTTGTGGTACTGGCGACGCTCGGAATGCCCGACCAGCCCGTAGCGCGCGCCCACGTCCACCAGCATGGCGGCACAGACTTCACCGGTGTAGGCGCCCTTTTCGTTGCTGCTGACGTCCTGCGCGCCGAAGGCCACGCCACGGCCGGCGTAGTCCTCGATCAGCTCGCCCAGATAGGGCAGCGGCGGCAGGATCAGCAGGTCCACGCCGTCCAGCGGCAGGCCTGCGACCAGTTCGTCCATCAGCGCGTTGGCGAAACCGCGGGTGCCATGGAGCTTCCAGTTGCCGGCCACGAGCTTGCGACGCATAAGACCAATTCCTGTCCAGTTCGAGGGCGCGCAGTCTAGCCCATGTTGGGCGGCACACCTACCCGCGCGCTATCGTGCCTGAACCCCTTCGCTTGCCCAGGAGCCCGCATGTCCGACGCCACCCCTGCCCCTCCTGCCGGCTACGCCCTGGTCACGGGCGCCTCCAGCGGTATCGGCGAGCAGATCGCACGGGAGTACGCGAGGCGCGGCGTCCCGCTGGTGCTGACGGCCCGGCGCGCGGACCGGTTGCAGGCATTGGCGACGGAACTGCGAGCGCAGGTGCCGGTGGAGCTCGTGGCCGCGGACCTGGCCGATCCCGCCGCGCCCGAGGCACTGGTGGCCGAACTCGCGCGACGCGGCGTGAAGATCCGCATCCTGGTCAACAACGCCGGCTACGGCATACCGGGGCGTTACCGCAGCAGCGACTGGACCGACCACGCCGCCTTCCTGCGGGTGATGGTGACCAGCGTGTGCGAACTGACCTGGCGATTGCTGCCCTCGATCCGCACCGCCGGCCATGGCCGCATCCTCAATGTCGCTTCGTTCGCCGCGCTGATGCCGGCCGCCGACGGACAGACCCTGTACGCGCCGGCCAAGGCCTTCCTGTTGAAGTTCAGCGAGGCGCTTGCGCTGGAGAACAACGACAAGGGCGTGCACGTCACTGCCCTGTGCCCGGGCTTCACCTACTCCGAGTTCCACGATGTCACCGGCACGCGCGCGCGGATGCGGGTATCGCCGTCCATGTGGCTGCAGGCCGCCGACGTGGCGCGCGCCGGCATCGACGGCACAGAGCGGGGCGATGTGCTGGTGGTCCCCGGCTGGCGCTACCGGGTGCTGCACGCCATCGTGAAGCTGCTGCCTCACCGGCTGGCGCTGGGCATGATGGCGCGCAACTCGCGCAAGGTGCGCCCGCTGGATTGAGACCGCCTCAAACGCATGAAGCCGGACATCCCGGCGTCGTGTGTCGTGCGATGGCGGGCCTGGGCCCGCCCTATTTCAGCTTGATCTCGCGCAGGCGCTCTTCCAGGTAGCCCTGCGCGGTGATCGGCTCGGGGTACCGCTTCGGATTGTCCGCGGTGATCGTGGACGGCAGCACGTCGATCAGGAAGTCCGGATTCGGGTGCAGGAAGAACGGCACCGAATAGCGCGGCTGGCGCGCCTGTTCGCCCGGCGGGTTGGTCACGCGGTGCGTGGTGGACGGATACACGTGGTTGGTCAGGCGCTGCAGCATGTCGCCGATGTTGACCACGATGGTGTCGGCGTCCGAGGTGAACGGCACCCACTCGCCCTGCTTCGACCGCACTTCCAGGCCGGCGGCGCTGGCGCCCACCAGCAACGTGATCAGGTTGATGTCCTCGTGCGCACCCGCGCGCACGTTCGGGATGTCGTCGGCGGTGATCGGCGGATAGTGGATCGGGCGCAGGATCGAGTTGCCGGAATCGGTCTTGTCGGCGAAGTAGGTCTCGGGCAGGCCGATGTGCAGCGCCAGCGCCGACAGCACGCGCGAACCCAACTGGTCGAGCGCCTGGTACAGCCCATAGCCATGCTCGCGGAAGCCGGGCACTTCATCGGGCCACAGGTTCGGCGGCATCACGTCGCGGTACTTCGAATCGTCCGGGATCTCGCGACCGATGTGCCAGAACTCCTTGAGGTCGAAATGCTTGGAGTCCTTCGCGGTCTCCACGCCGAACGCGGTATAGCCGCGCGCGCCACCACTGCCTGGCACGTGATAGCGCTTCTTGGCATCGTCGGGCAGCGCGAAGAAGCGCTTGAACACATCGTAGGCCGCGTCGATCTGCGCCTGCGGGATGCCGTGGTTGCGGATGCCGGCGAAGCCCCATTCGCGATACGCGGCGCCGAGTTCGGCCACGAAGGCCTCGCGGTCGGTATCGAAACGGGTGATGTCCAGCGTGGGAATTCGGGCACTCATGCAATCTGCTCCAACAAGGGAAAGGCGCAGGAGGCCCGGGGACCATCACCGCGCCAGAGGTTCATCGATCCGGCTCAGGCCGCGGCGGCGGCGCGCACGGCCTCGGCCAGCGTTTCCAGCGTGTTCTTCACCAGCGTGTCGTCGTCCGCTTCGACGGTGACGCGCACGACCGGTTCGGTGCCGGAAGGACGCAGGAAGGCGCGCCCACGCCCGGACACCGCGGCCTGCGCCAGCGCCAGCGCGGCCTGCACGCTCGCGGCCTCGGTCGGCTTCGCGCCTGCGGCCAGCTTCACGTTGATGGTCTTCTGCGGCAGCATCGTGAGACCGTCGAGCGCATCGCGCAGCGTCACCTTGCGACGCTTCAACGCTTCCAGCACCTGCAGCGCCGCGATGATCGCGTCGCCGGTCGTCGTGCGGTCCAGGCACAGCAGGTGGCCGGACGCTTCGCCGCCGAGCACCGCATTGCCCTCGACCAGCGCCTGGTGCACGTAGCGGTCGCCGACCTTGGTGCGGACGAACGGAATCTCGAGCTTGCCCAGCGCGCGCTCCAGACCGTAGTTGGTCATCAGCGTGCCGACCACCGGGCCGCGCAGCCGCCCGCTCGCCTGCCAGTCGCGGGCCAGCAGGTAGATCAGCTGATCGCCATCCACCGGCGCACCCTGCCCGTCCGCCATCAACACGCGGTCGCCGTCGCCGTCGAACGCGATGCCGAGGTGTGCGCCGGTCTCCCGCACTTTCGCGGCCAGGTTGTCGATGTGCATGGAACCCACGCCATCATTGATGTTGATGCCATTCGGCTCCGCGCCGATGGTGATCACGTCGGCGCCCAGTTCGCGGAACAGCAGCGGCGCGATGTGGTAGGTCGCACCGTGCGCGCAGTCCAGCACCAGCTTCAGCCCCTTCAGGTCGAAGCGGCGCGGCACGCTGGCCTTGCAGAATTCCATGTAGCGGCCGACCGCGTCGCGCGTGCGGATCGCCTTGCCCAGCTTGTCGGATTCGACGGTGACGAACTCGCCATCCAGCGCGGCTTCGATGGCCGCCTCGGTGGCGTCGTCCAGCTTCTCGCCTTCGGCGGAGAAGAACTTGATGCCGTTGTCGTAGTGCGGATTGTGCGAGGCGCTGATGACGATGCCGGCGTCGGCACCCAGCGTACGGGTCAGGAAGGCGACGGCCGGCGTCGGCATCGGCCCCATCAGTTGCACGTCGGCGCCGGCGGCGACCAGACCCGCTTCCAGCGCCGCTTCGAACATGTAACCGGAAATGCGCGTGTCCTTGCCGATCACCACGACCGGGCGGGCACCGCTGCTGTTCTCGCACAGCACGCGTCCCAGCGCGTTGCCGAGGCGCAGCACGAAATCCGCCGAGATCGGGCTGGTACCGACGCGGCCACGGATGCCGTCGGTGCCAAAGTACTTGCGGCTCATGCGGTCACCAGTTCGCTGTCTTCGGGCTTGGGCTGTCGCATCAACAACGCCAGCAGGTCCGCCAGGCGGTCACGCATCTCGCGGCGGTCGCAGATCTGGTCGATCGCGCCGTGCGCGACGAGGAACTCGGAACGCTGGAAGCCTTCCGGCAGCGTCTCGCGCACGGTCTGCTCGATCACGCGGGGGCCGGCGAAGCCGATCAGCGCTTCCGGCTCGGCGAGGTTGATGTCGCCCAGCATCGCGAAGCTCGCCGACACGCCGCCGGTGGTGGGGTGCGTCATCACCGAGATGTACGGCAGGCCGGCTTCGCGCAGGCGTCCGAGCGCGGCGGAGGTCTTCGCCATCTGCATCAGCGAGAACAGGCTTTCCTGCATGCGCGCGCCGCCGCTGGCGGAGAAGCACACGAACGGCGACCCGATCTCCAGCGCGCGCTCCGCGCCCAGCGAGAAGCGCTCGCCCACCACCGAGCCCATCGAGCCGCCCATGTAGGCGAAGTCGAAGGAACTGGCGACCAGGTCGCGACCCTTGAGCGTGCCCTGCAGCGTGATCAGCGCATCGCGCTCGCCGGTGCTCTTCTGCGCGGCCTTGATGCGGTCGGCGTACTTCTTCTGGTCCTTGAACTTCAGCACGTCGGTCGGGCCGAGCGTGGCGCCGATCTCGCGGGTGCTGCCGGGATCGAACAGCGCCGCCAGACGGGCGCGGGCGCGGATCGGCATGTGGAAGCTGCACTTCGGGCAGACCTCCAGGTTTTCCTCCAGCTCCGGCCGGTACAGCACCGCGCCGCAGCGGTCGCATTTTTCCCACAGCCCCTCGGGGACGCTGCGTTTGCTCTTGCCTGCGGTGCCTTCGGTGCGGATGCCCGACGGCATCAGTTTGCTGAGCCAGCTCATGCGTGGTCTTGCTGCCTGCCCCTGGCGGGGCCTCGTGGATTAGCGCGGCAGTTTAGCTCAGTCGTCCATGCACAACCGTACGGAGGCTCAGCCATCCAGCGCCGCGCGCAACGGGGCCAGGAACGCCGCTGCCCGCGCCGGGGCGTCGCTACCTGCCTCTGCCAACGCCGCCACCAGCGCACTGCCGACCACGACGCCATCGGCATCGGCCGCCATCGCGCGGGCGCTGTCGGCATCCTTGATGCCGAAACCGGCCACGACGGGCGCCCGCGAACCCGCACGAAGCTGCTTCAGTCGTTCGCCCGCCGCGGCCGTGTCCAGCCGGTCGGAGGCGCCCGTGACGCCCGCGAAACTGACGTAGTACAGGTAGCCCTGCGCGGCGTCGCACAGCATCCGCCGGCGCTCGGGCGAGGTGGTCGGCGAGGCCAGCGCGATCAGCGCCAGCCCTTCCCGGTCGAACACCGCGCGCGTCTCCTCGGCCTCCTCCGGCGGCAGATCGACCAGCAGCACGCCGTCGACACCGGCCGCGACCGCTTCACGCGCAAAGCGCTCGGCGCCGTGGATCTCGACCGGATTCAGATAGCCCATCAGCACGATCGGCGTGCCGTCGTCCTGCTGGCGGAACACCTCGACCGCCTCCAGCACGTAGCGCAGGCCGGCACCCCGGGCCAGCGCGCGTTCGGAACTGCGCTGGATGGTCGGCCCGTCGGCCATGGGATCGGAGAACGGCACGCCCAGCTCGATGACATCGGCACCGGCCGCAACCAATGCGTGCATCACCGGCACCGTGGATTCCAGCGACGGATCGCCGGCCGTGATGAAGGGCACGAGGGCCTTGCGGCCTGCGGATTTCAGTTCGGCGAATTTCTGTTCGAAACGGCTCATCGGAAACGTCCAGGAGATCGAGCTTCAGAGCCCTCCCCTTCAAGGGGAGGGTTGGGTGGGGATGGTGTGGGAGGAATGATCAGCACGCTCGGCAAAACAAACACCCTCCCCTCCCCGGCCCTCCCCTTGAAGGGGAGGGAGCACCGCGTCAAAGCGAAATGCCTTCCCGCGCCGCGATGGTGTGCACGTCCTTGTCGCCACGGCCGGACAGGTTGCACAGCACCAGCTGGTCCTTCGGCAACTCTCGCGCCAGCTTGATGGCCTGGGCGACCGCGTGGCTGGATTCCAGCGCCGGCAGGATGCCTTCGGTGCGGGTCAGGCGATGGAAGGCGGCGAGCGCTTCGTCGTCGGTGATGCCGACATACTCGGCGCGACCACTGTCCTTCAGGAAGGCGTGCTCCGGCCCGACGCCCGGGTAGTCAAGGCCGGCGGAGATGGAATGCGTTTCGATGATCTGCCCGTCGTCGTCGCAGATCACGTAGGTGCGGTTGCCGTGCAGCACGCCCACGCGTCCGGCAGACAGCGACGAGGCGTGGCGTCCGGTTTCGATGCCATCGCCCGCGGCCTCGGCACCGACGATGCGCACGCCGGGATCGTTGAGGAAGGCATGGAAAAGGCCGATGGCATTGCTGCCGCCGCCGACGCAGGCGGTGATCGCATCCGGCAGGCGGCCGTAGTCGGCCAGCATCTGCGCGCGCGCCTCGCGGCCGACCACGGCGTTGAAGTCGCGCACCATGCGCGGATATGGATCCGGGCCGGCGACGGTGCCGATGATGTAGAAGGTGTCGTGCACGTTGGTCACCCAGTCGCGCATCGCTTCGTTCAGCGCGTCCTTCAGCGTGGCCGAGCCGCTGGTCACCGGCACCACCGTCGCGCCGAGCAGCTTCATGCGGTAGACGTTGATCTTCTGCCGCTCGATGTCGGTGGCGCCCATGTAGACCACGCATTCCAGGCCCAGCCGCGTGGCGACCGTGGCGCTGGCCACGCCGTGCTGGCCGGCGCCGGTCTCGGCGATGATCCGCTTCTTGCCCATCCGGCTGGCCAGCAGCGCCTGCCCGATGGTGTTGTTGATCTTGTGCGCGCCGGTGTGGTTCAGGTCCTCGCGCTTGAGCAGGATCTGCGCGCCGCCCACTTCGCGACTCAGCCGCTCGGCGTGGTAGATCGGGCTGGGCCGGCCGACGTAATACTTCAGGTCCTTGTCGAAGGCGGCGATGAAGGCCGGATCGACCCGCGCGGCGTCGTAGGCGGCCGACAGTTCCTGCAGCGGCCCGATCAGGGTCTCGGCGACGAAGCGGCCGCCATGCCGGCCGAAGTGGCCGCGGGCGTCGGGATAGGCATGGTAATCAGCGGGGGCAGCCATGGCAGGTCGTACGGGAGCGGATGAGCCGTCACTCTAGCGCACAGGTCCCTCCCACTAAATCGATGAAATATCACCAACCCGTGACTTAAACTCACGCCATGTCGCGCCCCCTGCCCCCGCTCAACGCCCTGCGCGCCTTCGAGGCCGCCGCCCGGCTGGGCAGCGTCAGCCGGGCTGCCGGCGAGCTGCATGTCACCCATGGCGCGGTCAGCCGGCATATACGCACGCTGGAGGAGGCACTGGGGCGTCCGCTGTTCGTCCGCGACGGGCGTGGCCTGGCGCTGACCGCCGACGGCCTGCGCCTGCGTGACCTGGCGGGCGACGCGTTCTCTTCCCTGCAGTCCGGCTGGGCCGCGCTGCAGCGCGACCGCCGGCCGTCCGCTTTCGTCCTCGGCTGCCCGGGCAGCCTGCTGGCGCGCTGGGTGATTCCGCGGCTGGAGCGGCTGGCGGTCGACCTGCCCACGCTGACCCTGCACCTGTCGGCACAGGAGGGCGGCTTCGACGACGCGCTGACCGGGCTCGATGCCGCCCTGCTGGTCGGCGAAGCGCCGTGGCCGACGGGCTGGGACGTGCACCCACTGGTACCCGAGCGGATCGGGCCGGTGGTCAGCCCGCGCCATGCCGGCTTCGTGCGACTGGAAAGGGCGCCGGCCAGCGCGCTGGCGAACGAAGCGGTCCTGCATACCGCCTCGCGCCCGCAGGCCTGGCCGCGCTGGTTCGAGGCCCGGGGCGTGGATGCTGGCCAACTCCGCCTGGGCGCCGGCTTCGATCATCTGACCTACCTGCTGGAAGCGGCCGTCGCCGGCCTGGGCGTGGCCATCGCGCCGCAGGAACTGGTGCAGGCCGACCTGGAGAGCGGACGCCTCGTCGCGCCGTGGGGCTTCGTGGACACCGGCGGGGAATGGGCGCTGTGCACCCGGCGCGGCAATCCGGACCCCCGGATTCCGGCATTGGCGACGTGGCTGCGCGCCATGCTCGCCTGAGATCAGCCGCGGGCGTCAGCCTCGCGCACGGCATCGACGAAGCGCCGCATCTTCTCCGCGTCCTTGATGCCGGGCGCCGATTCGATGCCGCTGGACACGTCCACGCCCCAAGGCCGCGCCGTGCGCAGGGCCAGGCCGACGTTCTCCGGCGACAGGCCGCCCGCGAGCAGGAACGGTTTGTCGGCGGAGGTCGGCATGCGCCGCCAGTCGAACCGCTGGCCGCTTCCGCCCTGCTCGCCCGCCGCATGGCCATCGAACAGAAAGCCGTGCGCACCGGGATAATCCGAGAGACTGGCGAACACACTCTCGTCCTGTCCACCCATCGCGATCGCCTTCCAGTACGGACGCCCGAACGACGTCGCCAGCGCATCGTCCTCGCTGCCATGGAACTGCAGCAGATCCGGCTGCAGCGATTCGACGACGTGCTCGATGTCGCTGCGCGGGTTGTCCATCACCAGGGCGACGACCGCGATCTCCTCGGGCACCAGGTCGCGCAGCATGCGCGCCTGCCCCAGCAGCAGCCGGCGCGGGCTATGCGGCGCGAACACCAGGCCGACGTAATCGACGCCCAGTTCCACCGCCAGGCGGACATCCTCGGCGCGGGTCAGGCCGCAGAACTTGATGCGCGTATGCATGGCGGGAAGGACCTGTCGGGCGTCGCGGAAGCGTAGCCGGTTTCGGAAGATCGCGAGGGATCGGGCGATGCCCGCCACTTCTGGTGCTGCAGGAGCGGGCCATGCCCGCGATGCTTTTCCGCAGGGCTGGGTTGGATAAAAAGCATCGCGGGCATGGCCCGTTCCTACAGTGAGGGCGTGGCGACTGGGATTGGCGTGTCCTGCAAGGTCACTTCGATCGGCAACGCCCACTCCGCCGGATACAGCGGACTGACGAAGACCAGACCGTCCGGCGGCGCGGTCGGTCCGGCCACAGTCCGGTCGCGGCCGGCCAGCAGTTCGCCGATCCAGCCCTCGGGCCGTTCGCCACGCCCCACCACCAGCAGCGAGCCGACGATGTTGCGGACCATGTGGTGCAGGAAGGCGTTCGCCTGCACCTCGACAATCACGCGCTCGCCTTGCCGCGTCACCGTGATCGCATGCAGGTTGCGCATCGCATGCGGCGACTGGCAGTGCACGGTACGGAAGGCGCTGAAGTCGTTTTCGCCCAGCAGCACCTGCGCGGCGCGATGCATGGCGTCCGCGTCCAGCGGCATCCGCTCCCAGCTGAGGTACTGCCGCTCCAGCGCCGGTCGCGCCAGCCGGTTGACCAGCGTGTAGCGGTAGCGACGCGCGCGTGCGGAGAAGCGTGCATGGAAATCGTCGGCGACCGGCTGGCACCAGCGCACGCAGACCGCCGGTGGCAGCCGTGCCGTGGCGCCCAGCAGCCAGCCGCGCGGCGTGCGGACGACGCCGCTGTCGAAATGCACCACCTGGCATTGCGCATGCACGCCGGCATCGGTGCGGCCCGCGCAGATCGTGTCGACCTGCGCATCGGCAACCGACGACAGTGCGGCTTCCAGCGCCGCCTGCACGGTGGTGGTGTCGTCCGGCGTGCCGGACTTGCTCAGCCGTTGCCAGCCCTTGAATCCGCTGCCGTCGTATTCGACGCCCAGCGCGTAGCGCGTCACGACATCACTCCGCGTCCGTCATCCGATATCGCGGAGCAACTGCAGGGCCTCGTCGCGCGCCGTCACGTCGTTGCCCGCCGCCACCTCGTTCAACAGGTCGCGCGCGGTGGCGACATCACCCAGGTCGAGGTAAGCCACCGCCAGTTCCAGACGGTCGCGACCTGCCGGCGGTGGCGGCATGGCCGGCGCTGCAGGCGTGGTGCTGCCGCCGGCATGCCAGGTGGGACCCGGCGTGGATGCGGGTGTGGGGGCAGCCTTCGGCGCAGGCCGTGGCGCCACGGCCTGCGGCAGGACGACCGCCGGCTCCAGTACGGGACTCGGCGTATGCACCGGCTCGGGTTCGGGCGCGGCTTGCGGCATCACGGCGGCGAGCTCCGCGGCACGGCTCTCGGACGGCGCCTTGCCGAACACCGGGTTGCGCGGCACGGGAGCCGGCGACAGGCGCTGGCGTCGCTGCGCGAATCCCCAGGCCAGCGCGCCGACGAACAGCAGGCCAAAGCCCGCCCATGCCCACACCGGCACGCCACCGTCGCTGCCGTTGCTCTGCGCCAGCCGTTGCTGCGCGGCGGCCAGGTCGCTGTCCTTCATGGCCAGCAACTTTTCCTGCTGCGCCTTCAGCTTTTCCAGGTCCGCGACCTGCGAGCGCAGTTCCTGCACTTCGGCTTCGCGCGCGGCCAGGTCTTCCTTCGACTGCTGCAACTGTTCGTTCGCCAACATCTCGCCCTCACCGCCGGCGCTGACGCCGGACTGCGTTCCAGAACCCGACGTGCTCGTCGCCGCGGGTGCGATTTCCAGCCGTGCGTCCGCCACTGCCGGCGCGCGCGACGGCGCGGCTGGCGTGGAGGTCGCTGCCGGCTCGACCACGGCCGCCGGTTGCGGGATCGGCGCGCGCGCGCGCCGCCACTCGGCGATCTGGCTGCGGACCAGCGCCGCTGCCTCGCTCTCCAGGATGGTCTGTGCTTCCGTCGACTCCGGCACGCGCAGTACCGCGCCCTGCTTCAGCAGGTTGAGGTTGCCGTTGATGAAGGCCTCGGGATTGGCGCGCAGCAGCGCCACCATCGCCTGGTCGAGCGTGTAGCCCTGTTCTCGCGCCAGCGGCGCCGCGATCTGCGACAGCGACTGGCCGCGGCGAACCGGCGCAAGCGTGTCGCCGGGCGCGACGGATGGCGTCGGCGCCGCCGCCACGACGGGTGTCGGCGCGGGCGTCGGCCGCACCGGGGCTTCCGGCGCAGGCGGCGTCGGCGCAGGTTCCGGTGCGGCGGCAACCGGCTCGACCGGGCGGTTGATGATGTCCGTCGGCGCGGCGGCCGGCGCATCGATGATCGGCTGCTCGGCGGCGGCCAGCGTGCCGGGCGCACTGACCAGCGCCGAGTACTCACGGACCAGCCGGCCCTGGCCCCAGTCCACTTCGATCAGGAAGTTTACCGCCGGCACGTCGACCGGCGTGCGGCTGGTGACGCGCACGACCGGGCGGCCGGCATCGTCCAGCGCGACCGCGAAGTCCAGCTCGTTCACCAGGCCCTGCGGGCGAGGCAGGCCGACACGTTCGAATGTCACCGGCGAGGCCAGGCGCGCACGCAGTTGCTCGAGCTCCCCCGGCTCGCTGGAAATGACCGGAATCTCGGCCAGCAGTGGCTGGCCGGGTTGCGATTTGACCCTTATCTCCCCCAGGCCGAGCGCCAGGGCGACGTTGCTCAGCAACGCCAGCCCCAGCCCGAACATGCCGGCCAGGCGGAGTCTTGCCGTCCGAGGTCTGTGCTTCGGTTTCACGGCCCTTCCCCAAGTTTCCCGGCCACGACTATAGCCGCTCAGCCGTTTTTCGCCACCAACTCCGCCACCTGCACCGCGTTCAGGGCGGCGCCCTTGCGGATGTTGTCGGACACGATCCACAGATTCAGGCCGCGCGGATGCGAGATGTCCTCGCGGATGCGACCGACATAGACCGCGTCGGTACCGGAGGCATGGGTCACCGGCGTCGGATAGCCACCCGGGGCACGGTCGTCCACCACCTCGATGCCCGGCGCGGCTTCCAGCAACGCGCGAGCTTCAGCCGCCGTGATCTTCTCGCGGGTTTCGATGGCGACGGCTTCGGAGTGGCCGTAGAACACCGGCACGCGCACCGCGGTCGGGTTCACCTGGATGCTGTCGTCGCCGAGGATCTTGCGGGTCTCCCACACCAGCTTCATTTCTTCCTTGGTGAAGCCGTTGTCGAGGAAGTCGTCGATGTGCGGGATCAGGTTGAAGGCGATCTGCACCGGGAAGCGCTGCGGGTCCGGGTCCTGGAAGTTCAGCAGCGCGCCGGTCTGGCGGCCGAGTTCCTCCAGCGCCGAGCGGCCCGCGCCGGATACCGACTGGTAGGTCGCCACGTTGATGCGCTCGATGCCGACCTTCCGGTGGATCGGCGCCAGCGCCACCAGCATCTGCATGGTCGAGCAGTTCGGGTTGGCGATGATGCCGCGCGGACGGTTCTGCACCTGCTCCGGATTCACCTCGCTGACCACCAGCGGGATGTCGGCGTCGTAGCGGAAAGCCGAGGAGTTGTCGATGACCACGGCGCCCGCGGCCGCGAACTTCGGCGCGAACTCCTTGGAGATGCCGCCACCGGCGGAAAACAGCGCGATGTCGATGCCGGCCGGGTCGAACGTGGCGAGATCCTGCACGGTGATCTTTTCGCCGTTGAACTCGACGCTGCTGCCGGCCGAACGCTCGGAGGCCAGCGCGACGAGCGTGCCGATCGGGAAGTTGCGCTCGGCGAGGATGGACAGCATGGTTTCGCCGACGGCGCCGGTGGCGCCCACGACGGCGACGTTGAAGGTACGGTTCTGGTTGCTCATGGATGGGTTTCGCGAAGAGTGGGAGTGAAGACAGCAGACAGGCGAAGGCTGTGTTCGGGGAACCTGCGGGCGTGCCTCAGGCTCCCTGTCGTTTGGCGATGGTGGTTTTGATGGCGCCGGCGATGGCCAGTGCGTCCGGATTGACCGGCGTCGGCGGATGGCCGGCATCCGGGCCTTCGCCGAGCGCGGCGATCAGGTTGTCCACCGCCAGCGACACCATCGCGCGGCGCGTGGCGAGGCTGGCGCTGGCGATGTGCGGCGTCAGCACCACGTTGCGCAGCGCGAGCAGTTCGGGACGAACCGCGGGTTCGCCTTCGTACACGTCCAGGCCGGCCGCGGCCAGGCGACCGTTCACCAACGCGTCGGCCAGCGCGACCTCGTCGACGATGCCGCCGCGCGCGATGTTCACCAGCGTGGCGGTGGGCTTCATCTTCGCCAGCGCTGCGGCATCGACCAAGTGATGGACCTGCGGCGAGTACGGCAGTACCAGCACCACGTGGTCGGCCTGCGCGAACACGTCGTCGAAGCTGGCGTAGGCCGCACCGCACTCGCGCTCGACCGCGTCCGGCAACCGGCTGCGGTTGTGGTACAGCACGCGCATGTCGAACCCGCGCGCGCGGCGGGCGATGCCCTGCCCGATCCGGCCCATGCCGATGATGCCCAGCGTGCTGCCATGCAGGTCGGCGCCCAGCAGCGTGCCGAACGACCACTGCTGCCACTGGCCGTCGCGCAGCCAGCGCTCGGCCTCGGTGATGCGGCGTGCGGTAGCCATCAGCAGCGCGAAGCCGAAGTCGGCCGTCGTCTCGGTCAGCACGTCCGGCGTGTTGGTGGCGACGATGCCGGCCTGCGTCAGCGTGGCCACATCGAGATTGTTGTAGCCCACGCCGACATTGGCGATGGCGCGCAGCTGCGACGCCGCAGCGATTTCCCGCGGGCCGATGCGCTCGTTCAAGGTGACCAGCGCGCCGGCGCAATCGCGCAGCGCGTCGGCAATGGCCTGCGGCGTGTACTCGGTGACCTCGTCCGTCGACTGCACGTCGAAGTGCGCCGCCAGCCGTCCGACGATGTCGTCGAACAGCGGCTGCGACACCCAGACGCGCGGCCGCGGCTCAGCCATCGACGCTGCCGGGAACGTGGGGCGGCACCTCACCGACATCGCCGCACTGTGCGCGATGGCGCAGCGCCTGGTCCATCAGCACCAGCGCCATCATCGCCTCGGCGATCGGCGTGGCGCGGATGCCGACGCAGGGATCGTGGCGGCCCGTGGTGATGACGTCCACCGTATTGCCGTCCACGTCCACCGTCGCGCCCGGCAGGCGCAGGCTGGAGGTGGGCTTCAGCACGATGGAGGCGGTGACCTGCTGCCCGGTGGAAATGCCGCCGAGGATGCCGCCGGCATGGTTGGACAGGAAGCCGTCCGGCGTCATCAGGTCGCGGTGCTCGGTGCCCTTCTGGGTGACCGCGGCGAACCCGTCGCCGATCTCCACGCCCTTCACCGCATTGATGCTCATCAGCGCGGCAGCGAGGTCACCATCCAGCTTGCCGTAGATCGGTTCGCCCCAGCCGGCGGGCACGCCGTCGGCGACGACATTGACGCGCGCGCCGATGGAGTCGCCCGACTTCCGCAGCGCGTCCATGTAGGTTTCCAGCGCCGGCACCTGCGCGGCGTGCGGCCAGAAGAACGGATTGTCTTCCACCGCCTCCCAGGCGAAGCCCGCCGGCACGATCGGACCGAGCTGCGACAGGTAACCCCGCACGGTCACGCCATAGCGCTGCTGCAGCCACTTCTTTGCGATCACGCCCGCGGCCACCCGCATCGTGGTCTCGCGCGCGGACGAGCGTCCTCCGCCGCGCGGATCACGGATCCCGTACTTCTGCCAGTAGGTGTAATCGGCGTGGCCGGGGCGGAACTGCCGCGCGATGTCGGCGTAGTCCTTGCTGCGCTGGTCGGTGTTGCGGATCAGCAGCGCGATCGGCGTGCCGGTGGTGCACCCTTCGTAGACGCCGCTGAGGATCTCGACCTCGTCGGCCTCGCGGCGCGCGGACGTATGCCGCGACTTACCGGTGGCGCGGCGCTCCAGGTCGTGGCGGAACTCCTCCGGTGCGATCTCCAGTCCCGGCGGGCAGCCATCGACCACGCAGCCGATCGCCGGCCCGTGCGATTCGCCGAACGTGGTGACGGTGAGGAGTTTTCCGAAACTGTTGCTGCTCAAGCGCCGCTCCGCGGGTGGACCTACCGTGCCGGGCGTTGAAGCATCGCATGCCGGCCGCCCTATTGTGCAGTGCGCCAACGCCGGCTGCGACGGTTGCGTTCGCAACCGCTGCCGGCGCCGCTTGCGGCCTTATTTTCGCGCGGCGGCGAGCGCGCTGATCTGCGCGTTGTGGCGGATCAACTCGGCGCATTCGACGGCGAAGATGCCCATCTGGCCGACCTTGAATTCGATCCACGCGAATTCCACGTCCGGCAGCAGCTTCACCAGCGCGCGCTCGGACTCGCCGACCTCGCAGATCAGCAGGCCGTCCTGGCTCAGGTGCAGCGGCGCATCGCGCAGGATCTTCAGCACCAGGTCCAGGCCGTCGTCGCCGGCACGCAGGCCGAGTTCCGGTTCGAAGGAATACTCCTTCGGCAATGCGTCGGTCTCGTCGTTGGTGACGTATGGCGGATTGGTGACGATCAGATCGTAGTGGCGACCGGTCAGGCCGGCGAACAGGTCCGACTTGATGAACTGCACGTTGTCGGCCAGCAGGCGCGCCTTGTTCTCGGCCGACAGCGCCAGCGCGTCGTCGCTGATGTCGACGCCATCGACCTGCCAGTCCGGGTGGTAGTGGCCCATCGCAATGGCGATGCAGCCGGAGCCGGTGCACAGGTCGAGCGCATGATTGACCTCGCGACCGCCCAGCCAGGGCTCGAAACCAGCCTCGATCAGTTCGGCGATCGGCGAGCGCGGCACCAGCGCGCGCGCATCGCTCTTGAAGCTCAGGCCTGCGAACCAGGCCTCGCCGGTCAGGTAGGCGACCGGGATGCGCTCGTTCACCCGGCGCTCGAACAGCGCCAGCACCTGGGCCTTCTCCGCGCCGGTGACGCGCGCCTGACCGTAAGCGGGGCCCAGATCCGGCGGCAGGTGCAGCGTGTGCAGCACCAGGTGCGACGACTCGTCCAGCGCGTTGTCGTAGCTGTGGCCGAAGGTCAGGCCGGCGGCGTTGAAGCGGCTGGCGCCGTAGCGGATCAGGTCGATGATGGTGTGCAGTTCGGCGGCGACGTCGGCGGTCATGGCAATGCTTGTGAAGACGCCGGAACGGCGAAGGCCGCCGATTATAGGGGCTGCCCCGGTATCATGGCCGCCTTCGTGCCGCGCCCATGCGGCCCCGGCCCACCGGCCGCGCCCCTCCTCCGTGGGAATCCCCAGCGCATGTTCAACAAGAAGATCGGCCTCATCCTCGTCCTGGCACTGGCTGCCGGCCTGGGCCTGCTGGCCGCGCAGAAGTTCTTCGGCCCGGCCACGCCCGCCACCGTGTGGCCGCCGACGCAGACCGTCCCCCTGTTCCCGCAGGCGCGCCCGCTGCCGCCGTTCTCGCTGCGCCAGTCCGACGGCACCCAGCTGACCGACGGCGAACTCAAGGGGCACTGGACGCTGGTCTTCCTCGGCTTCACCTTCTGCCCGGATGTCTGCCCGACCACGCTGGCCGAACTGGCGCAGGCGCAGGCGCAGTGGAAGGACCTGCCCGACTCCACCCGCCCGCGCGTGCTGTTCGTGTCGGTGGATCCGGAGCGCGACACGCCCACCCGCATCGGCGAGTACGCCCACGCCTTCCATCCCGACACGATGGCGGCCACGGCCGACGTGCCGGCGCTGGAGAACTTCGCCAAGTCGCTGGGGTTCGTCTTCATGAAGGTGCCGGGCGACGGCTTCGAGCAGAACCCGAACGACTACAGCATGGACCACTCCTCGGCGATCGGCGTGCTGGATCCGCAGGGCCGCCTGGCCGGCCTGATCCGCCCGCCCTTCCAGCCCAAGGCGATCGCCGCCGACATGCGTGCGCTGACCGAGGCGTCGACGCAATGAGCCTGTTGACCTCGCTGACCTACGTCCTGCCGCACCGCTTCCTGTCGTCGCTGGCGCGGCGGCTGGCGTATTCCACTTCGCCGGGCACCAGCCGCTGGCTGATCGACACGGTGACGAAGAAGTTCAACGTCGACCTCGGTGAGGCCGCGAATCCCGATCCGCGTTCCTATCCCAGCTTCAATGCCTTCTTCACCCGTGCGCTGAAGCCGGGCGCCCGCGTCGCCGACGCCGATCCGCGCGCGCTGCTGATGCCGGCCGATGGTCATATCAGCCAGTGCGGCCCGATCGAGGACGGCCGCATCTTCCAGGCCAAGGGCCAGTCCTTCACCGCGGCCGAGCTGCTGGGCGACGCGGCGGACGCGGAGCCGTTCCGCAACGGCCTGTTCGCCACCGTCTACCTGTCGCCGCGCGACTACCACCGCGTGCACATGCCGTGGACCGGCACGCTGCGCGAAACCGTGCACGTGCCAGGCCGTCTCTTCAGCGTGGGCACCGACGCGGTGGCGAGCGTGCCGCGCCTGTTCGCGCGCAACGAGCGCCTGGTCTGCCACTTCGACACCGACTTCGGCCCGATGGTCTCGGTGATGGTCGGCGCCCTGCTCGTCTCCGGCGTGGAAACCGTGTGGAGCGGCGAGGAGATCCCCACCTACGGCACCGCGATCACGCGCAAGGATTACCGCGGCAAGGGCATCACGCTGGAACGGTTCGCGGAGATGGCCCGCTTCAATTACGGCTCCACCGTCATCGTGCTGTTGCCGCCGGGGGTAGCGACACTGGCGCCCGAGTTGAAGGCGGAATCGCCGGTGCGATTGGGACAAGCGCTCGCGCGGCTGCAGTAACGGGTAGCGTGCGCCATGCGCACGACCGCACGATACATCCCCGCGCGCAAGAGCCCACCATGCATCCCATGGCCGTGCGCACGACCGCACGATGCATCTCTGCGACGCGCTCGGGTGCACAGACGCCATGCTCGCCATCCGGCAGGCATTGTTAATGGCGCCGACGCCGCATGAACCGCATCATGACCGCCTGTTCTCCCCGAAAGGCAGCCAAGGATGGCGAGGTTCCGACGCGTATTCACGCCCGGCGCAACATGGTTCTTCACGGTCGTCGCCGCACGACGGCGCCCCCTGCTGACCGACACGCGCGTGATCTCGGCCTTCGGCACGGCAATGCGCGAAGTGCGGTTGACGCTGCCGTTCTCGATGCCGGCCTGGGTCCTGCTGCCGGACCACCTTCACGTGATCTGGACACTGCCGGAAGGCGATACGGACTATCCACGACGCTGGTCGATCATCAAGCGCAGGACATCCCAACTGGCCGGGCTTCCGCCGATGGCACGAACCTGCGCGATGGTCGCGCGTCGCGAAAGCGGGCTGTGGCAACGACGCTACTGGGAGCACCTAATCCGCGACACGGATGACCTGCACCGACATATCGACTACATCCACTTCAATGCCGTTAAACATGGCCATGTGGACGCAGCCGCGTCATGGCCTTATTCGAGTTTCGACCGGCACGTCCGCACAGGCACTTATCCTCCGGACTGGCGAGCCACCCGCGACATGGATACCTTCGACGCCGGCGAACCATAGCGTGCGCCGAGCGCATGACCTCAAGCAGGCCGGAATCGCGTGGTCGTGCGCATGGCGCACGCTACGTCAAAGCCTCCGTGCGGCAGGCCGATGGAGCAACCTCCAGCAGCATCGGGCGGCACCCGCGATGACGATGTTGCCGACGCCCACGCAGCGTAGCGTGCGCTATGCGCACGACGGCAGGCAGGTCGGCATCCTGCGGTCGTGCGCGCGGCGCACGCTACTTCGAGCAACTCTCCAGCTTCAGCTCCTGCCCAGGCCGCACCGCGTATGCCGGCGCCTTCAGCCTGTTGGCCTGCGCCAGCTTCTTCAGGTCGCACTGGAACCGCTGCGAGATACGGCCGAGCGTATCGCCCTTCGCCACGCGGTAGTCGCGCGCCTGCTTCGCTTTCGGCTCGGCGGGCTTCGGCTCGCCGGAGGCGACGGTCGTCGGAACGCCCGCGACCGGGGTCACGTCACCGACGGCGACATTGCCTGCCCGCGACGCACGCCGGATGGCGGCGGCCGGATCGGCGCTCACCAGCGTGCGCGCCAGTTCCGCGCGCGGACCGTTGACGCAGTAGCGCGTGTACAGGCCCGCAATACGCGCATTCGCTTTCAGCGTGGTACCGGCCGGAATCCAGGCCTCCGGCTGATAGCGCGGATTGAGGTTGCGCAGCGTGCGCATGTAGCCCTCGCGCGTGCCGCCGTTACCCAGACAGATGGTCAGTTCGTAGAGCGACGCGTCGCGTGCCAGTTTGAGCGCCGCCGGCTGGGCCGTGACCTTGGGGAATTCCAGGCCGTACTGGCGCGGGTGCAGGAACAGCCACGCCGCCGCGATCACCATCGGCACGTAGTCGCGCGTCTCGCCCGGGAACTGGCTGTAGACCACGTCGTCCCAGAAGCCCAGGCCGGGATTCTCCCGATAGACACGGGCCGCCCGGCCCTCGCCACCGTTGTAGGCGGCCAGTGCCAGCTCGATGTTGTTGTTGAGCCCGCGCATGCGCTCGTTCATGTACTCGGCGCTGGCCTGGCCGGACGCATACGGGTCATAGCGCGTGTCGAACCCGCTCGCATCGCGCCCCAGTCCGAAGCGCGCGCCGGTATGGAACATGAACTGCATCGGCCCCGCCGCACCCGCGCGCGAGGTGGAATGCACGCGCCCGTTGGACTCCTTCGCCATGATGCCGAACAGCAACGCCTCCGGAAGACCACTGCGCTCCCACGCCGGGTACAGTTCGGCGCGCATGTTCTGGTAGTTCTCGTAGCTGTCGATCAGCGCCGGGCGCATGTCGGTCAGCCAGCGACGGATGCCGGCCTGGATCGCCGGGTTGTATTCGACCATGCGGTCGAAGGCGTGCCGCTGGTCGTTCAGCAGTGCAGCCGTGCGTGCCGTCTCGGGTACCGGCGATCCGGTCGGAACCGCGTGGTCGGTGCCGTCATCCAGCGCATCGATGGCCTCGCCCTCTTCCGTCTCGCCTTCACCCTGCGCGTCGGCGTTGCCCTTCAGCAGGCGCTTGTAGGTCGCCAGCAGCGTGGGCACCTGACAGCCGCGTTGCTGCACGCAGGCCGCCAATACGTCCTCCATGTCCTCCAGCGCGGCGTCGCTCTCGGTCGCACCGCGCGGATCGCTGTTGGCCACCAGCACCAGACCGTCGCGGTACCGCTTTTCGGCAGCCGCCATGCGCTGTTCCAGCGCTTCGGCCGCGGCACGGTCTTTCGCGGACACGCGTTGCGCCAGCGACACGGGTGAGACCAGAAGGAGGGACAGGGCGACCGCAACGGGCCACAGGCGCAGACAGGCAGGAACCGCAAGCGACATCAGGTGTGCATCCAGAGTGTGAGCCGGGAGGGTAGCCCCGCCCGCGCGGCCGGGGCAAGGTCGCGCGTCGCATCGCTTTATCCCCGAGGCGGTTTCCAGCCGCTAGAATCCCGGCATCACCACGCGAGGTTGCACATGGATCCGATCCTGCTGGGCAAGGGCATCACGGACGATATCCCGGTCACGCTGCTGCCGAAGTTCGGCAATCGCCATGGCCTGGTGGCCGGCGCCACCGGCACCGGCAAGACGGTCACGCTGATGACGCTGGCCGAAGGCTTCTCGCGCATGGGCGTGCCGGTCTTCATGGCCGACGTGAAGGGCGACGTGGCCGGCCTGGCGGCGGCCGGCGATGGCAGCGAGCGCGTCATGCAGCGGGCGAAGGACATCGGCATTGCCGACTACTCACCGATCGCCAGCCCGGTGGTGTTCTGGGACCTGTACGGCAAGCTCGGCCACCCGGTCCGTACCACCGTCAGCGAGATGGGTCCCACCCTGCTCTCGCGCATCCTGGAATTGAACGACACCCAGAGCGGCGTGCTGGACATCGTGTTCAAGCTCGCCGACGACCGCGGCCTGCTGTTGCTCGACCTGGAAGACCTGCGTGCGCTGCTCGGCCTGGTCGCCGCCGAACGCAAGGACATTTCCACCAGCTACGGGCTGGTCAGCACGCAGTCGGTGGGCGCGATCCAGCGCGCGCTGCTGCGGCTGGAACAGGAAGGCGGCGAGATGTTCTTCGGCGAACCCGCGCTGGAACTGACCGACCTGATGCGCACGAACACCGACGGCCGCGGCGTCATCGGCATCCTCGCCGCCGACCAGCTGATCCTGAAGCCGCGCCTGTATTCCAGCTTCCTGCTGTGGCTGCTGTCGGAGCTGTTCGAGACGCTGCCGGAAGTCGGCGACCTCGACAAGCCCAAGCTGGTGTTCGTGTTCGATGAGGCACACCTGCTGTTCGACGATGCACCGCCGGCCTTGCAGCAGCGCATCGAACAGGTCGTGCGCCTGATCCGCTCCAAGGGCGTGGGCGTGTACTTCTGCTCGCAGTTCCCCGACGACGTGCCCGACAACATCCTCGGCCAGCTCGGCAACCGCGTGCAGCACGCGCTGCGTGCGTTCACCCCGCGCGACCAGAAAGCGGTGAAGACCGCGGCGCAGACCTTCGTGCCGAATCCGAAGCTGGACGTCGCGCAGGCGATTTCCACGCTGGGCACCGGCGAAGCGCTGGTGTCCACGTTGCAGGACAAGGGCATTCCCTCACCGGTGCAGCAGACGCTGGTGTCGCCGCCGCGCTGCCGCATGGGTGCCATCAATGAAGGCGAACGCCAGCAGGTGCGCAATGGCAGCCCGGTCGGTGGCAAGTACGACGCCGCCGTGAACCGCGAATCGGCGGCGGAGATGCTGGCCAAACGCGCCGAGACGGCCGTGCAGGCCGCCAACGCGCCGGCTGCGAAGACGGAGAAGGACGATCCCGATGCCGGCGGCTTCGGCCAGGCGGTCAAGGACGCGGTGTTCGGCACCAAGCGCCGCCAGGGCATGATCGAGACGATGGCCAAGCAGACCACCCGCACCGTCGGCACCAAGCTGGGCAACCAGATCGTGCGCGGCATCCTGGGCAGCATCTTCGGCGGACGCCGCTGATCGCACGGATGAAGTGGCTGTTCGCTCTCCCGGTCTGCTCGATGCCGCTTGTCGTCGTCGCCGCCAATCCGACGCCCGAGGCTTTCGCTGGCCAGTTCTTCGGCACCATGAAGGACCGCGCCTGCGCGTCGCAGGATGCGTTGCTGTCGCTGCAAGCCGACGGACACTACGCGCTGCAGATGCATTGCCAGGATGATCTGCAAGCGACGCCGGTCAGTCGCGGACGCTGGTCGGTGACCTGGAACGGCACCTGCGTACAGCTCACGCCCGACGACGTACCGGCGCAGCCGCTGGAGTTCGCGATCCACGACGACGACCTGCTGGTGCAGACCACCGGCAGCTGCATCGAACCTATCGAGGATCCACGCGGCCGCACACTGCGTCGCGCACTCGACGACACCGGGAACGACTGATGTCCCGCTGGCGCCCGCCGGGCGAGAAAAGCACCGCCCTGATCACCCGCGAAGGCCACGACCGTCTGAAGGCGGAACTCGACGACCTGTGGCGTGTGCGCCGTCCCGAGGTGGTGAAGGCGCTGGCCGCCGCCGCCGCCGAAGGCGACCGCTCGGAAAACGCGGAGTACACCTACCGCAAGAAGCAGCTCGGAGAGATCGACCGCCGCGTGCGCTACCTGAGCAAGCGGCTGGAAGTGCTGCGCGTGGTCGACACCGCGCCCAGCGATCCGGAGGCGGTGTTCTTCGGCGCGACGGTCGAACTGGAGAACGTCGCCAGCGGCGAGACCTCGCGCTACCGCATCGTCGGCCCGGACGAGACCGACGCGGCACGTGGCTGGATCAGCATCGATTCGCCCATGGCGCGCGCGCTGTTGAAGAAGCGCATCGACGACGAGTTCGCCGTGGAGCTGCCCGGCGGCCTCACGCAGTTCGTACTGGTGGATGTCGACTACGCGAGCTGATCCTCACAGCGGTCGCGGGTAGACACGACCCTCGCGCAGCGGCCGGAAGTAGTCCGCCTGCTTATAGAAAGACTCGCCCTGCTCCGCATGCCACCCGGGGATGCCGGACAGTGGCAACGGACGCAGTTCCGTCGGCGTGACGAGACTCGTCCCCGCCGCGATCGATTCGACCACGCGTGCGACGCTGTCGACCGGGTCGCCCAGCACCATCAGGCACTTGCCGACCAGCAGGCGCCCCGGCACGAGCATCTGCTCCATCAGCGCATGCCCGACCACGGCCGCGACGCTGATGCCGCCATCACGCCAGCGACCTGCGTTGGCATGGAACAGTGCCATCCAGTCATGCCGGTCCCACAGGTCCAGCAGCGCCCTGTCGCGCACCTGCACGATGACGCCGCTTTCATCGAACTGCGTCAGCGCCTGCTGCGCAGGACTGCGCTCACGCGTGCCCATCCGTTCGATCTGCCGGCACTGCTGTTGGTTGAGGGCGTGCTTGAGGCTTGGGTGACGCATCCAGACCATCGCGTTGAACAGGTCGTGCCAGTTCTCCGCACGCGTGGCGATGCGCCCCTGCGCGATGCGTGCTTCGTAATGCAGACCGTCGCCGAGCAAGACCGCGTCCTGCGCCACGAAACGCGGACCGGACGTCGGCATGCGCGCATTGAGGGCGTCGATGTCCGGCCACCGCGCGGACGTCAGCAGGGCCAGGTACTCACCGTACCCGCCGAACACCGGATGCCGGAAACACGCGGCATCCACCTGTCCACGCCTAGGCGCGATGAAACGACGCCGGCCGTCACCAGCGCGGATTCCAGCGTCTGGCGCGGTCACAGCACCTTGAGATCGAGCGGCGCACCCGCCGTCTCGACGATGGCATCGCCGATCAGGTCGTGCTCGTCGCTCTCGGTGATCTCCACGTCGACGAACTGGCCGACGCGCAGGCCCAGTTCGCCACCGTTCTGGATATGCACCAGGCCATCGATCTCCGGCGCATCGGCCTTGGAGCGCGCCACGGCGATGTCGTCTTCGATCAGGTCGACCAGGCACTGTTGCACGGTGCCGATCTTCGCTTCCAGGCGCGCGGCGGAGATCTCCGCCTGCTTCTCCATGAAACGCGCCAGGCGCTCCTGCTTGACCTCTTCCGGCACGGGGTTGGGCAGCAGGTTGGCCGCGGCGCCGTCGACCGGCGAATAGGCGAACGCGCCGACGCGGTCGAGCTGCGCTTCGTCGAGGAACTGCAGCAGTTCTTCGAACTCCTGGTCCGTCTCACCGGGAAAGCCGACGATGAAGGTCGAGCGCAGCGTGATGTCGGGGCAGATCGAACGCCAGCGCTTCACGCGCTCCAGCGTCTTGTCGACCGCACCCGGGCGCTTCATCAGTTTGAGGATGCGCGGGCTGGCGTGCTGAAACGGAATGTCCAGGTACGGCAGCACCTTGTTCTCCGCCATCAGCGGCACGATGTCGTCGACGTGCGGATACGGATAGACGTAATGCAGGCGCACCCAGGCATCGAGCTCGCCCAGGCCTTCGCACAGCGCCTTCATGCGGGTCTGGTAGGCCTTGCCGCGCCACTCGCGCTCGGCGTACTTCACGTCCACGCCGTAGGCCGACGTGTCCTGCGAGACCACCAGCAGTTCCTTCACACCGCCGCGCACCAGCCGCTCGGCTTCGCGCAGCACGTCATCGACCGGACGCGACACCAAGTCGCCGCGCATCGACGGAATGATGCAGAAGCTGCAGCGGTGGTTGCAGCCTTCGGATATCTTCAGATAGGCGTAGTGGCGCGGGGTCAGCTTGATGCCATAGTCCGGCACCAGGTCCACGAACGGATCGTGCTTCGGCGGCAGCGCTTCATGCAGCGCCTCCATCACGCTCTGGTAGTCCTGCGGACCGCTGATCGCCAGCACGTCCGGGTATTGCTCGCGGATCTGCTCCGGACGCTTGCCCAGGCAGCCGGTGACGATGACCTTGCCGTTCGCGTTCATCGCCTCGCCGATGGCATCCAGCGACTCGGCCACGGCCGAATCGATGAAGCCGCAGGTATTCACCACCACCACGTCCGCCGCGTCGTAGGTCGGCACGATGTCGTAGCCCTCCACGCGCAGCTGGGTGAGGATGCGCTCGGAGTCGACCAGGGCCTTCGGGCAGCCGAGGCTGACGAAGCCGACTTTGGGGTTCTGCAGGGACATGGAGACGGTACGGCGGCGGCGTGTACGGGGCGCGGATTATAGCCTCCCGCCTTCGTCTGGCCCGGAATGCGCGTTCAGGCGGGCAGACAGGTGCACGCCGTCCTTGGGTCGCCCCTGGCGCCGGCATACACTGACCGCATGGGCCACTGGACCACCCTCGATACACCGCACGGCCGCATCGCGGCCTGGCAGGCCGATCCGGCCGGCGCGCCGCGCGGCGCCCTGGTCGTGGTGCAGGAAATCTTCGGCGTGAACGCGCATATCCGCAGCGTCGCCGAAGGGTTTGCGCTGGAGGGCTACGCGGTGCTGGCGCCGGCCTGTTTCGATGTCGTCGAGCCTGGCGTGGAACTCGCCTACGACGCCGACGGCGTCGAACGCGGGCAGGCACTGAAAGCCGCCGTCGGACTCGAGCGGGCCAACGACATCACGCATGCCGCCGCCAATGCACTGGCGGCTTCGCATCACCGCGTCGGCACGGTCGGCTACTGCTGGGGCGGCACCGTCGCCCTGCTGGCGGCGCTGCGGATCGGACTGCCGTCGGTCAGTTACTACGGGGCGGGCAATCTGCCGTTCCTCGACGAACCACCGCGTGCGCCGGTGATGTTCCATTTCGGCGAACAGGACGCCTCGATCCCGCCGGACATGGTGCAGGCCCATCGCGACGCGCTGCCCGGGATGGAGGTCTTCACCTACCCGGCCGGGCATGGCTTCAACTGCGACCTGCGCGCGGACTACGAGCCATCCAGTGCGCGGCTCGCACGCGAGCGCACGCTCGACTTCTTCACCCGGAACCTCGCATGACCGATTTCCTGCTCGACCCGCGCCTGGCCGCCGACAGTGCCTTCATCGCCGACGGCCCGCTGTCGCAGGTGCGATTGATGGACGACACCCGCTATCCCTGGCTGGTGCTGGTGCCGCGCGTGAATGGCGCCAGCGAATGGCTGGACCTGGATGGCGGCCAGCAGCGCCTGCTGCTGGCGGAGATCAACCAGGCCGGCCAGTTGATCCGCGCGACTCCCGGCGTGGAGAAACTCAACATCGGCGCACTCGGCAACATCGTGCGGCAGCTGCATGTGCACCTGGTCGGGCGTCGTGACGGCGATGCGGCGTGGCCGGGACCGGTGTGGGGCAATGGGCATGCTGTCCGCCATACGCCGGAACAACTGGCTGCCGGGATCGAGCGCTGGCGCCTGCGCCTGGCATGAGCACGCCGCGCTTCGAACCGCTCGGCGACGATGCCCTGCTGGTGCGCTTCGGCGAGCGCATCGAGGCGGAGACCAATGCGCAGGTGCACACGCTGGCGGCGCGGCTGCGCGACCGCTCGCCGCCGTGGCTGCGCGATCTGGTGCCGGCCTACGCCAGCCTGGCGGTGTTCTTCGATACCGACCATGCGCCGGCCAGCGATGCGCATGCGGTCGTACGTGAATCGGTTGAAGCCCTGCTTGCCGATCCCTCATCGCGATCCGTCGGCGACACCGGGCTGCACGAGATTCCCGTGTGCTACGGCGGCGAATACGGCGAGGACCTCATCGACGCGGCGCAGACGCTGGGATGCGATACGGCGTCGCTGATCGCGCGCCACAGCGCACCCGTTTACACGGTGGCGATGATCGGCTTCGCACCGGGCTTTCCTTATCTGCTCGGGCTGGATCCGGCATTGGCGCTGCCACGGCTGGCGACGCCATGCACGCGGGTGCCGGCCGGTTCGGTTGCGATCGGCGGCGCGCAGGCCGGCATCTATCCGCGCGAAAGCCCCGGAGGATGGCGCTTGCTGGGGCGAACGCCTGCGATGCTGTTCGATGCAGGCCGCGCGCAGCCTGCACTGCTGCAACCCGGCGACCGGGTGCGTTTCGTGCCGATCGACGAAGCCACGTTCCGCCACCTGGCAGCGTCGCCATGAGCGCGTGGCAGGTGCTGTCGCCCGGCGTGCAGACGACGGTGCAGGACCAGGGGCGCCACGGCTGGCGCCATCTTGGCGTGGCGCGTGCCGGCGCGATGGATCCCTCCGCCCTGGCGATGGCGAACCGGCTGGTCGGCAACGATGAAGGCGCGGCGGGACTGGAGATCGCACTGCAAGGTCCCCGCCTGCGGTTGCCGCGTGCCTGCCGCATCGCGCTGACCGGCGCCACGGTGCAGGCGCGGTGGAATGATGTGCCGCTGCCGATGGGGCGACCCATCGATCTGCCCGCAGGCGAGCTCGCGCTCGGCCCCTTGCGCGATGGCGCGCGGGCCTGGCTCGCCGTGGCGGGCGGCATCGCGACACCCGCCGTGCTCGGCAGCCGCAGCACCGATCTCCGCGGCGGGTTCGGCGGCGTGGACGGACGCGCGTTGGCCACCGGCGATCGCCTGCCTGTCGGCGAGGTCCGCAGGGAGGTTGCCATCGCGCGGCAACCCGCCTTTCCCGCATGGTGGATCGACGTGGACGACCCATGGACGGCGGATCGCCACGTCCTGCGCTACGTGCCGTCCGCGCTTCCGGCCGCCCTCATGCTGGCCGCTCAGGTCTGGCGTACGCACCCGAACAGCAATCGTCAGGGCGTGCGGCTGCGTGGCACCGGATTGCCCGCGGGAACAGGCGACGGCGTGTCCGAACCGGTCGCCGTCGGCACGCTGCAACTGCCGCCCGACGGACAGCCCATCCTGCTGCTGGCCGACGCACAGACGGTGGGCGGCTATCCGCGACTGGGCCATGTGATCGCCTGCGACCTGGGGCGCGCCGCGCAGTTGCGCCCCGGCGAACCGGTGCACTTCGAACCGGTCACGCTGGACCAGGCCCGATCGCTGGCCAGGGAACATGCGTACCGCCTCGCGCGGCTGCGCATCGCCATTGCGCAGCGCGTGCAGGCCTGAGGTAGGCTCGCGGGCATGCGCACCATCGACTTCAACTGCGACCTGGGCGAAGACTGCGGCGACGATGCGGCAATCCTGCCGTACATCAGCTCCGCCAGCATCGCCTGCGGTTTCCATGCCGGTTCGCCGGACACCATGCGACGCACCGTCGCGCTGTGTCTCGCGCACGGCGTTGCCATCGGCGCGCACCCGTCGCACGCGGACCGCGAGCATTTCGGTCGCGTCGCGCACCCCCTTTCTTCGGAAGAAGCGTATTCCCTGACGCTGTACCAGGTGGCCGCACTGGATGGATTCGTTCGGGCCGCCGGCGGGCGCCTCCACCACGTCAAACCGCACGGTGCCCTGTACAACCAGGCGGCCCGCGACGCCGGCCTAGCCGATGCCATCGCGCGCGCCGTGTGCGACCACGATACGGGCCTGGTGTTGTACGGCTTGTCGGGCAGCGCGTTGACGACCGCCGGAGAACGGCTCGGCCTGCAGGTGGCGCACGAAGCCTTCGCCGAGCGTCGCTACGAGGCCGACGCCACGTTGACGCCGCGCACGCACAGCGACGCCAGCATCGAGGATCTGCCGACGGCCGCGGCGCAGGTCACGCGGATGCTGGACGCCGGCATCGTGGTCGCTCGCACGGGTGAATCCGTGCCGTTGCGCGCGGACAGCATCTGCCTGCACGGCGACCGACCGGACGCCGCCGCGTTCGCGCGCGGACTGCGACAGACCATCGAATCCAACGGCTTCGCCATCCGCACCATGGAGCGCCACGCATGAGTTACTGGCCCCTGCTGGGCATCGTGGTGGTGGTGGCGGGTTTCGTCCTGCGCTTCAATCCGGTCATCGTGGTAGTCACGGCGGGCCTGGTCAGCGGGCTGGCGGCAGGCAAGTCGATTCCGGACCTGCTCGCGCTGCTGGGCGAGAGCTTCGTATCCAACCGCGCCCTGCTGATGTTCGCGCTGACGCTGCCGACCATCGGCCTGCTGGAGCGTGCCGGTCTGCGCGAGCATGCGCTGCGCTGGATCGCACGGCTTCGCGGGCTGACGCTGTCGCGCCTGCTGGCGGGCTACCTGCTGGTGCGGCAAGGGCTGAGCATGGTGGGGCTGATCGATATCGCCGGACATGCGCAGACCGTGCGACCGCTGCTGGCGCCGATGGCCGAATCCGCCGCGGGCAAGACGCGCGCCCCCCTGTCGCGTGAGGAAACGCAGCGCGTGCATGCGATGTCGGCGGCGACCGACAACATCGGACGCTTCTTCGGTGAGGACGTGTTCCTCGCCTTCGGCGCCGTGCTGCTGATCCAGGGCTTCTACGCGCAGCACGGCATCCAGCTGGAGCCGCTGCAGATCGCGCTGTGGGCACTGCCGACGGCGATCGCGGCCTTCATCATCCATGCCGTGCGTATCGTCCTGTTCCAGCGCCGACTGGACCGTGCGGTTCTGGCAGCGGAGGCGAAGACCGATGCTGTCGATTGAGCACTTCTACTGGGTACTGGCGGCCTTCCTCGCCTACGCCGGGTGGCGCAACCTGCAGCAGCGCCGCTACGCGCACGCCGCGTTCTGGACGGTGATCGCGGCGCTGTTCGCGGGCGGCGACGTCGTGCTGCGCGCAAGCAAGGCCGGCGATGCCCTGCCGGCACAGTTCGCTGGTGGCGCAGTGCTGGTGCTCGCCCTGCTGGCCACGCGCATGCGCCGCGAACCGCTGAACGAGGCGCCGGAATCCGAACGCCTGGCATCCGCGCTGCGGCTGGGCCACCGCCTGTTCGTGCCGGCTCTGCTGATCCCGGCGCTGACGATCACCGTCGTGCTCGCCGGCCCACATCTGTTCTTCGGCGGTACCCCGCTGTTCGCGCCCACCGGCATGACGCTGGTCGGCCTGGCCTTGGCCTGCGTGATCTCGGCCATCGCGGCGATCGCGGTGACGCGCCAACCCCCGCTACGGGCCGCCGACGAGGGACGCCGACTGCTCGACACGATGGGGTGGGCAGCGCTGCTGCCACTGGTGCTGGCGACGCTGGGCGGCGTGTTCGCGGCCAGCGGGGTGGGCGAATCCGTCGCATCGCTGGTGTCGATGGTGATTCCGGCCGACAACCGCATGGCCTGCCTGCTGGCCTTCGCGGCGGGCATGGTGGTGTTCACCATCATCATGGGCAATGCATTTGCTGCGTTCCCGGTGATGATGGCCGGCATCGGCCTGCCGCTGCTGGTGCAACGCCACGGCGCCGATCCCGCCATCCTCGGCGCCATCGGCATGCTGACCGGCTACTGCGGCACGCTGCTCACGCCGATGGCGGCGAACTTCAACATCGTCCCCGCGGTGCTGCTGGAACTGGACGACCAGTACGGGGTCATCCGCGCGCAGGCCGCGACCGGTTTGTGGCTGATGGGTACCAATGTGCTGCTGATGGCGTGGCTGTGCTTCCGCTGATGCTGCTTCCGCGAGACTTGCCATGCCGACGACGCGCACCGTGCTGCTGACCGGCTTCCAGCCGTTCGGGGGCGAACAGGTCAATCCCAGCTGGCTGGCCGTGTCCGCGCTGCATGGCGCACGCATCGCGGGACATCGCGTGGTGGCCCGCGAGTTGCCGGTCGCCTTCGGTACCTCGCTCAAGGTCCTGCGTGCGGCGCTGAAGGAAACGCAACCATCGCTGGCGATCTGCGTCGGCCAGGCAGGCGGTCGTTCGCAGCTTTCGCTCGAGCGCGTGGCGATCAACGTCGACGACGCACGCATTCCCGACAACGCGGGCCAGCAGCCGATTGATGCCCCCGTGGTCGCGGACGGTCCGGCAGCCTACTTCTCCACGCTGCCGATCAAGGCGATGCGCGAGGCGTTGCGCGGTGCCGGTTTTCCTGTCGAGGTCTCGCAAACTGCGGGCACCTACGTCTGCAACCACGTGTTCTACGGGTTGATGCACGCACTGCGGCGCCAGCGTGCGGTGCGGGCGGGCTTCATCCATATTCCCTACTCGCCTGCGCAGGCGTCGATGCACGCCGGCACGCCCAGCGTAGCGGTGGAAACGGTGACGGAAGCACTGCGCCTGGCAGTGCAGGTGGCGCTGAAGACCCGCACGGACGCCCGCCTTGCGGCCGGCGCGGAGCACTGACCCCGTCGGGTTCGATCAGTCGGCGCGGATGACGCGCGTACCCGCGATCAGGTCATGCAGGCAACGCTGATCCTGGCGGAAGATCATCAGCGAATCGACCAGCGCATACAGGCCGCCCACGCAAGGAACATTGACGATGGCATGCGTGGGCAGGTAGCGCTTCAACAACAGATCCATCAGCGGCGGCGTGCGTCCCTCCAGGTCCACGATCCTGATAGACAGCAGCTTCTTGCCCCAGGTCTGCCCGCTGTCATGCAGCGGATAGCTTTGGATCGCGGCGAACAGCACGAAGCCGATGACCGCCCACAGCACCATCGTGCCCACCGGCATGAAGCCGAAACCACCTGATTGGCCGGCCTCGAACGCGGCCTGCCAGTACCCGCTCGCCAGCATCAGGGGCAGCATGACGGCCAAAGCGATGACGCCATCGATCAGCGCCGCCGCCAGCCTTGCCCAACGGTCGGCCAGTTCCTGATGCCCTGTGGTTGGCATCACGAGGTGTGCCTCTGGCGTTCGGTAAGGATCGTGCTCCGGCATCGGCGGAGGAGTTTGCATCGGTTGCTTCCTTTCGTTGATGGAGCGGACGGCGTCAGGTACGCGGCAGCGTCACGCCAGTCTGACCCTGGTATTTGCCGCCACGGTCCTTGTAGCTGGTCTCGCACACGTCGTCGGCATCGGACTGGAAGAACAGCATCTGCGCCACGCCCTCGTTGGCGTAGATGCGCGCCGGCAGCGGCGTCGTGTTGCTGAATTCCAGCGTCACGTGGCCTTCCCACTCCGGTTCCAGCGGCGTGACATTGACGATGATGCCGCAGCGCGCGTACGTGCTCTTGCCCAGGCAGACCACCAGCGTGTCGCGCGGGATGCGGAAGAACTCCACCGTGCGCGCCAGCGCGAAGCTGTTCGGCGGAATGATGCACTCGTCCGCTTCGATGTCGACGAAGCTCTTCGGGTCGAAGTGCTTGGGGTCGACGATGGTGGAGTTGATGTTGGTGAACACCTTGAACTCGCGCGAGCAGCGCACGTCGTAGCCGTAGCTCGAGGTGCCGTAGCTGACGATGCGCTGGCCGTTGACCTGCTTGACCTGTCCGGGCTCGAACGGCTCGATCATGCCCTGCTGCTCGGCCATGCGGCGGATCCAACGGTCGCTCTTGATGCTCATGCAAATCCTGGTCTGGTGGGGCGAAGGCCGCGCGGGCGGCGCGCAGCGGACGGGGAATTGTAGGGCGGGCCCCGGCCCGCCGTCTGCGCCAGCCGGCTAGACCAGCGAGGACGCGATGGACATCGAGGCCCGCGGCCGCTGTGCCAGCGTGCCCGCCATGACCCGCGCGGTCTGCCGGTAGGCCTGTGCCACGGCAGAATCCGGCGCGGCCACCACGACCGGCTGGCCGGCGTCGCCCTGCTCGCGGATGGCGATGTCCAGCGGCAGCGAACCCAGCAGCGGCACGCCGTACTGGGCCGCCATGCGCTCGCCGCCCCCCTGGCCGAACAGGTGTTCGACATGGCCGCAGTTGGAGCAGGTGTGGACTGCCATGTTCTCGACGATGCCGAGCACCGGCACCTCGACCTTCTCGAACATCTTCAGCGCCTTCTTGGCATCCAGCGTGGCGATGTCCTGCGGCGTGGTGACGATGACCGCCCCCGCGACCGGGATCTTCTGAGCCAGCGTCAGCTGGATGTCGCCCGTGCCCGGCGGCAGGTCCACCAGCAGGTAGTCCAGGTCGCTCCAAAGGGTGTCGGTGAACAACTGCATCAGTGCCGAGGTTGCCATCGGCCCCCGCCAGATCATCGGCGTGTCCGGGTCGACCAGGAACCCGATCGACATGGCTTCCACCCCGAACGCCCGCATCGGCTCGATCGACTTGTTGTCGTGGCTCTCCGGCCGCCCCGACAGGCCGAGCATGACCGGCACGCTGGGCCCGTAGACGTCGGCGTCCAGTACCCCAACCCGTGCCCCTTCGGCCGCCAGCGCCAGCGCCAGGTTCACCGAGGTGGTCGACTTCCCTACCCCGCCCTTGCCGGAGCCGACGGCGATGACGTTGCGGATGCGGGGGTGGGGAGTGAGGTTGCCTTGGACGGCGTGGGATCGGACAGACATCGACGCATTTCCAGTATGTGAGTAGCCGCCGCAGCGTGTGCGGTACCCGGGCATCTGTTGGATACGCGTGCGGCAACGCGACATCTTCTCACACCCGCCAGCAGGGGGCTTTACCTGTTCGACCTCGCTGCACTACTCTGGCCGGCGCGCCAGAGAATGAACAATGCGTTCAGCATCGGGAATCGGCAACATGCTGCGATGCGCGCTTGGCGCCTTCTTAAGAACACGAATCAGGGGTACGAGCCAACCATGAAGATTGGGAAAGTACGTTTAATCGCCGCGTCTTTGATGCTGCTGACAGGAACCGCCACCGCACGCGATGCGATCCCGATCGAGTCGTTCGCGCGCCTGCCGAACATCCAGTCCGTCTCGATGAGTACGGATGGAAAGAATCTTGTCGCCATCGTGGCGATGCCCAACTCCAACAACCAGGAAACCGGCCTAGCCACCTGGAACCTAGACAATCTCGACGCCGGCTCCGTGATCACGCCATCGGGTGATCGCATGAAGTTCATTGCCGCCAACGCCATGAAGGCCGACCGTGTGCTGGTGCTCGGCCGACAGGAGTGGACCGGCCAGTTGGGCGGATGTGGCGAGGGCAGCAACGTCGGCGCGACCAAGACCTTTGTCGTCAAGCCCTACCTGACGGATATCAAGCAACAGAAGTTCGATGAGGCCTTTGCCGACAACGTGCGCCGCATCGGTGTTGGCGAAGACATGAAGCGCTGCCTTGAGATTGCCGGCACCGCGAACCTGGTGCATACGTTGCCACTGGACCCGGACAACGTGATCATCTCGCAAATGAGCGGCCTGTCGCTCAGTGGCGCCTACTACCTCTATAACCTGCGGACCAACGAAACGAAGCTGCTGTTCAAGGCGAACAGCCGCACCAGTCCGGGCCTGTTCAATCCGCGCAACGGCGAACTGCTGACACGCACTCAGCTCGAACCCATTTCGCCCGGCGAGTACGAGCAGCGCGTGCTCATCCGCAACAAGGCAGGGGAATTCGAAGTCCACGCCCCCCTAACCAGCAAGCTCAGCGAGCGCAATGCCGTCGACATCGTTGGTATAGACGAGCAGACCGGCAAGTACTACATCTTGACGGACAAGTTCTCTGATCTGGTCCAAGCGTGGATGTACGACCCGGCTGCACGGAAATTCGATAGCGAGCCATTGCTGGCGCACCCGCAGTTCTCGATCAGCCGTCTGATCCTCGGCGCCCAGCCCAGCAACTTCAACCGCGTCTTGGGCTTTGTCGTCGATGGTCCCGAGCCCGAAGCGACCTACGTCGATCCCGAGCTGAGCGCGATACACGCCGGCCTCAAGAAGGCTTATCCCGGCCAGACCGTGGCCATCAGCAGCTACAACAACGAGATGTCGCGGGTCCTGTTCAGCACGGAAAGCGCCCAGCATGCCCCGGCTTACCGGCTGCTGCTGGACCGTAAACGTATCGTGGATCTCGGCGAGCAACGGCCGTGGATCGACGCCAAGCAGATCGGCGAACAGCGCTGGGTGAACTACGCCGCCCGTGACGGCCTGAACATCCCCGCCCTGCTCGATCTTCCCGTGGGCTGGAAGGCGAGCGATGGCCCGCTTCCCACGATCATCCACCCGCATGGCGGCCCTTGGGCGCGCGACTACGGTGGCTGGGACGCCTCGGGATGGGTGCCGTTCTTTACGTCTCGGGGTTACGCCGTGCTTCGCCCGCAGTATCGGGGTTCTGCCGAACTGGGCCGCAAACTCTGGCTTGCCGGTGATGGCGAGTGGGGCCAGAAGATGCAGGACGACAAGGACGACGGCGCCGCCTGGCTGGTCAAGGAGGGCATCGCCGATCCGAAGCGCTTGGCGATCTTCGGCTACTCCTACGGCGGGTTCGCCGCCGCCGCTGCGGTCGTGCGCCCCAATAGTCCTTATCAATGCGCAATCTCCGGCGCGCCGGTGACTGACCTCACCAAGCTGGGATGGTCGTGGAGTGAGAACCGGCTGCAACGCATCCTGCAGGGCCGGACCGTCAAGGGCATGGACCCGATGCTCAATACGGACAAGGCCAACATTCCCGTACTGCTGTACGTGGGCGACCGGGATGTCCGCACGCCTTCCTTCCATGCCCGCGGCTTCTACGATGCGGTAAAGGGCAGGGTGCCGGCGAAGTTCGAGCTGATCGCCGACATGCCGCACAGTATGCCCTGGTACTACCGCCACCAGCAGCAGGCACTGGGGCTGATGGAAAACTTCCTCGCGAAGGATTGCGGCCCCGGCGGCCTGTGATCTGACCCGCCCGTTCTAAGCAGTCCAATGAGCCCCGCCCCCGCGCGGGGCTCATCGTTTCTCGTGCCTGCCTACATGCTCGGGAGCATCTGCCCGGAACCCGTCAGGCGCCGGAATCAGAAAATTTCATGGTTGTAAAACAGTGCTGTCACAAAATTCTAACGATGCATTGCTATGCGAGTGTAACGGTGCATATACTCACTTAACCCCTGCATAACGAGCAGGAGGGATGCTGTGCAGCACTTCTTTAGGGGATACAATCAATGCACAACGCAAAAAAATCTCGCGTCATCAATAAGTTACCTCTTTTCGTCGCCGTCCTGGGCTGCCTGTATGGCACGACCGCCCTGGCCCAAAACACAACGAACGATGACCAAGAGGAGAAGAAAGCGGTAGAGCTGGACAAGATCACCGTCACGGGCTCCCTGCTCCGCCGCGCGGAGTACGACTCGGTCTCGCCAGTCCAGATCATCACTGCCGATACGAACGTGTCGGTCGGCCAGGTGGACACCGCCGAGTTCCTGCAGAAGTCGAGCATTGCCTCGGGTTCCACGCAGATCAGCCACCAGTTCGCCGGCTTCGTCGTGGAGGGCGGCACCGGCGTCCAGTCGGTCGATCTACGCGGCCTGGGCGCCCAGCGTTCACTCGTGCTGCTGAACGGCCATCGCCCTGGCCCGGCGGGTACGCGCGGCCAGGTCGGCGCGTTCGACCTCAACGTCGTGCCTTCCTCGATCCTGCAGCGCGCTGAAATCGTGAAGGACGGTTCGTCGTCGATCTACGGCTCCGATGCCGTGGCCGGCGTCGTGAACCTGATCACGCGCAAGAACATCGACAGTCCCGAGATCACGATCAGCACGCGCGCACCCTTCGTGGGCGGCGGCGAAGTGTTCAGCATGTCCGGTGCCACCGGCTGGAACTTCGACAACGGCAGCATCGTCCTGGCGGGTGAGTACTACCTGCACGAGCCGCTCCGCATGGGCGATCGTCGCTACCTGCGCTGCGCAGAAGATCTGGCGTTCGACGCTAACGGCAATCGTATCGATCGCGCCGACCTGTCGATCCTCGCCGGCACGCCGCTGGCGGGCTGCAACAACACCGGCGTCATCAACGCAGTGGACGACTACTTCACCGGCGTCCGCTACGTACCCTCCTGGGACGGCACCACCATCGGCCTGCTGCCGGGTTACCGTCCGAACATCTCGACGCGCTACGACAACTCGCCGCAGGCGTCGCATCGTCAGGTCCTCAACGATGCACGCTGGGCAGATGTGCAGCTGATCGACCGCCAGGAGCGCTTCAGCATCTTCGCGAGCTCCAGCTTCTCGTTCGGCAGCGTCAACTGGGACACGGAATGGCTGTTCAACCGTCGTAACACGGACACCCATCGCCTGCGCCAGTTCTTCCCGGTCGTGGAAGGCCCGGTGCCGTCGGGTTACGCGAATCCGATCATGCTGTTCCCGTCGGATCAGGCCGTCGAAGTCGATTACGCCTACGTCAACACCGGGCTGGACGGTCTCCTTTCCTTCACCGACAGCTGGGCATGGTCCGCGGACCTGTCGTACTCCCGCTCCAGCGGCGACTACAGCTCGCTGGCGATCGCCAATGAGCTGACGGGCGACCTGACCCGCGCCAACAGCGGCACCGCCGCCATCGACTACTTCCAGCCCTGCGTCCTGAGCGGCGCGTGCATGGATGATCTGGTTGCGGCCGTTGGTCGCTGGCACACCGGCAACACGGTCTATGACCAGTTCGTGGCCAATGGCGTGCTGACCGGCGAGCTGTTCAACCTGCCGGCCGGCCCGGTGGGCGCGGCAGTGGGCGTGGAGTACCGCAAGTACAGCCTGGACGATCAGCCGAGCCAGCGCGAAGTCTCTGGTGGCCTCTGGGGCCAGAGCAGTGCGCAGGTGACGAAGGGCGAGGACAAGGTGAAGGAAGTCTTCGCCGAGTTCGAAGTGCCGCTGCTGAAGGGTGTTCCCGGCTTCGAAGCGCTGAACGCCAACTTCTCGGGTCGCTGGTTCGACTACGATTCCGTCGGTGATTCCGATACCGTCTGGAAGGCAGGCCTGAGCTGGCAGATCGTCCCGTCGTTCCGCGTGCGTGCATCGCGCGGCACCTCGTACCGTGCCCCGGGCCTGTATGAGCTGTACCTGGGCAACCTGTCCGGCTTCTTCGCACAGACGGCGATCGATCCCTGCATCCGCTGGGGCGAGTCGAACAACGATCAGATCCGCGCGAACTGTGCAGCGATCGGCATTCCCAACGACTACACCGCAGCCGGTGGCTCCTCTGCCGAAGTTTTCCAGGGTGGTGGTGCAGGCTTCCTGCAACCGGAACACTCCACGGCAGAGACGGTGGGCCTGGTCTGGACGCCGACGTTCGCCCCGATCAGCGTTGCGTTGGACTACTTCCAGTACGACGTGCGTGACCAGATCGGCACGCTGAGCGCTGCCCAGATCGTGAACGGCTGCTATGCATCGACGCAGTTCCCGAACAACTTCTGCAACATGTTCGATCGCAACCCCGGTACGGGGCCACAGGCGCATATGATCACCGACATCTATGCGACCTACATCAACATCAACAAACAGAAGACCCGCGGTTACGACCTGCTGGCGCGTTACGAGGACGACTTCTCGTTCGGCAAGCTCGAGCTGGAGACGCAGTTCACCTATACCAAGGAGAACTACTATCTGCTGTTCGCCGACCCACAGTCTGGCGGCCAGGTGCGCTCCGATCAGACCGGTTACATCGGCTATCCGCAACTCGTCGGCAGCTTCCGTGCTGGCCTGACCCGGGGTGATTTCACCTACACCTGGTTCATGGACTACATCGGCGAGACTGAGAACCTGGACCTGGATCCCAACTATCGCTATCAGGTCGTGGCTCCGACGGCGCCCAACGCCTATCGTGATATTTGGGCCGAGTCGCGGCTGTACCACGCGGTCTCGGTGCGTTATGAGCAACCGAAGTGGTCGCTTCTGCTGGGCGTCCGCAACGTGTTCGATGCGGATCCGCCGCAGGTGAGCTCCGGTGTGGCGACTCGCTACGGCAACGTTCCCGCGTTCGCCACGCAGTACGACTACTACGGCCGCACGCTGTTCGCGCGCCTGAACTACAAGTTCTAAGCGCTCTTCAAGCAACACAAAAAGGCGGCGCTCTGCGCCGCCTTTTTTGTTTCTGCGGCGCACCAGGCGACTGGCCGGATGGCAGCATTACTTCCGATGCATGTTCGGCCCCTCCTTCAACGCTAGGCTGGCAATGCACGCACTCGAGGGAACACCATGCGGAAACTTGTCTTGATAGCGGCATTGGCGGCGCTTTGCGCGGGAACCGCGCTTGCACGCGAAAAGCCAGCCAACCAACGCGATCCGACGATCAACTCGACGATGGTGGCCGCCGGCTTCCTCGACAGCCACCCCGACCTCATGTATCGCTCGCGCGGACTGGATCGCTATGGCGAGCGTGAGTTCGAAGAAGCATTCCAGCAGTTCCGTCGCGCTGCATACTATTCTGACAAGCCCTCCCAGGCCATCGTCGGGGAAATGCTGTGGATCGGACTTGGCGTCCCCAAGGATCGCGCGCTCGCCTATGTCTGGATGGACCTGGCGGCGGAGCGCGGTTACCTGAGCTTCGTGGAGAAGCGCAAGCTCTACTGGGACCAGCTCGACGAGAGCGAGCGCGGCCGCGCCCAGCAGGAAGGCGCGGCCATTCGCGCGGATTACAGCGATGCCGTCGCCGAGCAACGTTTGCATTACATGCTTCGCCGGGAGAGATCAAAGATGACGGGCAGCCGGTTGGCGTCTCTGGCCAATCCTGTCCAGATCTCCGTTCCCGGAGTCGGCACGCTCGACAGCTCCCAGTACTACCATCCCAAGTATTGGGAACCCAAGGAGTACCGCGCCTGGCAGGACTCGATCTGGCAGGAGCTGCGAATCGGCAAGGTAAGCGTGGGCGATGTCCAGCAGCTCTCTGACGCTGACGCGCCGGGAGAGCCGGTGTCGAAACCCGCGAACGGGCAGCCATCGGACCCGGCTGCACCTGCAAAAGAGGAGTAAGGGCGGCACCACTCGGCCAGCCCCTTCCATACGCCAGCGGATGCGGTATAACAGTCGTCATCCCGCCGGTCGTTGCCGGCGGGCCTGACCTTCATCCCTGGGAGGGGAACATGCGCAAGACCCTGATGGCCGCGATGCTGGCCGCTCCGCTGATGGCCCTGTCGCTGGTGGCGTCGGCCGCCGATCCGGTGGTGGGCCGCTGGAAGACCATCGACAGCGATACCGGCAAGCCGAAGTCCTTCGTCGAGATCACCCAGGCGGCCAACGGCACGATCACTGGCCGCATCGTCGAGCTGATCAACCCGAGCAAGCCGAACCCGACCTGCGACAAGTGCAAGGACGATCGCAAGAACAAGCCGATCACCGGCATGGAGATCATCCGCGGCATGAAGGCCGAGGGCGGTGGCGAGTACGCGGGTGGCACCATCCTCAAGCCGGACGAGGGAAAGATCTACAAGTCGAAGATGGAACTGATCGAGGGCGGCAAGAAGCTGGAGGTGTCCGGCTGCATCGCCTTCATCTGCAAGTCGCAGACCTGGATCCGCCAGTAAACTCTTGCGAATCCGCGACATCGCAGGCCCGGCATTGCCGGGCCTGTTGCGTTTGGGCCGCCGGAAGGGCCTCCATCCGGGCATGCGATAATCGCCGCCCCCCGTCGCGAAGTCCGTCATGAGCCGCACCGCACTCGTCACCAACGCCCTGCCCTACGCCAACGGCCCGCTGCACCTGGGTCACCTGGTGGGCTACATCCAGGGCGACATCTGGGTGCGGGCACGCCGGATGCGGGGCGACACGGTCCACTTCGTCTGCGCCGACGACACCCACGGCACGCCGATCATGCTGGCGGCCGAGAAGGCCGGCGTCACGCCCGAGGCCTTCATCGCCGGCATCCAGGCCAGCCACGAGCGCGACTTCGCCGCGTTCGGCGTGGCCTTCGACCACTACGACTCGACCAACTCCACGGCCAACCGCGAGCTGACCGAGCAGTTCTACCAGCGCCTGGACGCGGGCGGCCACATCAGCCGCCGCACGGTCGCGCAGTTCTACGACCCCGCCAAGGGCATGTTCCTGCCCGACCGCTACATCAAGGGCATCTGCCCGAACTGCGGCTCCGCCGACCAGTACGGCGACAACTGCGAGGTCTGCGGTGCCACGTACGCGCCGACGGACCTGAAGGAACCGAAGTCGATCCTGTCCGGCAGCACGCCGGAGATCCGCGACTCGGAGCATTACTTCTTCGAAGTCGGCCGCTTCGATGCCTTCCTGCGCGAGTGGCTGGCCGGCGACGTCGCCCTGCCCGGCGTCAAGGCGAAGCTGCGCGAATGGCTGGATGCCGAAGGTGGCCTGCGCGCGTGGGACATCTCGCGCGATGCGCCGTATTTCGGCTTCGAGATCCCCGGCGCGCCCGGCAAGTACTTCTACGTGTGGCTGGATGCGCCGATCGGCTACCTGAGCAGCTTCCGCAACCTGTGCACCGAGCGCGGCCTCGACTTCGCCCCGCACCTGGAAGCCGGCACCGATGTCGAACTGCACCACTTCATCGGCAAGGACATCGTCAACTTCCACGGCCTGTTCTGGCCGGCGGTGTTGCATGGCACCGGCCATCGCGCGCCGACGCGGCTGCACGTCAACGGTTACCTGACCGTGGACGGCGCGAAGATGTCGAAGTCGCGCGGCACCTTCATCATGGCGCGCACCTACCTGGACGTGGGCCTGGAACCGGAAGCGCTGCGCTATTACTACGCGGCCAAGTCGTCGGGCGGCGTCGACGACCTCGACCTGAACCTCGGCGACTTCGTCGCGCGCGTCAACGCCGACCTGGTCGGCAAGTTCGTCAACCTGGCCAGCCGCTGCGCGGGTTTCATCGACAAGCGCTTCGCCGGCCGTCTAGCCGACGTGCTGCCCGATCCGGCCATGTACCAGCGCTTCGTCGACGCGCTCGGCCCGATCGCCGACGCCTACGAGCGCAATGAACCCGCCACCGCCCTGCGGCTGACGATGGCGTTGGCCGACGAGGCCAACAAGTACATCGACGAGACGAAGCCGTGGGTGATCGCCAAGCAGGAAGGCGCGGACGCCGAACTGCAGTCGGTCTGCACGCAGGGTCTGAACCTGTTCCGCGTCCTGGCCGCCGCGCTGAAGCCGGTGCTCCCGCGCACGACCGCTGAGGCGGAGGCCTTCCTCAGCGCGCCGGTCGAGACCTGGGCCGATGTTGCGGCGCCGCTGCAGGCGCACACCATCCAGCCGTATTCCGCCCTCTTCACCCGTATCGACCCGAAACTGATCGACGCCATGACCGACGCTTCCAAGGACACCCTCGCCGCCGCGCCCGCGCCCGCCGCCCCCGAGAAGAAGACGGAAGCCAAGTCCTCCGTACCTGCGGAATCGAAGGACGCGACGGGCACCATCGGCATCGAGGATTTTTCCAAGCTCGACCTGCGCATCGGCAAGGTGCTGGAGTGCGGCTTCGTGGATGGTTCCGACAAGCTGCTGCGCTTCCTGCTGGACGCCGGCGACCTGGGCCAACGCCAGATCTTCTCCGGCATCCGCGCCAGCTACGGCGAGCCGGACAAGCTGGTCGGCCGCAACGTGGTGTTCATCGCCAACCTCGCGCCGCGCAAGATGCGCTTCGGTCTGAGCGAAGGCATGATCCTGTCGGCCGGCTTCGACGGTGGCGCGCTGGCGCTGCTGGACGCCGATGCCGGTGCCCTGCCCGGCATGCCGGTGCGTTGAGGCGGCCAGCCACGCCACGGCGATGAACGCCGATCTCGTCGAACGCCTCGACCGCCTGTTGCCGCAGACCCAATGCGGCCAGTGCGGCTTCGACGGCTGCCTGCCGTACGCGCAGGCGATGGCACGCGGCGACGCCGGCGTGGATCATTGCCCGCCCGGTGGCGATGCAGGTGCGCGGGCGCTCGCCCGCGTGCTGGACGTACCGCCGCGGCCCTACGACCGGGCGCGCGGCACCCACAAGCCCGCGATCGTCGCGGTGGTCGTCGAAGCCGACTGCATCGGCTGCACCAAGTGCATCCAGGCGTGCCCGGTGGACGCGATCATCGGCGGCGCAAAACACATGCACGTGGTGATCGACCCGCTCTGCACGGGCTGCGAACTGTGCGTGCCCGCCTGCCCCGTGGACTGCATCGTGATGGAACCGGCCCGCGCGTGATGCGTCGGGTGCCGGCGTCACGCCGGATCAGCTGACGGTCAACGCCCACCCGCCGCGCAGGCGGAACAGACGCGTTCGACCTTGTAGCCCTGGTCGCGCAACTTCTCCACCACGCCATCCTCACCCAGCAGGTGCAATGCACCGACCACGACCAGCGCATCGTCGTCGCCCGGCTGATCGAGAAGTTGCCGGATCTTCGGTACCCACGCGTCGTTGCGGTCGACGTTGATGCGCCGGTACAGGCGCGGATACTGCTCGCGCATGTCGGACGCCATGCCGTTCCACAAGGTTTCGGCGTCTCCACGGCGCCAGGCGTCGTGCAGGCGCTGGGTCTCTGCCGACCCCTTGTCGGCCTGCTCCAGGGCTTCGGCCACGAACTGGCGCTGCTCGCTCGCGTCCATGCCGTCCAGCACGCCGATCTGCTCCTGCATGCGCTCCAGCCCGCTGGCGGGCTTGCCGGCCGCCAGCGCCTTGTCCATGAAGTGATTGTCCAGGCCCAGTTTCGGGTCCAGACCCTGCTTGGTCATCTCGACGATGCTGATCGTCAGGCCGACGAACCACGGCTCGAAACCGTTGAACGAAGCGAGCGGCAGATTGTTCTTGCCCGCCCACGCCTCCAGCCGCGTCCAGGTGGCGGCATCCAGGTCCTGTTGCAGCGTCTTGCCGTCGACGCGCATCGCGGCCTGCATCATCAGCTGCGAAGCGGCCGGCGAGCGCATTTCCTCCGGCGACAGTTCGAACAGCACGCGCTCGGCGTCGTCGAAGGCGGCATCGACATCACCGGACAGCGGGTAGTCGCTCGGACGCAGCAGATGGAACGAGCCCAGCAGGTAGACGGCGTTGTCCTTGTCGGACACCTTCCACAACAGCGGCACCGATGCTCCGGCCGCCTTGGGCGCATCCGCGGCGAGCACGGATGCACTGCCGAGCAGTGCAGTGACGACGAGGGCTTTCAGCGAACGGCGCAGCAGCATCGCGAGATTTCCTTCAGAGCACTTTGATGGGTTTCGCGTAGGTCTTCTCGCCGGCCTCGACCCGCAGGTCCAGGCGATTCTCCGCCGGTGGCAACGGACAGGTCGCGTACGGCGTGAAGGCGCAGGGCGGGTTGTAGGCGCGATTGAAATCCAGCACCACCTTGCCCGCCTGTGGCGCATCGGCATCCAGGAAGCGACCGGCCGGGTAACTTCCATGCCCACTGGTGCGGTCCGCCAACACGAAGAACAGCGGCCCGCCTACCTGCCCCAGCGCCTCCAGGCGGAAGGTCGTGCCGTCGCGTTCGAACTCGACCACGCCAGGGTTCGGCGACTCGTTGGCCACGCCGATCACATCGACGATGGTGAGCGTCTTGCCGGGCGGATGGGGAATGAAGCGCCCTTCGATACGCCAGTCCTCCTGCGCGGGCCAGTAATCGAGCCCGACGAACTGCGTACGCGACTCGGCATCGGCATGCTTCACGCGCAACGCGTGGCGGCCACCGCGCTCGATCACCGTCAGCAGGCCCTTGCCGTCGTCGAAACCGACCGTGGATGGATTGGGATCGCGGTCGCTTTCGAGTTCAACGCGCCCCTTCAGCGGTTCGCCGTTGTAGGTCAGCGTGGTGCCACCCTCGGGCGTGAGGAACACGCGCTTGTCCTGCTGCGTGACCATGCCCAGCCTGGCCGGACCGACGGCGAGCTTGATGCCGCTGCCCGGCCCGCTGCCGATGAAGTGCGATTTCAGCTCGATCCAGTGCAGGCCGACCAGGCTGGTCCAACCGTCGGGGGCGATCAATTCGTTCCTGCGCTGCTCGCGCCAGGCCGCGTTGTCGGCCAGGAATCGGGCGTCGGCCACCTTGCCGGTGGTCGCGACCTTGTCCTCGCCGCCGCAGCCGGCCAGCAATCCCACCAGCATGGCCATCCCCAGCCATCCCGTGTTTTTCCCCATGTCAGCGTCCTCGCAGGAACCAGCGATCGATCTCGTTCAAGGAAAAGCGCGCCCAGGTCGGGCGGCCGTGATTGCATTGCCCCGAGCGCTCGGTGGCTTCCATCTCACGCAGCAGGGCGTTCATCTCGGGCAGCGTAAGCCGACGGTTGGCACGCACGGCGCCGTGGCAGGCCATCGTCGCCAACAGCTCGTCGCGCGCCGCCGCCACGCGCCGGCTCTCGCCGTGTTCGCGCAGGTCGGCCAGTACGTCGCGCAAGAGAGCCTCGGGTTCGGCATTCGACAGCAGGGCGGGAATGCTGCGCACGTTCAACGACTGCGGGCCGCTGCGGGTGACGTCGAAACCGAGCGTCGCCAGCGTGGCGGCTTCGCGCTCGGCCACGTCCGCCTCGCGTTCCGCGACCGCCAGCGCCATCGGCACCAGTAGCGGCTGCGAGCGCAGGCCGATGCTGTCGTGCGCGCCTTTCAGTTTCTCGTAGCCGATGCGCTCATGGGCCGCATGCATGTCGACCACGATCAGGCCGTCGGCGTTCTCCGCCAGGATGTAGATGCCGTGCAGCTGCGCAATGGCGAAACCGAGCGGCGGAATGCCGTCGGCATCGGTGGCCGGCATTGCCTGCACGGACGCCGGCGGCATCATGCCGGCCTGCATCGCGTCTACCGCCGGCGCCGCATACAACGCGGCATACGCCGCCGGCGCTTCCGCCACGTTGAGCCCCAGCGGCGACTGCTGGGTGGGCATCCAGGCGGACGGCACGGATGCAGGCCGCGCAGCGAACGGCGACGGCGTGACGTCCTGCGGCATCGCACCCGCGCGCGTTTCCGCCAGCGCTTCGTGCAGCGTGCGATAGACGAAGTCGTGGATCAGCCGCGTATCGCGGAACCGCACTTCATGCTTGGCCGGATGCACATTGACGTCGACGCGGGTGGGATCGAGTTCGAGGAACAGTACGTACGCCGGCTGGCGGCCATGGAACAGCACATCCTGGTACGCCATCTTCACCGCATGCGCGATGTTGCGGTCGCGCACCGAACGCCCGTTGACGTAGACGTACTGCTGGTCGGCGCTCGCGCGCGAATAGCTGGGCTGCGCGATCCAGCCGTGCAGGCGCATGCCGGCGGCCGCATGATCCACGCGCAGCGCGCTGCGTGAGAAGTCGTCGCCCAGCGTTTCGCTGAGGCGGGCGAGCGATTCCAGCTCGTCCGCCTTGTACCGCCGCGACGGCCGACCGTTGTGCGAGACGCGCAATTCGATGTCGGGACGCGCCAGCGCCAGCGAACGGAGCCACTCTTCGATGTGGCCCATCTCGGTGCGCTCTGCGCGCAGGAACTTGCGCCGCGCCGGCACGTTGTAGAACAGCTCGCGTACTTCCACGGTGGTGCCGACCGCGTGCGGCTTGGGCGCCACTTCGCCGACCTTGCCGCCTTCGACCTGAAGCGATGCACCGTGTTCGTCCTGCGCGCGGCGCGAGGTCAGTGCGAAGCGGCTGACCGAGGCGATCGACGGCAGCGCTTCGCCGCGGAATCCGAGCGTGGCGACCGCTTCCAGGTCGTCGAGCGAGGCGATCTTGCTGGTGGCGTGGCGCGACACCGCCAGCGGCAGTTCTTCCGGTGCGATGCCGCCGCCGTCGTCGCGGATGCGGATCAGGCGGACGCCGCCCTCTTCCAGATCGATGTCGACGCGGCGCGCGCCGGCATCCAGGGCGTTTTCGACCAGCTCCTTGACCACGGACGCGGGCCGTTCGACGACTTCGCCGGCGGCGATCTGGTTGATGAGGGTGTCGGGAAGCTGGCGGATCGGCACGTGCTGGCGGCGCGGTGGCGCCGTCTCGGGGAATCAGCCGTGATGATAGCCGAGCGGGCGCGGACTCAGGGCGCGCCGGCGGCGCCGCCTGCCGCGACGGTACGTGCGTCGGCCTCGGCCTGCGCACGGGCGGCGAACAGCGTGCCCGGCGGCGGCTGGCGGGTGAAATACGTCTGCACGCCATCGAGGACGGCCGAGGCGATCTGGCGCTGGTAGGCCGGATCCTTCAGGCGACGCTCTTCGTCCGGATTGGAGATGAAGGCGGTTTCCACCAGCATCGCGGGCATGTCGGACGTGCGCAGCACGGCGAAGTTGGCGCGCTCGATGTTCGGCTTGTGGTTGTTGCCGATGCGCTTCAGGCCCGCCAGCACGTGGTCGGCGGCGTTCTCCGATGCGCGCATGTGGCCGCTCTGGGCGAGGTCGAGCAGGATCGACGACAGCGTGTTGTCGACCTTCTGCAATGCCACGCCGCCGATCAGGTCGGAGGAGTTTTCCTTGTCCGCCAACCAGCGGGCACGCTGCGAAGACGCGCCCTTCAGGGAAAGGACATAAACGGACGACCCGCGTGCGGCCCGGTTCTCGGCGGCATCGGCATGCAGCGAGACGAAGATGTCGGCGCGCGCGGCACGTGCCAACCGGGCGCGCTGCGGCAGCGGGATGAACACATCCGTGTCGCGCGTGAGGAACGCCTTCAACCCTGGCGTCGCGTTGATCTGACGCGCCAGTTCGCGCGCGATCTGCAGCACCACGTGTTTCTCGTGGGTGCCGTTGGGTCCTACCGCGCCGGGATCCTGCCCGCCGTGGCCGGGATCGATCGCCACGACCAGGGGACGCATCCCCTTCGCCATCGCCACGGCAGGCCTTGCCTGCTCATCCGCAGGCACCGCTGCAGGCTGCTCGACGGTGGTGGTCGCCGTGGGAGGCACCGACGGCTGGCCGGTGGCGATCGTGTACGCAGGACGCTCCGTCGTGGCGGACGGGACAGCGGCTGACGGCTGCCCGTTGAGGATCGCCTGCGGCGAAGGGCCTGCGGCCGCCAGGGCGGTGGGCACGTTCGATTCCGAGGCCGCACCGGCCTGGACCACCTGCGCGGTCAGCAGGGCGGTCGCGCGGGCGGCATCCGCCTGTGGCGACGTCGAGGGCGTCGCGGTTGCAGGCGCTGCAGACGTGTTGGTGGCGACGGACGTGGCGGGTACCGTCGCGCCATCGCCCGGCCATTCGATCACCAGCCGCGCATTGGCGCCTTCCTGCTCCATCCGCGGCTTGAGCGCGGTGACCGGCGACGCGAGGTCGAAGACGACACGCAGCGTGTTCGCGTCCGGCTGGCCGGTACGCACGGCTCGCACGACGCCGGCCGGCGCCGGCAGCCGCAGGCCGGCTTTCGCCGTCGAGGCTGGCAGGTCGACGACCAGACGGTCAGGACCTTTCAGGGCGAGGGTCTTGTACTGCCCGGCGCCTGCGAGCTGGATTTCCGCCCGCGTGCCGGTGCTGCCCTGGGCAACCGTGACGCCGGTGACTTCGCCGGCCAGCAGCGTGCACGGCACCACGGCCAGCACCGCCGCAAGGGCGAGACGCAGCGTAGCGGTGGTGGGAATCCCCGGGCTCATGCGGCGGATTCAAGCATCATCCGCCCACGAATGCAAGGCGTTTTCCCTTAATAATCCGTGACCTGCCGGATGTTCCTAACCGACCTGGAGAGATGGTGCCTGCAACTGCCGTTCGGCAGCCAGCCGTCCAAGCCACTGCTCGCCAACGGCCGAGGCGCCGCTCAGCGACGCCGAGCGGCCCGCCCCTTCGACCGCCAACGCCACGTGCAGGTCGGGGGCAGGCAGCGCAGCGGCGCCACGCTCGGGCCATTCGACCAGCCACAGGACGGCGGCACCCTCGTCCAGGCCGAGGAATTCGAGTTCACCGGCGTCGCCGATGCGGTACAGGTCCAAATGCCAAGCCTCTCCCCCCTCGACCGGGTAGCGCTCGACCAGCGTGTAGGTGGGACTGCGGATGGCACCCGCCACACCAAGCGTCCGCAACAGCGCGCGCGCCAGCGTGGACTTGCCTGCACCAAGGTCACCTTGCAGGTGCACGACGGCGGCCGCAGGTCGCGTGCGTGCGAGCGCCTGGCCCAGCGCTTCGGTGGCGTCGTTGTCGGGAAGGAACACGTGCATGCGGCGATTCTAAGCGCTCGCGCAGCATCCGCCATGCAGGCATGCGCCGATCATGGATTGGACAATCGCCGCAGGTGCGCGAACAGGTCGGACGGCAGCAGACCGCGCTGCCCGTCCCACGCCACGGCGTCGCCGGCCAGCGCGTGCAGCAGTGCGCCCGCGCTGGCGGCATCGAACGCGGAAAGACCCTGCGCGCGCAGCGCAGCGATGATGCCGGTCAGCACATCGCCCATGCCGCCCACCGCCATGCCGGGATTTCCGGCGTCGATCACGCGCGGGGTCTCGCCAGGCGCCGCCACGACCGTGCCCGCGCCTTTCAGCACGACCACGCAGCCGTGGCGCTGTGCGATCGCGTGGGCGGCGGCGAAACGATCACGCTGCACGTCGGCGCTGGTGCATTCCAGCAGACGCGCCGCTTCGCCCGGATGCGGTGTCAGGATCGCGTCGTCCAACGGAAACGGCGAACTGGCGCGCAGATTGAGCGCATCCGCATCGAGCACCAGCGGCTTTGCACTGCGCACGGCATGCAGGAAAAGAGCGCTACTCCACTCGCCCTGCCCCAGTCCGGGACCGACGGCGATCACGCGCGCGCGCGCTATCAATGGCGCAAGATCATCCGTCGATTCCACGGCGCGCACCATCGCTTCCGGCCTGCGTGCCAGCAGCGGCGCGACATTGACCGGACGCGTGGCCACGCTCACCAGACCAGCACCGGTGCGCAATGCGGCTTCGGCGCACAGCGCGATCGCGCCGCCACTGCCCTCGTCGCCACCGATGCAGAGCACATGACCGGATTCGCCCTTGTGCGTGTTGCGACGGCGCGGCAGCAGCCAGCGCGCGAGTGCGTCATGACCCAGCAGCGCAGCCTCGATCTGCACGCTGTCGAAGGCGGCGGCAGGAACGTCGAGTTCTTCCAGCGCAAGCTCGCCGGTGTATTCCAGCGCATCGCCGGTATACAGGCCGGCGTGCCGCACGATGAACTGCAGCGTGCGCGTCGCCAGTACCGCGGCGCCCGGGGCACATCCCTTGTCCGCATCCACGCCGCTCGGTACGTCGAGCGCGAATACCGGTGCCGCCTGCGCATTGATCGCCTCGATCAGCGCCCGTACCTCGCGCTCCGGCGCGCGCGACAGCCCGATGCCGAACAGCGCATCCACCACCACGTCCGCCTTCGGCAACGCGCCGTTGAACAGCGTGACCTGGCCGCCCCCTGCGACGTAGTCGGTGCAGGCGCGTTGCGCGACCGGGTTGCCGGGAACGTGCGCCGGCAGATGGACAACGTCGACGCGGCGCCCCGCACGATGTGCGTGCCGCGCCAGCACGTAACCGTCGCCACCGTTGCTGCCGGGTCCGCACACCACGACGATGCGTTGCGCCTCGGGCCAATGCAGCAGCAGGTGCTGCCAGGCGGCCAGCCCGGCGCGTTGCATCAGCACATACGGATCACCGCCGAGGACCTGCGTGGCGCGCGCATCCAGTGCCCGCGCGGCGTGCGTGGAATACAGGGGCCAGGTGCCGGACATGGCGGAATTCTAGGTCTACCCCGGGTTGCGGGGAAGTGAATCCGGCCGGCCTCCTATAATCCACACATGCCATCCGTCGGTTCCACCACGACTCCACCCGATCCCGCCGCACTCGCCCACCGCGTGCGGACGCTGGCGCGCGAGTTCGGTTTCCAGCGCTGCGGCATCGCCGGCATCGAACTGGGCGACGACGAGCGCCATCTCCGCGACTGGCTGGCGGAAGGCCTGTACGGCTCGATGGAATGGATGGCCCAGCATGGCGACAAACGGTCACGTCCGCAGGAACTGATCCCCGGCACGCTGCGGGTCATCTCGGTGGGACTGGACTACGGCCGCAACGACAGCGACGACGCGTGGGACACACTGCGCGATGGCGAGCGTGCCTACGTGGCGCGGTACGCTCTCGGCCGCGATTACCACAAGCTGATGCGCAACCGGCTGCAGAAGCTGGCCGAATGCCTGCAGCAGGAAGTCGGGGCATTCGGCCATCGCGTCTTCGTGGATTCGGCGCCGGTGCTGGAGCGTGCGCTGGCGCGCAACGCCGGGCTGGGCTGGATCGGCAAGCACACCTGCCTGATCGACAAGGACGGCGGCTCCTGGTTCTTCCTCGGCGAAATCTACGTCGACCTGCCGCTGCCCGTCGACACGCCGGCCAGCGCGCACTGCGGCACCTGCACGCGCTGCATCGACGTCTGCCCGACGCAGGCGATCACCGCACCGTACCGGCTCGATGCGCGCCGCTGCATCTCCTACCTGACCATCGAACACGATGGCGCGATTCCGGAAGAGCTGCGCCCGGCGATCGGCAACCGCATCTTCGGCTGCGACGACTGCCAGCTCGTGTGTCCCTGGAACAAGTTCGCCAAGCGCACGGACGAACCGGATTTCCGCGCACGCAACGAGCTTGACGTGGCGACGTTGCCGCAGTTGTTCGCATGGGACGAGGCGGAATTCCTGCGCCGCACCGAAGGTTCGGCGATCCGCCGCAGCGGGCACGAGCGCTGGCTGCGCAACATCGCGGTGGCGCTGGGCAATGCGCCCACTACACCCGACGTGCTGGCCGCGCTGGCCAGCCGGCGTGAGGATCCATCACCCCTCGTACGTGAGCACGTGGCCTGGGCACTAGCGCGCCACCGCCTGACGGTGGGAGCGACGCAAGTCGCGAAGCGCGCCGACCACAAGCTCGCGACTCACGTCGCTCCCACAAGATCCCGGAGCGCTCGTTGTGGCAGCGGCGACTAGCCGCGTGCTTTCAGCTCCGCCAGCAGCGCGCGCGTCACCGGATCCTGCGCTTCACCCTGCCCCTTCAATGCAGGCAGCAGGCCGTTGGCGAGCTGCTTGCCCAGTTCGACGCCGAACTGGTCGAAGGCATTGATGCCCCACAGCACCGACTGCGCGTAGACGCTGTGTTCGTACATCGCGATCAGGCCACCGAGCGACTGCGGCGTCAGCGCATCCAGCAGGATCATCGTGCTGGGCCGGCCACCGGCGTAACTGCGGTGCGGGTCATCGCTGGTCTGTCCGTTCGCCAGGGCTTCGCTCTGCGCCAGCAGGTTGGACATCAGGGCGAGGTGGTTCTCGGCGTAGGGATCGTCGTTGCGGACGGTGCCGACGAAATCCAGCGGCACGATCTGCGTGCCCTGGTGCAGTGCCTGGAAGAAGCTGTGCTGCACGTCGGTGCCCGCACCGCCCCACCAGACCGGGACGGTGTCGACGTCGACCGGGCTGCCATCCAGCTTTACAGACTTGCCCAGGCTCTCCATCACCAGCTGCTGCAGGTAGGCCGGCAGCAGCGCGAGGCGCTGATCGTAGGTCATCACGCCGTGCGCGGCATGGCCGAGGACATTCCGGTTCCACACCGCCGTCAGCGCATGGCGCACGGCGATGTTGTCCGCCAGCGGCGTGCCGATGACGTGGGCATCGAACGCCGATGCACCGTCCAGCAACTGTTCGAAGCGGTCGAAACCGATCGCCAGCGCGATCGGCAGACCGACCGCCGACCACAGCGAGTAACGGCCACCGACCCAGTCCCACATCGGCAGCACGCGCTCGGGCGCGATGTCGAAGGCCGCCGCGGCCCGCTCGGGGTTGGCACTGACCGCGTACAGCCGTTCGCTGCCACCCAGCCAGTCGCGCAGGATGCCGCCGTTGAGCAGCGTTTCCTGTGTACCGAATGTCTTGGAGATCAGCACCGCCGCCGTGCGCGCGGGGTCGAGCGGCGCCAGCGTGCGTTGCGCCGCCGCACCATCGACGTTGGACAGGAAGTGCACACGGAACCGGCCCGGCAGCGGATCGCGCAGCGCGTCCGCGACCAGCCGCGGCCCGAGATCCGAACCGCCGATGCCGACACTGACGATGTCGGTGACGTCGCTGCCTTCCAGCTGCGCGATCAGCGCCGCCATGCGCTGGCGAACGTCGGACGCGGCAGCGAAGGCTTCGCGCGCCACGACGGCCTCCGAATGCTGTCCACGGAGCGCGGTATGCAATGCCGCCCGACCCTCGGTGACGTTGACCTTCTCACCATCGAACAGACGGCGGAAGGCACCGGTCAGGTCGACTGACTCCGCTTGCGCAAGCAGTGCCTGCCAGGCCGGCGCGTCGTACGACTGCCGCGCAAAGTTGAAGTACAGCGGACCGCTGCGCAGCGTATGGGCGGCGACGCGATCCGGCCCGCGCGTCAGCAGCGTGCTCAACGGAACCGCACGCAGGCGCGCGGCGTGGGACTGCACTGCGTCGAAACCCTGGCTCATGTCAGGCCGCCTGCTTGGGGATGCTGCGGTTGGTGTGGGTGATGCGGTTCTGGCCATCCACGTAGACGAGCGTGGGCTGGAACGCATCGGCTTCCTGTTCGCTCATCGAGGCGAACGCGGCGATGATGATCAGGTCGCCCACCTGCACGTGGCGCGCGGCGCCGCCGTTGAGCGAAATGATGCCGCTGCCTTCGTCGGCGCGGATCGCGTAGGTGGAGAAGCGGGCGCCGTTGGTGACGTCCCAGATGTGCACCTGTTCGAACTCGCGGATGCCGGTGGCGTCCAGCAGCAGGCCGTCGATGGCGATCGAGCCTTCGTAGTTCAGCTCGGAATGGGTGACGGTCGCGCGGTGGATCTTGGTCTTGAGCAGGCTGAGGTGCATGTCGGCGGGGAGAAGAACGGGAGCGCGGAGTTTATCCCCTCATGCTGGCCTTGTACCGCGTGCGACTGGCCGCTCAGAACTCCAGATTGTCGATCAGCCGCGTGCGGCCCAGCTTCGCGGCGACCAGTGCGACGCGCGCGCCTTGCTCGCCATCCTGCGGTTCGCTGAGGTCGGGACGACGGATCACCGTGTAGTCCACTTCATAACCAATCGCGGCGAGCTGTCGTCCAGCCTCGATCTCCACCTGTGCGCGCGGCGTGCCGGCCACCAGGTTTTCGCGCATTGCGATCAGGGTCTTTCGGATCTCCGCTGCACGCGGGCGCTCGTCTGCCGACAGGTACTGGTTGCGCGAACTCATCGCCAGGCCATCGGGCTCGCGCACGATGCTGCCGGCAAGGATCTGGATGGGGAACGCCAGGTCGGTGACCAGTTGGCGGATCACCGCGAGTTGCTGGTAATCCTTCTTGCCGAACGCCGCCACATCCGGCTGCACCTGGTTGAACAGGCGGCTGACCACGGTGCATACGCCGTCGAAATGGCCGGGGCGATGCGCGCCCTCGAGCACGCTGCTCACGCCCGGGACATGCACGTTGGCCGCCAGCTCGACGCCGAACGGGTACATGGATTCCACCGTCGGCAGCCACAGGACATCGCAGCCCGCGCCTTCGAGTCCGCTCATGTCCGCTTCCGGCGTACGCGGGTAGCGGGTGAAGTCCTCGTTGGGACCGAACTGGGTCGGATTGACGAACACGCTGGACACCACGCGGTCCGCGTACTGCCGCGCCAGCATCACCAGCGAGTAATGACCGGCGTGCAGGTTGCCCATCGTCGGCACGAAACCGACCCGCAGGCCCTGCTGCCTCCACTCCCGGACGCGTGCACGCAGCGCGTCAAGTTCGGTGATGGTCTCGATCATCGTGGCCCCTGTGGCGAATCGGTGCGCGCGGCGCAGTCAGTAGGAGTGGGCGTCGTCGGGGAAGGCCCCGCTGCGCACCGCGTCGGCGTAGGCGCGCACCGCGCCCGCCACGGAGCCGCCTTCGGCAAGGAAATCCTTGACGAACTTCGGCCGCCGGTGGCCCGTGTCCAGGCCGAGGAAATCGTGCAGCACCAGCACCTGTCCGTCGCAGCCGGGACCGGCACCGATACCGATGGTGGGGATGGCGAGGTCGGCGGTGATCGCGGCCGCCAGCGACGAAGGCACGCATTCCAGTACCAGCAACTGCGCGCCGGCATCGGCGACCGCACGGGCCTCTTCACGCAGGCGAGCGGCAGCGACTTCATTGCGCCCCTGCACCTTGTAACCACCGAACGTGAGGACCGACTGCGGCGTCAGGCCCAGATGGGCGCAGACCGGGATGTCGCGCTCGACCAGGAAGCGGATGACCTCGAGCTTGTGGCCCGCGCCTTCCAGCTTGACCATCTCCGCACCCGCCTGCAGCAGCGCGATAGCCGCATCGAGCGCGCGCTCGGGCGTGGCATCGGACTGGAACGGCAGATCGGACACCAGCAGCGCCCGGTTGAGGCCGCGCGATACGGCACGCGTGTGGTAGACGATGTCGTCCACCGTCACCGGCAGCGTCGAATCATGCCCCTGCACCACCATGCCCAGCGAGTCGCCGATCAGCACCAGGTCGACGCCGTTGGCGTCCAGCACGCGGGCGAAACTGTTGTCGTACGCCGTCAGCATCACCAGCTTGCGACCGTCGCGCTTGGCGTCGGCGAGGGCGGGAACGGTCCAGGGCTTGCTGTCGGCATGCGTGCTCATAGCGCCGCATTATCCACTCATAACGGACGGATGTTGGACATTTCCAGCACGGACACAGCATCCCGCGCAGCGCCATAGCCAGGAATACGGGCCTCCGGCAGCACGTCCAGCAGCGGGACCAGCGCGAAGGCGCGCTCGTGGAGGTGCGGATGCGGCACGCGCAGGCCGGGCTCGTCGATCACCGCGTCTCCGTACAGCAGCAGATCCAGGTCCAGCGTGCGCGGGCCCCAGCGCTCGCCGTCCGGTCGATGCCGGCCGAATTCGGTCTCGACCGCCAGCAACCGTTCCAGCAACGCGCGCGGCGTAAGCGAGGTCTCCAGCAGCGCGACAGCGTTGATGAAATCGGGCTGGTCTTCCCTGCCCCAGGCCGGCGTCCGGTAGAAGCGCGAGACCTCGCGCACGGTGATGCCCTCGCGATGGTCCAGCGCTTCGACTGCCTCGCGCAGCGTATCGGCGGCATCGCCGAGGTTGGCGCCCAGGCCGATGCAGGCCTGGATGACCGGCATCATTCCGGCGACGAGCCGCCGGTACGGCGGCGACGGCGGCGACGGCGCTTGGAAGGCGGCGCGTCTTCGTCGGCGAAGTCTTCCGTCGGCGCGACGCCGAGCGTAGCCGCCAGTTCCTCGCCGGACTGCGTCTGCGCCTCGCGCCAGAACGCGACGTCCTCGGCATGCTCGGGCGAGGCCGCCAGCCGCAGGACCAGGAAGTCGAACGCGGCGCGGAAGCGCGGATGCGTCAGCAGGCGCGTCACGCGCTTGCGCTGGCGATTGCCGAAGCGCGTCTGCAGCAACCAGATCTCCTGCATCGGCAGCGAGAAGCGGCGCGGGAGCGCAACCGTATTCAACTGGTGCAGCGTGACCCGGTCGGCGGCGCGACGTTGCGCCTCTTCGGCCTGCACGCCTTGCGCCTGCAAGCCCATCAGCGCGCGGCAATACGCCGGCCACAGCAACAGCGCGAACAGGAAGGCCGGCGAGACAGGTTCTTCGTTGGCGACGCGCTGGTCGGTACCGCTCAGGCCGGCCAGCACCATGCGTCGCAGCGCACCGCTGCGATTGGACGCCAGCGCGGCCGCGGTTTCGGGAAACAGCACCTTGAGCAGGCCGAAGCGCTCCAGCCCCTCGAAGCTGGCCACGCCGTGCCCGGACAGGAACAGCTTCAGGATCTCTTCGAACAGGCGCGCCGGCGCGGCTTCGGCCAGCAGCGGCGCCAGCGGCGCGATCGGCGCAGCGGTGTCGGCGTCGATCTCGAAGCCCAGCTTGGCGGCCAGGCGCACGGCGCGCAGCATGCGCACGGGATCCTCGCGGTAACGCTGCTCGGGATCGCCGATCAGCTTCAGTCGCCGCGCCATCGTGTCTTCGAAGCCGCCGACGTAGTCGCGGACCGAGAAGTCGTCGATGGCGTAGTAGAGCGCGTTGGCGGTGAAGTCGCGCCGCACTGCGTCGTCTTCCACCGTGCCATAGACGTTGTCGCGCACGAGCCGGCCGTTGTCCATCTCGCGGTCGCCGCTGCCGTCGTCGACGTTGGCGCGGAAGGTGGCCACCTCGATGATCTCTCGCCCGAACACCACGTGCGCCAGCCGGAAGCGGCGGCCGATCAGGCGGCAGTTGCGGAACTGCTGGCGCACCTGTTCCGGCGTGGCGTCGGTGGCGACGTCGAAATCCTTGGGGTGGCCGCCGACCAGCAGGTCGCGCACCGCGCCACCGACCAGGTAGGCCTGGAAACCGGCATCCCGCAGGCGGTAGAGCACGCGCAGCGCGTTAGGGCTGATGTCCTTGCGCGAGATGGTGTGCTGGTCGCGCGGGATGGTTCGCAGAGCGGTGGCGGGCGTAATAGCGGCAGTTCCATGCAGGAGGGTCACGCGGCCGGCGGGGTGGATTGCCCTCGACCCGACCGCCGCCTATACTAATCCGCTACGCCGGTTTCACCAAAAACGCTCCCTTCGTCTAGTGGTTAGGACGTGGCCCTCTCAAGGCTAAAACAGGGGTTCGAGTCCCCTAGGGAGCGCCATCCGGCCGAGGCTGCGGGTTGAGATCCGCAGCAGGTGAGCCACCAGAACCCCGCCCAGGCGGGGTTTTGTGTTTGGGAGCACGGGCTCGCACGCATTAAAGACGGTTTAATCGCACCGGCCTAGCATGGCCGCTCCCATCCACCCGAGGGCCGCACGTGTCGCGCCTGCTCCTGGTTGAAGACGATCGCATGCTGGGCGACGCGCTGGCCGCCGCGTTGGCACAGGACGGCTGGTCCATCGACCGCGCTGAGGACGTCGCATCCGCGCGGCTGGCGCTGGTCGACCATGGCTACACCGCCGTGCTGTTGGACCTCGGCCTGCCACGCGGCTCCGGGCTGGATGTGCTGATGGCGCTGCGCCAGCGTTACGACACTACCCCGGTGCTGATCATCACCGCGCGCGACCAGCTCAGCGACCGCGTCCGCGGCCTGGATGCCGGCGCCGACGACTACATCGTCAAACCCTTCGAAGCCGGCGAGCTCGGCGCACGCCTGCGCGCTGTGGTCCGCCGCACGCAGGGCCGCGTGGCGCCGGTGCTGCGCCATGGCGACATCGTGCTGGATCCCGCCGACCGCTCGGTGCGCTTGGGCGATCGCCCGGTGCGCCTGGGCGTGCATGAGTACCGCACCCTGCTCGCCCTGATGGAACGCCCCGGCCGCGTGATCGCGCGCGACATGCTGGAATCGCTGGTCTACGGCGGCGACGGCTCGATCGAGAGCAACACCATTGCGGTGTACATCCATCAGCTGCGCAAGAAACTGGGAGAGGGCGTGATCAGTACCGTGCATGGCTTCGGCTACCGCCTGGGAGAGGGCGAATGAGCCACTCGCTGAAGTCGAAACTGCTGCTGGCGGTGATGGCGCCGCTCGCGCTGGGATGGGGCGGCTGGCTGGCCAGCCAGCACTTCCAGATGACGCGGCAGCAGCAGGGCCACGATGACCTGTTCCTGCAGGAAGTCAGCGAACAGATCCTGCTGTCGATGCCAGGCAACCTCGATTCGCTGGACGAAGGGCCGCGCCTGACGCTACCCACGCGGCCGCGCACGGCCAGCAAGAAGTTCGACACCTTGCGTTACCAGGTCTGGATCCTCGGCCGGCGCGTGCCCGTGGTGGCGTCGAACGGCGCCCCGATGCAACCGTTGCGCGCCGACTTCAAGCCTGGCTTCGTGGTCAGCGACGTGGCGGGTGAACCGTGGCGCGTCTATGCCGCCACCGATGCCAGCGGCCGCATCCAGGTGCAGGCCGGCATGTCGCAGTCGGCGATGAAGGCCGAACTGGCGCATTGGGTGAAGATCAGCCTGTGGAGCGGCATCGGCATCCTTCTGATGCTCGGCGCTCTCGTGGGCCTGGCGATCCACTGGAGCCTGCGGCCGATGAACCGGCTGCGCCGCGAGATGGCGCAGCGCGAACCGCATGACCTGGCGCCCTTGCCCGTCTCCGGCCTGCCACGCGAGATCAGGCCCCTGGTGGATTCGTTCAACCTGCTGCTTGAGCGCCTGTCCGACGCGATGCGCGGCGAACGCCAGTTCCTCGCGGACGCCGCGCACGAACTTCGCACGCCGCTGGCTGCGCTGCTGACGCAGACCCAGGTGGCCATGCGTGCCGGCAGCCAGGAGGACGCGCAGGCGGCCTTGGCGCAACTGGCGCACGGCATCCAGCGTACCTCGCGCCTGGCCCAGCAGTTGCTGGATTCCGCTCGCGTCGATGCCTCACCACTGCGCGAAGACCGTCCGGTGGTCGCGCTCCCCGACGTGGTGACGATGGTCGCGCGCGAGTTCGACTCGATGGCGAGCCGCCGCCAGCAGACGCTCGCGCTGCATGCGGAACCGGCCAGCGTGCAGGGCGACCTGGACGACCTTGGCATCCTCGTCCGCAACCTGCTCGACAATGCGGTCCGCTACAGCGGCGACGGTGCACGCATCGAGATCGCCTGCGGCGCCGACGACGAAGGCGGGACGGCCTGGCTGGTCGTGCGCGACAACGGTCCCGGTGTGCCCACCGAGGAGCGCGAGCGCATCTTCGAGCGCTTCTTCCGCGGCAGCCAGGGCAACGGCGAACGCGGCAGCGGCATCGGCCTGTCGCTGGTCGACCGCATCGCCCGCGTACACGACGCGCGCATCACCGTGGAAGACGGCATCGCCGGCCGTGGCTTCGGCTGCCGCGTCGAGTTCCGCGCGGCACCGGAGGCCTGAGTTCCGGGGAGGCGGCGTTACTCGCTGCGCCACCACGGCTGCGTGTCGACGGGTCGCGCGATCGCCAGCGGCTGACCGATCACCGGCGTGGCGATGTCCACGTCCGCCTGTTCCGACAGGGTATACAGCCGCTCCATCGGCTCGCTCCAGCCATGGAACGCCAGGTCGAACGTGCTGTTGTGGATCGGCACCATCGACCTGCCGCGCAGGTCCCGATGCGCCTGCAGGGTCTGCTCGGGCAGCATGTGGACATCCTGCCAGCGGCGATCGTAGGCACCGCATTCCAGCAGGGTGAGGTCGAACGGGCCCAGGCGCTCGCCGATGGCGCGGAAACCATCGAAGTAGCCGGTGTCGCCGCTGAAGAACACCTTCAGGCCATCCGCCTGGATCACCCACGACGCCCACAGCGTGGCATTGCGGTCGAACAGGGTGCGACCGGAGAAGTGCTGCGACGGCGTGGCCGTGAAGCGCACCCCGTCCAGCTGCACGTCGTCCCACCAGTCCAACTGGCGCACCTTCTCGCGGGGCACGCCCCAGCGGACCAGGCGATCGCCCACGCCGAGCGGCGTCAGGAACACCGCCGTCTTCGTCGCCAGCGCGCGCACGGTGTCGCGGTCCAGGTGGTCGTAGTGATCGTGCGACAGCACCACCGCGGACAGCGGTGGCAGGTCGTCGAGGGCGATGGGGGGCGCGTGGAAGCGCTTCGGCCCGGCCCATTGCACTGGCGAGGCGCGTTCGGAAAACACCGGGTCCGTCAGCCAGAAGCGGCCATCCAGTTTGAGCAGTACCGTCGAGTGCCCCAGCCGGTACAACGTACCGTCCGGCGCAGCGTCCAGGTGCTGACGCGTCAGCGCCTGCATCGGGATCGATCCGCTCGGCACGGTGCCGGCCGGCTTGCCGGTCACCAGGAAATCCCACCAGAGCTTGCTGGTCTGGCGCCAGCCCATGGGGCGCGGTTTGCGCTCGTTCTGGAAACCGTCCTCGCCGAACTGCGGCGACTGCGGATACGACAGCGTGGCGCAGCCGGACAGGCCGGCATAGGCGAACGCGGTGGCCGACACGCAGGCGGCCGCTGCGAGAGGCTTCAGCCGCTTCCTGCGTCGCGGCACAGGGGTGGACACCTTAGTCATCCTGATCGCTCCGCAACGGGGGGAACACGTACTGGATCATCGTCGCAGCACCGGTATGGCCGGGCATCGCCATCGGCGCACCGCCCTGCCCCACCGGCACCTGCCAGCGCAGGTCGACGCAGCCCAGGTCCGAGGCCATCCGGCGCGCCGCGTCGAACAGGCGGGAGGCGACGTCGGATGGCCGGGCACTCGCGGGCACGAAGAGCGCTTCCAGATTGAGGTAGTACGCACGCTCGACCATCGAGAACCCCACGGTGGCGAACGCGTAGCCCGCCGGTTCTCCCCGCCGTTCTGCGATCCACGCCCAGGCACGCAGCGGCGCCTCGAACAGCGCTTCCATCAGTTCCAGCACACCGCCGGCCGCGCGCGTACCCGGCGTCGGCGGACGCTCCGCCTTGTGCTGGTCGCACAGGTGCATCAGCGCGGCGGCCTGCGCGCGGGTAACGCGACGGACCTCGACCTGGTCACGGCCCAGCATGTTGGCCCAGGCAGGATCGCCCGGAGCGGGAAGATAGCTGCCCGGCAGTGGCAGCGCTGCCGGCCCCGCAGGCATGAGTCGTGCCGTCATGGGCACCTCCGGAAAAGTGGAAGGATGGACACGCATCAGAAGCCGCGCGAAATGCCGACGAACAGGGAGGTACTGTTGTCCTTGCCCAGTTCGACCAGCGGGCTGTCCTTCAGCACATCCGGCAACGCCCGGTATTCGAGGTTGCCCAGCAGCGCCCAGCGCTTCGCGAACGGATGGACCAGGCTGAGGCTGGCGCGCGGCACCGTGGCGGCACCGGGGCGATAGGCCGCCACGCCGCGCGCGACTTCTTCGTCGAGGATGCCGTAGTAGTAGTCGGCCATGTCGGCCGACAGGCGCACCGCGCCGACTGAGGGCACCAGCGTCGTGCGTCCCAGCGTCAGCGGATAGCTGTAGTCGAGCGTGACGGCATAGCCGTCGCTGGTGCCGCTGACGTCGACGCGTGCATCGAGATCGAGTTTGCCGGCGGCGCCCTTCCAGCTCGCACCGACGCCGACGTCGACGCTGTCGTCGCGGTCGGACAACAGGCGGCGGTCCACGCCGCGGCGTGCCAGTTCGGCGACGCCGAAATCATCCGCATCCAGGCCATCCAGCCGGCCGGCGATGAAGGTCCTCAGTTCGAACCGGTCGTCGGTATAGGCGCGATAGCCCAATGCCGCGCCACGCAGATAGAAGCGGTCACCGTCGTAGGCGATGTTGGGATACAGGCGCGTGCGCGTCCCCTCGCCCGCATATTCGCTGTCGCGATGGACGACCGCCACGCCCGCGCTCCAACGCGACGGCAACTGGTCCTGCGCCTTCGCATCGGTGCGTTCGACGACCTGGGCGAGGGCGGAAAACGGCAACAGCAACAACAGGGGCGTACAGACGCGCAGCGCAAGCATGGAGACCTCGGCGATGGGGGAACCGGACGATCCGGCCTACCCATGCTCGCGCGCGCTCTTTAAGAACTCCTTAAGCGCAGGAACGGTCGACGCGACGTACGTCGACCACGCCCCGTCGACCGCGCGGCTTATTGCATCCGCGGCAGGTCGAACACCAGCACTTCCGCACCGATGCCACGCTCGATGCTGACCAGCGGCTCCGCGTCGTACAGCAGCGCGTCGCCGGCCTTCAGCGGCTTGCCGTTGACGGTGACTTCGCCACGCGCCACGTGCACATAGCCCAACCGCCCTTCGGCCAGCGGCAGGTCCGCCTTCTCGCTGCCGTCGAACAGGCCGACGTACATGCGCGCATCCTGCTGGATGCTGATCGAGCCGTCGCCCCCGTTCGGGCTGACCACCAGGCGCAGGCGGCCCTGCTTCTCGGTGGCCGGGAAGGCCTTTTCCGCGTACGAGGGCGTCACGCCCTGGCGATCGGGGATGATCCAGATCTGCAGGAAATGCGTGGTGCCCGTCTCGCTGTAGTTGAACTCGGAGTGCTGCACGCCGGTACCTGCGCTCATGCGCTGCACGTCGCCCGGCACGATGCTGGAACTGTTGCCCATCGAATCCTTGTGGCCCAGCGCACCTTCCAGCACGTAGCTGATGATTTCCATGTCGCGATGGCCGTGTTCGCCGAAGCCGCGGCCGGCGGCCACGCGGTCCTCGTTGATCACGCGCAGCGGGCCCCAGTGGACGTGCCTGTCGTCGAAGTAGTTGGCGAAGGAGAAGCTGTGCCACGAATCGAGCCAGCCGTGGTTGGCATGGCCGCGGGCATCGGCGGAACGAAGGGTGATCATGGCGGGACTCCTTGGTGTGGCGAGGCGTGCAGCATGACCCTCGACAAAATTGGGATAAATCAGGCAGCAATCAACTGATTGTTCTATCTATATCAATCAATTCAGCTCCATGCCCGATTCGCCCGACCACTGGAACGATGCCTTCCGGCATGGCGCTGCCACCTTCAAGGGGATCATCCGACCGTCGTGTCGTCGCCCGCTGGCCGCGGCCATCGGTCGCAGGGCACCGACAAGAAAGATTCCCAACTCGACGGACGTGGTGATTTAAACTTGCGCGGTTCTTTCTGCTGCACATCGAGCCTCATGCCTTTCGTCGTCACCGAAAACTGCATCAAGTGCAAGTACACCGACTGCGTTGAAGTCTGTCCGGTGGACTGCTTCCACGAAGGCCCGAACTTCCTGGTGATCGATCCGGACGAGTGCATCGACTGCACGCTGTGCGAGCCGGAATGCCCCATCAACGCGATCTATCCGGAAGACGACGTGCCTGCCGGGCAGGAAGGCTATGTGGCGCTCAACGCCGAGTTGTCGCGCGCCTGGCCGGTGATCACCACGCGCAAGGATCCGCTGCCGGATGCGAAGGAATGGGAAGGCAAGCCGGGCAAGCTGCCGTTGCTGGAGCGCTGAGCCCGCGACCGGGCCGGAAACAGCCAATGAAAAAGGGCGCCTCGCGGCGCCCTTTTTTTTCTGGCGTGGTGACGGATCAGCCGCCCAGCTTGGCCTTCAGCGCGGCGAGCAGCTTGACCGCGGCCGGCGACGTAGCGGGCAGCCCGCGCGGGTCGACCGCCGACACGTAGGCCCCCGCTTCCACGGCCGACACGCGCACCAGGAAGCTCGCGCCTTCATAGCTCACGTCGTAGGTACCCAGCAGCTGCGCTCGGCTGGCAACCGTCACGCCCTCGACACCGGCCAGCGCCTCGCCGACGCGCGTGAACGCCTCGTCGCGCGAGCCGGCCACGTTGAAGCCGCCTGCCGCCGGTGCGGCGGCGGGACCCACCTGGCCTGCCGCCGGCACCTGCATCGCGCCGCTGGTGTTGGGCAGGTTGAGGTCCGGCGGAACTTCCAGCGGACGCGCTTCAGGCGCCAGCGCATAGTCGCCCTTCGCACCCTTCTTGAACCACGAGCAGCCGGCGACGGAGACGACCAGCAGCACGAGGGCGAGCGGACGCACGAGGGAAGACGAAAGACGCATGAAATTCTCCTGGGTTCAGGCCGCGAGGCTGTCGCGGCTGGATTGTGCTTCCAACGCCTGCGCCAGAGCGGCGAGACGGTCGGCGGTATCGGTATGGGCGGAAGACAGCGTAAGCAGCGGCAGGCGCAGGCCGTGGCCGAAGCCCGCGCGCTGCAGCAGCGCCTTCACCGGAATGGGATTGGATTCGACGCCGAGGAAGGCGTAGATCTCCTGCACCTGCGCATCCAGCGCCGCGGCGGCGACGGCATCGCCCGCGCGGGACAGGTCGCACAGGCGGCGGAACGTGCGGGGCAGCGCGTTGGAACCCACCGAGATCAGGCCGTCGGCACCGGCGAGCATCGCGCGCGATGCGGTCGGATCGTCGCCGCTGAGGATGGCGAAACCCTCCGTGCGCAGCGCCAGCAGTGCGGCCATGCGCTCGGGCTCGGCGCGCGCTTCCTTGATGCCGACGATGTTCGGATGGTCGACCAGTTCCGCCACCGTCTCCGGCAACAGATCGCAGCCGGTACGGCCCGGCACGTTGTAGAGCACCACCGGCAACCCGCCCTGGTCGGCGACGGCGCGGAAGTGCGCCACCAGGCCGGCCTGCGTGGGTCGCACGTAAGGCGGCGTCACGACCAGCGCGAACTGTGCCCCACCGGCGGCCGCGCGACGCGTGGCCGCGATGGTCTTCGCGGTATTCATCTGGCCGGTGCCGGCCAGCACGGGGATGCGACCGCGCACCTCTTCCACGGCGATCCGCAGCACGGTGTCGTACTCGTCGTCGGACAGTGCCGCTGCCTCGCCCGTGGAGCCCGCCACCACCACGCCCTGGGTGCCGCCGTCGAGCTGCTGTTTGAGCAGCGCGCGCCAGGCTTCCAGGTCGAGTTCGCCCGACGCCAGGAACGGCGTGGCCAGTGCGGTGATGCTGCCGGAAAGGTGCAAGATGGAGGCTCTCGGTGGGGATCCGACGGCCGGTGACGCCCGTAAGCGCAGTTATCCCGGTCCGCCGACAATGTCGGCCGCATGTTACTTGCGGGCTCAAAGGGCGGGCAAGTATGCTGCCAGCGTCGCCGGGCCGCAGCCCGGCCGCCATTCAGCCAGACCGCAACGCCGGAAGCTCTCTTGACCGATTCCACGCCCCGGCCTTCGCCGACCGAAAACCACCTCCTGATCACCGCCTACACGACGCATCCGGAATCGCCACTCCTGTCGGTGACGCGCCGGATCGCCGACAGCGGCTGCAATCTGGTGGACGCACGGCTGTCCACGGTGGGCCGCGACGTGTCGGTGACCGCGCTGGCGACCGGTTCTTGGGACGCAGTGGCGAAGCTGGAGGCGATGCTGTCGCGGCTCGAGCGCGATGATGGCCTGAAGCTGGTGTTCTACCGCACCGGCCCGAAGGTGGTGCAGTCCAACCTGCTGCCGTACATCGTGGAAGTGGTGGCCGCCGACAAGCCGGGCATCCTGTTCCAGCTGGCCGATTTCTTCGACCGCCAGGGCATCACCATCGAGAACCTGCAGAGCACGCGCTACCGCGCGATGCAGACCGGTGCGGAAATGTTCTCGGCGCAGGTCACCATCGGCGTGCCGGCGAACATGCACATCGCCGCGCTGCGCGACGATTTCCTCGAGTTCTGCGACCATCTGAACCTGGACGCGATCATGGATCCGATGAAGTTCTGACGATGACGGCGAAAAGCGCGAACGCACTGCCCAAGTCGACTTTGAAACTGCCGCTGGCGCTGTCCGGCGGCGAACATTCCCCATCTGCCGCAGGCGCTACCACCCTCGCCGATTACGCCGGCACCTGGCTGGTCCTGTACTTCTATCCGAAGGACAGCACGCCCGGCTGCACCACCGAAGGCCTGGATTTCAACGCGCTGCTGCCGAAGTTCAAGAAATTGAACGCCACCGTGCTGGGCGTCTCGCGCGACTCGGTGAAGTCGCACGACAACTTCTGCGCCAAGCAGGGGTTCAAGTTTCCGCTGGTGAGCGACGCCGACGAAGCGCTGTGCAAGGCCTTCGACGTGATCCACGAAAAGAACATGTACGGCCGCAAGGTATTGGGCGTGGTGCGCAGCACCTTCCTGATCTCGCCCGATGGCCGCATCGCACAGGAATGGCGCGGCGTGAAGGTTCCCGGCCATGCCGACGCCGTGCTGGACGCCCTGAAGGCCCACCAGGCCCAGTGACGGAATCCCCTTCCCTTTCACCCACCATCCCGCGCCGCGGCGGGTCATGGTGGTTCGCTGCTGTCCGCGGAAACGTCGCCCGTGTTCACACATCTTCCTCGATGAGGTTGCCCGAATGACCCGTAGCAAGCGTATCTATGTGTTGGACACCAACGTGCTGATGCACGACCCCACCGCGCTGTTCAAGTTCGAAGAGCACGACGTCTACCTGCCGATGCAGGTGATCGAGGAACTCGACAACGGCAAGAAGGGCACCTCGGAAGCGAGCCGCAATGCGCGGCAGGTCAGCCGCTTCCTCAACGAACTGGTCGAAACCTCGGGCCTGGACAACCTGGCCGCCGGCATCCCGCTGATCCAGCCCAACAGCCTGCAGCTGCGCGGCTCGAAGAGCGCGGGCCTGCTGCGCTTCCAGACCAGCCATTTCGAGGCCGGCAAGAGCTTCGGCGCGGTCATCCCCGACAACGCCATCCTCGGCGCGATCCTGGCGCTGAAGGAGCAGGAGCCGGAGATCCCGGTGGTGTTCGTCTCCAAGGACATCAACCTGCGGATCAAGGCGGCGATCGCCGGCATCGTGTCGGAAGACTACGAGAACGACCGCGCGCTGGACGACTTCAGCCTGCTGTATACCGGCGCGGATCCGCTGCCGGAGGATTTCTGGCAGCGCCACGGCAAGGACCTGCGCTCGTGGACCGACAAGGGGCGTACGTTCTACGAAGTCGCCATGGCCGAGGACGCCGGCTGGTATCCCAACCAGTTCCTGTACCTGCCCGGCGACGATGAATCGGAGTTCCGCGTCAGCAAGGTGGAAGGCGACAAGGCGACGCTGCAGATCGTCGACGATTTCCGCCACAGCCAGCATGCGGTCTGGGGCATCAACGCGCGCAACCGCGAGCAGAATTTCGCGCTCAACGCGTTGATGGATCCCGACATCGACTTCGTCACCCTGCTCGGCACCGCCGGCACCGGCAAGACGCTGCTAGCGCTGGCCGCCGGCCTGGCGCAGACGATGGACCAGCAGCGTTACCGCGAGATCATCATGACGCGCGCCACGGTCAGCGTCGGCGAGGACATCGGCTTCCTGCCGGGCACCGAGGAAGAGAAGATGACGCCGTGGATGGGCGCGCTGACCGACAACCTGGAAGTGCTGACGCACAATCAGGAAGGCGGCGCCTGGGGCCGCGCGGCGACCAACGACCTGCTCGCCTCGCGCATCAAGATCCGTTCGATGAACTTCATGCGCGGCCGCACGTTCCTGTCGCGCTACCTGATCCTCGACGAGGCGCAGAACCTCACGCCGAAGCAGATGAAGACCCTGATCACCCGCGCCGGCCCCGGCACCAAGATCGTCTGCCTGGGCAACGTGGAGCAGATCGACACGCCCTACCTGACGGAGACGACCTCCGGTCTGACCTACGCGGTGGACCGCTTCAAGAACTGGGCGCACAGCGCGCACATCACGCTGCGGCGTGGCGAGCGTTCGCGCCTGGCGGACTACGCGTCGGAAGTGTTGTAGGTCTCGCCGGCGTGCCGGTTGTCCGGCACGCCGGCTCTTCTACAAATCAACTGAACCACTGGCGATTTCTTGTCCTGTAGCATCTTACTTGACAATTAGGACGATCATCCTAATCATTGCTCGATGGACAAGAAAGCAACCCGTGACCAGATTGTCGAAGCGGCGGACGACCTGTTCTATCGACAGGGCTACGAGCACACGTCCTTCACCGAAATCGCGGATGCGGTGGGGATCTCACGCGGCAACTTCTACCATCATTTCAAAACCAAGGACGACCTCCTCTCGGCCGTTATCATGCTGCGCACGGACCGTACGCATGGACTCCTTCAACAGTGGGAAGACCAGGGCATGCAACCGGCAGATCGGATCCGCGACTTCATCCGTATCCTGGTCGCCAACCAAACCCAGATCATGCGCCACGGTTGTCCCGTCGGAACGCTCTCCGCGGAACTGTCGAAGCTGGGACACGGCGCAGCTGCGGAAGCAAACGGGTTGTTCCTCCTGTTCCATGCTTGGCTGCGGCGGCAGTTCGCACAGTTGCGGCCCGGTCATGATGCCGATGCACTGGCACTGCACCTGCTGGCCCGCAGCCAAGGAGTCGCCACGCTGGCGCAAGCCTTTCAAGACGCCGACTTCGTGATGCGCGAAGTGGCGTTGATGGAGCAGTGGCTGGACGCATGCGTGCCTGCAGCCAGCCAAGACTTAGCCACGCCTCGCCGGCAGCGCAAAGCAGCGGGCAAGCGTTGATGCCGACCACCCAAGTCTGGTGCAACAAGCAAGGAGACCCAGCTGATGTACATCGTACTGCTCAAGTTTTCCGACGATCGTGGTCAAGCAGGCGCACTGATGGAGGCGCATAACACCTGGCTCAAACGCGGCTTCGACGAGGGCGCGTTCATCTTGGCAGGCAGCCTCGTACCGGGCCTGGGAGGCGCGCTTCTGGCGCAAGGTATGGCACTGGACGCACTACGCGAGAGAGTGGACGAAGATCCCTTCGTGGCCGCCAACGTGGTGTCCGCAGAGATACTGGAAATTGCACCGTCCAAGGCCGACGCGCGGATGCAGTTCCTGCTCTCCTGAGCCGTTCCACCAAGGACCACGAGCATGGACAAGACCATCACCGGACCTGACGGAAAGCAGCGCTGTCGCTGGTCCGCCGCCACGCCGGAGTTCCTCGACTATCACGACCTGGAATGGGGATTTCCGGTTGCGGACGATCATCGCCTGTTCGAAAAGCTGTGTTTGGAGGGATTCCAGTCCGGATTGAGTTGGCGCACCATCCTGGCCAAGCGCGACAACTTTCGTACCGCATTCCACGGATTCGATTTCCATCGCATTGCACGCTATACCGAGCAGGACATCGAGCGTCTGCTGCGCGATGAAGGAATCGTGCGCCATCGGGGCAAGATCCAAGCCACGATCGAAAATGCGCGGCAAGCGCTACGCATGGTCGAAAAAGAGGGTTCTCTGGGAGCCTTTTTCTGGCGCTACGAGCCCGATCCTGCAAAACTGCCGCCGCCACAAAGCGCCTCCACCTCACCCGAGTCCATCGCCCTGTCCAAGGCGCTGAAGAAGCGCGGCTGGAAATTCGTCGGCCCGACGACGATGTACGCCTTCATGCAGGCCATGGGTCTGCTCAACGACCATGTCGAAAACTGCAGCCTCCGGACTGAGGTCGCATTGGAACGCCATCGTTTCCAGCGACCGGGTTGAATCTACGGTCGGATAGACTGATCGGGCACAGGTGAGGAAACCGATTCGGACACATGGGTACGCAACTTCCCCGCTGGGTCTGGATCGGTGCGGTGACGCTGGCCTGCGTGGCCGGCATGGTCAACGTCATCGGCTACCTGGGGTTCGAACACCAGGCGGTCAGCCACCTGACCGGCACCACCAGCCTGCTGGGCGCGGCGATCGCGCACGGTGACGGACGTGCGGTGATCCACCTGTGGGGCGTGCTGATCGCGTTCTGCCTGGGCGCGATGCTGAGCGGCCTGATCATCCAGGACCAGACCCTGCAACTGGGCCGCCGCTACGGCGTGGTGCTGGCGCTGGAAGCCGCGCTGCTGCTGGCGGCGATCCCGCTGTTCAAGCAGGAACAGATCTGGGGCGCGCTGCTGGCGGCCGTGGCCTGCGGCCTGCAGAACGCCATGGTCACCACGTACAGCGGCGCGGCCGTGCGCACCACGCATCTCAGCGGCATGTTCACCGACCTCGGCATCGGGCTGGGCCATCTGTTGCGGGGCATGCCGTTGCCGGTGCGCCGGCTGACGCTGAGCGGACTGATCATCAGCGGGTTCCTCGGCGGTGGCGTCCTGGGCGCATGGCTCTACCGCCACCTCGGATACGACGCCCTGTTGGCGCCGGCGTTGCTGACCGGCGGCACCGGCGTGGGCTACGTGCTGTACCGCCAGTGGCAACGGACGAAGACGCCGGCTGCCTGACCCATCGCGCCACACGCCTGAGTGCGGGTGGCACAATCCACGCATGACAGTCCCTTCCGTGGTTTCCGCCCTCACCATCGCCGGCTCCGATTCCGGTGGCGGCGCCGGCATCCAGGCCGACCTCAAGACCTTCGCCGCGCACCGCGTGCATGGCCTCTCGGCGATCGCCGCACTGACCGCGCAACACACCCGCGGCGTGACCGCGGTGAACGTGCCGCCGATGGACTTCCTGCGCGCGCAGCTCGATGCCTGCTTCGAGGACTTCGACATCCGCGCGGTGAAGCTGGGCATGCTGGCCACCGCCGACGTGATCGGTGTGGTGGCCGAGGCTGTGCGCGCGCAGCGCCCGGCCACCGTGGTGGTCGACCCGGTGATGGTCGCGACCAGCGGCGCCAAGCTGCTCGAAGACAGCGCCCTGCATGCCCTGCGAACGCTGTTGCTGCCGCTGGCCGACGTGGTGACGCCGAACCTGCCCGAGGCAGAGCTGCTGCTCGGCCGCGCCATTCCCGATGCACAGGCGATGCGGTCGGCGGCGAACGACCTGCTGGCGCTCGGTGCGCGCGCGGTGTTCCTCAAGGGTGGTCACCTGCCGGGCGATGGCGATGTGGTGGACTTGTATGCGGACGCGGACGGCGTGACGGAAACCTCACACCCTCGCCTGTCGCTCGAAGCGCATGGCACCGGCTGCACGCTGGCCTCGGCCATCGCCGCACGCCGGGCGCAGGGCCTACCGATGAAGGACGCCTGCCTTGCCGCATCCGATTACGTTCACGCCGCCTTGCGCGGCGGATACCGGCCAGGGCGCAGCGACATCGTCGTGCTGGACCATGTCGGCGCGGCGCCTGTCGCATGAACGTCGTCGACCAGCACGTGCTCCACGAAGAGATTCCCCTGCAGTCTCAGGACGGCCACGCCTACACCCTGATCGCGCGCATCCCCGCGAATCCGTCCAGCGCGCTGCTGTGGATCCCCGCGCTGGGCGTGGCCGCGCGCCACTACCTGCCGTTCGCCGAGACGCTCGCCACCCGCGGCGTGGCGGTGTTCGTGCACGAATGGCGCGGCAACGGCAGCAGTTCGCTGCGCGCGGACCGGCGCACCGACTGGGGTTACCGTGATCTGCTGGAAACGGATATTCCCCTTAGCCATGAAGCGCTACGACAGCGCCTTCCTGGCATGCCGCACCGCATCGGCGGACACAGCCTGGGCGGCCAGCTGGCAGCCTGCCATGCCGGCCAGGCGCCGGACGCGTTCGCCTCCCTCTGGCTGGTCGGCAGCGGCACGCCGTACTGGCGCACGTTTCCGGCGCCGCGCGGCTATGCGCTGCCGTTCTTCTACCAGTTCGCACCGTGGCTGGCCCGCGCCTGCGGCGCGTTGCCCGGGCGGCGACTGGGCTTCGGTGGCGACGAAGCGCGCGGCCTGATCCGCGACTGGGCGCGCGTGGGGCTCAGCGGCCGCTATCGCGCGGCGGGCTGGCCGGTGGACCTGGAAGCCGGCATGCGCCAGGTGCATGCGCCCGTGCGCGGCGTGCTGTTCGACGACGACTGGCTGGCGCCGGAAAGCTCGCTCCGCGCGCTGATGGCGAAACTGCCGGATGCACCGGCGCACGTCACCGTGCTGGACCACGCCCGCCTGGGCGCGCGCGCCGACCATTTCGCCTGGATGAAGCAGCCGCAGGCCGTGGTCGACGCCCTGCTCGCCTGAGGCCGTCCCGGCAGTCCGGGAGCGTCGCGATGCCGGCGCGGAATCCGGCCAACCCGATCGCATCCCGGGACGCGCTCAGGCGACCGGGTAGCCCTGCGGATTCTGCGATTGCCAGCGCCAGGCGTCACGGCACATCGCCTCGACCCCCAGTTCGGCACGCCACCCCAGCACATCGTTGGCCAGCGACGGATCGGCGTACACCTCGGCGACATCCCCCGCGCGCCGTTCGACGATCTGATAGGGAATGTCCCGCTCCGCGGCGCCGGCGAACGCCTTGACCAGTTGCAGCACGCTGATGCCCTGGCCGGTGCCGAGGTTGACCGTCAGGCTGCGGCGTTCGCGCAGCAGGAAATCCAGCGCATCGGCATGCGCCCGCGCGAGGTCCATCACGTGGATGTAGTCGCGCACGCCGGTGCCGTCCGGCGTGGGCCAGTCGCCGCCGAACACGCTCAGGTGTTCGCGGCGCCCCACCGCCACCTGGCAGATGTACGGCATCAGGTTGTTGGGGATGCCGGTCGGGTCTTCGCCAATGAGGCCGGATTCGTGGGCTCCCACCGGATTGAAGTAGCGCAGGTTGGCGGCGTGAAAGGCGGGATCGCTGGCGCAGAGGTCGCCGATCAGCTCCTCCATCACCAGCTTGGTGCGGCCGTAGGGATTGGTCACCTGCAACCGCGCGTCCTCGCGCACGGGGACGCTGGCGGGGTCGCCGTAGACGGTGGCGGAAGAACTGAACACCAGGCGCTTCACGCCTGCAGACTGCATGCCGTGCAACAGGTTGAGCGTGCCGCTGATGTTGTTGTGGAAATAGTCCAGCGGACGCTCGCACGACTCGCCCACCGACTTGAGCGCGGCGAAATGGACCACGGCATCGAAGTGCTGCCGCGCGAAGAAGCCGGTCACGGCGTCCCGGTCGCGCAGGTCCAGCGGCTGGAAAGGCACCGGCTGCCCGGTGATCTGCTGCAGCCTGGCCAGCACACCCGGCGAGCTGTTGCTGAAATTGTCGGCCACCACCACATCGTGGCCGCGCTCGACGAGTACCACGTAAGCATGCGCGCCGATGTAGCCGGCGCCACCGCACAACAGGATCCGCATCTCGACTCCCCAGTCGCTGGTCGCCTACCTTCCAGGTGGGCGGGTCATCGGATAGATACGCGTGTGGCGCGGCAATCAGGCCATGCGCACCCCCTGTCCTGTGCACGCGGGTTTGCACGTTGATCCTCAAGATTCCGTGCCGGGGCCGTGACGCACCGGCATCGCCGCTCGCTATAGACTGCTCGACCAACTGCAGCACACAGGGGATTCCACGTTGACGAACGCTCCATTGCCCACCCTGGACCAGGTCCGCATCGCCGTGATCGGCCTGGGCTACGTCGGCCTGCCGCTGGCGGTCGCCTTCGGCCGCAAGTTCCCCACGCTCGGCTTCGACATCAACAGCAAGCGCGTGTCCGAACTGCGCGACCACCAGGACCACACGTTGGAAGTCAGCGCGGATGAACTGCGCGATACCCCGCAGCTCGACTTCAGCGATGACCCGGCCGCGCTGGCGGGCTGCAACGTGTTCATCGTCACCGTCCCCACCCCGATCGACGACTACAAGCGGCCCGACCTGCATCCGCTGGAGTCGGCCAGCCGCACCGTCGGCCGCGCGATCGGCAAGGGCGCGGTCGCCATCTACGAATCGACCGTCTATCCGGGCGCGACCGAAGAAACCTGCGTCCCGATCATCGAGCGTGAGTCCGGCCTGCGCTTCAACCAGGACTTCTACGCCGGCTACAGTCCCGAGCGCATCAATCCCGGCGACAAGCAGCATCGTCTGGAAACCATCATGAAGGTCACCTCCGGCTCCACCGCCGAGGTCGCCGATTTCGTCGACGCGCTGTACGGCAGCATCATCACCGCCGGCACGCACAAGGCCAGCAGCATCCGCGTCGCCGAGGCCGCGAAGGTCATCGAGAACACCCAGCGCGACGTCAACATCGCACTGATCAACGAACTGGCGCTGATCTTCCACCGCCTCGGCATCGACACCCATGAGGTGCTGGAAGCCGCCGGGACCAAGTGGAACTTCCTGCCGTTCCGTCCCGGCCTGGTCGGCGGGCACTGCATCGGCGTGGATCCGTACTACCTGACCCACAAGGCGCAACAGATCGGCTACCACCCCGACGTGATCCTGGCCGGCCGCCGCATCAACGACGGCATGGGCAGCCATGTCGCGCGACGCGTGGCCAAGCTGATGGCCCGGCAGAACCTGCCCACCGCGGGCGCGAAGGTGCTGGTGCTGGGGCTGGCGTTCAAGGAAAACTGCCCCGACGTGCGCAACACGCGCGTGGTCGACATCGTGGCCGAACTGCGCAGCTACAACGCGCAGGTCGACGTGCACGACCCGTGGGTGAATGCGGACGAAGCACGCCACGAGTACGGCCTGGACCTGGTGGCGGAGCCACAACCCGGGCAGTACGATGCGGTCATCCTGGCCGTCGCGCACCGCGAGTTCACCGAGCGCGGCGCCGAGGGCATCCGCGCCCTCGGCAAGCCGGGCGCGGTGATCTTCGATGTGAAGCGCACCCTGCCCCGGCATGCCGTCGACGACTGCCTGTAACCGCCCCCTTTCTGTACGGAAATTCCCGATGCGCGTTCTGGTCACCGGTGCCGCCGGTTTCATCGGCTCCCATCTCAGTCATCGCCTGCTCGACCGCGGCGACGAGGTGCTGGGCTACGACAACCTCAACGACTACTACGACCCCACCCTGAAGGAGGCGCGGCTGGCGCGGCTGCTGCCGAAGGAGGGTTTCCGCTTCGTCCGGGGCTCGCTGGAAGACCGCGCCGCCCTCGAGGCCGCGTTCGACGACTTCAAGCCCCAGCGCGTGGTGAACCTGGCCGCTCAGGCCGGCGTGCGCTACTCACTGGAGAATCCGCACGCCTACATCGACAGCAACATCGTCGGCTTCACCAACATCCTGGAGGCCTGCCGCCACCGTGGCGTCGAGCACCTGGTCTACGCCTCGTCCAGCTCGGTCTACGGCGCGAACCGCAAACTGCCGTTCGCGGTGGAGGACAGCGTCGACCACCCGGTCAGCCTGTACGCGGCGACCAAGAAGGCCAACGAGCTGATGGCGCACACCTACAGCCACCTGTTCGGCCTGCCCACCACCGGACTGCGCTTCTTCACGGTGTACGGGCCGTGGGGACGTCCGGACATGGCGCTGTTCCTGTTCACCAGGAACATCCTGGAAGGCAAGCCCATCGATGTGTTCAACCACGGCCACCATACCCGCGACTTCACCTTCGTCGACGACATCGTCGAAGGCGTGATCCGCACCCTCGATACCGTGCCGGGCCCCGACCCGACCTACGACCCGCTGCTGCCCAACCCCGGCTCGTCCAGCGCGCCGTACCGCGTCTACAACATCGGCAACCACCAACCTGTGCAGCTGCTGCGCTATATCGAGGTGCTCGAGGATTGCCTGGGACGCAAGGCGGAGAAGCGCCTGCTGCCGATGCAACCCGGCGACGTCCCCGACACCGAGGCCGATGTCGAAGCCCTTCGCCGGGACACGGGCTACTCGCCATCAACGACCATCGAGACCGGCGTGCGCCGGTTCGTCGACTGGTACCGGGAGTTCTACCGCGCCTGAGCGCGGCCCCCTGAGCCCGGTGGCCGGGCACGCCCCTTGTCTGCGTTATATGAGGCAATCCGCAACAACACAGGGGATGCTTCATGAACCGTACCTTCGTCGGCCTGACGGCCGTCACGCTGGCGCTCCTGCTCGCTGGCTGCGCCTCCGGCGGCGGCAGCAGCAAGTCCGCGCCGCCCCAGCAGGCGAGCGTCGCCGTCGAGAACTACCAGATCGGTGTCGACGACATCGTCCAGGTTTCGGTATGGCGCAACCCGGAACTGGGCATCACCGTCCCGGTGCGTCCGGACGGCATGATCTCCGTGCCGCTCGTTGGCGACGTCATGGCCGGTGGCCGCACGCCCACCGAGGTGGCCGCCGACATCCAGAAAAAGCTCGCCGACTTCGTGCGCGACCCGCAGGTCGCCGTGATCCTGACCGAACTGCGCAGCCACGAGTACCTGTCGCGCGTGCGCGTCACCGGCGCGGTGCGGCAGCCCATCTCGATTCCCTACCGGCAGGGCATGACCGTGCTCGACGCGGTACTGGCGGCCGGCGGTGTCAACGAATTCGCCGCACCCGACCGCTCCGACCTGTTCCGCCGCAACAAGGACGAGACCAGCGCCACCTATCCGGTGCGGCTGGACCGCATCCTGAACCGGGGTGACCTGTCCACGAACTACACGGTGGCGCCGGGCGATGTCATCGTGATCCCGGAGCGCACGTTCTGATGAGCTCCACCACTTCGTTGCCGCCCCCGCGCACGGCCGCGCAGGCCCGCAAGGCGGATGAACTCAAGCCCGAAGAGCTGCTGCTGGTCCTGTTGAAGGAAGCGCGCAGGCGCGTTCTTCCGATCGCCGCCACCTTCACCGCCGTCACCCTGCTGACGCTGGTCGTCGGCTTGCTGGTGATCCCGCGCAACTACGTGGCGTCCACCACGATCCTCGCCCAGGACAGCGACATCATCCAGCCGCTGCTGGAAGGACGCGCCGTCCCCACTGGCGTGGCCGACCGCGCCGGCATGGCACGGCAGATCGTGTACAGCCGCAAGGTGCTGCAGGAAATCCTCGCCGTGGGCAAATGGACGGAGAAGGATCTCAGCCCGGTCGCGCAGGACAAGCTGATGGAGGACATCCGCAACAACACCGCCATCAGCAGCCCGCGCAACGACCTGGTGCAGATCAGCTACCGCGACACGAATCCCGAGCGCGCCTACCACGTGACGGAGGCCTTCGGCACGCTCTTCATGCAGGAAGCCCTGGCCGCCAAGGAACGCGAAAGCCGCGAGGCTTACGAGTTCATCGACAAGCAGGTGCAGGAGTACCACCGCAAGCTGACGGACGCGGAAAAGAACCTGCAGGCCTACCGCTCGCAGAACGCCGATGCCCAGCCCGGCAGCGCCACCGACGTGAACACGCGCATCAGCTCGCTGCGCACCCAGGTCGAACAGACGCGGATGTCGCTGCTCGAGCAGGAATCCCGAGCGGCCGCCATCACCGACCAGTTGTCCGGCGAATCGGCCGTCACCGCCGTGCAGACGCGCGAGAGCCTCTATCGCGCGCAGCTGATCGAACTGCGTGCGGAACTCGACCGGCTGATGCTGACCTTCACCGACCGCCATCCCGACGTGGTGCGCGTGCGCCACCAGATCGAGGACGTCCAGCGCGCCATCGTGCAGGAGCAGGAACGCCGCCAGCAGCCCACGCCGGGCGCGCTGGCGTCGGAGGACGCCCAGCTCAATCCGCTGTACAACGAACTGCGCAGCCAGCAGGCCCAGGCCCGCCACGAGGCCGCCGCGACCCGCTCGCGCATGGGCATCGCCGAATCCATGCTCGGCGCCGAACTGGACCGCAGCCGCCGCATCGCCGAATCCGAAAGCGCGCTGGCCGAGCTCACGCGCGACTACGAGGTCAACCGCGAGATCTACCAGGACCTGCTGCGCCGTCGCGAGAATGCGCGTGTATCGATGGGACTGGACCAGGAGAACCGCGGCCTGACGCTGCGCATCCAGGATCCGGCCACCATGCCGCTGCGCCCGAGCGGGCTGCGCTTCATGCACATCGCCGCCGCCGGCTTCGTGGCCGCGCTGGCCCTGCCGCTGGGGCTGCTCTTCCTGCTGGTCCGGTTCGATCCCCGCGTCCGCGTGGCCCGCCAGATCGTGCAGAAGACCAGTTATCCGCTGCTCACCGTGATCCCGACCTACCTTACGCCGAAGGAGCGTCGCCGCCAGTCGCTGAAGTTCATGGCCAGCGCGGCGATGGTCTGCAGCGTGTTCGTCGTGTACGCCCTGGTGTTCGCCTTCAAGGTCGCCAGCGCCTGATGCGCCGCCCATGCACGACGCCCGTCGCCAGGAAGAACCCATGAACATGAATACCCACCCGAACAGCGGCGCCGCGGAACGCACCGAGCCCACCGTCCCGGCGCGCTCCATCGTGCGCGCCACCGAGACCCAGGCCTTGAGCCCGCGTGCCCTCGAGGATCGCCGGCTCATCCACCGCAACGATTCCACGCGCCTGCATGCGGACGCCTTCCGCGACCTGCGCACGCGCCTGCTCGCGCTCGGTGGCGACCGGAACTTCGTCACCCTCGTGGCGCCGGTCGTACCGGGCTGCGGTGCCAGCTTCGTGGCCCGCAACCTCGCCGCCGCGTTCGCCTTCGACGAGACCAAGACCTCGACCCTGATCGACTGCGACGCACTGCGGCCGGCACAGCAGGCGGCGCTCGGCGTCGACGCCGCCCAGGGCGGGCTGATGGACTACCTGGACGGGCGCATCGACGAAATGGCACCGGTGCAGTACCGCACCGTGCTGCCGCGGATGGACCTGGTGCCGACCGGCGGCGTGCGCGAGATCACGGGCGAATCGTTCTCCTCGCTGCGGATGCGCAGCCTGGTCGATTCGCTGCGAAGCACGCACGGCAACCGGTACCTGGTGCTCGACGGCCCGCCGGTCCTCAAGTCGCCCGACGCGCGCATCCTCTCGGACCTGGCCGACCTGGTCGTGCTGGTGGCCGGCTACGCGCGCGTGACCACCGAACAGATCGAGAAGGCCGCCGCCAACTTCGCGCCGGAAAAACTGGCCGGCGTCGTCTTCAACGACATCCAGTAACCGTATCCATCGGGGAGCTCTCATGAAACGGCATCCATGTCGTCCGGCGCTGATCTCGGCGGCGATTGCAGCCGCCATCGTGTTCGATGCGCATGCCGTGCGGATCGACTACACGCTCGATGCAGGCATCGAACGCGACGACAACGTCACGCTGTCCCAGACCGACCCGATCGAGCAGGACATCTACCGCGTGGGGCTGGGCTTCGCCATCGAGCAGAACTCGTCCGCCGTGCAGGCGAGGATCGCCGGCCGCCTCGACCACCGGCGTTACGAAGCCATCTACCCCGACGCCACCGACCGCACGCTGGATGGCCGCCTGAACTGGATGGTCATTCCCGACCGCCTCGGCCTGGTGGTCGAGGACAGCTACGGCGTACAGACCATCGACCGTTTCGAGCCGGACTCGCCAGACAACCGCCAGCAGGTCAACGTGCTGTCGCTGGGGCCCGACCTGCATTTCAACCTGGGAGAGGCGCTGCGCGGACGCGCCGAACTGCGCTTCATCAACAGCGACGCGGAGGTCACCGAGGATTTCAATTCGGACCGCATCGTGGGCGCACTGCGCGCGATCAAGGACCTGGATGCGACCAGCGCGCTGTCCTTCAACCTGCAGATGCAGGACGTCGACTTCGACAACGACCTGTTCGCCCGCGACCATCGGCGCTACGAGGCGTACGCCAGCTACAACCGCCGGTTCAGGCATTTCGACATGCTGCTCGATGGCGGCTATGCGCGCCTCGACTACAAGGACGGGCAGTCGCGCAACAATCCCCTGCTACGCGCCGAACTGGGCTGGCGCCCGAGCGAGCGCAGCCGCTTCAGCGTTAACGCCGCCAACCAGTTTTCCGACGCCGCGACGAGTGCGCTCAGTGCCATCGCCGGTGCCGCCCCGGGCATTCCCGAGTCCGTCCTGGTCGGGCGCTCCACGATCACGCCGTCCGCCTACGAGCAACGCAGCCTCAACCTGGCCTACGAGTACACCGGCGTCCGTACCATCTACACGCTCTCCGGCTATACGCAGAAGCTGGAGTACGTCGATCCGGGCGCCTCCACCGAAGAGAGTCGTGGCGTCGCCGCCGAACTCAGCTACCGCCTGCGCCCCTCGCTGACGATACGCGGATCCGCGTCGCGGGACCGTACCGAGGCGGTGGCACCGGCCCGCCGCGAGAACAACCGCCTGTACTCGCTCGGCCTGGAGAAGCAGTGGTCGCGCCACTGGTCTTCCATGCTGGAATACACGCGTTATGAGCGTACCAGCGCATTCGCGACCGGCGAATTCAAGCAGAATCTGATCTACCTCAGCATCGCCTACCGAAACCGATGAGCAACCAGAACAAGGCGGCGACGCCGTCGATGCGGCACTGGGTCGCCACCTCGCCGCATCCTCTCGCGGCGGCCGTGCGCAACGTGCGGCGCGGCGTCCACGGTTTCACCCTGCCGGCGCCGCGCGTACTGGTCCTGCCCTACCTGTGGCTGTTCCTCGCATGCCGCAGCGCGATCTTCTTCGTCCGTCGGACGCTCGTCGCCGAGCCGCTGTTCAAGGCGTACTGCACGCGCGTCGGCAAGGGCGTCACCACCGGCATCTATGTACCGTGGGTGCAGGGCAAGGGCGACCTGATCGTCGGCGACCACGTCCGCATCAGCGGCAAGCTGTCGATCAATTTCGCCGCGCGCTTCGTCAAGCGCCCGTGCCTGGAGATCGGCGACCATAGCGACCTCGCACACGACTGCCGGCTGGTCGTGGGCAAATCGGTGAAGATCGGCCGCCATGTGGAGATCGCCGGTGGCGTGACCATCCGCGATTCCGGCGGCCATCCGGCCGACCCGGCGCGCCGCGCCGCCGGCGCACCGCCGGACTCGGCGGACGTCAAGCCGATCGTCATCCACGACAACGTGTGGATCGGCTCCCAGGTCCTGATCCTGCCCGGCAGCGATATCGGCGAAGGCAGCATCGTGTCCGCGCATTCGGTGGTCTCAGGCACCGTCGCGCCCTATACCGTGGTGGCGGGCAATCCCGCGCGCCGCATCGGGACGCTGACGCCGCCGCCGGACCGCGCCCATCTCACCCCTGCCACGAAGCCGTCCCCCGCCGCCAAACCCGAAGCCTCGGCTGCGCCCGCCGCGGATGGCGCAGCGGCGACCGGCTGAGAAAAGCCTGCAGGTGCCGGCGAGCCCGGCACCTTCCCCTTCCTTCTCCCTCAGACCAGCGCTTCGACGGCCTCGGGATGACTGAGGAAACCGCGCGGACTGGCGCTGCGGCCATACGCGCCGGACTGGAACACCACCACCAGATCGCCCGGTTCGGCCACGTCCAGTTCCATCCGGTCTGCCAGCAGGTCCAGCGGGGTACACAGCGGACCGACCACGTTCGCCGTTTCGGTTCCGCCACGGCGTCCGTTGACGGCGACCGGATAGTTGCGACGGATCACCTGGCCGAAATTGCCCGAGGCCGCGAGGTGATGGTGCATGCCACCGTCGACGACCAGGAACACCTGGCCGCGCGACCGCTTGCGGTCGATCACGCGCGACACGTAGATGCCGGCTTCACCGACCAGGTAGCGCCCCAGTTCGATCACGATGTGGGCGCCCGGCAGATCGCGCACCAAGCGGTCCGACAGCGCCGCCAGGTTGTCCGTCACCGGCATGGCATCCAGCGCGGCTTCACCGGGCGAATAGGGAATGCCGAAACCGCCACCCAGGTTCAGGCTTCGGATCGGCGCCGGCAGCAGGTCCTGCCATTCGAGCGCCTGCTCGTAGCACTTGGTCTGCGCCTCGACGATGGCCGCGTGCCGCAGGTTCTGCGACCCGGCGAACATGTGGAAGCCCTCGAACGCCAGGCCGGCGCCGGCGATATCGCGCAACAGGTCCGGCACGCATTCGGCATCGACGCCGAACTGGCGCGCGCCGCCGCTCATCTTCATGCCCGAGGCCTTCAGCTCGAACGGCAGGTTCACCCGCACCGCCACGCGCGCCGGCACGCCATTGCGCTGCGAGGCCTCGGCCAGCACCTTGATCTCGCGGAAGGATTCGACGTTGACCAGGATGCCAGCGGCGACGGCCTGCTGCAGCTCGCCGTCGGACTTGCCAGGACCGGCGAAGCTGATGTGCTCCGGCGCCATGCCGGTGTCCAGTGCGACGCGCAGTTCGCCGGCGGAGGCCACATCGAGGCCATCGACCAGGCGCGCCATGTGTCCGACCAGGGCGGGCATCGGATTGGCCTTCATCGCGTAATGCAGCAGCACCGCCTTCGGCAGCGATGCGCGCAATGCCTGCGCTCGCGCGGTCAACCGCTGGCGGTCGTAGAGGTAGCACGGCGTGCTGCCAACGGCGTTGACGACGCGCGTCAGAGGTTGTCCGCCGACGAGGATTTCGCCGGTGGTGTCGCGGGGCCAGTCCCAGCTGGGAGTCGATGCATTCATGCGGTGCGGATGTCCGTCTGTCCGGTGGAGCCCTGCCCGATCGCCTGGTGGAATTCGACCAGTTGCAGGATGTTGTTGCGCCATTGGCGGTGGCGGGTGATGTAGGCACGGGCGTTGGCGCCCACGCGCCGCAACGCCTCCGCGTCCTGGCTGTACTTCAGCACACTTTCCACTGCCGCTTCCATGTCGCCAGCCGGGAACATCCAGCCGGTCGCGCCCTCTTCCAGTACTTCGCGGATGGGCTCGAAATCGGGCGCCACCGGCGCCACGCCGCAGGCCATGAACTCGAACAGCTTGACCGGCGAGGTGTAGTCGCCCGCGCTCGGCAGCACGGCCATGTCCATCGCCGCCAGCAGGCCGGGCACCGCATCGTGCGGCACCCGTCCGGTCAGCACCACACGGTCGGACAGGCCGCGCTCTTCCACGAACGCACGCAGCGCCGGATACGTCGAGCCATCACCCACGAGCAGCAGCTTGAGGTGCGGCGCCGCCTCCAGGCGATCGGCGATCTGGTGGACGAAGCGGTCGATGGCATGCCACGGCACGAACGCCCCCAGGTAGCCGCAGACCACATGGCCTTCCAGACCGTAGTGGCGTCGCGCATCATCGCGCTGGGCCTGGGTGAAGGTGAACTTGTCGATGTTCGCGGCGTTGGGCGTGATGATCGCCGGGGCCAGCGCGCCATGCGCCGCGAGCGCGCGGTCGCGGAACACCGACGACACGAACACCAGCCCGTCCGCGTTGCGGAAGGTCCAGCGCTCGATCGCCATCGCCAGCCGCTTGAAGAACAGCGGGCGCACGCGCTCGACGGTCGCCGAGTCGTTGACTTCCATGATCATCGGCACGCCGCGCCTGCGCGCGAGCCAGGTCGGCAGGAACATGAAGAGCGAATAGCGCTCGTAGATGAAATCCAGGTCCGGATGCTGGCGCAGGTAGGCCAGCAGGCGCCACGCGGCGACCAGGTTGTAGGCCACCTCGGCCAGTTCGAACAAGGGCTCGGGGAGCTTGTTGACCCACGCCATCCACGGCCTCGCCTGCTGGGTGGGCGACATGGCCTTGGGCGATGAATACGGATCCGCACCGGGCAGCGAAATGATGTCCACGGCCACGCCTTCGACGCGCAGCGCGTCGGTGATGCCGCGGATATGCACGCCCTCCACGGCCTTGCCCTGGGTGCGATGGTGGTAGAGCACGCGCTTGACGGGGATGTCCATGTTCACTCGCTGGATGAAGTAAGCGGCGCTTGGCGCGCCAGGGGAATGCCGAAGGTGCCGGTGCCCAGCGCCTGCGCGACCAGTCGTTCGCTGTCGTGCGCCAGTCCGCGTTGCCGCACGTCGATCCACTCGAGCGTGCGCGCTTCATGCGACAACCGGCGCTTGTACGGCTGCGCGCCGGCCAGGAAATCGAACGCCGCCAGCCCCTCGTCCAGGCAATGCTGGATGCAGGCGGCCAGCGCGACCGAGCCCGGACTGTCGTAGCGCGGCAACGCGCCATAGTTCAGTCCGCAGTTGTAGAAGTACACCGTGCCGCGCCAGTGCAGGTTGTACAGATACCCGACCACCAGCGCGCCCGCGCTGACGCGCGTCAGCCGCACATAGCCATCGCCGGTACCCTTCCGCACCAGCGCCTGGTGGAAGGCATGGAAGAAGTCGCTGGAGAACGACCCCTCCTTCCCCTTCGACCGCCACCGGCGCTCGTGCAGCGTGCGCAGCTCGTCCAGCCATGCCAGCGCCTGCCCGATGCTGTCGGCCACCTCGACCTTCAGGGGACCGTGCGCTTCGTAGGCACGCAGGCTCTGCCGCAGGTGGTGGCGGAAGTTGCGCTTCAACGAATCGACATAGCCCTTGCCGCTGTCCCGCAGCCGGTCCAGGTCGACCCGACAGCAGGGCTGGCTGAGCACGCAATAGCAGTGCAGGCCGGCGGGCAGCGCGGACGCGATATGCGGCCCATGCGCGGTGGCGGTGATGCGGAAGCGCCTCCACCCCTCCCAGTGGCCTTCGAGGGCGCGGAACAGGGCCGCGTACGCGGCGACTTCACCGCCGCGCCTGACCAGCAGTCCGGAATACTCGACGCTGATCTCGTCCAGCGCGTCCATGCCGGTTTCCTGCAGCCGCAGCGAATGACGCCCGAAGAAGCGGCCCTTGCCGCGCTCCGGCGCATCGACCGCCACGGCCAGCGCCAGCAGGCCCTCCGCGTCCTCGATGCGGAACACCCGCGGCACGATATCCGCCGGCAGCTGTTCCAGCCAGGTCGATATCCAGTGCCAGTGCGTGAACGGGGTACCGTCGGACTGCGCCTGCAGGCGCATCCAGTCGTCGGCAAGATCCGGGTATTCGGCCAGCACCCGCCATGTCCCCCTCGCCTCGCTGCTGATCCGCGATGCCGGGCCGCCGACGGCGCCCGTCATCAGGCACGGCCCAGGCAGACGTCGCCGTCGCTCACGCCCAGCACCTGCCGGCAGATGGCCAGCGTATCGGCCGCGACGTCGCCCCAGCCGCGGCTCACCGACGCCGACACCGCGGCGGCGTCCCAGGTGCGCGCCAGCGCATCGGCCAGGCCGCGCTCCAGCGCAGCGGCATCGCGCGGCGGCACCAGGATGCCGTTGCCGGCCTTGATGATCTCGCCGGTGCCGCCGACCGCGGTCGCCACCACCGGACGGCCGCAGGCGATGCCTTCGACTACCACGTTCGGATAGCCTTCCGACCAGCTCGGCAACGTCAGCACATCGGAGGCACCGATCCATTCGGCGACCTGAGCCGGCTCGAGTCCGCCGGTCATGGTGACGCGCCCGGCCAGGCCGGTCGCCTGCACCAGGCCGGCCAGTTCCTCGCGCATCACGCCGTCACCGACCAGGGCCAGGCGGACGCGCGGATCCTGTCCCGCGAGCGACTGGAATGCCTGCAGCAGTTCGCGCATGCCCTTGGCTTCGACGAAACGGCCGACATAGGTGATCAGGCGCGCATCGGCGGGGACGCCCAGCTTGCTGCGCATCGCCTGGCGGTCGCGCGGATGGAACACGTCGGTGTCGATGCCGTTGACCACCGGATGCACGCGCTCGGGATCGGCGCCGAAGGTCGCGATGGCGGTGTCGCGCATCGCATGGCTGACGGTCAGGATCGCGTCCAGGCCCTGCAGGGTGCGACGGGTCAGGTGGGCATTGAGGCCGGTGCGCACATGGATGTCGGAACCGCGGGCACCGACGATGCAGGGCACGCCCAGGCGCCGTGCCGCACGCTTGGCCGCCGCACCATCCGGGTACACCCAGTACGCCAGCACCAGGTCCGGCTCGAACCGGCGCATCCGCGGCACCAGCGCGCGGCTCGCCATCCAGCCGTTGGTGGCGCGCGACAGACCCGGCAACGCCGGATAGGTGAAGGCCTCCACGTCCACGCCGTCCAGCGTGTAGTCCTCGCCGACCTCACCGCGCAGGAAGCTGCGCGGCGACAGGCCCGGAATGCGGGGATAGCTCGCCTGCTGGAAGAACACGCGCACCTGCGCGAGTTGCGACAGCGCGCGTGCGGTCTCATGGATGTAGCGGCCCCGCGTCTGGTCGTGGGGCACGGGCAACATCGGGGTGACGAGGGCAATCCGGGGCATCATCAATCTCTTTGAACGCGAATGGTCCGTCTCTCAGGCCAGAGACAGCGGTCATCCCATCGCCAGCAGCACCTTCAGCACGACATAGAAGCCGACCACGGCACCCGCCGTCAGCACGGCCCAACGCACGAGGTGGTTGCCGAGGCGCAGTTCGCCCAAGGCCGGGAAGCGCGCCAGGACATTGGAATGGTGGGCCACGACCAGTGCGGCGAGCAGGTACAGCAGGATCACGTAGCTGCGGCTCAGGAAGAACGCCGCAGCGAAGAAGCCTGCCTGCGCCACCAGCAGCACCAGCGCCATCGCCCTGGCCTCCTGCCACTCCACGATGTCGTCCTCGTCCTCGAATTCCGGCTCGAAACGGACGATGCGGTACATCATCCAGAAACCGTACCCGACGAAGGTGAACCACAACGAGAAACCGATGATGCCCGTCTCGGCGAGCACCAGGATGATCGAGTTGTGCGCGGTGAGGTAGTGGTACTGCGTGAACTGCCCTGCCCCCACGCCCAGCACGGGATGGGTGATGAACATCTGCATGCCTTCGTACCAGGCATCGATGCGGCCGGAAGCGGAGGACTCCTGCACGTTCAACTCGTCCAGTCGCGACGGCATCATGCGCAATACCACCATGGCCCCCGCGCCGAGCATGGCGGCCCAGATCGCGCCGCGCTGGATCCAGATGTAGACAGCGGTCATCGCGACCACGGCCAGGAACGAGCCGCGCGAGTTGGTCAGGTAGATGCCGTAGAACAGCAGCAGGCATCCGCAGTACCAGAACAGGCGCCGCAGGCCCAGCAGGCCCCCGCGGCTGCCCAGGTAGGCCGCCATCGGCAGCGAGATGACGAACAGCATGCCCAGGTCGTTGGGATCGCTGAAGATGCCGACGTACTGGATGCGGCCGTCCTCGACCGTCGTCTGGCCGGTCCAGCCGACACCGGTCGCCGCTTGCTCCCAGCCGTGCGCCGCCATGACGAACGCGCACAACACGATCACCGTCATGATCGTCCGCGTGTAGGCGGGCGTGTTGACTGCATTGGCGAGCAGGAAGAAAGACACCAGGCAGGGCAGGAAGTACAGGAACGCCCCCACCGCGCCTTCCATCCACCCTATCGCCAGCAACGACAGGCAAAGCACGAGGTGGAACATCGGCAGCAGGAGGTACTGCGGCGCATTGAAGCGCTTCTCGCGCGAGAAGACCCAGGCGCCCAGCGCCGACACCATCGCCATCGGCAGGATCGGAATGCCGAGGTCCGCCATCTGCGGATAGTCCTGCGGCCTCAGCAGGACCAGCATCAGATAGATCAGCACGAAGACGAACATCATCATCGGCGTTCGCCCCCCCTGGCGTGCGCAACTCCTTCAGGATGCCACGATCCACCGCATCCGCTCACCACAGGTGCAACCTCGGGTTCCGGACATAGGCGACCAGCGCCTGACCGGCGTAGAGATTCATGTGCAGGAACGTCGACGCCAGGCGCACCGGCATCCACTCCGACAGCGCAGGCAGCCAACTGGCGGCCACCGCGAGCGCGACGCCCCCCAGGCCGGCCAGCAGGCAGGCCAGGTACAACGGGTGCGAGAAGGCCAGGATGGCCGACGACACCGCCAGCACGCAGAGCAGCCACGGCACCATCAGCCTCAGCAGCTTGTGGCTGACGAAGCGGAACCACAGCGGGTTCTGGAACGGCACCACCAGCCACGGCGCGATCGCCACCGCCTGATAGTTGCCGGCCAGCGTACGCACCTTGCGCACGCGTTCCTGCGCCGAGGTCGTGGATGGCGTGTCCCAGGCCACGGCGCCCGCCTCGAAGACGACCCGGTAGCCGTCGCGCACCACGTTCATCGGCGTCAGCACGTCGTCCAGCACGGTGCCGGCGGGAAGCGGCACGTACAGGTCCCGCCGGATCGCGTAGAGCGCGCCCGTGACCCCCACCACCGAGCCACTGCGGGCCTCGGCGTTGCGGATCATCTTTTCGTAGCGCCAGTACGCACCGACCTTGGCGGCGAAACCGCCGGTCTCGTCGGTGAAGCAGAGCTCGCCGCTGACCGCGCCGACGTCCTGGTCCGCGAAGTTCGTGGCCAGACGCGACAGCGCGTCGCGCTCGAGCCGCTGGCGCACGTCGACCATCAGCAATATGTCGCCGGTGGCGGCGTCCACCAGATCCGCCAGGCACGCCGCCTTGCCCCGGCGCTGCGGGAACTCGACCACGCGCAGGCGCGGCGACGCGATCCGGCGCAAGGCGTCGGCCGTCGCGTCCGTGCAACCGTCGCAGGCGACGACGATGTCCAGGTGCTCGGGCGGGTAGTCCAGCGACAGCAGGTTCTCGACCTTGGCCACCGCGCTTCCGGCCGCGTTGTACACGGCCAGGAGTGCCGTCACGCGGGGCGTGTACGGACGCTTGCGCACGGGATCAGGGAACAGGCGACCCCACGCCAGCACCCACAGCGGATAACCGGCGTAGGTGAACGCGATGACGGCCAGGCTGCCCCAGAAGGCGATGAGGACGGGCATGTCCGCCATCAATGCACCCCGTCCGTCGGCAACCCGTCGGCCCAGCGCTGCAGGCGTCCCCGCATCCGGCCCGCAAGCGCCGGGTAGCGTTGCAGCAGGGCGTCGAGATGCTGGATGTCGCCGGCACGCCAGGCGCGCATCATGACGGTCCCCAGCACGAACACCGCCGCATAGATCAGGCCACCCGCCAGTTCGGTCCAGGGATTGATCCCGCCCAGCAGCATCGGCACCAGGGCGACGGCGATCGCCATCAATGCGCACAGCAGCATGCGGCCGAGTTCGCGCCACGGCATCCGCAACTTCAGCAGGCGGGACACGCCGGTGGCCATCAGCGTGAAGATGAGCACTTCCGAGATGGCATGCGCGGCCACGGCGCCGTTCAGGCCGTAGCGCGGGATCAACAGCACCGACAGCACGCCCACGCTCAGGATGGAGAACAGCACGTAACCCACGCGCAGATGCTGGTTGTCGGTCGTCGACAGCAGCGCATTGAACGCGCCGCCGATCATGGTGAATCCGCCCACGATCATCATCACGCGCAGGGGATTCACCACCGCCTTGTACTCCGCGCCGTAGAGCAGGGTGATGGCGCTGTCGGCCACCAGTGCCCCGCCCCCCGCCAGCAGCAGGCCGATGAAGGCGAAGTAGCGCATCGCGTTGGCCATGATCGCGTTGACGCCCTCCTGCCCGCCCTTGCCGAACGCATGCCCCATCATCGGCATCAGCACCGTGGCCAGCCCGGACGCGAGCAGGTCCACGCCTCCGCGCGTCAGCGCGGCGGCGATCGCGAAGTAGCCCACCGCCGCCGAACCGACCATGGCGTTCAGCATCCAGGTCTCGATGGACTTGTTGCTGATGGCGTAGGCCAGCGTCAGCAGCACGGTCCATCCGAGGTGCCGCTTCAGGCGCGCCAGCGTCGCCGGATCCACGGGCTCCCGCGACGGCCGCACGCCCGCCTTGCGCAGCATCATGGACGAACACACGACGTACCCGACGCTGACGAACGCGAACAGCAGCAGGTACGCCAGCAACGGCGCCTTCATCACCACCATCACGAGTACCGCGGCGATGCTGAGCAGGCTCATCGTCACCGTGGAGCGCGCTTCGACGTGGAACAGGCCGTACCCTTTGGCCACCGACACATCGAACAGGAACATGGCCTTTGCGATGGCGGCGACCAGCACCACCGCGGCGAATACCGCCAGGTGACCGTCCCAGCCGGCGGGCTTGAACCAGGGCATCGCCACCAGGAACAGGCACCCCACCAGCACGACACAGGCGAGCTGTCGCCGGCGCAGCCATCCGTGGATGCTGCTCGCGTTCTCCGGCGAGCTCCTGCCCAGGCTCTCCGATGCGAAGCGGATCACCGTCGTGGTCAGGCCGTTGTTGCTGAACATGATCAGCAGACCGGCCATCCACACCATGTAGGTGTACCGGCCGAAGTCGTCCGGCCCCAGCGTCCGCGCCAACAGGATGCTGGTCAGCATCCCCAGCGCATACGTCACGTAGGTCGACCCCATGACCATGATGGCGCCGCGGATGGCCGTTCGGCCGTTGAAAGGCTGGTTCATATTCCCCTGGGATCGGTGCAACGGGCCGCACCTGTGCTCACTGCCTCGAACAACGCAGAAAACAGCGAACAGTGGTCACGCGTCGTCGCATCCGGCTCAGGCTGGCGTTCATACTCTGACCTGCCGCCGGCACCTTTCACGTTGTCATCGCCATATGAAACCAACAGGCACGCTGGGCATCGTTCATGTCCTCGACTCCCTTGAATACGGCGGACTGGAACGCGTCGTTGCCGACCTAGCCATCGCACAGGCGAAACACGGGCACGCGGTCACGGTGTTCAGCCTCTGCGACACCGACGGATTCCGTCCCTTCCTGGAGCAGGCCGGCATTCCCGTCGTCATCGGGCACAAGCGGGGCGCGGCGGATCCCGCAATGATCCGCCTGCTGCGTTCCACCCTGCTGGAGGCCGGCGTGGACGTGGTGCATACCCACAACTTCGTGCCGAGCTACTACGCCGCCGCCGCCACGCGTTTCGCTCGGCGCCGTCCCGTGCTGGTGAACACCTGCCACAACATGGGCGGCAGGCTCGGCAATCGCCGGTTGCGCTGGCTGTACCAGTGGTCGCTGGCGCATTCGCGCAGGATCGCGATGGTCGGCCGCAAGGTCCGTGACCAGTTGCTGTCGCGCAACCTGGTGCCGGCCAGCCGCAGCAGCGTGGTGATGAACGGCATTCCGGTCGACCAGTTCCCGCGCTCGCCGGCGCTCCGTGACGAGGTCCGCCGCGAACTCGGCATCGCACCGCAGGCCTTGGTGGTCGGTACGGTCGGCCGCTTGGTGGAGCTGAAGAACCAGCGGCTGCTGCTGGATGCCGTGGCGCACCTGGCAGCCTCCCATCCGGACCTGGTGGTGGTGCTCGCCGGCGATGGCCCGTTGCGCAGCGGACTGGAAGCCTCCGCCGGACAACTCGGCATCGCGGATCGCGTCGTGTTCACCGGCGCGCGCAAGGACGTGCCCAGGCTGCTCAACGCCTTCGATGTCTTCGCCCTGCCCTCGCGTACCGAAGGATTGTCGATCGCCCTGCTGGAAGCCTGCGCGGCCGGACTTCCCCTGCTGGCCACGCGTGTGGGTGGCAACGACGAGATCGTACAGGCGGACGAGACCGGGCTGCTGGTGCCGTCGGACGATGCGGTCGCATTGCGCACGGCCCTGTCGCGCCTGCTGCAGGTGCCCGCCGAGCGACAGCGCATGGGCGAGAACGCGCGGCGCTGGGTGGTCGAGCACGGTTCGATCGACGTCATGCGGGCAAACTACGACGCGCTGTACGGCGCCGCGCTGGCAACGCGCTGACGCCCCCCGCGACGGCTGTCGCCGCGCGGGTGGCGCCCGGTGCCGTCAGCCAGCGCGCTTAGCAAGATCCTCGAACGCGCGCTCCAGGCCGATATCGGTCGGCACGCGCTGCTGCCAGCCGATCGCCTTCAGCTTGCCGTTCGGGTATTCGAAGCGGCGGTACATGGAACGCACCACGTAGGGCGTGAACACCGCCGGCAGCTGCCCCTTCGACCACCGGTGATAGCGCAGCAATATTTTCGCGCCCAGCATGAACACCGGATACGGCACCGGCAGCACGCGCAACCTGGCGACCTGGCGACGGTAGGCGCGCAGGTACTGCGAACATGTCGGAATGTCGTCATCGACCACGTTGTACGCCTGGCCATCGGCGCCGCCCAACGCGGCGCAGGCGATCGCATCGGCGCAGTTGTCCACGTAGGTCAGCGGCAACGGCGCGCGGCCGCCCAGGCTGAAGAACAGCCCCATCGCACCGATGCCGACGCGGTTGGAGAACGCGCCGCCACCGGGCCCGTAGATCACGCCCGGCCGCAGCACCACGGTCTCGAAGCCATACCGCTCGCGGTACTCGTCGAGCAGGTGTTCCTGCCGCGTCTTGGCGTGCGCATACGGCCCCTTGTCGATGCCGATCGGCTCGACCGGCACCGTTTCGTCGTGGGCCGCACCCGTCGGCAGCGAGGCGGTCTGGTAGACCGCGAACGAACTCACCATCACCACGCGGCGCACGTGGGCGGCGGCCGCCGCATCCAGCAGGTTACGGGTGCCGACAACGGTATTGGCGAACATGTCCGCCGCCGAACCGCGCATGCCCGCCGCCGCGTGCACCAGCACGTCGACGCCTTCCAGCATCGGCGTCAGATCGTGGCGATGCAGCAGGTTGGCGGCAACGACACTGACGTTCGCGTCGGGGTAGTCGCGCTGCAAGCCCTCCAGCAGGCCCGGCGGCGCCGTGCGGCGCACATGGATGCGCAGGTCCTGCACGCCGGCTGCCAGCAGGCTGTCGGCGATCCTGCGTCCGAGGAATCCGGCCGCGCCGGTCAACAGCACGGTCATGCCGGCCGCTCCAGTGCTTCGACGATGCCGTCGATCAGGGTCGCCACCCGCAGGATGTGGGCATGCGGCACGGGATCCTCGTCCCGGCCGTCGATGGCGCCGTAGAAGCCGCGCAGCAGCACGCGCATGCACTGGAAGTAATGGAACTGGTTGCGCATGAAATCCCCGGTGTTCCTCGCGCCGTTGCGGGCGAAACGCAGCGACTGCACCCAGGCCGGGAACAGCCGGCCCAGCGAACTGGGCTGGTCCTGCCGCGCACTGCGCACCAGCGTGCGCGCGGCGTAATCGAGTTCGACGGTGTCGCGGGTGCCGTATACCTTCATCGTGTGCGAGACCGGTCGTGCATGGGAGCTGACCATGCCGGACACCGTGACGCCGTTGGCCCCCGACAGCGTGAAGCGCAACTCGTCCGGCATCGCATCGAGCGCGGGGTCCCCGCTGGCCGGGCGCATGCGGTGGGCGAAGGCGTTCACCGTCACCGGCTCCTCCAGGAAGCCGACCACCTTGGCCAGTACATGGTCGAGCACGTTGTGGAACAGCTTGCCGGGCAAGCGGTGTACCCAGTGCGCAGGATCGCCCATCACCGCCATGCCGTAGTCGCCGCCCAGGTTGTAGCCGTAGGTGGTGTCGATATGCACCACGTCGCCCAGCGTCCGTTCGGCCATCAGGTCGCGCAGCTGCAGGCCCGGCGTCTCGAAGTTGTAGAGGTAGTTCACGCCGATCTTCCGCCGGGTCGCCTGCGCGCATTCCAGGATGCGGCGCGTACCCGCGGCGTCGAGCGCAAAGGGCTTTTCGAGGAACACATGGCAACCCAGTTCCATCGCCTGGCATGCGAGCTGCACGTGCGAGTCCGGCGGCGTCACGATGTGCACCACGTCCAGCCGCTCGGCGCGCACCATCTCTGCCATGTCCGCATGCGCGGCCACGCCGTTCCAGCGCTGCGCGAACCGTTCGACCATCAGCGGTTCGCGATCGCATGCGGCGACCAGGTCGGCACCGCCGATGGCGCGCAACTGCTCGGCATGACCGTCCGCGATCTTGCCGCACCCCACGATCCCAACCCTCATCCGACGCTCCCGGCAACGCGCGGCTGGGCCGGCGCCGACGCCTCGCCGCCTACGCGGTAGGCCGGCCGCGCGATCACGTAGTCGCGGTACTGGCCCGGCTCGCCGGTTTCGCCGGCTTCCGCGGCTTTCGCCAGGTTGTACATCTCGCGCGCACTGACGTAGTGCAGCTTCCACTGTTCACCGTCGTTGTAGCGCGATTCCAGGTAACGGTAGGCCTCGTCCATCGACTGGCCGAGCAGCGTATCCATGTCGCAGTCCTCGGCCCCGTGGGTATGGATCTTGACGAAGGTCCATTCCGGTCGGCCTTCCACGTGGATGCCGGTCTTCACCCAGGCATCGATGCGGTCGCGCGACGGCGGCGCGACCTTGCGGATGTCGGAATTCTCGATGCGCGGGATCAGGCCGAACTTGCGGCTCTTCCAGCGGAAGCCGAGCGGCCCCTGGATGATCATCAGGTCCGCATCGGCCTGGCGACCACCCGCCTTCACGCGCGGGCCGGTGTCGTGCGACTTGCAGCGCGCGGGATCGTCCTTGGCGTAGTGGATGCGGTTGACCGTGCGCGTCTGGCACGGGTCCGGCGCCGCCGGCAGCGTGAAGTCGGCATAGCAGCCTTCTTCACGCAGCACGATCAGCTCGTTGTCGACGCCGCAATGGCGACCACTCGGATGGCTGTTGTCCAGCGCCCAGTTGCCGTGGATGAAGGCCCATCGCGGCTGGCCGGTGGCCGCATCGCGAGGCAGCGCATCGTGGCGCGAGGCAAGCAGTTCGGTGAAGCGCGACAGCTTCTCGCGCAGGCCGGCCTCGGTATCGTTGTCGTGGTGCAGGTGGATCTCGATCTCGCCCAGCCCCTGCCGGCAGAGATCGACCAGCGCGTCGAGATGCTCTTCGCGATATTCCTCTTCGGGATAGAAGAACGAATGCACCGGTGGGCGGCCATCGGCATCGCGATGACCGGCACACAGGCGCGGCAGGTCGCGACTCCAGCGGGCGACGCGAGCACGCTCCTTCTCGAGGTCGGGCTTGCCCCACGCGGGCTCGTAGTGGTCGACGAAGCAGAACAGCAGGTGGCGGGTGGTGCCCTCGGGCACCGGCGCGCGCCAATCCTGCTTCATCCAGGCCAGCAGCCAGCCCATCACGTTGCGCTTGCGCACCAGACGGATGGCCAGGGCCAGGCCCAGCAGGACGACGACCGTCAGCGAAATCAGTACGAACTTCATCAGCGATATCCCGGGAACGAAACGGTTCCACACCGCCTGCAAGGAGGCGTAGTGCGATCTTGCGACCAGACCGGCATCGTCGGCGCCGGCACTCAATGAGGCAAGGGTGTCGTCGGCGACAGCCACGACGGGCGAGGAAGGCGGCGGCACGGCGGCCGCCTGCAGGCCGGTCTCGTAGGCGCCGAGGTCCGGCGGGTCGCCGCGTGGATGGCCATCGATGTCGTCCGTCACCGCGTCGAGCGTGGTGCCGGCCTTGATCGCCGGGCTTCCGGTCTGCAGCTTGCCTGTGTCGTCCAGCATGAAGGAAGCAGCCTGCACGCCATGCGCATCGGCCCCCATGCGGCGGCGCCAGCGGTCGAAGTCGCCGTTGGCGACCAGCATCGGCGTCTGCGGGCGCTGGTCGATGAACCGGCAGGCGCCCCGGCGATCCGAATAGCCGTTCCAGTCCATGCCGGGATCGCCGTCGAGCGCCGACAGCGCGCCGCCGAGTTCCTCTTCATGCGTCCAGCGGATCTCCACGCACGGTCGGCCATCCTGCACGACCAGGTTGTTGCGCACCGTCGGGTTGATGTTGGGCGGACGCTTGGCGTCCTGGTCCCAGTCCTGCAGCGACAGGCCGAAGAACAGCGCGGCATGCCCCTTCGACCCGGCATTGATGATGGTGTTGTTGGCGACGATGGCATCCTTGGAGGCGTACATGCCGATGCCCGAATACCCCGTGTTGCGCACCACGTTGTTGCGCACGATTCCGCGGATGGACTCGTAGTACTGCGGGTTCGCGCTCAGGTCGAAGAACTCCACGCTGGTGTCGAAACCCACCAGGATCCCCGCATCGCCCGTGTTCTCTACCCGGTTGCGCTGCACCACCACATCGCGTGCGCCGCCCTTGAAGTACATGCCCGTGGTGGCCGTGTCGTGGATGTAGCTGTCTTCCACCAGCATCCCGTCGGCATTGACGTTGTCGATGCCATCGGCATTGCTGTTGTCGCGCGCACCGGTGGTGTGGATCTCCACCCGCCGGATCGTGGCCCGGTTCGACTTGGGCGTGATCTTGATCCCGTCACGGCCCGTGCTGTGGATCAGCAGGTCTTCCAGCACCACGTCACTGGCGCCGGTATCGGTGGCAGGACCGCCCTGGTACCAGTTGGTCTGCAGCATGATCCCGTAGTAGTAGCCGCCGCTGATCTCCAGGTTCGACAGCCGGCTGCCCGAGGCCGCCGGGTCGATCTGGATGGTCACCGTCTCCGGCGTGGTGATCGCGCAGTGGATGCGCGCCTTGCCTTCGCCGGCGTAGGTCTGCAGCGTCATCTTCTGCCGCAGGCGCACATCGCACTCGTTGTAGATACGGTTGTTGGCCGGGGCGCGCAGGGTGATGGTGTCGCCGGCACGGCCGGCGCTGATCGCACGCTTGACCGTGCGGTAGGGGTTCTGCAGCGTGCCGGTGCCGCTGCTGTCGTTGCCCGACGTCGAGACGAAGTACTCGGCCGACAGCGCGGGCTGGCTCACGCTCGCACCCGTGGCCAACAGCAGCGCCATCACGGGAACGGCCGCGCGCGAGGAAAGGGACATGGACATCGGTGGCGGGTTTCCTGAAGTTCCCAATCCCGCCGTGTACCATCACGACAGGGGCGGCCTGCCCGGAGGGTTGCCAGGGGAACGTTGCGCCGGTCGTCGCTGCCGTCGACAACGCATCCGCCGTGGTCGCCCCCCCGGGAATGTCCCGTGCACCGCGTCTTATCAGGGGAAAACGCGGATGCATCCGGATTCCGGCCAATGACAGTCCTGTTTCAGGGACAAACCGCGTTACAGGAAGGGAACAGGATCTGTCGACACGCGATGCATGCCGGTATTCGCGCGCGGTCGAGAAGGGGATGGACGTGAAAAGAGGAATGATCGCCAAACTGCTGTCGGTGACGGGACTGGGCCGCGTACTGGCCACGCTTCCCCGCCGCGGGGTACTGGTGTTCAACTACCATCGCATCGGCGACGACGCGGCATCGCAGCCGTACGATCGCGCGCTGTGGAGCGCCAGCGTCGATGGCTTCGACGCGCAGGTCGGCCACTTGGCACGCGGCTTCGACGTCATCTCTCCGAAGGATCTGGACTACGCGCTGGGGGACCGGAAGGGTCGCTACGCGCTGATCACCTTCGACGATGGTTATCTCGACAATTACGAGTTGGCCTACCCGATCCTGCGGCGCCATCAGGTTCCGGCCGCCTTCTTCATCGCGACAGGCTTCATCGACAAGCCGTCGCTGCCGTGGTGGGACGAGATCTGCTGGCTGCTGCGCACGTCGCCCCACGCGAGAATCTCGCTGTCGCCCTGGATCAGCCAGCCGCTCCACCTCAAGCCGGATTGCAACGGCGCCATCGCGCTCATGCTGGCCCGCTACAAGTCGCTGCCCTGCAGCGACGCGGAGGCGATGCTGCACGCGCTGCGCGCTGCGGCCGGCGTGCGCCACCCGGACGACGTGGCCGGGCACTGGATGAACTGGGACATGATCCGCGAGATGGCGCGCGGCGGCATGACCATCGGCGGGCACACGGTCAACCATCCGGTGCTGTCGCGGATGCCGAAGGAGCAGCAGTACCGGGAAATCTCCGGCTGCGCCGCACGCCTGAAGGCCGAAGTCGGGTGCGACATGGAGTACTTCGCCTATCCGGTCGGCAACCGGACCTCGTTCAACGAGGACACCCGCGCCTGCCTGGAAGCCATGAACGTGCGCCACGCCTTCTCGTACTACGGCGGCTACGCCACGCAGGCATCGCCGCGCTACGACATCCCGCGCGTGGCGATGGAAAGCCACATCGTGCAGTACGAATTCGAAGCCATGGCATCGCTGCCGCAGGTCTGCGCGCGCCCCTACAACTGAGCAACGCTCCACCCCCATGAACGACGGCGCGGATTTTCTGGCCCTGTACAAGGAACTCGGCGTCGATCCCGAGTGCGATACCGACACCTTCAAGCGCGCCTACCGGCGACGCGTGTCGGGACTGCACCCCGACCGAGCCGGCAGCGGCAACGGCGACGAAGAAAAGCTGAAGAAGCTCAATCGCGCGTGCTCCGCCGCACTGGAGTTCCATCGCGTGCACGGGCGCTTCCCGGGTACCGCGGTGAAGTCGACGGTGGCGCCGGCCGGCGTGCGCAGCGAGGTCGTGCCGGCGGTTGGCGAGGACGCCATCGACGACGCCGACAGCCCGATGCGCTGGCGCGCCCTCCTCTGGCTGGGCCTGGGCGTGGCGCTGACGGCACTGGTGCTGTCGGCGAGCGATGACGATCACCCTGCCTCGCCGACCGCATCGGCGGTATCGATCCCGGACGTGGCCCGGCCAGGTGCGCGCACGACGGAGATCGCCGTCCTGAAGCTCGGCATGACACCTCGCGAGGTGATCGCCGTGACCGGCCAGCCTTTCGGCAGCGACGCGAGCGGACAGCAGTGGCTGTACGGCGCCTCGTGGGTGCGGGTCGCCTGCGGGCAACTGGTGGACTGGTACAGCTCACCATCGCGGCCGCTGAATGTTGCCCACGAACGGCCGGGACCCGACGATACGGTGCCCGGCTTCAGGCCGCGGCGGCACTGTCCGCCGGGCGGCTGACGGCCGCACCGGAGTGCGGCGAGGCGCGGAGCGTGCGCGGCTCCGCGTCGATGACGTCCTACGCGGGTTCTTCGTCGGCCGGAATCGGCTTGCCTTCGGCTTCGGCCTGCAACACGCTGCGCCGGATCTTGCCCGTGCCGGTCTTCGGCAGCGCGTCACGGAACTCGACGGACCGCGGCACCATGAATTCCTCCAGGTGCGCACGGCAATGCGCCATGATGGCGCGGGCGTCCAGGTCGTCGCGGTCGGTCACCACGATCGCCTTCAGCGCATGGCCCATCACCGGATCCGGCACGCCTACCAGCGCGGCTTCGCGGACACCCGGCAATGCGTACAGCACGTTCTCGACTTCCTTCGGGCTGACCTTCTCGCCGCGCGACTTGAGGATGTCGTCCTTGCGGCCCACGAAGTACAGGAAGCCTTCTTCATCCATGCGGAACAGGTCGCCGGTGTGCAGCACCCTTTCCCACGGATAACGCCCGGCCTTCAGCGTCTTCGCGGTCGCCTCCTCGTTGCGCCAGTAGCCCTGCATCACGTGGCCGCCACGCACGACCAGTTCGCCGACGACGTTCGGCGCCACCGGCTTGCCCTCGTCGTCGGCTACCCACACTTCCGTGCCGGGAATGGCGATACCGACGCTGTCCGGCCGCTTGCGCAACTGCTCCGGCGGCAGATAGGTACACCGCTTGGATTCGGTCATGCCGTACATCGAGAAGATGCGGGCATTCGGGAAGATTTCCTGCAGCTTCAGGATGTGCGCCGGCGGCAGCGCTGCCGCGGTGTTGGTCAGGTAACGCACGCCGCGCGCCCAGGCCGGATCGAAGTTGCCGATCTGCACGATCAGCGCCGCCATCGTCGGCACCAGCGGGAAGCCGGTGATGTTCTCGGACGCCAGCAGCGGCAGGATCTTCTGTGGGAACGCGAACGACTTCTCCAGCACCAGCGTGGCGCCCATCTTGACGCACATCAGCAACTGGTAGAGGCCGTAGTCGAACGACAGCGGCAGCACGCTCAGCACCACATCGTCGCGGCGCGATTCGAGGTAGGTGGTGATCGACGTCGCCGCATGCTCGATGTTCTTGTGCGTCATCATGACGCCCTTCGGATTGCCGGTGGAACCCGAGGTATAGACCAGCATCGCCAGGTCGATGTCCACGCCGGCGTGGCGGCGGGCGGCGGCACCGCCATCGACGCCATCGATGAAGGCGGCATACGACACGGTATTGGCCGGCAGCGCCACGGCCGTATCGTCGACGATCACCACCTTGCGGATGCTGGGCGCCTGCGCGGCGGCGGCCAGCGCCACCGTCGCCAGGCTGGCCTGGGTGAACAGCACCGACGCCTCGCAGTTGTTCAGAACGAAGGCGAGCTTGTCGGTCTTGGTGGTCGGGTTGACCACGCTGAAGATGCCGCCGGCACGCAGGGTGCCGAAGATGCCCACCGCGGTTTCGACACGGTTCTCGAGAAACAGCACGCAGCGCTCGCCGTTGGCGAACGCGACGCGGTCGACCAGGGCGTCGGCGAAGCGGTCGGCGGCCGCATCCAGTTCCGCGTACGTGGTGCGCACGCCTCCCTGGATGATCGCGGCCTTGGAAGGCTCGTGCGCAGCCGCGGCGGCCAGGTGCTTCTCGTACCTCAGCATGGTTACGCCGCCTCCTGCTGCTTGCGCGTCACGTAGGCGACGATGCCGGCGATACTGCCCAGGTTTTCCGGCAGCACGTCCTCGTCGTCCACCGTCACCTCGAACGTCTCTTCGATCCACGTCACGATCGTCAGCACGCCGATGGAGTCGACGACCCCGGCATCCAGCAGATCCTGGTGAGTGTCGAGCTGTTCCCCGGCGTCGACCGGGAACGTCGTCCCGATGAATTCCCGTACGCGCTGCTCCATCGATTCCATGCAAGCGATCCAATTCGTTCTGTGGTGTGGACAGGAACGATGGCGCAGGCAGGTACCCCCTCCTGCAGCCATCGTCTCGTGATTCGGGCCCTGCCGGCGACGCGGACGTCCCCTTCAATGCAGGTGGCGGAATCCCGGTGCCGAGCTTCCCGTCATCCACACGGCAGGCGGCCAAGGCACCGGAGCCGTACTCCGATGTCGGGAAGAACGCACAAGCAGGCGCGAAGCGGCCAGTTCAGGCTTCCCGCACGCCGCGACGCAAACGAAAACGGGGCCCGGCGAATGCGGGCCCCGTCCTTGTGAATCTGGTGCAGTCCTGCAGCCGGTCAGTTCAACCAGCCCACCCATGCGAGCAGCCAACGCCACGCCCTTACGGCCGGCGGTGTGTATTGCCTGGCTGCGGCGGGCCTGGTCGTGGTGGGCTTCGCGGTCGACACTGAAGGCGCGGTGGTGGTGGCCGGCGTGCTCGACGGCACGACCGCCGACGCGGATCCGCTCGGCAGGCTGCCAGCCGTCACCGGCGTGGACGCCGCGCTGGTGCCGCGCACCGGGACCAGCGGCTGCACGCCATTGACGCGGATCGGGGCGGTGCTCTGCTGGCCGTATTCGTCCGCACCGAGGTCGAACGGTGCGGAACGGGCCTGGCCATCGATGTCGTCGGTCACCTGCGCCAGCGTGGTGCCGGCGTCGATGGCGGGACTGCCGGCAGGCAGATGGCCGGTGGCATCCACCGAGAACGCCGCCTGCTTGCTGTTGGCATCCGCACCCGTGCCGCTGCGCCATTGCGCCAGGGTCCCGGCCGTCACCGTGCTGCCCGGGCGACCGTCACGGAACACGCAGCCGTTGTTGAAGCCGTTCCAGTTGCTGTTCGGCGAACCGGAGAGACCCGACAGGCCGCCCAGCTCGGACGAGTAGCGGATCTCGACGCAACGGTTGTTGTCCTGGATCACCAGGTTGTTGCGGAGGGTCGGGTTGGTGTTGGCGGGACGGCCCGCCTTCGGATCCCAGTCCTGGAAGGTGACGCCGAAATAGAGCGCGGAGTGGCCCAGGCGCCCGGCATTGATGATGGTGTTGTTGGCGACGATGGCATCCTTGGAGGCGTACATGCCGATGCCCGAATACCCCGTGTTGCGCACCACGTTGTTGCGCACGATTCCGCGGATCGACTCGTAGTACTGCGGGTTCGCGCTCAGGTCGAAGAACTCCACGCTGGTGTCGAAACCCACCAGGATGCCCGCATCGCCCGTGTTCTCCACCCGGTTGCGCTGCACCACCACATCGCGTGCGCCGCCCTTGAAGTACATGCCCGTGGTGGCCGTGTCGTGGATGTAACTGTCTTCCACCAGCATCCCGTCGGCATTGACGTTGTCGATGCCGTCGGCATTGCTGTTGTCGCGCGCACCGGTGCTGTGGATCTCCACCCGCCGGATCGTGGCCCGGTTCGACTTGGGCGTGATCTTGATCCCGTCACGGCCCGTGCTGTGGATCAGCAGGTCTTCCAGCACCACGTCACTGGCGCCGGTATCGGTGGCAGGACCGCCCTGGTACCAGTTGGTCTGCAGCATGATCCCGTAGTAGTAGCCGCCGCTGATCTCCAGGTTCGACAGCCGGCTGCCCGAGGCCGCCGGGTCGATCTGGATGGTCACCGT
>NZ_PDWW01000039.1 GCF_010093445.1 Pseudoxanthomonas japonensis | reverse complement strand
CGCCAGCAGGGAAAGGCCGCCAAAGTCGCCATCACCGCCTGCATGCGCGTCCTGCTCATCCGCCTCAATGCCATGGTCCGCGAACAGACCGAGTGGCGAACCAGCTAAAAGACAGTTGCTCCTACAATCGCCGCATGGATTCCCTCAGCCAGATCGTCCTCGGCGGCGCCGTCGCCGCCATCATCGCTCCCGCCGGGCATCGCCGTGCCGCGCTGCTCGCCGGCGCCGCGCTCGGCACGCTGCCCGATCTCGACAGCCTGCCGATCGCGCTGTTCTCGGACAACCCGGTCACCCTGATGACGGTGCACCGAAGCTTCAGCCACTCGCTGTTCGTGCTGCCGCTGGTGGGCTGGCTGGTCTGGTGGCTGTTCAAACGCTTCGGCAACGGCCGCGTCGCGGCCTCGCCGGCGCGCTGGTTCTGGGCCATCCAGCTGGCATTGATCACGCACCCGCTGCTGGACGCATTCACCGTCTACGGCACGCAGTTGTGGTGGCCCCTGACGCCACCTCCGGCCATGTGGTCGAGCATGTTCATCATCGATCCGCTGTATACGGTGTGGCTGCTGGTGGCCTGCATCGCAGCATGGTTCCTGCGGGAACGGGTCGCGGCGCAGCGTGCGCTGGCCGTCGGCCTTGTCCTGAGCACCGCCTATCTCGGCTGGTCGCTGGTCGCGAAGTCCCTGGTGGATCGCGAGGCCGAGCGCACGCTGGCGGCGATGGGCTTGGGCGATGCGCCGTACTTCTCCGTGCCGATGCCGTTCAACACGCTGCTGTGGCGCGTGGTGGCGATGACGCCGTCGGGCTACGTGGAAGCCGAACGCTCCGTGCTGGTCGACGAGGGGCCGCTGCAGTTCCGCGGTTACCCGTCCAACGTGCAGGCGCTCCGCGAAGCGGTCGGCGTGCCCGCGGTCCAGCGCTTGGCCTGGTTCAACCGCGGCTTCATGCGCGCGCAGGTGCAGGACGGGCAACTGGTGCTGTCCGACCTGCGCATGGGGATGGAGCCGGACTACAACTTCCGCTTCAACGTGGCCGAGCAGCACGACGGGCGCTGGCAGGCCATCGCGCCGGTGCAGCAACCGTGGTCGATGCCGATTTCCGGGTGGGGCGGCATGCGCCAGCTGCTGGGAGTGATATGGCACCGGATCCGGCATCCCTCCGCGGAACCGATCCGCGCGGCGTTGGGGCCGGGCGCTGCACCGCCTGCGCCACGGCAGGACGCACCCGCCGCGCCGTAATCAATAGACGGTCGCGCGCGCCTGCACGAAGGCATAGAAGAACACGGCGTCGGGGTCGTTCTGTACGTCGCGCATCTCCCGGCGCATGCCGTCGACGATGTCCTGCGTGACGCGTCCGGCCTCCACCAGCGAATCGGCCGCCGACAGCAGCAATTCTTCCCAGAACGCGATCATGTCCTTGCGCCGCGCCGGCTCGCGGTTGTCGAAGTGCACGGTCTTGATCTCGGTCACCACGTCGCGGTAGCCGCCTGCCAGCAGCAGGTTGCCGAGCTTGGCGCCGATGAACGGGTCGCCGCCGCTGTCGTACTGGAAGTCGTTGAAGGCCATCCAGTAACGCCAGGTGTTCGGCGAATACGGATGCAGCAGGAACGACGAGTTCATCACTTCGGTGATGTAGATCGGCGAGCCAGGCGCCAGCACGCGCCGGACTTCGCTGAGCACGCGCGCGGGGCTGGGGACGTGCTCCAGGATCCAGCACAGGAAGGCCGCGTCGAAGTCGCGCGCGCCGAACGGCAGCCTACTGGCGTCGGCCTGCTGCAGGCTGTAGCGGTCGCGGCACCAAGGCATCGTCGCCAGGTTCTGCTTGGCCGCCTGCAGCTGCACTTCGCTGAGGTCGACGCAGCTGACATGCACGTCCGGGAACCGTCGCAGCAGGATCTCGGTCTGCGCGCCGACGCCGCTGCCGACTTCCAGCAACCGGCGCGCACCGGTGTAGTCGATGTGGTTGAAGATCGTGCTTTCCAGCAGGCGGGCCTGCTTCATCAGGCGTGCCTGCTCTACCGGGGAAAAGCCGTGGAGGTAGGCCGGACTGTCGTTCGTGTCGGACATGGTGCGTGCCTCAGGCAGCGGCGGGCAGGACCGGCGTCACGCCGGCGATCAGGGCGTCGAAATAGTCGCGGGTCAGTCGTACCTGCTCGTCCGCGCTCTCGGCGCGGTTGACCACGGCGCGGAAGGCGAGGTTCTCCGGCCGGTCCTTGGCGTACCAGCCCAGGTGCTTGCGCGCGATGCGCACGCCCTGCAGTTCGCCATAGAACGCGTGCAGCGCATGCAGGTGGGCCAGCAGGATGTCGCGCACCTCGGCCACGGTGGGTGGTGGGAGGTGCTCGCCGGTGGCGAGGAAGTGCGCGACCTCGCGGAAGATCCACGGCCGGCCTTGCGCGGCGCGTCCAATCATCACGGCGTCCGCGCCGGTCTTCGCCAGCACGTGCGCCGCCCTGTCCGGCGAATCGATGTCGCCGTTGGCGACCACGGGAATGCGCAGCGCGGCCTTGATCGCGGCGATGGTCCCGTACTCGGCCGTGCCGGTGTAATGCTGGTCGCGCGTGCGGCCATGCACGGCGAGCGAGGCGATGCCGCTTTCCTGCGCGATGCGTGCGATGGCCGGACCATTGCGATGGTCGCAGTCCCAGCCGGTGCGGATCTTCAGCGTGACCGGCACATCGACGGCCTTCACCACGGCTTCCAGGATGCGGCCCACCAGCGCCTCATCGCGCATCAGCGCCGAGCCGGCCCAGGCGTTGCAGACTTTCTTCGCCGGGCAGCCCATGTTGATGTCGATGATCTGCGCGCCATGGTCTGCGTTGTAGCGCGCGGCGTTCGCCAGTTGTTCGGGCTCGGTGCCGGCGATCTGCACGCTGATGGGGCTGGGTTCGCCCTCGTGGTCCATCCGGTGCAGCGACTTGGCGGTGTTCCAGAAGCGCGGGTCGCTGATGGTCATCTCCGACACGGCCAAGCCCGCGCCCAGCCGCTTGCACAGCAGGCGGAACGGCTTATCGGTGACGCCGGCCATGGGGGCCAGCATCACCGGCGGGTCGATGCGGTAGGGGCCGATCTGCATCGCGGCATTATCCGCCGTCGGCGCGTGACGGGGAAACCGCCCGGCTCAGTCGGCGTAGCGCGCGATCAGCTCCGCACGCGATGGCATCGCGAGCGCAGCGCCGGGCCGTTCGGTCGACAGGGCGGCATAGCGGTTGGCGAAGCGGACGTGGTCGGCGAACGCCGGCAGCGCGCCTTCCGCGAGTGAGGCCGCCAGCGCGCCGTTGAAGGCATCGCCCGCGCCCGTGGTGTCGACGACCGTGGCCGTCTCCGCCGCGACGCGGTAGTGCGGGCGCGCGTCGCCGCGCAAGGCGTCTTCGGGATGGGACACGTAGACGCCGGTGGCGCCCAGCGTCACCACGACCGTGCCGTGCGGGAACAGCTGCCGGCAGTGCTGGTGCAGGGTGACGCCATCGAGCGTGGCGACATCGTCGGCGCTGATGCGCTCGCCCAGGTGGCGCGCGAGCAGTGCGGCGAATTCGGTTTCGTTCGGCGTGATGACGTCGGCATGCGCGAGCAGTTCGGTCGTCGTCGCGGCATTCGCCGGCGCCGGATTCAGCAGCGTGCTGGCGCCGCATTGACGCCCTGCCTGAAGCGCCGCCAGCACGGTGTCGACGGGCGATTCCAGCTGCGCCAGCACCACGCTGGTCGCGGCCAGCACATCGGCCTGGCCGGTGGTGAAGTCGGCCGACAGGATCGCGTTGGCGCCCGCGCCGATGACGATGGTGTTGCGCCCATGCGCATCCACGTAGATGCCGGCGGTGCCGGTCGGCTCCTCGCTCGCCTGCACGCGCAGGGTCAGCCCGTCGGCGTCCGCCAGGTCGCGTGCCCATCGGCCGCCGGCGTCGTCGCCCAGGGCGCAGACGAAGGTCGTGTCCGCACCGGCGCGCACCGCCGCGATGGCCTGGTTGAAGCCCTTGCCGCCCGGTCCGCTCGCATAGCGGCCGGCGATGGTCGCGCCGGCGACGGGCAGGGTGTCGCAGCGCCACACGTGGTCGACATTGAAGGAGCCCACGACGACGACGCGGGACAGGGCGGGGGATGGCGTGTTCATGCGGCGATACCTGAGGTCCGCGCCGCGGCAGTGCCGCGGTCACGGGAGGGGAACGTAAACAATGGAGGCAAGGCGGCCGTCGGCCGCCCCGCCCGGATCAGCCGAAGTGCGACAGCACGCCGGCGATGGTGGCGGTCATCAGCGTGGCGATGGTCCCGCCCAGCACGGCGCGCAGGCCGAAGCGGGCCAGGTCCGAACGCCGTTCGGGCGCCAAGCCGCCGATGCCGCCGATCTGGATCGCGATCGAGCTGAAATTGGCGAAACCGCACAGCGCGTAGGTCGCGATGAGGCGGCCTTCGTCGGTCAGCGTCACGCCGGGCGTCTGTCCGTTCACGATGCCGGCCAGCTGCAGGTAGGCGACGAACTCGTTGATGACGACCTTCTGGCCGATCAGCGAGCCGACGGTGGTGGCGTCCTGCCACGGCACGCCGATCACCCAGGCGATCGGCGCCAGCACGTAGCCGAAGATGGTGGCCAGGTCGGTCGGCTTGCCGATGGCGGCCGACAGGCCGGTGACGTCGCCGATCCAGGTGAGCGGCGCGTTGATCAGGGCGATCAGCGCGATGAAGGCCAGCAGCATCGCGCCGATGTTCAGCGCCAGCTTCAGGCCATCGCCGGCGCCGGCAGCGGCGGCATCGATGATGTTGCTGGAGGTCTTCTCGACTTCCATCTTCACGGTGCCCCGCGTCAGCGGCGTGCCGGTTTCCGGGATCAGCAGCTTGGCGACGACCAGCGTGGCCGGCGCGGCCATGATCGACGCGGCGAGCAGGTGCTTGGCGTAATACGCCTGCTGCTCCGGATCGCCGCCGCCCAGCATGCCGACATACGCGGCGAGTACGCCGCCGGCGATGTGCGCCATGCCGCCGATCATCATCGTGATCAGCTCGGACTCGGTCATCTTGGGGATGTACGGGCGCACCGTCAGCGGCGCCTCGGTCTGGCCGATGAACACGCTGGCGCAGACGCTGGTGGTCTCCGCGCCGGACACCTTCATCACCTTGGTGATCGCCAGCGCCATCATGCGCACGATGAACTGCATCACGCCCAGGTGATACATCACGCCCATCAGCGCGGCGAAGAAGATGATGGTAGGCAGCACCTGGAAGGCGAAGATGAAGCCGAACTTCTCGGTATCCATCAGGCTGCCGAAGATGAAGCTGGAGCCCGCCTTCACGAACTCCAGGATCTTCACGAAACCGTGGCCCAGCCAGTCGAACACTTCCCGGCCGCCCGGCACCAGCAGCACGAGCGCCGCAAAACCGATCTGCAGGGTGATGCCGGTGGCCACCAGCTTCCAGTCGACGGCCCGCCGGTTGTTGGAAAACAGCCAGACGATGCCGATCAGCACCGCCAGACCGAACAGGCCGAAGCCGATCCGCCCCAAGACATCCAGCATGTATTCCCCCAGACCTGCGTGTTGTTCTGACCGCGCAGTCTAGCAGCCGCGCGGCCCGGTCCTGGCCATTCAGCCAATGCCGCGCCAGGCCACCCACAGGGCGAGGGCGAAGAACACGACGGCGGCCAGGCTGCGGGCCAGTTTCAGCGGCAGTTTGTCGGCGAACCGGTGGCCCAGCCAGACCACCGGCAGGTTCGCCAGCAGCATGCCGATCGTGGTGCCGGCGATGACCTGCCAAAGCGGGGAGTATTTGGTAGCCAGCAGCACGGTGGCGACCTGGGTCTTGTCGCCGATCTCGGCCAGGAAGAAGGCGATGGTCGTGGCGATGAAGGCACCGTGGGCCGGGAGCTTTTCGTTCTCGTCCAGCGTGTCCGGCTTCAGCGTCCACAGTGCCACGGCGAGGAAGCTGGCCGCGACGACCCAGCGGAGGACGTCGGGGGACAACCATTCGGTCAGTTCCGCGCCCAGCCAGGCGGAGATGGCGTGGTTGACCACGGTGGCGGCGAGGATGCCCCAGGCGATCGGCCAGGGCTTGCGGTAGCGCGCCGCCAGCAGCAGGGCGAGCAACTGGGTCTTGTCGCCGATTTCAGCCAGGGTGACGGTGCCGGTGGACACCAGCAGGGCGTGCAGCGATTGCATCTACAACTCCGGGGCCAGGCATTCGCGGATGCGCGAAGGCAAACGACGCACTGCCCGGCCCGGGTCAAGCGCGACGCCTGCCTTCGGTCTTGCCCGGCGAAGCGGATCGCTTCGTCCCGCGCACCATGGTCGGCTGACCAAGTGTGTTGACGCGCGGACCCCGTCAGGACGGGTGGGCTACTCCCCGGAGGAGGAAAGTGCGCGGATTGTACGCAGGAGCCCCGGAGGGTGATGAAGCCATTCTCATTTGCGCCGGCACCGGGATGCCGCAGACTGCCTGTTGACTCGCAAATAAGAATCATTATCATCACTGGCGTTCCTTCCGTGGAGCCCTCCGATGATCTCGAACGTCACTGCATTGCCCCTGGCCGATACGTCGACGCTGCGCGAGCGTCTCTCCCTGCCGATGTCCCATGCGCGCGACGAGGATGCCCTCGACAGCGACGCGCTGCTCAAGGGGCAGCGCGAGGTGCTGATCCGCCATGGCGACCGCATCTACCGCTTGCGCCACACCAGCAACGACAAGCTGATCCTCACCAAGTAATACGTCTCCCGCCGGTTCCTGCTACCGGCAGCGAGCCAAGCATTCCCTCCTCCGGGCGCCAGCCAAGGATCCACCGGCCGCCAGCTTTCCGGGTCAACTCCAAGCCTCAGGAAAGTTGTCGCCATGATCCGCCCCACGCTTCTGACCGCGGCTGTGTGGCTGGCCCTTGCCGGCCATGCCAACGCCGAAACACCCGCAGACACCTCCGCCGCCTCGACGGCCGACGCGAAGGAGTTCGACCGCATCCAGGTCACCGCCACCCGCACCGAGCGTGCCGTCGCGGATGTCCCCAACACCGTCAGCGTCATCGATCGCGAACAGCTGGACGACCAGTTGATCCGGGACATCAAGGACCTGGTCCGCTACGAGCCGGGCGTCACCGTGACGTCGAGCTTCGGCCGTTTCGGCCTCGGCGGCTTCCGCATCCGTGGACTGGAAGCCAACCGCGTGCGCATCCAGACCGACGGCATCGCCGTGTCGGACGCGTTCTCGATCGGCAGCTTCTCCAACGCGAACCGCAACTTCATCGACCTGGACACGCTGAAGCGCGTCGAGATCGTCCGTGGACCTTCCAGTTCACTGTACGGCTCGGACGCACTCGGTGGCGTTGTGTCGTTCATCACGAAGGATCCTTCCGACTATCTGCATGACGGCAAGGACACCTATTTCGGCGTCCGTCTCGGCTACGACAGTAGTTGGAGCGGGCTGCTCGGCGGCTCAACCGCCGCCTTCGGTGGTGAGCGCTGGAGCGGGTTGGTCAATGTCAGCCACCGCCAGGGCAAGGAAACCGAGAACCAGGGGCGTGTCGGCGGCGTCGGCAGTGCGCGCACGCAATCCAATCCGCAGGAGCGCGACGGCCGCAGCCTGCTGGGCAAGCTGGTGTTCGCGCCGGACCAGAACCAGCAGTTCACCCTGACCGTCGAAGGTAACGAGGACACGACCGACACCGACCTGCTGACCCAGCGCGGCCTGCAGCCGCTGACGGGGGCCACCAACACTTCGGTCACGGCGCGCGATCACCAGACGCGTGCCCGCGTGGCGTTCTCGCACGCATGGAACGGCCTTGAGTCCGCCTTCGCCGACAGCCTCGACTGGCAGGTCTACCGGCAGGACAGCGAAACCACGCAATACACGCGCGAAGAGCGCATGTTGCCGGCGCCGACGCTGCGCGACATACGCGAGCGCGAGTTCAATTTCGACCAGCGGACATACGGACTGCAGGCCAACTTACGCAAGGCCTTCGGTGATGGCGTACGCCACGAGCTGGCATACGGCATCGACCTGTCGCGCGCCGAGACGCGGCAGAAGCGCGATGGCCTGCGGACGTTCCCGCTGACCGGCGTCAGCACGCCGGTGATGTTGCCGGACGTCTTTCCGGTGCGCGACTTCCCCGTCAGCGAGACCACCACCGCCGCACTCTACGTGCAGGACGAGATCAGCTTCGCTGACGGCGCGTTCCGCCTGGTGCCCGGCCTGCGCGTCGACCACTACCGCCTCGATCCCGAGCAGGATGCGATCTTCGCCGGCGACAATCCGGGCGTGGTACTGGCCGACATCCGCGAGACCAGTGTGTCGCCGAAGCTGGGCATGGTGTGGAAGTTCGCTCCGGACTGGTCGCTGTTCGGTGGCTATGCGCGCGGCTTCCGCTCGCCGCCGTACAACGACGTCAACATCGGCTTCACCAATGTGCAGTTCGGCTATACCGCCATCGCCAATCCGGATCTGAAGCCGGAGACCAGCGACGGGCTGGAGTTCGGCGCGCGGTATGCGGGCGACGCCGTCTACGCCAGCTTGTCCGGCTACTACAACCGGTACGATGACTTCATCGAATCGATGCGTTTCATCGGTTTCAACGATGACGGCCTGATGGTGTACCAGTCGCAGAACGTCGCGGAAGCCCGGATCCACGGCGTCGAACTCAAGGCCGGTGCCGACCTCGGTGCGTGGTCGCAGGCGCTCGACGGCTGGTCGATGCGCGGCGCGGCGGCCTGGTCGCGCGGCAAGAACCGCACCGACGGCACGCCGCTGGACAGCGTGGATCCGCTCACCGCCACGCTGGGCATTGCCTACGATGCCGAGGTCTGGGGCGCGGAACTGGCGGGCCGGTTCGTCGACCGCAAGGATCGCGTTTCCGCCGACAACTATTACCGTCAGCCCGGCTACGGCGTACTCGACCTGTACGCGCACTGGAACTTCGCGCCCGGCGCCAAGGTAAACGTCGGCGTGCTGAACCTGGCCGACAAGACGTACATCGACGCCGGCGACATCGCCCTGGTATCCGCGGCGAGTACGACCCTCGACCGCTATACCTCGCCCGGCCGCACGCTGTCGGCCAGCCTGTCGGTGAGCTGGTAGCGCCATGGCGACGCTGCGCGCGCTGCCGGGCACCCTCAGCGGCATATCGTCGGATGCATTCCCCGCGACCGCGCAACTCGCGGCGCTGGGACCGGTGCTGTGCCTCTATCGCACGCAGCAGGGCAGTGAGCTTGCTGGCTGGCAGCAGGCGGTGCGGGTGGAAGCACGCACCGGCGTCGACAGCGACGGGCTGGACGAACGCCTGCTGTTCTTCGACGCGCAGGGACGCTGCTGCTGGCGCCTGTGCCTGTTGCCGGACAGCGACTTCGTCGCGTGGGATCGCCTGGTCGCCTCGCTGCCCGCGGGCAGCGACGGGGAAGTCGCCGGCCTCGCCGATCGCCTGTGGCAGCGGCTCGCCGGGCGCCTGCTTGGCGGCCAGTGGCGCGCCTGCGCGCTGCAGCTGCACGCAGTACCACGGCCGGCATCGTTGCCGGTGCTCGCGGCCAGTCTGTCGCTGATGTCGCCGCTCGGCATCGCCACCGCACAACGTATCGCCCAGGCCGAAGGCGCCGACCTGGAAAGCGGGCTGCACGACTGCTGCTGCGAGCAATCGTCCCGTTTCGCCGCCGGCGCGCACCTGGAACACCACCACGAGGCGGGCGACAACGTCGTGCCGCTGATCCGACTCAAGTAGAGAGAGCGCCACCATGAAGAAGCCGGTCGCCATCGTGCTGTCCGTCCTGATCCTCCCTTTGTCCACGTCCGTGCTGGCCGCGGATCCCGCCCGTGACCGCCAGTCCATCCTGGCGATGCAGGGCGACTACACCGTCGATTTCGCCTTCGACGAAACCGTCCTGCTGCAGCCCGGCTACGAACGCCAGGCGGCGATGCGCAGCGGCGGCGACGAGATGGTGATCGTCGTCGAGGACACGCCCACGCGCATCGTCCTGCAGCACATCCTGGTGGACGCGAAGAGCGGCCATGTGACCAAGCACTGGCGGCAGGACTGGTTCTACGAAGCGCCGACACGCTTCGAATTCACCGCCGACCAGACGTGGCACGTGCGCGCGATCCCCGCCGACGCCACCCGCGGCGCATGGACGCAGTGCGTCTACGAAGTCAGCGATGCGCCGCGCTACTGCGGCACCGGACGCTGGGACTACACCAACGGCGTGGCCACCTGGACCAGCGACCTGAGCTGGCGGCCGTTGCCGCGCCGCGAGTACACCAGGCGCAGCGATTACAACGCGCTGTCGGTGGTCAACCGCCACACGTTGACCCCGAACGGCTGGACGCACGAGCAGTTCAACACCAAGGTGCTGCGCAAGCCCGACGGCACGCAGGTGGAACTGGCGCGCGAGTTCGGTTTCAACGACTACCTCAAGACCACCGAGGTCGACTTCACGCCTGCGCGCGACTACTGGCAGGCCACCGCCGGCTACTGGGCCAAGGTCCGCGCGCACTGGGACCGCTTCCTGTCGAAGGCGCCGGGCGTGCACCTGAAGACCAAGGTCGACGGCATGGCGATGATCATCCCGCTGTTCACTCAGGCGGGTGACGTGCAGGAAGGCAAGCCGGTGGCGGATGCCGACATCGCGAAGGTGTTCGCGGACTGGGTGGAGGCTGCACCGGCCGAGCCGGCACGCGCATCCCGCTGAGCGTTCTCTCCGGCACACGGACGTGCCTTCTTCAAAAAAAGACCCCCGCGCAGGCGGGGGCAGGGGATTCATGCGGTCTCTCTTCTAATAATGCGTGTCAGAGCAGGGCGCCGCCCTTGCCTGCGGGAGGTGCAGGCGGTGCAGGGGGTGTGGGAGACTGCGGGGCGTCGCCGATGCCGTCCTCGAAGGTCTGCACCCTTCCGTCCTGGTCGATGATCATCACGCGGCGCTTCTCGACGATGGCAGGTGCCTGACCCACGCCGACCGCGACATGCGGCTTGACGGTGACCCGCGAGGTCGCGGGAAAACGGAAGGCCGCCGCCTTCGGTACCGACACCGTGCTGGTCCGCACCTGGCGATCGCGCAGGTACTCGACGGTGACCTTGGCGTCTTCGGACTTGCCGCGCAGGACCTCCGTGACGTCGCGCGGCGTCGTCACCGGCGTGCCATCCACCTTCCGGATCACATCGCCCGCCTGAAGTCCCGCGAGTTCATCGCCGACCGACAGGACCAGCACGCCGGCATCGGTGCCGAAGTAGCGGCCCAGCGTGGCATCGACGGTCGCCAGGTTGAGGTTGCTCCAGCGGAAGGCTTCGGCCAGCGCCGGCAGTCGGCAGTCATCGCCCTTGCAGTCGCCCAGCTTGCCGAGCTGCCGGAGCTCGCGTTGCACCTCGGGGGAGATGACGTTGGTGATCTCGTCCAGCGGCACCGGTATGCCGTCGAGCTGGGGCATGCCGCCTTCGCCGCTGCGGATGAAGACGCTGCGGGGCCCGGTGGCGCTGAAGGCGATGCGCGGCGACACCTGCGTCGGGGTAACGTCGACGTCGTGCGCCTTGCCGTCGCGCTGGTAAGTGACCCGCACGGCCGTATCGACCTTGAGGCCGGTCAGCAACTGGCGGGCATGCGCGACGCGTGCCTCGGCGGTGTCGCCGTCGACCGCGGTGCTGGCCACGCGCAGCAGGCGGTCGCCCGCCTTCAATCCGGCCTTGGCCGCGCCGCTCTCCGGCGTCACGCCGGTGATGCGCACGCCGGCCGCGTCGTCGCCGGACAGCAGGACCCCCAGTCGGGGGCGGCTCACGATCAGGTGGTCGATGTTGGCTGGCGAATGGAGCCCACCAGCGTCCCGCGACAGTTCGGCCACGCGCTTGGCTGCGCGTTGCAGGTCGGCGCGTGCGTCTTCGAGCTCTTTCTTTGTGGCGGTCTCGTTCTGCTGCGCCAGCACCGGCACGGGCGCGACCAGCGCGAGGACCAGCAGCGGACGGGAAAGGGGCTTGAGCATCGGGAATCTCCTCGTTGCGTGTTCGGAATCAGTAGATGGCGGTATCGGCGTCGTCGTTCAGCGCGACCTGCCAGCGCTGGGTGGCTTCCACACCGGTGAGCTGGCGCAAGGTATCGACGCGCTGCTCCCATAGCGCCGTGCGAGCCATGTCCGGCAGCGCCGGCTGCGACAGCGCCAGGTCGATGTGGGTCACCTGCTCCTGCAGCTCGGCGCTGATGGCAAGGGCGGCAACGTTGCCGGTGCCGCTGTCGGGCAGATGTGCGAGGACGGCTTCGAGTCGCGCGGATTCGGTGTACAGCGCATCGAGCCTGGCGGGTGCCGGGTCGCGCACGGCCCGTGCGGTGGAGCGGACCGACGCCGGTGCCCGTGCGGCCGTCGCCGGTGCGACATCCGCACGCACGGCGGATGCGGGAGGGATTGCATCGACGGCCGGCTTCACGGGCACGTCGGCGGGTGCGGGCGTCGCGATCGTCGCCACGGGAGCGGCGCGTTGCAGCGGCGGCGGAGTGGTCTGCACGGCCCGCCAGTGCATCAGCGGGATCACGGCAGCGAAGAAGGCGGTCGCGGCCAGCGCCAGTGCAGGACGTCGCCAGCGGGCGCGTCGGGCAGTGGCACGCGCGGGCGGCAATGCCGCGGCGAGGCGCTGCCAGCTGCCTTCGGGTGGCGCTTCGAGCGGCATGGCGCCGAACGCTTCGCGCCAGTCGCGCGGTGCTGGATCGCGGGTCAGGGAGTCAGGCATGGATGGGTTCCTCGATCTGCAGCAGCGCCCGCAGTCGACGGGTGCCGCGCGACAGCTGCGACTTGGAGAAGCTGGGCGTGCGGTGCATCAACGCGGCGATTTCGTCATGGGTGTAGCCCTCGGCGTGGTACAGCCACAGGACGCTGCGGGTGGCGGACGGCAGCCCGTCGAGTGCGCGCTGCAGCAGGGCGGCATCGGCCGCGGCCCACGGCGGCAGGCCGCGGTCTTCCGGCAGGTCATCCTCATCCACCGTGATTTCGCTCACCAGCCGTCTCTGCCTTCGCAGCCGCAGCAGCGCCTCGTTGACGGCGATCTGGCGCAGCCAGCCCCAGAACGGGCAATCGGCGCGGTAGTCCGGCAGATGGTTGAACAGCTTCAGCATGGTGTCCTGCAGCACGTCGCCGGCCTCCTCGCGGTCGCCGCAGATGCGCAGCGCCAGCGTGAACACCGGCCGCTCGAAGCGACGGTAGATCTGCTCGAACGCCTCACGGCAGCCGGAGCGCGCACGGGCGACCAGGCTGTCGGGGACGTCGATGGCGAATTGCGATCGGCTCAAGCGGGGAGATTCTTCGGGGTTCTGAAGACAAGGGATGCAGCGGAAGGCAATACCGTCGCAGCGCCGGGGAAGTTCCCGCTGGCCGTCCTATAATCCGGTCAAACACAAGGGGAGGGGCGCAACATGGATTTCGGTCTTTCGACATTGCTGGTCGCGGCGGTGGCGCTGTTCATCGTGGTGACCTTCTTCAAGGGCGTCCGCGTTGTCCCGCAGGGCTACGAATTCACCGTCGAGCACTTCGGCAAGTACACCCACACCATGTCGCCGGGGCTGCACTTCCTGATCCCCTACATGCAGAGCATCGGCCGCAAGGTCAACATGATGGAGCAGGTGTTCGAAGTGCCCTCGCAGGACGTCATCACCAAGGACAACGCGGTGGTGAAGGTGGACGGCGTGGTGTTCTTCCAGGTGCTGGATGCCGCCAAGGCCGCCTATGAGGTGTCCAGCCTGGACCAGGCGATGATCGCCCTGGTGCAGACCAACATCCGCACCGTGATCGGTTCGATGGACCTGGACGAATCGCTGAGCCAGCGCGAAACCATCAACGCCAAGCTGCTGGGCGTGGTCGACCACGCCACCAGCCCGTGGGGCGTGAAGGTCAACCGCATCGAGATCAAGGACATCCAGCCGCCGCGCGACCTGGTGGACGCGATGGCCCGGCAGATGAAGGCCGAGCGCGACAAGCGCGCCTCGATCCTGGAAGCCGAAGGCGCGCGCCAGTCCGAGATCCTGCGTGCCGAAGGCGACAAGCAGAGCGCCATCCTGGAAGCCGAGGGCAAGCGCGAGGCCGCCTACCGCGAAGCCGAGGCGCGCGAGCGCCTGGCCGAGGCCGAAGCCAAGGCCACCGAACTGGTGTCCAACGCCATCGCGCAGGGCGACGTGCAGGCCATCAACTACTTCATCGCGCAGAAGTACGTGGAGGCGTTCAAGGAACTGGCCACCGCGCCGAACCAGAAGTTCGTGCTGATGCCGATGGAAGCCAGCGGCATCATCGGGTCCATCGCCGGCATCGCCGAACTGGCCAAGGGTGCGCTGGACAAACAGCAGGCCGCCGCGCCGTCCCGTCCGCCGCGCGTGCCGGGAGGCTGACATGAGCGTCAAGTTCGCGTTCTGGGCAATCGCGGCGCTGGTGCTGTTCGCGGCCGAAGCGATGGCGCCGGGCGCCTTCATGTTGTGGTTCGGCTTCGCCGCGGTGGCGATGGCGGTGGCGGTGTTGCTCGCCCCCGGTCTCGGCTGGCTGGCGCAGGCAGTCCTGTTCTCGGTGCTCGCGGTGATTTCGGTGGCGGTCTACCGCCGCTGGTTCCGCGGCAAGGGTCGCCAGAGCGACAAGCCGCTGTTGAACCGGCGCGCCGAGCAGCTGGTCGGTACGGTGGCCACGCTCGACCAGCCCATCGAGGGCGGACGCGGCCGGGTCAGGATCGACGATGCGTTCTGGACGGTGGAAGGCGCCGACCTTCCGCTGGGCACGCGCGTGCGGGTGATCGCGGTGAACGGCATGACCCTGAAGGTGCAGGAGGCGTAGGTGGGCGCAACGGTGCGGGCATGGGCGATGTCGATGCTGGCGCCGTTGTCGGTGGCTGCGGCGGACCTGGTCGGCAAGGTGATGCCGCCGTATCCCGCCGGCCTCGACGAGCTGGGCGGAAGCTGCGTGTCCGACTCCGCCGATCCGGCGCATGTCTGCGACTACTCGATCGGCGTGCTGGCCGCGCCGGCCCCCGGCACCGGTGGCGAACCCGTCCCGCGCTTCGTGGTCGCCGGCCAGTTCGCCGGCCGCGACGGCGACCGCGCGCAATGGCGCATCACCGACGCCCTGCCGTATCCGGCCGGGCGCAGCGGTTACTACCTGCAGTTCGGCACCTGCCGCGTGAACGGACGCGACGATCCGCGGGTGGCCGCGATCGTGCGCCAGCACGACACGTCGACGGAATGGCTGGAGGACGTCGCCTGGGCCGGACGGCTGCGGCTGCCTGATGGCCGCTTCGACGTGCTCGAGGCGCGCACGGTGGATTGCGTCAACGAGGCCTACTACGGCCTGTAATCGCGGCGCACCGCGCTGGTGCGTTCTGGGATAATGCGCTTCTTTGTCCGTTCCGGAAGCCGCCATGACCCAGAAGACCATCCTCAACGACACCCATCGCGCGCTCGGCGCCAAGATGGTCGACTTCGGCGGCTGGGACATGCCGATCCACTACGGCTCGCAGATCGAGGAGCACCACCAGGTGCGTCGCGATGCCGGCATGTTCGACGTCAGCCACATGACCGTGGTCGACCTGCGTGGCCCGCGCACGCGCGAGTTCCTGCGCCGGCTGGTCGCCAACTCGGTCGACAAGCTGCAGAAGCCCGGCAAGGCGCTGTACACGGCGATGCTCAACGAGCAGGGCGGCGTGATCGACGACCTGATCATCTATTTCCTGGCCGAGGACTTCTTCCGCCTGGTGGTCAATGCCGCCACCCGCGAGAAGGACCTGGCATGGATCACCGCGCAGGCAGCCGCGTTCGACGTACAGGTCGCCGAGCGTCCCGACTACGCCATGGTCGCGGTGCAGGGTCCGAGCGCGCGCGAGCGCGTGCACGGCCTGTTGCGCGAGGAGGACCGCGCGAAGGTCGGCAAGCTGACCCGCTTCGCCGCCGCCGACGCCACCAGCATCGACGGCGTGCCGCTGTTCGTCGCCCGCACCGGCTACACCGGCGAGGACGGCTACGAGATCGTGTTGCCGCAGGCGCAGGCTGTCACGTTCTGGAACGCGCTGCTGGACGCGGGCGTGAAGCCCGCCGGCCTTGGCGCGCGCGACACGCTGCGCCTGGAGGCTGGCATGAACCTCTACGGCCAGGACATGGACGACACGGTGTCGCCGTACGAGGCGGCGCTCGCCTGGACGGTGTCGCTGGATGAAGGACGTGCCTTCACCGGCCGTGCCGTGCTGGAGGCGCAGAAGGCCTCCGGCGCATCGAGGCAGATGATCGGGCTGGTGATGGACGAGAAGGGCGTGCTGCGCCACGGCCAGAAAGTGCTCACCGCGCATGGCGAGGGCGAGATCCTGTCCGGCACGTTCTCGCCGACGCTCGGCAAGGCCATTGCCTTCGCACGCGTGCCGGCCGGCGACATTCCGCTCGGCACTGCCGGTGGCGTGCGCGTGGACATCCGGGGCAAGGAGGTGCCGGTGCGCGTGGTGAAGTTCCCGTTCGTGCGCGATGGCCAGGCGCAGCCCGGCGTCCTGGAATGAACCGCGACGGCATGCCTTCACCTTTGCCTTCCTCCGCTAAACTATCTTTCCCTACCCGACCCCTGACAGCGATACGGAGCACCCCATGAGTGAGATTCCTGGCGATCTGAAGTTCCTCAAGTCCCACGAATGGGCCCGCGTGGAAGCCGGCGGCCGCGTCACCGTCGGCATTTCCGATCACGCGCAGGGTCTGCTCGGCGACCTGGTCTACGTCGAGCTGCCCAACGTCGGCGACCGCATCGAAGCCGGCAACGCCAGCGCGGTGGTGGAGTCGGTCAAGGCCGCGTCCGACGTCTACAGCCCGATCACCGGCAAGATCGTCGAGGTCAACGCGGCGCTGGCCGACAAGCCCGAGACCATCAACGAGGACGCGTACGGCGAAGGCTGGATCTTCGTGATCGAAGCCGAGGAGCCGGACCAGCTCAACGAGCTGCTGTCGCCGGACGACTACGCCGAGCTGATCGAAGACGAAGACCACTGAGGCATTCCCACAGGCGGTCCCCAGGCGGGGAACCGGCGACGGCGGAACGACGTTCCGTCGCTGCCGGTTCCCCGTTTCGTTTACGGCGCGGAGCAGCGCGCTTGCCGAAGCGCGTCGTCGTGCCGTCGGTGCGGTGGCCGACGAACGGCAAAGTGGAATGCGGGGCACGCAACGGACGTCGCCGAAGCGCGCGTCGTGCCGCTCGAAGAAGAAGGCGGACGTCCGCTTCCATGTCGACGAAGCGGTATCGAAGTGGGCGATGCGCCGCCGGACGAGGGAAAAAAGTTTGCGCAAATCGGCGCAGTCGGGCTTGTGCGACGCGAAATCCGACGCCCTGCCGGAAAGTTTTTTTTAGGTACTGTTCAAGCCGTTGGCGCGCGTCCGGACAGGTGACAGGCGATCGTTGCATGGTCGTCCGCGAACGCGCCGCGCGCCGTCGCCAAGAAAAAAAAAGCGCGTTTTACCGATGTTTTTTTTCAGGCGCATGTCTTTCGTTCGCGTTGGACGCTTCGGCAGTCGCCATCGCGCCGCCGTCGCCGTCGCCGTCCGGCGCAGGCCAGCGGCACCTGCCTCGAAAAAAAAGTTGCGCGCAGGTGTTGACACCTGAAAAAACCGTGATTAGGTTTCGCCCCAAGCAGCGCTTGCTGCGGAAGCGAGTGAGTCGAATCAACACGACAGCGCGAGAGACAACCCAGCCCATCGTCCGCACCCAGATTGCGGCGGACGCAGGACTCGCTTCCCCCGGAAAAACGCAACGCGCCTCCTTCATCGCACCCGTGTCGCCCGGCGACGCGGGTGTTTTCGTATTTGTAGGGGGCCGGGTTTCGCACGCCCGGACCCCTGGGGAATCCGCATCGCCGCGCGTGTCGCGACGACGGCTGCCGACGGGTCCGACTCCCGCGGCGTTTCTTGCAGCTGGGCCTGCCTCCGGGCAGATGTGCTGTAACCAGACGTAAAAATCCATAGTTCACTGACGAGGAGCCATCACATGGCAACGAAGAAAGCTGCGAAGAAAAAACCGGCCGCCAAGAAGGCCGCCAAGAAGGCCACCAAGAAGGCGGCTGCGAAGAAGACCGTGAAGAAGGCAGTGAAGAAGGCTGCCAAGAAGGTCGCCAAGAAGGTCGCCAAGGCCAAGAAGGCGGTGAAGAAGGTCGCCAAGAAGGCCGCCAAGAAAGTAGCCAAGAAGCCGGCGAAGAAGGCTGCCAAGAAGACCACCAAGAAGGCCGCCAAGAAGTCCGTGAAGAAGGCCGCCAAGAAGGTCGCCAAGAAGCCGGCGAAGAAGGCTGCCAAGAAGACCGCGAAGAAGGCTGCCAAGAAAGTAGCCAAGAAGCCGGCCAAGAAGGCCGCGAAGAAGGCCGCCAAGAAGCCTGCCAAGAAGTCCAAGAAGAAAGCGGCCCCCGTCGCGCTGCCGGCCACCCCGGCTCCGCTGATCTAAGCCAACCCCGATTACACGTAACACCATGGACTCTCTCCCTGTGCCCAGCGGGGGGAGAGTTTTTTTATGGGCGACCGGCTAGGCTGCCGGTTCCCGGATGCCGAGGAGGCAGCGCATGAAGTTCATCAGGTGGGTGCTGGCGGCGATCGCCGTGCTGGGCGTGGTCTTCGTGGCGGGCGGGTTGCTGCTGCCGTCGACGACCCATGTGGAGCGCAGCGTCGTCATCGAGCGCAGCCCGGCGCAGGTCTTCGCCACGCTCGACTCGTTCGAGCGCTTCAATGCCTGGTCGCCGTGGGCCGAATACGATCCGCAGGCGACGTACACCTTCGAAGGCCCGGCGCGCGGCGTGGGCGCGCGCATGCGCTGGGTAGGCAACCGTGCGGTCGGCAGCGGAAGCCAGGAGATCACCGCCAGCGAACCGCACCGCCGCATCGCGGTGGCGCTGGATTTCGATGGCAGCCAGGCGCAGGCGAGCTATCTGCTGGCGCCGGAGGGCCAGGGCACACGCGTGACGTGGGCGTTCGACAGCGCGCACGGCTTCAACCCGTTCAAGCGGTGGCTGGGCCTGCTGTTCGACCGGATGATCGGGGCTGACTACGAGAAGGGGTTGGCCAAGCTCAAGGCCCTGCTCGAGCAGAACCCGCAAGACTGACGTCGTGGCGTGCGGCGGGCTGGCGCCCGCCGCTGCGCACCGCGGGGGTCAGCGCGGCGACGCGGGGCCGCGCTGCGAGGACGTACCGCTTTCCTTGCTGCCGTTGGCGGGCGTGGTTTCCGGCGACTCGGCCAGCAGCAGGTCGTAGTCCGCAGGCGTTTCCACCCACGGCTGGCCCGGCAGGCCCATCGCGCGATCGAGGATCGTCGGCAGCAGGCCCGAGGGCAGCGAACTGTCGCTGTTCCAGACCAGTGCGACGCCCAGGTCCTGCCCGGGCACCAGTGCGACCAGGCCGCGATAGCCCTGCACGGCGCCGGCGTGGAAGACGACCTGCTGGCCCGCGTAATCGAACACGCGCCAGCCCAGCGCATAGCTGGCGGACTGGATGCGCTCGCGCCGCCAGCCGCCGCGCATTTCGCCCGGCGTGGTCACCACCGGAGCATGCAGCGTCGCCAGCAGCGGCGCAGGCAGCACGTCGGGACGATGGCCCGTCTGCGCGATCAGCCACTGCGCCAGATCGCTGGCGCTGGCGTTGACGCCCGCGGCGGGCGGAAGACGGTAGTAGGTCGGCTTCGGCGTCAGCGACACCCAGCCGTTGCGGCTGCGCACGTGCGGCCGCGCCCAGCGCGTGCTGCCCTGGATGCCGGCCAGGCCCATGCTCGCGTCGTTCATGCCCAGCGGCTTGAAGATGCGGCGATCCACCGCCTGGTCGTAGAAGGTGCCGGACGCGGCGAACACCACATCGCCGATCAGGCTGAAGGCGACGTTCTGGTAGGCGTAGCACTCGCCCGGCGCGCACTTCAGGGGCGCATAGGCGAGCTTGCGGGCGACGTCGTAGTACTCGGCGTTCGCTTCGATGTCGCGGTCGAAGGCGTTGTGCGCCTGCAGGCCGACGCTGTGGCTCAGCACGTCGGCGACGGTGACGTGCGAGGTCGCGTTGGCGTCGCTCAGCTGGAACCCGGGCACGAACTGGTTGACCTTGCTGTCCCAGCGCAGCGACCCGTCCTGCACCATCAGGCCGGTCAGCGTGCTGGCGAAGGCCTTCGACAGCGAGGCCAGGCGGAACACCGTGTGCGAATCGACCTGCTGCGGGTTCACCACGTCGGTCACGCCGTAGCCACGCGCGCTGAGCACACGGCCATTGTGGACGATGGCCATCGCCAGCCCCGGCACGCGCTGGCCGACGGTCAGGTGCTCGGCCATCGTCTCGAACGCGCGCACGTCGAACCCGGCCGCGAGCGGCTGGATGTTCTGTTCCGCCAGCGCGGTACGGTAGGGGCGTGGCTGCGTCGGCGACACATAGGACGACACGTTGGCGGTCGCGACCGCGTCCGCGCTCTGGCTGGCCGTGGTCCACCGCAGTGGTGTCTGCGCGGTGGACGAGAGCGTCAAGGGCAGCAGCAGGCCGACCAGGCCTATCCGGTAGCCATGCAGCGATCGGCGGCTTTTCTTCTGTTTCATCGTGCGTGGCGCCTGCGTGGGTTTGTGCCGTCCAGCGATCATAACGCCGCTTTTTTCCATTGCACAAACAGGGAGAAGTTCCGTGCCCATGTTGTTCATCCTGTTGCTGATTACGGGTGTGGCGTGCGTCCCATTTCGTGGGAGGTTCGCCGCGTTCATCGGTCCGTGATCGCGTGGAATGCGTTCATGAATGCATTCATCCAGGCCATGCAAATTCTGCGCCGAAGCGCGATCTTCGCGTTGCATGGTGATGCGCTGGCACGGGGATCATCGCTGGGGCGTATTCAGCTGGAATGCCTGAACGCGCGCGATGTCGCGCCCTCTTCATGAGGGCGATGCATGCCTGGCAGGTGTGGTGCGGCGTCAGTCCGCGGTGGCGAGGGCGGGCGTCGTGGCCTTGACGTGCAGGTCGCCGCCGGACAGCGGTGGCATGCCGCGGATCAGGTCCGAGGCGCGCTCGGCGATCATGATCGTCGGCGCATTGGTGTTGCCGCCGATCAGCGACGGCATCACCGAGGCGTCGATCACCCGCAGACCGTCCACGCCACGCACGCGAAGCTGCGGATCGACCACCGCCGCTTCGTCATCGCCGATCCGGCAAGTGCCGACCGGGTGGTAGACGGTCTCCGCCTTGGCGCGGATGAAGGCGACGAGTTCCGCATCCGAGAGATCGCTGCGCGCGGGATGGATCGGTGCGCCGCGGTAGGCGTCGAACGCCGGCTGGGCGAACACCTCGCGCGACAGCCTGGCGCACTCGACCATCATCTTCAGGTCGAAGCCGTCCGGATCGCTCAGGTAGTTGGCCTCGATGCGTGCGTCGGCGCGCGGATCCGCGCTGGCCAGCAGGATGCGGCCGCGGCTGCGCGGACGCAGGAAGCAGGCATGCAGGGTGTAGCCATCGCCGGGCAGGCGGTGGCGGCCGTGGTCGTCGAGCATGGCCGGTACGAAGTGCATCTGGATGTCGGGCCGGTCGTCCGGTGCCAGCGGCGAACGCACGAAGGCGCCGGCCTCGGCGATGTTGCTGCTGCCCGGGCCGCTGTGCCCGCGCAGGAAATAGTCGAACGCGGTCTTCAGCTCGCTGGTGCGGTCGTAGGTGACGCGCTGCGTGCTGTGCTGCAGGGTACAGATGTCGAGATGGTCCTGCAGGTTGCCGCCGACACCCGGCAGCGCGTGACGCACGCTGATGCCGGTCTGTTCGAGATGCTCCGGGGGACCGATGCCGGACAGCATCAGCAGCTGCGGCGAGTTGATCGCACCGCCGCTGAGCAGCACTTCGCCGGCGCAGCGCGCGATCACTTCGTGGCCGCCGCGCGCATAGGCCACGCCGACCGCGCGCCCCTTCTCCAGCAACACGCGGCGGACCAGTGCGCCGGTGACGACGTCCAGGTTCTGGCGGTCGCGCGCGGGGTCGAGGTAGGCGACCGCCGACGAGCAGCGCGCGCCCTCCTTCTGGGTGACCTGGTACAGGCCGAAGCCGGCCTGCGTCGGACCGTTGAAGTCGCCATTGCGCGCGAAGCCGGCCTGCACGCCGGCCTCGATGAAGGCGGCCGACAGCGGGTTCGTGTAGCGCAGGTCGGACACGTACAGCGGGCCGTCGCCGCCGTGCAACGCGTCGGCGCCACGCGTGTTGCGCTCGGCGCGGCGGAAGTAGGGCAGGGTGCTGGCCCAGTCCCAGCCGTCGGCACCGGCGTTTGCCCAGTCGTCGTAGTCCTGTGGCACGCCGCGGATGTAGCACATCGCATTGATCGAACTGGAGCCGCCCAGCACCTTGCCGCGCGGCCACCACAGGCGACGATTGTCGAGCTGCGGCTCGGGCGCGGTGTCGTAGTTCCAGTTGACGCCCTTCTGGCCGACCAGCTTGGCCAGGCCGGCGGGCATGTGGATGAAGGGATGCCAGTCGCGTGGGCCGGCTTCCAGCAGCAGTACGCGGCAGGCAGGGTCTTCGCTCAGGCGGTGGGCCAGCACGCAGCCGGCCGAACCGGCGCCCACGATGATGTAGTCGTACACATGCTGCCCTGTTCCGAAGTCGACCGAACCTAGCGGCGGGGGATAGAGCAAATGCTCGGGCCCTGGTGAGTGCCGTCCGGACAGGATTGCCGGCTCGGGTTTCCGGTCGCGCGCCAGGCGGGAAAACGCTGGCGATGTTGCAGTGCATCGGATACCTTGCGCGCCACAGGCGGGCTTGCCCGCGCCCCGACGATGCGATCGCAGGCCGCGCCCCATGGACCCGTCTTCCCCAGCGACCACCCGGTTCGGCCGCCTCCGCGCGGCGATGTCGGAGTCTCCCCCGCTGCTGTGGTCCTTCGTCTATTTCTTCTGCCTGCTGAGCGGCTACTACGTGCTGCGTCCGGTGCGCGAAGCGATGGCAGCGTCCAGCGATATCGAAGCCGTGTTCCCGCCCGCCTTGATTGCGTTCTTCTCCAACCGGGGAATCGCGCTGGGCGAGTTCACGCTGCAGTTCATCTTCAGCGCCGTGTTCCTGATCATGCTGGTACTGCAGCCGGTGTACGGCTGGCTGGTGAGCCGTTTTCCGCGCCGGGTTTTCCTGCCGGTGATCTACGGGTTCTTCATCGCCACGCTGCTGGCGTTCTACGCCATGTTCGACAGCGGCATCGCAGGGCGCGGCCTGGCATTCATCCTGTGGATCACGGTGTTCAACCTGTTCGCCGTCGCCGTGTTCTGGAGCTTCATGGCGGACGTGTTCACCAATGCCGAAGCGAAGCGATACTACGGCTACATCGGCGCCGCCGGCACGATAGGCGCGTTCCTGGGGCCCGCACTGACCAAGGCGCTGGTGGTGCGCGTGGGCATCCCCAACATGATGCTGGTGTCTGCGTTCCTGTTCTCGGTGTGCGTGATGTGCATTTTCCGGTTGCGTACCTGGGCCGTAGCACGCGAAGCGGAGCGGCGCCAAGCCAGTGGCGAGATCCCGATGGGGGGCGAGGTGCTGGCAGGGCTGAAGCTGATCGTACGCGAGCCGCTGCTGCGCTGGCTCGCCGTCATGGTCGTGATGGGCGTGGGCGTAGGCACGTTGCTCTACAACGAGCAGAATGCCATCGCGCGCACCATGTTCACGTCGGCCGAGGCCCGCGCCGATTACTTCGCCACGCTGGACCTGGCGGTCAATTCGCTGACCCTGGTGGTGCAGCTCCTGCTGACCCGCGTACTGCTGTCCCGCTTCGGCATCGCGCCAGCGCTGCTGATTCCCGGCTGCGCGATCATCATCGGATTTTCCATCCTGTCCGCGTCACCGTTGCCCATGATGGTGGCCATCGTGCAGGTGGTCACGCGTGCCAGTGAGTTCTCGCTGGCGAAGCCCGCGCGCGAGACCATCTACACCCGCGTCGGCCGCGAATGGCGCTACAAGGCCGGTGCCGCCATCGACACGGTGGTCTATCGCGGCGGCGACCTGAGCTTCGTCTGGCTGCACAAGCTGCTGTCCGCCTTCGGCTCGAACGCGGTGTTCGGCGCCGGCCTGCTGGTCGCCAGCGCCATGACCTTCAGTGCGTGGCGACTGTTGCGCGAAGAAGCCAAGCTGCCGCCCGAGCGTGCGACGCAACCGGGCGAGACGCACGCCTGACGTATCCGCGCGTTGCCGCTATGCTGCCCGCCACCTGACGGGAGACGTGGATGGACGTGATTGCGGCGGTACTGGTCGTGGTAGTGGCGGCATTGCACGCCTATTTCCTGGTGCTGGAGATGTTCCTGTGGACCAGGCCGCTGGGCCTGAAGACGTTCCGCAACACGCCGGAGAAGGCCGAGACCACCCGCGTGCTGGCGGCCAACCAGGGCCTCTACAACGGCTTCCTCGCCGCCGGCCTGCTGTGGGGCCTGTTCACCGCACAGTGGAACGTCGTCGTCTTCTTCCTGCTCTGCGTGATCGTGGCAGCGCTGTACGGCGCGTGGAGCGTCAACAAGCGCATCTTCTTCGTGCAGGGCGTGCCGGCGATCGCCGCGCTGGCGGCGGTCTGGCTTCGCTGAGCGACGTCAGCGGCTGGTGTGGGAGCGACGTAAGTCGCGATCGCACGGCATCGGTCTGCATAGGGGTGGCCATGCGCCTTGACGGCGCAATCGCGACTTGCGTCGTTCCCGCACCTGCCTCGACAAACTCAGCGCCCGGTGCGCGGCGGCTTCGGCGATACCCACATGCCGATGCGGGCGCGGAACACCGCCTCGCCTTGCGGGTCGGTGACCACCACGTCCATCGGCAGGTCGTAGCCCTCGGCCGATTCGCGCGGCTCGAACGCCGGCGTGGCGACCGCGTGCATGGTGCCGACCGCCTTCTTCAGGTACTCGACCGTCATGCCCTTCGGAATCCAGCGCATCGCGCGCGGGATGCTGACGTCGGTGGTCAGGCCGCCGACGAACTCGGCCAGGTTGCACAGCGCGATCGCGTGCACCGTGCCCAGGTGGTTGGTGACCGAACGGCGATGCCTGATCGTTGCCTCGCCGCGGCCGGGCTCCAGCCGCGTCATGCGCGGACCGATGCTGGCGAAGTAGGGTGCCTTGAAGCAGATCAGCCGCGAGAACAGCCAGTGACCGAAAGGTTTGCGGCTCAGTGTGCGGTAGATCTTCAGGACATCGGCGCTCATTCAACGCTTCCGTATCGGCTCCTTCCCCCGCTTGCGGGGGAAGGAGCCGATACGGAAGCGTTGAATGAGCGCCGATGTCCTGAAGATCTACCGCACAC
>NZ_PDWW01000038.1 GCF_010093445.1 Pseudoxanthomonas japonensis | reverse complement strand
GACGTGGTGATCGCCAAGATCAAGGAAGGACGGGGGACGCATTTCGACCCGACCATAGTCGATGCGTTCGTAACGTGCCTGCCAAGAATGCTCGAAGTCAAAACCTACTGGGATCAGCAGGAGGCCGGGGCTGAGGATACCCCATCCGATTAAATGGCTTAGATGGACGGCGAAGCGCCATCATGTGGCGCACGTCTGCTTTGGGTCGAAAGGCGACATTTGCTGAGCCAGCCCAATCGAGACGTCAGTGGCGCGGAGACCACGGCAGACTTAGCTCGACACCTGCGTCCGCGACTACAAATTGACCGTGACATCCTCGCGGTACTGAGCACGCGTGGCTGCCATCTGCGCCTCGCCAGCCTTCAATTCGTTCCACGTCCAGTGGAAGTCGCCCTCGCTGGTCACCTCGCGCCCTGAGGCGCTGCGACAAGCGGCGATAAACGTAGCCTTGAGCGACTCCACCGTTTCCCTGGCCGCCTCACCCGCGCCCGCCGGCAGAAATCCACCTTGTCCCCAGCCCGGCGGGCCCGGTCGTGTGATCACATTCGAGTAGCAGGTCGGGTTGACGGTGTCGCCGGCACGCGGCATGAGACCGATCGATAAGACGAACCGCAGCGGCTGGCCGCCAGTTGCGCCCGCTAACGGTCCGGCGACGGGACCCAACGACGAAGCTGCCGTCACGGCGGGTGCGGGCATCGCGCGCTGCGCCGGCAGCACCCCGATGGCGCTACCAGCCGCTGCCTGCTGTTCCTTGGCCTCGGCATAGCCCTGCGCCGCTCCATTCACGAGCGTGCCGATCATCTGGAACTGCGCGTCACTGCGCTCCCTCTTGCGCCGCTCGAACTCGATCCGGTTGGCGGCGGCTATCTCCTTGTAGCCCGCCTCGCGGCTTGCATCGAAGGGCGACATGTATTCGACGGTCTGTGTGCCCATATAGCTTGTCCGCCGCTCCAGCCCGTTGGGGGTTGGGTAGTAGCCGAACTCGCTTCGGCCAACGAGCGTGCGCTTGGCGAACACCACCGTGCCATCCGCCGCGGCCCTGGCGGGAAACTTCACACCCGCGCCGTTCGTGGCCTGCAGGCCGGCGTCGGCAATTGCCTCAATGATGGTGGTCTCCTTCGAACCGCGCGCGTCGGCGCCGTACCACGTCCAGTTCTCGCGGATCTTCCCATCCTTGAACGAATAGTCGACCTTGGCGAACACAGGGCTGTCGGTGCTGCCCAACGCCATCGTGCGGCCGACCAAGTCGGCATAGACACCCCAGACGGCGCGATCGAGCACAGGGCGTGCCGGTTCCGCGATAAGAGAGGCCGTGCGCCCCTTCTCAGCAATCGCGCGCGCAAGCGCTACGCACGTCTCGTCCTGCTGCGTCGCCGCTGTAGCGCACAGTGCGGCATAGCTGGATTCAATGCTGGTGTCCTGCTGCGTGCTCGCACAGGGCGAGAGCAGCACCGATGTGGCAGCGATAACCGCCCGGATGTGGCTTGAACCCATGGTGCCCCCTTTTTTTCCAGCTAAGTGATAAGGCCAAATGGCTAGGCTCAAGCATAAGGTGTTCCGGACCGGACTGTGGCGGGAGTCAAGGCTGGAACATGCCCAATCAAGTCTTCCGGGCCCCAGCTCCGCTCATGGCCGGAAGCCGGCCTGGTTCGGACGCGCCGGGCCGCCACATTTCGACCTGGGCTTCGGTCTGCTCAGCGATCTCCGGAGCGTCCGCAACCTCGATACTCAGGCATCTGACCGTGTTCTCGAGCTTGGTATGTCCCAAAGGATCTGGACTGCGCTGAGGTTCTTGGTTCGGCGTTAGATCAGCGACGCTTTGGTGCGTCGCATGATGCGAGTCCCGTAGGCGTGCCGATCCAGTCCTACGGCAGCACCCATGACGCGACGATCCGAACGTATTGCCATGTAGACAGATGCGCCGCGGCGTTTCCCCGGCCGGGGAACAGGTAGGCCGAATGTGCAAGGTCCGCTCTCGAATTCAGTCAGCCAAGGGTCGTCAACAAGGCAATCGTCAGAATGTCAGCTATCGGCCAGAAGCGGACGTCGCCTTTACCTTATCGCGGGCAAGAGCTTCTGGTTGAGAAGCTGGAATGTAAGCCTTGGGGCGTTCTGCACCTGATAGTTGGTCGTCGTGATGACCACGACCATCCGCTCCTTCGGGAATACGCGCACCGTGTTTCCTCCCGTGCCATTCATGGCATAGGAGTCGAACGACCGGCCGGCGCTGGTCTCATGATGGAGCCACCACAGGTATCCATAGTCGATCCCTTCTTCGATGCGTGCATGCGGCTTCACGGATTCGGCGACCCAATTGGCGGGCACCAGCTGACGGCCCTCCCACTTCCCTCCGCGACGATAAAGCTCGCCCAGTTTCAGGAGGTCTCGGCTGCGCAACCCGAGGCCGCCGCCCGCCTGGGCCAGACCCAAAGGCGAGAACTGCCACTCGGGCGCGTCGATGCCCAAGGGACCAAACAACCTGTCTCTTGCATAGTCCTGAAGCGGGACGCCGGTAGCGCCCTGAATGGCGGCACCCAATGTCGTGACGCCGGCGGTGCAGTAGCGGAAGCTACGACCGTAGGGCGCCCGTTCGGGAGGCGTCATCCAGGCGGCAAACCCCTGCATGGGCAAGTCCAGGTAGAACCCTACCCAGTCCTCTATCAGATACATCCGCTCCTCATTGCCGCGCGACCACTGGTTCCAGTCGTCGCACTCGAGCAGCGACGACATGGTCATCAGGTCTTCGACCGTAATCGTCTGCTTGCGCGCATCTGGATTGGCGGGAGGTGCTCGGTTCAGCATCGGAAGTACAGGAGCATCGGGCCCGGCCATCTTTCCTTCGGCGATCGCAATGCCTGCCAGCATGCCGGCCACCGTCTTGGTGGCGGAACGCGTGTTGCGTCTCGCATCGCGCCCACCTTCGTCGAAGTAGCGTTCGTAGACCAAGGCCCCATCCCTGGCGACGAGGATGCTCGTGATCTGCTTGAACTCACCGGCGCCGACCGCGCGCTCCAGTTCGGCAAACGCGGTCGGATCCAGGCCGGCCTTGACCGGATCGGCCATCGGCCAGTCCTGCGACGTGTTGTCGCTAGCGATGACTGCCATGGGAAGGGCGAGAAGAATGACTGCGCTACAAAGGCGTGCGTACATGCGGAAATCCTGAAGGTAGGGCCGAAGGGACTGGATGGATGATGGTCTGCTCAGTGCCGCATGGCTTGCACGGCGACAACATGGCTATTCAGCCAAACCGTCGATAGAGGGAGGGAGAGCGGCCGTATGCGCGCTTGAAGAGACGATGGAAGTGGCTCTGGTCGGAGAACCCGAAGGCCGACGCGACCTCCGCGATGGAGTCATTGCCTCGGAGCAGTTCTGCGGCGGCGCGCTCAAGGCGAAGTTTCCTCGAGTATTCGACAGGCGTGCATCCGTGCCGCATCCGGAACACACGAGCGAGATGGACGGGATGGACATCGCAGATACTCGCGAGCCGGGCCATGTCGGCAGGCCTGTCGTGCAGATCCCGCAGGTAGGCCTCTGCCAAGAGCATCCATCCTGGCGTGCCCCGCACGTCGTCCTCCGGTCCACTGATCCCGGCCAGCAGTTCGTCCAGCAGGACCTGGGCCAGGCTGACATCGTCGTCCTGCCACGACATCATGGTGGTGGCAATTCCCGAAGCCAGCGCCTGGCCCGTTCGGCCGACATGGCGCGCGCCACGATCCAGGCGCCCCCCCCACTGCAACCTCAATGATTCCGGGATCATCATCGTGACGAACTCACCCTTCAGGTCATGAAACCTGTCGCGATGGGTGGTACCGGGCGCGTTGTAGATGAGAGCGCCTTCCGGACAGGCAGAAGGACCACGCTGGGCGGACGTGATGTATTTCCCGCTCAACACCAGGATCAGGTGCGCCTCTTCGTGCGAATGCCTGGGCAACTCTCTGGCGGGGATCGTGGGTACCAGTCGCGCCAGCTGCACGCCACTGGGTAGCGCGAGGATCTCTCCAGTGCCCACGCAGCCGGCACGGCGAGCAGGCAACTGGCCCGCCGGAAGCGCGACACCTTCAGCACCGGTCCGCTCTTCTCGAACGGGCAAGTCCTCCTTCGTTACGCGCAAGCCCTGCTCCCCGCCACCCTTGAGACGCGGCGATCCTGGCATTTACCAGGCGTCGCGCACACCGACAGGCGACGAAACCGGGAATATGCCGATGTAAGCCTTCTGTTCCGACGTGGATTCCCTTCCGCTACTGCGCGAAAGTGCGTAGCTATAAGTCGACGACTGCTTCGCGTCGAAGGCGGACTCGCCTGAGCCTCGGCTGCCCGTAAGATGGTGGGGCGTGGCCCGCGTGGAGCGATCCGTTCTGGCGTCAGGCCTCCGATTGGAATCCTCTCTCTTCGGGAGCAACACAAATGAAGACATTCGCTCTGTTCACACTGCTCGCTGCGTCTATCGCCGCCGCGCAGGCGGAAGACCGTGTAGCTGCTGGTCCGGAGTCGCTCTCGGACGGGTTTGTTGCGGCTTGGAACAGCCATGACGCCAAGGAGTTCGAGCAGCTTTTCACCACTGACGCGTACTGGGTTCCTACCGTGGATTCACGACTGGACGGCCGGGCTGCGGTCGTTGCGGATCTCGACAGGGCGCACCGAAGCTGGGCGCGACACACGACGCTGGCGATCGATAGAGTCAGCGTCACTTCGCGCGAGATAGCGCCCGGCGTTGCCGTTGTTCTTTTCCATGCCCCGTTTCGCCAAACCGACGGCACACTCACGTCGCCCGGGAATGCGGTGATGCTGGTCGCGGTCAAGGAGGACTCAACGTGGCGTATTGCATCCGGACAGATCACGAAACCCGGCGAGACGGTCACACCCCGCTGATGGAGCTGTCAATTCGTCAGAGCGGGTGACGCTTCGCGGCCCGGCGCTGCTCAGGAGCCAGCTGCTTTACGCTTCTGTCCGGAAGTGGATGTCTTTACGCCCATGTCCGCTTCCGGCCAGAAGCAGACATCGATCTTGTGCTGTCAACTAGCCCATGCACTAGGCATGCCTACCCTTGCGGGACTCGTTCCATGTTCGGAAGGTGATGGGCGACGCCCTTGTGGCAGTCGATGCAGGTCTTCTTGCCGGTGCCCAGCCACAGCTTATGCACCTGCGCGGCGCGCGAGCCCTGGCGGGTCAGATCCATCGAATCATAGTCGTGGCAGTTGCGGCACTCCAGCGAGTCGTTGGCCTTCAGCCGGTTCCACTCGTGCGTCGCCAGGATCAGGCGTTCGTCGAGGAACTTCTCGCGCGTGTTGATGGTGCCGAAGAGCTTGCCCCAGACTTCCTTGGACGCCTGCATCTTGCGCGCGATCTTGTCGGTCCAGTTATGCGGCACGTGGCAGTCGGGGCACGTCGCACGCACGCCCGAGCGGTTGCTGTAGTGGATGGTGGTTTTCAGCTCTTCGAACACGTTGTCCTGCATCTCGTGGCAACTGGTGCAGAACGCCTCGGTGTTGGTGGCTTCCAGTGCCGTGTTGAAGCCGCCCCAGAAGATCACGCCCGCCAAGAAGCCGGCCACCGTCAAGAAGCCAAGGCTGTAGTGCCGGCTGGGCAGCCGCAACGTGCGCCAGAACGCCAGCCCTTCCCGCTTCATCCGTGACCACATGGGCTACTCCTTGGCCGTCGGCGGCGTCGACAGCACGCTGTCGATATCGCGGAACTGGTTGGCGACCAGCACCGGCGCGTCGGTCTGCACCACGTGGCACTGGTTGCAGAAATAGCGACGCGGCGAGATCGTCGCCAGAAACTGGTCGTCGCGGTCCATGTAGTGCGTCACGCTGACCGGCGGCGCCTGGAACGTCGCCGCGTTCGCGCGCGCATGGCACAGCATGCAACGGTTGCTGTTCTTGTCGACCTGGTAGCCGTCGATGGCATGCGGGATGGTCGGCGGCTGCATCGGGTAGGCGCGGGCCCGCTTCAGGTCGGCGTTCTCCACGTGCGCCATCGGTGGCGGATGCCCTTCCTGGTCGATCGGTACACCGCGACGGATCGCCTCGATCTGGCCCGCGCCGGGTACGAACACCGCGCGTGCGTCCACCGGCGTGGACGCCACCGGCACCGGCACCGGCGCCTCGTGTTTCGCCGGTCGCCCCACCATCCACCCCGCCACGAATACCAGCGCCATCAGCGCGACCGTCAACCCCACCGCGATCCAGAGATGCCTGTTCTGCATGACGAGCCTCCTAGGCGGCGACGACCTTGACCGCGCACTTCTTGTAGTCGGTCTGCTTGGAAATCGGGTCGGTCGCGTCCAGCGTGACCTTGTTGATCAGTTGTCCGGCGTCGAACCACGGCACGAACACCACCCCCCGCGGCATGCGGTTGCGTCCGCGCGTCTCCACCCGCGAGCGCATCTCGCCGCGCCGCGACGCCACGATGATCTCGTCGCCGCGCTTGAGTCCGCGCGCCTTCGCGTCGTCGGGGTTCATGAAGACCACCGCCGCCGGGAACGCCTTGTACAGCTCGGGCACGCGCATCGTCATCGACCCGGAGTGCCAGTGCTCCAGCACGCGCCCGGTCACCAGCCACAGGTTGAATTCGTCGTCCGGCGATTCCGCGGGCGGCTCGTAGGGCAAGGCCCAGATCACCGCCCTGCCGTCCTTGTTGCCGTAGAACTCGAATCCCTTGCCGGCTTTCACGTACGGATCGGCCCCTTCGCGGTAGCGCCAGCGCGTCTCCTTGCCCTCGACCACCGGCCAGCGCAGGCCGCGCGCCTTGTGGTAATCGTCGAACGGTGCCAGGTCGTGGCCATGGCCGCGGCCGAACGCCGCGTACTCCTCGAACAGGCCCTTCTGCACGTAAAACCCGAACACCGCGGATTCGTCGTTCGCGTATCCGGCCTCGATCTCCGTGGTCGGAAACCGGTCCACGTTGCCGTTGCGGTACAGCACGTCGAACAGCGTCTTGCCGTTGTACTGCGGATTCGCCGCCAGCAGTTCGGCCGGCCAGCACTCGTCGGTGGTGAACCGCTTGGAGAATTCCATCAGCTGCCACAGGTCCGAGCGCGCTTCGCCCGGCGCCTTCACCAACTGGTGCCAGAACTGCGTGCGGCGCTCGGCATTGCCGTAGGCGCCCTCCTTCTCCACCCACATCGCCGCAGGCAGGATCAGGTCAGCCGCCTGTGCGGTCACCGTGGGATAGGCGTCGGAGACGACGATGAAGTTGTCGGGATTGCGGTAGCCGGGCCAGGTTTCCTCGCGCAGGTTCGCCGCCGCCTGCATGTTGTTGTTGACCATCACCCAGTACGCGTTGAGCTTGCCGTCCTTCAGCGCGCGGTTCTGCTCGACGGCGTGGTAGCCGATCTTCGGATTGATGGTGCCGGGCGGCAGCTTCCAGATCTCCTCGGCGTGCTTCCGGTGTTCGGGATTGGTCACCACCATGTCGGCCGGCAGGCGATGGCTGAAGGTGCCCACCTCGCGCGCCGTGCCGCAGGCCGAGGGCTGCCCGGTCAGCGAGAACGGGCTGTTGCCCGGCGCGGCGATCTTCCCGGTCAGCAGGTGGATGTTGTAGACCATGTTGTTGGCCCAGGTGCCACGGGTGTGTTGGTTGAAGCCCATGGTCCAGAACGACATCACCTTCGTCTTCGGGTCGGCATACAGCGCGGCCAGTTGCTCCAGCCAGCCGCGCTCCACGCCAGTCATCTCGACCGCCTTCTCCAGCGTGTATGGCGCCACGAACGCGGCGAAGTCCTCGAAGCTGATCGGCTGGCCGCCGTTCGGATCGTTGGCGTTCTTCGCCTTGACCTCCAGCGGATGCTCGGGCCGCAGGCCGTAGCCGATGTCGTCGTTGCCGCGCTTGAAGGTGGTGTGCTTGCCGACGAAGTCCTGGTTCACCTTGCCACTGCGGATGATGTGATTGGCGATGTAGTTGAGGATCACCAGGTCGGTCTGCGGCTTGAACACGATCGGAACATCGGCCAGCTCGAAGCTGCGGTGCTCGAACGTGGACATCACCACGACCTTGACGTGAGGATGCGACAGCCGGCGGTCGGTCACCCGCGTCCACAGGATCGGATGCATCTCCGCCATGTTGGAGCCCCACAGCACGAACGCGTCGGCGGCCTCGATGTCGTCGTAGCAGCCCATCGGCTCGTCCATGCCGAAGGTGCGCATGAAGCCGGTGACCGCCGACGCCATGCAGTGGCGGGCATTCGGGTCGATGTGGTTGCTGCGGAAGCCCGCCTTCATCAGCTTGTTGGCGGCATAGCCTTCGAAGATCGTCCACTGGCCGGAGCCGAACATGCCTATGGCATCGCTGCCCTTGTCCTTCAGCACGCGCTTGAACTGCGCGGCCATCACGTCGAAGGCTTCGTCCCATTCCACCGTGGTGAAGTCGCCGTCCTTCGCATACACGCCGTTCTTCTTGCGCAGCAGCGGTTTCGCCAGCCGGTCGGCGCCGTACAGGATCTTCGACAGGAAGTAGCCCTTCACGCAGTTGATGCCGCGGTTGACCTCGGCATGCACGTCGCCATGGGTGGCAACCACGCGCCCGTCCTTGACCGCGACGTTCACCCCGCAGCCGGTGCCGCAGTAGCGGCACGGCGCCTTGTCCCATTTCAGCGTGGTCAGGTCGCCCTCGGTGACGACGTTGCTGCCGCTGCCGGTCAGCGGCAGGCCGGCCGCTGCGGCCGCGGTGGCCAGGGCACTGTGGCGGATGAAGTCACGACGTGTGCTCATGGGCATCTCCGGTCGCCGACACGATGGACAGGGAGGGAAGCGGTGCGTCGAGCGCATGCGCCGGCTCGGCGTGGTGGTAGACCAGCAGTACGTTGAGCACGCCCGGCACGGCCTGCAGCGCATCCACCCGGTCCATCACCGCATGGCGATCGGCGGACTCGCAAATCACCACGCTGCGCGTCCCGCCGCGCAACGCGAGATCGAGATCGTCGTGCGCATCGATCATCGCCGCGAGCGCATCCGCGGCCGTGTCGCGGTGCTGGATGACGAAGCTGGCGATGTGGACGTCGGCGTCTGGACGTAGACGACTCATGCAATGGCCTCCATGGCGGGCGCGTGGTGCAGGGAAAGGGCGTCGACCGGGCAGGTGCCGACGCAGGCGCCGCAGCCCGTGCAGGCATCGGCATCGATTACCGCGGTCCCCCGCGCCGCGGGCGGTACGCGGATGGCGGAGGCGGGACACACTTCGCGGCAGCTGGCGCAGACCACGCCGTGGGCGGAGAGGCAGGTGTCCGCGACGTGGGCGGACAGCGTCCAGGGGGGATCGAGGGTCGGCAGGAAGGCGTCGCTGCCGCATGCGGCCGCGCAGTCGCCGCAGAAGGTGCATTCGCCGGCCCGCGCATCGAAGCGCGGAAGCCCATCGGCGTCGCGCACGAGGACCTGCGGCGGGCAGGCGCGCACACAGGCATCGCAGCGGGTACAGGCGGCGGAGAATTCGGCGTCGGGCCTCGCCCACGGCGGGCGCAGGACGACGACGTGCGGGACGGGCGCGGCGTGGCCAAACAGCAGGGCACGACGCGAGCGGGAGCGTGCGCTGTCCATCAGTCACGGCCCGGTCGGCGGACCGGAGAACAGCAGTTGCCACATCCAGACGAGGAAGCCGTACCCCGCCACGATCAGCACCGCCATCAACGGGAAGATGACGGCCGTCAGCAGCAGGAACGCGGTGCGCTCCTGCTTCTTGCTCGCAACAGCTGTCCCTTCGCTCTGCTCCATGATGCCTACCTTGCGGGTGGGTACTGGGTGCGACGATGCTGCGGCTGCAGGCTACCACATTCATGTGGCGGGCCATGCCCGGCCATCGGCAGACGCGGTTTCAGGCCAGCGTCTGCAATGTCGCCCAGTCGTCCGGTGTGTTGCAGTTGCGCAGCGCCCGTTGCCAGGGCGCAGCAGGCAGGTGCTCCACGCGCAGCGACTGCTGCAATGCGCGCAACGAGCGCTCGCGTCCCGAGCGACTGCCGATATCGGACATCACCGCGCGCACTCCATCATTGATCCGCAACACCATCGGCAGCATGTGGTCTTCAACGCAGGCGCAGGTGGTTCTCGTCGCCAGCAGTGCGTCGATCAACACCTGTGAAAGCAGGGGCATGTCCACCGGCACGATCAGCCACGTGCCGTCCTCCAGCCGCGGCGCAAGCTGGGCCAGTGCGCCCATGGGCCCGGTGTCGGGGAGCACGTCCGGCACGCCATCGACAGCGGGCCGGTCGCCGCTGACGATCACCCGGTCCGCCCCCGTCGCGCGCAGCACGTCGTGCATGTGGGTGAGCAGCGTGCCGTCACCCCACGGCAGCATCGCCTTGTCGGTGCCCATGCGTGAGGAACGCCCTCCCGCCAGCAGCACCGCGCACCAGCTCCCTGTCATGCCGGCATCCACGACGGCGCCCGCAGATGGCCCTGCCCATGCACCTGCACGAGCGCTCCTGCGTCGGCGCGGGCCGTGTCTTCCGGCAACGTGATCCACACTGACGACTGCGAGAACGGCAGTAGGCGGAACGACGCCTGTGCATCGGCGACGCAGGCCTGCAAACGGCCTTCACCATCGCAGCGCAACGTGCCGTGGAATGCGGTGTGCAGGCCCGCACGCGCGTCGCAGTCGGCGGCCAGCGGCAGGCGGCGCACCGGTTCGGGCGCCATGCCGAGCCACGCACGCAGCAGCGGTTCGACCAGGAAGCGGAAGCCCACCGCCGTCGACAGCGGATTGCCCGGCAACCCGACAAACATCGCGCCTTCGCGCAGGCGTGCCGCCAGCACGGGCTTGCCGGGGCGCATCGCCACACCATGGAAGAGCCGTTCGGCGCCGCGCGCAGCGAGCGCATCGGGCACGAAGTCGTAGCAGCCTTTCGACACTGCGCCCGTGCTGAGCACCAGGTCGACACCGCGGGACAGCGCCGCGTCGATGGCGGCCTGGAAGTTCGCCACGTCGTCACCGACGTGCGAGACCTGGATCATCTCCGCGCCTGCGGCGGCGACCGACGCCGCGAGGTACGGCGACGTCGCATCGTGGATGCCGCCCGCCGGTAGCGGCTCGCCCGCCGCGACGATTTCACGTCCGGTCGCCAGCAGGGCCACGCGCGGACGCCGCGCCACCTCGACGCGGTCGATGCCGGTGCCCGCGAGCAGCATCAGCTGCGCCGTGTCGATGAATGTCCCGGCCTCCAGCACGCGCTGGCCCGGCAACACGTCCTCGCCGCGGCGCCGGATGTTCGCGCCCGGCAACGCATCGACCAGCAGACGTACGCGTGGCGCATGATCCTGACCGTGCGGAGGCAGCCGGTCGATGCGCTCCACCGGCACGACGGTGTCGGCGCGCGCGGGCAGCGACGCGCCGGTCATGATGTCCCACGCGGATGCGTCGTCATGCAGTGGCGGGTCGCCGGCGCCGATGCGCGCGGCGATCTCCCACTCGCTGCCGGTCCGCGCGGCCTGGCCCGCCGACGCCAACGCCACACCATCCATCGCCGCGTTGTCGAACGGCGGCAGCGCGAGCGTCGCCACGACATCGCCGGCGAGCACGCGACCGACCGCATCGGCCAGCGCGACCTGCTGCACGGCCAGGCGGCCCGCGCCGTCCGTCAGTCTCGCCAGTGCCTCGTGGTAACCGATCACCGCGCCTCCCTGTCCCCGCGCTCCGTAGCGACGACCAGCCTAGTGCGGGGCCCGGCACTTGCCAATCCTGGCCGTCCGCGTCGCTTCACGACGCTGAAGCCTGCGGCGGCGTGCCGCACCCGATTGACCCATGTCAAGGACAGCACGGCGCGACCTGCCTAGGCTGCTCCCATGGCCAGCCTGTCTTCCCTCTTCGACCCCGACCTGCTGCGGCGCTACGACACGCCGGGGCCGCGCTACACCTCGTATCCCACGGCACCGCAGTTCTCGCCCGGCTTCCAGGAAGCCGACCTGCGCGCGATGGCCGCGATCAGCAACGGCGACCCGATCCCGCGGCCGCTATCGCTGTACCTGCACATCCCGTTCTGCACCAGCCCGTGCTTCTACTGCGGCTGCAACCGCATCATCACCCGCGACACTGCGCGCGGCGCGTCCTACCTCACCCGTCTGTACCGCGAGGTGGCGATGAGCTCGGCGCTGTTCGACCGCGACCGCGACGTGGAGCAGGTGCACTTCGGCGGCGGCACGCCGAACTTCCTGTCGCCGGCGCAGATCGCCGAAGTGATGGACGTGCTGCGCCGGCACTACTCGTTCGCACCGGCATCGCGGCTGGACTGTTCGATCGAGCTGGATCCGCGCTTCGTCACCCCGGACGACATCGGCGAACTCGCCGCCGCCGGCTTCAATCGCGCCAGCCTGGGCGTGCAGGACTTCGATCCCGAGGTGCAGCGTGCGGTGAACCGCATCCAGAGCGTCGAGCAGACGATGGCGATCATCGACGCCTGCCGTACGCACGGCCTGCAGTCGGTCAACGTTGACCTGATCTACGGCCTGCCGAAGCAGACGCTGGCCGGCTTCTCGCGCACGCTCGACATCACCCTCGACGCGCGGCCCGACCGGCTGGCGATCTACAGCTATGCGCACATGCCCTCGCTGTTCCGCCCGCAGCAGCGCATCAACGCCGACGAACTGCCGGCGCCGGAAGATAAGCTGGGCCTGCTGCAGTGCGCGATCGACAAGCTGGGTGAGGCGGGCTACGTCTACATCGGCATGGACCACTTCGCCCTGCCCGGCGACAGCCTGGCCATCGCGCAGCAGCGCGGTGGCCTGCACCGCAACTTCATGGGTTACACGACGCATGCCGAGAGCGATCTGGTCGGCCTGGGCGTCAGCGCGATCAGCCACATCGGCCCCAGCTTCAGCCAGAACCCGCGCGATCTCGGCAGCTGGGAACAGGCGATCGACCAGGGCCATCTGCCCGTCTGGCGCGGCATGCGGCTGGAGGAGGACGACGTGATCCGCGCCGACGTCATCCAGCAGCTGATGTGCCACGGCACGCTCGACTACCGCGACCTCGGCCGTCGCCACGTGATCGATTTCACGAAGTACTTCGCCGATGCGCTGCAACGGCTGCGTCCGCTGCAGGACGACGGTCTGGTGCAACTGGCCGCCGACGGCCTGCGGGCGACCTCGCGGGGACGACTGCTGTTGCGTATCATCGCGATGTGCTTCGACCGCTACCTGCCCACCACCGCAGCCTCGACGCCTCGCTTCTCGCGCACGGTCTGATCCTCCCGGGAGTGTCCGCATGACCTCGCCGCTGGTCTTTCCGCGCACCGACGCGAGCATCGTCGCCGACGACGGCGATTCGCTGACCTTCTGTTCCACCTGCGCGTTCTCGCAGGCCTGCCTTTCCGAGGGCATGGACAAGCGCGCGTTGATGGACCTGCACGTGCTGGTCGAACACGTCGGACCGCTGCGCGCGGGCGAACACGTGTTCCGCGAGGGCGATCCGTTCGGCGCCATCGCCGCGGTACGCGCCGGCACGGTGAAGACCTACCAGATCGACCGCAACGGGCACGAACAGGTCCTCGGCTTCCACCTGCCCGGCGAAGTGATCGGCCTCAACGCGATCCACGGCGACCGGTACCCATGCAACGCCATCGCGCTGGATACGGTGATGCTGTGCCGCTTCTCGTTCCCCAAGATCGCGATGCTGGCCACCCGCCTGCCCAACCTGCAGCAGCACCTGTTCAAGCTGATGAGCCACGACATCGGCGTGGCCTCGCTGTTCGCGCGCGACAACACCGCCGACGAGCGCATGGCCGCGTTCCTGATCGGCCTGTCGCGGCGACTGGCCGCGCGCGGCTTCTCGCCGCGCCGGTTCCAGCTGACGATGGCGCGCACCGACATCGCCAACTACCTGCGCCAGGCGCCGGAAACCGTCAGCCGCGTGCTGCGCCGGTTCGAGAAGGACGGCCTGCTGCACATCAAGCAGCGCGACGTCGAGATCCTCGACCTCCCCCGCCTGGAAGCCCTCGCGCTGACCGTGCTGCGGGAGTGAGTTTGGCTGCCGGCGTGGGAGCGACGTCAGTCGCGAGCTTGTCCTTCGGGAGCTCCACACGATCGCGACTCACGTCGCTCCTACAGAATGCGACATCGGCTATTCCCTCCCGGCTTGACCTGCGTCATGGAGGCCCCCGGCCGGCGCGCCGATGATGCGGCCGTTCCTCCAGGAGAGCCGCATCATGAATTCGACACGCAAGTTGTGGGTGGGGTTGGCGGCCCTGCTCATTGCGTCGTTCGCCGTCCTGCTCTGGGTCGGCAGCGAAGTACACCGCCAGGCGCCACCCATGCCGGAGCAGGTCGTCGCCGACGACGGCACGGTGGTCTATACCCGCAAGGACATCGAAACCGGTCGCCAGGTCTGGCAGTCCATCGGTGGCCAGCAACTGGGCTCCATCTGGGGCCACGGCGGTTACGTCGCGCCCGACTGGGGTGCGGACTGGCTGCATCGCGAAGCCGTCGCCGTGCTGGACCTGTGGGCCAAGCGCGAGGCGGGCGTCGACAGCTACACGCAGCTGGACGAACCCACCCAGGCCGCCTACGCGAAGCGCGTGCAGCAGCTGCTGCGGCCGAACACCTATGACGAAGCGACACGCACCGTGCGCGTCAGCAACGACCGCGCCCTCGCGATCGCACAGGTGGCCTCGCACTACACCGCCTTGTTCAGCGACGACCCCGGCACCGTCGAGCTGCGCGAGGCCTACGCCATGCGCAACAACACGGTGCCCGATGCCGAGCATCGCCGCCAGCTGACCGCGTTCTACTGGTGGGCAGCGTGGTCGTCGGTGACCGAGCGTCCCGGCGCGGAGATCAGCTACACGGCCAACTGGCCGGCGGACGAGCTGGTCGGCAACACGCCGCCACCGAGCGCCTTCATGTGGACGGTCTTCAGCGTGCTGTTCCTGATCCTCGGCGTTGCACTGCTGGGGTGGCACTACGCGGTCAACCACGGCGACGAGATGGCCCCGGTGCTGCCAAAGACCGATCCGCTCGCGAAGATCAGGATCACCCCGTCGATGCGCGCCACCGCGAAGTACTTCTGGGTGGTCATCGCGCTGTTCGTGGTGCAGATCCTCCTGGGCGCGATCACCGCGCACTACCAGGTGGAAGGCCAGGAGGCCTACGGCTTCGCGCTGGCCGACATCCTGCCGTACTCGCTGACCCGTACCTGGCATACGCAACTCGCGGTGCTGTGGATCGCGACCGCATGGCTGGGCATGGGCCTGTACATCGGCCCGGCGATCTCCGGACATGAGCCGAGATTCCAGAGGCTGGGCGTCAATTTCCTGTGGACATGCCTGCTGATCATCGTGGTGGGTGCGTTCACCGGCCAGTGGTTCGCGGTGATGCAGAAGCTGGGGCTGGAGCACAACTTCTGGTTCGGCCACCAGGGCTGGGAATACGTCGACCTCGGGCGCTTCTGGCAGTGGTTCCTGTTCGTCGGCCTGACCCTGTGGCTGGTGCTGGTGGGCCGTGCGCTGTGGCCAGCGATCCGCCATGGTGGCGAGTCGCGCAGCATCGTCAGCCTGCTGTTTCTATCCACGGTGGCGATCGGCCTGTTCTACGCGGCCGGCCTGATGTGGGGCGAGCACACGCACCTGTCGATGGTCGAGTACTGGCGCTGGTGGGTCGTGCACCTGTGGGTGGAAGGCTTCTTCGAGGTCTTCGCGGTGGCGGTGATCGCCTTCCTGTTCACCCGCCTGGGCCTGCTGCAGACGAAGAGCGCCACGGTCGCGGTGCTGTTCGCCACCATCGTGTTCATGGCCGGCGGCGTGCTGGGCACGCTGCACCACCTGTACTTCACCGGCACGCCGACGGCGGTGATCGCCATCGGCGCGAGCTTCTCGGCGCTGGAAGTGGTACCGCTGGCCTACGTGGGCTTCGAGGCGTACCACAGCTGGAAGATGGGCAAGGCCACGCCGTGGATGCAGCGTTACCGCTGGCCGATCATGTTCTTCATCGCGGTGGCGTTCTGGAACCTGGTGGGCGCGGGCCTGTTCGGCTTCCTGATTAATCCGCCGCTGCCGCTGTACTACATGCAAGGCCTGAACCTGACCCCGAACCACGGCCACACGGCGCTGTTCGGCGTGTACGGCATGCTCGGCATCGGCCTGATGCTGTTCTGCCTGCGCGGTCTGAAGCCGGACGTGGTGTGGAACGAGAAGCTGCTGAAGACGGCGTTCTGGTCGCTCAACATCGGCCTGGGCGGCATGTCGCTGCTGACGCTGTTGCCGCTGGGCATCCTGCAGCTCAACGCGGCGCTGGAGCACGGTTACTGGTTCGCGCGCTCGGCGGAGTTCATGCAGCAGCCGATCGTGGACATGCTGGTGTGGATGCGCGTCCCGGCCGACACGCTCTTCAGCGTGGGCGCCCTGTCGCTGGTGTGGTTCGTGATCAGCCTGTGGCTGTCCCCGCGCCGCGAGCCGCTGCCCGTCGCGCACGCGAACGAAGCCTGACCCTGGAACCGGCCCCTCCGGGTGGGGAGGCCGGGCCACCTGCTGCGGGTTGCAGCGAGAGAGCCGCGACAGCGGCTCTCTTTTTTACGCAGGCATAGGAGGGGGAATCCTTCTCCCCGTTCACGGGGAGAAGGTGGCCGAAGGCCGGATGAGGGGCACCGAAGCTGCAGACCCACGTGCGTCCGGAAGCTCTCCCGGCGCAACGTCCACATCCCTCACTCGACGCGCGCATGCACGAACATGCCGATTCCCGACGAACGGCGCAGAGCCGATGGTGCGCGGCCCCGCCGATCGCGTTATGGTCCCTCACGGGGTGAGAAGGGAAGCCACATGGGACGTGGTCGTCGCGGTTTCATCGACAATCTGGCTGCGCTGCCATGGCCGGTCGGGCTATGCGCGGGGGGCGTGGGCTACCTGGCCATCGCGCACGGCATCCCGCTGCTGTTCGCGCACAACAGTGCCATGGGCGGTGCCTTCCGGGATTTCAATCCGTTCCTGCCGCTGGCGTGGGTCTTCCTGGGCCTGTGCGTGATCGCGGCCAGCATGTCGTTTTTCAGGGCGCGACACACGCGCCGGTTGCTGGATACGCGCACTGGCCTGGACAGCATGGCCGCGCTGGGCTGGCGCGATTTCGAGCGGCTGGTGGGTGAAGCGTTCCGCCGCCGCGGCTACGCTGTGGAAGAAACGGGCCTGGGTGGGGCCGATGGCGGCATCGATCTGGTGCTGCGCCGCGAGGGCCGGCGCATCCTGGTGCAGTGCAAGCAGTGGCGGCGCGAGCGTGTACCGGTCAGCGTGGTGCGCGAGATATACGGGTTGCTGGCGCATCACCGTGCGGATGAAGTGCGCATCGCGGCGCTGGGAGGATTCACGCCGGATGCGGCGCGGTTTGCGGCAGGCAAGCCAATTGCTTTGATAGATGGGCCTACCTTGCTGGCGATGGTGCGGGCCGTGCAGTGGATGGGCAGCGTTGCGGAAGGCATGCAGGCAAAGGTGGAGCCTGTTCTGGGTACGGAAGGACTGCAGGACTCATCCGTGCCGCCCTGCCCGCACTGCAATACGCCCATGGTGCGCAGGAACAATCGGCGCACGGGCGAAGGGTTTTGGGGGTGCCCGGCGTTTCCGGTGTGCAGGGGGACGCGATGAGATGGAGCTCACTTACTGCGCGCCGCCCTGAGTCCAATTTTTCCTAAACACTTTGAAAGAATAAGGGATCGATGTGCTGACTTTAATCAAAGCTCAAGTTTGGAAATACAAATCCATTGAAGATTCAACGCCAGTTACTCTGGCTCCTCAGGTAACGGTTCTTGTCGGCAAGAACGAGTCTGGTAAGACCGCCTTCTTGGAAGCTCTGCACAAGGCAATGCCGCTTGGAGAAGTAAAATACGACTACATCGCTGATTATCCACGCAAAGACCTGGTTCGCTATCGCCCCCAACATGAGACGGGACAGTACCAAAGGATCGTGGAGCTGAGTTTCCGTATCGAGAAACCGTTGGCTGACAGGATAAACAAGGAGGTCTTTGGTGGCGCAGAAGTCGTCGCGCCTAACTCTATGTTCACGCGCGACACGACCATCGGGAATACAAGCACCATCGGGTTCTATGTCGACGAGAAGGTTGCCCTTGCCGCGCTGGAAAGGACACTAGGTGACCTAGAACACAAGAGCGAAGTATTCGCCGATGTCGCTTCACTCATTGATGTTTTGACCAAAATTGAAGCGCTTGAGTTACCCGCCGATAGCAAATTGGCAGCTTTCGCAGCGCAATGGCGTGCTCGGGTAATCAAGCCAAAAGGCTGGGGATTGATCAACGGCCATATCTGGCATACCTATCTATCACCATCCTTGCCAAAATTCCTTTACTTCGACGACTACAAGCTGCTCGAAGGCAAGATCAACCTGCCTGCGTTGCAAAAGCGCATTAATGAAAGCCGATTGACGGACGCCGATGAGACCGCTCAGGGCCTCCTGCAACTAGCGGGGACGACGCTCCAAGAACTGATGGGCGAAGAGGGCTACGAGTCGGCGAAGGCCAAGCTGGAGGCGATCGGTCTCAACATCACACAGAAAATTTTTGAGTTCTGGAAACAGAACCAAGACCTTGACGTCGAATTCGATCTCAAGTCGGACTCCAAGGATGTGCCTCCATTCAATTCCGGCATCAATCTCTACATCCGCATCAAGAATCGACGTCACGGCGTTACCGTGCCTTTCGATCAGCGGAGCAAAGGTTTCATCTGGTTCTTCAGCTTCTTAGTGTGGTTCGATGCCGTGCAGTCGCGGGCCGAGACCAAAGATGCGCTTGTCCTGCTTCTAGACGAGCCAGGTCTGAATCTACATGCTCTAGCCCAGGCAGATTTCCTCGCCTACATCCGTGAGCTAGCCCAGCAGCACCAGATCATCTACACGACGCATTCCCCGTTCATGGTGGATAGCACTCGCCTAGAGGACGTGCGGGTCGTTGAGGACCGGATCAAGGATGGCACGAAGGTGAGTGGGGATCTCGCCGGCTCCTCGGATGAAAGCTTGTTTCCGCTACAGGCAGCACTGGGCTATTCCATCGCGCAAAACCTGTTTATCGCTAAGAAGAACGTCCTTGTCGAAGGGCCTGCTGATCTCATTCTCTTGCAGCACATAGCTTCACTGATCGAGGCAGAAGGAAAGCCCGTGATCGGCGATGCGATTCTGGTGCCGGTGGGTGGACTGGACAAGCTGGCAACATTCGTGGCTCTTCTAGGATCGAATAAACTGAAATTGGCCGTTCTACATGATCGCGCGAGCGCGCCACACCAGAAACTTGAGGATCTAGTTCGACAGAAACTGATAGAACGAAAGCGTGTTCTCGATTTCTCTATGTTCATCGAGCCACAGCCTTCAGAGGCTGACATCGAGGACATGCTACCTCTGGAAATTTACGTGTCCGCATTCAATGCAACCTATGCAAAGGAGCTCGCGGGCAGAAACTTGGAGATTGGCGAGCTTGGCAGGCATCCACGTGTCGTTGAGCGCATTAACCAGTGGCTAAAGGAGAAAGGCATCCTTCTGTTGAAAGACGGCGGATTCAACCATTATCGGGTCGCGCAGGCGGCTATCCCCATGCTTACTGTTGTCAACATGAAGCCCGAATACTTGGCCCGTTTCGAGAAGCTTTTTTCTAAGATAAGCGAAGTTTTGTGAGCCAGCGCAGCCCGGGTAAGCGCAGCGCACCCGGGGCGCTCCACACGAATGCGCTACGTTCCCCGGGTGCGGCCTTTGGCCTTACCCGGGCTACTTGCTACGACCTCGCGCGACGTCCGGATAACTCCGGGTGCGGCGCCCAAGGTTACCCGCGTGTTGCGGGCTGAGCGGATCCCGGCTCGGACGACGATTACTTCCTGCTGCCGGACATGGCGCTAGAATCCTTCGCAATCCTGCACTGATCAGTGCGAACACCCGCCGCAGCACTGCCCGGCCTTGTGGCCGCGCGGTTCGGCGTCACCGGCTTCGGCGTGTTCACCGGCCTCCTTGAGGATCGCGACCACGCGCTCGGTCGGCAGCGTGGTCATCACCATCAGGCGGCCGGTGCCGGATTCAAGGGTGACTTCGGCTTCCGGGTCCCAGGCGCGCAGCGCCTCGGTCATGGCCTGCTGGCGTTCTTCGGACGTGGGGTGGATGGAGTGGTCGGACATCGGGCTTCCTGTGTTCGTCGTGGTCGGCGCGCGGTTGCGCGGATGGCGCGACTGTAGGCGCTGACCGCCCGGCCGGCCTTGACCCCGATCAAGGCCATCGCGGGCGACGAATCGTCGCCCGCCTGATCCACGTCAAGGCGATGCCGCGCGCCCGCGCGCACGCTGCACGCATGAAGATCGACATCATCGCCCCGCCCCGCTCCCGCACCGCCGTCCCGTTGCCCGGCCCCTCGCCCGCGTGGCTGGCGCATGCGCCGCACCGGCTGATGTTCTTCATCGGCGCCGGCAACGTGCTGCTGGCGATGCTGTGGTGGACGCTGTGGCTGGTCGCCACGCGCTGGGGCCTGTGGACGATGCCCGAGACGCCGATCTATGCGGGCTGGCTGCATGCGTTCCTGATGCAGTACCTGGTGCTGCCGAGTTTCATCTTCGGCTTCCTGCTGACCGTGTTCCCACGCTGGATGGGCATGCCCGACCTGAAGCGCTGGCATTACGTGCCGGTCGGGCTGGGCCTGATGGGCGGGCAGCTGGCGATCCTGCTGGGCGTGGCCGGCTGGCAGGCGGGACTGACCGTCGGCTTGTGGATGGCACTGGCCGGCTGGACCGCGGCGCTGCTGACGCTGGGTCGCCTGCTCGCCGACGACACCGCGACGACCTGGCATGCGCGCTCGTGCTTCGCCGGCCTGTTGCTGGGCTGGCTGGGGTTGGCGATGTTCATCGCTTTCGCGCTGGGCGCATCGCCGACGTGGGCGTTCGCCAGCATCAAGCTGGGCGGTTTCGGCCTGCTGCTGCCGGTGTACGTGACGGTGGCGCACCGCATGTTCCCGTTCTTCGCCGGCAACGTGGTGCCGGGCTACGTGCCGTGGCGCTCGCTGCCATGGCTGGGCGCGGTGTGGGCGCTGCTCATGGTGCACCTGGGGCTGGAACTGGTGCATGCCTACGCGTGGCTGTGGCTGGCCGATGCGCCGCTGCTGGTGCTGACCGCGTGGGCGGTGCATCGCTGGTGGCCGCGCGGGCGCATGCCCGGGCTGCTGGCGGTGCTGTTCATCGGCACGGCCTGGCTGCCGATCACCTTCCTGCTGTACGTCGTGCAGAGCGTGACGTTCCTGGCGACAGACGACTTCATCCTCGGACGTGCGCCGATGCATGCGATGTTCGTCGGCTTCTTCGGCAGCCTGCTGGTGGCCATGGTCACGCGCGTGACGCAGGGCCACTCCGGGCGACCGCTGGCGATGACGAAGGTGGCGTGGTTCGCGTTTGTCGCCATCCAGGTGGTCGCCGTGATGCGCATCGTCGCCGACCTCGCGCCGGATGCGATGGCGTGGCAGGCCGCCGCCGCCATCGGCTGGCTGCTGGCACTGGCGCCGTGGGTGGGCCGCATCGGCGGCATCTACCTGAGTCCGCGCGCGGACGGGCGGCCGGGATGAGCGCCATGATGACCTTCTATCCCGACATCAAGCTGGTCCACGTGGCGGCGGCGATGACCAGCGGCACGCTGTTCGCGTTGCGTGCGCTCGGCCTGCTCGCCGGCATGCGCTGGCCACGCGCGGCGCTGGTGCGCTACACCAGCTACACCATCGACACCGTGCTGCTGACCGGCGCGATGATGCTGTTGACGATCCTACCGGCGGGACTGTTCGCCAACGGCTGGTTGGTGGCGAAGATCGTGTTCGTGGTCGCCTACGTCGGCCTCGGCATCGCGGCGTTCCGTCCCTCGTGGAGCCTGGGTGCGCGCGCGGGCCTGGTGACTGCCGCCCTGCTGTGCTTCCTGCAGGTGTACGGCATCGCGCGGGCGCACGATCCCTGGGGCTGGCTGCTGTGGCTGGTCAGCTGACGGACATGGGCAGCGCGTTCGACACCGCGATGCTTCCCGACGCGTTCGGTGCGTGCGCCTGCTGTGTGCGCGAGTCGCTGGATGCGGCTGGCGTGTCGCTCGACTGCAGGTCGGCGGCGGACGATGCGGAGGCCGATGCATGGCACACGAGCTGACCCTGCTGCGCCTGGACCTGCGCGACCTGCCTGCGCCGGAACCGATGGAGCGCATCCTCGACAGCCTCTGTACGCTGCGGCGCGGCGAACGGCTGGTGGCGCTGACACCTCGCCCGCCGGTGCCGTTGCTGCCGATCCTCGATGAGGGCGGCTTTGCCTACCACGTGTATGCCGCGGCCACCGGTACCGCCTGCATCGCCATCTGCCACGCCGAGGACCGGGACGCCCTGCATCCGCCGCGCGCGGCATGAGCGGCCTCGCCTTCGCGCAGGCGCCGTCACCGGCGCTGCCGATACGCTTCCTGTCCACGGCATTGGCCTGGGGCGTCGTGGCGGGCCTGTGGCTGGCGTGGCACGGCGATGCCGTCGCGCTGTCGCGCTGGACCCCGGCCACGCTGGTGCTGGTGCATATGCTCGCGCTGGGCCTGCTCGGCAACGCGATGCTGGGCAGCCTGGTGCAGTTCCTGCCGGTGGCCGCGGGCAGTCCATTGCCGTGCGCACGATGCGTGCCGTGGCTGCACGGTGCGTTCAACGTGGGGTTGGTCGCGTTGCTGGCCACGCTGGCATGGCAGCTGCGCGCGTTGGCATGGCCTGCAGGTGGACTGCTCGGCGCGTCGCTGGTGATGTTCGCGACGCTCGCGCTGGTCGCAGTGGCGCGCGGGAACGGCGAGCGCGTGGTCCGTGACGGCATCGGCCTGGCGCTGATCGCGCTGGTGGCCACGACGATCCTCGGGCTGGTGCTGCTCGCCGCGCGCACCGGATGGCGCACGCCTGCACCACCAGGCCTGGTCGACCTGCATGCCTCGATCGGTGGCATCGGCTGGATGCTCGGGCTGCTCGCGGCCGTCGGCAGCGTGACGTTGCCGATGCTGCAGGGCACGCGCGCGCCATCGCCCGCCGTCGTACGTGCATGGCAGGTGGCGGTGCTGGCAACGCTGGGGCTGATGATCGCGTGGCAGGCGGAGGCGGTGCCGCAGGCCGTCGTGCGCATGGCGGCGTGGCCGTTCGCGATGTTCGCGCTGGCCGTGTTCCTGCTGCAGGCGCGTGCTCCGCACCGCCGCAATCCGGTGCTGCGCCGCTTCTGGCAGGCGGGCTGCACGTGCCTGCTCGCGGCGAGCGCGGTCATCGCGTGGCCCGATCCAGCGCCGATGCAGGTCGGCGCACTCGTCCTCGGTGCCGGCGTGCCGCTGCTGGTGGTCGGCATGGCGCTGGAGATCACCGCCTTCCTCACCTGGATCGCGCTGCGGCAGCGCGTGCCGCGCGGCATCCGCGTGCCGGGCGTGGGCAGTCTGTTCGACGACGCGCACAAGCGGCGTGCCTTCCTGCTGCATGCGATCGCCGGCGCACTCCTGGTGGTCGCGACGCTCGCGCCCGCCGTCGCGCGGCTCGCGGGCGTCGCGCTGGCCCTGGCGTATGCGGTGAGCCTGCACGCGCAATGGCGGTGCTGGCGGCAGGCGTGGACATGGCAGGCCGACGGTCCCGGCTGATGGCCGGAACCGGAGACCTGTGCGTCAGTAGCGCAGGTTGAGCTTCACCCACGCGGTGCGGCCGGGTTCGCCTATGCGCACCGGATCGGCCGGATAACCGAAAGCGCTGTTGCCGCCCAGGTTGAGGTGCTCGCTGTAGGCGCGGTCGAACAGGTTGTCGATGCCGGCCGTGAGCTGCACCGCATCGCTGAACCGGTAGCCGCCATTGAGCGAGAACACCGCGAAACCGGCACTCGGCCCGAGGTCGCGGCCGACGATGTTGCCCTGGCTCGTGCTGACGCGATCCTGCGACGCCGCCACGCGCCACAGCGCGCCCCACGTCCACGCGCCCTGCTCGCGGCTGGCGGACAGGCGCGCCTCCAGCGGCGGCATCTGCGGCAACGCGGTGCCCGTGTCGCGCACCTCGCCCCAGGCATAGGACAGTGCGCCGGACAGCTTCCAGCCGTCGGCGGGCCGCCAGTCGACGCCGGCCTCGCCACCGCGGATGGCGGCGTCGACGTTGTGCGCCTGCGTGGTGTTGCCCATCATCCCGCGGGCGTAGTCGAACAGGATGAAGTCCTGCACGCGTCCGGCGTACAGCGAGGCCCAGGCGTCGACCTTGCTGCCTTTGTATTGCACACCGATGTCGAGCTGCGTGGTGCGTTCGGGCTGAACGCCGGCGAAGGCGTTCGCTGCGCCGGCCGGGCCGCGCGTCGGCGAGAACAGTTCCCAGTAGTCGGGCATCCGCTGGGTGTGGCCGAGGCCGGCGTAGGCGCCCCAGCGACCGCCCATGTCGTACTCGTAGCGCACGAACGCGCTGGGCAGCGACTCCTCGCGTGCCATGCCGGCGGTGGGATTCGGCATCGGCATCATGCCGCCGGTACGCAGGCGCAGGTCTTCCACCCTGGCGCGATCGAGGCGCACACCGCTCATCAGGTGATGGGTGTCGGTGATGTGCCAGTGCGACTCGGCGAACACGCCCCAGGTCTGGAACTTCGCATCGACCGTCCACGGCAGCGCGCGGTAGGCGCCACGACCCGACGCACTGCGCTGGCTGTGCCGGCTCGCACGCAGGTCGGCGCCGGCCGTCACCTCCCAACGATCCGCCTGCCACGTGGTCGCCACGCGGCCACCGCGCGTGCGGTGCGCAACGTTGCTGGCCATCGGCATGGGCATGCTGCCGGCCGGGTCCGGATCGCGCAGCGTGTAGTTGTCCATCACGTGGTCCACGTCGTTCTGGTAGACGTTGGCCACCACGGCATCGAGCACGCCGCCGATGCGCTTCTTCTCGAAGCGCACGCCCAGGCTGTCGCGCCTGAACTGCGCACCATCCATGCCACGACCGGCGTAGCGCGCCTGCGCGTCGCCGGTGCCGGCGCTGAGTTCCAGCACCGTGTCCTCGTCCAGCGTCCAGCCGAGCGCGGCGTCGGCGTTCCACTTCTTCCATGCCGACGGCACCACGTCGCCGTTGCCGTCCTCGTAGTCGTCGGCTTCGGAGCGGTTGGCGGATACGCGCGCATAGCCGCGCGGCGTACCGGCGCTGATGTCGAGCACCTGGTCGTTGCGGTTGCCGCTGCCCACCAGCGCACTGCCGGAGGCCTGCACGCCGGGCTCGGCGAAGTACGGGATTTCGCGCTCGAAGCGCACCGTGCCGGCGGATGCACCGCCGCCCCACAGCACCGTCTGCGGCCCTTTGATGACGATCAGGCGGTCGTAGGTTTCCGGCGCGATGTAGGACAGCGCATTGTCCATGCGCGACGGGCAGGCGCCGCTCATCGCGCCGTCGTTGGTCATCAGGTTGATGCGCGAGCCGAACATGCCGCGCAGCACCGGATCGCCGTTGGTGCCGCCGCTGCGCAGCGTGGCGAAACCGGGAATCGTCTTCAGGTAGTCCGCACCGTCGCTGGCCGGCACCGGCTGGCGCGGCAGCTTGGGGTCGGTGATGAAGGTGGTCGCCATCGCGGGCGCGACGCCGACCACGACGATGCCGTCCAGCGTGGTCGTCGCCATCGTGTCGGCGTGCATCGCGGCGTGCGCGTCGTCCGCGTGCGCCAGTGGCATGTTCGCGAGTGCGCCCAGCAGGGCGACGGTCAACAGATGACGGTTCATGACGCCTCTCCACGTGTGATGCGGCCATTCTCGCGACGCACCCTGGAGTGCAGATGCGACGCGTTGTCGCAGGCATGGCGACGCTTGACTTTGGTCAAGCCCGCGCACTAATCCCTGCGTCCGACCCCGTCGGATTGATCGAGATCAACGTCGCGCTTCCGTCGCGTTTCCACCATGGCCACACACCCACCGAGAGCCATCGAAGGAAACCCCATGAAACGCCTTTACCCGTCCCTGCTCGCCTGCGCCCTCGCCGCGCTGTTCGCCGGCCCCGCCTTCGCCGAGGGTGGCAAGATCACCCCCGCCGGCGAAACGATCCACGCCGTGCTCACGGCGCCGCCGATGGTGCCGCCGCCGATCACGCGCAAGACGCCCGCCCACGTCGTCGTCGATCTGGAAATGATCGAGAAGGACATGCGCATGGCCGACGGCGTGACCTACAACTTCTGGACGTTCGGCGGCACCGTGCCGGGCAGCTTCATCCGCGTGCGCAAGGGCGACACGGTGGAGTTCAAGCTGAAGAACCGCCATGACTCGCACATGTCGCACAACATCGACCTGCATGCCGTCACCGGCCAGGGCGGCGGTGCCGAGGCCACGTTCACCCTGCCGGGCAAGGAAACGCAGTTCTCGTTCAAGGCGCTGAATCCGGGCCTGTACATCTACCACTGCGCGATGGCACCGGTCGGCATGCACATCGCCAACGGCATGTACGGCCTGATCCTGGTGGAACCGGAAGAAGGCCTGCCGCCGGTCGACAAGGAGTTCTACGTGGTGCAGGGCGACTTCTACACCGAGGGCGCGTACGGCGAGCCGGGCCTGCAGCCCTTCAGCCTGGAAAAGGCCATCGACGAGCATCCGACCTACGTGGTGTTCAACGGTTCGGTCGATGCACTGCAGGGCGACAACGCGCTGACGGCCAAGGCGGGCGAGACGATCCGCATGTTCGTCGGCAACGGCGGCCCGAACCTGGTCTCCAGCTTCCACGTGATCGGCGAGATCTTCGACAAGGTCTATACCGAGGGTGGCAGCAAGTACCAGGAGAACGTGCAGACCACGCTGATCCCGGCCGGCGGTTCGGCCATGGTCGAGTTCAAGGCGGACGTGCCCGGCAACTTCGTGCTGGTCGACCACAGCATCTTCCGCACGTTCCACAAGGGCTCGCTGGGCATCCTCAAGGTCGAGGGCGCGAAGAACCCGGACATCTACACGGGCCAGCAGCACGACATCGAGTATCCGGAAGCCAAGCCGGCGGCCGGGAAGTGAGGAACGGATGACACGGACGCTGCCCCCGACCACCCTGCTCCTTGCGCTCGCGCTGGCACCCGCCTTCGCGGTCGCCGGCGATGCCGGCAACGCGTACCGGCTGGTCGAGGGCGGCGACTTCCGTTCTTCCGTGCGTTTCGAAGAGACCACCCGCGTGGTGCGGGTGGCCTCGTTCTCGCTGATGGAGAACCCCGTCAGCAACCGCGATTTTTCCGCGTTCCTCGAACAACAGCCGCAGTGGCGCCGCGACCGCATTCCCGCGGTGTTCGCCAGCCCGGGCTACCTGGGCCAGTGGGCCAGTGCCGACACGCCCGGCGACAACGTCGACCTCGACGCCCCGGTCGTGCACGTGAACTGGTACGCCGCCGATGCCTATTGCCGCGCCCAGCAGGCACGCCTGCCACGCTTCGTCGAATGGGAGTACGCCGCAGCGGCCGATGCCACGCGCCGTGATGCGCGCAACGATGCGGCGTGGCGGATGCGCCAGGTCAACGACGGCACGCCGCATGCGATCGATGCCGCGCCCGGCGCACCGGCGAACGCCTACGGCATCCGCGGCCTGCATGGCGCGCACTGGGAATGGAGCGAGGACGTCGCCTCGCTGCTCGGCGACGGCGACCGTCGTGGCCAGCAGGACGGCGAGGCGTTGCGCTACTGCGGCGCCACCGCGATGAGCTTCAACGATCCCGGCGATTACGGCGTGGTCAAGCGCTTCGTCCTGCTGTCGGCGCTGCAACCCGCGGCCACGCTGGGCAACCTCGGTTTCCGCTGTGCAAGGAGCACACCATGAAGATGCCTTCCCTGTTCCTCTCCGCCCTGCTGGCCATGGCGGCACCGCTGCACGCCCAGTCGCTGCCGGGCGATTCGGTCTACCACCTGCCGGCGGCCACGCAGGATGCCGACGGCCACCCCGTCGCCTGGTCGTCGCTGCGCGGCCAAGCCCGCGTGGTGTCGATGTTCTACACGCACTGCCACCTGATGTGCCCGCTGATACTGGAGAACGCCAAGAGCGTGCAGAAGCAGCTGACGCCGGACGAACGCCGGCGCTTGGGCGTGGTCATGGTCAGCCTGGACCCGGCCCGCGACACCCCCGCCGCGATGCGCGAAGTGGCGAAGCGCCATCGCGCGCCGGACGGCTGGCAGTTCCTGACCCCCGCCGACAACGACGTGCGTGCCATCGCCAGCGTGCTGGACGTGCGCTACCGCTTCCGCGAGGACGGCAGCATCAACCACACCAGCGTGCTGGTGCTGCTGGATGCCGAGGGTCGCGTCCGCGCCCGCAGCGAGGTGAACGGCGCCGCTGCCGATCCGGTCTTCCTGATCCAGGTCAAGGCGCTGCTTGCCGGGCCGTGATGACATGGCACCCACACCCCTCCCTCATCCGACGATTTCCCCAAGGAGTTCCACCATGAAGCTCTCCCGCACCTTCGCCACCATCGCCCTGCTCAGCGCCGCCGGCATGGCGCAGGCGGCCGGCAACTGCACCGTCAGCCTCAAGGGCGACGACGCCATGAAGTTCGACCTTAAGGAGGCCACCGTCTCCGCCAGCTGCCCGACCATCACCATCGAACTGACCCACAGCGGCAAGCTGCCGGTCACCGCGATGGGCCACAACATCGTCGTCTCGAAGACCGCTGACCTGGCCGCCGTCGCCCGCGACGGCATGAAGGCCGGTGCGGCCGGCGCCTACGTGCAGGCTGGCGACGCGCGCGTGGTCGCGCATACCTCGCTGATCGGCGGCGGCCAGAAGACCAAGATCACCTTCCCCGGCAAGAAGCTCACCGCCGGCGGCGACTACAGCTTCTTCTGCAGCTTCCCCGGCCACTCCACCCTGATGAAGGGCAAGCTGGTCGTCACCAAGTAAGCCAAGTCCGCATTCGACGCGTCGTCGCAGCAGGCGACGCGTCCAAGGAGCCGTGCGATGGAATACGTAATCCGCTCAGGCAACATTCCCGTCGACCTCGGCCTGCTGGCTCACCAACTGCTGGACCTCGATCCGGCCATACTTTTCGACCGCGACGTAGTGACAGGAAACCTGCGCTGCGCGACCAGTGCGCTCGCCGCTGAACTGCTACTGGCATTCTCCAGAGCGGGATATCACCTCGGACCAGAGAACATCGTGCTGGTCCCTTCTGTTTGTTGTGGGGGTTGCAGCGGTTGATGTCCGCTTTGGGTCGCGGATTCATATGATCGACGCAACACACGGATAGCTGCATAGGCAGCAGGAGTGTTGCGAATGAAGCGCAGGAAGAGGCTCTACTACACCGACACCGAGAAGGCACTGATGTGGGATCGCTGGCAG